>JBDWUA010000013.1:0-1580 GCA_039984715.1 Paracoccaceae bacterium | reverse complement strand
AATGCGACCAGCTGCCCCAGACCAGCGCCACCATCAGCACCAGGATCAACAGAACCGAGATCAGCTCGAACAGCCACAACAGCCGTCCCCGCAACGCTCCCACCAGAATGTCCATGCGGATATGCCCGCCTTCGCGCTGCACATAAGACACGCCCATAAAGGCAATCAACGGCATCGCGGCTTCGATGTAATCGACATATCCGGCCAAGGGCGCGTTAAAGAACTTGCGCCCGCTGACCGAATAGGCCGCCAGAAACATCAAGGAAAAGACCGCCAGCCCCGAGACCAGCGCAAAGACCCGTTCAATCGGGCGCAAACCCCGGTCCAGCTTGCTCAGCACACTGGCATCTTCAAGTACGGTTGCAGTCCCTGCCATCTTCGTGTCTCTCCCCCGTTTTAGTGTCCGGTTCTAGCATTCGGTTTTAGGGCCCGTTTTAGCGTCCGGTTTTCGTGTGCCCGTTTAAGCGTCCGGTTCTAGCATTCGGTTTTAGGGCCCGGCTTTAGGTCTGATGCGTGACCCACCCACATACCTCATCTGGTCTCATCCGGATATCTTATGCGTCTGGTTCACAGTCTATCCGCGCGTTATCTAAACCGTAACCAAACCGGGCACGCACATCACCCGCGCCAGAAGAAAGGCGTTCAAGCTACTGAAGTTCGGTTATATTTTCAATTGCCTAACATTTGAGGCCAATCATTTAAAACCAGTCGATTGAGGCCCACAATTAAGACCCGTAATTAAGACCGGCCAATTGAAGAAAGGGGCATCCGAAGACGCCCCCAAATCGTCTCAAAGATCAGCTGCCGCTGCGGTGATCCGCCAGCGCCTTGACCACCAGATCATACAAATCCTGACCCGGCAGGCCTTGGGCTTCCATGTCCTTGATCCAGGCTTCGCGGATCGGATCCGCCGCCTTGGTGCGGAATTCCGCGATCACACCCTCGTCGATCTCGACCTTCTGCACACCCTTTTCGGCCAGCACACTGTCCCAACGCTTGAGCAGTTCGCCGTAATTGGCCAGATAGTGATCCAGCGCCTCATCCACAGAACTGTCCAGCGCTGCCTTATGCGCATCGCTTAGGCTGTCATAGGCATCGATGTTCACCACCACCGGGCAATTCACCGTGCCGGGGTTTAGGTTTGCCGTCCACCAATCCGCCTGATTGATCGTTCCAAACGACAAATGCGCGTGCTGCGCAAAGGCAACCGTGTCCACAACACCCGATTCCATCGCCTGATACGCTTCGGTCGCCGTCACCGATGTCGGCACACCGCCCACTGCTTCGAACGCTTGGCCCAGACCACCTGTGGCCCGCACCCGCATCCCATCAAACGACGCCAACGTGTCGCGCGGATCGCCCGTGCCAACAAGATTGTATTGCGGCATCGGTGACGTCATCAACAAGCGCGCATTCCACTGCGCCATCTCGTCTGTCGCTGCAGGATGCGCATAGACCGCCTTGGACACTGCGATCTCTTCTTCAAGGTTCGAAACCCCCAAGAACGGCAGCTCAAGCACCGTGATCACACGGTTCTTGTCCCGGTGATACCCCGCACAAAACTGCGCCATCTCAAACGC
>JBDWUA010000012.1:0-253571 GCA_039984715.1 Paracoccaceae bacterium | reverse complement strand
GCGCGATATTTCTTGAGCGCGTCCATTTGGGCGAGATAGGTGCGGCTTAGGCGTGTTGTTGAACGTTCATAACTTTCCCGCACAGGATAATTTTCCTGATAGGACATGCGCTCGACAAGGGTGGTCATGGCGACATGTGTGGCAGTCATTTGCGCAATTAACATCGCCTCAATCGCATCATTTGGTTCCAGTTCCGCGAACATGGCAGACGCCATCGAACAAAACTGTTCAGCGGAAACACCAAGAGCAGTGATAGCGGTCGTGAAAATTCCGCTGGCGGCCTCTTGCGAACGTGTCCCCATGAGTGCCGTAAATTGCGCACCGGGTTCGACCTCGGCTTGGAACGCACCATTCTCGTCTTTTGATAGCGTTGGAAAGGCACGCTTCATTGTCTGCGTTGTGGTTGTTGTGTGTTTTGTCTTGGTCACGGGCCATATCCTTCATGGGAGTGGTAAGTATTAGTGTTCCATTTCAGAACCGATGGCAGGGCCGCAAACCGGGCTGACGGGTTCTGATTTGGACCGAGACTCTGTTTTCTGGTTCTTAGATGGAGCCAAACAGGGCGTCTTGTGGTTCTGAGGCGGTCCGTCTTTTGTTTTTTGCGACCATTTCCGCCAGTCGTTGGTGGCTGGTATTTTGCCTCTCGGAGTCTGCATTGGCTTTGTGGTCAACTGCCATTCATGTGCGCGGCGATGATACCAATTGCCGAGAACGGTTAGGATGATGAACCCTCGATCTTGCAAATCAGTCAAAGCACGTTGCACGGTCGCTTTACCCGGGCCCAGAGACTTGGCCGCTTCCGCCAAGGATAGCCGCACATTGCCATTGTTCCCGCCATTGAATCGGGTGTGCAGCTCCAACAATACCTTGACGGCGGCCCCTGATAGGGACCGCCAAGCTGGAGACTTAAGCATAGCATAAGGCAGGTTGGTATACTGGCCATCCTCAGACCGCTTGCCAGTTTTTCTACTTTTCCTAACCATTCAGAGCGGCCGCACCATAAGCGTGCAAGACATAGAAACGCGCTGAAGGTTCGGACAAGCCATGCTTGCGCATAAGGCGTCGGACAGCGTTAGAGGGGATTGGAGCGCATTTATGTCCCATCAAAGGCCCACGTATCCAAAGAGCGGACGCGCGCGTCACATGTCAAAAAATTGACTCCGTGTTTGCCGGGATATGGTCCATCGTGATCTTCCATGACGGTTTCAATCGGTATCCCCATTTCGCGCAGTGAATGAACATACGCGGATGTACGCGGCGAGGGATTGTCGATTGCGCGAAATCCCTTTGCCCCGGCGGCGACCAACTGGGCCATAGTCCAACCCAAGCGGCCTTGAAGTTCAAACGTGCGGAGTTGTTCGCTCAATTCGAGCGTTACGTGAATTTTCATCACATAATCCGTTATTTTACGAGTTGAGCGCGGTATGAGAGGGATGCATTTATTCCCAACGCCCGCGCCTAGCCGCCGGAACAGTCGCTTTCGCAATCTGAAAGGCTGACGGCGCGTTTCAACTCGCTTTGATCGATGCCTCAAGGGCTTTCTGTCAGAAATCGCGGTCGCAGCAATTGTCGTATTTTACGTGCGAGTCCTGACTCTAAGCTTGCAAGGCTTTGACCCCGACATCCCCTTCGGCTTGTGCTTTGATCGCAAGAGCTGCCGCGTGTGCGCCTGCTGCGGTCGTGTAGTACGGGATTTTGTCGTACAATGCGATCGAACGGATGGACTTGGAATCTTCGACCGCTTGTGCGCCTTCGGTGGTGTTGATCACCAACTGCACGCCGCCATCTTTCATGGTGTCGGTAACGTCTGGGCGTCCTTCATAGACTTTGTTAACTGGATCACAGGCGATGCCAGCATCGGTCAACCATGCAACTGTGCCGCGTGTGGCAATTAGCGTGAAACCTTGATCCACCAAAGTGCGGGCAGCGTCGATCATTTGGGCCGTTTTGTCGTCATCCCGGATGGACAGGAAGGCACAGCCCTCTGACGGCAAGATTGTACCAGCCCCCAGCTGCGCTTTCAGGAAGGCGCGTGGAAAATCGCGGTCCCATCCCATGACTTCGCCGGTTGAACGCATTTCCGGCCCCAAGATCGTGTCCACGCCGGGGAAGCGTGCAAACGGCAAGACCGCCTCTTTTACAGAGAACCAAGGCATGTTCGGATCGGCCAATGTCATCGGGTTGGCCAAAGGCAGTACGTCGTCATACCCAACGTCTTTATACGCCGGACGTTTGGGGAAGTTAGTCAGCGGTTCACCTGCCATGACCCGTGCGGCGATAGCGGCAATGGCGCTGTCCGTGGATTTGGCAACAAACGGAACCGTACGGGACGCGCGTGGGTTGACCTCGATCAGATAGATGTCGCCGTCCTTGATCGCAAACTGGACGTTCATCAGGCCTTTGACATTGAGCGCTTTGGCCAATTCAACGGTCTGGCGCTGCACTTCGGCAATCAGGTCATCCGACAAAGAATAGGGCGGTAAGGAACAAGCGCTGTCACCAGAGTGAACGCCAGCCTCTTCGATATGCTGCATAATGCCTGCCACGTGCACATCAGTGCCGTCAGCAAGCGCATCCACGTCCAACTCAACAGCGCCGGACAAATAGCTGTCCAACAAGACCGGGCTGTCGCCGGACACAACAACCGCTTCTGAGATGTAGCGTTCCAGATTGGCCTGATCGCGCACGATTTCCATCGCGCGACCACCCAAAACATAGGACGGGCGGATGACCAGCGGGAACCCGATGTCGTTGGCGATTGCCAAGGCTTCTTCGTCGGAATGCGCGATGCCGTTATGGGGCTGTTTTAGCCCAAGGTCGATGACCAGCTGTTTAAAGCGTTCGCGGTCTTCGGCCAGATCAATGGCATCGGGCGTGGTCCCAAGGATCGGAATGCCGGCCGCTTCGAGGTCATTGGCCAGCTTCAATGGGGTTTGCCCACCAAACTGAACGATGACACCGCGCAGCGTGCCATTTTCCTGCTCTTTGGTCAGGATTTCCATCACATGTTCAAACGTCAGGGGTTCAAAATAAAGACGATCTGAGGTGTCGTAATCGGTCGAGACTGTCTCGGGATTACAATTGATCATGATGGTTTCATAACCCGCATCCGACAGCGCGAAACATGCGTGACAGCAGCAATAGTCAAATTCGATACCTTGCCCGATGCGGTTTGGACCGCCGCCAAGGATGACGACCTTTTTGGCGTCAGATGGGCGGGCTTCACATTCGGGGGCACCGAACACTGGTGCTTCGTAAGTGGAATACATATAGGGCGTTTGCGCTTCGAACTCTGCGGCACATGTGTCGATGCGTTTGAATTGAGCGATGACACCCAATCCGATGCGTGCCGCCCGCACTTCGACTTCGGTTGTGTCGGTCAAATGCGCGAGGCGTGCATCTGTAAACCCAAGCATTTTGAGCGCGCGCATGCCGTCGATATCTTGCGGCAATCCGGATGCTTCTATGTCTTGTTCTGCTTCGATGATTTCACGAATGCGGGACAGGAACCAAGGGTCGAATTTGGTCACGCCGTGTATGTCGTCATCCGACAATCCTTCGCGCATCGCTTGGGCAATTACACGCAAGCGATCCGGTGTCTGGCGTGCCAATGCGCGCGTGATCGCGGCTTTGCCCGTTGCTGGATCATCTGCGCCGGGAATATCAATCTCATCAAATCCGGTTAATCCCGTCTCAAGCGAAGTAAGAGCCTTTTGCAACGACTCGTGGATCGTGCGCCCAATTGACATGGCTTCGCCAACGGATTTCATCGCCGTGGACAGAAGAGGTTCAGACCCCGAGAATTTCTCGAATGCAAAGCGTGGAATCTTTGTAACGACATAGTCGATTGTCGGTTCAAAGCTGGCGGGTGTTACTTTGGTAATGTCGTTGTCTAATTCGTCGAGCGTGAAGCCAACTGCGAGCTTTGCCGCGATTTTGGCGATTGGAAAGCCCGTCGCCTTAGATGCCAAGGCAGATGAACGCGACACGCGCGGGTTCATTTCGATCACGACCATTCGACCATCTTCGGGGTTTACGGCCCATTGGACATTTGACCCACCGGTTTCGACACCAATCTCGCGCAGGACGGCGATCGATGCGGATCGCATCATTTGGTATTCTTTGTCGGTCAATGTCAGGGCAGGGGCCACAGTGATACTGTCGCCTGTGTGCACGCCCATTGGGTCCACGTTTTCGATAGAACAGACGATGATCGCGTTGTCAGCCGTGTCACGCACGACTTCCATTTCGAATTCTTTCCAACCCAGCAGGCTTTCATCAACAAGAATCTGGCCCACAGGTGAAGCATCCATACCCGAGCGGCAGAAATGGATGTAATCTTCGCGGTTATAGGCAACACCGCCGCCAGTGCCGCCCAAAGTGAAGGCGGGACGAATAATGGCGGGCAGGCCAATTTCATCCAATGCATCCAGCGCGATCTGTACGCCAGCGTCCAGATCACCATCAGGCGCTGTCACAATCGTGGCTTTGGGGTTTTCAAGGCCGATGCGGTCCATCGCTTCGCGGAACAGTTTGCGGTCTTCGGCCATTTCAATGGCATCGCGTTTGGCGCCGATCATTTCGACATTATGTTCGGCAAGAACGCCCATTTCCTCAAGCGCGAGGGCCGTGTTCAATCCCGTTTGCCCGCCCATCGTGGGCAACAATGCGTCTGGCTTTTCCTTGGCAATAATCTTGGCAACAACCTCGGGGGTAATCGGCTCGATATACGTCGCATCGGCAAGGCCGGGGTCTGTCATGATGGTCGCCGGGTTCGAGTTGACCAAGATAACGCGATACCCTTCTTCGCGCAGCGCCTTACAGGCCTGTGCACCAGAATAGTCAAATTCGCACGCTTGCCCAATAATAATGGGGCCTGCGCCGATGATCATTATGGACTTGATATCGGTTCTTTTCGGCATTTCAGGACCCCCGCCAACAAATTGTCCGCGTTATAGGCTTGGTGCGCGCGGACGCAAGGGGGCAGTGCGGTTTATTGCAAGTAACGCGCCCGAATAATCAGATAGATTGTCCAGTTGATGATAAACGAAAGGACCAAAAACCCGAATGTCGCAAATGCCAGAGCAATCATCGGCCCTAAGGTCAGAAAAATCGCCGCAAATACGATGATTGATAACAGATGGCATAACGCTTCGAACCGCATAGCAAAGGGAGCGTCATCGCCGTATCCACGCCAAGTTGAATTTGATCGTAGGATTTCTTCTGGCATGAACGACAGTCCAATACTGCACAACCCACCTCCTGCTTGCCAAACGGCTACTGTGATCATCGCTGTTAAGGGGGATTGAAAAACAGTCCAGCCGGCCAAGGTTATGACAGTGCAACAAATGGCGGTAAGGATCAGATAGTCGTCAATTTCGCCTTTGAAAAAGTTCAATCGAGTCGTCAAAAGTTGTAAAATTCGAATGATTATGTCGACCCCGACGGCCAGAGCAAACGGATCAAGATCGTAGGAGGCGTGGTGATCCTGTGCTGCAAGGAACACTGTGAAAACCACAGTGACCCGCGCCCATGACTGCAAGGAGACAGGGGGGACATCGCGCCATGTGTTCAACCATTCCATCAAAAGAGTATGGGCGGTAAATCAGGCAGGCTTTCGACGTAAATCAGGTTTGTTCTAGCGCCAAACCAATCAAGAAATTTCCAATTCAAGGAATTCTCGAAACTGATTGTCAACGAATACCCCCTATTTGTTCCTTGTGTGTTCTGCATGTCCAGTAAGGCTGCAATGGTGTGTCAGGTGAATAACCTTTGGTTTGTTGTAATTAGTTTTTTGTTTGCGAGTGCGGTTACCGGCGTTGCTGGACCGCAGTCGTTATTTGGTCATCAAGTGTTGGGGCAAAGCTCTGGCGCATTGATACCTGTCGGCACGCCCGGTGCGGAGGATGTTGAAGCTCCGCGCCGGGCAAGTCTTTTCATCGATCGCAATGACAGCAGCATGTTTGCGAACATGCCGTTGCGAAATTCAAATCTTAATGCAGGCAACGCGCTGCCTAAGGTGTTGACGGGCAGTGGGGTTGTGGGGCTGCGAAATCTGATCGCACGGGCAGAAGCCGGTCGCGCAGGGTATGATGCAGTTCAATACGGCGCACGGATAAAACCACGCAAGCGCCCCACAAACATGACCATCGCAGAGATCTACCAATGGATTAGGGATACGCCGGGCCAACCCCATGCCATTGGACGGTATCAAATGATCCCTGCGACTTTGCGATCTTTGGTCAAACGCGCTGGCGTGAAAACGTCAGCACGCTTTACTCCCGCGTTGCAGGACAAGTTGTCGAATTTCCTTCTTGAGGATGCTGGAATAACAGCCTTTACCAGCGGGGCAATGAACCGGACGACGTTCATGAATAACTTGGCCAAGATTTGGGCCGGGCTTCCAAATTCGTCAGGTCAATCCCACTATGACGGGTATGCCGGCAACAAAGCGGTCATCAGTTGGACATGGTTCGAAGCCGAAATAAAACGCATATTTCCCAGCTAGGATGCGTAAATTTCGGCATCACCTTTAATTCGCTGCCTTGGGTTATTCTGCGGCTTCAGTGCGACGGATCGGCATTTTGTCGTAAAGATAATCGCGCGACAAAGGGACCGTATCGCGTTTATGCGCCAGTTGAAGGTGATACACCGCCTGATGCTGTTCCTCGAAGGAAATGATGCAAACCGTCAGATAGTATCGAAACATGCGCACAAAACGATCATCGTACATTTTGCGCACGGATTCTTTCTCCGCTTCGAAACGCTCCAGCCATATCCGGATCGTTTTTGCATAATGAAGCCGCCAGATTTCAATGTCGGATTGCCACAGCCCGGATTGTTCTAGCGGTGACGCAACTTCGGAAAGTGATGGCACATACCCGCCGGGGAAGATGTATTTATGTATCCAAGGGCTGTGCGCGATAGGAGGTCCGGACCGGCCAATCGTGTGGATCAACGCGATTCCATCGGGGTCCAGAAGGTCGGCGACCGTTTGGAAATAGGTCGCATAATTGGGAACACCAACATGTTCGAACATGCCCACGGACACAATGCGATCAAATGGACCTTGTGTGTGCCGATAATCCTGTAACTTAAAGCGGACCAAATTGGACAGGCCTTCAGCTTCTGCGCGGGCATTTGCGGTGGCCAGTTGATTTTCAGAAAGCGTGACGCCAGTGACATCCACGCCATAATCACGTGCCAACGTAAGCGCCATACCGCCCCAGCCGCATCCGATGTCCAGCACTCGCATGCCCGGTTCGATCATGAGTTTTGCAGCAATATGCGCCTTTTTGGCGGCTTGGGCTTCTTCCAGCGACATGTCGGGCCGTGCGAAATAGGCGCAACTGTATTGCATATCGTCGTCTAGAAAGAGCTTATAAAGATCATCGGAAATGTCATAGTGATGCGCAACATTTGAACGCGACGCACTTGGTGCATTTTTCTGCAAGAAACGACGAATGTGAAACCGTGCGCGATGGCTGGCACGGACCCAGCTTGGCATCGTCCCGGCCGCCCGGTTTTGGATGATGATCTGCATCAACTCAAGCAGTGTCGTGTCGCGCAGGACGATTTCACCGTCCATGTACCCTTCGCCCAATGCGAGTTCAGGATTGAGAATAAGACGCCGTAAAGTAGCTTCGCTTTTGATCTCTATTTGTGCTGATTTTCCAGAATCTGGACCATAATCACGGGTCATTCCATCCGGAAGAGTGACCGACAATCGATCCTTCGTCATCATCCCAGTCAAAAACCGGTCTAATAGTTTTTCCCACATATGTCCCCCGAAGCAACTCACCCAGTTGCATGTTACCAAAAAGGTGCAGGTGAAAGGGGTTGTTCGTCAAGTGGGGTGGGCTGTTGATCGCAGAAATGTGCGTACAGTTGCTTCAAATTCTCGCGGTTTTTCGGCGTGAAGCCAATGGCCTGCATTGGGAATTTTTGCAAAATGTGCGTTCGGAAAGAGTGTTCGAATGTGTCCGCGATCTTTGGACCGGACATAATCGCTGTCGCCGCCAGACAAGAACAATGTCGGACCAGAATATTCGGCGCCGAGGTCTGGAAATGACATGATATGTGCCATGTTGTCGGCCAGACCATCCAGATTTAACCGCCATGATTTGGACTGAACGTCCAGTGATTGCGTGAAAAAGCTTTGTAATGCGGGCTCAACGCCAAGCGCACCTAATTGGGATTCCGCATCAGAGCGGCGCTCCACTTGTGTCAGATCAACTGCACGCATGGCCTCAATAAACTGCATTTGAGAATGCGAATACGTCACCGGGGCAATATCCGCAGATATCAAACGGTGGACGCGTTCGGGTTCGGCCAAGGCAAGCGTCATCGCCGCTTTGCCGCCCATGGAATGCCCCAACACATCCACGGGTCGGTCCAGATGGTGTACCACTTCGGACAAGTCTGCCGCTAGGTCGGTATAGGTGTGACTGTCCTGCCAATCGCTTTGCCCGTGATTGCGCATATCAACGGTAACCACGGTGCGTTCGTCAGAAAGGCGTTTCGCGATGACGCCCCAATTGCGGCCCGATCCATAAAGCCCATGTGCAATAAGAAGCGCTGGGCCGGGGGCAGTTTCGTTGAATAATTGCAGATTTAGCATGAAAGGGACGTAACCTGTGGAACGTAAAGACACCAGAGGGATTGAGGACCGTCAAACGAGACATTAAAGTGCATCGTATGACATCTATTGAAGACATAACTGAAAGATCCGAACGGATGCGTGACGCGATCGGCAATGCCTATGGCTTTAAGGCGCGCGATTTGAAAACGGCCTTGCGCCGAGCCGGTCGACGGTTGCCCAAATCGGTTCGGTCACTTGTGTCACCGGTCCTGCAAGCTGAGGCGTTTGGAGGCAATCCGAAACTACTGCGCCGCGTAGACATAGCCGCGATCGAATCTGCGGAAACGGCTTTGAACACACATTTGAAAACTGTGGACAGATCAGCAGTTCGGCGCACTGCGTTAGTTCGTTGGTTCGCAAATATCGCAATTTACGTTCTTTTCGTCTTTGGATCAGTTGGGCTTTGGTTGGCGCTGACGGGGAAGATTTTTTCCTAAGGCGGTGATCGAAATTGGCGAAATGTATCCATCGGGTTTTTGAACACAAAGACCAAGGGCCGCCAACATGACCGATCAATACGAAGAAAAGTTAATTGAATATTGGGTCGGGTCCGACGCTGCGCATGATCTGTCACACATTCGTCGTGTCTGGAAAAACGCGATGGCCATCGTTGCCGGGGACGGATTGAACGTGGACAGGGATGTCCTTCGGGCGTCTGTGGTCTTTCATGACTTGGTGAACCTGCCCAAGGATGATCCCGATAGGGCAATGGCGTCGCAAAAATCTGCGGATGCAGCGATGCCAATATTGCGAGGAATGGGATTTCACGAGGCCAAGTTGCCTGACGTGGCGCATGCAATTGCAGCGCATTCCTTTTCGGCCGGTATTCCGCCGCGCAGTTTAGAGGCGCGAATTTTGCGTGATGCAGACCGTTTAGATGCGCTGGGGGCCATCGGGTTGGCGCGGATGTTATATGTGGGCGCTTCGTTGGGGCGTCCTCTTTATGATCCAAACGATCCAATGGCTGCGCGGCGTCCCTTGGATGATCAGGCTTGGGCCATCGATCATTTTGAAACAAAGCTGTTTGGTCTAGCGGATGGGATGCTGACACGTACAGGAAAAGAGCTGGCCCAGGAACGGACACGCTATTTGCGAGATTTCCGAGAGAAACTGCTAAGCGAAGTGTGACGCCGCGTAACTTGAACATCGTTCAGAAAACTATTGAACGGCGTTCATTATTCGATATATCACTCCATATGAACGATGTTCACGAATGGAGAGAAAAATGTTTGGAACGATCAGAGCATTGATATTAGGCGCAAATGCGCGCGCCGAAGAACAAGTTAGAGATATCTATTCGATTGAATTGATCGAACAGAAAATTCGCGAGGCTCAGTCTGGGTTGAAAGCCGCAAAGGTCAGCTTGGCTGGATTAATTCAACGTCAACGCCGCGAGGCCGATCACGTCATCAAGTTGGAAGGGCGTGTGATCGATATGGAAATGCGTGTGCGTGATGCGTTGAAAGCGGAAAAAGACGCGCTGGCCAAAGAAGGCGCGACGGCCATTGCCCAGATGGAAAACGAACTGACCATGCGGCGCGAAACGCTTCGCAAACTGGAAACGCGTGTCATGCGTTTGGACAGTTCTGTCGAAAAGGCGCATCGCCGGATGGAGGACCTTAAACAGGGGGCTATTGCCGCGCGCGCTCTGAGACGCGAGCAGGAAATGCAAGTCCGGCTTGGTCACTCGGGTGACGGTATGGGAGGCGCAATGGAAGAAGCTGAATCTTTGATCGGGCGGGTCATGGGGGCGGACGACCCCTTTGAGAAATCCGAAATCCTGCGAGATATCGAACAAGGGCTGAGCCACGAAAATTTGGAAGACCGCATGTCAGATGCGGGCTTTGGGGGCAAAACGCGGACGACAGCAGACGATATTCTGGCGCGTTTGAAATAATTGAAGAGCTTGAAGGAGAATTGATATGTTTGGGAACCAAAACGATAACACACTGATTATTTTGATCAACGTTGCAGGTGTTCTGATCGCCTATGGTCTACTGGGACTTAGCCTGTATTTAAGCACCGAAGTGCCTTTGTCGACCAAGGGGTACTGGGGCATGGGCATTCTGTTGCTGACATTGTCACTGATCAACGTGGTCAAGTATCGCTTTGACTGGCAAAGCCAATCTGATCGTATTCGACAGATTGAATCGGCCAAGCACGAAAAGCTATTGGAAGAATATGTAGGCGACGTGAAATAAGCGGACTACATAACGAAAGGGCCGGGGTTACCCCGGCCTTTTTTATGTCGGGGGTCCCTGTGGTATATTGCCCAGTACATCATCGTTCAGACATGTAAGTTGCGCGATGATCCACCCAAGATGCGCTGAAATTGCCAGAAAACATAACGCATGTGACAGATTAGCGGACGATATCTTTGATCGAACAGCGACTGGTCATTTGATGTGGTTTTTGATTTCCATTTTTCGTTCCGATGATAGGGTTTTCCAAACAGGAGGATGACCCATGGATGTGACCGCAACCGCGCCTGCGGGATTTTATGCTGAAGACGGTTGCGACGTAGAAGACTTCAAAAATCTTGTCGCGTCGCAAGTTGTTTCAGCAGATGTGCCAAACGCCGCACGAATTGAACGCAATATTCCCATCTATGATGTGAACGTCTTTCGTGCGGGATTGGAGCAGACCGAAAAGCGCAACGACTTGATGGCCGAATGGGCGCAAATATTGCTGTCCGGCCCGGGCGTTTTTGTATTGAAGGCCGCATTTGCAGACACGACCAGCATTGATCAGGCAACGCAGGCTTATAACGCGATCATACGGAAAGAAAAAGAAGCTGACGCAACGGCAGCAGATCATTTTGCACCTGCCGGTAGCAATGATCGGATTTGGAATTCGCTGCAAAAATTATGTACCGAGGCACCAGAAACGTTTGTCCGTTATTTTGCGAACCCTGCCATTGATGCAGCGTGCGAGGCGTGGTTGGGGCCAAACTATCAAATGACGGCACAGATCAATCTTGTGCGGCCGGGAGGACAGGCGCAAGAGGCGCACCGGGATTATCACCTTGGGTTTCAAACAGCCGAAAGAAGCGCGCAATACCCGGTTCATGTTCACGACCTGTCGCCCTTGATGACGTTGCAGGGCGGGATCGCGCATTGTGACATGTCGGTTGAAAGCGGGCCAACCAAGCTTCTTCCGTTCTCACAATTGTATCGACCCGGATACGCGGCGTGGCGTCGCCCCGATTTCAGGGCGGTTTTCGAAGAGCATTATGTGCAACTTCCGTTGGAAAAAGGGGATGCCATCTTTTTTAATCCGGCATTGTTCCACGCAGCTGGCGAAAACCGAAGCAAGGACATAGATCGCATGGTGAATTTGATGCAGATATCATCTGCGTTTGGACGGTCCTTAGAAAACATAGACCGGATTGGCATGTGTAAAACTGCATTTTCACATTTGGTGGAAACGTGGTCATCAATGAGCAATGCAGAATTCAATGCGATCTTGGCGTCCACAGCAGAAGGCTATCCGTTTCCAACAAATCTGGACACGGACCCCCCGGTAGGTGGTTTGGCGCCCAAGTCGCAAAAAGAACTGTTGAAAGAGGCGGTGCAAGACGGCGTCGACGCAAACACATTCTTTGCCACGCTTGACGCCTTGACCCAGCGCCAAAAGGCGTAAGCGTGACTTAGATATCGCGAGGATGACCCATTAAAAAAGGCCGCGTATTTGCGGCCTTTTTCACACGAAATTATGTTTTGAAATCAAAGGTCAGGATACAGCGGGAATTGCGCACAAAGTGCTGCGACTTCTGCTTTGACTTCAGCTTCGACGGCGGCGTTGCCATCTTCGCCATTGGTCGCCAACCCGTCGACCACGCGATTGATCCAATCTGCGATCTGGCGGAATTCGGTTTCACCAAACCCGCGTGTCGTGCCCGCGGGTGACCCAAGACGGATACCGCTGGTAATGGTTGGTTTTTCCGTATCAAACGGGACGCCGTTTTTGTTGCAAGTGATGTGGGCGCGGCCCAACGCTTTTTCAGTCGCGTTGCCTTTGACGCCTTTGGGACGCAAATCGACCAGCATCAAATGGCTGTCTGTGCCACCTGTCACAATATCAAGCCCGCCTTTGATCAACTGATCCGCTAAGGCTTGTGCGTTTTTGATGACCTGTTCCTGATAGGCTTTGAACGACGGCTCAAGAGCTTCGCCAAAGGCGACCGCCTTGGCGGCGATGACGTGCATCAACGGGCCACCTTGGATGCCGGGGAAGATCGCGGAATTGACCTTTTTTGCGATCGCTTCGTCGTTGGTCAGGATCATACCGCCGCGAGGGCCGCGCAGGGTTTTATGTGTCGTCGTGGTGACAACATGACAATGCGGAAATGGCGAAGGATAAACGCCTGCGGCAATCAAACCTGCGACGTGGGCCACATCAGCCATCAAAACTGCGCCAACACGATCCGCGACTTCGCGGAATTTTGCGAAATCGATCTGACGCGGAATGGCAGAACCGCCCACGATGATCATTGCCGGTTTGTGTTCCTCTGCGAGGGCCGCGACTTGATCATAATCAACGTCCAACGTGTCTTTGCGCACGCCGTATTGTACCGCATTAAACCATTTACCTGACTGGTTGGGTTTTGCCCCATGGGTTAGGTGGCCGCCGGCATCTAGGCTCATGCCCAGAATGGTAGCGCCGGGCGTCAACAAGGCTTGAAAGACGCCTTGGTTTGCTTGGCTGCCTGAATTTGGCTGCACATTTGCAAAGTCGCACCCGAACAATTGTTTGGCACGATCAATGGCAAGTGTTTCCGCGACATCGACATACTGGCAACCGCCATAATATCTGCGGCCCGGATATCCTTCGGCGTATTTGTTCGTCAGGACGGACCCTTGCGCTTCAAGGACTGCGGCCGAGACTATGTTTTCCGAGGCGATCAGTTCGATCTCGTCACGTTGACGGCCTAATTCGTTGCGCATTGCGCCGAATAGTTCGGGATCACGGTCTTCGATTTTTTGGGTGAAGAAGCCTGGGCTGCGGTGTGGTGCGTTCATCGGGGTCTCCTTTGCGACTCAGAGAGCGGAATGGCGTGTTTCGTATCGGAAACAGAGCTGGTCGAAAACCCGATAAATAGGGGTATTGTGCAGGTTTTACCGCGTCTCTGGTGCTTTGTCGGGAGATATGTTTCTGTCACGCGACTTTGACGACGATAGGAAACCTTTGCCATGGCATTGAAAATTGCCTTTACGGCCAGCCGCACGCCCGTGGCGCAAACGGCGCGGGCTGCTCTTATTGGTCGTTATGGGGATGCGCATATGGAAGATGCGGACGTCATCGTTGCGTTGGGTGGTGATGGTTTCATGTTGCAGACATTGCACGGGACGCAGCATTTACCAGCTTCGGTATATGGAATGAACCGGGGAACCATCGGCTTTTTGATGAATGAATATTCGGAAAGCGATCTGGTTGAACGTTTGAAAACCGCAGAAGAGGCAGAGATAAATCCCCTGTCCATGACTGCGCTTTGTGTAAACGGCGCCGAACATGACGCATTGGCTATCAACGAAGTTTCATTGCTGCGTGCAGGTCCACAGGCCGCTAAATTACGCATTACCGTAGACGGGCGCCTTAGGATGGAAGAATTGGTCTGCGACGGCGCATTGGTGGCGACACCTGCGGGATCAACAGCCTATAATTATTCCGCACACGGCCCCGTTTTACCAATTGGATCAGACGTCTTGGCTATGACGGCGGTTGCTGCCTTTCGGCCCCGGCGTTGGCGCGGTGCTTTGTTACCAAAAACGGCGACGGTGCGGTTTGATGTGCTTGAACCAGAAAAACGACCCGTCATGGCCGAAGCAGACAGTCGCGCGGTGCACGGTGTGGAATCCGTGGTGATCCGATCAGAACCAAAAGTGATCCACCGCATTCTGTTTGACCCCGGTCATGGGCTTGAAGAACGTTTGATCAGCGAGCAGTTTTCCTAAGGCTAGCTTGGTTGTAAATACTTCCGCACAATATTTGCCGCCTCGTCAGGGCCAAGAATTGGCGGGACAAGGGTCAAAAGTTCGCCCGCTTCATCCAGCAGATAAATGAAACTGCCATGTGCGAAAATCCATTGTCCCGTAGGCTCTTGAAACAACGGCGTGATTTCGATCTGAAACGCATCATAACTAACTTGCAAGGCTTCTGGCGAACCGCTTAACCCAACAAATTCGGGATGCCACTTTGCCATAGGCGGGCCCATGGTTTCGGGCGTATCCACGTTCGGATCAACCGTAATCATGATGGGCGTGACGTCCACGTTGTCCTTTTCAAGTGTGCTGACGATTTCTGCCATAAGGGGCAGGGCCGCAGTGCAGATATCCGGGCAATTTGCATACCCAAAAAATACCAACTGGGCTTTGCCATCGGGCGACTTTTCGGTGCGCACCTTGCCGAATTGGTCGGTCAGCTCGTACGGCCCGCCAAGGTTTGCAAGGAAAGGGTCCGCAGCCAAAGCTGGCGCGGCCCCAATCAATCCGATCAGACCAGCAAAAACAACATTACGCATAGGGTCAAAAATTCTCTTCGATGTATGTTTTATCGACGTCCAAACCCAGCCCAAGATGACCTTCGTTGGCGATGATTTCTTTCACCCGAGGGTCACGCCGGAACCAAGGCCCTTTGCCTTTGGCTTCTGGAAACTCTTTAGCCCATTGCTTGGTCCACTTGTTGGCTTTGATCCAATCTGCGCCGTTCGCCTTGATCCGCTGCACCAGATACACATTGTTCGCCCCGATTTCGGGGTCGTCGATCATGAGGCCGTCAACTTCTACGACTTGGCCACAGAACGGTTGTAATTCCACTGCGGCACCGGTGAATGCGGCTTGGCTGTTTTTCATCGGGAAAACCAATTGGTCATCGACTGTGCGCAACAATCCCATCTGGCGTTTTCCAGCGCCACAATCGGACGGACAATCTCCGGTCAGTTCGCATATAAGATCAACAACTTTCGCCTCGAAACGGGCGGGAACTTCAGCGTATAATTTCCAGCTTTTCGCCTCGGAATTTGCCGAGAAATCTTGGGCCGAAACAGACGAGGCGAACATGACGGTGACAGCAATAATCTGTTTAAGCATCATTTTGGCTTTCTGATCGCAAACTGAGGGACATGGCCATAATCTTCGTGGGTCAGGTTTTGCGTACCTAAATCCGCGATGACCTTGTTGACGATCAGATAATTCAAGCCATCGCGCTCGTATACCATTCCGTCTGCTTCCACGACATGAGCGGCCAGTCGCAGCGCACTTTCGCCCCCGGCCAGTTGCGTGTCATCCTCGATCTTCAAAACCATATAGACCGTGCCGTCTTCTGCCAAAAGTCCGACAGGAATGCCGCCCGCACTGCACCACAGCGCGCAGGTATGGTGTGCAGATCCGACCACAGTGTCCGTTGGGCCCATGACCCCGGACATATAACACCATGTGTCTATGATCTCTCCCTTGACAGAAATTGGTTTGCCTTCTGCAGCCCATGAAGAAACGGCCGATGCGACAAGGGCGCTTGCCGTCAGGAATAAGGGTTTAAAACGCATAGAGAGTCCCCGGAATTGATTGTACGCATCCCGACTGTCCGCGACGCAACCATCGCGTGTCAAATCACGTTTCAAAGGCAAAACTGTGATTTACGCCCACGTCGCATTGGTTCCCAAAGCACAGTCCATGTCACAAAGGGTGAAAGCCCAATGCCTGCTCACGCACGTCCGGTTTCAAATTTGCGTGCACGACATTATCCGCGTGTTGAGACGCCCAGAAATTCGATCTGCAACCTGTATGGACCAATTTAGTGAACGATGACGTCAATCAGATGGCATGTCCTGAATGTTAATCAAGTTTCAGACAATCACGTGCCAGAAGCGTATCCAATAGTTTTCAAAGCATCGCGGATTTCATCCAGAATAGCGGGATCATCAATAGTTGCAGGCATTTTGAATTCCGCGTTGTCCGCTATTTTGACCATTGTACCGCGCAGAATTTTACCTGAACGTGTCTTTGGCAATCGATCAACAACCACCGCCAGTTTGAAAGCCGCGACCGGACCAATTTGGTTGCGCACCAGCTTTACGGCTTCGGCGATTATATCGGCATGAGGGCGGTTTGTTCCGTTGTTGAGACAAAGAAACCCGACTGGAAGTTGACCTTTGAAGTCATCGGTCACGCCAATCACAGCGCATTCAGCGACATCCGGATGGGATGCGATAACCTCTTCCATTCCTCCCGTCGACAAACGGTGCCCTGCAACGTTGATCACGTCATCGGTGCGGGCCATGATGTACAGGTATCCGTCCTCGTCCTTCATGCCGGCATCGCCCGTTTCATAATACCCGGGAAATGCGGTCAAATAGCTAGACCGAAACCGATCTGCCGCATTCCACAAAGTGGGCAATGTGCCGGGGGGCAAAGGTAATTTGATCGCGATTGCACCCAATTCGCCAGTGGCAACTGGATGCCCGTCGTCGCCCAATATTTGTACGTCGTAACCCGGCATTGGAACGGAAGGCGATCCGACTTTGACAGGCAGGGCCTCTAAACCCATGGGATTTGCTGCGATGGAATAACCAGTTTCGGTTTGCCACCAATGATCGATGACGGGGATGTTTAACATCTCTTGGGCCCATACGATCGTGTCCGGGTCTGCGCGTTCCCCAGCCAAATAAAGCGCGTTCAGGTGACTAAGGTCGAATTGTTCAACCAACGTCCCTTTTGGGTCTTCTCGCTTTACGGCGCGAATGGCGGTTGGAGCGGTGAAAAAACTGCGCACTTTGTGTTCAGAAATAATTCGCCAGAAGGTGCTCGCATCTGGTGTGCCGACGGGTTTGCCTTCGAATACGATGGTCGTGTTGCCGTGGATCAGGGGTGCGTAGCAAATATAGCTGTGTCCGACGACCCAACCCACATCAGAAGCCGCCCAAAAGACGTCACCCGGATCGACGTTATAGATGTTCTTCATCGTCCAGTTCAGGGCGACAAGGTGCCCGGCCGTCGGGCGAACTACGCCTTTGGGGGCTCCTGTCGTGCCCGATGTGTACAAGATGTAAGCCGGGTGATTGCCGTCAACTGGTACACAGTCGGCGGGCGTTGCCCCGTCTTGGAATGCATGCCAGTCATGATCGCGATCAGGGTTCAGCGTCGCGATATATTGTTCGCGTTGGAGTATGACGCAAAATTCGGGCTTATGTTCAGCGATCTCAATCGCGCCATCCAGAAGAGGCTTGTATTCAATGATGCGCCCCGGTTCGATCCCGCATGATCCGGCAATAATAGCCTTGGGGGTGCAATCATCTATTCGAACAGCCAGTTCGTTGGCGGCGAACCCGCCAAACACAACGGAATGGACGGCCCCAATACGCGCACAGGCGAGCATCGCTTCCAAAGCTTCGGGTACCATCGGCATGTATATGATGACACGGTCGCCTTTGGTCACACCTTTTGCAGCCAGGGCACCAGCAAGGCGGGCCACCCGCGTTTGAAGGTCTTTGTATGTTATGGTGGTTTTGGTATCCGTGACGGGGCTGTCATAGATGATCGCGGCCTGATCACCGCGTGTTGCCACATGGCGATCAACAGCGTTCCAACATGTGTTGACCTTGGATTCAGCAAACCATTCAAACAGATGTTCACCACGTTCATACAACGCCTGTTTCGGAGCTTCGACCCAATCAATCGCTTTGCTCTGATCCATCCAATAGGCTTCCGGCGCGGACTGCCAGCGGCTGTATTCTTCGGCGTATCCCATGGGGTGATCTCCTGATTGACGTCAGGATAAATCGTTACGTGTCGGAAAGCCCATTCCGCAAGTGTTCAGTTACAAAATTGTGTGGGATTATCGCGATGACTTTGCAAAAAAGTTCAAATGTGACTGCAAATTTTTGCAAAGCCGCTGGAATTTAGCAGCATCCTGCGAATTTCTCTGCGATTTGCAAAGTTTGCTGTTGTGGGCGATTGGCGCGCGTTCAGTCACGGACGCCAATCGAAAAACTATCCGTATTGCGCAACTGGTGTGCCCGCGATTGCCGACATGTTCAATAATCCTCGGGCTGTGATGGAGGGGCTGACAATATGCGCTTGGTTGCCCATGCCCATCAGAATTGGGCCAACTTCCAATCCGCCGCCTTTCATCTTGAGAATGTTGCGCACCGCAGAGGCCGCGTCTGCCTGTGCAAAGATCAATACGTTCGCAGCGCCTGTCATCCGGTTTTCCGGAAATAGCCGTGCCCGCAAATTGGGATCAAGCGCCGTGTCGACATTCATTTCGCCTTCGTAACAGAAATCCCGAGTTTCTGAATCCAATATTGCCAGAGCGTCGCGCATGCGTTGACTTGACGGATCGGTCTGGTTCCCGAATTGAGACTTCGAACAAAGCGCGATGTTCGGTTCCAGTCCGAACCGTCTGACATGGCGCGATGCACCCGAGGCTATTTCTGCAATCTGTTCCGGGGTCGGCGTCAAATGAACAGATGTGTCGGCCACAAATAACGGACCGTCTTCCAGTATGATCAAACTAAGCGCCCCGACAGAGTGATGTTCAGCCGAGCCCAAAACTTCGTTGATATAACGTTGGTGCCAACTGAATTCGCCAAAGGTCCCGCAAATCAAACTGTCCGCTTCGCGGCGATGCACCATGACGGCCCCGATAGCGGTAGTATTGGTGCGCATAATGGCGCGGGCCAAGTCCGGTGTGACGCCGCGTCTGGCCATCAAAGTATGATAGGTTTCCCAATAATCGCGATAACGAGGGTCGTTTTCCGGATTCACATTGTCCACGTCGTCGCCCAAACTGATGGTTAGGCCGGCCCGTTTTATCCGTGCTTCTATGACTTCTGGACGTCCAATCAAAATCGGGCGTTCTGTTGTTTCCTCAAGCATCGACTGGGCCGCCCGCAAAACCCGTTCGTCTTCCCCTTCGGCAAAGACAATACGGCGGCTTTCAACACGTGCGGCATCAAACACAGGGCGCATCAATAATGCTGACTTAAAGACAGATTGATCAAGCTTGCTTCGGTACGCTTCCATGTCCTCAATCGGGCGCTTTGCGACACCTGTTTTCATGGCGGCCTCTGCCACGGCCGAGCTGACAATGCCCACTAGACGTGGATCAAACGGTTTGGGGATCAAATAATCCGCCCCAAAGGTCAATTGTTCGCTTTTATATGCGGCCGCCGCTTCCGCGGACGTCGTTGCGCGGGCAAGGGCTGCGATCCCTTCAATGCAGGCCAGTTCCATTTCATCATTGATCGTCGTTGCCCCGACATCCAACGCGCCCCTGAAAATAAACGGGAAGCACAAGACGTTGTTGACCTGATTTGGAAAATCACTGCGTCCGGTGGCGATAATCGCGCCGGGTGCAACTTCACGCACTTCGTCTGGCAGAATTTCCGGTGTTGGGTTGGCCAGAGCAAACACAATGGGGCGGTCGCTCATTTGTTTGACGTGATCTTGGGTCAAAACTCTTGGCCCAGACAGCCCTAGGAACAGGTCGGCCCCTTCGATCACGTCGTCTAATGTGCGTTTGTCAGTGGCTTGCGCAAATGCGGCTTTTGACGGGTTCATGTCCTCGACGCGGCCTTCATAGACCAGACCGTGGATATCGCACAGCCAAACGTTTTCACGCTTAACTCCCAGCTTGAGCAACATGTTGAGGCAAGCAATTCCCGCTGCACCGCCGCCTGTCGATACAACCTTGATGTCCGCAAAGGACTTGCCAACAACATGCAACGCGTTTGTTGCAGCCGCACCAACGACAATTGCTGTCCCGTGTTGATCATCATGGAAAACGGGAATGTTCATCCGTTCGCGGCAAAGCTTTTCCACAACAAAGCAATCAGGTGCTTTGATATCTTCAAGGTTAATCGCGCCAAAGGTGGGTTCGAGCGCACAGACAATATCCGCAAGTTTTTCCGGGTCAGTTTCGTTGACCTCGATGTCAAAGCAATCGATTGACGCGAATTTCTTGAACAGAACGGCCTTGCCTTCCATCACTGGTTTTGATGCGAGCGCCCCAATATTGCCAAGCCCAAGGACCGCTGTGCCGTTTGACACAACCGCAACCAGATTGCCCCGCGCCGTATATTGCGCGGCGGTTTCTTCGTCGGCCTTAATTTCCAAGCAAGCTTCTGCAACACCCGGAGAGTATGCCAAAGCAAGATCGCCACCATGTGCCAACGGTTTGGTCGCCCGAATTTCCAGCTTACCGGGCTTTGGTTCGGCATGGTATCTGAGTGCCGCGTCGCGAAGACTTGGTTGATCTGACATTGGAATCACTTTCCCTTGGTATTTTGGTTTAGTGTTAAACTATATCTTTGATGTCGTCAGCTCTCATCCGGTTACACGTTATCACGTCTGCACTGTGTGCAATTCTTCGACGCAGGTGGATTGCATCCTTGTGCTGTGCAGAGTTTATTCGAGCGTTAGGGGGCTTCATGCAAAACATTCGTGCCGAAATATTATTGCCAACAGATGAACTCAGGGACGACATTCCGTTTTTCACCAAGACACTTGGTATGCGCATGGATGAAATCTTTCCGGCGGATGACCCGAGTGAGGCAGTTTTTTCGGGGCATGGTGTGCGTCTGCGCGTGCGAAAAGGGGCCGATGCATCACCCGGTGTGATACGGATTTTGGCGGATGACCCGATTTTGATCGCAGGTGGGGCGGATCAATTGGTTGCGCCAAACGGCACTCGCATTGAAATTAAACCCTTGGCGGCGCCAGTCGTCATGCCGGAAACACAACATGCGTTTGTTGTGCGAAAACTGGCCGACGAAGCCCCATGGATCGTTGGGCGGGCTGGCATGCATTACCGCGATCTGATCCCTGACCGGTTGGGGGGCTCAATCATCGCGAGCCATATTCGTATACCGGATGGTGGGCCTGTGCCGGATATGGTGCATTTCCATTCCGTCGGATTTCAGCTGATTTTCTGTTACAAAGGGTGGGTCGATCTGGTTTACGAAGACCAAGGTAAACCCTTCCGATTGCATGCGGGAAACTGTGTAATTCAACCGCCGGAAATTCGCCACCGCGTGCTGTACGCAAGCGACAATATCGAAGTCATCGAAATTGGTGTACCAGCGGAACATGTGACCACCATTGATCATGACATGGAATTACCGACCCCAACAAAACGTCCTGACCGAGAGTTTGATGGCCAGCGGTTTGTGCATCACAAATCAGAAGATGCGGTATGGCATCCGTTTCGACTGACCGGGTTTTCCTCGCGTGACACATTGATTGAACGCAACACCAAGGGCGTGGCAGGCGTTCACGTAGTGCGCCCAAATGGTCAAACGGCTCAATGGACAACCCATGACAGTGATATTTTATTCAGCTTTGTGATGTCAGGATCGATGTCTTTGGAAGGCCAGGATCAAAGTACGCAATCGCTGACAGCGGGGGATGCATTCGTCATTCCTCCGGGGTTCAAGACGCGTTATTCAGACGCATCAGAAGATCTTGAGTTTCTCGAAGTGTCTTTGCCGGGCATGTTTGGAACGCAGGTGGAGGGTTAGATGTCATTAAAAGCCGCAGCAGAGGCCGTACGCGAAAATGCATATGCGCCGTATTCAAATTTTAAGGTCGGGGCGGCCGTACGCGGGGCATCTGGAACGATTTACGCCGGGTGCAACGTTGAAAATGTCGCTTATCCCGAAGGGACATGTGCCGAAGCTGGTGCAATCGCCGCGATGGTCGCAGCAGGAGAATCCTCGTTGACCGAAGTGTATGTCGTTGCGCAGGGGTCATTGCCGGTGACGCCCTGTGGCGGGTGTCGTCAAAAGCTCAAGGAATTTGGACGGCCCGACGTTCAGGTTACGATGGCCGCGACTGAAGGGGCGTCCCAAATAATGACATTGGCGGAATTGTTGCCCGGGGCATTTACACCCGAACATTTGGAACATGGACAATCATGATGACAGCACGCGACATCATAGCAAAGCTGCGCCAAGGTCAAAGCCCGACGCGCGATGAACTGAATTGGTTTGCACAAGGGTTGGCCGACGGGCAGGTCAGTGATGCACAGGCTGGTGCTTTTGCGATGGCTGTATGTCTTAACGGCATCAACGATGAAGGACGCGTGGCATTGACCATGGCCATGCGGGATTCTGGGCAAGTGATTGACTGGAACGTGGATCGTCCAGTGCTTGATAAACATTCAACCGGCGGAGTTGGCGATTGTGTGAGCCTTGTTCTGGCCCCAGCGCTGGCGGCATGCGGGGCCGCGGTTCCGATGATTTCCGGTCGGGGGCTCGGTCATACCGGCGGCACATTGGATAAATTGGAATCCATCCCCGGCGTGTCGACAACTTTGCCGATTAGTCAGGTCCAAGACGTTTTGACCCGTTCGGGATGCGCGATTGTTGGGGCAACCTCAAATATCGCGCCGGCGGATCGACGGCTTTATGCGGTGCGCGATGTCACGTCGACTGTGGATAGTCTTGATCTGATTACGGCGTCGATTTTGTCCAAGAAATTGGCGGCAGGACTGCAAGGGCTGGTGCTGGATGTCAAAGTGGGCTCGGGCGCTTTCATGAAGGATATCGATGCCGCGCGTGCATTGGCCCAATCTTTGGTGCGGACGTCCAATGCGGCGGGCTGTAAGACTGTCGCCTTGGTGACAGATATGAGCCAGCCATTGGCCCCCGCAATTGGCAACGCATTGGAAGTGGCACATGTTGTTCGTGTTCTGCGCGGTGAAGAACGAGGCGCGTTGCTTGAGGTAAGCGCGACTTTGGGCGGTGTCCTTTTGGCCGAAGCTGGATTGTCTGATGATGTTCAAGCCGGTGTGGATGCCATTGACGAGGCGGTGCGATCTGGCGCAGCAGCCGAGCAGTTTTCACAGATGGTGTCCGCCCAAGGGGGGCCGCTAAGCTTTTTGGACAATGCGGACCGGTTCCTGCCAGAGGCCAATGTGATCCGTGAAATTCGCGCAAACAGACCGGGTATTGTGTCAGCGATTGATGGGGAACGGTTGGGTAAGGCTGTTGTCGCGTTGGGTGGAGGTCGTGTGACCGAAAGAGACGTCATCAATCCTGCGGTCGGGTTTTCTGAAGTTGTTCGATTGGGAACAGAGGTGGCACGCGGTGATACTCTTGCCGTGTTGCATGCTGTGCGCCCCAAGGATGCTGATGTCGCAGAAGCCGCAGTGCGGGCTGCGATTTCGACGGGAACCACACCAGTTGAAGTGCCCGCATTAATTCAAGAAAAGGTCGCGTAATGGCGCGCGCTTTTCTGGTCGTCATGGATTCGGTTGGAATCGGTGGTGCACCGGACGCAGCGCATTATTTCAACGGCGATGTCCCGGATACAGGTGCAAATACGCTTGGTCACATAAGGGCGGCTTGCGACGCAGGCCAAGCAAACGATGGCCGATCAGGGGCGTTGCAATTGCCCAATCTTGCGCGACTTGGGCTTTGGCATGCTGAGGCATTGGCGGTTGGAGAGCCCGTGCCAGATCACCCCGCACACGGGCAATGGGGCGTTGCCACTGAAGTGAGCCGAGGCAAAGATACACCGACCGGACATTGGGAATTGGCCGGTCTGCCCGTGCCGTGGGACTGGACGTATTTTCCGGACACAAATCCATCTTTTCCTGTCGAGATTTCGAATGCGGTGCAAGTTGCAGCAGGGACGGACGGTATTCTGGGAAATTGCCACGCATCGGGGACGCGTATCATTGCGGAACTGGGTGAGGCGCATATGCGGACAGGTTGGCCAATTTGTTATACCTCTGCCGATAGCGTTTTTCAGATCGCTGCACATGAAGAGAGCTTTGGATTAAAACGGCTTTATCAATTGTGCGAAACGATGGCACCGATGTTGCACGACATGCATGTGGGACGGATCATTGCGCGCCCTTTCATCGGTCAACCCGGTGCATTTGAGCGCACCGTAAATAGAAAAGACTATGCCGTACAACCACCGGGCCCGATCGTGATGGATTGGGTGAAAGACGCCGGAGGCCATGTGTATGGGGTTGGAAAGATCGGTGACATTTTTTCGATGCAAGGCATTGATGAGGTGCACAAAGGGTCAGACGCTGACTTGATGAAGCATTTGTCCAATCTGGTCGATGGGGCAAAAGACGGGAGCCTGACATTTGCCAATTTTGTCGAATTTGACAGTCTATTTGGACATCGCCGGGATGTGGCAGGGTATGCTCGGCATCTGGAGTGGTTTGACGCGGCGATTGGGCAGCTTTTTGATCGCTTGCGGCCGGGTGACATGATGGTTCTGACGGCGGACCATGGGAATGATCCGACCTGGGTTGGAACCGATCACACTCGAGAGCGTGTTCCGGTCTTGATCGCGGGGCAGGGGCATGGAGAAATTGGAGAGACTGGATTTGAAAATGTTGCCCACCTTATTGCGCAACATCTGGACCTTTCCCCAAATTGAGCGCTAAAGCGCATAGGACGTTTTGCGTTCAGGCCACGCAGGCCTTGGGGGCAGGCCCCCAAACCCCAGACGCGAGACAGTTGGCGAAACGATGAGGAGAGAACGATGTCTGAACATCTGACCGTGGTGGAACATCCGTTGGTACAACACAAGCTGACGATTATGCGCGACGTTGGGACTCCTACTGCGGTTTTTCGTCAGTTGCTGCGTGAAATCAGCCAGTTGCTGGCCTATGAGATCACACGCGAATTGGAAATGACGACCAAGCGCATCGAAACCCCCATGGCACCGATGGATGCGCCGACTTTGGCTGGCAAAAAGCTGGCTTTGATTTCGATTTTACGCGCCGGGAACGGACTTTTAGACGGTGTGTTGGAACTGATCCCGTCCGCTCGTGTTGGATTCGTAGGGCTCTACCGCGATGAGGAAACATTGCAGCCGGTCCAGTATTATTTCAAAGCACCGGATGGGTTGGAAGATCGATTGGTTATTGCTGTTGATCCGATGTTGGCGACGGGAAATTCGAGCGTTGCTGCAATTGATTTATTAAAGAAAGCCGGTGCTAAGAATTTGCGGTTTATGTGTTTGCTGGCGGCCCCAGAGGGTGTCGCACGTATGAAAGAAGCGCATCCGGATGTTCCGATCGTAACTGCTGCTTTAGATGAACGTTTAAATGAAGTTGGGTATATTGTGCCGGGTCTTGGGGATGCAGGTGATAGAATGTTTGGCACGAAATAGGACAATTGACGGACTAGACTAATTGAATTGGCTGCGGCACGATCCGCTGGGGTTTTGGGGGAAATACATGCGAGTCGCGCAATTTTTGGCAGGGTCGATACTTTGCTGGTCAATCTCTTCAGGTCTGGCGGTGTCGCAAACGGAAACCATTCCGGCTGATATTCCACCAACTTCGTTCAAGGGGCGGCAATTCGTCGACAGTCAGGGCTGTGTTTTCCTGCGCGCAGGTATAGATGGGAGCATATATTGGGTTCCGCGTATGAACACCGCGCGACAACCAATATGTGGTCAAACTCCAACAGAGTTTGAAGGTCAGGTTAGCCGGACAGAAACAGTGGCACCGGAAGTGCCAGTGATCGACGTAAAACCGACCGTGCCAAATATCGTAACGGATGTAGATGTTGAAAGACCAACGCCAGACAAAGTAGATGTTGAACGAGCTGACATTCAGGTTGCGAAAGTTAAAGTCCCGGAACCAGACGAACCGGTGATTGTTCATCAAGATGAGCTGGTTATTGTTGAGCAAACTGCAATTCCAGATCAGATCATCGAAATCGTAGAAGTGCCGGTTCCTGTGTCTAAAGTAGAAGTGCCGGTTCCTGTGTCTAAACCCGCGTTGAAACCTAAATCGAACCCAAGGCGGCAGCCAAAGATTGCCAACCAAGAGCGGCAAGTGGAGGTAACTCGCACTAAAGCTGCGACGTCGGCCAAAGTGGAACGTGTGATACCGAAACATGTCGCGATTAATCGGCAGAACGCTCAGGCTTTGATTGTGCCGAAAGGGTATACACGGGTTTGGGAAGATGATCGATTGAACCCAAAGAGAACGGAACAGACAGTGGCCGGGCATCGCAAGATGAACTTGATCTGGACTGCGACAGTACCGCGACGTTTGATCAATCAGGTAACTGGCGAAGACATGACCCAAAAGCTGGCGTTGGTGTACCCGTACACGGACAAGGCGACGCAACGGCGTGAGTTTGGCAAAGTCACGTTAGAACACCGCGATGGTAAAGTGATTAAACGCGTGAAACGGCGTGTCGCGAAAACCAAGACAACGGCGGTCAATCAAACCAAGCCTGTGCCTCTGAGCGCGGCGAGATATGTTCAAGTTGGGGCATTCGCAAATCCCGAGAATGCAAACCGAGCTGCGCATCTTTTGAAGGGGAACGGTTTGACTGTTCGTTTGGTAAGGGCTGGTCCCTCTGGCAAACCCTTAAAACTGGTTTTGGCTGGTCCATTCCAAAGCGATCTGGATGCGCGCGAGGCGGTAAAGACGGCCCAAACAGTTGGTTTCCACGATGCGTTTATTCGCAAGTAACGCTGACCTAGCTTTCGCAGATTGCTTGTAGCCGAATCCAGTCGGCATCTGGCATGACGGGGCGGACTTCTTTGTTGATCATTGGATCCGCTTCGATCAATTGCAACGTCGTTTCACCGGAAATGTCCACGGCATATGCATATGGCGCGCTGCTAAGTTCTGCCTTGGCGAAATATTCCAAAAGCGTGTCATGTTCTGGCGCAGTGCGCGCAGAAGCCAGCGCTTGTTCTGCATATGCGTCCAAGGCAACGTCTGGCAGGTTTCCAGTCGTCAAAAGGGTTGCGGTGCCGCGCAGCCCCGCAGTTCGTAGAACGTCGCGCAAAATTGGTGACGTGGAATTGCGCGCACGTTCCGCAAGTATGAAGCCAGCCGCGACATCGGGTTCTTCAAAATCCTCTACCAACGCTCGGTTCAAAACCACTGTTCCGCCCGGAAGAAACAGGGTTTCGCGAATTCCACCAGGTAATATGACAATTCGGCGTGCGCCTGTTCGCCTTGCAAGGTTTTGCAGGGCATTATTTGTTCCAATTGCTTTGCACGGAGCGCCACCGACACGACCAATTCGCTGTAGCAAATCTGCGCCAATTTCGGATTGCTTTACGTCCGGTAAAACACGCAAAGCATGTTCGCGCAAAGCACCGGGCAACCAAAACACTGCCAGTGCTGCCACAGCGGCTATCGACAACGCGGCGCCCAACCATCTCAACCGTCCGGGATGTGGACGCGCGCGCGCCACAGCCCGTCTTAAAGTGTCGATGGCTGCGATCATCTCGGCTTCGCCATCGCCGATTTCAAGTGTTTCTTCGGGGTCTCCATCTGGAAAAAAGACAGCGGGTGATCCATTGCCTTTGCGTTGCAGTGCCGCAAGTGACCAATGTGCCAATGGCTGATCGTTCAGGTCACTCAGGATCAAAGTGGCATCGCCAATGGCCACAACGACTTCGCGTCGTTGAGCATCTGATCCAGATCGCCAAAGGCCAGTAGCCTCAAGGCGCGCATATTTCGAAAGCGCTGTCATTCCCTGTTCCGGGACCTTTTTCTGCTCGACCCGTTTTATTTAACTTAACACGGTGTCGCAGAGTGAGGAAGTGATCAGGGTATCGGAAATTATTTTAGGGAATTGAAAGGCGAATTGGTTCAGTGACAGTGGTATTTGTCATTGTTTACGTAAGGAAGGATTGGTCTAACAATCGCTAGCAGCTTGATTGCGCGCCAAATCTTTCCGGTCCGCATATTGAAAGCCCTGAACCTCGGGTCCTTCATGGCTCATGATATAGCCTGCTGTTTGCGCATAGCACGCGCAATCAGCGCCATCGCCAAAAGCTTGGCAATGCGAACGTTCTTTTCCGACGACTTCTTCGACAATTTCCTGACTGGTTCCTAGGCCACCGCGTGTTGTCAAAGCGGGAAACGAAAATCCAACGACAAGCGCAGTACCGACCCCGAACACGACAATAACTGAGATGAGTTTTTCACCGAACATTTTTGGCCTCGCGACTCGATGGCATCATTGTTCGAAAATACGGGCGCGTTTGGCAACCCATTAATAAGTAACAATTTTATTCAAGTCGGCATCAATGGTGCTTGGGTCCTGTTGTGGAACTGCACCATTGGCCTTGGCCGCTATAGGTTTGTTTCAAATTGTCAGAATTATTGCGTCTTAATCCAAGGCCGCTGCAATTTTTCGCAATTCAAATTTTTGAATTTTCCCGGTCGAAGTTTTTGGCAGCTCTTGGAACACCACGCGCTTGGGTGTTTTGAACCCGGCCAAAAGCTTGCGAGCAAATGAAATTAAGTCGGCCTCGGATGGCATACTGCCGTCTTTCAACTCCACGAACGCACATGGTACTTCGCCCCATTTGTCGTCAGGTTTGGCCACAACTGCGGCCAGAAGGACGTCAGAGTGCCCCATCAGAACGCCTTCGACTTCTACACTCGAGATATTCTCACCCCCGGAAATGATAATGTCTTTGGCGCGGTCTGCGATTTGAATATAGCTGTCGCCATGTTGCACGGCGATGTCGCCGGAATGGAAATAGCCGCCCTTAAAAGCGTCTTGGGTGGCTTCTGGATTTTTCAGGTACCCTTTCATGACGGAATTGCCGCGGATTACGATTTCGCCTTGGGTCGAGCCGTCATTTGGAATCTGCGTCATTGTTTCATCCATGACGGTGATATGATCCATCATTGGGAATGCAACGCCTTGGCGCGCTTTGATGGCAGCGCGCTTTTCAGGGGTTAGACCTGACCATTCATCGTCGCGCCAAATGCATTCGGTGACATGGCCATAAGTTTCAGTCAGGCCATATACTTGGGTAACATTAAACCCCATCGGTTCGATCTTGGCTAACGTGGCTGGGGCCGTTGGCGCACCTGCGGTAAAGACCTCGACCTTTTGATCAAACGACCGCCGTTCGCTTTCGGGGGCATTGATCAGCGTATTCAAAACAATCGGAGCACCGCCAAAATGCGTCACACCTTCATCCGCAATAGCATCGAATATGGCCGCAGCGGTGACATCGCGGCAGCACACAACAGTGCCGCCCAACATGGGCAACATCCACGTATGGTTCCATCCATTGCAATGAAACAACGGGACGATCGTCAGATAAATTGGATGCAGAACCATCCGCCATGACACGACCGTGCCCATTGTCATAAGGTAAGCACCCCGGTGATGACACACGACGCCCTTGGGGCGACCTGTGGTGCCAGAGGTGTAATTCAGCGAGATGCTTTCCCATTCGTCTTTGGGCATGATCCACTCGAAATCAGGGGACGCGGCTGTAAGGAGATCTTCATAGATAGGGTGCCGCCCTGTCGCTGGATATCCCGCTTCAATGTCGGGAACTTCAATGATCTCGGGACCTTCGCCGTCCATTTCAGCTTTGGCGGCTTCTGCCAATGCGATGAACTGGGAATCGACCAAAACCGCTTTTGCTTCTCCGTGTTCAAAAATGTAGGCGACTGTGCTGACGTCCAATCGAATGTTGATCGTATTCAGGACTGCGCCGCATGCAGGAATTCCAAAATGCGCTTCGGCTTGTGCGGGTAAGTTGGGCAACAAGGTTGCAACCACATCGCCAGACTTAATTCCGCGCATCGCCATGGCAGATGCCAGACGCGTGCATCGGTCGAAGTATTCGGCATAGGTATAGCGTCGCTTGCCATACGCAATCGCGAGATGGTCTGAAAACACAACAGACGCACGGCGTAAGTGCGATAACGGTGTCAATGGAGCGTAATTGGCTGCGTTTTTTTCCAGCCCTGTTTCATCTGCCAACCAGCCCATTTCGATCTCCTGTGTATCTTTTCAAGGACAAAAATGACGCGTTGTAGCGGTAATGGAAAGTACTAATGACAAGACCCGCCAAAACGCACCCATTGGCTGCAGCATAGCTCATGATCGTGGCCATGAGTACCATAGGTGTGACCGACAACGTTATGGCGTTGATTGCGTGCGATTTCGGGCTGAAATTGCCTTGCCGTTGGGTGCTGCGAAATCTGTGACAGGTTTTGGCAGTCTGAGGCCAAAGCGGTTGAATGCCGTGATATTGCGCAGTTAAGTGCGGTTCTTCTGCTGCATTGGTCCAAAATATTGTCGCGCTTTGCCAGTCAATGCTGACGTTCTTAACAACCAAGCGATAGGCTTGAGTCATGATCCTATCGCGCGGACGCAATTACCTTTTCATTCACCAACCCAAAACGGGGGGGACATCTATGGCGTTGGCCCTGGAACAACGCGCGATGAAAGACGACATTATGCTGGGTGACACACCAAAAGCATTGAAACGGCGACGGCGCTTGCAGGATATGAAGACCCGCGGGCGTCTTTGGAAGCATTCAACGTTGCAGGATATCGACGGGCTGATCACCCCAAATGAATTGAACGATCTGTTTGTGTTCAGTTTGGTGCGCAACCCTTGGGATCGTATGGTCAGTTATTATCATTGGCTGCGCGAACAGAGTTTTGCCCATTCTGCTGTGGCTTTAGCCCGCAGTTTAGAGTTCGCGCCATTTGTCATGCATCCGCAAACGCGCGCTGCGTTGAAGACGTCCCCGGCGCGTCATTATTTGACCGACGTCACAGAACAGGAACGTGCGGATCTTTACATCCGAATTGAGCATTTAATGGATGATGCGCAAAAGCTATGGGATCATCTTGGGTTTGAACTTGATATTCCACACGCCAATACATCGGTTCGACGCCGCGATTTTCGATCCTATTACAATCCGGAAACTCAAATTGCCGTTGCGGAAGCTGCGGCCGAAGACATCTCGCGATTCGGGTATTCATTCGACTGATAGGGGAATATTTACCGATTTTCCCCGGTCCGGTTTCCAGAAATGATCAAATCCGGATCGCAATCCGTGATTGTTACCTTCCCCGTCAACAGTGCCCGATTTCAGCCCCATTGAGGGCCAAGCTCGGTCATGGGAATCGGAAATCTTAGTTAACAACAGAAAAACGCGTTGCTGCCAAAGACACGCTAGCCAAAGGGGAAAAGATACATGTTTGGATGGAAAAAAGCGGGACGGCTTCATAGAAATTCAGAGATGTCCGGTGCGATGAATGGTGTGTCTTTCGCCACACGAGGATTTGCCGCTGGAACAAAAATCGCCTCTAATCTGGGGTGGCGCGCCGTAGACGCGATGGCGCCGGGTGACATGGTGTATACCTTCGACAATGACATGCAGCCGGTTATTGATGTTTGCCGGGAAACCCACTGGATCGATGCGGATTTTGTACCTGTCAACCATTGGCCAATTCTGGTGCCTGCGAATGCATTGGGCAACCAAAACAGCATGCTATTAATGGCCGACCAAGGCATTGTTTTGGAAAGCGATTTGGCGGACGATGAATTTGACGACCCGTTTGCAATCATCCGCGCAAAAGACCTTGTTGGATTGCGTGGCATAGATCGCCAAGCGCCCAAAACCCCGATCGATGTTGTCACTTTGGTATTCGCAAAAGAGCAAGTTATCTATGCGCAAGGTGGGGCTTTGGTCCACTGCCCGAAATCAACGACAATTGTCAGCGATTTGATGTCTGGGCAGGGGCCGCAATACACGGAACTTCCCAGACAATTGGCTGCATTGGTTGTCGACGAAATTCAAGCTGAGGACGCATTGAGTGCGCGTTTGTTAGCCTGAACCAGACCAATAGGTCTGACCACACGGGCGATTTTGCACAACTTTCCCGTTAAACGAAAAAGGGGCCTGACTGGCCCCTTTTTTACATTTGGCTTGCGGCGCTATTTAGGCGGCTTGGGCTTCTGGCGCAAAGCGTTCGTAAAAGGTTTCGCCTTTTTCGGCCATGTCGCGCAAAAGGGCTGGGCATTGGAAACGCTCTCCGAATTTGGCTTCCAGTTGGTCGCAACGTTCGGCTGCGTATGCCGCGCCGATCATATCAAGCCAGCTCAGCGGCCCACCTGACCATGGTGCAAAGCCCCAACCAAGAATTGCGCCAACATCGCCTTCGCGAATGTCCATCAGCACGCCTTCTTCCAATGCACGCACGGCCTCCAGAACTTGGCTGAACAACAAACGATGCTGGACTTCGGTCAGGTCAGGCTGATCCTCGGATAGCGGGTATTTGTCGTTCAATCCACGCCAGATCAACTGACGTTTGCCCTTTTCGTCGTATTCGTAAAACCCAGCCTTGGCCTTGCGTCCCAAACGTCCTTCTTCTTCCATCCAAAAGATCAGATCATCAGAAGGGCTTTCGGGATATGCGTTGCCCATTGCCGCCTTGGTCGCGCGGGCAATCTTGGCCCCAAGATCAATCGCGGTTTCATCGGTCAATTGCAGTGGGCCAAGCGGCATACCAACCAATTTGGCAGCGTTTTCGATCAAGGCCGGCTCGACACCTTCGGTGACCATGCGCGTGCCTTCGTTGATGTAAGGAATGATGCAACGATTGGCATAGAAGAACCGCGCGTCATTGACGACGATTGGCGTTTTGCGGATTTGACGAACGTAATCAAGCGCCTTGGCCACTGCGCGATCACCGGTTTCCTTGCCCTTGATGATCTCGACCAACAGCATTTTTTCGACGGGTGAGAAGAAGTGGATGCCGATATACTGTTCGGGCCGCGACGATGCTTTGGCCAGATCAGAAATGGGCAATGTCGAGGTGTTGGACGCAAAGATGCATGTCTCGGGAATGACGGCTTCGACGCGGGCCGTGATTTCAGCTTTCACTTTAGGGTCTTCAAAGACGGCCTCAATGATCAAGTCACAATCAGCAAGCTGATCGACATCCGGTGTCGGTGTGATCAGGCCCAGCATCGCCTCGGCTTTTTCAGCGGTGACTTTGCCGCGTGACTTGCCTTTTTCCAGATAGGACGCCGTGTAATCCTTGCCCTTGTCTGCAGCCTCTTGATCTCGGTCGATCAGGACAACTTGGATCCCGGCTTGTGCGGACACAAGTGCAATGCCTGCGCCCATAAGGCCAGCCCCCAACACGCCCAGTTTCTTAACGCGTTGATCTTCAACATCTTTGGGGCGAACTGCGCCTTTTTCCAGCGCTTCCTTATTCAGGAATATCGAACGGATCATCGAGGATGATGACGGGTTCATCAGAACATTTGTAAACCAACGAGCTTCGATTTTCAGGGCCGTGTCAAAGGGAACAAGCGCGCCTTCGTATACGGCTGACAACAGTGCTTTGGCTGCTGGATAAACACCTTGGGTTTTACCATGAACCATTGCGGCCGCGCCAACGAAGGTCATGAAACCTGCGGGGTGATACGGTGCACCACCCGGCATTTTGTAACCCTTTTTGTCCCAAGGTTTGACGATGTCAGCGTCTGTTGCGTTCAATACCCATTCCTTGGCTGCGGCCAGTGGGTCGTCTACGACTTCGTCAACCAATTGGCCTTTGGCTTTGTCTGGGCTGACCATCTTACCTTCCAAAAGGAAAGACGACGCACCCATCGCGCCAAGTTTGCGAACCAAACGCGTGGTTCCGCCTGCGCCCGGGAATATGCCGACCATGATTTCGGGCAAGCCGACTTTGGCCTTTGGATTGTTTGCCAAGAAAATGCGGTGCGTTGCCAGTGGTAATTCTAACCCAATTCCGGCTGCTGTGCCGGGCAGGGCGGCCGCGATCGGTTTGCCGCCTTTTTGCGACTTAGGGTCCATTCCCGCCAATTCGATTTTACGCAGCAGGGCGTGCATTTTCATCGTGCCTTCGAACAGGCCTTTTGCAGGGTTGTCACCGGCATCTTCGCGCATTTTGGCCAGCAGGTTCAGATCCATACCGCCGGCAAACGATCCTTCTTTGCCTGACGTGATGACAATGCCTTTGACGGCGTCATCTGCGAGGGTTTCGTCGATTAATGCCTCAAGAGTTTGAAGTCCGTCCAGTGACATGACATTCATGGTCTTTCCCGGCACATCCCAAGTGATGATAGCAACGCCATCTGCGCCCTGGTCTAAAGTGAAGTCGGCCATGATTTGGTCCTTTCCTGAATTTCGCGGAGCGTTGGCAACTGGCTATTTGGCCGTGCGATCTCCAAAGAGAATGAGTTGTTTTCGAGAGCATTGGTGACGGATTCGAGCCGCCACTCTATGTTGTGTCGCTTCAGAAGCATTCTGGACTGTAGCGGTTGGCCTGATTGCTTGCCGTCTCGGTAAACGCAGGCGGTGTGGTATCCGCAGATCAGGTCAGCTTGCAGAAATTCGGCCCTGTCCGCCGTGCGTACGACGTTGTCGCCAAGCCGCCCGTCATATGACCCACACAAGTCCTTAAAGACGTCAATCAAGTCCTCTGGCCCATTGACAACAATATCAATGGATAGGTTGTGATACGTGTACGGAAAACAGCACAAAGAGCAAAACGTTTCGAAATCTTTGTCTTTGATCGATTGCCCATGGGCATCCAGAAACGTTTGATACAACGAAACAGGTTCAGCCAACGACCGCCTTACATCGTTCTTTGACCCAATATTGGGCGTGATCGTTGCGGTTGGTTTGATCGACAGATCAGGAGGCCAGTGCGGCACAATCACATTGCTTTCCATTTCGATGACGCGCCAGGATGTGTTTTGGCGTTTTAGGACAACGCGATTGTTGTAACTGGGGACCATCGGAACCGTTCCCCGCAAAGCGTGCGAGATGTAAAACCCTTCGACGTAGTCTTTTCCCAAAAACTCAGCATCCGTTGCTAGGCGGATAAACTGGTTTACGCCCAATGATTCCAATGACCCTAAAAACGACTCATGGCCGATCTGCATATCTGTCCGTGTTTCGATTACAGTTTCAGAGTTGGAAAAAACGCGCTTGTAAGGAAGAGAGTAAGTTTCATGCAGGCCATCCCAATCACGCGCCAATAGGCAGTCGGATTGCTGATCCAGCACAGATTGAAGAATAGCGATGGCGGATGTCGTTGTGCCATTCTTCTGATCTATGTCTTGATAGGCCGATGTATACGGTCTGATCACAACAGGTTACTTCCTTTGACTTTGCGTCAAACGCGTTCGATGATTGTGGCGGCTCCCATGCCCGAGGCGACGCACAAAGTGGCAAGCCCGGTCTCTTTGTCAGTCCGTTCCAATTCGTCCAGCAACGTACCGATGATCATGGCACCTGTGGCCCCCAATGGGTGACCCATGGCGATCGCGCCACCGTTCACATTGACCTTGTCATGATCCACATCAAACGCCTGCATGAAGCGCAGAACCACAGACGCAAAGGCTTCGTTGACTTCGAATAGGTCGATGTCGTCGATGGTCATGCCATGATCTGCTAAGATTTTCTCGGTCACGGGAACAGGTCCGGTTAACATGATCGTCGGGTCAGTGCCGATTTTGGCAGTTGCACGAATGCGGGCCCGAGGCTTTAGGCCGTATTTCTCACCGAATTCTTTGTTCCCGATCAGAATGGCCGACGCGCCGTCCACAATTCCAGAAGAGTTCCCAGCATGGTGAATGTGATTTACCCGTTCAAGCTCGGGGTATTTCATGATGGCGATTTTGTCGAAGCCCGGCATCACTTCGCCCATGGCTTGGAAGGACGGATTCAATGCACCCAATGACTGCATGTCTGTTTGAGGGCGCATGAATTCGTCGTAATCAAGAATATCAAGCCCGTTCTGGTCTTTGACGGTTATGACTGATTTGGCAAAACGATTGTCGTCCCACGCCGCTTTTGCTCGGCGCTGGCTTTCAACGGCATACCCGTCCGCGTCATCCCGACTGAACCCATATTTGGTCGCGATCACATCTGCTGAAATCCCCTGCGGGACAAAGTATGTGCCCATAGCAACACTTGGGTCAGCCGCGATGGCCGCCCCATCGGACCCCATTGCAACACGGCCCATCATCTCAACGCCACCGGCGATATATGCATTCCCACCGCCGCCTTTGACTTGGTTTGCAGCCAGATTGACCGCTTCTAGGCCGCTGGCACAAAAGCGGTTGATGGCGAGACCGGGAATTGATTCATCTAGATCAGACGCAAGAACTGCCGTACGGGCTAAATTTCCGCCTTGTTCCATGACTTGGGTGACATTGCCCCAGATCACATCTTCTACGGCGTGGCCTTCAAGGTTGTTGCGTTCTTTTACGGCATTCAAGGTCAGGGCCGACAAACGCAAGGCAGTTACTTCGTGCAGGCTGCCGTCTTTTCGGCCTTTACCGCGGGGCGTGCGCAACGCGTCATAAATATAGGCTTCGGTCATGGGCTCGGTCCTTTCGTAATTCGTTGTTTAACAGATGGGCCAGACCAATCGGTCTAATCAAGAGTGACGTAACGACCAGTTTACGTAAACGTCACCTTTTGTAATCTTTGTTAGCGACAAAACGTATGGGTGCAAACTCGCAAAACACAGGCACTTTATCACACAGAACCCAACGCAATGATCAAATCTCGACCATTGTGCATCGTGTTGTTTTCCAGACCATTTGTCCTGCGGACCTTTTGACGCTCGCCATGATTTGAAGTTGTTTCGAAGCGCGTTGGCAAGGACAATTGGAACAGGTGATCCAAAAAAGCAGTCAGAGGCTTTCACAAACCGTTGATCAGGCTCGATCACTAGGTCTGCCGGGCATCAAATCGTAAGGGTGTTTCCAACCGGGCAGTGTTTCGATGTTTGTCATCCAGCGATCGATATTGGCCCAATCGGACCGTTCAAAGCCGTATGGTTCTGGGTAAAACAGATACCCGCAACACGACAAATCAGCATTGGTAAGACCGGATCCGACGATCCAGTCTCGACCGTCCAAATGTGTATCCAGTACAGCAAAAGCGGCCTGCAACCGACCCTGATTGAAGGCGATCACATCTTTGGGGCGTTTGTCTTCGGGAAGAAAGTTCATCAAAAAACGCGTCATACCGCACATGGAACTTAGCTTGTGATTGTCCCAAAGAACCCAGCGCAACACTTCATATCGGGTATCGTCTGCCCCGGCGAACTTGCCCGTTTTATCCGAGATATACTGTTGAATTACACCAGATTGGCTAAGCTTTAGATCCCCGTCGATCAACAAAGGAGCTTCGCCCATGGTATTCAGCTCGCGATAGGCGTCTGTACGGGATGCGCCGTTAAAGAAATCAACAAAGACAGGTTCCCAATCCAGGCCCGAAAGCTCAAGCGCCAAAGCCGCCTTATAGGAATTTCCAGATTCACCAAAGCAGTGCAATTTGATCGTCATGTGATCTTGACCTTTATGTCAAAAAGTTCAACGGAATGAAATGCTTAGGGCTTCGCAATCGGCAGATCATTCAAAATGAAGGTCTCCTAGTCCTAGCGTGTCCACTGATCGAGCAGATGCCACGATTGCAAGACGTCATCTGTTGAGGGTCGTCGTTGGGTTTCGAAATTGCAAGATCAAATTCCGCCCAGTTGTCACAAACCGCGGGCGATCAATTCCTTCATAATCTCGTTGGTTCCGCCGTAAATGCGTTGAACTCGTGCGTCGGTCCACATTTCGCCAATGGCGTATTCTTGCATGAACCCGTATCCGCCGTGCAGTTGCAAACACGCGTCCAGCACCTCGCCTTGTGTGTCCGTTGTCCAGTATTTTGCCATCGCAGCTTTTTCTACGCTTAAGGCGCCATTTAGATGTTCGCGGATGCACTCATCCACAAATGAGCGGGCGACCTTTGTTTTGGTCTGGCATTCGGCAAGCTGGAATCGTGTGTTTTGGAACTGGGTAAGGGGACCTCCAAAGGCTTGGCGTTCCTTGCAATACGATATTGTACGCTCTAGGCCGCCTTCCATCGCGCCGACCGCCCCACATGCAATTGTCAAACGCTCTTGGGGCAGTTGTTGCATCATTTGATAAAACCCTTGTCCCTCAATTCCTCCGAGAAGGTTTTCAGGTGCAACTTCGACATCATCGAAAAACAATTCCGAGGTGTCCGCAGCATGAAGGCCAATTTTATCCAGATTGCGTCCGCGTACAAATCCATCGGCCTTGTCGGTTTCAACAACCAGCAATGACACCCCTTTGGCCCCAATGTCCGGATTTGTCTTGCAAGCTACGATGACAAGATTGGCGTGTTGACCGTTGGAAATGAACGTTTTTTGCCCGGTTAGGCGATACGCGTTTCCGGTTTGGACCGCTTTGGTTTTGATGGCCTGCACGTCGGACCCGGTTGAGGGTTCCGTCATTGCCAATGCACCGACCAGATCGCCGGACACAAGACCCGGAAGCCAGCGGTGTTTTTGATCTTCTGTCCCAAATGCCAAAATGTAATGCGAAACAATTGGACCATGGATTGGATAGCCCCAACTTGCGATATTGGCGCGGCTTGCTTCCATAATGATTGCGGCTTCGTGACCAAAATCACCGCCCGCGCCCCCATAGGCTTCTGGGATCGAGGGGCACAGAAGGCCGATTTCTCCTGCCTGTTGCCAAATGCTGCGATCCATTTGACCTTGTTTGCGCCAGCGTTCGAAATGAGGGGCCCATTCTGCGTTTATGAAATTGGCGACGGTGTCGGACGTCATCCGATGGTCATCACGCATCCACATTTGCGTTTCACTGATATTTGCCATCAGGCCCTCACTATCGTTTGCGGTCAGCCAATTCGGATTTGAACAAACGCAACCGGTGCGTCAGGACCTCATCATCGGTCACACTGTTGAAATGCTCAAACAGAAAGGACAACGCCTCGCCTTTTTCAAGGCCTGCGGAATCCGCGAACTGGCGCAAGCGTCGAAATCCATCTTCGGTCATAGCAACTGGAAACCGTCGCGTTTGGCGAAACCGCTTGGGCATAATCGAGAACCTTTCAAAACAGCGCGTACAGTGCATCAGACGGATGTGGGGGTCCATAGGCTTGATCGTGATAACGTTGAATTCTTTACCTTTTATGAGTGTGTGAAATTGGGACAACGCCTTTGCATCAGGGCGTGCGTCGCAGAACGACGTGCAGAACTGTCCAAGCCGCATCGCCTAGACGTGTTCAGAAGCATTCCAATTTTCGAGTTTGAATTTCTGGCGTCAATTTTGAAAGTCTGACGTCGGGGTTCGTTGCGCGTTGGCAAGTGCCAAAGTGGTATCAACGCGTGTTAATCGCAATTCCGGTGTTCGGTTGAAACAAGGGCGGGGAAATCCCCGCCCTTGTTAGATTAGAAGTTCGCAGCGTCCAGCGCCATAACGGTTTCAGCGCCAGTTTCGATACGTGTCAAATGCAGCGCCGTCGCAGGCAATTGGCGCGCCATGTAATAGCGGCCCGTCGCGATTTTGGTTTCAAAGAAGTCCTTGTCAGACGTTCCACCATCCAGTGCCGATTGCGCGGCATGTGCCATTTTGGCCCACATCAACCCAAGGCAGACATGCCCGAACATGTGCATGAAGTCGTTTGAACCTGACAATGCATTGTTCGGATCCTTCATACCATTTTGCATGAAGTACATCCCAGCGGCCTGAAGGTCTTTTGACGCGGCTTTCAACGGCTCGATAAAGTCTTGGTCAAAGGCTTCGTTTTGCCCTTTCAGTTCGCCAATTGTGGTTTTCACTAAATCAAAGAAGGCCATGACGTGCTTGCCGCCATCCTGCGCCAGCTTACGACCCACAAGGTCAAGCGCCTGTACGCCATTGGCCCCTTCATAGATTTGGGCAATACGCGCATCTCGGGTGAATTGGGACATGCCCCATTCTTCGATATAGCCGTGCCCGCCATAGACCTGTTGCGCTTTAACGGTCATGTCGTATCCCTGATCCGTCAGGAAACCTTTGATGACGGGGGTTAGCAGCGAAATCAAACCATCTGCGTCTTGGTCTTTTCCGCGGTGTGCGCGGTCAATCATTGTTGCGCCCCACAAAATGAACGCACGCGCACCTTCGGCAAAGGACTTCTGGTCCATAAGGCTGCGGCGGATGTCAGGGTGAACAATCAACGGATCAGCCGGGCCGTCCGGGTTTTTCACACCCGTCACATCACGTCCTTGCAAACGATCCTTGGCGTATTCAAGCGCGTTTTGGTAGGCAACCTCAGCCTGAGCCAACCCTTGCATGCCCACACCCAAGCGCGCTTCGTTCATCATTGTGAACATGGCCCGCATGCCTTTGTGTTCTTCACCCAACAGATATCCTGTGGCTTCGTCATAGTTCATCACACAGGTCGAATTGCCATGGATGCCCATTTTCTCTTCGATCTTACCGCAGCTTACGCTGTTGCGTTCACCCATATTGCCATCATCATCGACCATGAATTTTGGAACGATGAACAGCGATACACCTTTGATCCCTTCCGGCGCACCAGTGATCTTTGCCAATACAAGGTGGACAATGTTGCCCGCCATGTCGTGTTCACCAGCCGAAATAAAGATCTTCTGACCTGAGATTTTAAAACTGCCGTCCCCTTGTGGTTCGGCTTTTGTGCGCATGAGGCCCAAGTCGGTTCCGCAATGCGGCTCGGTCAGGTTCATCGTGCCTGTCCATTCGCAGCTGACCATATTGGGCAACCACTTCGCCTTTTGCGCATCTGTCCCGTGGGCAAGGATGGCCGAAGCCGCCCCATGGGTCAGTCCTTGATACATCGTAAAGGCTTGGTTTGACGCCGAGAACATCTCGCCGACAGCTGTTCCAATGACATAAGGCATATTTTGCCCGCCAAATTCCTCGGGCATATCCAGACCGGGCCATCCGCCTTCTTTGACTTGATCAAATGCGGCCTTGAACCCAGTCGGCGTGCGAACGACACCGTTTTCCAGCGTACACCCTTCCGTGTCACCAACCGCATTCAAAGGGGCGAGAACCTCGGACGAGATTTTGCCAGCTTCTTCTAGAATGGCAGAGGTAAAGTCTGCTTCAAGCTCATCGTAACCTGGGATGCCGGATTCTGTGATTTTCAGAACGTCGTGCAGCACAAATTGCGCGTCTTTGGTCGGGGCTGTGTAGCTTGGCATAGGTGTCTCCCTTAGTCGTGTAGGTATAGCCGATTTATTCGGCAGCAGCTGTGGGTTGATCCATCTGTTTCAGAATTGTTTCGCCCCATTGCAGCTGTTCTTTAAGTTCTCCGATGGCTTCGGAGAGTTCGTTTCGTTGCGCTTCCATTTGGTTCAAGCGTTCGAGCGCAATGTCGTATGTTCGGCGCAATTGCGTTTGTTGTTGGTCGCCCATGTCGTACAGGTCGAGCAGCTGGCGGATATCTTCCAGACTGAACCCAAAACGCTTTCCGCGTAAAATCAATTTCAGTCGGGCACGGTCACGTTTTGTGAACAGACGCTTTTGTCCGATGCGGATTGGGAACAGAAGTTCCTTTGCTTCGTAGAAGCGCAATGTGCGAGGGGTTACGTCAAACGCGTCGCACATTTCTCTGATAGTCATCCTGCAGTCTGTCATTTCAATTACTCTGGTGTTTCATCTGGCTTGCAGATGGGATGTTGATAGCTAGATACAACGCTGGTTGACGTTGACGTAAGTTCAACGTTACGTCACTTTCAAAGCGGTAAAGGGTCGATTGCCTTTGCGTCAACTTGTGAGCGCACAAAGTTTCAAAACAAAATCAACAGCTTTGCAGGGAACAAGGTGCAAAGACGCGGTTTTTCGCGTCACCTTATCGTGCTTGAATATTTCACAAGTAAGAAACCGACTGTAAACGCCAAAAATATGTGAGAATGTACAACTAACATGCGAGTTGTCACCCGTTTGATCAGTGCATGGCCTTGCGTCGTGATGAAAACATCAAAAAATGCGCATTCGAAAATAAAGATGGTTGGTCTTTATGCGCTACGACCGGGCTAGATCACACAAATCTAAGCAGGCCGCGTTCGATCAGCTTGTTTTTTCGGACAAACTGCCTTCGATCTTGTCACGCAATGACTTGAGTTCGTCGATTGCCTCGTCCATTTGTTGGCGCTGTTCGGCCAACTCGCCCAACTGGCGATCAGCAAGTTCAACCCAAGCTTTCATCTGTGCTTCGTTGCCCTGTTCTTCATAAATCTGAAGCCACTGGCGGATTTCTTCCAGTTGAAAGCCAAACTTACGGCCACGTAGGATCAACTTCATTCTGGCGCATTCACGCGCACCATAAAAGCGAGACCGGCCTTCGCGATCAGGCTGAAGAAGCTCTATATACTCATAATATCTCAAAGTACGGGGGGTTACATCGAACTCCGCACACATCTCTTTGAAGCTTAAACGCGCATCTTCAGCCAAGGCCATAAAACTAACTCCCTGTGCGCAAGCCTAATGACGCCAATGCATTCGTGCAACCGCTCGGGTTGCACTTCTTGCTGTGTGCTGTTCATTTATGCGCGAACAACATGACGGATTACATGACCGACATAGCCAAACGCGCACGCCAGTTCATTGAAGGCATTCCTCACTCGCGAGACCTGAAAATGGAACTTGTTACCATTGGTGATGGCATAGCCATAATTCGCATGCCCTATGATGATCGCTTGATTGGGGATCCCGAAACGCGTGTCATTGCGGGGGGTGCTGTGTCTGCGTTGATGGATACATGTTGTGGCGCAGCCGTCATGAGTCATCCCGAAAACCCGGGTGTGACAGCGACCTTGGATTTGCGCATTGATTATATGCGCCCGGCCAAACCCGGCGATGCGATTACAACGCGTGCAGAATGTTACCACGTGACCCGATCTGTGGCATTCGTGCGGGCCGAAGCATGGGACGCAGATGACCAAAACCCCGTTGCGATGGCCACAGCAGCCTTCACCGTTGATCAGGCGAAAAGCAAATGAAACGTTCCCTCCCTGAACCCGTCCAGATCGTCAAAGAGCGCAGAGACGCCGCATTGCGGGACTTGATCGCTGGTGTGCCCTACATCCAGTTTTTGGGCATGCAATTTGACCGACGCGGGGATGAGCTGACGGGTATCTTGCCCTTTAGTGAAAAACTGATTGGGAACCCGATTTTGCCTGCAATTCATGGTGGGGTTACTGCCGCATTTCTTGAAGTTACTGCGGTGGTGTCCTTAAGTTGGGCCTATCTTTGGGACGACATAGAAGGCGGGACACTGGTAACCGAAGACGCGTCTCAACGTCGGTTGCCGAAGACCGTCGATTTCAGCACCGATTATTTGCGATCCGGATTGCCAAGAGACGCTTACGCGCGCGCTCGGATCAATCGCAAAGGGCGTCGTTATGCCAGCGTCCATGTTGAGGCGTGGCAAGACAATCGGGCAAGGCTGTTTGCCCAAGGCACTGGTCATTTCGTAATGCCGCAGCGCCGTGACTGACGCGAAACTGTCGCAGCAACCCCAGCCGCTGACACATGGGCGCGTTCTTCGCATCGCCTTACCCATAGTTTTGTCGAATGCCACGGTGCCAATTCTTGGTGCAGTTGATGTTGGTGTGGTCGGGCAGATGGGGCAGGCGGCCCCGATCGGGGCCGTTGCACTTGGCGCGATTATTCTGTCCACAGCGTTTTGGATATTCGGGTTTTTGCGCATGGGAACGGTCGGCTTGGTCGGACAAGCCGCCGGAGCGGGCGACGACGCCGAAGTCTCTGCTATCCTGACCCGTGCTTTGATTGTGGCTTGGGTCGGCGGATTGCTGATTATTGCCTGCTATCCTTTGATCATTTGGCTGTCCTTTTCGTGGGACCCAACAAGCCCAGAAGTCGAAAGCCTTGCGCGCGAATATCTGTTTATCCGCATCTGGTCCGCACCGCTTGCCATTACAATTTACGCCTGTACCGGCTGGTTGGTTGCGATGGAACGAACGGGCGCTGTGTTCTGGATCCAGTTGCTTATGAATGGGTTAAATGTCGCTTTGGACCTGTGGTTTGTGCTTGGGTTGGGTTTGGGCGTGTCTGGCGTCGCATTTGCAACCGTCATTGCAGAAGTCTCGGGGGCGGGGTTGGCGATTTGGTTTTGTCGCGATGCGTTTAAACGGGGATATTGGCGTGATTGGACGCGCGTGTTGGACAGGGCGCGATTGGTGCGCATGGCGCTGTTGAACCGAGACATTCTTGTGCGGTCTCTGCTGTTGATGGGGATTTTCACATCCTTCACGTTTCTGGGCGCGCAATTTGGCGATGTGACATTGGCCGCAAACGAGGTGTTGCTGCAATTTTTACACATCACAGCACATGCTTTGGATGGGTTTGCCTTTACGGCTGAAACTCTTGTTGCCCGAGCGATCGGGCGGGGTGATCGCGGACGCCTGCGCCGAAGTGCCGTGTTAACCGGGATGTGGGGATTTGGCATTTGCGTGCTTTTGGCGATTGCCTTCGCGCTGGCCGGGCCTTGGATCATTGACACGATGGCCAAAGATGATGCGGTTCAATCCGCCGCGCGATCTTATTTACCATACATGGTGTTCGCGCCGATTTTGGGATGTGCCGCGTGGATGTTTGACGGCATTTTTATAGGCGCAGCACGCGGCGTCGATATGCGTAACATGATGGTTCTAAGCGCTGTGGCCTATGCGATTGCAGCCGCCGTGTTTATGCCGATTTGGGGCAACCACGGTTTGTGGGTGGCTTTACTTGTGTCGTTTGTTGCACGCGGTGTGACCTTGGGGCTTCGATATCCAGCGCTTGAACGGCTCAACCAATAAACGGATTTACAGCCAAGCTTCGCGGGAAACTCCGACAGCTTGACTTACATTTTCAAACCCATCGCGTGCCAATAGGGTATCAAGGTCATTCGCAATCTGCGCCGCAAGGCTCAGCCCACCATAAACCAGACCAGTATATAACTGCACCGCTGTCGCGCCGGCTTTGATCTTTGCGTACGCTTGTTCGCCACTGGCCACGCCACCAACGCCAATCAAAGGAATGTCCGTCAACGTCGACAAGCGGGCCAATACCCGCGTCGAGGCCTCGAACAACGGTTGACCGGACAGACCCCCTTTTTCGGGCGCGTGCTGGCTTTTCAAGTTGTCGCGCGACAGCGTGGTGTTCGTCGCGATGATTGCGTCGATACGGGCGTCTGTCGCCACTTTGGCGATGTCTGCAATGTCTTGATCAGACAGATCAGGCGCAATCTTTAGGAAGATTGGCGTCTTGCCGCGAATTTGACAGACACCGTCCAACAAGGCCGCCAGTGCCATTGGACCTTGCAGGTCGCGCAGTTTTTCTGTGTTTGGGCTGGATACATTGATTGTCGCGAAATCGACGTGAGGCTGGGCCAGTTCCAACACCTTGATGAAATCATCGGCCCGGTTTGGGCTGTCTTTGTTAGCACCTAGGTTCAAACCCACAGGCACATCACCATTGGGTTTTTGGGACAAACGGTCCGCGATGGCTTGGATGCCATCATTGTTAAACCCGAACCGATTGATCGCTGCATGATCTTCGGCCAATCGAAACAGGCGTGGTTTCGGATTTCCGGGCTGAGCCAAAGGCGTCGCGGCACCCACTTCGATGAATCCGAAACCGGATTTCATCAGGGGGGCGACAACTTCGGCATTTTTGTCAAATCCGGCGGCAAGCCCAATGGGGCTCATCAAATCGAGACCCGCGACCTTGGTGCGCAAACGATTTGACGTGACAGGACCCGGAGAGGGTGCAAAGGGCGTGCGCAAAGCTCGTAATGCCACCCCATGCGCCAATTCCGGATCAATCCGAAGCAAAGCGCCTAGGCCGAGCTTTTCAAAAATGTTCATCCGAAGGCCTTACCATTAGTCGAAGGAGCACATCGCAACAATCGCGAGGTTTCCACAGCGGCCTGCCGATGGACAACGGCGCGTTGATAATCCGCGTCTGTTACCATGTCGAGGAAGGCATTTGCAGAAGGATAGCGTGCAATAAACACCGCATCCCAAACTTCGGTTGCAGGCCCAATAAGCGCCGTTTCAAATCCACCGCGCCACAGAATATCACCGCCAACCCGCGCCAGAATTGGTGCTGTTTCGCGCCCGTAATTTGCATATGCTTCAGCGCCTGACAGGCCATCAGACGGATGCCCGTCGGGATATTGAGCAACTGCACGCAAGCGCACCAGATTGAGCATATTTATTTCGGTATCGCGTGGCAGTGCTTTGAACGTTTCGAATTGCACGCGGTCTGGGTCAACAAATGTATCAGCCCAATTGATTTCAGGTGGAAATCGATGTGCGCCGTCAACAAAAGGAAGGCCCGTATGCCAGCGCAATTGGTCCAGTCGCAAAGGCGCATAAAGGTGCGGGAACAAAGCCCCGCCACGTGAAGGTTCCCAAACAAGTTTGTCCAACCCGTCCGCTTCATACGCGGCAAGAATTAACCCATCGATATTCGCAAAATACTTCGCCGCCGTTTCCGCCGCTTGTTCAGCAGTCGAAAAGTGCACATAGCCGTCAGCGATATCGATTGGCGCACCTTGGGTTTCCCCCTTTTGGCGCAACTCGGCCCATTCTTCGGCCCGCAGGATTTTGTAAATTAGCATGCAGCGGTCTTGGCCTGCGATTGCCAAGGCGTCAAGCACTTGGCACGTGGTTTGAATACTTTTCGTGCAACACACATGCCGTTACGCAATGAGACCACAAGGACGTTTGACTCCTGTCGCCAGTCCACGCCAAAGTAGTACTACAAAAATCATAGGGGGCATTTCAAATGCATCGATTCCTGACAGCCACTGCTGCACTGGCATTAAGCGCGGGCACTAGCTTTGCGGATTACTCACTGACCATTCTGCACACAAACGATTTTCACGCTCGCTTTGAACCGATCAGCAAATACGATTCTGGATGTAGCGCTGAGGACAATGACGCAGGAGAATGTTTTGGTGGATCGGCACGTTTGATGACCGCCATCAGCGACGCCAAAGCAAGATCAAACAATTGGATGCTTCTGGATGGGGGCGATCAGTTTCAGGGAACTCTGTTTTACACTTACTACAAGGGTAAGTTGGCAGCTGAGATGATGAACCAAATGGGCTATACGGCGATGACCGTTGGGAACCACGAGTTCAATCATGGCCCTGAGGTATTGCGCGGGTTTATCGATGCGGTGGAATTTCCGGTCTTGATGTCCAACGCAGACTATACCGGCGAGCCGTTGCTGGCCGATGCTTTGGTGAAATCGACAGTGATCGAGCAAGCGGGCGAAAAAATTGGCCTGATTGGTCTTACACCGCAAAGCACGGGTGAATTGTCATCACCGGGTCCAAATGTGATTTTTGGAGACCCAGCTCCAGCAGCGCAGGCCGAAGTTGACAAGATGATCGCAGCGGGCGTCAATAAGATAGTGCTTTTGTCGCATTCCGGTTACCAAACTGACCTATATATCGCTGATGCAACGACAGGCATTGATGTCATCGTTGGTGGGCACACGAATACTTATCTTAACAGTGATGACGACAGCGCTGACGGCCCTTATCCAACCGTTCAAAACGGCGTATCGATTGTTCAGGCCTATGCGTATGGCAAATACTTGGGCGAATTGAACGTGACGTTTGACGATGACGGTAACGTGCTTTCAGCTAAAGGCGGCCCGATCCTGATGGATGCGAGCGTGTCTGAAGACGCAGCAGTAAAAGCCCGTATCGCAGAAGCCGCAGCGCCGTTGGATGAAATCCGCAATGAAGTTGTGGCAGAAACTGCAGAACCAATTGAAGGGGATCGCAAATTTTGTCGCGCGGAAGAATGCCAGATGGGGTCTTTGATCGCTGATGCGATGCTGGATCGTGTCAAAGATCAGGGTATCGAAGTGGCAATCCAGAATGGCGGCGGTATCCGTGCGTCGATTGATGCAGGTCCGGTCACAATGGGCGAAGTGCTGACGGTTCTTCCTTTCCAGAACACGCTGTCGACATTCCATGTGTCCGGTGCCGTGCTGAAAGACGCACTGGAAAACGGTGTGAGCCAGGTGGAAGAGGGCGCAGGCCGCTTTCCGCAGGTGGCGGGCATGACTTTTGGCTTTGATGCGACGAAACCAGCAGGTGATCGTATCACCGAAGTCTTGGTGAACGGCGCACCTTTGGACATGGAAAAGGTCTATGGCGTCGTTTCGAACAACTATGTTCGCAATGGTGGTGATGGATACGACATGTTTAAAACTGCTGCAAATGCCTATGACTACGGCCCCGATCTGGCCGATGTTACAGCTGAATTCCTTGCGGCAAAGGGTCCGTTTTCGCCGTATACGGATGGGCGTATCACGGAAGCGGAATAACCAAATAATACCATTGGCGCGTGCTCTGCGCGCGCCAATGTTTAACAGATGAAACGCATCTGCGTGGGGTCCAATTCCTAGGGTTCATCTGATGAAGCGTTCAGGTAATACCGCACAGCGTCTTGGACATGTCGAAACCGATCACCCCCCAAATGTTTGCCACCATACCAGCGCGTTACCACGACAATCTCGTCCAAGATTTTGTCACGTTCCAACATAGCCAGAATGATGTTGCCCGCGCCGCTTTCTCCATCGTCGCCTTTAAGGGCACCACTTGCCGTGACAGCGGCCCAGGAATGATGGGTCGCTTTTGCAAATTTCTTTTTGCGTTTGAGCGTTTTGATGAATGCCTTTGCGTCCTGCGCGGATGTGCAATGCCCGCCTGAAACGGCATATTTTGATCCGCGATCCGTAATGATGTTTTCAAAAACCTGCATGAACGGATCAATCAGAGGGAAGGTTGTTCCAACGACGCGTTGCGTTGGCAATTCGTAATCCAAAGGCGTTGGCCGTTTGGCGATCCTGCGGGCGCAGCATTTCTGTTTTATCCCGCGAAGAAGTGGCCATGAGTCCAATCCAAGAGCCATCCGAATTGAGACCTTCTCTTTCAGGAAAAACCGGGGCGCCAACACTGGTTTGCCCCACCCAAATCATTCCCATCTGTGCCGCATATGTTTGAATGCGTTGAAGGGCGATCAGTTTGTCGCCAGATGGATGATTGGCCACGGTAAAGCCTGCGGCAATCTTATCTGCCCATCCCGGTTCGGGCCACCTGTCCGCCGCAGCGGTTTCCAAGAACGCGTTAAATTGCGCGGCCGTTGAACCCATGTATGTCGGTGATCCAAAGACAATAGCGTGACAGGTATCTAGCGCGTACCAATCGTCATCATGGACGCGCGTCACATCAATAAGTCGCGCGCGATCTTGTCCAAAACCTTTAGCAATTTCGTGCGCCAATTGTGCTGTGTGCCCAGCTCCGGAAAAATATGGAATGCAGATCGAAAGACTCATTGGATCCTCTCGCGATGGGTTTTGATTGATGAACACTATAGGAATGTCGCGGGCGGATAGAAGGCAGAATGTGGGTGCTGAATTGATCCGATCGTTTCATGGTGTGGGTCATTTTTTAGTTCAGGTTGTGCCTGAGCCAAAACTTCCAAGTCGCGATCCTATCAGGATTGCCCCCCAAATATGGAAGGATGTTTCTTTAGCCCTTTTCAAAATTCGCGTTGCGGCAGTGCCGCGGGCCTTAGCTTGCAGCAATGCGGCCATTACGCCCGTCGAGAGGCAGAAGGTTGCAGTCGTGTTGATCTGTGGTGTTAAGTGTAAACACTTGGTCACCTGTCTTATTACATGTCCTGAGCGAGCAAAAAAGTGTGTGGACGATTTGCGATAACTCTTCCAACTGACGCTATGGCACAGCTTTTTGAAGCTGCGCCGGCAAATGATTTGCCCGACGTGCCAAATTACAATGTGTGTCCAACAACATCCGTGCATGCCGTTGTGCAATCCAACGGGCGCAAACTTGTTTCCATGCGGTGGGGGTTTCTTCCACATTGGTACAAGTCGCTTAACGATGGGCCATTATTGATAAATGCACGATCCGAAACGATTGCGCAAAAGCCCGCCTTTCGGTCGGCGTGTCGTGAACGTCGATGTGTGTTGATCGCCACTGGATTTTATGAATGGACACGGGACGGGGACACGCGATTGCCCTGGTACATCACGCGACATGACGGCAAGCCGATTGTGTTTGCCGGAATATGGCAGGATTGGACGAATGGCGACGATCACCTGAGAACCTGCGCGATGGTCACAACGGCAGCGAACAACCCGATGTCAGCAATCCATCACAGGATGCCAGTGATATTGACGCAGGAATCCGTTGGGTTTTGGTTAGGCGAAGAAGGCAAGGGCGCGTCTCAATTGATGAAGGCAGCGCCCGACGATGCGTTATCTTGGCACCGAGTAGACAAGCAGGTAAATTCAAACAAGGCAAAGGGCCCGACCCTGATCGATAAGATCGAGGGGTGAGCCCGTCCAACTTCCTGCGAAGTGGGGTCAGGGGCTGAACGCCCCTGAGCACATGATTAGTTCAGCGGAGCGGGTTCGAAGCTGAGCGAACCTTTCAGCGAATATTCGCCTTCTTCATTCTGCTGATCTGCATCAAAGAAAACGGTTTCCATGCTTCCGGATATGGAAATCAAGTCTTCACCTTCAGTACCCAATGGACCAACTTCCCATTCGTCGCCTTTGGCGATGATGTTCGTCGATCCGGCCTGCAGGTTCACAAAACGAACTATGTCGCCTGCTTTGACATAAGTTACTTCAGGGAAAAACGCATCCGGCAAAACCAGAATGGTGTGTTCTTCGCTCGCTGAGGCGACTGACGCCCAGCTCATCACAGCTGCGGCAGCAATGATCTTGGTTGTGCGCAACATGGCAGCAATCCTTCCAATACCGGCCCCACCCGTTACTTTGGATAATGGAGTGCTAACGTCAGATTGAGGCTCAATTGTGGCATCTGGATGGCATTCAGACGGCGTTTCCACCACCCATTAGTTGAATTGCCTCGATATTCATGGGTTAGAACCTTCCGACATTCTCTGCAATACTGCATGCGAGTCGGATTGGAAAGGGAACGCCGTGAACGTTGAAACGAAGATGTTGAAAGCCAAGGATGCTCCGGATTTGGGCACTTTCAACTGGGAAGACCCGTTGCGGTTATCTGACCAACTGCAAGAAGACGAACGGATGATCCAAAGCGCTGCCGCGTCTTATGCCTCCGAAAAATTGGCACCCCGCGTGATCGAGGCATACGCCAACGAACAGACCGACCCTGAGATTTTTCGTGAAATGGGCGAAATGGGTTTGTTGGGCATCACACTTCCCGAAAAATATGGCGGTTTAGGCGGGTCCTATGTCAGCTATGGCCTCGTTGCCCGCGAAGTTGAACGGATCGATAGCGGTTATCGTTCGATGATGAGCGTGCAATCGTCTTTGGTGATGTATCCGATTTACGCTTATGGATCCGAAGCGCAGCGTGAAAAGTATTTGCCAAAGCTTGCCAGCGGAGAATGGATTGGGTGTTTTGGGTTGACCGAACCTGATGCCGGATCCGATCCGGGCGGCATGAAAACTGTCGCTCGAAAAGTAGATGGCGGATATGTTTTGAACGGCGCCAAGATGTGGATTTCGAATGCGCCGATTGCTGACGTATTTGTGGTTTGGGCAAAATCAGAAGAGCACGGAGGCCGCATCCGTGGGTTCGTCCTTGAGAAGGGCATGAAAGGCCTGTCCGCACCAAAGATCGAAAACAAACTTTCATTGCGAACCTCAGTTACGGGCGAAATCGTCATGGAAAATGTCGAAGTCTCTGAGGATGCGTTGCTGCCGGATGTCGAGGGACTGAAGGGGCCGTTTGGATGTTTGAACCGTGCGCGATATGGCATCAGTTGGGGCGCGATGGGGGCCGCAGAATTTTGTTGGCATTCCGCCAGGCAATACGGTTTGGATCGCAAACAATTTGGGCGACCATTGGCACAGACACAATTGTTTCAGAAAAAGCTGGCCGATATGATGACCGAGATAACGCTTGGTCTTCAGGCGTCGCTTCAGGTTGGACGTTTGATGGATCAAGCAGAAGCTGCGCCTGAAATGATTTCAATCGTCAAGCGGAACAATTGCGGGAAGGCCCTTGATATTGCACGGGCGTCCCGTGACATGCATGGCGGCAATGGGATTTCGGGCGAATTTCAGGTCATGCGCCACATGGTTAACCTTGAGACAGTAAACACATATGAAGGCACACATGATGTGCACGCTCTTATTTTGGGCCGTGCTCAGACCGGCTTGCAAGCTTTTGTGTGATACAAGTTTTGACCGGGGCATGCGATTTTAGCATGTCCCAGTTATTTGACGATGTTTCGCTGCCGTAATTCACCTCAAAAATCACTTGCCCCGCGTTCCACCTGCCACAAATCGTAAAACGTTTTGCATGATGGCCGTTGCTTGCAGCAATTGGCCTTCCTTCACGGCAACCCAAAGTCTTTTGTGAATTTCCTATGCACGGCATGGTAGAGAGGTGTATACTAGTAATTATTTCACTCTTCTGAGGATTTGATGACGCGATTTTTGCTGCCTTTATTGTTGGCACTGTGGAGTTTCGACGTACGTTCACAAACGTGGACTTACCTCTCGGCCGACGATGGTCATTATGTATACGCTGGCGCCGGTGCCGGGCTGAATCTGGATTTTCTGTGTAATGCGCCTTCGGCCCAAGGGTTAGAAGCCATTCAGGTCGGCGCGCATGAAGAGACGCCCGTCGCACGAGGACAGATAAAAATCGATATTGGAATGGACCGGCTTTCATTCGAAAACGATGGTCAACGCAATGACGTCATGATCTGGCTTGGTCAAACAGGATACAGATTGCCCACAGTGATCTTGAATGAACTGATCGGAGTTTGGGAAGTACAGATCAATACGTCTGACGCGTTGATCGAAAATCTCAAAACGGCCCAATCCCTTGTTTTGGCTGCTGGTGATAATGCAGGTTGGCAATTCCCGACGGATGGGTTGGCGGACGCCGTGACCAAGTCGATTGAAACATGTGAAGCGGCTTGGGTTGCGGCGGAATCTGCGACACCAAACGCGGCTACCGTGTCCACCCCGTCTGGAACATCGCCGCTTTTCGCCACGGCACATGCAGACATCGTTCGCATTTGTGAGGGGCCATATTCAGCGGAAGAAGGCGCATTTCTGCAAGGTCAAATTGACCAAGATGCGACCGATGATTTCGTTGTCTGGTGGAACAACATTAGATGCAACTCTGCATTCCCGCGCCCTTTATGTGGGGCATCTCATTGTTCAGCAAAAGTCTATTTGTCGACCGTCGCAACACCGATGGACCTGCTGGCACAAGCACTATCAGTGCAGGCTTTGTCGAATGGTAAGGTCGGGCTGAACTTGGTCGGTCGTTTTGACAGTTGCGGAGTGAACAGCCTTGGGTGCGAACGTCTTTGGTATTGGAATGGAACCGACCTTGTGGAAGCGCGATGACTGATCTTGTATTTGACGGGCACAATGATGTTCTAAGTCGCATCTGGTGTGGGTTTGGTGACGCTGAAGCAGCCTTTTTGGCCAAAGATTTTCATGTGACGGCGCAAAATGCCAAAGCCGGAGGGCTGGCGGGTGGGTTCTTTGCGCTTTTTGCGGTTCCCGCACGTGCGCCCTTTGATTTCGCAAAATTTTCAAGTGGCAACGTTGCTATGCCTGTCGCGCCGCGGATTGAACGCCCGCAAGCACTGGACGCTATCATGGCACAGATTGGTGTCGGAAAACGATTGGAACGCGCGGGCCATTTGCACTTTGCGTGTTCGGGGTCTGAATTGCGCGACCACATCGCAGCCGGGCGTTTGGCAGGGTTACTACATCTGGAAGGCGCTGACCCGATTGACCCTGATTTGTTTGTTTTGGACGCGCTTTATGCGCAAGGATTGCGGTCGCTTGGTCTGGTTTGGTCACGTTATACGGTCTTTGGTGAAGGCGTTCCCTTTGCGGCCAATCAGGACGGCGATACCGGAGCAGGCTTAACAGATTTGGGCAAAGCGCTGGTTGCGAGATGCAAAGAGCTTGGGGTTGTCGTGGATACATCGCACCTGACGATGCGCGGTTTCTGGGATGTCGCCGAAGCTGGTGGCGCATTGGTTGCGACCCATTCCAACGCCTATTCGGTTTGTAATGTGACGCGCAATCTAACGGATGAACAGTTGAAGGCCATTGGCGAAACCAACGGCATGGTGGGCTTGAATTTCGGGACGTTGTTTTTGTCTGATGAAGGGTGGTCAACTGGCCGGGCCAACATATCTGATATGATACGTCAGCTTGATCATATGATTGAACAAGCGGGCGAAGATCACGTTGGGATGGGATCTGATTTTGATGGTGCACCGATGCCGGACGGGATCAAAAGCGCTGCGGATTTGCCCAAGCTTGTCGCCGCGATGCGACGCGCGGATTACGGCGAAGCCTTGATTGCAAAGCTACTGAAAGATAATTGGCTGAAATTCCTGACGCGCGAATTGGGTTAGTTTCGTTCGATTCCGGCCAGCGTTAAACATTGCGCAGCCAATCGATCTAATTCTTCCAATCCGGCTTTGGCCAGAGGTCGCGCGTTTTCTCCTAATGCGCGCGCATGATCAGGTTGCCGTATCAGTAGATCAAGAGATTCAGCCAGCGTTTCTGCATCATGCACCTGAAGGCTTGCCCCGGCTTCTGAGAACTTTGCATAAACCTCTTCGAAATTCGAATAGTGGGGCCCGTGTAAAATAGCAGCCCCAGCTGCGGCGGGTTCGAACGGAGTATGCCCGCCAACATCGCTGAATGACCCGCATAGGCAAACAAGATGGGCTAGATTGAACCAAAGGTCAGTCTCTCCCAAGGTGTCAGCCAAATAGATCGAAGTTTCGATGTCGGGCATTTCCTCAAGGCTGCGTTGCGCAATGGAATGGCCTTCGCACAAGAGGCGAATGCCGCGAGCCCGTTCCGGATGTCGAGGCACCAAGATTAACGCGGCGTTGGGATGGGACTGACGCAATTGTTGATGCGCTTTGATCATGATTTCATCTTCACCGGGGTGTGTCGAAACCGCAGCCCAAAGCGGTCTTGGCCCAAACTGCTTTTCCAACCGCGCGCGGGCCAGCTCATTTATTCTTGGTGGAAGCAATACAGATTTTAGGTTCACGCCGATGCGGGCATGGGTCAATCCCAACGCCCCAAGCGCGCGCGCGGTGCGCGTATCCTGCGTATGGATGATCCCGAACAAGCCGAAAATGTCGCGCGCCGTTTTCGGAGCACGCGACCAATTGCGCGCAGAACCTTCCGACAGGCGCGCATTCAAAAGGGCAAGTGGGACGCCTTGATCATGGGCACAATTGATCAGGTTCGGCCAAATCTCGCTTTCAATAAAGATCCCAATCTGAGGTCGCCAGTGACGCAAAAATCGTTTGATTGGGCCGCGTCCATCCAGTGGGGCAAATTGATGAAAAGCGCGGCTTGGCAATCTAGGTGCTAGAACTTTCGCCGAACTCGCAGTTCCAGTGGTCACAAGAATTTGCGCGGTTGGTGCCATGGCCAACAAGCGTTCAATCAAGATCAGTGCCGATTTACTTTCGCCAACAGACGCGGCGTGAATCCAAACCAGATCCCCCAATCCACGCTCCAAAGTCGCATGTCCCAGACGCTCGTGCGTGCGGTGGACATCAATCCCACCTTGTCTAAGCTTGGCCACAGTTCTTCTGGCTGCAAAGGGCAGGGCAATTGAGGCCAGAACGCGGTAAGCCGCTGTAAGCGCGGTCATGGTTGAATCAGCCGCCCGTATGGCTCATGTGGCGTGGCATCTGTCCGTCCAGCTTTTGGCGGGAATAGTCAAAATCATGCCCTTTAGGCTTCAGCAATATCGCGGCTCGAATTGCGTCTTCCAATGGGGTGTCATCCTTTGGTGATGCACGCAAAGGCTCACGCAGATCGGCCATGTCTTCTTGCCCGAGGCACATATAGATTTCGCCGGTGCAAGTTACGCGGACGCGATTGCAGCTTTCGCAGAAATTGTGGGATAACGGCGTGATGAAGCCGATTTTTTGGCCCGTTTCTTCCAACCGAACATACCGGGCAGGACCCCCAGTGCGTTCTGCCAAATCAGTGACCGCATAGCTGTTTTCGTAAGCTTTGCGGACGTCTTTTAAGGACCAATATTGGCCAAGGCGGTCTTCGTTTCCGATATCCCCCATTGGCATCACTTCGATCCAGGTCAAATCCATACCGCGATCTGCGCACCACTTGGTCATTGTCGTCAGTTCTTCTTCGTTAAAATCTTTTAACGCAACGGCATTGATTTTGACCCGCAACCCTACGGCCAGCGCCGCATCAACGCCGCGCAGAACCTGTTCCAGACGTCCCCAACGTGTGATGTCAGCAAACTTTTTCTCGTCCAGCGTATCAAGCGATACGTTGATCCGGCGCACGCCGGTGTCGTAAAGTTGCTGTGCAAATCGTTCAAGTTGCGACCCGTTGGTGGTCAACGTCAATTCATCAAGATCACCGGAATCAAGATGGCGCGACATGCTTTCGAAAAACGTCATGATGCCTTTGCGAACAAGCGGTTCACCACCTGTGATGCGCAACTTTCGCACGCCCAAATGGACAAATGTCGAACACATTCGATCCAATTCTTCGAGCGTCAAAAGCTCTTTCTTAGGCAAAAAGGTCATGTTTTCCGACATGCAATATACACAGCGGAAATCACAGCGGTCGGTGACGGAAACGCGCAAATATGTAATGGCGCGTTGGAACGGATCGATCAAAGGTACCATGTATTAACAGGTAGGACAGGTGAACGAGGCAAGCAAGGGGTTTGATGCTGCGCGTCAGCAGGTTAATGTATCCTTATGAAAAGAGCAGTCCTGATTGCAATGTGCCTAAGCCTGAGTGCCTGCGACATTGCACAAAACATTCGAAACACGGGTTCCAAGCCGGCTGAAGAGATCAGCGGCGAGTCGCGCTCGGGTGCAACGACCGATGTGCGACCGCGTGCGCGACCCGCTGGATTGGCGGAACGTATCGCAAACGCTGCCGCAGGGTTGGTGCCAGCCAACGCACGACGTGCTGACGATTTTGATCAAGTCAGTGCGGCGGAAAAGGCTGATGCAATCGGCGGGGCGATACAGCAAGGGTCACTTGGCACGACAGTTGCCAGCCTTGGAAGCCCGGCGGAAACAGGGCTTTGGATCAAGACGCCCTTGGTCACAGCCGAACAGGCAGGCCGCGTTTTTTATGCGGAAACCGGGGTATCCGTGGCGGTGACCTTGATTCCGTTGGACGGTCCAAAAACGGCGGGCAGCCGGCTTTCTTTGTCTGCTATGCAGGCGATTGGGGCCCCGTTAAATCAATTGCCGACAGTCGAAATCTTTGCCGGAGCCTAGAAGGGCGAATGTTGCGAAGTGTCAGGCGCAGAACGCGTCGTATTCTTCGAGCACATCCCTATCAATCGTGACATCCAATTGACCGCCGTATAAGCGATCTTGACGATCTTTGCGCGGCCCTGAGATCCAAAAAGGGTCACCGGATGCGATTTCGACGTAATTTGCCTTGAAACCCGCGCCCTTGAGGCTTTGAAACCTTAGGCCCTGATAATAAAGGGTCTTTCCGGACTTCGAGAAATAAACCCGTCCGATAACGGCTGGCCCTTCCAAACCTTCGGATTTGGATTCGATATACATAATCCGGGATCGTTCCTGTTTGAACGATGAGGGCAACGTATCGTCCCGCTGCAATTCTTTATTCCATTTTCTGGTAGCGCGTCCCATGTCGACCATCTGTTTGATTGTTTAAAATCCACTTTCAAAACCACTGCCCCGGTTCCATCAGCCCCAAGTCCAGCAACTGCCGAGAATGCCATTCAAAAGGGGCGGAATTATGCCATTTGAACGTTTCGATATCAAAGGTGCTGCCGGGATTGCGTTTCAAAGCTTTGGCCGTCCGAAAGGAACAGACCGCCGCGGTGATATTGTGATGCCATGGACAGGCATAGGTGTTCAGCTCCTCCTTGTTAAAGGTGAAGTCTTCGCGCAACTTTAGGCCGGGTGCTGTTTTAAACAGGGAAATGCGATCAATTTTGCGTCGGTTGGCGGGAACGTGTTCTTCGTAACGCCAGCGTAGCCCGCCGAAAAAATCCAATTGCCGTTCTTTCGGGTGCCCCTCAGATGTTTTGCGCGCCAAAGCATAATACCCCGAGCGATCCAAATGCGCGTTTTCCAGAGAAACTGCGTTTGGCGATGCGTGTAAGTCGTCGGCATACAGATCGACCACATAGGTCAACATTGCGTCGCGCCGTTCCTCGCCGTGAAAGGTCAGCATTTCGCCCACAGAGCGTGTTTCGCAAAAGGGGTGAAACAAATATTCGGTATTATAACAGTAATAGACCCAAGATTTATCCGGCACGGTATCGATTACACCATTCACGACATCAGCAAGAGGGGCGTCCTTGGTCAGATCATGATCGATCCGGATAACCGTTGCATCGACATCCGGGGCCAAATCAAAATTGGACGGCATGAACATGAGGATGGACTGAAATCCAGCCTGCTGATGATGTCGCGCCGTTGTATCAATTTCGGCTGTGTCTTCGACAAAAACCATGGCCAGCGGGCTTGGGGCCCGTTTGGCGTGATTTGATTTCAGGAAATCTGTAAGACTTGTGTATCGCATGCCCGCTCGACTGCCTTGCTTTGACGTAGAATTCGGTATCGTGTTTGAATGCTAGCATATCGGAACATGGGCGCAGGCCAAGGCTCCATTGCAAGGGGTGCTATGGCCTGTTATCTGCCCGCACTGATCAATCCCGGAGGCTGCGCAATGTCCACGCCGAAAAAGCTCTATATCAAGACCTACGGCTGCCAGATGAACGTCTATGACAGCGAACGCATGGCCGAAGCTTTGTCCGGGTATGAACAAACGCAATCACCAGATGATGCGGACATGATCCTTTTGAACACCTGTCACATTCGCGAAAAGGCTGCGGAAAAGGTGTATTCCGAGCTTGGGCGTTTCAAAGGATTAAAGACGGCCAAACCGGACCTGAAAATTGGTGTTGCCGGATGTGTGGCCCAAGCCGAAGGGCCAGAAATCATGCGGCGTCAGCCGATGGTCGATCTGGTCGTGGGGCCGCAATCCTATCACCGTTTGCCAGAGCTTGAAGCCAAGGCGCAGGCTGGTGAGAAGGCGCTCGATACAGACTTTCCAGAAGAAGATAAGTTCGAACATCTCAAACGGCGCCCGAAAGCCACGCGGGGCCCAACTGCGTTTTTGACCGTGCAAGAAGGGTGTGACAAGTTTTGCGCCTTTTGCGTTGTGCCTTATACGCGCGGTGCAGAAGTATCGCGTCCGGCACAGCAGATCATGACCGAAGCGCGCGATTTGGTTGAACGCGGCGTGCGTGAAGTCACGTTGTTGGGGCAAAACGTCAACGCATATCATGGCCACGATGCAGGGCTTTCCGGCTTGATCTGGGATCTTGCAAAGATCGATGGGCTTGAACGCATCCGTTTCACGACATCGCACCCCCGCGACATGGACGACGCATTGATTGCAGCACATGGGGAATGCGACAAACTCATGCCGTATCTGCACCTTCCTGTGCAGGCCGGGTCAGATAAAATACTGAAGCGGATGAACCGTGGCCATACCGCTGAAGAATACCTTCGGCTGATCGAACGCATCCGCGCGGCGCGCCCGGATATATTGATGTCCGGCGACTTCATCGTGGGATTCCCAGAAGAAACCGAGGCGGATTTTCAAGACACGCTCGATTTGGTTGAAGAAGTGAAATACGGCTATGCCTATTCATTCAAATATTCGACACGCCCCGGGACGCCGGCCGCTGAACGTGCATTGGTTGATCCCGCCGAGGCGGATGACCGTCTGCAACGGCTTCAAGCGTTGATCACAAAGCATCAACGGCAAGTGCAGGACGATATGGTTGGAAAAACTGTCAATGTGCTGTTTGAAAAACCGGGCAGGTTAGAAGGACAAATGGGCGGAAAGTCTGAATATTTGCACGCCGTACACGTAGATGACGCACCTGTTGCGCGCGGTACAATTGCGCCGGTCAAAATTGTTGCATCCAGTACCAATTCCCTTGCTGGTAGATTGGCTTAAACCCGGACCGCGTTGTCGAACACGCATTCAGGACAGTGTGTATTTCCCGTCAAGGATGAGGGAACACACAAAGGACTGCCTATTTTGAAGCATTCTGGCCAAGGCTGTCTTCTCTTTTTGTTTCAGTTTGTTGAAAAAGCATCACTCGGCGTTGCCTGTAACCACATAAATTGCAAACCTTAGGTAAGGTTCAGACTCAGGAGTAGGAATTGACCATAGCAAAAGTACCGACGTCCCCCGCCGAAGCTGCCAAACAAGTTCTTTTGGAGTTTCCTGACAACCGGCTGCTGATCGATTTGTGTGGACCTTACGACCAATACCTTGCTGCAATCGAATCTGCTTTGAGCATCCAAATCGTGCGGCGTGGCAATGCGCTGGCTATATTGGGCGAAGAGGACACGGCCAACCGCGCATCAGACGTTCTTAAGGCGCTATATCTTCGGTTGGAAACCGGCAAAACGGTGGAACCTGCTGACGTAGATGCGGAATTACGCATGGGTGGCGAAGTGATCGACACTGACACGCGCGATGTGGATCAAATGGAAATGGATGTCGGTGGGCGATTGGAAATCAAAACCCGCAAAAAGCTGGTCGAACCACGAACCGATGCGCAAAAAGCGTATGTCCAAGCGTTGTTCGACAATGAACTGGCTTTTGGCATTGGTCCTGCTGGTACGGGTAAAACCTATCTTGCGGTTGCGGTTGGTGTGTCGATGTTTCTTGCCGGCCACGTGGATAAAATTATCCTGTCTCGTCCTGCTGTCGAAGCTGGGGAAAGATTGGGGTTTTTGCCCGGGGACATGAAAGAAAAAGTCGACCCATACATGCAGCCTTTGTATGATGCATTGAACGATTTTCTTCCGGGCAAACAACTGGCCAAGTTATTGGAAGAAAAGCAAATTGAAATTGCGCCTCTGGCCTTTATGCGGGGCCGCACATTGGCGCGTGCGTTTGTTGTTCTGGATGAAGCCCAGAATGCCACGTCGATGCAGATGAAGATGTTTCTGACACGTCTGGGTCAAGGCAGCCGAATGGTCATAACCGGGGATCGAACACAAATCGATTTGCCGCGTGGCGTCCAATCTGGCCTCAAGGATGCTGAGCGAATTTTGGAAGACATTCCGTCGATTAGCTTTAGCTATTTCACAGCCAAAGATGTTGTTCGACATCCATTGGTGGCCAGAATAATTCAGGCATACGACGCGGACGAAGAAAATACGTGATCGTGATGCGGGTTATTAGGCTTGCCGTAACGCTGCGCGAAGAATGGGCCCGGCATGAACGGTCTTGATGTCGTGATAGAAGACGGACGTTGGAATGACGTTGGTCTGACAGGTTTGGCGTCGGTTGCGATTTCCGCAACGCTTGACCATCTGGATTTGCAAGCGAATGATCACGAAGTTGTGGTGCTGGCCTGCGATGACGCCCGCATATCAGCGCTGAATTCCGAGTTTCGGGAAAAGCCGACGCCGACAAATGTTCTGTCATGGCCGTCCGTCGATTTGGAGCCGGGTGTACAACCTGATGAAGAATTGGGTGATATCGCCATCGCCTATGACACCTGCAAGCAAGAATCCGAAGCGCAGAATAAGCAACTGATCGCGCATGTGACACATCTTTTGGTGCATGCAACGCTGCATTTGCTTGGATATGATCACATAAATGCAGCGGATGCAGATCAAATGGAGAAAATTGAGGTCGAAATACTTGGCAAATTGGGCATTGCAGACCCATATTGAACTTGGGCCACGATTTCGGCCCGGTATTGTATGAAGGATAGATGGGCGATTCAGATTCTTCGTCTGGTGCAGCGCAGAGCGCGCAGCCAGAGACCGGCACCGTGACGGAGCCTTCGAGTAACAGCTTTTTGGCGCGCGTTTTTGGCGCGTTTAGCCCGGCAAACCCTGCCATCCCTGAAACACCTGACCGTGAACCCCGGTTAAACGGGCATGGCATGGTGAATCTGCGGCGATTGCGTGTTGAAGACGTCGCGATTCCCAAGGCGGAAATCACGGCTGTTCCTGACACAATAACGCTTGATGAACTGGTGGAAGTTTTCAAGAAAAGCGGCCTGACGCGGGTGCCTGTGTTCAAGGGAACATTGGACCAACCAGTCGGCTTTGCGCACCTAAAAGACATCGCATTGCAGCATGGGTTCACCAATGACGATAGCCCGTTTGATCTGAGCGCGATGTTACGGCCTTTGTTGTTTGTGCCACCGTCCATGGCGATTGGTGTGTTGCTGACAAAGATGCAAACAGAACGGCGTCACATGGCCTTGGTCATTGATGAATATGGCGGTGTTGATGGCTTGGTCACAATCGAGGACCTGATTGAACAGGTTATTGGTGAAATCGAAGATGAACACGATGCAGAAGAAGGTGATATGTTCACCCGCGAGGACACCGGATGTTATTTGGCTTTTGCGCGAACGCCTTTGGATGAGTTCGAAGCAGAGATCGGCAAGAGTTTGACGCAACACGAGAATGTCGATTCAGAAGAAATCGGCACACTGGGTGGACTTGTCTTTATGCTGGCAGGGCGCGTTCCGGCGCGCGGTGAAGTGATCCACCACCCCGAAGGAACGGATTTTGAGGTGATCGATGCTGATCCGCGCCGTATAAAACGTCTTCGTGTGCGTATGGATGGTGGAACAGCCGCAGAGTAACTTCTCATTGGTTTGATCCCATTGAGCGCGCAGATGCGCGCATTCGAATTATTGCGTTGCCACGCAGTTTGCGAGGCTCTGCCTCGCGCTCCGAACGTGTGAAAATCGTGCGGTATTTTCATTTGATGCGGGGTAGGGTGCGATGAAAAAGCGGATGGTGACTGGAAGCCTGCAATGCATGACCATACCAAAGGGTTGATCATTACGACATTGGGGGTGCTGTTCGTTGTGCCAGATTCCTTGTTCGTTCGATTGATTGAAACAGATCCCATGACGATTGCATTTTGGCGGGGTCTGACGGCCGGTCTGATCGTTTTGGCCTTTGTCCTGAGTACACAAAGGGGCAATGCGTTCGCGCCATTGCGTCGTACCGGATGGACGGGTGCCATTTATGTGCTGCTTATGGGATCGACGTCACCGGCGTTTGTTCTTGCTGTCACACAAACGAGCGTAGCAAACGTCGTGTTTATTTTGGCATCCATGCCAATGTTCGCCGCAATATGGAGCCGGATTTTACTAAACGAACCCGTGTCCAAGCGGATTGCCGTAACGATGGGGGTCGTTTTGTGCGGCTTGGCTGTCATCGCGTATGGATCTGGTGACTCGGAAAGAGCGTCTTGGAAAGGTGATGTCTGGGCAGTGTATGTGTCCTTTGCCTATGCGGCAGCGTTGACGGCGGCGCGTCGGATGAAAGACATCTCAATGGTTCCCGCTGTGTCGATAGCCTATCTAGGCGCAGCAATTCTGATTGCGTTGCTATACCCATTGGCTGATGCGTTTGTTGATCATTGGCGATTGTTTCTTGGGCACGGCATTTTCATCGGATGTGCGACCTGTTTATTGACCTTGGGTCCGCGATACATAACCTCTTCGGAAGTGTCGCTGTTGATCCTTTTGGAATCTGTTTTAGCGCCTCTATTGGTTTGGGCGGTCATTGGGGAACATCCCGGCCGCTTTTCTCTAATGGGAGGGTTCATAGTCATTGCCGCTTTGCTGGCGTCGAACATGTGGGCGTTGCGACGCACTAAAGCGATATAGTGACTTGACCCGAATGACTGTCTTCCCCATGCCTGTCGCTTGACACGGATCAAGTGGGCCATGACTGAAATTGTTGTTGAAAAACACTTAGCCACTGCGCCGCGATTGGCTTTGGCTGCATTGGGTGGCGCGGTTGGTGCCCTTGCACACGCGCCCTTTGACTGGAGCATTTTGGTTCTGGTGCCGTTGGCCGTTGGATTTTTCATGGCGAGTCAAAACCGCAGCAGGTTGGATGCCTTTTTCACGGGCTGGGCCATTGGTGTCGGGTACTTCGCATTGACACTGCGTTGGATTGTCGAACCTTTCCAAGTGGATGCGGCCGTTCATGGGTGGATGGCCCCCTTTGCGTTGTTCTTTCTTGCGGCAGGGTTGGCGCTGTTTTGGGGGTTGGCTTTTTTGTTGGCCTTTCGACGTGGTGCAATCGCTTTGGCGGTGTTTTGGACATTGGTTGAATTGGGGCGTGCTTATGTGTTCACGGGGTTTCCGTGGGGCAACTTCGCACAATCATTGCTTGATACTCCGTTCCAATCGCTTTTGCCGATTATCGGCCCGCAAGGGCTGACCTTCGCGCTGCTGTTGTTTGTAGCACTTTTGTTTGGCGGGTGGGCGCGGGCCTGTTTGGGAATTGGGCTGTGCCTTGGGTTGGGCGCAACGCTTTACCTTGCGCCTAAACCGCCGCTTCAAATGACGGACAAGACCGTGCGAATTGTTCAACCGAATGCGCCACAGCATGAAAAGTGGCACCCTGAAAAGGGGCCGGAATTTGTACGCCGACAATTGAGCTTTACCGAGGCACCGGGGCAGGTTGATCTGGTTCTCTGGCCGGAAACTGCGATCCCTTATTTGTTCTCGAATGCAGAGATCATATTCGAATTTGCGGCTCAATCATCGCGCGGTGTTCCCGTCGTCATGGGCGTTCAGCGAGATGACGATCAGGGACGGTATTATAATTCGGCAGTTTTGTTGGACGAAGTTGGCGCTGTTCGCCAGATCTACGACAAACACCATTTGGTGCCATTTGGTGAATACATGCCTTTGCCAAAACTGTTCCAACGTTTGGGTATTGCAGCGCTCGCGGAACGTTCGGACGGTGGATACACGCCGGGGCCGGGACCTCAATTGATGGAATTGGGCAGCTTGGGATTGGCCTTGCCGCTTATCTGTTACGAAGCGGTGTTCCCGCAGGATTTACGCGGGACAGGCCGTCCTGATTTTCTGATGCAGTTGACGAATGATGCTTGGTTTGGCGTGGATGCCGGACCGGAACAACATCTGGCTCAAGCAAGAATGCGGTCGATCGAACAGGGCTTGCCGATGGCACGCGCTGCGAACACGGGGATTTCAGCGATGATTGGCCCCTATGGGCAGGTTTTAGACAGCTTGCCTTTGGACGAGGCTGGGTTTGTTGATGCGTTGCTGCCAATGCCTTTGCCAGCAACCGTGTATAGTCGCACAGGTGATTGGCCCGCAAATGGCGTAATCATTTTGGCGTCGATCCTCATTCTGTTGCGTCCTTTTCTCGCTAGGCGGGATGAAAGCGATTGACCACACGACGGGAGACGCCTAGTGACAATGTGATCTGTCACAACGGCTTCCTGGCGTGACGGCGTAACATTCATTGGAGCATTTATGTCCCGACAGAATTACACATTTACCTCGGAATCCGTTTCCGAAGGCCATCCAGATAAAGTTTGCGACCGTATTTCCGACGCTGTTCTTGACGCGTTTCTTGCGGAAGAACCCGAAGCACGGGTCGCATGTGAAACATTTGCCACGACCAATCGTGTTGTCATCGGTGGTGAGGTTGGTTTGTCTGACCAAGATAAGCTGCGTGATTACATGGGGCGCGTTGAACAAATCGCGCGCGATTGCATCAAAGACATCGGTTACACGCAAGAAAAATTCCATTGGAATACCTGCGAAATCACGAACCTTTTGCACGAACAATCTGCACATATTGCGCAAGGCGTTGACGCCTCTGGCAACAAAGACGAAGGCGCGGGTGATCAAGGCATCATGTTTGGCTATGCCACAGATGAAACGCCTGCTCTTATGCCTGCTCCGATCCAGTATGCGCACGCTATTTTGCGCCGTTTGGCCGAAGCCCGCAAATCCGGAGAAGCAGCGATGCTTGGGCCGGATGCGAAGTCACAGCTGTCTGTTCAGTATCGGGACGGTAAACCTGTTGGCATCAGCTCTTTGGTTCTATCGACACAGCATCTCGACGAAAGCCTGACATCCAATCAGATCCGCGAAATCGTTGCGCCTTATATTACAGAGGTACTGCCGGACGGGTGGTTGACCGACGAAACCGAATGGCACGTAAACCCAACGGGCAAATTTGTCATTGGTGGACCTGATGGCGATGCTGGTCTTACGGGGCGTAAGATCATTGTGGACACATATGGTGGTGCTGCCCCTCACGGTGGCGGCGCGTTTTCAGGAAAAGACCCAACCAAGGTTGACCGGTCAGCAGCTTACGCGGCGCGGTATCTGGCCAAGAACGTTGTGGCGGCTGGGTTGGCAAAACGCTGCACAATTCAGCTGAGCTATGCGATTGGCGTGTCCAAGCCATTGTCGATCTATGCGGACACATTTGGATCAGGTCAGGTTCCCGACGCCGCGATTGAAAAAGCGGTGTCAGAAGCGATGAGTTTGACCCCACGTGGCATTCGCGAACATCTGGGAATGAACAAACCCATTTACGCGCGCACGGCTGCCTATGGGCATTTCGGCCGCTCGCCTAGTGATGATGGCGGATTTAGCTGGGAACGCACCGATTTGGTGGACGCGATCAAAGCCGCAGTTTAAGTTTTGCTTGAAATGGTTTTTCAGAAGGCGGGTTTTTGACCCGCCTTTTTTGCGACTATCCGATAAGGGTGATTTCACTGTCACCGGCGGCCCGGCGCAATGCGTGGACGTCGGCCAATTCGGGATCGTTGATCCAACCCATGGCGGCCTCTCTGTCTGGAAAGCCAAGAAGGACGGCGCGCGATGGTGCGGGTGCATCGCCTTCCAAACGTGTCGGTGTTTTGCTCATCGCGACGGGCGACGCGCCGTATTTCTGAAGCGCGGGCCCGGCAAGGTCCGCGTATTTTGCCATAGTGTCAGGGTCAGTGATCGTGATTTGTACAAAGGCGTAAATCATTTTTGGTTCCTTCCAGATAACTGACCGGAACAATATACATCCAACGTGCGTGCTAAAACGCGTGTGATTGCGCGATCGGTGTGCAATTATGCATGTCATGGAATGGGATGATCTAAAAACCATAATGGCTCTGGTCCGGTGCAAAACTTTGGCAGGTGCTGGGGCCGCGCTGGGTGTGAATTATACAACTGTGTCACGTCGTATCGGTCGGGCAGAGAAACAGCACGGTGGACCATTGTTCGAGCGTTTGGCCGAAGGCTATCACCCGACAGATGCAGCGCACGCTATTGCCGAGTATGCCGCGCGGATGGAGGCCGAAGAAAACGCGCTGATGCGCAAGTTGCAGGGGATGCAGGATACTGTGTCCGGTCCATTATCCATAACAGCTCCACAATTGTTGATTGCCTATGTTGTCGCGCCGGTCATTGAAACGTTCACGCAGCGATTTCCCAATGTTGAATTAACGGTTCGGGCCACAAATGATGTGTTGGATCTGTCCCGACGTGAATCCGATCTGGCAATACGGATAAGCCGCAGCCCGGGCGACGATCTAAAAGGGCTTCGGCTCTGTGCGCAGGAAACGGCCAGCTTTGCTGTGGCACACTATGCGGAACGCATATCCAAAGACCCAGACAGCGTCATTGATTGGATCGCATATGTGGATCATCCTAATTTGCCAAAAGGCGTTAAAGATCGGTTTCCCAATGCACGAGTGCGATACCGGTTTGATGACATGATGGCGATTGCCGGGGCTGCGCAGGCCGGATTGGGTGTCGCGCGCATGCCCATGTTTCTGGGACGCGCGCTTGGGTTGGCACAAATCCCGGTTTTACCAGCGCAACCCTATGCAGATGTTTGGCTGGTTGGGCACGCAGATGTTTGGCCCGGCGCGCGGATGAAGGCCTTTCGCGACATTCTTGTACCCTTCATGCGCCAAGAGGCATCACGCTTTGTCAGTTGATGCACGGCGAGGGTCAGGAAGACCGTTATTGTAAAATCGAACCGTTGCGCATTTGTTGATCTGGCTCTACATCGCGCGGCATGACTGAAACAACAAAACGCCCTCATCGCAATTTTTATGGCCGGATCAGAGGCAAGACGCTCAAGCAATCTTATCGCGCTTACCTCAGCGAAGACCTAGCAGCCCTTAGTCCCGGAAACGTTGAATGGGATCAAAACCCGGAGCGGACTCCGTTAGATCTGAAGTCGCTTTTCGATGGGCGTGACGTTTGGTTAGAAGTCGGATTTGGCGGCGGCGAACATCTTGTGCACCAAGCCGCCTTAAACCCGGATGTGGGGATCATTGGCGCGGAACCGTATATCAACGGCGTGGCTATGTTGTTGGGAAAAATCCGGGCTGCGGAGGTTGATAACTTGTGCGTTCACCCGGGCGATGTCCGTGATTTGCTCGACGTCCTGCCCGAAGCATCGATTTCAAAGGCGTTTCTTTTGTATCCGGACCCTTGGCCAAAAACGCGACACCATCGCCGCCGTTTCGTAACCGAAGAACATCTTGTCCCTTTGGCGCGTGTTCTAAAGCCGGGCTCGGAATTCCGGGTTGCAACAGACATCGAAGACTATGTGCGCCAAACATGTGCAGAGGTTCCGCAGTTCGGGTTTGAAATGGTTGACGACGATCCGAAAAATTGGGGCGTTGCGTGGGATGATTGGATTTCCACCCGGTACGAGCAAAAAGCCCTGCGCGAAGGGCGCACCCCGCATTATCTGACATTCCGGCGCGTTTGAGACGCCTGCCAATGGCTAGTCAAATTGAAAGGCGTGTTGGACAAGTTCGATGGCCTTGGCGATTGCGGCGTCAACCGGAATATCTGATGTGTCCAAGATGTGAGCTTTGGTTGATGGCTTCAAAGGCGCGGCTGCACGGTCTGTGTCACGCGCATCCCGTGCTTTGACATCGGCAAGCACGTCCTGAAGATTTGTGTCGATGTTTTTGTCGGCCAGTTCTTTGTGACGCCGCTCTGCGCGCACCTCAGCACTGGCGGTGACGAACAATTGCACCTCGGCTTGCGGACATATGACGGTGCCGATATCGCGACCGTCTAACACAGCGCCCCCCGCACGTCGCGCAAAGGCGCGTTGAAAATCCAGCAATGCCGCCCGAACTTCGGGAATGACAGCGACTTGAGATGCCGCTTGTGCAACCTCCGGGGTTCGCAGGGCAGGGTCCTCTAACGCCTCGCGCTTAACGGCCTGAGCGGCTTGGATGGCCGGAACTCCGCGCAATGTCGCTGCGCCAACAACGCGATACAGCAGACCGGTATCAAGATGCGCAAACCCAAATCGCGCGGCAATGGCGCGGCCTATCGTGCCTTTGCCCGCCGCCGCGGGCCCGTCTATCGCAACTGTGAATGGTTCGGTCATAGTCGTTCGATATGTGCGCCCATATCGCCCATCAAAGTTTCGAAAATAGGAAAGGATGTCGCGATTGGTCCACCGTCGTCCAGTGTAACGGGCTGTTGCGTCGCCATTCCCATGACAAGGAACGACATCGCAATCCGGTGATCCAGATGCGTTGCCGCCGTCATACCACCGCGCACATTGCCATGGCCAAGCCCATGAACGGTCCACCAATCCGGACCATCATCGATTGTCACGCCTGCCGCGCGCAAACCATCCGCCATGGCGGCAATCCGGTCGCTTTCTTTGACGCGCAGCTCTTTGACACCCGGCATATGGGTTTCCCCTTTTGCAAAAGAGGCGACGACTGACAGGACAGGATATTCATCAATCATACTTGCGGCGCGATGTGCGGGAACTTCTATTCCCACCAGATCAGGTGAAAACCGTGCGCGCAAATCAGCGACAGGTTCGCCGCCTTCTTCGCGTTCGTTTTCAAACGTCAAATCTGCGCCCATGTCGCGCAACGTGAAATACAGACCAGCGCGCGTTGGGTTCAATCCAATATTGGGAACCAAAACATCCGATCCGGGCACGATCAATGCCGCACACACCGGAAATGCAGCAGAAGACGGATCGCGTGGCACTTCAATGTGCTGTGGCGTCAGCTCTGGTTGACCCGTCAAGGTGATAACGCGGCCTTCGTTCGTTTCTTCGGTCGTGATCTCAGCGCCAAACCCAGCAAACATGCGTTCGGTGTGATCACGTGTTGCCTCTTTTTCGATAACGATCGTCTGGCCCGGTGCGTTCAATCCCGCAAACAAAACGGCTGATTTCACCTGAGCGGATGGGACCGGCACGGTGTAATTGACAGGCACAGGGTCGTCCGCACCGACCAAAGTCATGGGCAATCGACCCTCGGATCGGCCCACAGTCTGACACCCGAACAAAGCCAGCGGATCAGTAACGCGTGCCATGGGACGCTTGTTCAAAGACGCATCCCCCGTGAAGGTGGCTGAAATTGGGGAAGTTGCCATGGCGCCCATGATCAAACGCACCCCGGTGCCCGAATTTCCGCAATCGATCACCTGATCCGGTTCCGCAAAGCCCCCAACGCCGACACCATTTACATGCCATGTCCCGTCATCATCGCGTTCTACCTGTGCGCCAAACGCTTGCATGGCTTTGGCGGTATCAAGAACGTCCTGACCTTCCAAAAGCCCTTTGATTGTTGTTTCACCAACACTCAAAGCCCCAAGAATAAGGGACCGGTGCGAGATCGATTTGTCCCCCGGTACATGTGCGGTGCCTTGCAACGGTCCGCTGGCCTTAGATTGCATTTGAATTGGATCGCCGTGGCTCGACATGTTTAGCCTCTTATTAGTTTGACGCAGCACTAACCCGCGCGAGGCAAATCGTCCAGACGTTCACCAAACGTTGCTTGGACGAATGATCTGCGGCACCGTAGGTTCAAGACAAAGGAAAAAAGGAAAACAAACATGCGTCGTCTGCTTGTCACCGTTGCTCTTGTCATTGCGGGTTCAGTTACTTGGGCTCAAGACACATCTAATCAGGACAATCAGGAAACTGAGGTCGTCCCAGAAGTGCAGACAGAAGAACCAATGACCGTGGAACGGTTGGGGCAGATTGTTCAGGCTGTCGATCCCGAGGCCGTTCTGCGTGGCACGGCAATGGAACTGACGATCGAAGACATCCCGATAATCGTGATCACGGATCCTGTGGCCAATCGCATGCGCGCTATGGTTCCGATCCGGTCTGCGGATGGTTTGACGGCCGATGAGCTGATGCGTTTGATGCAAGCCAATTTCGACAGCGCATTGGATGCGCGGTACGCGGTTGCGCGGGGTCGGTTGTGGGGGGTCTTCATTCATCCATTGGCCGAATTGGAACGCGAACAATTTTTGTCGGCGCTGATCCAAACCGTGAATGTCGCACGCACCTATGGTGGCGCTTATTCAGGTGGGGCGATGACTTTTGGCGGCGGTGATTCAAACGGCATATTTCGTGACCTTTTCGAAGAACTCAAAAAGCGTGGCGAGGAAATATAAGGCAAAGCCCAGCTAAGGGCCTTGCCCTTTTAACGATGCCGCTCATACTCCCCCTCAATTGTGTGACACTTAGAGGGGGATATAGACCTTGTTGAAATATCTAAGCACAGCTATCGCAGCCATCACATTCGCGAGCGGCGCATTGGCCGACGGACACCTGCCGGACCTTGGCGGAAAAGAAGTCGTGATCGTCACGGAAAACGCATACCCACCATTGCAGTTTATTGATCCGGCGTCTGGCGATGCGGTCGGTTGGGAATACGATGCGATGGTCGAAATCGCGCAACGTCTGAATATCACAGTTGTCTATGAAAACATCAGCTGGGACGCTATGATCGCTGCGGTCAGTGAAGGTCAGTTTGACTTGGGGATGACCGGGATCACGATCCGCGATGACCGCAAGGAAAAAGTCGACTTTTCAGACAAGTACATGACATCAGAAATGGTCATGATGGTGCGAGGCGATGAGGATCGGTTTAGCAATGCCAAAGAATTCGGGGCGGATGAAGATCTGTTGATCGCAGCGCAGCCGGGTACAACCCCGTTTTATGTCGGTGTGTACGATGTCTTGGACGGCAACGAATCCAACCCAAGGATCAAGTTGTTCGAAACCTTTGGGGCAGGGGTACAAGCACTGCGCACAGGTGATGTGGATTTGGTCCTGACAGATGGCACAGCCGGGAACGGGTATGTTGACGCATCGGACGGTGATCTGAAAATCGTTGGTGAAAAAATGGGTACAGAAGATTTCGGTTTTATCTTTCCTAAAGGGTCGGACCTTGTTGCACCTATTAATGCTGCGATTGCGTCTATGGCGGCAGATGGCACGCTTGAGGCCTTGAACAAAAAGTGGTTCCTAGATTTTAAAATTGGCGGCTAAATCTTGAGAAGCAAAAAGAAAGACGGTGACTTTCCTTATTGGTTGGTCGCTGTCGCTGGATTGCTTGCTTGGGCGTTTTGGCAAGTGGCAAGCAACGACCTTTATTCAGACGTTTTTGGCAAGCTCAAACAGGGCATCGGCATCACCATCATGGTGAGCGTTGTCGGGTATCTGTTCGCCTGTCTCATCGGTTTGGGATTGGCGTTGATGCAATTGTCCGGCTCAATCGTGCTTCGTCAGGTTTCCCGGTTCTATGTCGAAGTGATGCGCGGCCTGCCGATCTTGGTGTTGCTGCTTTATGTGGCCTTTGTCGTTGCGCCCGGATTGGTCAGCTTTTGGAACTGGCTGCCTTTTGAAGACATTCGCACCCGAGATTTTTCATTGCTCTGGCGGGCGGTCTTGGCGTTGGTTCTGGCCTATTCCAGCTTCCTAGCTGAGATTTTTCGCGCAGGATTGCAATCTGTTGACGAAGGTCAGATTGAAGCCGCCGAAACATTGGGGCTGTCGCGTTGGAACCGATTTCGATTCGTCGTGTTTCCGCAAGCTGTGCGTATCATCTTGCCACCGTTGGGAAACGATTTCGTGGCGATGGTCAAAGACAGTTCGTTGGTCTCAGTTGTTGGCGTGCTTGATCTTGCGCAAATTGGCAAAGTGACTGCGGCGGGCAATTTCAGATACTTTGAAACCTATAACGTTGTCGCGTTGATCTATCTGACCATGACGATCGGGCTGTCACTTATGTTGCGTGCCCTAGAACACCGCATGAAGAAAAGTGCAGGTCGTTAGACCTTGCGATTCTACCCTCCGTTCAGGTCCGAGCTCTGGGTATTGATTGCGCGCAACACTGTGCAATTGGCGGAAACACTTGCTCTTGCTAGATTGCTCCTTTATACGCGCGCTCGTCTACAAGGTGGTCAACCACTGCATGACAAAGAGCGAGCAGGGTCGGGTTGCCGACCCTCTTTGTTTTGTGGATCACCTGACCAATCCAAGACCGGCGGAGACAACCGCACGGCCAGTAAATGACCTAAAAGGAACATAACGCCAGATGGCAAACACAACGATGGAGGAATTCGAAGCCCTCCTAAACGAAAGCTTCGAAATGGACACACCCGACGAAGGGTCTGTTGTCAAAGGTAAAGTCATCGCAATCGAAGCGGGACAAGCCATCATCGACGTCGGCTACAAAATGGAAGGCCGCGTTGATCTTAAAGAATTCGCAAATCCCGGTGAAGCCCCTGAAATCGCTGTAGGCGATGAAGTTGAGGTTTACTTGCGCGCTGCTGAAAATGCGCGCGGCGAAGCGGTTATTTCTCGTGAAATGGCGCGTCGCGAAGAAGCCTGGGATCGTCTGGAAAAAGCATACGCTGGCGAAGCACGCGTCGAAGGCGCAATCTTTGGTCGCGTCAAAGGCGGCTTTACGGTCGACCTTGGTGGTGCCGTGGCCTTCTTGCCCGGTTCGCAAGTTGACGTGCGCCCTGTGCGTGACGCTGGACCTTTGATGGGTCTCAAGCAGCCATTCCAGATTTTGAAAATGGACCGCCGTCGGGGCAACATTGTTGTGTCACGTCGTGCGATTCTTGAAGAATCACGTGCCGAACAGCGCGCCGAAGTTATCGGCAACCTGGCCGAAGGTCAGAACGTTGAAGGCGTCGTTAAGAACATCACAGAATACGGTGCATTCGTGGATCTTGGTGGTGTCGACGGCTTGTTGCACGTGACAGACATGGCATGGCGCCGTGTGAACCATCCTTCGGAAATCTTGACAATTGGCGAGACGATCAACGTCCAAGTCATCAAGATCAACAAGGAAACTCACCGCATCAGCCTTGGCCTGAAGCAATTGCAAGACGATCCATGGGATCTGGTTGCTGCGAAATATCCGCTGGAATCGACTCATCAGGGCCGCGTCACAAACATCACCGATTACGGTGCGTTTGTTGAACTGGAACCCGGTGTTGAAGGTCTGGTGCACGTTTCGGAAATGTCCTGGACGAAAAAGAACGTACACCCCGGAAAAATCGTTTCTACTTCGCAAGAAGTCGAAGTCATGGTTCTGGAAATCGACGGCACCAAGCGTCGCGTTTCTTTGGGTCTCAAGCAGACAATGCGCAACCCATGGGAAGTGTTCGAAGAAACACACCCCGAGGGAACAGAAGTCGAAGGCGAAGTCAAAAACATCACCGAATTCGGTTTGTTTGTTGGTCTGCCGGGCGACATCGACGGCATGGTCCACTTGTCAGACCTCAGCTGGGACGAACGTGGCGAAGATGCCATTCAGAACTATCGCAAGGGCGACGAAGTCAAAGCGATCGTGTCTGAAGTCGACGTCGAGAAAGAGCGTATCTCGCTTTCGATCAAAGGTGTTGGCGGAGACAAATTTGCCGAAGCGACTGGCGGCGTAAAGCGCGGTTCGATCGTGACAGTGAATGTGACTGCAATCGAAGACGGTGGCGTCGAAGTGGAATACGAAGGCATGAAGTCCTTTATTCGCCGCTCCGACTTGTCGCGTGATCGTGCCGAGCAGCGCCCCGAGCGTTTCTCAGTTGGTGACAAGGTGGATGTTCGCATCACCAACGTCGACAACAAAGCACGTCGTTTGGGCGTATCCATCAAAGCGCGTGAGATCGCAGAAGAAAAAGAGGCCGTTCAACAGTATGGCTCCTCTGATTCAGGTGCATCTTTGGGCGATATTTTGGGTGCTGCGCTTAAAGGCGACGAATAAACCTAGGTTCAAGATTATGGAAAGGCCCTGCCAATTGGCGGGGCCTTTTTTCGTTTAAACCACGAAATTGACTCTGGTTGAGATGACAGAAAGCCGAATGTGAGGGCCACACAGTTTATCCGTGGCAATTGTTTCTCGGAAATTTTAAACCACACAATGACCGGCAATCATTAAAGTCATTCAATTCCTGCAATCGTTTCTAATGAAATTGATGGAGGATTTATTGCGGCTCGACCCGAAAGCCGACACGTCAAAGTGTCAAAAAACACGAACAACCGGCCCACTATGCTTTTCGAACCGGATTCTCATTTGCGCGAGCTGGCGAGTGTGCTGATTCTTTCCGCTGACCTCGCGTAAGTAGAAAAACCCACCCGAATCATTAAACAGAGCGAAGCGAGATTATTGGCATTGATCCGCCGGTAGAGGAGAGGCAAGCGAGACATTTCTTGATAAAACAGGGGCATCGGCACCAAATAGTTGAATCTGAACGCAACCGATCTATTCCGCTACCGTCTTATTCTGCTTATAGTGCAATCTACTGCATCTCGAACAAGCAAGGGGGCGTTTATGATCCGGTCTGAATTGATCCAGAAGATCGCAGACGAAAATCCGCATTTATATCAGCGTGACGTTGAGCGGATCGTGAACACTATATTCGAAGAGGTGACTGACGCGATGTCGCGCGGTGATCGTGTCGAATTGCGAGGGTTCGGAGCCTTCTCAGTCAAGGAACGAGATGCACGAACTGGCCGTAATCCCCGTACAGGTGAGACGGTCGAAGTTGATCAAAAGCATGTCCCGTTCTTTAAAACTGGCAAGCTTTTACGCGATCGTCTGAACGGGAAAGCCTAATGCGTTTCATTCGAATTGCCTGCATGGTTGTGTTTGCCATTGCTTTGGCAGGTGTGGCCTATGCCAATCGCAATATGGTTCAGTTGCAAATACTGCCGGATGAATTGTCTGGTCATTTTGCGTTGAACCCTAAAATCGAACTGCCATTGTTCATCGTTATCTTGGGCAGCATCATCGTTGGTCTGTTCGTTGGTTTCGTTTGGGAATGGTTTCGAGAACATGCGATACGGGCCGATGCGGCCCAAAAAGGACGCGATCTTCGTCGTCTTGAGCGGGAAAATTCCAAACTTGTGGCCCAAAAAGAAGAGAACCAAGGCGACGATATTCTGGCGCTTTTGGATAAGGCGAGCTAAGCGCGCATGAGCGCAGATGTTTCTGTCAAAATTTGCGGAATAAAAGAACTCGCGCATTTGGATGTGTTGGCGAAGGCTGGCGCTCGATATGTGGGTTTCGTGTTTTTTGAAAAATCACCGCGCTTTGTCAGCTTGGACGCCGCGCGTTCGCTGTCTTTAGCCACGCCCACAGGCATTGCCAAAGTCGCATTGGTGGTGAATGCGGATGATGCACAGCTTGATACGCTGGCGTCCACTGTTCCGTTGGACATGCTACAATTGCATGGCACGGAAACGCCAGAACGTGTCGCAGAAATCAAGGCGCGTTACGGATTGCCAGTTATGAAGGCGGTTGGCGTTGCGGATGCCGATGATGTGGCCGCGTTGGATCGGTACGCGAAGGTTGCGGATCAATTATTGGTTGATGCCAAACCCCCGAAGCATTCTGAACTGCCGGGCGGCAACGGTTTGGCATTTGATTGGAAGTTGATCGCAGGTCGGCGTTGGTCCGTTCCATGGATGCTGGCCGGTGGTCTTGTGCCTGACAATGTAGGCGAAGCAATCAAGCTGACGGGTGCGCGGCAAATTGATGTATCCACAGGTGTTGAATCGGCACCTGGTGAAAAAGATCCGAACCTAATCAAGGCCTTCATCGCGGCGGCAAGGTAATTGACTTACCTACATTCCTGACGCGTTTGATGTCGACTTTGATGACAGCTCAGTCTTCATGCGCATGACGAGGGTACACTAAAGCTGTTGAAATCGTCTTGTTTCGCCGCGCATTTGTTGACACAAGAAGACCTTCAAAAGGGGAGCCCGAAATGCCCGAAGATCTGATCAATTCCTTCATGAATGGACCCGACGATAAGGGTCGCTTCGGCCAGTTTGGTGGCCGGTTCGTGTCCGAAACCTTGATGCCGCTGATCCTTGATTTGGAAGCGGAATACGAAAAGGCAAAGACGGATAAGTCCTTTTGGGACGAGATGGAATTTTTGTGGAAGCATTACGTTGGCCGTCCGAGCCCATTGTATCACGCTGAACGTCTGACGGAACATCTGAGCGGCGCCAAGATTTACCTCAAGCGCGACGAGCTGAACCACACTGGCGCTCACAAGATCAATAACGTGCTGGGCCAAATCATTCTTGCGCGCCGTATGGGCAAATCTAGGATCATTGCGGAAACGGGTGCGGGACAACACGGTGTTGCAACTGCGACCGTCTGCGCCAAGTTTGGTTTGAAATGCGTGGTCTACATGGGCGCGCATGACGTTGAACGCCAAGCACCCAACGTCTTTCGCATGAAGCTTTTGGGGGCTGAGGTCATTCCGGTAACCTCGGGACGCGGCACATTGAAAGACGCGATGAACGACGCGTTGCGCGACTGGGTGACCAATGTGCGCGATACGTTTTATTGCATCGGCACAGTGGCAGGGCCGCATCCGTACCCTGCCATGGTACGTGATTTTCAGGCCATCATCGGCAAAGAAGCCAAAGCCCAGATGCAAGAGGCCGAAGGGCGATTGCCCGATACGCTTATCGCGGCCATTGGCGGCGGGTCCAATGCGATGGGGCTGTTCTTTCCGTTCTTGGATGACGAATCCGTCAATATCATCGGCGTCGAAGCTGGCGGTAAAGGCGTGAACGAAAAGATGGAACATTGCGCGTCCCTTACCGGGGGGCGACCGGGTGTCTTACATGGCAACCGGACATATCTATTGCAGGATGACGACGGCCAAATTTTGGAAGGGTTCTCGATTTCCGCAGGGTTGGATTACCCGGGCATTGGCCCCGAACATTCATGGCTGCATGATATCGGTCGTGCGCAATACGTATCCATCACAGATGTTGAAGCGCTTGAGGCGTTCCAGCTATGTTGCGAGCAAGAAGGCATCATACCCGCGTTGGAACCATCTCACGCTTTGGCCCATGTGATGAAGATTGCACCGGACTTGCCCAAGGATCACATTATTTGCATGAACATGTGCGGTCGAGGTGACAAAGACATCTTCACGGTTGCGCGGGCTTTGGGCATGGACATGGGCGAAGGCGATTGACGCGTCGCGTCATTACAGTGACCTAAAAATGAAAAACCCACGCAGCGTCGTGGGTTTTTTCGTTTGGATTCAAGATTGAGCGCTGTGTTCTTCAAGAACTTCTAGCGGAACAATGTCCAAAGCCATTTGATGCGTCGCCATCAAGTTGACCTTTGGGGCGCAGCCTTCATCATGCGCTTGCAGAAAGCGTGCGGCGCACAGACACCAACTGTCCCCGGCATTTAATCCTTTAAAGCCATATTCCGGTCGCGACGTGCTGAGGTCGTTGCCAACATACTTCGAAAAGGCAAGGAACTCTGCCGTCATAATCGCGCAGACTGTGTGGCTTCCATGATCATCAGAGCAAGTGTCACAATGCCCGTTTCGAAAGAAACCAGTCACCGGGTCCATTCCGCACAATTGCAGGGCTGTGCCGTGTACGTTGATGCTGTCATCAGGTTGCATGTTTAGACCCTAGGTTTTCTGCGCGCGAGGTAAAGAGGTGTTGGTTCGTTCGTAAAACAAGTTCTCAATTTTGAATGCCGTCAACAACAGACCTGAACAGGGCGATGTCGTCCGTCGCACGACCCTTTTCGCGGAACTTACGGTCTGCGGCGGTCGAGACGATGACGACGCCTGCAGGTTTGTTGAAATAGATGTATTGGCCATAGATGCCGCGTGCAAAAAATTCACCAGGTCGCGCATCTGACGGTATCCACCATTGGTATCCATATTGCGTTTTGCCGGGCTCTGTCGGGGCGCTTGGGGCAGTGGAATCCGCAATCCAATCTGCGGGAACGATTTGTTGGCCTTGCCATTGACCGTCTTGCAAAATCATCTGCCCAAAACGTGCATAGTCGCGGGTTGTTACGTTCAAACCGCCCAGTACAAATGCGACACCCACGCCATCTGTCAGATAATAGGGGGCCTGTTCTACGCCAAGCGGTTCAATTATCTTTTCGCTTAACAAGGATGGAATATCGCGTCCCGTCGCGCCACGGATCACCATGCTGATGATATGTGTGTCGATGGATACGTATTTCCAACGGGCACCGGGCGCTGAATTCGTTTCGGTCAATTCAGCGGCAAAGTCATCCATCTTTCCGCCCAAGGCCAATACACGACCCATCCGGTTGATGTCTGAATCGTAGTCCAGATAATCTTCGTTAAATGTCACGCCCGATGTCATCGTTAACACATCGCGGATACTTGCGGCATCGTATGCACCACCCTTTAACGACGGCGCGTATTTCGTGACGGGGTCATCCAGACTGGCAATTGCACCTTCATCCATCACAATGCCCAACAGCGCCGACAAGTAACTTTTGGCCATAGACCACGAGATGCGGAGATCCTGTGGTGTCGTGTCGTTGTAATAGGCCTCATGCACGACTTGCCCATCATGTAGAACAAGAAAGGACGTGATATTACGTGACTTTACCCATGCGTCGTAACTATTTGGAATTGAAGTACTATCACCATTCTGTAGTGGCGTTATCGGGGCCTCACCTCGAGCGACACTGACATTCAAAAACGCGTCGTTCATGTGTGAAAAGTTATGTACTATGCGACCTGCGTCAAAGAGTGAATTAACGGCCATAAGGCGTTGTAATTCATCACGTTTCCAGATTGCGACTGCCGCCACGACAAGTACCAGCACGATCAATGCTCGAACGCCGTATTTTAGAAAAGTCCGCATCAGATGTCTCCCGTGAAATCAGTCTGCACGTTGAGGTCGATGCCTTCAAACTGAACGCTGGGTCACTTGCCAGTCCAACGCACCCAGCGACCGTGGAAATCAGCACGCCCCAGATGCAAGGTGATGTCGCCGGGCCAAAGCCTAAGCGTTAAGGCAGCGCCGACAGCCCCGGTTTTGTCGCCATCGGTTTCCATCTGGATCCAGGCCAAGGGACTGACTGCTGACGCTTTTGCCCCAGCGGCTTCGATCAAATCTTGTCCGCGCTTTTGCGCATCGGCCGGAAAATATTGCCAAGCAACAGTATGTTGAATCACGTGCAAATGCCCTTTTGGCACCTGACGCAGGCGAGTGTCCAACCAATCAATTGCGTCGCCTCGGTCGACAGAAACATCCAAGGCGCGTGCAGCCAAACGCGTGTTTTCCAAGCGCTCTGGCTGATCCGCCCACAGGTAAGCCGTCAGGCGCAGCAGATCATCCACATTGCTTGGGTCCAGCGGGTTCAGGTCCACACCCGCGCGCATCGCGATTACGGGTCTTGCAAGTGGGGGCAGCGGGCCGTCCCAATCAGGCCGCAGCGTCAGCACGGCATCCGTTGGGCCCAAGCTTGTGCCGTTGATATCCAGATTAAGCTGATCCCACACCAAATTTAATCCGCCACTTGCCCCCAATTCTGACAGCACAATCGGGCGATCAAAATAGTCATGTGCGACATGAGCCATTGCAATCAAAGCTGCAGAGCGGCGCACTTCGTTGGTTTGAGGCGGTGACGTCGTCCAACTCAAAAAAAAACCCTCGTGGGTGTGCAAGGCCCCTAAAACGGCCACTTGCAACGTTTGGTCATCCACAACATTTGGTGGATAAGCCGCGACCAGTTTCGCGTCTTTTCCCAACAGAACCAACGCATGCAGTCCACCTGCGATGCGCAAGGGCAAAGAATGCCCCGCTGGACCAATGTCCCCTGAATATTCATCCATCGCGCGACCAAGTTCACTGTCGGGATTCCACCCATTTGATAGGATGCGTAAAATCCGCCCCATTAATGGTGACCCCATCCGCGCGCAGGTGTCTGCTTGGTCCAGAAATGCGGATGTCAGGGTCAACGAAAGCGCTCCATCAGTTTTTGTAACGGCGATTGCGGTTCGGCTGGGGTTTCTTGCGGTGTTTCGGATTTGGTAGGTTTGGCAGGCTTTGTGGTGCTGGATCGCGGTGGATTCACGCGCAAGGCGACTGCGTTCATAAACTTGCCGCCATCCGCATGCGCCAGATGGGGTGCCCCGTCCGAACACCCTCGAATGACATCATCCAACCAGTTTTCATCAGCCTTTGGAAAATCACGCAGCACGTAACCCGGCACCGCATCTTTGTGTCCCGGATGCCCGACACCCATTCGGATGCGCGCATAGTCGACCCCGATATGCGAGTGGATAGAACGCAAGCCATTGTGCCCAGCATGCCCGCCACCAACCTTCCAACGTACCTTTCCGGGCGCGAGGTCGATTTCGTCGTGAAACACGATGACGTCTTGCGGTTCCAACTTATAAAACCGCATGGCTGCGCCGACGCTATCGCCGGATTTGTTCATGAATGTTTCTGGCTTCAGCAGAACAATGCGATCTGACCCAAAGCGACCTTCGGAAACGGCGCCATTATGTTTGCCGCGCCACGCAGGAAAACCGTGGTCAGCCGCAATCCGATCTAGTGCCATAAAGCCAATATTGTGCCGGTTGCGCGCATATTTTGCGCCCGGATTGCCAAGGCCAACGAGGAGTTTCATGAAAGTTCTCCGGTCATGTTGCGATGCAGCATAGTCGTTGGACCAAGATGGGTCCAGCGGTCCGAAGAAAGAGATCCCCGCCCGGCGCCGTGCCGGGCGGCTATTGTTTAGCCAAAGACGCGCGTTAATGCGGCATCTACTGCGTTTGTAATGGTGTCGATGTCATCCGCTGTCACAATCAGAGCGGGCGAGAAACACAACGTATTGTTCCGCCCCGGCATAGAGCGGTTGGTCGCGCCAATGATGACGCCGTTTGCCATACAATCCCCAACCACTGCTTTTATGTCGGCTTCGGACACAGGGTCCTTGGTTTCGCGATTTGTCACAAGCTCTGCCCCGCAGAACAGACCTTTGCCCCGGACATCCCCAATCACACTGTGCTTTTCTGCCAGTTTGTTCAGGTTGCCCATAAGGCGTTCGCCCATGACCAAGGTGTTTTCCAAAAGGCCTTCTTCTTCGATGATTTTCATGTTTTCCAGCGCTGCTGCTGGACCAGCCGTGCATCCACCAAATGTGGAAATATCGCGGAAGTAACTCATGATGTCGCCGGTTTCGTCTTTGAACATGTCAAAGACCTCTTCGGTTGTCACACAGCACGCAATCGCGGCATATCCAGACGCGACACCTTTGGCCATCGTGACGATATCCGGTTTAACGCCATAGTTTTGGTATCCGAACCATTTGCCTGTTCGACCCAAACCACAGACCACTTCGTCTATGTGCAGTAGGATGTCGTATTTTTTGCAGATTTCCTGAACGCGTGGCCAATAGCCCTCTGGTGGTGGAATGACACCGCCGCCCGCAGTGACGGGTTCCAAGCATAGCGCGCCAACAGTATCCGGCCCTTCCCGTAGGATGACCTTTTCGATCTCGTCTGCGGCCCAAATTCCATAGTTCTCAGACGGCGCGCCTTCTTGCGTGTGGCTGAGATATTCAAGGCAATGAGGAACACGAACGAAGCCCGGTGTGAATGGTCCGTATTGCGCGTTGCGTTCATCCTGACCGCCCGCACTTAGGTTCGCAATCGTCGTGCCATGATAGTCACGATCACGATACAGGATTTTGTGCTTTTTCCTACCATACCGTTTATGCGCAATTTGGCGGACCATTTTGAAAGCTTTTTCGTTCGCTTCGGATCCGGAGTTCACATAATAAAGCCGAGATAACCCCGGCATTTTTTCCAACAAACGTTCCGCAAACATCGCGCCCGGAATGGAGCCTGCCGATCCTGCGAAATAGTTCAGTTTGACAAGCTGGTCACGCACTGCATCGGCAATCCGTTCACGACCATAGCCGACATTTACCGTCCAGACACCGCCGGACACTGCATCAAGGTGTTCTTTGCCGTTCTGATCCCAAACACGCATCCCCCGGCCTTCGACCATGATTTTGGGATCGGCCCCTGAAAAGAAAGGAGCGTGTTGAATAAGGTGATGCCAGACATTTTTTCGATCTGCCTCGATGATATGGCTCAGATCATTTTCATTGAAAGTGCCGTGCATAATGCTCTCCCGGCGAGGTGATTAGTGATGGTGCATATCACTTTGATTCCAAGGTTTGGATTAGGGCCAGATTACCTTAAGTTTAAGGCCAGTCGAAATCGAATATGAAGAGTTTCCAAATACAGTTGCTTAGAAAATGGAACAATCGGTAAGTCCAGATCACCTAAAGTGTAAGTCCAAGATCGTGCGGCGTCGGGCGAAAAAGGCCTATAAAACAGGACCAAACGCCGTTGTGACCCGAAAGGGTTGTATCTTGGATCAGGTGGACGTGACCGTAAATCACGGAAAATCATTGATACTTTCGCAATAATCGTTTCCGATCTTCTTTAAGCCGGGACAACCCGGCGGTACGCGCTACACTCAGCGCATGAACAAAGCAAAGAACTGCCCGAAACGGGTGGCACATATGGGAGAATATGTATGAGCTTCAAATCCAAACTGATGGGCGCAGCTGCTGCTGTTGCCATGCTGGCCGGTACACAAGGTGCGATTGCTGGCGGCCATGGTGGCGAGATTACAGTCGCCTATTTCCTTGAATGGCCAATGCCGTTCCAGTTCGCAAAAGAAACTGGAATGTACGAAGAAGCCATGGGTGGGACCAAGATTAACTGGGTCAGCTTTGATACCGGAACAGCAATGAGCCAGGCCATGGGGTCGGGCGATGTTCAGATTTCTGTAAGTCAGGGTGTACCGCCATTTGTGGTTGCCACTTCCGCAGGTCAAGACATCCAGATTGTTGATGTCGCTGTTTCTTATTCAGAAAACGACAACTGTGTTGTCGCATCCGGTTTGGAAATCGACAAAACATCCGCGGCTGAACTTGCTGGTAAGAAAGTTGCCGTTCCGTTGGGAACAGCGGCGCATTATGGGTTCCTAAGCCAAATGAACCATTTTGGTGTCGACATCTCATCAATGGATATCGTGGACATGGCTCCGCCAGAAGGTGCTGCAGCATTCGCGCAAGGTTCGTTGGATATGGTCTGTGGTTGGGGGGGCGCACTGCGTCGCATGAAAGAGCACGGCAACGTTTTGCTGACAGGTGCCGAAAAAGAAGAGCTTGGCATTCTGGTGTTTGATGCGACAACAGCGCCGGCGGCCTTCATTGCAGAAGAAAGCGAATTGCTTGCGCAGTTCTTGTCTGTGACCGCGGCCGCAAACGCAATGTGGGCCGACGAAGCCAACCATGCAAAAATGCTGCCTGTCATCGCAAAAGACGCGGGTATGTCAGAGGAAGACACTGCTGCGACGTTGTCGACATTCAAGTTCCCGACCATTGAGGAACAGCTGGGCGATGCTTGGTTGGGCGGCACTGCACAATCCTTCATGCAAGGTGTTGCAGGTGTCTTTGTTGGCGCGGAATCGATCCCGTCTGCTTTGGACAGCTATGATGGCGCGGTTAACACTGGTCCTTTGGAAGACGCAAAAGGCCTCTGATCAAAAACTGCCCGCGCGGATTCCTTCTGCGCGGGTATTTTTAAGGGTGCTTGGGGAGTTTCCCGGATCGCTCAACCCACTTAATCCGACGGGGGTGCAATGTCGGGTCTTCAAATCAAAAACCTTTCGATGCGTTTCGATCTGCCGAACGGAAGTCACGTTCAGGCATTAAAGGACGTAACACTTGACCTGAAACAAGGCGAACTGATGAGCGTACTTGGCCCGTCAGGCTGTGGGAAAACAACGCTATTGAATATCGTTGCGGGCTTTCTTGCCCCAACCGAGGGTGCGATTGTTCTGAACGACAAAACGGTGTCTGGACCGGATGCGCATCGCGGAATGGTCTTTCAACAAGGCGCGTTATTCGAATGGATGAGCGTGCGTGAAAATGTGCGCTTTGGGCCTGATATGAAGGGCATGGCCAAATCAGAAAGCCGTCAGATCGTGGACCATCTGTTGGATGTCGTAGGGCTGCAAGATTTCAAGGAAAAGATGGTCTATGAATTGTCAGGTGGCATGCAGCAACGCGTCGCGTTGGCGCGCTGTTTGGCGAATGATCCAGATGTCATTTTGATGGATGAACCGTTGGGCGCGCTTGATGCGTTGACCCGCGAAAAGATGCAAGGCTTGGTTCTGAAGCTTTGGAAAGAAACCGGCAAGACCATCATCCTGATCACCCACTCGGTCGAAGAAGCCCTGCTTCTTGGGGAACGTCTGTTGGTCATGGCACCGCGTCCGGGACGTATTCACAAAGAATATCGATTGCCGTTTGCGGACATGGGCGTTGGAAGAGACCTGCGTGATGTTAAAAAAGAACCGGAATTTGGGGAACGTCGCGAAGAAATTCTGAGCATGATTTGGGACATGGAAGAAGAGATCATGGGCCGCAGCGAGGAGAGCGCATAATATGGGACAGATATTTGCTGATCTCGGTGGTGAACTTGCCACAATGTTTCTTTCCATCCTGTCGATCATGCCTGCATTGATTGGATATATCGCGCTCATTCTGCTGTTCATGTTCTTATGGCGCATGATCCGCACCCGTCTAAGTGCAACCCAAGATTACACGTCATTGAAAACGGTCACGTTTGGCGATGAAAGCGCCGTTGTGTCGGACAAAGCGGCATCGGTTATTTCCGTTGTCCTGATCTTTGTCATCTGGGGCGCGTTTACGGGAACCGGATTGCTTCCGCGGTTTTTGCACGCGCCCGGACCGTTTCTGGGGCAAGAGACGTTCGTTTACACCGTCGAGGCTGAAGACGGTTCGCGCGAGGATGCAACCGTTACCGTTTTGGTTCACGAGGCAGGCGAAACACCGGAAGTCCCCACCGTGGAACCCGGAGAAGGAACAGCAAAGGATGATGTTCTGGTTGTTCAGGCCTATCGTTCGAAACTGCTGCGTTGGGATGCCAACGATGAAGTGACACGCAAAGACGGGGCAAAAATCGTCGCCATTGATGGTCGCGCAATTGAACGGGGAGTGGACGCGCAAACGGGTTTTGGCCGTGTTGCGTTGACGGATAAGGGAACGTTGAATTTCGAACCCGGTAAAGGATGGCAGATGGAAAACATCTGGTTGCCCGCGCCGGATTCCGTGTGGCAGCGTTTGTTAAGCGTCAGCCGCGACGGGTACCAAAACGTCACCTTGGCAGAGCATCTGAGCTATTCTCTGTTTCGCGTCATCGTCGGATTTTTCTTAGGGGCTTTGGTTGGCATCCCATTGGGATACGCGATGGGCTTGTCCAATTGGTTTCGGGGTTGGTTTGATCCGATCGTGGAATTCATGCGCCCTGTGCCGCCACTGGCGTTGATCCCGCTTGTGATCATTTGGGCTGGGATCGGCGAACAAGGTAAAATCATATTGCTGTTCCTTGCTGCCCTTTGGATCATGGCGATTGGTGCGCGTTCAGGCGTGTCAGGCGTCAAGATATCAAAGGTTCATGCCGCGTATTCATTGGGGGCAAGCAAGTGGCAAATTCTGCGCCATGTCATCATCCCCAATTCCCTTCCCGAGATCTTCACAGCGGCGCGTGTGGCCATGGGTGTATGCTGGGGAACCGTGGTTGCGGCTGAATTGGTCGCCGCTGAAAAGGGTGTTGGCAAAATGATCGTCGCGGCATCCAAATTTCAAGACACCGACATTGTTTTGATGGGGATCATCCTCATTGGTCTGATCGGCTTTGGGATTGATATGTTGATGCGGTACGCCGAACGCTGGCTGGTGCCTTGGAAAGGCAAAGGCTGACAAGGAAAAGTGGCCTGCCCATATAGGGCAGGCTATGACTGCAACGCGCCACGAAGCGCTTGCGATAAAACATGGCTTTCGACCGGTTTTTGCAGAAACGCCAAAGACGGGTCGATTTTTGCATCAGCCGTCAGGTTCGGCTTTGGGTAGCCTGACATTAAGATAACTTTTGCAGTTGGGTTAGACGCGCGTAGTGATTGAGTGAATTCCAGACCATTCACACCGCCGGGCAAAACGACGTCAACCAAATGAATGTCTGGCTCGACTTCGCGTCTTAGATTGTCCTCAGCCTCGGCTGCGGAAGAAGATTGAATAACCCGGTAGTTTAACGTTTCTAACAACCGTCGCATTGCCGCTCGGACATCTGGATCATCTTCCACCAGATGGACAAGTTCACCATTGCCGTTGATTGTATGAGGGGTTGCGGGCAATGTCGGCGCAGTATCTTTGTCTATTGCTCGGGGTAGGAAAATAGAAACCGCAGTACCGCCAAGTTTGTTTTTGGTGATAATTGTGTCACCACCTGATTGGCGAGAAAAGCCTAAAACCATGGACAGGCCCAAGCCACTTCCTTTGCCAACATCTTTGGTCGTAAAGAAGGGTTCAAAGGCACGTTCAGTCACCTCGGACGACATACCGGTTCCTGTATCGCTTACACATATCTCAACACAGCCGCCGGCCGCAGCACTCGGGCAAGTCACACGTTGAGCATTGGGATCATCGTGTAACATAGGCTGGCATGTTAACGTCAAAACACCGCCCTTGGGCATGGCGTCGCGCGCATTGAGGGCAAGGTTCAATAAGGCGCTTTCCAAATGGGTTGGATCTGCAAATACGCATATTAGTTCGTCTGGTGTGTCGATCTGAACTGAGATGTCTTCGCTTAACACGCGCAGAATGGTTTTTCGCATCGTTTCCAGGAGTTCGCCCAAATCTATCTGACGGGGCAACAAGGTTTGTTTGCCTGAATAAGCCAGCAGATGGCGGGTCAATTCTGCGCCCTTTTCGGCCGCATTCAAAATGGATCCCGTCATGTCATGATCGACCAGCTCGTTCATTTCCAGCAGCTGAGTATTGCCTTGTATGACGGTTAGCAGGTTGTTGAAATCATGTGCTATTCCGCCCGTCAATTGCCCAATCGCTTCGAGGCGCTGGGTGGACAACAACGTCGCCTCCAGGTTTTTCCGTTTCGAAATATTCGTCAACAACCCAACCGAGCGTACAGCGGTGCCAGAATTGTTGTGAAGAGTTATGCCTTGTGCATGATACCAGATTGCTTTTCCGTCTCGGGTCATAAAGCGATGTTCATATTGAAGCGGGGTGCCGGGGTTTTTTAAGTGATTTATTAAGCCTTTCCGAAACGCGCCGATTTCATCCGGATGTACAAAAGCTTTGGTGCCTGATCGGTGTATTATTTCCATAAATTCGTCTGGCTCATACCCCAGATTTTCTATGAAGCTGGGCGAAATGAAAACGCTGTCATCTGCAATATTCCAATCCCATATTGCAGCCGTGCGCGCAGCCAAAGCATACCGTTCTTCGCTTTCCTTAAGAAGTGAGGTTCGTTCGGCAACTTCGGCTTCCAGCCCTTCGTTCAAGCGGACCAATCGACGACGCAAACGCGATGCATCGGTAACGTCTTCTTCGTTCAGCACAGTAACGAAATCAGCGGTGACAGGGTCGCGTCCACGTCTTGCGCAAATGCGATGTACGCGTGGTCCTGCCAATGTAAGGACATCGAAATCGTCGTCTATTTCACCGTTTTTTTGAATGGCCTCCATTATTCTGCGCGCGCTGGTCTTGTCTATGAAGCGTCCGCCCAAATCGCAGGGCATTGCGTCGCTGCGTTCTGATATTACTCCGTAACAGTTAAGTGCGGCCGGATTTTGCACCAAGAGCTTTCCGTTTGTGGAAAACGTGCTGATCATAAATGCCGATGAACGCGCCGCTTCAAAAATTCGGATGTCTTCGTCGTTGGTTTGACTTTCGGTCAGACGGATAACTTCGATCAAAACAGCGCTGACGTTTTCTTTGATTGTGACCGGCCGAAAAGACAAAAGTGCAGTTCGGGGAATGTTTTTGGGATACAACGTCCACGTATCTTGTAATCGGCCATCTGCCCCAGCTCCATCAACGATTTGACGCAATCGTGTCCGCACAGATGTGCTGTCACTTGAAAAATCTCGCTCCGCCAGTTCGTCTAAGGATTGCGCGTCCCAAAATTCGAGAGCGGCTTGGTTTCCCCACCATAGATTGTGATTGTCGACGTCGAAAATCCAAATGGGCGTGCTTAAAGCAGTGAACTGGTGCATGCTTTGGTGGTTTTGAAAGTATGAATGTGGCAATTTTCATTCCCGAAATGATCAAAACAGGGGACCGAACCAATCTGATTTCAATAAATCGAAACGACCATCGTAATCCATATTTTTTTAAACAATTTTGATGTAGATGCTAGAAACAAAAACGGGGCCCGTTAAGGCCCCGCAATTTCTTGCCGAATGTTGTCAAAGATTACTCTTCTGAGGTTTCTTCAACAGCGTCTTCTGCATCGCCTTCAACGGCATCTTCGTCTTCGTTGTCCGAAGAACGCAGACCAGATGGAGCAGAGATATTCGCAACAACGAATTCACGATCGATTGTTGGTTTCGCACCCTCAGGCAGCGTGATCGATGAAATTGTGATTGTGTCACCGACGTTCAGACCAGCAAGATCGACCGTCAATTTCTCGGGGATATCGCCCGCTGTTACAATCAATTCGACCTCGGGACGAACAACAGTCAAAACACCGCCGCGTTTCAAACCCGGAGCATCTTCTTCGTTGACGAACTCAACCGGGATGAAAAGGTTGATTTTCGTTGTGCGACGCAAACGCATGAAATCAACATGTGTCGGCAGGTCTTTCACAACGTCACGCTGAACGTCGCGGCAAATAACGCGAACGTCTTCTTGACCTTCAACTTTCATGTTGAACAAAGTCGATTTAAAGCGACCAGCTTTCAACATTTTGAAAAGCTTGTTGAACGGAAGGTTGATCGGCAGCGGATCTGTGTCACCACCAAATACAATTCCTGGAACCATACCGGCGCGACGCGCCTGACGAGCGGCGCCCTTGCCTGTCCCCGTACGTTCCAGAGCTATGAGATCAGGAATCTCTCCAGCCATGATTTTATTCTCCTAAAGTTATGGGGTGCCTCCAAGGCTGTCACCCCGACAAGATGGTGCGGATAGAACGGAATCCCTGCTAAGGCAAGGGAAATCTTGTGCCTTTCGCGCGCCCGTGTCAGGGCTTGGCGGATGAAGATTTTGCAAGATATCCGTGACTCGCGCACTGCATTAATGGGCTTTGTGGTCATTGGCATGGGGTGGGCCACGTTTTCCGCCCAAATGCCCGCGATAAAAGCCCAGATTGGCGCCGGAGATGCGGCCTTTGGCACCATGGGGTTGGTCGGGGCCGTTGGCGCGGTGATTGCGATGTGGTTGGCGCCATTTGTTCATCGGCTGGTCGGTCGGTGGGCCATGATGGTCGGCACATTGATTATGACCACGGGATTTTTGGCAGTCGGGATGTCGCATGGTCCGGTCACATTCACACTGGCATTGTTTACCGCCGCCGCTGGTGCAGGCATTGCGGATGTTCTTGCCAATGCTGAAATCAGCGAATGTGAGGCGGACACTGGTCGAGGCTTGATGAATCTGAACCATGGATTGTTTTCGGTGTCTTATGCCCTTGCTGCAATCGCCGTCAGCTTTGGTCGAGGGGCAGAGTGGACGCCGATGGCGAATTTCACTGTCATGTCCGTGTGCATTTTGGTTGTATGCCCGACTTTGATGTTGCCAATGCGGGACGAAGCTGACGACTTGGGCGATACAGGGCAGGGGCTTCCGAACGCCATCGTATGGTTGGGCGGAATTGTGGTTCTGTCGGCCTTTCTGGGCGAAGCCGCAAGCGAGGGGTGGTCGGCGTTACATATCGAACGGACCCTTGGTGGCAGTCCTTCCGAAGGGGCATTGGGCCCCGCTATCTTGGGTGTCAGTATGGCTGTAGGGCGATTGGCCGGACATATATTCGCCGGCCAGTTGCAGCCTCTTCGCGTTATGACCGTCGCTAGTGTTCTTGCGGCCATTGGGCTGGCCCTGACAGGAATGGCCGCTACTGTTTCATTTGCCTATGTTGGCCTCGCGCTTGGGGGGCTTGGTGTATCTGTAGTTGGGCCGTTGGCGTTGGGTCTTGTCGGACAGTCCGTTCCGCGTCGCTTGCGTCTGGCAGCGATCAGCCGAGCGGCGGCATTGGGGTATGCCGCATTCTTTGTGGGTCCGCCATTGATGGGTTTCATCGCAGAAGCGTTTGGTTTGCGGTTTTCTTTTTATGCCATCGCCGGTGTTCTGACCTTGGTATTGGTGGGGATACTGCCAATTTGGGCATCTCGCTTGTCCAAGAACACCTAAGCTGACTGGTAAACAGAGTACTTTCAAAGGGTTTGGTTCGGTGCTCTGTGATCAGAAAATCACCTAAAATGTTATGTAAACCGTGTATTTTAAGAGGTATTTCACACCTGTGCCTAAAATTGGGCACAACCAAGTCAGGTGAAAAAGCGGCGATACGTTAACTAAGTGTCAATTCTGACGCACACGTTTTGGGGCAAATAAAGTAGACATCATTTTAAGCAAATGTTCCGAGTGAGTGATGAGTAAAGTGAGTGAACCGATGATGTTGATGGAACCAATCCGCAAATCAAATTCGCAAGTCGCAGAAGACATGGGGCTTTTTCAAACCGGAATGACCCGCGCTCAAGTTGCGATGGCTCCGATATTTGGACAGAACAGTCGGGGTGATTGGGTCATTTCGTCTGTGCTGCCTGACGGAAAAGAATTTCAGGTCGTATTTGCAGGGCGCAGAGCTGCCGCAGTTGACGAATTGCGCGCGGAATTGTCCCAAGCTTGGTCATCTGCAGTGCGTTCTGCTGCTGCGCAGCGACAGAACCGGCCTGAACCGCACTCCGTGACAATCCCCGTATTGATCGAAGGATCTTGGCGTGCAGTGTTTCGTCGCGATGGGGCAGGGTGGGAAACCCGTCAATACCAACTGTATGCGGCGCGCTGGACGTTTGCACGTCGTGACGGTGAAATTGAAGTCGCGGGCGAAGCGCCACAATTCGAAGGTGACGTCACGTTGAGCACGGTCAGCCATCCAGGCGTCCCACAGCTTGCCAACAGTGCAGCGCAATAAGGTTTTATGGTGTTCAGAAGTGCGGGTGCCTTAAGCGTCCCGCACTTTTTTACCAAGGCTTAAATTGAATGTGCACCGTCTGCCAAAGACTTAACAAATGCCAGTGTTTCAGCAATCGAGTCCCCGCGTCCGACGCGTTCCACAATCGCTGATCCGACTACCGCACCGTCTGCAACACGAGCAACCGATGCTGCGGCGTCTGGGGTTTTGATTCCGAAACCAACAATGACTGGCAAGTCTGTCGATGCTTTGATCCGCGCGACTTCTGGCCCGACGTCTGTGGCCTGAACCTCGGCAGCACCTGTAATGCCGGTGATCGAAACATAGTACACAAATCCAGATGTGTTCTGCAGAACCTTGGGCAGGCGTTTTGCATCTGTCGTGGGTGTTGCCAGACGAATGAAATTTAACCCTGCCTTTTGCGCAGGAATGCACAACTCGTCATCTTCTTCCGGCGGCAGGTCCACAATGATCAGACCATCAATGCCGGCACTTACAGCTTTGGACAGAAACGTGTCGACACCCTGATTGAAAATCGGATTGTAATATCCCATCAAAACGATTGGTGTTGTCGTGTCTTGTTCACGAAACGCGCGGGCCAAGTCCAACGTTCGATCCAATGTCATGCCAGCTGCTAAAGCGCGTTGTCCGGCCAATTGAATGGTTGTGCCATCCGCCATTGGATCGGTGAAGGGCAAACCCAATTCAATTACATCAACACCCGCACTTGGCAGGCCCCGCACCAGTTCTAGGGAACGATCAAAGTCTGGATCGCCCGCCATGACATATGACACAAAGGCCTTGCGACCGGTTTTGGCAAGTTCACTGAATTTGGCATCAATCCGTGTGGGCATGGGCGTCTCCTATTCGTCCCTCTTCCACTGCCTTACGAACAGACGAATGGCAAGAACTCAGACACGCTGATGTCGCATTGATTGGTGATTAGAAAGGGAAATGGTACCGTATTGTATACGCATTCATGCCCGGATTGTCCGTTGCAAGGCTGGCATTTGATTTGTGCGAAATCGCAGCCGACACCGCATGGCCATTTTTGAATTTGTATCCAACCCCGAACAGCGACCGAATTTCGAAAGTTGAACCCAGATCGTTGCCGGCGGTGCCTTCTTCATAAAGGCCGGGCATAACGCTTGATTCGACAAACCAGCCGCTATCCCACTGCCACCGCGTTGATAAACCAGCGCCAACGAAAAAGTCACCTTCTTCCGAAAGGCTGATCGCGCCGCCAACCGCAAACGACGAAATGCGATTTTCGCGGAACGGCTTGTGGCGATAGTCTAACGCGAAAACTCCACCATCCGTACCAGTATCGCCGTAATCGGTTGTACCAACGCCAAGCGCGAATTCCTGTGCGTGAAGCGCAACAGGTAATATCACAGCAGCAATGGAGGCAGCAAAAAGTAGTTTCATGATCTTCGAGCTCAACTTTGGCAGCGTCGCACAAAGCATGAGTATTAACGCAGTTTGTTACAAGCCATTATACACAAACGTGAATAAAATCCCTCCGTGCGTGTCTTGAAAGACGACAATACGGGTGAATCCGGCTGTTTAGTGCGGGATCATCCCTTGCAAGACGGCCCGAGACTGTTAGAAGCCCGCGAGGATCGACTTAAGGAGACGCAGATATGGGCTTTCGTATGGGAATCGTTGGACTGCCAAATGTAGGCAAGTCCACCCTGTTCAATGCCTTGACGCGGACGGCAGCTGCACAAGCTGCAAACTTCCCTTTTTGTACCATAGAACCCAATGTGGGCGAGGTTGCTGTCCCTGACGCTCGGTTGGATAAACTGTCGGACATTGCCAGTTCGAAACAAACGATCCCTGCGCGGATGACGTTTGTCGACATTGCTGGTCTGGTAAAAGGCGCGTCCAAAGGGGAAGGGTTGGGAAATCAGTTCCTAGCGAACATTCGCGAAGTTGATGCCATTGCGCATGTTTTGCGTTGTTTTGAAGATGGCGACATTACTCATGTCGAAGGTCGCGTTGATCCGGTTGCAGATGCTGAGACGATTGAAACAGAGCTGATGCTGGCCGATCTGGAATCGATTGAAAAGCGTTTGCAAAACCTTGTTCGAAAAGTGCGAGGCGGTGACAAAGAAGCCGTGCAACAGCAACGCTTGATGGAAGCGGCAAAAGTGGCGTTGGAAAACGGCAATCCTGCGCGGACTGTTGACGTGGATGAAGATGATGCAAAAGCATGGACGATGCTGCAATTGCTGACCACAAAACCGGTTCTGTATGTTTGTAATGTCGCAGAAGATCAGGCCGCAGAAGGCAATGAGCATTCGCAAGCTGTGGCAAAAATGGCCGCTGCAGAAGGCAATTCTCACGTTATTATTTCTGCACGTATCGAAGAAGAAATCAGCCAATTGGAAGATGACGAAGCGGTTATGTTCCTTGACGAAATGGGCCTAGAAGAAGCCGGTCTGGATCGGTTGATCCGTGCAGGGTATGATTTGTTGCAATTGGAAACCTATTTCACGGTTGGCCCCAAAGAAGCGCGAGCTTGGACAATCAAATCCGGAACGTCTGCTCCTCAGGCGGCCGGAGTCATCCATGGCGATTTTGAAAAAGGCTTCATCCGCGCGGAAACCATTGGGTTTGACGACTTTGTCGAACTTGGCGGGGAACAACCCGCCAAGGAAGCAGGCAAAATGCGTGCGGAAGGCAAAGGATACATCGTCAAAGACGGTGATGTCCTTCACTTCCTCTTCAATAATTGATCGGTGCGCCCTAGGCATCTGCCTTTGCGCGCACCACGTCCATTTTTGGGAAACGCTGAACAAGTTCGGAAAAATCCGCATCATATTTTTCGCGCATAGAAGCGATTGTCGCGTCGTCAAACGGCTGGAAAGGCGCATGACCATCCGCAACGGCATAATGTATGTTGATCTTTTCGGTTAATTCCAGCGCTCTTTTCTTGCCTATCGCTGGTGCCAATTCGCCCAAAAGGTCCAAGGTCTTTTGTGACAAAGACGGCCGTGTGGTTCCTCTTTCGTATTTGGCAATCATGGCGTCAATATCGTCAATCCCTGTCATTTTGCGCAAGATCGTGGGCATGACTTGCCTGAAATCCTCAAAACGCCACAGAACAATGTCTTCTTCCGGCAGAACATTCGTGAATCTTGATAAGGTTTCTGTCCAGGAACGGTCTTCATAAAGATGAGGTTTGTAGTATTCTGAGAACGGTATGTAACCGCCGTTGCGAACTTCTTCGGAATACATAGACCGATAATAAGTTTCAAAACTGCGGATTGAAAAAAACAGCCTAATTTTCGCGTTCGGAAACATAGTTTTCATCATCGCAATGCGTTTTTGACCGAACCGGTAGATACCGCCAGGACGTTTTAGATCACTGGCCACGCCAACCATGTTTTCCTCAGACAGAATCCAGTTGCCCGTTGCGGGTTGGGCCGCCTGGACCTCGGCTACAACATCTTCTGGAAAGGCGTTGCCATCTTTTTTATCGCGCACCAAAGAAAACAGCTTGGGCAACCACTCTTTTCGGATGTCACCGGGTGTAGACAGCGTGGTTCCTGTTTTCGCCAACACATCGCGATTGGCATTCATGATTCCAGTCAGGTGAGTTGTCGCTGTCTTATGAGCTCCAAGATAGAGGTGTATCGTCTGCAAGATCCCAAATCCTTATTCGGACGCCGGAACAACCTCCGGCTGAATATGTATTATTCCGAACCTATAGGGCAACGCCAGAGCGGATGCCTTAGTAAAGGAAATACCTCTGCGCCATCGGCAGTTTTTCGGCAGGCGCACAGGTTAAAAGCTCACCATTCGCACGCACTTCGTATGTTTCAGGGTGAACGTCGATGTCTGGGGTGGCGTTGTTCAGTTTAAGATCACGTTTGCCTATGTCGCGCGTGTTGGACACGGCGACAGTGTTTTTGGCCAATCCCAAGGTTTCGCCGATTCCGTCTGCGTGGGCTGCGGCACTGACGAATGTGACGGAGGATCGTTCAACAGATCGCCCAAACGCGCCAAACATCGGGCGGGAATAGACCGGTTGCGGTGTCGGAATTGATGCGTTTGGATCCCCCATTTGCGCGCAAACAATCGAGCCTCCAAGCAAGACCATTTCAGGTTTGACGCCAAAGAAGGCCGGGTTCCAAAGAACAAGGTCCGCACGTTTCCCGACTTCGATTGATCCAATCTCGTGCGAAATCCCATGTGCGATGGCCGGGTTGATTGTGTATTTTGCGATATAGCGACGGACGCGCATATTATCGTTGTCGCCCGTTTCTTCGGGCAAAGCGCCGCGTTGCTTTTTCATTTTGTCCGCCGTTTGCCATGTGCGGATGAGGACTTCGCCAACGCGCCCCATGGCCTGACTGTCGGATGCGATGATCGAAAACGCGCCCATGTCGTGCAAAATGTCTTCGGCCGCGATGGTTTCGCGTCGGATGCGGCTTTCGGCAAAAGCGACGTCTTCCGGGATGGATTTATCCAGATGGTGGCACACCATTAGCATATCCAGATGTTCTTCCAACGTGTTCACGGTGAAAGGGCGTGTTGGATTGGTTGAGGACGGCAAGACGTGGTCTTCGCCGCAGATTTTGATGATGTCCGGCGCGTGACCACCGCCCGCGCCTTCGGTGTGGAACGCGTGAATGGTGCGGCCTTTCATAGCCGCAACGGTATTTTCGACAAATCCGGATTCGTTCAACGTGTCGGTGTGGATCATCACTTGAACATCCATCGCATCCGCCACTGACAAACAGCAATCGATGGCCCCGGGTGTTGTGCCCCAATCTTCGTGCAGTTTCAGGCTGCATGCGCCGCCCCTGACTTGTTCTTCCAGCGCGGCGGGCAGGGATGCGTTGCCCTTGCCCGCAAACGCGAGGTTCATTGGAAACGCATCTGCGGATTGCAACATGCGTCCGATATGCCAAGGTCCGGGCGTACATGTTGTCGCCAGCGTTCCGTGGGCAGGGCCGGTGCCGCCGCCTAGCATCGTAGTCAGACCGGAATGCAGCGCATCTTCGATCTGTTGTGGGCAGATAAAGTGAATGTGGCTGTCAAAACCACCTGCCGTCAGGATGCGACCTTCGCCAGCAATCGCCTCGGTTCCGGGGCCGACGATGATATCGACGCCGGGTTGTGTGTCTGGATTGCCCGCTTTGCCGATGGCCGCAATGCGCCCGTCTTTCAATCCGACATCCGCCTTATAAATCCCTGTCCAATCGACAATCAGCGCATTGGTGATGACAGTGTCAACTGCGCCCTCAGCGCGCGTTGTTTGCGCTTGGCCCATGCCATCGCGGATTACCTTGCCTCCGCCAAATTTGACTTCTTCTCCGTAAAGGACGGCATTTGGCCCACTGCCTTCCGTCACCGCCGCACCTGCATGTTCTGCAATCAAATCACGCTCAACTTCGATGATCAGATCGGTGTCCGCCAATCGTAGTTTGTCACCCGTAGTTGGACCAAACATAGCAGCATAATCGCGGCGGGAGATTTGTGTGGGCATAGGTTTTCTCGCTATGGAAGAAGATTATTTAAGTATTCGGTGCGGTGATTGGCCATTGTCTCTCGGCACTTTGCGCGTCGCCATTCCATCAATGTGCCGCGCCAATAAATTAGTGCGTCCGCTTCGCAGGCGACGTCTACATAGTTGGACCATTTGTCCTGCGATTGTCTGAGTCTTGCGACGACAAGGATATTGGAATGCTTTTTTAACCTAGCTTCGGCCGCGTCAAATGCGTCATCCATTCGTTTCGATGCTCGGCCTGCGTGTTCACTTGCGCATAGGACGTCCGCCTGAGACCAAGTACCCGCGGCCGAGACGTCACAGTCATTTTTGATCCCCCATTCTTGCATGGTTTCCTGAGCAAGGGTGGGGTTGGTTTGCAGCACGGTAATGAACACAAAGGCACATAGAAATTTCGCAAAAATGAAGCCTGTAGCCCAACGATGCCCAAGTCGAGGAAAAGTGCCATCCAACAAATCAGTATTGTTGAAAGTGAATGCAGTGTCCGATTGTTTATTCCGAGATATTGGTGCGCTGTTCATCTTAGGGACGCATCAATTCTTGCAGATCGAAAGTGCGCGTCCGAGTAAGGCGGGTGAGGCAAGAATACCAGATCAATGGCTGTATGCTGCCGCCCGCGTATGGGGCGATTTCGGCTGTGCAAGCTGCGTCGCGAAAGGGGATCCATTTGCGCTGTGCATCCAGAAGAACAGCCCCTTGTCCGATACTGTCCATGTATCCTTTGACCTGTGGCCAAACTGCATTCAATTGCCCGTCGGCTTGCTGAAATTCGATCGCGGCGCAGTCATTCAATTCAAGCTGGGTGTTGCCGGGGCAGGCGGCACTTGCGGCGATGCCAGAACAGACGAACATTGCGGCTGCAAGATGTGCTGTCTTCCGGGGGCGGGCTGAACTGTGCCTTTTGGATTTAGGTGTCATGCTTTGAAAACCTCGTCCACTTCGACTTGCATGGCTGTCACAAGGCCGTTGGTTTGCATGGCCATGCCAATGACACTGAGCATTTCGCCGTGTTGTGTGTCTGACATGCCTTTTGCTTTTGCCGCAGCGGTGTGGGAATGGATGCAATATTCACAGCCATTTGCGACGGAAACGGCGACATACAGCATTTCCTTGACCAACGGATCAAGCTCGCCCGGACCCATCACGGTTTTCAAACGATCCCATGTGGCTTTCAGCAAGGCGGGATCATTTGCCAAAGCGCGCCAGAAATTGTTGATGAAATCTGTGCCGCGGGTTTGGCGGATGTCATCAAAGACAGCCAGCACCTCAGTGCTGGCGTCTTCGTCAGATATCAAAGGAACAGTTCCCATCAGACCATCGCAAAGATGCGGCAGGGGCCACCGGTGCCACCGCGATGTGTGCCCGCACCAACGATCAATGTCGCCCCGGATGCTGGCACCTGATCCAACCCTTTAAGGTTTTCAATGCCATATCGGTTTGTGGGCAACCAACTGTAATGCGTTGCAAAGTCAGCGGATGGGCCGTGATCCAAAGACAACGTGTCCACGGCAATGGCCACGGCATTGGTGTTTTCGATTAACATTTGTGCCGCTTCGACATGAAAGCCGGGAAAATGCATCTTTTCATCACTGCCGAGATTGCGATATCCGTCACCGCCAGTTTTGCCCGCCCATCCTGAATGCATCGCAACGCAGGCATTGTCGGGAATGTCGCCATTCGCAGCAATCCACGCCTTAATATCATCAGGCGTTACTTGAGCGTCCGCATCATCCTGAGCTTTTCCAGCAATATCCACAACACACAGGGGCACAACTAGGTTTGCCACCGGGATTTCATCTACCGATTGGCCATCCGCCGAGAAATGCAGCGGCGCGTCGATATGCGTGCCAGTGTGTTCGTTGATGGAAAGTTGCATCAGATTGAAACCGTTATCCTTGAAGTTGAACGGTTGTTCCATTGTAATGCCAGGTGCCCCAAAATAGGTCGGGAAGGTTTCATCGTATACATGCGTCATATCCACGACGCTGGCATGACCATCGGCCAAAGCGGGCGGGGCCGTGATGATGCCGCCGACAGTGGCAGCCGTCGCAGTTGCCGCACCAGCTTTGAAAAAATCACGCCGTGACAGCATTCGGTCTTTTACACTTTCGATTACACACAGATCACACATGTTTCACCTCCCTTGATGACAAGTTCACAGGTCTCCCATGACCTGCTGGTTGAACCCAAAGACACGCCGCGCCCCTGAGATTGGGATCAATTGCACATCGCGCGCTTGTCCCGGTTCAAAGCGTACGGCTGTACCTGATGCGATGTCGAGTCTCATGCCGCGCGCCGCGTCGCGATCAAAGGCCAGTGCACTGTTGGCTTCGCCAAAATGGTAATGGCTGCCAACTTGGATGGGGCGGTCCCCGGTATTGGCAACATGCAGCGTGATTGCGACCGCATTTGCGTTCAATGTGATGTGCCCATCTGCTGGGAAAAGTTCTCCGGGTATCATGGTCTGGGCTCCAGTCTTTTGAAATCGTGCAAGGTGCGGGACAGGTTCTGTTATCAGTCGTGATATTAACGGATCGGTTCGTGCACCGTGACCAATTTGGTGCCATCCGGAAAAGTCGCTTCGACCTGTACGTCATGGATCATTTCGGCGATGCCTTCCATGCACTGTTCCCGCGTGATGACCTGTGCGCCGGCTTCCATCATTTCTGCGACAGACCGGCCATCACGCGCGCCTTCAACAACTGCGTCAGTGATGAGTGCGATGGCCTCGGGATAGTTCAGTTTCACACCGCGCGCGAGGCGCTTGCGGGCGACTTCGGCGGCGACGGCCACCAAAAGTTTGTCTTTTTCTCGGGGTGTTAATTGCATCTTCTTTACAGTCTCCAACACGTGGGGAGTGAATTTTGAGTGAGATAGTCAAGCACAGGCAGTAGGGACTTGCGCATGTGATATCCGTCCTTGGCCAGCAATCGAATGCACAGCATGTTGGGCGCGCGCAGACTTGCACCCGCAGTTCGAGGCAAGAGCGCGCGTACTGTGTCCAAAGCTGTTTCGGCATGGGTGTTGACCCAAATCATACTGGTCATTGCAGTTGCCCCGCCGCCAATCGCAGGGCGCGCCATTTGGCCGCTTAGATCGCCCGTCATGGACCAATTGTCGATGTAAACAGGTTGATCATCTTGAAAGATTTCGATGCGATCACGTATTGAACCGTGGACCTGTGTTTCACCCATGGCTGCGCGTCCAAAAATCATTGGCTCGACAATTAGTGCATCAGCTTGACCAGTCAGCTTAACCGTCAAACACCGGTTCAGATTGCAGCTGTCAAACAGTATCGTCTCTTGTGGCAACCAGCGCAAAGTGGCGTTTGCATCTGCGCAAAGCGTTGTACGCACAGTTCCGGTTTCGTGCGGCCGTGCGCGGTAAGCGCGTTCGGCGGCTTGGGTTGTCAATGTGAGTTTCGCGTTTGAACGCACATGCGCTTGCGTTGAAAATTGGTCCCCGCCCGTGATGCCGCCCGCAGTATTGACCAATACACATGTCAAATCCTGGGTTCGCGGAAACACGGCTTTCAATGCGCCCGCCTGATACAATGTCTCAATGCCGGACGTGTTCGCTTTGGGTTTGACCGAAAGGCGCACAGATCCGTTTGCCCTGTTCAAAGGTGTGGCGGACAGATCAGTGACATGAGCAGATACATTCATCGCGCGAAACTAAACATGAGCGTTCTGGGCTGCCAAGGATTCCAAACTGATTGAGCATGCAATCAATTGCGAATGCTTAATTTTTAGGCAATTCGCAGAGCCGAGCGTTTGCAGCGAATGACTTTTTCGATGCCACCACTTTGAACTGAACCCGCGTTTTGTCGTTGTAGAATTTGACGGCTTGTTTACTGCGAACAATCTAAGCAGTTGGATTGTTGTTGAGGGGAACCAGAGGTTTGATCAGGAAGCAGCACATTCCTTTGCGCTGAAATAGAAAAACCGCCCAAGCGGGCGGTTTCATAAGATTAAAAACACGTGGTCTTTACACAAAGATCGAACGTGCCATTTGGCCCCAAGATTTTTGAACCGGCGTATTTTCATTCGGCACCTGACGACGCAATCGGCGCATCAGACCTTTCAGGTCATTCAACTGCAGGCGCGCAGCATTGCCGCCTGCGCGCGATTGTATCGTCAGGATTTTTTCCTGCGTATGAAGAGCGGCCTCGATCAAATCGAGGTCGTGGCGGGTTAAATCTATGGCTTGCACACTATCAATCATGCGCTAAATCCTTCTTGTTCTTGCCCTAGAGTACGCAGCTAAGAGTATATACGCCAATCATGCTTGTTCAGATCAACGTGATAAAGTTGTCATGATTAATCTTACGAATAACCACTGACATATTTGGGCAGTAGGACCCAAGGGGGCTGCGAACCATTCGGGTTCTCTTGGCGGTCGCTTGATCAATTTCTGCTCCGCCTCTCATCCAAATGGACCTGACAGGTCGTCTTTGCAAGAGGCTGGCCTTGCAATTTTTAACATAGCGTCATTCATTCAGCGCAACACGAACTAAAGACCCTAAGGTCTTTCAACAAAATACGTATTTCTCCTTTGAGAGTTAACCACGCGATGGTGTCGTTCTTTTCTGGCTTCGGCCTCAGCTTATCTTTGATTTTGGCCATCGGGGCTCAGAACGCTTTTGTGTTGCGGCAAGGGTTGCTGGAACGTCACGTGTTCTGGGTGTGCGTGATTTGTGCCGTTTCTGATGCGTTTCTGATTTCTGCAGGGATCATGGGCATGGGCCGCCTTGCGCAGGCGGTGCCATGGTTCGAAAACGCGATGCGATGGGGCGGTGCGGCGTTCTTGTTGTGGTATGGTTGGCGCAATGCTCGATCCGCCTGGGCTGGTGGTTCTGCACTTGAGGCTGCGGGCGAAACGGAACAAAGCCTTTGGGATGCATGTCTGACGGTGTTGGCGCTGACATGGTTAAACCCGCATGTTTATTTGGACACTCTGGTTCTTGTTGGGTCCATTTCCGCGCAATATCCTGATCGTTTGTCTTTTGGCGTTGGCGCCGTTTTGGCGTCCTTCGTGTTTTTCTTTTCGCTTGGATATGGTGCGCGATTGCTGCGCAGCTTTTTCGCCAATCCGCGGGCATGGCAGATTTTGGACGCTGTTATCGCCCTGACAATGTGGGCTATTGCGGCCAAGCTACTTTATGGGTGATTTGCTTATGACGTCCCTTTGCTTGTTGAAAATCGTATGACCCAACCCGCGCCCAACCCGATGCGTGGCATATTTTGGATGTTCATGACTGGCTTGTTGTTTGTTGCAGTCACGGCGTTGGTTAAATCCATGGGTCCCCGCATTCCACCTGCCGAAGCCGCCTTTTTGCGGTATCTTTTGGGGCTGGTGTTTCTATTGCCCATGATCCGGGATTTGCGCGACGCGCATCTTACATCGCGACAATGGCGCCTGTTTACCCTGCGTGGAATATTTCACGCGGTCGGCGTTATTTTGTGGTTCTACGCGATGACCCGCATTCCAATCGCTGAAGTCACGGCAATGAATTACCTTGCCCCGGTCTATGTCTCGGTTGGAGCTGCGTTGTTTCTGGGGGAACGGTTGGCCGCGCGCAGGATTGCGGCGGTCATTGTCGCCTTAATCGGGGCCGCGATCATTCTGCGACCCGGCTTTCGCGAGGTCAGTCAAGGCCATATAGCGATGGTTTTCGCCGCCATCGTGTTTGCCGGATCTTATTTGACAGCCAAAGTTTTGTCGGGCGAGGTCAAGCCAACTGTCGTTGTGGCCATGATGTCCATTTTTGTGACTGTTGCGCTAGCCCCCTTTGCGCTTGCCGACTGGGTCACGCCAAGATTCGACGAACTGGCAGTCCTTTTTGCCGTGGCGGTGTTCGCGACGGCGGGCCATTACACGATGACGTTGGCATTTGCCGCAGCCCCCGTAACCGTTACGCAACCCGTCACCTTTTTGCAGCTGGTTTGGGCCGTGCTTCTGGGTGTTTTCATGTTTGATGAACCCGTCGACGTTTGGGTATTATTGGGTGGGTTTGTCATTTTGGCATCAGTGACTTTTATCACATGGCGCGAGGCGGTTTTGCGCCGCCAACCGATCACGCCACCATCCCCGGCAACCAAGCTGTGATGGGTTATTGACTGACGAGTCAATAACGTTGTTGACTCGTCAGTCAATAAAAAGCTAGTTCCCTCGCAATTCATCGCAAAAGGGACGGTTTAAGGGACAATGCCAAAGGTTGGAATGGAACCCATCCGGCGTTCAGCACTTGTCGAAGCAACAATTGCTGAAGTGGGCGCAGCTGGTCACCTTGATGTCACGGTCAGTCAGATCGCCAAGCGTGCAGGCATGTCCAGCGCCTTGGCACATCATTACTTTGGTGGAAAAGACCAGATCATGACGGCCGCGATGCGCCACATTCTTCGTGAATTTGGTGCCGAGGTACGCGTCGCTATGGCTGCGGCCAAGACCCCATATGATCGCGTGCTGGCAATTGTCGAAACCAGCTTTAGCCCGTCTTGTTTTGATCCTGCAACGGTTCTGAGCTGGATGACCTTGTACGCACAGGCCCCCACGCATCCGGACATGTTGCGTTTGTTGAAGCTGTATCAATATCGGCTGCATTCAAACTTGTGCCACGCATTGCGCCCACTCAGCGCGGACCCGTCAGCCGATGCGGCCACCATTGCCGCGTTGATTGATGGTTTGTATTTACGCGCTGCTTTGGCGCGTGGGATCGCACCGCAAGAGGCGCTTCTCATATTGCGACGTACGTTGGATCAAATCTTGAGGGCATCTCAATGACGCGGCCAAATATTCTTGTTTTCATGGTGGATCAGTTGAACGGGACTTTGTTTCCGGACGGCCCTGCGGATTGGTTGCACGCCCCGAACCTAAAAGCACTGGCCAAAAATTCGACCCGTTTTGCCAACACTTACACCGCGTCGCCTTTGTGCGCGCCGGGGCGTGCTGGATTTATGTCTGGTCAATTGCCCAGTCAGAACGGCGTGTATGACAACGCCGCAGAATTCCGCAGCGATATTCCCACCTATGCACATCATTTGCGCCGCGCCGGATATCAGACCTGCTTGTCCGGTAAGATGCATTTTGTCGGTCCTGACCAAATGCACGGGTTCGAAGAGCGCTTAACCACTGACATCTATCCTGCCGATTTTGGATGGACCCCGGATTATCGCAAGCCGGGCGAACGCATTGAATGGTGGTATCACAACATGGGCAGCGTCACGGGGGCAGGTGTTGCAGAAATCTCTAACCAGCTCGAATATGATGACGAAGTTGCCTATAATGCCGTGCGCAAAGTCTATGATTATGCCCGAGGGAATGACGACCGCCCGTGGTGCATGACGGTCAGTTTTACACACCCGCATGACCCATATGTCGCTCGCAAGAAATACTGGGACCTGTACGAAGACTGCGCTCATTTGATGCCGGAAGTCGGTCCAATCCCCTACGGGGACCAAGACGCACATTCACAACGTATTTTTGATGCCAACGACTGGCGCAGCTTTGATCTGACCTATGACATGGTGCAACGCTCGCGACGCGCCTACTTTGCTAATATCTCCTATCTGGACGACAAAATTGGCGAGGTCATGGAAGCGCTTAAGGCCACACGCCAAGAAGCGATCATCGTTTTTGTGTCTGATCATGGCGATATGCTGGGCGAACGCGGATTATGGTTCAAGATGTCGTTTTACGAAGGGTCTGCACGCGTGCCATTGATGATCTCGGCTCCGCAGATGCAGGCGGGCCGGGTCGATGATCCAGTCTCAACAATCGATATGTGCCCGACCTTGTGCGATTTGGCAGGCGTGTCGATGGATGACGTGATGCCTTGGACAACGGGCCAATCTGTTGTTCCACAAGGACAGGGGATCGCGCGGACAGAACCGGTAGCGATGGAATACGCCGCCGAGGCCAGTTATGCCCCGATGGTGTCGCTGCGTTATGGCAAGTGGAAATACAATCGTTGTGCTTTGGACCCGGACCAATTGTTCGATCTGGATGCAGACCCCCATGAATTGACCAACTTGGCCGATCTGGCGCAACATCAAGGAACGATCAATTCGCTGCGTGCCAAATCTGAACAGCGTTGGGATTTAGATCGGTTCGACGCGGATGTGCGAGCCAGTCAGGCCCGGCGATGGGTGGTGTACGAGGCGTTGCGACAGGGTGGGTATTATCCGTGGGATTACCAGCCTTTGCAAAAAGCGTCAGACCGCTACATGCGCAATCACATGGACCTGAACACGCTTGAGGAAAGCCAACGCTTTCCAAGGGGCGAATGATGTACGTGGTTTACGGCCGCGCCACGTCGTCCAATGTTCAGGCACTGCTTTGGGGCATGCAAGAACTCGGGCTGACTTATGACCGGCTTGATTACGGAGAAACGTTTGGTGGGTTGGAAAGTGCTGAGTTTGCAGCAATGACCCCGCATGGGCAAATCCCTGTCCTAAAGGTCGACGAAACAACCATCTGGGAAACTCCCGCGATTTTGAGGTTCTTGGCCGCAGAACATGGCGACGATCGGTTTTGGCCTAGCGATGCGCGTAAGCGGGCACATGTTGATATGTGGGCCGAATGGGCCAAACACTCTGTCGCTGCAGCCTTTACCGGGCCAGTCTTTTGGCGCACGGCACGAACACGCCCGGACAATCAAGACGCGGCCTTGATTGCGACGAACATCGCGACGCTGGAAACCGAGTTGGCCAAGGCCAACCGCGTTTTGGCGCAACAGCCCTTTTTATGTGGCTCGGATCTTACCTTGGCCGACATACAATTGGGTCATGTTCTGCACCGCTATTTCGATATCGACATCGAAAGGGCGGAATTGCCCCATCTGCGCGCCTATGCAGACCAGTTGGCACGACGCCCCGCTTATCAACGCACGGTGATGGTTTCGTACGACACCCTGCGCAACAGTTTTTAGATTTTCGCCAAGGAAAAAGCCCATGTCATACCCGACGCAACCCACAGCCAGCCACTTTATCAATGGACAATATGTCGAAGATACAGGTGGCGCGCCAATTGACGTGATCTATCCGGCGACCGGAAAGATCATCGCGCGCGTTCATGCCGCCACACCTGCAATCGTTGATCAGGCCGTGTCTGCCGCCAAAGCCGCGCAATCCGCTTGGGCTGCGATGACGGGAACCGAACGGGGGCGTATCTTGCGCAAAGCCGCAGAAATCATGCGCGAGCGAAACCACGACCTGTCTGTTTTGGAAACCTTTGACACGGGCAAACCATACCAAGAAACAAGCCTTGTAGATGCGACATCTGGGGCAGACGCGCTGGAATATTTTGGCGGTATGGCCGCGACGCTGACCGGGGAACACATCCAGCTGGGCGAAGATTGGGTCTATACCCGCCGCGAAGCTTTGGGTGTTTGCGTCGGCATTGGTGCTTGGAACTATCCAACGCAAATCGCATGCTGGAAAGGTGCGCCCGCATTGGCATGTGGCAATGCAATGATTTTCAAGCCATCTGAAACCACGCCCCTATGTGCCCTTAAGGTCGCGGAAATCTTGCACGAGGCGGGGCTGCCTGCGGGGTTGTACAATGTGATCCAAGGCATGGGCGAGGTCGGCGCAAGCTTGATCAGTGATCCACGCGTGGACAAAGTATCCTTGACTGGCTCGGTGCCAACGGGGCGCAAGGTATATGCGGCAGCGGCAGAAGGTATTCGGCACGTGACAATGGAGCTGGGCGGTAAATCCCCCTTGATCGTATTTGATGATGCTGATCTGGAAAACGCTGTCTCGGGCGCGATTTTGGGGAATTTCTATTCGTCCGGCCAAGTCTGTTCAAATGGCACCCGTGTCTTTGTTCAAAAGGGCATCAAGGCTGCTTTCTTGGATCGATTGGCTGCGCGGTTGAAGGATGCGGTGATTGGCGATCCGCAAGATCCGGAAACGAGTTTTGGCCCGATGGTCAGTGCGCGTCAGATGGAGATTGTTTTGGGTTACATCGAAAAAGGTCAGGCTGAGGGTGCAAGGCTTGTATCTGGTGGGGCCCGGTTGGATCGGGACGGGTTTTATTTGGAACCCACGGTGTTTGCCGATGTCACGGATGACATGACAATCGCACAAGAAGAGATTTTTGGGCCCGTGATGTCTGTTCTAGATTTCGACGACGAAGCCGAGGCTTTGGCGCGTGCGAATGACACCGAATATGGGCTGGCCGCAGGTGTGTTCACAAAAGACCTGACGCGTGCGCACCGTGTTGCTGCAGGCTTTGAGGCTGGCACCTGTTACATCAACACCTATAACGACGCTCCGGTCGAAGCCCCGTTTGGCGGGGCCAAGCAATCCGGAGTCGGGCGGGAAAATTCGAAGGCTGCGATTGAACATTATTCGCAACTGAAATCCGTCTATGTGCGGATGGGCGATCTTGAGGCTCCGTTCTGATGCGCCGTTCGATGCACTTTTGCCAATTTGAGCGCGCAGGGCGCGCACATGAAGCTGGAGCTTGGCCGCGCCGTGAGACCGTAACTTTGCGTTCCAGAGTGTCGTGATGGAGGCGGATTTTGTAATTGTTGGTGCGGGCAGTGCGGGATGTGCTGTTGCCTATCGATTGGCAGAAGCGGGCGCGTCCGTGTTGGTTGTTGAACATGGCGGAACCGATTGGGGACCGTTTATTCAAATGCCGGGTGCGTTGAGTTTCCCGATGAATATGAAGCGCTATGATTGGGGATATCAATCAGAGTCCGAGCCGCATCTCGGCGGGCGCCGTCTGGTGTGCCCACGTGGCAAGGTGATCGGTGGTTCGTCTTCGATCAATGGCATGGTTTATGTGCGCGGACATGCGCGCGATTATGACCATTGGGCTGAAAGCGGTGCACAGGGTTGGTCCTATGCGGACGTATTGCCGTATTTCAAACGCATGGAAAGCTGGCATGACGGGGGGCATGGTGGCGATCCGGATTGGCGCGGATCAAATGGGCCTTTGCATGTTTCGCGTGGGACGCGCGAAAACCCCTTGTATCAAGCTTTTGTAGATGCTGGGCAGCAGGCCGGATACCCTGTGACAGGTGACTACAACGGCCAGCAACAAGAGGGTTTCGGCCCGATGGAGCAAACCGTTTGGCGTGGTCAGCGTTGGTCGGCAGCAAATGCATATCTGAAACCTGCTTTGAAACGCCCAAATTGCGATTTGGTGCGTGGATTGGTCGAACGTGTCGTTATGGAAGACGGCCGCGCCGTTGGCATCGATCTAAAAGGGGGACAGCGCATCAAAGCGCGGCGCGAGGTCATCCTCGCGTCATCATCAATCAATACGCCCAAAATACTGATGTTGTCCGGGATCGGACCGGCGTCGCATTTACAAGAACACGGCGTGCCAGTTGTCGCAGATCGTGCAGGCGTTGGGCAAAATCTGCAAGATCACCTTGAGATGTACATCCAGATGGCCGCCAGCCAGCCGATAACTTTGTTTAAGTATTGGAACCTGCTGGGCAAAGCCTATGTCGGCGCGCGGTGGCTGTTCCAAAAATCCGGACCGGGCGCGACAAACAACTTTGAAAGCGCAGGTTTCATTCGTTCACGCGCAGGAATTGAATATCCGGATATCCAGTTTCACTTTTTGCCGATTGCAGTGCGCTATGACGGGCAAGCCGCCGCAGAGGGGCACGGGTTCCAAGCACATGTTGGTCCAATGCGATCATCATCTCGCGGCAGCATCACACTCAAGTCTTCTGATCCCGATGATGATCCGTTGATACGGTTCAATTACATGAGCGATCCGCAAGACTGGGAAGAGTTCCGAACCTGTATCCGTCTAACGCGGGAAATTTTCGCCCAAGATGCTTTCGCGCCATATGTGAAACATGAAATTCAGCCCGGTGCCGGTGCGCAAACGGATGACGAATTGGATGATGTCATTCGAGACCACGCTGAAAGCGCCTATCATCCGTGCGGCACCTGTCGCATGGGGGACGTGAATGATCCCGATGCAGTGGTTGATGCGCAGGGCAGGGTGATCGGAGTCGATGCTTTGCGCGTTGTCGACAGTTCCGTGTTTCCGCGTATCACCAATGGCAATCTGAACGGGCCCTCGATCATGACAGGCGAGAAAATGGCGGATCATATTTTGGGGCGCGATCCATTGGCCCCTGCCAATGACCGACCTTGGATCAATCCGAATTGGCAGACTGCGCAGCGTTAACGTTTTGATCAATTTGCGGTTGCATTAACACTTTCAAGGCCCCATTTTTATGAGATGTTAAGATGTTGTTCCTTGCTTGTTCTCTTGTTGTTACCCTTGTCAGCCTTCGCGGATGTGGTCGGACGGGTCACAGTTATCGACGGTGACACCTTACGAGTTGGGAGCACTAAAATTCGACTGCACGGCATTGATGCCCCTGAATTGGACCAAACATGTCGAACACCAGAGCACACTGAATTTGCCTGTGGCATTTGGGTGCGAGACCATTTGAAGGCCAAGTTTGCTAACCGCAAAGCCCGCTGCGTTGCGATAGACACAGACCGATATGGTCGGGTTGTCGCCAAATGCCGAGTGCGCGGAGTCGATATGGGCGGTTGGCTTGTGTCGGAAGGGTTGGCCTTTGCGTATCGGCGGTATTCGCTTGACTATGATCTGGATGAAAAGAGAGCCTTCACGCGGGTGCGTGGATTGCATCAGTTTTCGGTACAAGGGCCTGACGAATTTCGCAAAGCAAAGGCGACACGCCGCGCAGTAGTCTCACCCAAATCTAAGTGTTCGATTAAAGGCAATATCTCATCAAATGGCCGGATTTATCATATGCCGGGGCAAGAGTATTATGACAAAACCACGATCCGTCCGGGCAAAGGCGAACGCTGGTTTTGTTCCGAAGCCGAGGCGCGACAGGCGGGATGGCGTAAGGCGCGACGCTAACGAACAACGTAAGGCAGGACGTCTCGTTTGTCGGGATCAACGAATAATTGACGTTCCAATGGCGGAACTGAGCGTTGATGACAGTTCTTTCGTTCGCAAATTCGACATGAAATTCCTATGGGTTCAAACGCTTCGTCCCGTCCCACATCCATACCGTCTGCGTAAACAAGTTCTGGCGCGTGCTTGACCTCGCATCCCAAAGCGATGGCATAGCGACGTACAGGTGCGCCAAACCGGCCAGCCGATTTGGTGACATCGCGGGCCAATGAAATGTAACGTATCCCGTCCGGTGTTTCTGCCATTTGGCGCAGGAACTGACCAGGCAATTCGAAAGCGCGGTGGACATTCCACAAAGGACAGGCCCCACCGAAGCGCGCAAATTGCAGGCGCGTTGCGGAATGGCGTTTCGTGATTGTGCCGGCTTGATCTACACGGACGAAAAAGAAGGGTATTCCTTTCGCACCGGGGCGTTGCAGCGTGGATAGCCGGTGGCATACTTGTTCTATGGATGCCCCGAACCGACCGGCCAACACCTCAAGATCATGACGGCATTCTTGAGCTGACTCTAAAAACCGCTGGTAGGGCATCAAGGCGGCCCCGGCGAAATAGTTGGCCAATCCTATTTTGGCGATTGCTCGGGCTTCTTGGGAATGGAACCGCGCCAAATCCAAAGTCGCCTCCAGCAATGCATTTTGGCGCAACAATGCGACCTGCAACAAGATCTGGAAGGTCTGAGTTTCAGGTGTTGTGCGGTTCGAAACGGTTAGAACTTTGCGTTCTGGATCATAGTCCCGCAGGCGATCAATATCGGCAAAGACGACCTCGACTTTTATGACGCCCAAGGTTGCGACTGCGCCCACCCGAATATTCTGCATCCGCCCTTGGTCAGTCGCAAAATGTTCGGCGGCACGATCAACGGCATCAATATAGTTGTCACAATAGTGGAAGAAATCGCGCACTTCTTCCCATGGGCTGGGGCGCGTGCGCGCATCTTCGCGCCCCAATGCTTCGTCCAGTGAGGCAAGCCGTTCGTGGGTTTGGCGATAGGCGCGATGCAAATCCAAAAAGGCATGTGCCAAGGCGGGGGCATTGGATGCAGCAAGGCGCAGGTCGGCCATGGGCGGCATGTCTGACCCAAAGACCGGATCGGCAAGAGCTTCGCGCATATCCGAGACGATACGTTCACCGTCACCACTGCTAAGTTCAGTGACATCCAGTCCAAATTCCTGCGCCAGTGACAAAACAACGGCCGTCGAAACTGGGCGGTTGTTGTTTTCCATCTGGTTCAAGTACGGCAGTGATACGCCCAACTTGGCCGCAAAGTCTTTTTGGGTCAGACCGATGCGCGTGCGAACTTCGCGCAGTTTTGCACCAGCATATAGTTTTGAGGGGGCCATTCGACTCACTTTGCAAATTTGCCGTTCCTTGGAAGCTAAGTTTGCAAAGGGTGGTTAATCAAGTGTCAAGCTAGTCGCACCTGGCGTTCTCGCCAGAATACGGCTGTGATTGCGCACAAACCTGCGACGGCAGTTGATACTTGGATCCACAGCAATGGGAACGCACCGGTTTCGACCGTCAAAAGGCTGCCTGCTAGCGCGGATAATGCAGCGCCGCCGCCGATCATGATCGCGCCGCCCAAGCCCGAAGCGGTTCCCGCAAGATGCGGCCTGACGGACAACAAGCCCGCAGTTGCGTTTGGCATAACAAACCCATTTCCCAGACCAACAAAGGTCATCAGCCCAAAGAACGTGAACGCCGTCCCATAGCCCAAAAGGAATATGATCAGCGACACAGTTACACCGCCCGCATTGAGGCAGCTGCCGATCAGGATCATCCGATTGATCCCAATTTTCCGAGCATAACGCCCGGTCAGGCCATTGCCGATTGCATATCCAATAGCCGGCGCTCCAAGGCAAAACCCTAACCAAAAGGGTGACAGGCCAAACAGCTCGGACCCAACAAAGGGTGCGCCGCCCAGGAACGAAAAGAATGCACCCGAACTGAAGGCTGCGGACATTGCATATCCCCAAAACCGATAGGATCTGAACAATTCAGGATATTCCTTGAACTGTTCGATCAACGTCTTTCCACTTGATTGCGCCGTTTCGCCCAAGTCATTCCAAGTCATGGCGAAAGCGATTATGCCAATCAAAACAAAGGCCCAAAAGACGGACTTCCATCCAAAAAGCTGATCAAGCGCACCGCCAATAACGGGCGAAATCATGGGAACAAGCGCCATGCCCATGGTTACAAAGCCAATCATCGACGCGGCTTGTTCCTGATCATAGATGTCGCGAATGGCGGCGCGGCTTAGGACCATTCCTACTGCGACCGAGGCTTGTGCCATGCGACTGAACAAGAAGATTTCGGCATTGGGTGCATTTACGCAGATCAAAGAAAACAGGACGAATAATGCCAGTCCCCACAGCAAAATCGGCCGACGGCCAAACTTGTCCGAGAGGGGGCCGATGATCGTTTGCAACACCGCACTAACACCAAGATACAACGGCACTGTCAGCTGCATAAAAGCGTAGGACACACCAAAATGCTTTGCCATATTGGGAAGGCTGGGCAAGAACATATTCATTGCCATGGCTGAAACGCCTGCCAAAACGATCAGAGTTGAAATATGTGGCGGTGTGGTTCGGTCGAGAAATACGACCCGTGGCGGTGTTCGCATGAATCCGAGTTAGGGTGCCGATGAACGAATGTCCATGCGTGGTAGAATATTTGCATATTTGCAATTTGCTGACCAACCTATGGTAAGAGTTTGCAAATATGCTGATTGGCGCTTTGAGCCGTGAGGCCATCCTGTTAAAGACCGCTGTGACGAAACCCGTGAAGTGCGGAGGCTTGGATGAAAGATATCCTGACAGAACTCGAAAGCAGGCGGGCAGATGCTCGGTTGGGCGGTGGGCAAAAACGTATCGATGCTCAGCACGGTCGCGGCAAGCTGACCGCGCGCGAACGGATTGACCTTTTGCTGGACGAAGGTTCGTTCGAAGAGTTCGATATGTTCGTGACCCATCGCTGTACCGAATTTGGCATGGAAAACCAAAAGCCGGCAGGGGATGGTGTTGTAACCGGTTGGGGCACAATCAACGGTCGCATGGTATATGTGTACAGTCAGGATTTTACTGTTCTGGGCGGGTCCGTGTCGGAAACGCATGCCAAAAAGATCTGCAAAATCCTTGATATGGCGATGCAAAACGGCGCGCCTGTGATTGGCCTGAATGATTCCGGTGGTGCGCGTATTCAAGAAGGCGTCGATTCATTGGCGGGTTATGCAGAAATATTCCAGCGTAACATCGAAGCGTCTGGGGTAATTCCACAAATCAGTGTGATCATGGGGCCATGTGCCGGTGGCGCTGTGTACAGCCCGGCCATGACTGACTTTATCTTTATGGTCAAAGACAGCAGCTATATGTTCGTCACCGGGCCAGATGTGGTCAAGACGGTCACCAATGAACAAGTCACAGCCGAGGAATTGGGCGGTGCGTCCACGCATACCAAAAAATCATCGGTTGCGGATGGTGCCTTTGAAAATGACGTAGAAGCCTTGGCAGAAGTTCGTCGATTGGTGGATTTTCTACCGCTTAATAATCGCGATCGCGTGCCGGTCCGGCCCTTTTTCGATGAAACCGACCGTTTGGAAGCTTCGCTGGATACGTTGATCCCGGCGAACCCAAATCAGCCCTACGATATGAAGGAATTGATTTTGAAGGTTGCCGACGAAGGTGACTTTTATGAAATCCAAGAAGATTTCGCGGGCAATATCCTGACGGGGTTCATTCGGCTTGAAGGGCGCACAGTGGGTGTTGTGGCCAACCAACCGATGGTTTTGGCCGGAGTATTGGACATCGATAGTTCGCGCAAAGCTGCGCGGTTTGTGCGGTTTTGCGATTGTTTCGAAATTCCATTGCTGACATTTGTGGATGTTCCCGGCTTTTTGCCAGGTACGGCGCAGGAATATGGCGGCGTCATCAAGCACGGCGCAAAGTTGTTGTTCGCATATGGTGAGGCCACCGTACCAAAGGTGACGCTGATCACACGCAAGGCCTATGGTGGAGCTTATGACGTGATGAGTTCGAAGCATCTGAAAAGCGACTTTAACTATGCATGGCCCACAGCGGAAATTGCCGTAATGGGTGCAAAGGGGGCGACGGAGATCATTCATCGTGCAGATATGGATGACCCAGATAAAATCGCACAGCACGCCCAAGATTACGAAGAGCGCTTTGCAAATCCGTTTGTGGCGGCAGAGCGTGGCTTTATTGACGAAGTGATCATGCCGCAATCAACTCGCAAACGTGTGGCGCGCGCCTTTGCCAGTTTGCGAAATAAGAAATCGGAAATGCCTTGGAAGAAGCATGACAATATTCCTCTTTAACTGGTAAAGATTTATTATCGCCAATTTAGAAAACCGAGGAATGATATGCGAAAGATACTAACTCTGATTTTTGTCCTTTTTGCTTTGCCGGTATTTGCACAGCAGGAACCGGAGTGCCGTGGTAAAAAAGCCTTTGATTTAGGAGATGGATCTTACGGGTGCGTTTTTGAAGTCGGCGGAACCTCGTTAACTCACACGACGGTCAGAGATGACGGTGCGAGTACGAGATCAAACCGAGAGCAGGCTGGATACATTGATGTGCGGATCTTCGGAAATTATGTTGCGTCAAAGCGAACTGCTGGCAACAGAATGAAGGCCATTTGCAAGACATTTAAAGCCGACGTCGATGCCGTCATGAAAGGCCAGAAATTCGATTCCATCATCGTGCGCTTTGCGTGGTTGCGTGAAAAGGACTCAAAATCAAATGCCGCTGGAAATCGAGACCTTGGCATTGTGCAAGCTGCATTCACAAGTTCCACGTGTCGCGGAATTAGATTTTTCTGATGATGGATGATTTGAACATTACAAAATCTTATTGGGCATCGGAGCATTCTGATGCCTAATATCAATTTCATTCTTTGCGTCACTTTTTATGCTGTGCCGAAGTTTCTGTCGGCGGTATTGAAACAAGTGAAATTTCCTCGAAAAAAAGTCCTGCGGGTTCGAGAACGTATAGCGCACGGGCTTTGCGGAGTAACCGAGGCTGCAAGAGCGTTATGACCAAAGGTGGTTGGCATATAACTACGCTCGAAGGGTCGTGGAGCTTGTCGCGCTTGAAGTCTCAGCGTTTGGATGTTTCTGCGCAAACATGGCTGCCGCGCGTTCACCCGGTTCGGTTAATGCATCAAGTGCGCCAAGATATGTGGCGGCGTTTGAAAAACGTGCGTGGCTTTGCGCCAATGGTTCAGCTGACACCGGATGCGGGTGGTTGGTGCGTCACTGCTGGGGGTCAGGTGTCCGCAATTGCCCAGTCCCACGCAGTCGGCATTGAGGACGTATTGACCAACAAAAATAACCGTGCGCGTTGGATCCGGCACGCTGGTGAGTGGAGGGGTGAAAAATGACGCGACTTTGGAAGAACCAAGCCTTTTCGATTGCACATGCCGATGCTGGCAAGTTTGTGGGCCATGGATTGCGCGCGTTTTTTGAATACCGTGACTTGGGAATCAAAGACGCAACAAAGGGTGCGTTTGGGGCGCATGTTATCCGGGCCGTTCCGGGGATGGAAAGCCCGGGGACGTGGCACACGCATGACCTGGATTTTCAGATGGTTTATGTCACCAAAGGCTGGGTGGTCTTTGAATACGAGGGCAAAGGCGAACACGTCCTGCGGGAAGGTTCGTGTGTATTGCAGCCGCCGGGGATCGAACATCGTGAGGTTCGGCACTCTGATGACATGGAACTTATTGAAATCATTGCACCTGCGGACTTTACAACTGAGGAAGTCTCTGCATGATGGTGCAAGGTATTTACAGTCAAGTGCGCGGAGATTTCCGGCGTACCGCAGCCCCGGGGGGAGGAGCTCAGCAATGGGTCCGGGGTTGCGCCATACCTTTTCTTTGCTTCGTGACCATACCTTTTGCCTCGGCTGCTTCTGCACAATCGTTGCCGTCTGGTCAGGGCGTCGAGTTGACGGAAGTGTTGGTGGACACAGTGGGTGAAGAATCGTGGATACGGTTCCGTTTCCTTGCGCCAGAAATTGCACGTGACGGTGGGCAAATTGACTATGATGCAGCCGCGCCTGACATGGACGTTTTATGCAACGAAACGGCTCTTCCATATTTGAACGATTTTGAGCTTGAAGCAGGGCGCATTGCCATCTCACTAAGTGATCGGCCCGTTCCGTTTGGTATGGCCGATCCCGAAGCAACTCAATTCATTGAGGTTTACCGGATTGATGGGAACCGCTGCATCTGGGAGGCGTTCTGATGTCACCACAATATCTAGTACATAAATTGGCCGAATTAGTTGATTCTGTCGTTTTGCGGCCACAAACCGCCAAAGCCGTTTGCATTCCATACCATTCGGGAAAAACCTACTGTATGATGCGCCCGAAGGGGTTCGACGAACCCTTTGACTTAAGTCGCCGGGATGCGCTGCATTCCGACAGGTTTGAAGACAGGAGATACAGATGTCAAAGAGCATCAAAATGCTGGCCATGTTTGGCCTTATCGGCCTTGTTGCCGCATGTGGCCGTAACAACGAAGAAGAATTTGTTGTTGTTGATCCGGAGCCGATTTCTTCGGAGCCGGTACATACGGGCAAGTACAAGTGATTTATTAGGGCGGGCTAAGCGGCCCGCCCTAATCGCCCCTTGTTTCCGACAGTTGGGGGGCATCGCATGCTAAAGCATCGCGGTTTTCCGGGACGACTTCCCGGTTCGGACTTTCAATTCACAATTCGACGTCCTAACCCAAAAGGTGTCACGCCTCTTGCGGCGCGCGAGCGATTTTCTGATCGTAAACCTCCGGATCGGCGCGCTGATGCAGGATTCATGGCTGCATTGTGGGCACAATTTGGGGATGAGCCGTTCGAACGCGGAAATTTAGACGCTGGTCGTTTAAATTGGCTGTTCGGGCGTGAGGTGGTTCCTGCCACAGATCCTTTTGATCCAACGGATTACGAGGCATTACTTGTCATCAACGAAAAAATCGCCCGGGCGTCATTTCCTGAGGCTTTCGACGAATGACAGGCACATCCTTGCTAGAATATTCCCGCAATAGGCGAATAATGGCTCAAATGACGGGGGCTGCTTACGAAGCATTTGCTGCGACTCGGGCACTGTGCAAGCCTGATGAGGCAATGCACGTCAGTCGAACCTTGGCGGATGTTGCATACCATTTCCGTACCCCTTCCCCTGGCGGGCAGATCTCATGTCCCTATGTAAATCTGCCCGCCTCCCCTCTTTATAATTTGGCTTGGCGGCTTCCCGCGCAGGAACGCGATGTAACGGTTCGTGACTTGTACTGCGCGAAAAAAACCTCATTTGTAGCCCATAGCAGTCAAAACGAAAAAAGGGGGAAATTCCCATGTCGTTTAAATCACAGGTTCTTGTCTTGGTATGTTGCGGCGGATTGGCCGCGTGCGGTGACACCGTCGGACAGCAGGCCCTTATTGGCGGTGCCGTTGGTGCCGGGACAGCCGCTGTCGTCAGCGGAAGCGTCGCAACAGGCGTCGTTGTCGGTGCCGCGGGCAACTTGGTGTATTGCCAGACATATCCATCGCGCTGCTAAACGCAGACGATCCGTCAGTCGAAACAATTTAGACGGCGCAGCCCTTCATGTGGGATGCGGCGTCTTTAGTCGTGAGCTGCACTTAAACGTGAGCAATTCGGGGCCTCGACGTCTCCGGAACAGTCAAATCAAAGCGGCTAGACTAAGACCAGCAAACCCTCAATCGACGGGCATTTCGATGTCAGGGCAACCAAACAGCCCACGATCCGGTGCGGGTAACGATCCATTCCAATCAAAAGGTACGGGACATGTTTGAAAAGATCCTGATCGCAAACCGAGGCGAGATCGCCTGTCGGGTAATCAAGACGGCTCGGAAAATGGGGATCAAAACAGTCGCCATTTATTCGGATGCGGATGCCAAGGCGCTGCATGTGCAAATGGCCGATGAAGCAATTCACATCGGACCGTCCCCAGCCAATCAATCCTATATCGTGATCGACAATGTTATGAAGGCGATCAAGGAAAGCGGGGCACAGGCTGTGCATCCCGGATATGGGTTCCTTTCCGAAAACCCGAAATTTGCGCAAGCACTGGAAGCGGCGGGCGTTGCGTTTGTTGGGCCACCAGTTGGTGCAATCGAATCCATGGGCGACAAGATCACGTCGAAAAAGATTGCACAGGATGCAGGTGTGTCAACGGTTCCGGGATATATGGGTCTTATTAAAGACGCCGAAGACGCGGTCAAGATTTCCAACAAGGTCGGTTATCCGGTCATGATCAAAGCATCCGCTGGCGGCGGTGGCAAAGGCATGCGGATTGCATGGAATGATGACGAAGCACGCGAAGGGTTTCAGTCATCAAAGAACGAGGCGGCAAATTCCTTTGGTGATGATCGCCTCTTTATTGAAAAATTCGTCACACAGCCCCGGCACATCGAAATACAGGTTCTGGCAGACAGTCACGGCAACTGCATTTACTTAGGCGAACGTGAATGTTCGATCCAGCGCCGCAATCAAAAGGTTGTCGAAGAAGCCCCTTCGCCCTTTTTAGACGAAGCCACACGTAAAGCGATGGGGGAACAGGCCTGTGCGTTGGCCTCAGCGGTTGGGTATGCCAGTGCCGGCACAGTCGAATTCATCGTGGATGGCAACAAGGATTTTTATTTCCTTGAAATGAATACCCGTCTTCAGGTCGAACACCCGGTTACGGAATTGATCACTGGAGTGGACTTGGTTGAACAAATGATCCGGGTCGCGAATGGGGAAAAGCTGAGCATTCAACAGGATGATGTGAAGCTGAATGGCTGGGCAATCGAAAACCGGCTGTATGCCGAAGACCCATATCGCAACTTTCTTCCGTCGATTGGACGTTTGACGCATTATCGTCCACCCGCAGAAATAGCCGAAGGTGATGATGTCGTGCGAAATGATACCGGCGTCTATGAGGGCGGCGAAATCAGCATGTATTATGATCCAATGATCGCCAAGCTGTGCACATGGGGGCCGACGCGGGCGCAAGCCATCGAGACCATGCGCGTGGCGTTGGACCGTTTCGAAGTCGAAGGGATCGGGCATAACTTGCCGTTTTTGTCGGCCGTGATGGATCACCCCATATTTATCAAAGGCGAAATGACGACTGCGTTTATCGCCGAGCAATATCCCGACGGTTTTGATGGCGTCACCCTTGCGGATTCTCAAGCGCGCCGGGTCATGGCGGCTGCGGCGGCGATGCACCGGGTTGCTGAAATCAGGCGCGCACGTGTGTCGGGTCGCATGGATCACCACGAACGCAAGGTCGGTCAAGATTGGGTTGTTACGCTGGACGGGAACAGCACTGCGGTCACTATTGCGGCGGATCACAACGGGGCGACGGTCACATTCCCGGATAACAGCACCTCACGCGTGTCGGGCGATTGGACTCCCGGTGATACATTGGCGGACATGATTGTCGATGATGCGCCCTTGGTGTTGAAAGTGGACAAGATCACAGGCGGCTTCCGATTGCGCACCCGAGGGGCCGATCTGACGGTGCATGTACGGACACCGCGCCAGGCCGAGTTGGCGGCGAAAATGCCGGTAAAAACACCACCAGACACGTCCAAAATGCTGCTGTGCCCAATGCCGGGATTGGTCGTTAAGATCGATGCCGAAGAGGGGCAAGAGGTGCAAGAAGGGCAAGCTTTGTGCACCATCGAAGCGATGAAGATGGAAAACATCCTGCGCGCAGAGAAAAAGGGCATCGTGTCCAAAATCAATGCAAGTGCGGGTGACAGCCTAGCCGTCGACGAAGTCATAATGGAGTTCGAATAGGTGACACAGGCGATCACGCCTTGGATTGCTTTGATCAAAGCCGATGTTGCATGGTCCGCTCGGACCGTGCGCATTGACGGTCATCCTTTCAGGGTGTCGCCGTGACAGTTCAATTGTCTGCGGTTCGATCGCGGATTTCGCGTTTGCGCAATGGCATCTTGTCGATGGATCTTGAAAGTTCACGCACATTCCATGGGAAAGGTTTGCGCAACTTCACAGCTCCGTCTTTCCCAATCAGCACCAATGCAAAGCCGCGCGGTCGCAATTTACGGCGCAATGGGCTTTGGGCATCTGGGTCCGTATCCGTCAGAACAATCACGTCTCGCTCGGCCAGTTCATCGACGCGATCACGCAAGAATTCCATTTGCTGGTTAAAATTGGGATCGTTTGCGCTGTCTGCGAACACGATGATTGGGCGTTTTTCCCAAACAAACTGCTTCAAATCGTCTATATCTTCTTCAAGAAACACCGTTTCACCTGAAGGCACATTAGTGCTTTCAGCCCAGGCGGTTCCGGCCAAAAACCCTGCAAAAACAAAAGCTATTGCGCGCATAAAGACTCCCCTTACCCTTGCCAATGTAGTCAATTTTTCAGCGATTGCGATGGGTGAGTTGATCAATTCAGCTGTTAACCAAACTGCAAAGCCCAATGCACAGGATAGGACCCTTAGCGGGGTAACATTTCTGCCTCGGACTTGCGGAAGGCAAACGGCATGAAGATCATCGCACATATTGGCGCACACAGAACGTCCAGCACTTCGTTTCAAGCTTACCTTGACGAACATAGAACCGAATTGGCGCAAGACAGTGTCGCGGTTTGGGGGTTGGAACGGACGCGCAAGGGCTTGTTCGCTGGCTTGAAACCCAAACCGGGCCCAGCCTATCGAAAAGACGCTGCCAACCGGGCACGCGGCCGCATTGGCATGCAGCTGGACAAGGCCGAGATGAATGGCGTCAGAACGCTTTTGGTGAGCGAAGAGAACATGATTGGGTCGACACGTGCCAATTTGAGCGCGAGACAATTGTATCCGGCCATTGGCGAACAAATGGCGCGCTATGCTTGGGCTTTTGATCAACGGATTGAACGTATTATTCTAAGTGTCCGCTCTCATGAATTCTGGTGGAGCTCTGCAATTTCCTACGCCGTCTCACGCGGGGCCTCGGTGCCCAGTTCGTCGGAGTTGAAGGACATTGTGACGAATAGACGTGGATGGCGCGACGTGATCACTGACCTTCATTGTGCAGTCCCAGAGGCAGAGATATTGGTAATGCCGTTTGAAGCTTTTGCCGGACGACCCGCGTTGATGCTGAAATGCGGAGCAGGATGCAACGCACCAGAGCCGCGCACAATCCAATGGTTGAATCGTTCACCTGAATTGGCCGAATTGCGCCGCGCCCTTCAAGCACGAGGGGAAAACGTTGATGTTTTGCCCCACGGCCAAGGGCGCTGGAGCCCGTTTTCCGATGAGCAACAAGCTGAACTGCGCGAGCTTTATGCAGATGATTTGTTTTGGTTGACCGCTGGCGCAGACGGTTTGGCAAAGTTGATGAAAGACCCCCTGAAAGAGACTTGGCGCAACAGCCAAGCCGGCAGGGCATACGAAAATGACAGAGGACATTCCAATGACGGACAACAACAGCAAGTGGCGCGGCCTGGCTGAATCTGAACTGCGCGGACGCCCAATTGATGACCTGAACTGGAACACTTTGGAAGGCATCAAGGTTAAACCGCTGTATACGCAAGAGGATACAGCCGGTCTTGATCATCTTGGTACGGTGCCCGGCGCGGAACCGTTTACACGCGGCGTAAAGGCGACCATGTACGCAGGACGTCCTTGGACCATTCGTCAATATGCCGGGTTTTCGACCGCCGAAGCCTCCAATGCGTTTTACCGCAAGGCGCTGGCTTCTGGTCAACAGGGCGTGTCCGTCGCGTTCGATCTGGCAACACACCGTGGATATGACAGCGACCATGATCGGGTTGTCGGAGATGTCGGCAAGGCGGGTGTGGCCATTGACTCGGTTGAGGATATGAAAATCCTCTTTGATGGCATTCCGCTGGAAAAAGTGTCGGTGTCGATGACCATGAACGGGGCCGTCATCCCGGTGCTTGCGAACTTTATCGTTGCCGGAGAAGAACAGGGCGTTGATCGCGCCGCGTTGTCCGGAACCATTCAGAACGACATTTTGAAAGAGTTCATGGTCCGAAACACATATATCTATCCGCCAGAGCCATCGATGCGGATCATTGCGGATATCATCGAATACACGTCCAACGAGATGCCAAAGTTCAATTCAATCTCGATCTCTGGCTACCACATGCAAGAAGCGGGCGCGAATTTGGTGCAGGAATTGGCATTCACGCTGGCGGATGGACGTGAATATGTCCGCGCCGCTTTGGACCGCGGGATGGACGTCGACAAGTTCGCCGGGCGTTTGTCGTTCTTTTTTGCCATCGGAATGAATTTCTTCATGGAATCCGCAAAACTGCGCGCGGCGCGTTTGCTGTGGCATCGGATCATGTCCGAATTCGAACCCAAGAATCCAAAATCTTTGATGTTGCGCACCCATTGCCAAACATCCGGGGTAAGCCTGCAAGAACAGGACCCGTATAACAACATCGTACGCACTGCATTCGAAGCGATGAGCGCGGTGTTGGGCGGAACGCAGTCCCTGCATACGAATTCCTTTGACGAAGCGATTGCGTTGCCGACGGAATTCAGCGCGCGCATTGCCCGCAACACGCAGTTGATCTTGCAAGAAGAAACCGGTGTGACCAATGTCGTCGATCCGCTTGCGGGCTCGTATTATGTTGAAAGCCTCACCAACCAATTGGCCGAAGACGCGTGGAAGTTGATCCAAGAAGTTGAGGAAATGGGGGGCATGACCAAGGCGGTTGCGTCCGGCATGCCAAAGCTGCGCATAGAAGAAGCCGCCGCCACACGGCAGGCCATGATTGATCGCGGTGACGAGGTGATCGTAGGCGTCAACAAATATCGGCTCGAGAAAGAAGACCCGATTGATATTCTGGATATCGACAACGAAGCCGTGCGGCGAAATCAGGTTGCGCGACTAGAGGCGATCAAATCATCCCGTGATGAGGCCAAGTGTCAGGCCGCTTTGAACGAGCTTTCACGGCGCGCCAAGGAAGGCGGCAACTTATTGGAAGCTGCCGTTGATGCTGCGCGTTCACGCGCATCTGTAGGAGAGATCAGCATGGCCATGGAAAAAGAATTTGGACGCCACCGTGCAGAAGTCAAAACGCTAGCCGGTGTTTATGGCGCTGCTTATGAGGGTGACGAAGGGTTTGCTGCGATTCAGAAAACTGTTGAAGACTTTGCCGAGGCTGAAGGGCGACGCCCAAGAATGCTGGTCGTGAAAATGGGTCAGGACGGACATGATCGCGGCGCCAAGGTGATTGCAACGGCCTTTGCGGATATCGGATTTGACGTGGATGTAGGCCCTTTGTTCCAAACGCCCGCAGAGGCGGCGCAGGATGCCATCGACAATGACGTCCATGTTATCGGAATATCCAGCCAAGCAGCCGGACACAAAACTTTGGCACCGCAGTTGGTCGATGCCCTAAAGGACCAAGGCGCAGAAGAGATTATCGTCATTTGTGGTGGGGTCATCCCGCAGCAAGATTACGACTTTTTGTACAAGGCGGGCGTGAAAGCGATCTTTGGGCCCGGTACAAATATCCCGACTGCCGCTCAGGACATATTAAACTTGATCAGCAAGGGGCATGTTTCGGCCACTTGACGCTTTGATTGAAAGCTTAATGAAAAAGAAAGCTCGCGGTTGCGGGCTTTCTTCGTTTTATGGACCGCTTTTGCTGATGCGCGGTTTACTGTGCCGGGGTGGTTTGTGCTTCGTCCTCTGGGGGGCGTGACGCAATCATCAAGGCAATGTAGCCTGCGATGCCGGACACAATCGATCCCGATAGCACACCAAGACGCACGTCGTTCATCATGGTCGGATCACCATAGCTAAGACCGCCGATGAACAACGACATGGTAAAACCAACGCCTGCCAGACACGCAATACCGTAGATGTGTAAAACGTTGGCCCCATGCGGCATCTTGGCCAAACCAGTCTTGATCATAAGCATGGCCAAACCGAAAACACCCACTTGTTTGCCGATGATCAATCCGGCCGCAATGCCCAAAGGCAGCGGGGCGAACAAATCACCAAAGGTCATCCCCTTCAGAACCACGCCCGCGTTCGCAAACGCAAAGATCGGAATGATCAGATACAGCACATATGGGGTCAGCCCGTGTTCCAATGAATGCAAAGGCGACTTGCCCCATTTGTCTTTCAATGGAATGCAGAAGGCCGTCACCACCCCGGCGAGGGTCGCATGAACACCCGATTTCAGAACGAAATACCACATGATGGCACCCAAAAGTAACGCAGGTGCCACACGGTGTGCGCCCTTGAAGTTCAACCAAAGCAGACCGACAAGTGGCAAAAGGGCCAAAAAGAGATAGTCGATTTTCAGTTCTGCCGTGTAAAATAACGCGATGATGACGATAGCGCCAAGGTCATCCAAAATGGCCAATGTCAGCAAGAACACTTTCAATGACGCGGGCGCGCGGCTGCCAACCAAGGCCAAAATACCCAGCGCGAACGCAATGTCAGTTGCGGCGGGAATAGCCCATCCCGGTAAATTCACCGGAGAGTTCCAATTGATGAACACGAAAACAACCGCTGGCAGGGCCATACCGCCGACAGCCGCAATACCCGGCAACGCAACATCGCGCGGGTTCTTTAATTTGCCCTCTAACATCTCTCGTTTCAGTTCGAGCCCGATCAGAAAGAAGAACACCGCCATCAAACCGTCGTTAATCCAAAGGATGGCCGGTTTTGATAAACCTTCGCCGTTCAAAAGAACCGAAAATTGAGCGTTAAGAAACGCTTCGTAAGCTGGCGCAAGCCCAGAATTCGCGATGATCATAGCAGCAAGTGCCGCCGCCATCAGAAGTATCCCGCCAGAGGCCTCGTGGTTAAAAAATCGATCGATGGCCCGCAGCAGCATGTATCTCTCCCAAATCCGTCTTATATTGAGTTTCAAATGGCGCATTTAGGGTTAAAATCAAGGATATAACCTGCGATATTCGCGCGCACCCATCGGGAGAAAACAGAATGTTAGAACTGGATCACCTCGCCTTGGCTGGCTCGACGTTGCGGGATGCACGTGACACTGCGGAAGGTGCGCTGGGCGTATCGTTAAACGATGGCGGTGAACACGCTGTATTCAATACACATAACGCACTTTTGGGGCTGGAAGACGGGCTTTATTTTGAAGCCATCGCGACAAATCCAAATGCGCCGCAACCAACACGCCCCAGATGGTTTGACTTGGATAACTTCGACGGTGCGCCTCGGCTGACAAATTGGATTTGTCGGTCGACTGATCTGGATGCATCATTGCAGAAACTGCCAGTGGATGCGGGTGAACCGGTATCGTTGCAACGGGGTGATTTACGTTGGCGTATGGCTGTTCCTGCATCCGGGCGGTTGCCTTTCGACAATGTGTTCCCGGCGCTTATCCAATGGGATTCCACACCGACGCCGTCCGAACTTTTGCCGAAATCGGGTGTGACATTGCTTGGGCTGACAATCAGCCATCCAGATGTATCCGCATTGTCAGACATGTTGAGCGGTATCTTAGACGATGCTCGGGTTCATTTTGAAACTGGTCCAGCAGGGTTGTCGGCAACGTTCGAGACCCCGAACGGGATACGTCAGCTGTGATCCGATTGGCCACACAAGACGACGCGGGCTGGATTGCGGATATTTGGAACAAAGTGATCAACGATACGACCCTGACGTTCACCACAGACCCAAAATCCGTCGATGACATTTCGCAAATGATTGCGCGTGCTGGCCCGACCTTTTTGGTTGAACAAGGCCAAGGGTTCGCAACGTACGGTCTTTTCCGCGGTGGGCCCGGATATCAACTTGTGCGCGAACACACGATTTATCTGGATGAAGCGGCGCAAGGCAAAGGGATGGGGCGTGCATTGCTAAGCGCATTGGAAACAGTGGGTCGGGAACAGGGCATTGACATCTTTATTGGTGGCATCAGCAGCAGCAACCCCGGCGCAAAAGCCTTCCACGAAACTATGGGATACAGGCAGGTTGCCGACATGCCGGGTTTGGGACGAAAATGGGACAAGACCTTGGATCTTTGGTTTATGCAGAAAAACCTGCAAGACACCCGCGACGCGGGAGCTTAAAGTAGAAGTATGTCACTTTGGTCCCGTATATCCGAAGCGCTTCAGGCGCTAAGTTCCGGCGAAGGCCTTGCCGCAGTCTTTGACCGACTGCGCACGCCACCGGAACGTTCCGTTGCATTTGCAATTGCCGTTATTGCGCTTGGCGCAAAGATGGCCAAAGCGGATGGTCACGTCACACGTGACGAGGTCACAGCCTTTCGCGAAATCTTTCATATCGCCGTACAAGACGAAGCAGGCGCGGCACGTGTGTTCAACCTTGCCCGACAAGATGTTGCTGGTTTCGAAGAATATGCCGCGCGCATCCGCAATATGTTCGAAGGGCATCCGCAAACCCTCAGCGATTTGGTCGAAGGTTTGTTCTATATCGCGATGGCGGATGGGATTTTCCATCCCAATGAAAACGCATTTCTTGAACGGGTTTGCGAAATATTTGAACTGGAAGACCGTGAATACCGCGCGATCCGCGCCCGTTTTGTCCCGGGTGAAGAGCGTGATCCACATGACGTTCTTGGTGTCGATCCGAGTATGCCGCTGGAAGACATGCGGAAAATCTGGCGCAAGATGGTGCGTGAAAACCATCCCGATGCTATGCTGTCACGTGGCGTTCCAGAAGAAGCCATCAGGCTGGCGGAGAAACGTATGATCGACATCAACCGCGCGTGGGAAGAAATCACCAGTCTGCGGACGTCATAATCCATGCGGTTGGCGACATATAACATCGAATGGATGAGCGGCCTGTTTGGGCCTGATGACCAGCTGATGGAAGACGACGCGTGGTCATCGCGGTATAACGTTACCCGTGCTCAGCAAGTCGCGGCGCTTGGGCACGTGTTCCAGGCTATGGATGCTGACGGCGTGATGATCATCGAAGCGCCGGACGCATCGCCAAAGCGCAGCACTGAAAAAGCACTGGGTGCGTTTGCCAAAAGGTTTGGTTTGCGCACGCGTGCCGTTGCCCATGGGTTTTCAAATGACACGCAACAGGAAATTGCCTTTCTGTATGATCCGGACGTTTTAACGGCACACCATGATCCGCAGGGGCCAGAAAGCGGGGCAGGTGGGCGCGATGATGCCCCTCGATTTGATGGTTTGTTCCGGCTTGATCTGGATGTTGATGCGACCGAAGATTTGGTGCGGTTCTCCAAGCCACCTTTGGAATTGCGTGTTGAAACGGTCAGTGGTCAACGCGTCCGAATGATCGGGGCGCATCTGAAATCCAAAGCGCCTCACGGGGCCAAAACCCGTGACGAAGTCATGCAGCAATCCATTGCCAATCGCAGAAAGCAATTGGCGCAAGCGATCTGGTTGCGATCACGCATTGCGCAGCATTTTGAGGCTGATGAATCGATCATCTTGATGGGCGATTTGAATGACGGGCCGGGGCTGGATCAATACGAATATCTGTTTGGACGGTCCTCGGTGGAAATCATCCTTGGCAACAAGGATGAACCCAAGCTGTTTGACCCCCACGCTGCACGCGCATTGGGGCAACGTATTGGGGCCGTGCCGACAACGTCACGCTTTTGGATCAGCAAGGAAAAGCGGTATTTGCAGGCGTTACTGGATTACATCATGATCTCGGAAGATCTGCGTCAAAAGGGTCCACACTGGCGCATCTGGCATCCTTTGGATGATCCGGAATGTTGGAAAAACACGATCCTGCGCGAGGCTTTGGTGGCAGCATCTGACCATTTCCCGGTGTCGTTGGATATCGAACTTTGATGTTTATGCACAATTTGGCATAATGGGCGCATGAAACAATCAGCCATATTGATTTTATGTATGTCTTTTGCGACGCCTATTATGGCGCAAGACGACGAGGCGCCTTCGTTACTGGAACGCGGTGCGCAAATGTTCTTGGAAGGTCTATTAGAGGAAATGGAACCTGCATTGGATGACATGCAGGATTTTGTCCTAAAAGCCGGACCGGCCTTCAAAGAGTTTGTCGATGCAATGGGCCCAGCATTGATTGAAGTGTTTGATCAGGTCGAAGATTGGAGCACCTATGAGGTGCCCGAAATCCTTGAAAACGGCGATATTATTATCCGTAAAAAGCCACCCGCTGATCCAAAAGAACAGGGTGCAGACCCAGAAGAACAGATCGACATTTAAGTTATAGCCGCGTCTTTGCGTTGTTTTTTGACGACCAGTTCGGCGTCTAGTGATGATGCCAAGGATTCCAATCGCGCCGCGGCCACTTCGCCATAAAGCGGCATAGCATCGCGAATTAGGCGCAGTTCAAGGCGTTGCTTCTTTGGATACCACCGAAACTCTGCCGGGTGCCCACTGGCACGCATCCAAAACATCGCCCCAAATCGCATCGCTTTGCCAAGGACCTCTGCTTCCAACAGGTCTTTGGGGGTTAGCAAGGGTTCAAGAGGTTGAAACCGTGTTCCATCCCGTTTGCTGGAATAACGGTGAAACAACGCGAGCCCGAGGTAAACACGTTCGCTGTGTTTCAACCCGCCCATATTCGCACGCGTGGCGTTATCAAAGCAGACTTCGGCACGGTAATCGGGATGCGCGCGCCAACTGACATCATGCAGCAAGCACGCCGCTTTGATTAGCCGTTTGCGGTCCTCAGATACGTTGCGAAACAAAGGCAGGATGAAATCGTAAAGCTGGCGGCCAAAACCCGGTAGACGGGCATCCTTGGCTTCGGCAAAACGGCAGGATTCGATCAAAGGATCACGCGCACGCAGCCGTTCCGGCATTTGCTCGTATAACAGACCTTCGCGAATACCATACGAGCTGACGGCGATATCTTGAGGTTTAAATGTCCGCACCAGACGCCCAAGCACTTCGGCAGCCAATGGAACCAACCCCATCCGTGTTGATGAAATCCCGCATTGCGCACGCAAGGTGCCCCAATCGTCGCATTCTTTGATGAACTTGACCGTCTTTATGACAGAGGACGGCTTCATCCGGTATTCATGAAGAACGTGAAGCGGATACCCGCGCCGAACCATGTCGATCTTTGCAATTGCGCGCCACGACCCGCCGACCAGAAACAAGCGATCGCGTTGTTGGCCCAGCTGTTCCTGCATGTCAGCAAGAACGGTTTTGATATAGGCTTTGCGTGCCTTTTGGCCGCCTTTCAGCGTTTGCATCTTCAAGGGACCAAGGTCTGATGTCAGGCGTCTGCCGACCGCCCCATCTGATATTTCGGCCATTTCCATAGATGATCCGCCAATATCGCAGATCAGCCCATAAGATCCCGGCCACCCCAACAAGACACCCTGCGCTGAAAGGCGGGCTTCTTCGTCGCCGTCTATGACATGAATGCGCAAACCAGTGGTTTTTTCGACTTCTGCGCAAAACTCGGGTCCGTCTTCGGCATCCCGAACGGCGGCAGTTGCGATGACCGTCAGGCCGGGTAAGTCCATGCCTTCCGCCAAAAGTTTAAAGCGGGCCAATGCGGACAATGCGCGTGCGCGTCCTTTGGGATTTAACCGACCCGTATCACCAAGGCCTGCGCCCAATCCGCAGAGAATCTTTTCATTAAAGAAATACGCCGGGCTTCTTGCGGCCCCGTCAAAGACGACCAATCGAACCGAGTTTGAACCGACATCGACAACGCCGACGCGTTCAAGGGCGCGGGTTTCAGCATCGTCAAACAAGGGTCGTCCAAAGGGCCCCCATTCTTGTGCTGAGTGTTCTTGCGGAACGTTCATAGAAAGCTCATCTGAAATGACCCCAAAACCATGGCGAACCTATGCCCGCGCGTCAACGTGCTTTAGTCATCAGTATGGGTCAGTTGTGGCACATCTGAGGCACCCGCAGACCCACGTCCGGACAAAGATGGGTTTTCCATGAAAAACCGGTGACAATTAAAGTTGAATGACCCGGCGCGGGTTGTCGCGCGTTTCCAACTGCCATCCGGCGACATGATCCAGCTTTGCGTGACGTCGGCAAGGTTGGCCGCCATCACTTGGCCAACGATTTGCGCTTTGACGGTCGCGTTTTTGATTTCGATCAGGGTTTCGACTCGTCGGTTCAAATTGCGACCCATCCAGTCGGCTGATGAAATGAAAACGCGGGCCTTTTTTGAGGGCAACCCGTGCCCATTGCCATAGCAGACAATGCGCGAATGTTCGAGAAACCGCCCCACCACTGACTTGACGCGAATGTTCTCGCTCAGCCCCTGTATGCCCGGGCGCAGTCCACAAATACCACGAACCACCAGACTGATCTTAACGCCAGCCTGACTGGCGGAATACAACGCGTCGATGATTTCAGGATCGATAAGGGCATTCATCTTGGCCCAGATTTCAGCCGGACGTCCCGCCTTGGCGTGCGCGGCTTCGGCACGGAACAATTCGATCAGACGTGGTTTCAAAGATTTCGGAGAGATGGCCAGATTGGATAATTCTTCGGGCTGGGCATACCCAGACAAGAAATTAAAGACCTTGGTGGCATCACGCCCAAGATCGCGGTCGCAAGTGAACAGGCTGAGATCGGTGTAAACCCGAGCCGTAATTGGGTGATAATTGCCAGTGCCGTAATGCGTATACGTCACAAGGTCCTTACCTTCGCGGCGCACTACGGTGCTGATTTTCGCGTGAGTTTTCAGATCCAAAAAGCCATAAACAACATGGGCGCCAGCCCGTTCCAGCCGTCTGGATTGACGAATATTGGCAGCCTCGTCAAAGCGGGCCTTTAGTTCAACCAGTGCGGTGACAGATTTGCCGTCTTCGGCAGCTGCACACAGGGCTTCGACAATTGGACTGTTTTTTGAGGTGCGGTAAAGCGTCTGTTTGATGGCCACGACATTAGGATCGCGCGCAGCTTGTTGCAAAAACCGAACGACCATGTCGAAGGTTTCGTACGGGTGATGCAGCAGCATGTCTTTTTGACGAATGGCCGCAAACATGTCCCCGTCGTGATCTTGCACGCGTTCTGGAACACGTGGAATGAAATTGGGCCACAACAAATCTGGATTGTCGTCGGTGACCAACTCTTTCAAATCGGACATACCAATCATGCCGTCGACTTCGATCACTTCGCCGCTGGTAACACCCAATTCCTGCATGACAACGGATTTCAATCCCTTTGGTGCACCAATTGAATGCGTTAGTCGAATGACCTCACCCCGGCGACGGCGCTTCAATGCGACCTCAAATTCGCGCACCAAATCTTCGGCTTCTTCTTCGACTTCGAGGTCACTGTCGCGCAGCACCCGGAATTCGAAATGCGCCTTGAGTTTATAGCCCGGAAACAGGCTGGGGATGTTCAAGATCAACAGTTCTTCTAGGGGCAGATATCGATAGCCTTTGCCCGGAAGCAAAGCAAAGCGGTCAATTTGCGCAGGAATGGGCAGCAAAGCCTTTAACGGTCGTTTGTCACGCAAGCGTTCAAGCTGCAAAGCCAACACAAAACCAGTGTTCGGGATAAACGGAAAAGGATGCGCGGGATCAACGGCAAGCGGTGACAAAACCGGAAACACTTGCGTCAGAAAGACATCCTTCAAATACGCATCATCTTCAGGGCTTATGTCCTTTGCGTTTAAAATTTCGATGCCGTGCTCGGTCATCGCTGCGCGCAACTTTGACAACACACGTTGCTGGACTTCCATCAATTTACGCGCGTCTTCGTCGATCAATACCAACTGTTCTGCGGGGCTTAGGCCATCTTGGCCCGGTGTTGTCTTTCCCGCTTGGGCCAGTTCGCGCAGACCAGCAACTCGCACTGTGTAAAATTCATCAAGGTTTGTCGCTGAGATGGACAGGAACCGTAATCGCTCCAAAAGGGGCACGCGTTCGTTTTCAGCCTCTTCCAAGACACGCCAATTGAAGCTCAGCCAGCTGAGTTCACGATTGTAAAACCGTCCGGGGCCATTGGGATCAAGCCCAGGCATCTCCAGAGGCTCGGGGAAATCGTCAGAAAGAAAATCAGCGTTATCCATAGGGGATGCAGTGTCGCATTTTTATGTCAAAAACAGAACGTTAAGTTTCGATGGCAGCGCGATTATCCAGCACTTGTTGCGCGAAACGACGTGTCATGGCTTTTTTCTGTGCAAGGCTTTGGACATCCAAAACATGCACAACATCGCCAGCGGCTGCAAAGCTGCGTTCGATCCGATTGACAAGATAAGGTATAACGTCAGGGCGTGGCATCAAGTGGCGATCGTTGAACAGTTTGGCCAAAACCGCTGCCAAAAGCGTGTCATCAGGCAGCTCAATCTGAGCATGGCCCGCCGCGTCAATGCGGCTTTGTAGATCGGGTAATGACATGTTCCAAAGGTTAGGGGCCTGCGTTCCGGTCAAAAGCAGGGGCTGGCGCGCGGCCAACATCATGTTGTGGATGTGGAATAATGCCCTTTGTGCTGGGTCATTCTGGGCAATGTCCGGAATGTCCTCGATAACCAAAGGGGCGGGTGTCAACGATTGAACACTCGTGTCATCCAAGTCTTTCGCTGCGATAACACGAGCACCAGAATTGTTTGCCCAAACCTGCGCCAGATGCGTTTTTCCAGCCCCCTGAGGACCGGACAGGACGAATTTACCTTGGGGCCAATCCGCACTGGCATCTATCATGGCCACAGCGATTGCGTTGGACGGGGCGATCATGAAATCGTCGCGCCCCAGCGCCGTTCGGGCCGGTAAGTTTAATCCAAGCTGTGCGGTCATTACGTGTCGTCCGACTGTCCCGTGACACCGCGATAAAGGCGGCTTTCAACGTATTGCGACACAATAAATCGCACCAAGACGCCCAAGGCCGCGGCCACAGGAACCGCAACCAACATGCCGACAAATCCGAACAATGTTCCAAAGACGGTCAGTGCGAAAATCAACCAAACCGGGTGCAAGCCAACGCTGTCACCGACCAGTTTGGGAGTAAGTACGTTACCCTCTATGACTTGCCCTAGTCCGAAAATGGCGGCGACCATCCCGATGGAAAACCAATCTCTTGCGACGGTGATGGTTTCGCCGTTTACGATTTCTGTTCCACCCCAAAACTGGAACAACGCCAACCCTACGGCCAAAACTCCGCCAATTAACGCGCCAAGGTAAGGGATGAATGTGATCAGACCGGCAACAAATCCAACGACCAAGCCAAACTGAAGCCCAACAACCCAAAGTGCCACGGCGTAATACGTCCCCAAGATCAAACAAACCGTACCCATGCCGCGAATGAAGCTGGCCAATGTCTGGTCAATTTCGCGAGCCAGTCGGCGCACGGTGGGGGCATGATCCAAAGGCAGTAATTCATCGATCCGTTCGACCATGCGATCCCACGCCAACAGCAAATAAACCGCAACGACGGGCACGACGACGAATAGAAAAACAACGTTGATCAACCCGGCGGCAGAACTGAGCGCGGTGTTCAACAACGCGGCTCCGCGTGATTGAACAGTTTCGCCTACGGAGTTGAGAGATTTGCGTAAAGTTGAGTCTTCTTCGAGCAGCGACGGAAAGTTCTCGGTCAGAAATCGCCCAACATTGCTGGCCAATTCAGGCGCTGTGTTAAACAGGGTCACTGTCTGGTGGACCAATGTTGGAATGACCAGCAGTGCCATGATAACAAATACCAAAAGTGCCGCGAATGTAATGATGGCGGTCGCAAGTGCGCGGCTTGCCCCAAGCCGTTCCAAACGATCCGCAACTGGGTCCAGAAAATACGCGATAGCTCCGCCCAGAACGAAGGGCAGCAATTGGTTGCCTAAAAACCAAAGAACGACAAAGAAAACCGCCGCTGCGATTCCCCAATATCTCAACTGATCCTGTGCGGGTAATGCCATCTAAGTCACCTGTGTTACTGCAACAGATGGCGCAGACCAGACCGTCTTTCAAGCGTTTCTTACCATTTTTAAGGCGGGTTCGATGTGTGTCATGCGCGCGTAGAACCGATTAATGTGACGCCCGTTTGACCCGAAAACCGACGTAACATCCGACGCAGCTTTGTGGTTTTGAAATCGGTCGGTGTTGGGCGCGCACGCAAGATACATTCAAGACAATGCAGCCGGTGGCGACTGGCTGTAATTATCGCGTTAGATGCAGATGGGCGATGTCGCAACGGTGTCCAAAGGGCAACGGATTTTGGAAAATAATGACGAAATGAGACCTGTTAATGGTCAAGCTCGAACCATTTTCCTGACACGGTTTGCGTGTATCCGTCGCACAGGTGAGTTGCGTGTTGCGGAGTTGGTAGATGTCGTTTTTGACAAAGATTTTCGGTGAACAAAAAGCGCCGACCGAATTGGATGTTTCGACTTTGATGTTGATGCCCGCGGTCATGCGCATTGGAATCGCTGGGAAAGATTTTCATCAAGAGCTGGAAACACTGACACAAGTCGCGGCCAAATCGCCTCATTTGATTGGTATGGCACCCGAAGACATTCTGGCCAAGTCGAGGGTGTTGGCAAATATCATCCACCAGAAAGGCGTGGCGGCGGCCATTGGAATGCTGCAATCGAATTTAAGTGCGCGACAACGTATGGATGCCATGCAATTGGCATTGGTTTTGGTGATCGCCTCGCCGTTAACTGATGCCAATGATATTGGAATTCTGGCAGGGATGTCCGAGAAACTGGGCATGCATAGCGCCGAATTCGATCAGTTGTTCGTTCATGCGAAAGTCGCATGAGCTTTGGGAACTGCCTATGTGTCCTGATAACTGGCTGTGCGTCGAAAACTGGATTGATCGCTTGAAAGAAGATCGATTGTAACGTGCGAATGTTGCAGAATAGTCTGCCAACGATTGCAGCGCAGCGGCAGTTAGCCTAATCAGAGCGCGTAACTTGATTAGAAAGATACGCTCCCATGCGCCTCAGCCGTTATTTCCTTCCCGTTCTCAAAGAAACGCCTTCCGAGGCGCAAATCGTTTCGCATCGCTTCATGCTGCGTGCCGGTATGATCAAACAAGCGAGTGCCGGAATTTATTCGTGGTTGCCGCTGGGGCTGAAGGTTCTCAAAAAAATCGAGAACATCGTCCACGAAGAACAAGCGCGCGCTGGCCATTTGGCGATGCTCATGCCGACAATCCAATCCGCCGATCTGTGGCGTGAATCTGGTCGGTATGACGCGTATGGCGACGAAATGCTGCGCATCAAAGACCGTGTGGGGCGCGATATGCTTTTCACACCAACCGCCGAAGAACTGGTCACGGATATTTTCCGCAGCCATGTCAACAGCTATCGCGATTTGCCGCTGACGATGTATCAGATTCAATGGAAATTTCGCGATGAACGTCGCCCACGTTTCGGTGTGATGCGAGGCCGCGAATTTTACATGAAGGACGGCTATAATTTCGACCTCACCAAAGAAGACGCGCTGCACGCCTATAATCGTCATTTGGTTACTTATTTGCGCACCTATGAACGCATGGGTCTTCAGGCGATCCCGATGCGCGCAGATTCAGGACCTATTGGCGGTGAAAATACGCATGAATTTCTGGTCTTGGCCGAAACAGGCGAATCCCACGTCTTTTATGACAGCCAGATTACCGATCTGAAATTTGGCGATCGGGACATCGATTATGATGATCATGCCCAATGTGCAGCCGTTCTTGAAGAATTCACATCACGATATGCGCGCACAGATGAAACGCATGAAGAGGCCGTGTTTGACGAAGTCCCAGAGGAACGTCGCCGTACTGCGAAAGGCATTGAAGTGGGTCAAATATTCTATTTTGGCACCAAATATTCCGAAGCCTTGGGCGGGACGGTTCAAGGGCCAGATGGCAAAAACGTCGCTGTGCACATGGGCAGTCACGGTATCGGCGTCAGCCGCCTTGTCGGGGCGATCATCGAAGCCAGCCATGATGACAACGGTATCATTTGGCCGGAAGGCGTGACACCGTTCCATTGCGGGATCGTGAACCTAAAACAAGGTGACGAAGAGGCGGACGGCGCGTGCGAAAAACTATACAAAGCATTGGAAGCCGCTGGCCTTGAGCCTTTGTATGATGATCGGTCTGCCCGCGCTGGTGAAAAATTCGCAACCATGGATTTGATCGGGCTGCCGTGGCGTATCACGGTTGGACCGCGCGGATTAAAGAATGGCGTGGTCGAATTGACGTCGCGCAGAACCGGCGAAAGCGAAGAGTTGCCGCCTGAAATCGCGGTTCAAAAAGTGGCGGAGATTTACGCGAACTTGTGATAACGTTTGCTGCAATGCAGGTGTTGTTAAAATTCGTGGTTGTGATTGTGTGGTTGGCCCATGGGGCCGCCGCCCAAGACGATGCGCGCATTGAACGCATGCAAACCGTATTTGACAGCTGGCTTGGTCAAAACAAATCCCAAGGCGTTGCGGCAGTTGCCTTTAAAGGGGTGCAGGTTGCATCGTTGGATGGGGGTCTGAAACCTGATACACCCGTCGAACTGGCAAGTGTTTCCAAATCGATCACTGCAATTTGTGCCGCCAGTTTGGTAAAAGATGGTATGTTGGCTTATTCCGACACCGTGCTTGGCCGATTGGGCCGCGGCCCCGACACAAGTGTGGCCAGCCTGATCACCCATTCCAGCGGCCTTGTTGTTGATGTCACTCAATCGCTCATGCTGCGCACGCTTGATAAACCCAAAGACAGTGCGCCAGATGTGTTGGATGCCATTGGTCCCGCAGAGGGGGCAGTTGGTGTCTATGCCTATAACAACGTGAACTATGCGCTTCTTGGTCTTTTGATCGAAAACGCAGCAAACGCACCTTATGAAGACACTTGCCGTCACCGTGTCTTGGAACCTGCCGGGGCAACAGGCACAGCATCGCCGCGATCGGGGGCAAGTCTAAGTTGGGGGGATGGTATATGATCCCCGCCGATTACGCAGCGCTTCACAGTTTTTGGTTCAGCACGCAGACAGAGATGGGCAGTGATCCGTTTGCCTATCCTCATGTTGAGGTGGCCAAAGGTGTGTATTACGGGCTGGGCACTTTTTTCCGCGAAAGCCGAAGAGGACACAACTTTTGGCATCACGGTGCATTGTGCATGCCGGGGCGTTTGAATATCGGCAGCTTTGCTGTCACCTGGCAATCGGAATGGTCGATTTTTGTGTCTTACGATCAATGCGTCGACTGGAACGAGATGACGAACCTTGACCTTGCGTTGGGGCAGGCGGCCTATGGTGCGTTGGAATGAATTTGCGCATTGTTGTTCTTTTGGGTGGCTTGATAGGGGGCGCGACAACTGCGCAGTTCCCCGAATATTCCCAGCAATATGTTCAACGTCTTGGCGGCGCGGTTGATGCATTGTCCGAGGTGGTCGCTGATTTTGATGCATCGGCACAGGCCGAGGGGCTAAGCCGCTTGGACGCGTTGGGTCAAATGAAAGGGACCCCTTTTCTGGATCGACGCCACGCTGACATGACCCGCACGTTTGATCGACATCAAGGGTTGCGAGATGATCTTGCCGTTTTGCAATCCGTTGGACCGTTCATGCGGCTTTACCATGCTGCACGATTGACAGATCGTGATGTCGCGCGTGCGGCTTATGAAAACTTCAAACCGGCCTTACCCTTCTCAACCGAAGGCATGATTTTCGCAGGTATCGGGGGCATTTTGGGCATGTGGCTGTCTCAGGCGCTGTTAAAGCTCGTGTTTTGGCCCATACGTCGCCGCCGTGCGACTTGACGCCGGGCCGTTCCCACACCACGTTGCGCGAAAATAACAAAACCGAGCAGACAAGGAAACGCACGTGGCAAAAACGCCGGCTCCCTTTGCCCCTTTCGAATGGATGATCGCATGGCGCTATTTGCGAGCGCGTCGCGCCGAAGGCGGCGTCAGCACAATGACGTGGATCAGTCTGATCGGTATTACGCTGGCCGTTTTTGCACTGATTGCGACCATGGCCGTGCGATCCGGGTTTCGTGCTGAATTTGTGGATACGATCCTTGGCGCGAACGGGCATGTCACGATTTATAGCTTGGGCCAAACCGATGAATATGGCCGCATCAATCGCACCCTGCCTGATTTCGCAGACCAAGCCGCAGCGATAGCAGAATTGCCCGACGTCATCCGGGCAGCACCTTTGGTGCGTGGTCAGGTGATGGTCAGTCTGCGCAGTCGAAATTCAGGGGTTGAGGTATTTGGCATTCATGCCGACGATCTAAAGACCTTGCCACGCATTGCTGATCCTGAAACGGCACTGGGTGACATCACTCGCTTTGACGAAGGTGTTTCCATCGGGTCAGGCGTGGCCCGGCAGTTGGGGGCCAATGTTGGCGACCGGATCAAGTTGATTTCGCCCAATGGGGTAAAAACGCCCACCGGAACCAGTCCGCGCATCAATGCCTATGAGGTTGTCTATATCTTTTCGGCGGGGCGGTATGATATCGACCGCACCCGCGTCTATTTACCATTTGCCGAGGCGCAGAGCTTTTTCAACCGAGAAGGCGTGGCTGACGAAATCGAAGTCATGGTCAAAACACCCGAAAACATCGATCAAATGATCTCGCCTGTGTTGGCCGTTGCGGGTGAAAATGTCGCCGCGTGGACATGGCGCGATTCCGCAGGCAGTTTCTTGCGCGCACTTGAGGTGGAAGACAACGTGATGTTCATCATCCTGTCGATCCTCGTGCTGATTGCGGCTATGAATATCGTTTCTGGGTTGATCATGTTGGTTAAAAACAAAGGCCGTGACATTGGCATCTTGCGCACGATGGGCCTGTCCGAAGCGTCGGTTTTACGCGTGTTTTTCATATGCGGGGCCTTCACTGGGATCATCGGTACGATTTGCGGTGTCATCTTGGGGTGCTTGTTCGCCATCTATGTCGATCCGATTTTCAACTTTGTGAACTTCATAATGGGCGGTGGCGTTTGGGATCCTGAAATCCGAAACATTTACGCTTTGCCCGCCCAATTGCGATTTGCAGATGTTCTAAGCGCTGTGGCTTTGTCCTTGAGTTTGTCCTTCATTGTGACCATTTTTCCCGCCCGCCGCGCCGCGCGCATGAACCCGGTTGAGGCGCTTCGATATGAGTGATCCTGTTCTAAGCCTCAAAGACATCTCGAAATCTTACAATCCAAAATCGGCGGGCGCTGTTGACGTGTTGCGTGGGATTGATTTGACGCTGGAAGAAGGCGAAATCGTTGCCTTGGTTGCACCTTCTGGTGCCGGGAAATCCACGCTGTTGCACATCGCCGGCTTGTTGGATGCACCAGACACAGGGCACGTCCACCTGACAGGGCGCGAAATGACTGGGCAAACGGATCGGATTAGAACCCAAGCCCGCCGTGATGATATTGGGTTTGTGTACCAGTTCCATCATCTTTTGCCCGAGTTCTCTGCTTTGGAAAACATCGTGTTGCCTCAGTTGGTCGCCGGAGAGTCGCGTGCTGAAGCGGACCGTCATGCGCTTGAGTTGTTGGAAACCGTTGGCGTTGCTGCGCGCGCGGATCATCGCCCAGCTGCATTGTCGGGCGGCGAACAGCAACGCGTTGCTTTTTGTCGTGCATTGGCCAACCGACCTCGGTTGTTATTGGCGGACGAACCTACGGGAAACCTTGATCCGGGCACATCGGATCAGGTGTTTGATACATTGCTGTCGCTTGTGCGTGGCACGGGGCTGTCGGCCCTTATTGCGACGCATAACCTTGAGTTGGCTGCGCGTATGGATCGAACACTGCGTCTGGACGCTGGTCAATTGATCGGCTGATCTATCACCTCTTGACCGAACCGACGAAATGCGTCTCACTGCCATTTACAGGACAATGAGGGCAAAATGACGACGGTCACATTGGCAGAAATCGAACGTGTGGTTCAGGCGGCATTGATGGCGCATGGAGCCGATGCGTTTCCCGCAGCTGAGGTTGCGCGCGCAGTTGCCCGTGCCGAAGCCACAGGAAACCGTATCTGCGGATTGTACTATCTGGAAAGCTATTGCGCACAACTGCGCAGTGGGCGCGTGAATGGCAAAGTGATCCCGACAGTAAGCGCGCCACGGGCCGCGAGCATTGTTGTCGATGCACAAATGGGATTTGCGCAACCCGCTTTCGCTTATGGTCTGGCACCAGCACTGGATGCGGCCGGACGGTATGGAATTGCGAGCCTGTCGATCAGCCATGCCCATACTTGCACCGCATTGGGTTACTTTACAGAACAGATCGCCCAAGCCGGATTTATTGGAATTGGGTTTACCAATGCCTCGCCTATTGTTGCCGCACCCGGTGGGAAAACACGTGTGATCGGCACCAACCCGATTGCCTTTTCGGCCCCCGACGGGGACGGCGGGATTGTCATGCAGTTTGATCAATCAACAACAACTGTTGCGCTTGGAAAAATAACCATGGCCAAGGCGGCAGGTGCATCCATTCCCGAAGGGTGGGCTTTGGACAAAGACGGCCAACCGACCACTGATCCCGAAGCCGCATTGGCCGGTTCACTGGTCTCAACAGGTGGGCCGAAAGGATGGGGATTTGGAATAATGGCCGAAGTTCTGGCCGCCGCCATGACAGGCGGTGTTTTAAGCCGGGACGTCAAACCGCTTAAGGCGCCGGACGGGCCGCCACACGACCTTGGCCAATATTACATACTGATTGATCCGGGCACGTCAGATGCGTTTGGTGCGCGACTTGCCGATTTGTCAGAGGCCGTCGCCCAAGATCCGGGCGCGCGTTTGCCCGGCCAAAACCGTGTGATCAACGATCCCGCAACGCTTGATCCAAAGGCATGGGAACAAGCGCAAAATCTGGCATCCGTTCCTGCGCTCAGCTAACCGGATAACGCGGCATCTTTTTCAGGGCAGCACAATGTCGACAACGAACCCGCGATGGTTTGAATTAAAGTCGGCCCCAAATGGTCGCATATCGACGACGCGTGCGCCATTGTGGACCAAAACCTGATCAATCGGGACGCCCCAATTGCCTGCAACAACTGGCCAAGTTCCCAGCGGTCGCCGCACTGCACGAAATCCTGTGTGTTCCATGAGGGTCCGCATCGGCAGGCTCCAAGGTGCTGAATTGAAATCGCCCACGGCCACGACGGGCCCGGATAACCAATCATATTGTGCGGCCAACCGTTTATGTTCGGCTTCTGTTATGCCTGACAGCCAAGGCTTGGTGAGGTGGTTGCCAACAACAAAGACGCTTTTCCCGCTGTTAGTTTCAAGCTGCGACACAGCATAACGGTTGTCCCAAACTTCGTTGATGCTAAGCCGCCAAAAGCGTTTGGGCGCGCGTTTGGTTGCAACAAGCACCTCGCAGTCTTCATAGGGGCATGGGGAAACGAAATCATGCGTTTCACGAAGCCGTTTCAACGCGGGATAGACGGCGTCTGCTTCGGCAAAGATCAAAATATCGGCGTCTTCTTCAATTGCTGCGTCGACGATGCGACGCCCCCAGGCCGCATTTTTGCCAAGCAGGTTAAAGAACAACACGCGCAAGTCATGTGTTTGGTCGGGTAGGCGGGGCAAACTCAGCTGACGATGGGACCACGTCAGTTCGGCAGCGCCCAACACAATCGCCAAACTTAGGACAGCTGCCATCACACGCGCACCAAGCCCAAAGAGGATCAAGCACAAGAAAAACCCAAACGACAGAACCCACGGCGCAAGGGAATCAAAGATCCGAGCGATTTCGCTGATCGGAGTTTCATTGGGGACAAATCGAAAACCGATGCCCGCGATAAGACAAAGCAACGCGATCATACCCAACGCACCAGAACATTGTGCTTTCACGTTCATTCGATCATCGGCCCTAATGACATTATCATCCTGTCTGCAAATCCTCATAGGCGTCGCAGGAAAGGATGCCAAGCGCGTTGCAAAATCGCTGGGGTGCAATGTCGGGTGATTGGTAAACCCCAAATTAACCGGACATGACTGCATTTGTCTTGAAAAACTCGGTCATGCAATGTGTGGTTCCGTCTTCCCCCGGGGGGCGGGCTCTGCCATAATCGAAGTAACCAACAAGAAAAGAGCAGCAGCCATGGCCGACGATCTTCTTTCATCCGGACCGGATGATTACGACGCCTCATCCATCGAGGTCCTCGAAGGGTTGGAACCTGTCCGAAAACGTCCCGGAATGTATATCGGCGGAACGGACGAACGTGCGCTGCATCACTTGGTTGCCGAAATCCTCGACAATTCTATGGACGAGGCCGTCGCCGGGCATGCCAATCGGATCGAAATCGAACTGCACGCGGATTATGCCGTGTCGGTGCGTGACAACGGTCGCGGGATTCCGATTGATCCACATCCCAAATTTCCGGATAAATCGGCCTTGGAAGTCATTTTGTGTACGCTTCATGCGGGCGGAAAGTTTTCTGGAGATGCCTACCAAACATCCGGTGGTTTGCACGGCGTTGGCGCATCCGTTGTCAATGCCCTAAGCGATTCAATGGTCGTTCAGGTGGCCCGGAACAAAGAGCTGCACGAACAACGCTTTTCACGCGGGGTTCCGTTGGGCGGTGTCGAAAAAGTCGGGCAAGCCCCTAACCGTCGTGGAACCACCATCACGTTCCATGCGGATGAAAAGATTTTTGGGCATCACAAGTTTAAACCATCGCGTCTGCTTAAGATGGTGCGATCAAAGGCGTATCTGTTTTCTGGCGTCGAAATCCGGTGGAAATCCGCAATTGCCGAAGGCGACACCCCCCAAGAGGCGACGTTCCATTTTCCGGGGGGACTTGCGGATTATCTGAGCGAGACACTTGGTAGTGCCTCAACCTATTCAGAAGCACCTTTTGCGGGCACGGTCGATTTTCAAGAACGTTTCAGCGTTCCGGGCAAAGTTGAATGGGCCATCAATTGGACGCCGTCACGGGATGGCTTCATCCAGTCCTATTGTAACACGGTGCCAACGCCTGAGGGCGGGACACACGAAAGCGGATTTTGGGCCGCGATCCTTAAGGGGATCAAAGCGTATGGCGAATTGGCAAGCAATAAGAAAGCGGCCCAAATCACACGGGATGATTTGATCACTGGCGGCTGCGCATTGGTGTCCTGTTTTATTCGCGAACCTGAATTTGTCGGCCAAACCAAAGATCGTCTGGCCACAACCGAAGCGCAGCGGCTTGTTGAAAATGCAGTGCGCGACCGGTTCGACACTTGGCTTGCATCCGACACCAAGGCCGCAGGCAGTATTCTTGATTTCCTCGTGCTGCGTGCCGAAGAACGTCTGAAACGACGGGCCGAGAAAGAAACACAACGTAAATCTGCGACCAAGAAACTGCGCCTTCCCGGCAAATTGGTGGATTGTTCTTCCCAAAATCGAGAAGGCACCGAGCTGTTCATTGTTGAGGGCGACAGCGCGGGTGGATCGGCCAAAATGGCGCGTGATCGTAAAACTCAAGCTTTGTTGCCGCTGCGCGGAAAGATCTTGAACGTTCTAGGGGCGGCTTCGTCCAAACTGGGATCAAACGCCGAAATTAGCGATCTGTCGCAGGCTTTAGGCGTCGGCTTGGGGTCGCGGTTCAACGTAGATGATTTACGATACGAAAAAATCATCATCATGACCGATGCCGATGTCGACGGGGCCCATATTGCGGCTTTGTTGATGACGTTCTTCTTTACGCAAATGCGCCCAATGATTGATGCGGGCCATTTGTATCTGGCATGTCCGCCCTTGTTCCGCCTGACCCAAGGCGCAAAACGCGTTTACTGTCTTGATGAAACGGAACGCGATTCTTGGATGGATAAGGGCATCGGGGGAAAAGGCAAAATTGATGTGAGCCGTTTCAAAGGTCTTGGCGAAATGGACGCCAAGGATTTGAAGGACACGACGATGAACCCTCTCACTCGGAAACTGATCCAAGTGCGCATCGACGAAGATGAACCGGGTGAAACTGGCGATCTTGTTGAGCGCTTGATGGGGAAGAAGCCCGAATTAAGGTATCAATACATTCAGGAAAACGCTCGGTTCGTCGAAGAATTGGATGTTTAAAGTATCTTGTTTCGCGTGATTGTCTGACGCTCGAAGCACGATGATAGGCTGAATCGACGATTCAGTAGAGTGTGGCGACTTTATCGAAAAACGCTTGCGCTACGTTAATACTTTGTTGGCATTTTCACTGTGTCAGTTCAGCGAGGTCCCGGTGTGATGCAAACTTTGAAACCAATGGTGAGTGGAAGCCAGAACGGCCCATTGCGAACAAGTGACTTGGCGCGTCAGGCGGAAAAAGTTCAAGAATTTCTGGAAGTAACGCACGAACGCAAGGTCGAGATTGAACCAAAAGGTGATTGGAGAACCGAAAAAATCGCCTGTGGTGCGGACCCTGCTACGGTGATTGGGGCCGGTCTGTCTGAGAAAGCTCTTGCAGCGGGTGCGGCGGCACAAGCGCGTGAATTGGATCGGTTGACCATGATGCGAGCGGCCAAGGGGTTTGCGAGCGCCAGTACCGCCTTTTTAAATGCGCTTAGGCAAGACGTTCAAGACCGCGCAGCCCAAAGCTCTGTCGATTTAGTGCTGTAAGATTTATGCGGCTATAAGGCGGATCTGTCGGTCAGATCTTCATCAATGTGCAAGCGCAGCTTGGGTGCCCTATTTTCGAACTTCCTTTGTCGAACAGCCGACGCAGATCAATTGGATTGAAAGAAGCGCCTCCCATATGAGAGCCATATGGGAAGCGTATTGTGAGCATGGTTTCGACGGTGTGAGGGGGTTACATTCCTGTGAATGAGATTGCCGTTATTGCCCAAACACTCATGAGGGCAGCAAATCCGAAGACGGTTGGGACTATGACGCGTGGCATTTCATTTATCCTTTCCTAGCGATCAATTAAAACCGCGGTGCGGTCCGCAAAACATTTTGCTCTGCGATGATTTAAAGGTGGAATGAAATGGCTGTAACAAATAGCCCCTTTTCCAACACAGTTGATCACGGTGCCGCGCTATGATCGTTACAATTTCGGTAATATATTGAATTTAAACAGATAAATGTTGCACTAGGCAATGGCTATCCGCGTTGTGTCAGCCAGATCCCGCCCGCCATCATCGCAATTCCTGCGGCACGTGTTACTGATAAGGAAGCGCCTTGTGACCCGAATAAACCGAATTGATCGATGATCGCAGCCGAAATCATTTGACCGAGCAATACGAAAAACACCGCATTCCCGATGCCAAAATGTGGTGCGATATAGGTGATGGACAGCACATAAAACGCAATTAAAGCGCCAGCCAGAAACAAATGCTTCGGCGCGCTTGTTACCAAAAGAAGTGGTTTGGTTCCGGTGATCACGGTCGCCGTGGCCGCAACCGAAAAAGCCACCACAAAAAGAACTGCAGCGGCCGCAGCAGGTGATCCGATGTGAACGCCCAATGCCGCATTCAATGCCGCAAGAAGAGGAATGCCGATACCTGCCAGCAGCATAGTGAGTGCGTAATATGTCATTGCGATCTCCTAGGCGCAGATGCCGTTCAGTTCCACACCATCCCATGGCAAACGGACGTCATACTGGCGTGATTGGGGAAGGGGCGCGACGGGCATAGCTTGCGAAATCAAATCGTGCAGGCGTTCTGTGCGGGCACCAGTTGGATCAAGGGCGCGGCAACACACGAATTCTTCGACGATGCTGCCCTGTTGTTCAAACCCGTAATCCAAAAACCCTGCATCATTTGCCGTATCAAAAAGATAGGGGTCCGCGCTTCTTTGGTGTTCACGCGCCGCCTTTAAGGGGGAATACCCGGTCTGCTTGCGGTTTTGCCATTGCCAGACATGGGTCAATTCATGAGCCAGCAACATGGCCGCGATCAATCCAATTTCATCAGGGTATTCGGGCAGGTAATCATCCAAATACCAATCGCGATCAAACAAGACCCGGTTCCATAATGCGACGGCCGCCGGTTTTCCGGTCACGGTTTCGGATTTTGACGGTGGCAATATGTTTTCGCGGCAGGTCACTCGGGGGCGCACGGGACGTTGAAAAGTGACCGCTCGGGTTGGCGCGCCATGGACAAGGCGGACCTTGGATACGTCCAGTTTGTCGCCATGAATGGTATCGGAAAAGGCAATCTCGGCCTCGGTCAAGGGCCGTCCGCAGCTGCTCAGAAGCAAAGCGCAAAATATCGTGAATCGTAACAGCATGCGTGTTTAAGCCCTTGCAAAAGTTGCGGTTGCCAGAGCAACTGTTTTGCCACCCGGTTCGCTTGATAGCGTACAGCGCGCAAATACCATGCCGCGTCCGGCGCGGGTGACTTCGGCTTTTGCGACGATATGGTCGCCAGCCGCAGGTCGCAGAAACTGTGTGTCCAATGTGACCGTCGAAACAAGCTCAAGCGCATCGAAATGACCAAAGCATGCAAATACCATGGACGTATCTGCCAACGTCGCCAACGCTTGGCCTGATACGATGCCCCCGACACGTGAAATGTCGGGTGTCACAGGGATTTTCAGAACGGCACATTCCAGTCCAATGTCAGTAATTTCGGGCGACAAAGCACGCACCCACGCGGCGAAATTTTCGTTCAGGATGTCCGTTGCTGCGGCAGGTGTCATGCGCGGCCTCCGTTTCGAGGGCAGGTTTGCGCGAATATGCACGGATAACAAGACCCGCGTGGATTGGTCTGATGATAAAAATGATCAAAACAGCGTGTCACGTCAGGACGGGAAACCAGTCTGTGCGCAATTCTTGCCCTGGGGTCATGTCATGTCCGGGAAAGGGTGGCGATGTTGGACCGGGTCGTTCGACATAGGTCGCGTCATCGCCAAGCAAACGCAAAGAAAAAGCGCGGCGTCTTGTAGTTGATGTATTGCCGCGCGCTCCGTGAAGGCTGCGAAAATGAAAGGCGACCGCATCACCGGGCTGCATTTGCCATTCCCGAATGTCCATTCCGTCTTTGTCGGGATCGGGGGCGGGCAGGTAATCCCCTTCAAAAAACGCGTCTTCTGACACCCAACGTGTTGGTAAAATATCCTTTTCCCAACGATGAGACCCCGCAACGACACGCAAAGAGGCTGTCGTGACCGGATCCAGCGGCACCCAAAAGCTTACATTTTGCTGTCCGTTCACGAAATAATAAGGTCCGTCAGAATGCCATGGCGTTGGCATAGAGGTGCCGGGTTCTTTGACCAGAACATGGTCGTGAAACAGTTGCACCTTATGTGAGGCCATCAATGCTTGGGCCGCGGTTGTGATTTCGGGATCACGGGCCGCATCTTCAAACGCTTGGAAGCGCTGCCAGTTGCAATAGTCATCAAAGAACAGTCCCGTCTGTCCGGGTTTTTCATTGCGGGAAGCATATGAGCCGGGGGCAGACATGTTGTCAGCCACAGCATTGCGCAAAGCATCGACATGTTTGGCAAACAATCCCGGAATCATGACGACGCCTTCATTTTGATAGGTTTCTATCTGTTCGGACGTCATCATCGCCACGCTCGCCTTTGTACCGTTCCAATGGTTGAAACGATGCGCGTCGTGGTGAAATTGTGCAAGTGTTGACGATCTCAGACGCAGTTGGACCACAGGCCGTGCCAATGGTTGACTGCGTTAAAGTCTTAGAATTAGCTCTTATCCCTTGCGGCGCAAACGGATCACCACATCAACAGACGCGATTTCAGCACCTTCGGGGGCGTCGGGAATTTGGGCAATCACAAGCTGATCGGCCGGGGCATCGGTCAGGCGTGCTTCGTCTTCCCAAAAGAAATGGGGATGATCATGCGTGTTGGTGTCGAAATAGCTTTTCGACCCATCCACCATGACTTCTTGCATTAGGCCAGCATCACAAAATGCGCGCAGCGTATTATAGACTGTGGCAAGCGATACGGATTCGCCTTCCGTTTTTACGGATGCAAATAGGCTTTCTGCGGTGACATGTCTGTGCTGTCCATCGCCCACAAGCAACGCAGCCAGTGCGACACGTTGGCGTGTTGGGCGCAAGCCAGCGCCTTGTAACCACTTTGCTCCGGTTTTGTGTAAAGACGGTGTCATTTTGGCTCTTCGCTATGTTCTAATACTATATAGGTGGCTCAAAGCCACAATTTCAAATGAAAATAAGATGAAAATGAGCGGCTGTGCTCTCAAGTCGCTATTCTTCAACTTTGCGGAGTGATGTTCAAGTGGTCTTGCGAGCAGTGTCTTGGCGATGCTAGACGGTCTTTAAAGCAGATAGCGCCGCGATAGGAGACGCGCCAGAATGGCCGACTACCCGACAAAATTTGACAAAGACGATCTTCTGAAATGCGCGCGCGGCGAGCTTTTCGGTCCCGGAAACGCTCAGTTGCCTGAGCCACCTATGCTGATGATGGATCGCATCACGGACGTAAGTGAAGATGGTGGAGAGCACGGCAAAGGTCATATCGTTGCGGAATTCGACATCAATCCAGACCTTTGGTTCTTTGGGTGTCATTTTCCGGGCAATCCAATCATGCCGGGCTGTCTGGGATTGGATGGATTGTGGCAACTGACAGGATTTAACCTGGGTTGGCGCGGATGGCAGGGACGTGGTTACGCATTGGGCGTTGGCGAAGTAAAGCTGACCGGGATGGTGCGTCCAGATCGTAAGATGCTGACATATCACGTAGATTTCACCAAAGCGATACAAACGCGTCGTTTGACAATGGGCGTGGCCGATGGCCGTGTCGAAGCGGATGGTGAAGTTATCTATCAGGTGACTGGCCTGAAGGTCGCGCTTTCAGAAAGCTGACCTGACGACGCTGCAGGATAAGTCCACAATCGGGTTAAGGTAAAAATAACGCTCTTCCGGCTAAACTGCGGCTTGTGGTTTTAACAAGTACGGAGTTTTGCGATGGCCAGCAGTGATGGTACAATCCAGTTTGCGGATCAAAGAAGCTTTCTGTCTGTAGAAAGACTTTTGGTTCTACTGATTGCCGGCGGGTTTGGCACTTTGGCGTTTGAAATTTTTGGCCAAGGAATCAGCCCATTGATTGGTGGTTCGAAACTTGCGCCTGTGCCGTTGGCAGGTTCGGTTTTCAAAACTGTTGCCGGATTTGGATCGAAACCAGCGGCCTATTTGCTTCACTTCTTTGCAGGCATGATTTGTTACCCCCTTGCATTCGCTTTGATTGGTCGTCCGATCTGGAAACGATTTGCACCAATGGTGCCGTGGTTTGTTGTGGCCGTCGCATTCGGGGTGATCCAATGGGTGTTCGCGCTGTACGTTATGGCACATTTGGTTGCAGGGATGCCGCCGTTCTTAAAATTCTCGGGCATTACGTGGGCCGCTTTGTACGGTCATATACTCTATGCAATCGTCGCGATTGGTATCTCACAACATTTGTCGGTGCAGTTTCGCAGATCGTAACACGTAATTATTTTCGTTGATTGACCCACTGACTTTGATGTCTGGTCAGTTGCTTTGCGAACTCTGAACTGCATGACTGTCTAACACAAAACCAATACATCGTTGGATGTTTTGGTTTTGGCTTGTTTACGTGGGCCACGCAAAAACACTCTATCTGGTTGCACCCTTACGTGCGGCTGTCCTACACAGTCAGTGCTGTCAAAGAGGAGTGCGCCTATGCGCCGTGTCGTGGTCACAGGATTGGGGATCGTCTCGTCCGTTGGAAACAACGCAATTGAAGTGTTGGATAGCCTCAAAACAGGCCGTTCCGGCATCACCGCCAATGATCAAATGGTCGAACACGGGTTTCGAAGCCAGATTGCTGGCGCAATTAATTTGGACCCTTCCGAACATATCGACAAACGCGCATTGCGATTCATGGGGCCGGGTGCCGCGTATGCTTATATCGCGATGGGACAAGCCATCGCGGATGCAGGTTTGGGCGACAGTGATGTTTCGAACCCGCGCACCGGGTTGATTGCCGGGTCAGGTGGACCGTCGACTTCGGCGATGTTGACCGCTCATCAAACGGTTTTGAAAACAGGCGCGACCAAACGGATTGGTCCCTTTGCAGTGCCAAAGGCCATGTGTTCGACAATCAGCGCCAACTTGTCGACAGCTTATAAGATCAAGGGGATCAACTATTCGATAACGTCCGCTTGTTCGACATCGTTGCATTGCATTGGAAATGCCGCTGAACAGATCATGCTGGGCAAACAAGACGTTATGTTTGCCGGTGGTGGGGAAGAATTGGATTGGACCTTGTCGTGTCTCTTTGATGCGATGGGGGCGATGTCTTCCAAATACAATGACACACCGGACCGCGCATCGCGGGCGTTTGATGCGGATCGGGACGGGTTTGTCATTTCGGGCGGCGGGGGCATCCTTGTTTTGGAAGACCTTGAACACGCAAAGGCGCGCGGCGCTAAAATCTATGCCGAAGTGACAGGTTACGCCGCCACATCAGACGGGCACGATATGGTCGCGCCGTCCGGTGAAGGTGGGCAACGCGCAATGGAACTTGCGCTAAGTACACTGCCCAAAGAACGCGAAGTTGGGTATATCAATGCGCATGGCACATCCACACCTGTGGGGGATGTCGGCGAAATCGAAGCGGTACGACGCACCTTTGCGGGGCGCACACAACCGCTGGTCAGTTCGACGAAATCAATGACCGGGCATGCCCAAGGCGCTGCGGGCGCGCTAGAAGCGATCTTTAGTTTGCTGATGCTGGACAATGATTTCATTACACCTTCGATTAATGTCGAAACCTTGGATCCTGCGCTTGAAGCCGGAGAAGTGGCAACGTCGTTGGTTGAAAATGCGGGTCTCGACAGCGTGATGACAAATTCCTTTGGATTTGGCGGCACAAATGGATCGATGATCCTATCTAGATTTCACGGATAAGATGATATTATGACAGGATCTCTTTCAGGAAAACGTGGGCTGGTCATGGGCGTTGCCAATGACCGGTCTATTGCGTGGGGCATCGCGAAAGCGTTGCATGAAGCCGGGGCCGAGCTTGCCTTTACGTATCAGGGCGAGGCGTTTGGAAAACGACTTGAACCGCTGGCGCAATCGGTCGGCTCTGATTTCATGGTTGATGTGGATGTTACGGATGACGACAGTCTTGATGTTGCATTTGACGCATTAGGTGCGCGTTGGCCAACAATTGATTTTCTGGTGCACGCAATCGCCTTTTCGGACAAATCCGAATTGACGGGGCGGTTTTTGAACACGAGCCGTGCCAATTTCAAACATTCGCTTGAGATCAGCGCGTATTCCTTCATCGAAGTGGCGCGTCGCGCGCATCCTTTGATGATCGACAATGGCGGAACGCTTTTGACGCTGACTTATCAAGGGTCGAACCGCGTTGTTCCCAGCTATAACGTGATGGGGGTCGCCAAGGCTGCTTTGGAATCTGCAACACGCTATTTGGCAAATGATCTTGGACCTGACGGTGTGCGTGTTAATGCAATCAGCCCGGGCCCGATGAAAACGCTGGCCGGTGCTGCAATTGGCGGTGCGCGCAAGACCTATAAACACACGGGGCAAAACGCTCCACTGCGTGAAAATGCGACGCTTGAGGCTGTTGGCGCAACGGCTGTCTATCTGTGCTCTGATGGCGGTGCGTGTACGACGGGCGAGGTTATCCGTGTTGATGGTGGGTTCCACGTTCTTGGAATGCCGCAAGCGGATAACTTGTAAACGTATCATTCATAGACCACTTCGCTTGGCGGTGATTGGGATGCAATTCGCTGATGATGTCGGCGACGCCGTGTGCGGCTGTTTGTGTGCTAAATCCCGTTGACGGAATTTGTGGCCTTTTCCCGAACGGCGAGGCGTGACATCCTTTGCCCAAGGGAGAATGCTAATGCCAATTACGACAGTTGTCTTTGACGCCTACGGAACTTTGTTTGATGTGGCCGCAGCCGCGCGACAGGCCGCAGCAGAACCCGATTTTGCGGCAATTCAAGACAGCTGGCCCATCCTGGCCGAACATTGGCGCCTAAAGCAGTTGCAATACACATGGCTTCGTGCCGTTTCTGGGGCGCACACCAATTTCTGGACCGTCACGCAAGAAGGCTTGGATTGGGCGCTTGAGAAAACGGGCCATGATGGGGATGCTGCATTGCGAGAACGGCTTTTGCAGCTTTATTGGGAATTGCAGGCCTATCCCGAAGTGCCCGATATGTTGGCGGCACTAAAGTCTGCGGGGAAACAAACTGCCATTCTGTCCAATGGATCACCGGATATGTTGGACGGTGCGGTTAAATCTGCTGGAATTTCCGAACTATTGGACGCGGTCCTGTCGGTTGAATCTGTCGGAATATTCAAACCGGCATCCGTGGTTTACGACCTGGTGACACAGCATTTTGGATGCACCACCAATGAGGTTTTGTTCGTGTCCTCGAATGGATGGGACGCGGCGGCGGCGACGGGTCATGGGTTTCAGACGGGTTGGGTAAATAGAGCAGGCGAACCGATGGATCGGTTGCCGTGGAAACCGGCACATATTTTGAAAGACCTGACCGGAATCCCAAACCTGTCGAACGCGTAATGGCCAAGTTTACGTCACCAGACGGATTGTCCCTGCATTATACAGACACGGGGTCTGGTTTGCCTCTTTTATGTCTGCCCGGTCTGACGCGGACAGGTGAGGATTTTCGATATGTCGCTGGGCATCTGACCCGGTGCCGCGTGATCACGATGGATATGCGTGGGCGCGGTGGATCAGATTGGGATCCAAAATGGCAGAACTATAACGTGCCAGTCGAATGTCAGGACATTCTGGGCCTTTTGGATCATCTAAATTTGGATCGCGTTGCTATTTTGGGAACGTCGCGCGGCGGGTTGCAAGCTATGGGGCTGGCGGCCACTGTGCCCGATCGATTGTTGGGCGTTGCTTTGAACGATATCGGACCTGAATTGGACACTGCTGGGCTTGGGAATATCATGACGTATTTGGGACGGCGCCCCAATGCGCGCACGCATAACGACGCGGCGCGCGCTTTGCGGGCGGCGTCTGTTGGGTTCAAAAATGTCCCTGAACAGCGTTGGCTGGAAGAAGCGCAGTTGCATTTCGTACAGGACGAAAAGGGACTGGATATCACTTATGATCCAGCTTTGCGCAACGCAGTAGAAGTCGAAACAGATATCCCTGATCTTTGGCCCTTTTTTGATGCGTTGAAGGGTTTTCCTTTATGCGCATTGCGCGGAAGCGGGTCCAATTTGTTTCGTGCCGACACCTTTCAAAAGATGTGCGCCAAACGACCCGATATGATCGCGACCGAAGTCAATGACCGGGGTCATGTGCCATTTTTAGACGAACCAGAAGCGCTAGACGCGTTGAATACTTGGATGGATAAGATGTTATGAATATCAAAATGATCCGGGCCGCAGCCCTTCGTCTGTCTGGCCACGCGCGGCGCACGCCATTGTTGACATCACCCTTTCTGGACAAGATTGCCGGTCGGCGTGTTTGGGTCAAACCGGAATGTTTACAAGTCACAGGCAGCTTTAAATTCCGGGGGGGCTGGTCTGCTGTTTCGGCATTGGACGCTGATGTACGCAGCAAAGGCGTGATTGCATATTCCAGCGGCAACCATGCCCAAGGCGTGGCCCACGCCGCCCAACTGCACGGCGTTCCTGCGGTCATTGTTATGCCTTCCGATGCACCCAAACTGAAAATTCAGAACACTCGCGACTTCGGTGCGGAAGTAGTTCTTTATGAAAGAGGGTCGGAAGACCGAGATGAAATCGGTGCCAAAATCGCGGCTGACCGCGAATTGACGTTGATCAAACCGTTTGATGAACCACAAGTGATTGCGGGCCAAGGCACAACGGGGCTGGAGATCGCCGCGCAATGTGCAGAGCAAGGTGTGCATGAGGCCGATGTTCTCGTCTGTTGTGGTGGCGGTGGGCTGACTTCGGGCATAGCGCTGGCATTTGAAGCGGATGCGCGCGGCCTTCGTGCGCGTTCGGTTGAACCCGAAAACTTCGACGATGTCGCACGTTCTCTGGTGTCCGGTAAGATTGAACACAACGAAAAGACGTCGGGCGGCTTATGTGATGCCATTATTACGCCGTCCCCAGGGGAAATCACCTTTCCGATTATGGAACGCCTGTGTGGGCCCGGCATGGTCGTCAGTGACAAAGACGCGCTGCGCGCAATGGCCCAAGCATTCCTTCGACTGAAATTAGTGACGGAACCGGGGGGCGCAGTTGCGCTGGCCGCTGCATTATATCACGGCGACAAAATTGACGGCGATGATGTTGTTGTGGTGATTTCGGGCGGCAATGTTGACACGTCTGTATTTGCACGTGCTTTGGAGTATATCGAATGACTCAATTTACTATCGCGTCTTTCAATGTCAAAAACCTGATTGGGGCGGATCAGGAATATTACCGGTTTCAATCCTACACCCCGGAAGAATACGCGTGGAAGGCGGATTGGCTGTCTGAACAAGTTCAGACGTTGAATGCAGACGTTGTGTGTTTTCAGGAAATTTTTGAAGAAGACGCGTTGCGCGATGTCATTGCGCAAGCGGATGCGGAAGGCGAAGCAGGCAATGCCGCGCATATTCCGGGGCGCGACAAACGATACCGGCGCAAGGCGATATTTTCGAAACTGGCATATGGATCGTATGGCTCTGCGTCCTTGGCCTTTGCGCGCAATGTTTCGGATGGAGCCGCAGGGCATCGCCGTCCGGGCGTGGCGACCCTGTCGCGACGTGGATTTGAGGGCGAGCCCGAGATCATTCAGGATTTGGACGACCCTATTGATATCCCACTAACGGGATTGGCTGATGGCGATGGCGGATCATTCCGGATCAGCCGCCTAAGCCGCCCAATCTTGAAGGTGCGCATTCCGATCGGCAATCACGTGGTCAGCGTTTTCAATTGCCATCTTAAATCCAAGCTTGGCGAATATGTCCGTCCCGAAGGTGCAGAATTTGCGCCAGAGGCTGATCTGACACAATACGATGCCGTAGGGCGCGCTTTGGGCAGCTTGCGTTCGGCGTTGCGTCGCACTGCCGAAGCATGGGTGTTGCGACGCGCGATTGTTGCAGAACTGGATGCTGGTTATCCAGTGATGGTGCTGGGGGATTTCAATGACGGAGAACACGCCGTTAGTACCGAGATCATCAGCGGCGAAGTGCCATTCAAAAACTATGCTTGGATGCAACGCCACGATGCTAAAACCCGCCGAGATCGCTATTCCGATGAAGAAAACACGGAAATTCGCGAAGCCATCGAATCCCGTCGCCTGCATTCTGCCGAACGGCAATTCATCCGGCGGTCCACGCGCGACATGATCTTTACGTCCGCCTTTGGTGGAGCATTTGAAAGCATCGACCAGATATTTATGTCGCGGCACTTCTTGGGCGACGCGCCAAGCAGTATAGGCGAGATGGAATATTTCAGCGCGTTCAATGATCACTTGACCGATGGCAGCCACCCAGAAGCCCCCTATAACAAGCTTGCATCTGATCATGGGCAGATCATGGCCCATCTGCGTCTGAACGACTAAGGAGAAGTGCGATGAAAATGGCTGATGTCGGCACGGCGCGTTTGAACTATCGAATTGATGGTCCTGACGACGGAGCTCCGGTTGTTTTTGCAAACTCACTGGGCACCGACTTGCGTCTTTGGGATCCGATCATGCCATTGTTGCCGAAAGGTTTGCGCATACTGCGGTATGACAAACGTGGTCACGGATTATCGACATGCCCTGCCGGGCCGTATTCGATGGGGACACTGATTTCGGACGCGGAATCCTTGATGGATCAGCTGGGATTTAACGATGCTCTGTTCGTCGGGTTGTCGATTGGTGGAATGATCGCACAAGGTTTGGCCGTCAAACGGCTGGACCTTATCCGCACCATGGTCTTGTCCAACACGGGCGCAAAAATCGGCACGACCGATATGTGGAATGACCGCATTAAAAGCGTACGAAAAGGCGGGATTAGGGCGCTTGAAGAGTCAATTCTTGAGCGTTGGTTTTCCAGTGCATTTCGCGCAGGGCCGGATATCGAACTGTGGCGCAACATGTTGGTGCGCCAGCCTGTCGAAGGGTACATGGGTTGCAGTGCTGCCATCTCGGGCACGGATTTCTTTTCACCAACGTCAGGATTGCGTTTGCCCGTTCTTGGGATTGCAGGCAGCGAGGACGGCTCAACGCCGCCAGATCTCGTGCGCGAAACGGTCGATCTTGTCCGGGGCAGTCGGTTCCAGTTGATCCGTGGGGCAGGGCATTTGCCTTGTGTTGAGAAACCCGAAGAATTTGCTCAAATCCTAACTGATTTCATGCACGAAACGGGACATATCTGACTTATGGCTGCGTCGATATTTGGGTCTTCTTATCTGGGTGGGTTGTTCGATACGGGCGAGGTTGGACGCCTGTTCACCGACTCCGCCGAAGTGCGCGCACTGCTTTTGACGGAAGGCGCTTTGGCTAAGGCACAGGGTGCGTTGGGGGTTATCCCTGAAATTTCGGCAAAGGCCATCCACCGCGCCAGTCTTGAGGTTCAGCTTGATCCGGCAGATTTCCGTGAGGCCACGCGCCAGAACGGTGTTGTCATCCCCGGATTAGTTGCTGGATTTCGTAAAGAGATGCAAGCGCCTGAACACGCGCAGTACATCCATTGGGGCGCGACGTCGCAAGACATCATAGACACCGGGTTAATGCTGCGGTTGCGTCAGGTTCTGGGTCAAAACGAAACGACCCTCAAATCGATCCTGTCCAAAATGGCTGCGATTGCCGAGCATCATAGCACAACACCGATGGTGGCCCGAACATGGGGGCAACACGCAACCCCGACGACATGGGGCGGTGTCATGGCGCAATGGGGAATTCCGCTTGTGGATGCCTTGAACGCATTGGAAAACCTCAGAAACACCAGCCTATGGGTCAGCTTAAGTGGCGCAAGTGGAACGGGGTCTGCGCTGGGGTCAAAAGCGGCTGAAACCCGTGCTGCGTTGGCCGAGGCGTTGGGTTTGATTGACCCCATGCGCAGTTGGCACACGGACCGCAGCCCTATCCTTGGGATTGCATCCTGGCATGTTCGGGTGTCTGCAATCTTGGCCGGGCTAGGCAAAAGCCTATCCGCGCTGGCCGTTACTGAAGTCGCTGAAATCCAACTGGGTGGGGCGGGATCATCTTCGACAATGCCACAGAAACAAAACCCGGTGGGCCCCGCCACATTGATCGCGCTTCACGCGTGCGCGTCTGGTGGATTGTCCAGTTTGTACGCAGCGGCAGGGCAGGAACACCAGCGCGATGGCGCGGCTTGGATGATTGAATGGGCAGTCTTGCCGCAAGTCATCTTGTCTGTTTCATCCGCGTTGGGAACAGCCTTGAAAACAATCGATACTTTGGAACCCAGCGATCGGATGCTGTCGACCCTGACTGGTGGGACGGGGCTGGCGATGGCCGAGGCGTTAAGCTTTGCATTGGCGGAACACATGTCCCGACCGGATGCACAAGCCGCGACTAAGGCGATCATCGCCAAAGTCTCTGAACAAGGCGGTACTTTGAAATCGGTTGCTCAGTCGGAATATCCGAACTTGTCCGATGATGTCTTTGATCCTTTGAAACACGTGGGCTCTGCACCGCAAGATGCGCGGAATTTTGTCCAACGGGTGCACCGGATGTCATGACCGACCAGACATCCAAGGGGCAGGCGGCCAGTGCAACCAACCGTCTTTCGCTGACCTTTATACTTGTGACAGTGATGATCGACGCGATGGGGATCGGTTTGATCATCCCGGTGATGCCGGATTTGTTGCAAGAGGTCCAAGGGGCAGGGATCGCAAATGCTGCCCTTTGGGGTGGCGTTTTGTCCACGACCTTTGCTGTTATGCAATTTCTGTTTGCTCCGGTCCTTGGTGGGTTGTCCGACCGATATGGACGGCGGCCTGTTTTGCTTATTTCAACGGCTATTATGGCGATTGATTATCTGGTCATGGCCGTTGCGGGATCAATCTGGTTGCTGTTGTTCGGGCGCGTTGTCGGGGGCATTACGGCGGCCACCCAATCAACGGCCAGCGCCTATATGGCGGACATTTCAGCCCCCGAGGACAAAGCCAAGAACTTTGGACTGGTTGGCGCAGCATTTGGAATGGGGTTTGTACTTGGGCCGCTGGTTGGCGGATTGCTTGGCGAATTGGGCACGCGCGCACCGTTTTATGCGGCGGCTGTTCTGGCGGCGTTAAATGCAATGCTGGGATGGATGGTACTGCAAGAAACGGTGACAGATCGCTTGCGACGCCCCTTTTCACTGACCCGCGCGAACCCTTTAGGCAGTTTGCGTGTCTTTCGCGCGATGCCGACAGTTGGCGGCCTGATTGCGGTCTATTTCATCTATCAACTCGCGTTCATGGTCTATCCGGCAATCTGGAGCTTTTGGGGGCAGGAACGTTTTGGATGGTCGCCCTCAACTATTGGGGTAAGCCTTGCGTTGTTCGGTATCATGATGGCCATCATGCAGGGCGGATTGATCCGTTATGTGCTGCAGTGGTTTGGTGATCGTGGAACGGTTGTTTACGGCCTAGTCTTTGATTTGATTGCATATATGGCGCTGGCGGCTGTTACGTCTGGAACGGTTGTTTTTATCCTGATACCTATGGCTGCTTTTGCCGCAGTGATCTCACCTGCATTGACGGGATTGATGTCGCAAGCAGTGCGTGATGATCAGCAAGGTGAGTTACAAGGCGCTCTGACGTCGGTCAGTTCGCTCGCGGCTATTTTTGGGTATGCTGTTTACCCATTCATCTTTGCCGTGTTCGCGCAAAAAGAAGCATCTGGAGCGGTGATCATAAACGTTGCGCTGCCCTATTTTCCCGGCGCGCCTTACATCTTGTCCGCGATGTTGGTGGCCGTTGGATTGTTGTTATTTACGCGCGTGCATCGACCCAACGCAACCTGACCCAACCCCATAGGGTCGGTTTCAGACTTGCGGTGCAAGAAATATACCCTCACGGTCTCATCAAGAAAGCAAAAACCGAAAGATCGGAGATGGATAGATGCCAACTGTAAAAGCCGCAGTATGCCGCGAATTTGGCGCCCCCCTTGTCATCGAAGACATTCAATTGCGCGCACCGGCCATGGGCGAGATCGAAGTCACGTTGGACGCGGTCGCTGTGTGCCATTCGGACATATCCTTTGCCGATGGCGCATGGGGGGGATCATTGCCAGCGGTTTACGGACACGAGGCTGCAGGCAGTGTCACAGCCGTTGGGCCGGGCGTCGCAAACCTTGACGAAGGGGACAGCGTCATTGTGACGTTGATCCGCAGTTGTGGAACTTGTCCGTCTTGCGCCGGAGGGAAACCGACCATCTGTGAAACGCCATACGATGGCGATTTGGGGCCAATCACAACCAAGGATGGGGGCACCTTACATCAAGCTATGGCGTGCGGGGCGTTTGCTGAAAAAGTCGTCGTGGATCAGCGTCAAGTCGTCAAAGTTCCCGGTGACATAAACATGCAAGCGGCCTCCCTGATTGCCTGTGGCGTGATCACTGGTGTTGGGGCCGTGGTGAACGCGGCTGACTTTCGCGCGGGGCAAGATGCCGTTGTCATTGGGGCAGGCGGTGTTGGCTTGAACGCAATACAGGGCGCACGGATTGCGGGCGCGCGCCGGATTGTTGCGGTCGACATGACCGAAGAAAAACTGGAAGACGCTAAAGCCTTTGGCGCAACGCATGGTGTGTTGGCCACGCAAAAGTCACCGTGGCGCGCTGCATTCAAAGCCCTTGGCGGTAAAGGTGCGGATGCGGTATTCGTGACTGTTGGTGCAATTCCGGCTTATGATGACGCCCCGCGATATCTTTCTGGTGGTGGCAAAGTCATCATGGTTGGGATGCCCCATTCTGGCGCAATGGCGTCTTATGAACCCGTCGTACAATCCTTCATGGGGCAAAGCATGATTGGTTCGAAAATGGGCGACACCGTCATTCAACGCGATATTCCTTGGATGGTTGATTTGTACCAACAAGGGCGTCTGCAATTGGATGAATTGATCACCGGACGTTGGTCTCTTGATCAAATAAACGAAGCGATTGCAGACACGAAATCTGGAAAAGCGCGTCGGAACGTTATCGTTTTTTGAGCAAACAGGCAGTCGTGCGACGGACTTAATCTTAAGGGGACAGGGACATGAAGCTTGCTGAACTGGATGTCATCGTCACGGCACCCCCTGCACCGGGTTGGGGCGGGCGCTATTGGATCTTGGTTAAGGTCACAACTGACACAGGGTTGATCGGATGGGGCGAATGCTATGCATCTTCCATCGGACCTGAAGCGATGACACATGTGATCAAAGATGTGTTTGACCGGCACATGAAAGGCGAGAACCCGGAAAATATCGAAATGATGTTTCGCCGCGTCTATTCCAGCGGATTTACCCAGCGCCCTGATTTGACCGTCATCGGGGCCTTTTCCGGGCTGGAAATTGCGTGTTGGGATATTCTCGGCAAAGCCCGCCAGCGCCCAGTCTTTGCTCTGCTGGGGGGGCGTATGAATGATCGCATTCGCCTTTACACCTATTTGTACCCATTGGCGCACCACAACTTGGATGACTTTTGGACCAGCCCGGAGATGGCGGCAGAAGCGGCCCAAGATTGCGTGTACCGAGGATATACGGCTGTTAAATTTGACCCTGCTGGGCCCTATACGCTGCGGGGCGGTCATATGCCGGGGATGCGTGATATTTCGACATCTGTCGCGTTTTGCAAAGCTATTCGCGATGCAGTTGGCGACCGCGCAGACCTTTTGTTTGGCACCCATGGGCAATTCACGACCGCCGGTGCAATCCGCTTGGGGCAAGCGATTGAACCCTATAGCCCTCTGTGGTTCGAAGAACCCATTCCCCCGGACAATGTTGCGCAGATGGCGCAAGTGGCGCGTTCTGTGCGCATACCCGTTGCGACGGGTGAACGCCTAACAACCAAGGCCGAATTTGCACCGGTCCTGCGCGATGGGGCTGCATCAATCTTGCAACCGGCGTTGGGGCGCGCGGGTGGCATTTGGGAAGTGAAAAAGGTTGCTGCCATGGCAGAGGTCTATAACGCGCAGATGGCGCCACATCTTTACGCAGGACCGATTGAGTGGGCCGCGAATTTACATCTGGCAACATCCATTCCGAACCTTTTGATGTGTGAAACGATTGAGACGCCGTTTCATGATCAACTGATCAAAGGGTCAATCCGGGCGGAAAATGGGTTTGTTCGATTGTCTGATGCACCGGGCCTTGGAATCGAAGTCGACGAAGACTTTGCGCGCCAGCATCCTTATTCAGGAACGCACCTACATCTCGAGATGCAGGAAGACCCATGTGACTATGTGGATGGAAACGCTTTTGAAGGTGGTGCGCCAGCCCAGAGGACATAAACGCAGTCCACAACACGCGAAAACGTCGAATTTCGAACCTTTAAAAAGTAAGATGCCGCTGCAATCGTAAACGCTTCTATAAAGCGAAGATTGCAGCGGCTGCTCAAATAGCTAGCTCTAATGTTTTGTCCTTGTGCACCCACTCACACCTGAGATGCGGCATTAGGTTATGCGGCGACCCTAGTTCTAAAAGGCGAAAAAGTCACGACAATGCGTCAAGATCATGTCAAGAAAGCGCACCCCAGATTGAGCGGTTTCGGTTTTTTCCACAGGAAATCAAATATGTGTGGCGGATTCTTGCTGTTCGCTTTTCTTACTAATTGGTAAAGTTTTTAGCGGCCTAATTCTACCAGTACGGGAATAAAAAGTACTTATGCGGGGATGGAATGGACCGCCGAACCGAATCATCTACTGTAATCGATGACTTGAAGTGCAATGTCTTGGGGATGTTGGTGCAATACCCAATGATCACCGGTATTTATACCAATTCGTGTGAGGTCGGGCGCAAATTCTTCAAGATCTAATGTCGCCTCTGGCAACAACGCCGTGTCTTTTTCACCCCAAATTAACAAATGCGGACACTTCACCATCAACCGGTCAAGCGGAAGGTCGGGCATCGGCGTTGTTTTGCCAATCGGTGGAACAATCAAGGGCGATGCGCGATACCAATTGACCATTCCGCGCAAACGTCCGGGTCTTGACCATTCGGTTTTGTAAGCCGCAGCGCGGTCCTGAGATAGCCAAGAAAAATCCATATTTGCTGAGAACAATTTAAACAGGCGTTCAAAATTGTTTGCTTCTAACGCAGCCTCTGATCCTTCCGATTGCAACCATCGGATATATTGCGATGCCGCCGTTTGGGCACCGCCAGCCGCAAGTGCGCGTTGAAACGGAACAGGATGGACCCCGTTGGCGATGATCAAACGTGACACAAGATCCGGCCTGAACATTGCCAGGCCATACGCAACAGCGGCTCCCCAATCGTGACCAAAAACTGTGACGGGGGACAAGGTGTCAATGAGCTGGGCCATATCGGCAACCAGCTTTGATGTTTTATAGGCTGTGACGGATGGCGGTGCCCAGCTTTGCCCGAAACCGCGTTGATCTGGCGCAATGACGTAAAAATGCGACGCCAAATATGGCGCTATGTCTGCCCACGCTCCACCGTATTCAGGAAAACCGTGCAAACACAGCAATGGTGGATTTGAAGGGTTGCCCCATCGACGCACAAAAAATTCCTGCCCGCCGATGGATACAAAATCTGTCTGGGGCGTCATTCGCCCGTGTGACGGGTTTCAAACATCAGGCCCATAGCAGAGCGAGGGGCAAACCCCTTCCAATAACTGTGTTCTTCGGTTGGTTCGCCTTTATCATCCAAAGAAACCACACCATCAGAAGAGTCTGGAACCAGATCCAAATAGTCCGCCATTGATGTGTGACCTTTTAAGTGGAGGTCGAAAAACGCGGTCGAAAAATGCTGAGCGATATTATTCATGCGGGTCGTGTCCCAAACCGCGTCTGCATAATGTTCAAAGGGTACAAAATCGAGCGTCTCAACGGGTTCCCAGCTTTCTCGGGGGGCTGGCATCGGCGCTGCGGCATTATGATTGGCATTTTCAAACGTCAACATATGACGATCAATGCGAACGGATTCTGTGAACATGCTGCGGATTGATTCATAGACGGACACATCATCAACGCTGCCTGCCATAAAAAAGGTAGGCTTGCGCAACCCAGCCATGCCTTCTGGGTCCCAAAACCCAACATTTTTTCCCCATGGACCGATGGCGACAATCGCTTTGACGCGAGGATCAATCAGGGCTTCATGCGTTTCGGACCCTGCCAAATGCCGTTCCAGTAAACCTGCCGGCGTTCCCCACGCATATTCTGTCGATTCTTGCGTGACGCCAGCGCCGCCAAAGATGACGGAACCATAGCCGCCCATAGAATATCCGATAATGCCGGTGACATCCGCGTTGGTGATTGCACCAATTGGGCCGTTCAGGTCAGACATGCTTTGTAAAACAAAGGCCTGATCAAGGGGACGGTTATACAGCGTTGACCCAAAAGCGGCCCGATCGCTGTATAAACTGTCGACGTGATCGATTGATGCGACGACATACCCTTTGCTGGCCAAGTTTTCGGCCAAGTGACTCAGAAGCATACGATTTCCAGGGTATCCATGGCTGATGAGGATAAGCGGAAATTGCGCGTCACTTGTTGGTGCCGCGTCGCGTACAGCTTGACCGGACAATGTGACCTCGGTCTGGCCATCGCGCAGAAGGGTTTTGTATGTCCCACCCGGAGACGTGCCGTCTTTTGCTGGGTACCAGACTTCTACAGTCAAAGAACGATCATAAATGGGCTGATCGTCTTCGGTGACATTTAGAATGTCGACTTGGCCGCCGTGAGTGAATGTCAACGTTTGGATGCCCACCGGATGATCGCCGTATGCAGCAAGCTCGGGCGCATCTGGCCTGACTTGATCAATCCTGTTCTCAGCCGCCGCGACTATAGTCCCTGCAACAAGACATGCGCAGAGGCCGCCGAACGCCTTCAAGAAGCAAGCCATTCTTCTCTCCCACCTTTGAATTTTCAAAAGCGGAATAGAACACAGCCATACCCCGCCAAACACCTGCGCGTAGAAAGCAGCACTATGGAGGTATTGGCAAGAGTAGTCTCATTCATTTTGGTGAAAACATCGGATCGGTTAACTGGTCTTTCGTCAGGCGTCGCAATCGCGTATTGCGCGAATAATGAGCATAAGTTCGATGACCTACCCCGCCCATGTGCGCGCTATTTTGAAACTTGGTTTGCCTTTGATCGGGGGCCACCTTGGGCAAGTGGCCATTGGCGCAACTGATACGATCATGGTGGGGTGGTACGGCGTCACGGAATTGGCGTCGATCACATTGGCTGGGCATTACTTCTTTGTTTTGTTTTTAATGGGGTCGGGGTTCGCCTGGGCAGTTATGCCAATGGTGGCCAAATATCACGCCGAAGAAGACGAAGTGAACATTCGCCGCACGACGCGTATGGGGGTTTGGCTTTCGTTTTTGTTCGCCTTGTTGGCTTTTCCTTTGCTGTATTGGTCGTTGCCGATTTTGCAGCTGCTGCAACAAGGCGATGTCGAATCCGCTTTGGCTGCGGAATATTTGAGGTTGGCAGGTTGGGGTATTTTTCCAGCGTTGATGGTGATGACCCTCAAATCATACCTCGCGGCTTTGGATCGCACCCAGATTGTGTTCTGGATTACCCTATTGGCCGCAGTCGCCAATGGGTTGCTGAATTATGCGTTGATCTTTGGCAACTGGGGCGCGCCAGAGCTTGGTTTGCGTGGCGCGGCATGGGCGTCTTTGCTGACACAATGTGTGATGCTGGCTGGGGTTGTGATCTATGCCATGTGGGCGTTGCCCGAACACAATCTGTTCCAGAGAATGTGGAAACCCGATTGGGATATGTTTTGCAAAGTCTTCCAGTTGGGGTGGCCAATTGGCCTGACGACGCTTAGCGAAGTGGGGCTTTTCTCGGCCTCAGCAATTATGATGGGCTGGCTTGGCACGGTGGCATTGGCCGCACATGGTATCGCGCTGCAATTGGCATCGATTACGTTCATGGTGCATCTTGGTTTTGCCAACGTGGCCACCATTCGTGCCGGGAATGCGGTTGGGCGCAAAGAACTTGATCATTTGAAACGGGGCGCGCGTGCGGTCTTTGGGCTTAGCCTTGCGATGTCACTTGCAACGATTGTGGTTTTTGTTGTGTGGCCCGAAATGTTGATCGATTTGTTCCTAAGCCATGATGAACCTGCACGGGTGGAAATCCTTGAAATTGGAGTGATTTTACTGGCTTTGGCGGCGTTGTTTCAACTTGTGGATGGCGCGCAAGTTATCGCGTTGGGTTTGTTGCGTGGTGCTCAGGATACAGCGGTCCCCATGGTATTGGCTGGAATCAGTTATTGGGTGGTTGGCATGCCGGTGTCATATTATTTTGGTTACGTTTTGGAATTTGGGGGCGCGGGTATCTGGATGGGGCTTGTTGTCGGATTGGCCGTGGCGGGCGTGTTGTTGATGTGGCGGTTCTGGGGGTTTACGGTAAAGCGCGTCATCAATGATGGATGATTGGACGGACGCTCTTTTGGCTGACGCCAAAAAACGCCCCGCCCACCATCCCGTAAGTTGCGTGTTTTTCCATGTAACCAGAGGCATAACGCGCAATGCCAATCTGAATTTGATTTCCTAAGGTTACAGGGCTGTGATTGCCTTCGTTCGCGATGACATCAAATGACAGGCCGTGGAAAGTAGGACTATAGACCTAGCTTCCCGTCAGGCTTAGATCATGAATTCGGGAGTTTTTCTCAGTGGTAAATCTGGAAATTCTTACGGATCGATAAGGGCTGGCAATGCGCCGTTCTCGGCAATATCCGTATTCGATGCGCGTAAGGGTGAGATTCCGAGCAATAGATCTGAACGTCTATAACTGCGTGTCGCAGTCATCAGAAGTTTCGCCTTCTCGGATCAAAGTCGCGGCGGCTTCAGACCATTGTCCTGATCAGGCCTTTTGCACAGAGGAGTTTTGCAAAGGATATGGTTGCAAAGGCATGGACCGGTTCGCGGCGACATTTTTTTCCACAGGTGCAAACACAAATGAATCCAAAGTTGATGCGGCTTTTGGCCAATCTGCTGTGGGCGCTGGGGTGTTCTGATCTGACTCAGGGGGAGATGTAAACGCAGATGCATGGCGCTGAGTTCCCAAACGCAATGACGCATCTTCTGTGCGCATGGGTTCAAGTCGTTCGTTCTTTAAGTAATGGGCGTAAACGTCTTGTTTATCGCTGATATATGCAGATAGCATCGTCGTTTCCGAAGCACTGAACGTTGTGGTCCCGTCAATGCCCTCCGCTGTCATCGCTTCCGCGATTAAGGCGTGAAGCCGTGCCATTTGATGTGCTGCCTTACGCGGCGCAACCACCTTCGGCCCAAGCAATAGCAATGGGTGTTTGTGTTTTGTTGGTGACGCCATGATATCCCCGCATTTCGTCGCTGGGATTTTGTATGTCGATCTTGTGACTTCTCCAACATCGTGTGTGTTTATAGGCGGGATATCGCGACAACTTGCGGTTAGACGGCGTATTTTGAGGTGTTATCCGCCGATTGAACACTGGCAAAAGAGCGATGTCACTTAGTTTTCTGGTTGATTGGCGAACGAACCAGAGCCGTTCACTCTTTTTGTAATCTGTCCGCTTTCTTGCGAACAAGAGTTGTCCGCAAGTCATGCATTGCCAACAAAAGCGCGTCTGTTACGTCTTCTAACTGTTCTTCTGACGCGCGACTTTGCGCCCATTGAGTCGTTAAGTTCAGATAATCAACAGCCCGGTGAATGTCATCGATGTCGCGACGTGCCAACGTCTGAGAACGATTGTTCATCCATGTGCGGATATGATCCATATCCGTATCGCTTAGGTTTCGATCTCCGTGGGGTTTTATGTCGCCATTTCGGATATTGATTGTCGCAATGTGATCCATTTCGATCCGACGCTGCCGATTTTCTGTGTCGATTCGAAAAACAGCAGCACCGTTTTCACGGACCCGGAAATAGTATTCTGGTAATTCACCAGCCATGATCCACCCCTCGTTATTTCAGACTTGCACAAAACGATTGAATGCGTGCGCACGCGTCTTTCAAAGTATCATCGGAGGTAGCGTAACTGACGCGAAAGTTTGGCGATACCCCGAAGGCAGCACCAAAAACGACCGCGACACCAACGTCTTCTAGCAAAGCCTTGGAAAATATTTCATCGTTTTCAATCAGAACGCCCTTTGGGGTCGTTTTTCCGATCAGCCCAGAAATGGATGGGTAAACATAAAACGCCCCTTCCGGTGTCGGGCATGTCACGCCGTCGATTTCGTTCAACATAGCGACGACGAGGTCGCGCCGACGAACGAAAACCTCGTTGTTGGATTGAATGAAATCGTGCGGGCCTTGTAGTGCCTCAACGGCAGCCCACTGCGAGATTGAGCATGGGTTTGACGTCGATTGCGACTGAATTTTCCGCATCGCTGCAATAAGATGTTCCGGCCCGGCAGCATACCCAATGCGCCATCCCGTCATTGCGTAAGCTTTGGATACGCCGTTGACTGTTAGGGTGCGCGGATAAAGGTCAGGTTCGATCTGCGCTGGCGTGCAGAATTGAAAATCATCATAGGCCAGATGTTCGTACATATCGTCCGTCAAAACCCAGACATGGGGGTGACGCATCAAAACGTCGGTCAGGTCTTTCAACTCTTCACGGCTATATCCCGCGCCCGTCGGGTTGGATGGCGAATTGAAGATCAACCATTTTGTTTTTGGAGTGATGGCTGCTTCAAGCTGGCTTGGCGTCATCTTAAACGAGGTTTCGATTCCGCAGGGGACAACAACAGGGGTGCCACCGGCCAGTAAAACCATATCAGGATAGCTGACCCAATAAGGGGCCGGAATAACAACCTCGTCGCCATCATTCAGGGTGGCCATCATCGCGTTGTACAAAACCTGCTTGCCGCCCGTGCCAACTGTAATTTGGCTGGGGCTGTATTCAAGTTCATTGTCGAGGCGGAATTTCTCAATGATCGCCTTCTTCAACTCGGGAATTCCGTCGACAGCTGTGTATTTCGTTCGTCCGGACGCAATGGCGGCAACGCCAGCCTCTTTTATGTGCTGTGGAGTGTCAAAATCGGGTTCGCCGGCACCAAGACCAATAACATCGCGTCCCTGCGCCTTTAATTCTGCGGCAAGGTTGGTTACAGCGATAGTGGGCGACGGTTTGACACGGTCGAGTGTCGTGGACAAAAATGACATGATGCTTTTGTAGCCTTATTCAAGAGGATACAGCCCTCATAGGCTGCCATGTGGTGGCCTTCAAGCAAATGGAGCACAAGAATGGAAGACGGAACAGACTGGTATGGCCCGGATATGGCAACCTTTGGTGACCGTCTAGCAGGCGCGCGCGACGCTTCCCGCATGACTCAAAAGGAATTGGCCAAGCGTCTTGGTGTGCGCACGGCAACGTTGCGGTCATGGGAAGACGATTTGAACGAACCGCGTGCCAATCGGTTGTCCATGCTCGCGGGGTTGCTGAATGTTTCGGTCACGTGGCTGATTAATGGTCAGGGCGACGGAATGGTCCAACCAACTGAGGCCGAGCTGGAAGACACGTCGCTGTTGAGTCTCATTGGCGAATTACGTGATCTGCGCACTGACCTGCAATCACGAGCGGAACAGGTCGCGCGACTGGAAAAACGTCTGCGTCAAGCTATGGCGTCCCGTACAGATGGTTGAGACACCAGAAAATCGCTTGCGGCGACTACACATGCGATCAATCCGTCGAGGGATCAAGGAAATGGATCTTATTCTCGCCAATTTTTCGGAAAAGAAGTTGGCAGACTTATCCACAGATGATCTTGATTTATATGAGGATTTGTTGTCCGAAAACGATCATGATCTGTATGCTTGGGTGACAAACCAAGACCCTGCGCCAGAGCGTTTTAAGGGCCTTATGATCCAAATCTCAGAGGCATTTTCGCGCTGATCTTGACGCTTTTTCACTTCATTTTCAGCACTTAACCGATTTTTGGGGAATTTGTCGGACATTACTCTCGAGCAGTTTTGTTGGAGAGTTTGTAATGAGCATTCTAGATCCCAATCTCGCAGTTGGTGAGAAGGGTTTTATGACCGGGTACCTTGAAGCATTGTCGCTGGTTGAGCGGCTGCACCGTTTGCTTCTGGATGTAATAAAAGATGAATTTGAGCGTGTAGGCGTGCTTGAAATTAACGCGGTACAGGCGCTGCTGTTGTTCAATATCGGCGAAAACGAAGTGACGGCCGGTGAATTGAAATCGCGCGGTTATTATCAAGGCTCAAACGTGAGCTATAACCTGAAAAAACTGGTCGAAATGGGGTACATGCATCATCAACGGTGCGAAATTGACCGTCGATCAGTGCGCGTGCGTCTGACGGAACGCGGGCGTGAAATCCGCAAAGTTGTCACTGACTTGTTTGAGCGGCATGCAGACGGCCTTATTGATCGACAGGTGATTACAGCCGACGGCATTACGGAAATCTCAGATTCCCTTAAGCGCGTCGAACGTTATTGGACGGACCAAATCCGCTATATTTATTGACGGTGGTCCCACTGCTGCACGTTCTTTGGTGCAACGGATAAAGCTATCGAAGCCAATTGTTCGTCTTCGGGGTCAGTTGAGACAAATTTATTGTCTCAATCTCCCGAAGCAGTTTTCTGGCCATAGCAGCGGCATAATCGTCGTATCCAAGGGCGGCTTCTACAAAAGCATCCGGCCCTTGAATGACGTTGGCCTGAAAATATGCGACCAGTTCACCGACTTGCGTCTGACGCAAATCGCCGATGGATGCGGCGTCTGCACCGATGACAAGCGCGTTTATAGTTATGCCTTGAACAGGAAGACTTGGTTGCACGTCGCGCGGTCGCGGGCCCAAATTGGATTTTCCGTCGCCCGAAATGTCCAACGTGTGTTTCCAGCAATCTGGTTTTTGCGCCAAAAACGCGACACCGCTTTGCATTGAAATGCCCAATGCGGTGCCAGGCGTTGCTTCGCGTCGTTGAGTGTCGCGCAATGTTTGGACGGCAAGATCAAGCGTATCTTCGTCATTAAGGTCCATCCACTTTAGTATGACGGCGGTGTCTTTCACCCCGCTCCATTCATAGACCATCAATGCGATAGGGGCGTCGGGCATGCTAAAAATCGCACCCCTGACTTCGGGGCCGTCCAGCGCAGCAGCCAGACCGTTCAGCTGCAACCGATATTCGCGGGCATCAACGGATCCAGACACATCAAGACCCAACGCCAACGCTTGCCGGCACGCCGCCAGGCTGTGGGACGCAAACAGACTGAGAATAATCGCGACAAAAACGCTGCGTTTAACCGGGAACATCGCCAGCCTCGATCACAGCGCCGAAAACAGGCACGGACAATTCGCGTTCCAATTTACGTCGCATGGCGCGTTCATAGTCTTCAAAACCTTGCGCGACTTCCAAAAAGGCACCCGGTCCGCGCAATACTTGGGTTTGATAGAATGTGATCAGTTCTGCTTCGGCCTCAAAGTCTGCCGCATTGACAACCAAACCATTCACAACGACCCCATCAAACGGAAACTCTTGATAGGCAAGAAGCGGGCCAAACCCTTCATTGTTCTCGCCATCTCCGGCCATATCAATCGTTTGTTTTTTGCAGTTGGGTGCTCGTTGCAGCATTTCGGCGCCAAAGCCCAGGGCAAACCCCATGGCCGTCGGGAATTCACTATGGCTGCGTCGCGATTGTGCGATCGATGCAGATGCCAATTCTAATGAAGCAGGGCTGTCTATGACACTCCAATCCAACAGAATTTTTTGGTTGTAGCGTCCCGACCATTCATAAGCACCTAATGCAACGGGATCAGCCAGACCAAAAAAGGCCGTTTGCACCTCGGATGAAAGTAGGGCCGCCGCAAGTCCTTGCCGTTGCAGAGAATCTTCATATTGATCAACGGATGAAGACACATCAATTGCCAACAGCAACGCAAGGCGACAGGCCATCGCCCCGTTGGCAGATGCAAAAAGCAATGCAAGGAATGCGGCGGTGCGTATTACCAATGCCCTACGTTTTCCATGCTGGCCCAAGGTTCCGCTGCGGCCAAACTATCGCCGTCCTGAAGCAGTTCGATCGAGATATTGTCAGGGCTACGTACAAACGCCATGCGTCCATCGCGCGGGGGGCGGTTGATGGTAATGCCATTGTCCGACAGATGCTGACATGTTTCGTAAATATTCGCGACACTGTAAGCAAGGTGCCCAAAATGACGACCGTCAGTGGGCAACTCATCGTCACCGTCCCAGTTATAGGTCAATTCAACCGGACAGTCTTCTTGTCCGGGAGGGGCCATGAACACCAAAGAAAACCGCCCACCTTCACTGTCGTGGCGACGCGTTTCCTTCAGGCCCAGCAGCTCGTAAAATTTCATAGAAGCTTCGAGGTCTTTTACACGGACCATCGTATGCAGGTATTTTAAACTCATGTATTTCAGCTCCAATTAGACGTGATCTTGAGACCAAACCTAACGTTTGAGCCGGGCAATGCCAGACCTTGCTTAGAATTTTGATTGGAAACCGAAATTAACTGAAAACTCGCGCGTATCAAATCGACCAACATTCGAGGACGTTTTGCCGGCGCGGAACGTGACAGTTGGTGCAAATCCTGCGTAATCGTAATCTTCGAAGAACAATGACAAATCAGCATAGGCCGAGGTATCACTTCTGCCGCCCGGAACTGTGATAAACCCAAGTACGTAATCCGGATATTTGGCATCCGCGATTTGCAAGGATGCTCTTGCTTTGGCTGGGCCCCATGCTTTGGCAAAGCCATAAGTGAGCCGCGCACTGATTTGATCGGATCGCCGGTTCACGGCATCGGAATTGGATTGTTGATAAGTCAAACCAAAACCCACACGATCCCCATTTTCCAGTCCATGCGAGACACGTCCTCGCAGGCTGTAACTTTCGCTGTCTTGTAGATCGTCACCGGGGCGTGTGTATTGTGCAACCGACGCGCCCAATGTGAAGCTTGTATTTGGCGTCACAGCCCAAACGCGATCTGCATCTAGGCGCAAGAGGTGGTAATTGGTGTCATCAGCCGACCAATACGTCCCGCGCGTTAGACGGAACCGGGCGTGGTCTCCGGCGCGGTCGCCCAAGGCGAACATATGGCCCAGCGAAATTTCACCGTAAGTCGCGTCAAAATCATCGTTCTCGAGCCGTTCTGCATCGTCAGAAAGCAATACGCGTTGAACATACAGCCGCCCACCCAACGTCGTGCGGGACCGTTCCGTTGCATGTAAGCGATAGGATGTTTGAACATCGCCGCTGATGATTGTGCCGGACAAAGCTTGGGCATCACGTGACAGGAACCCGATTAGCCGTTCCCCTTCGATGACCTGAATGGCTTTGTCGGCCCCATTGTTCACATTGTCAGAGGGGCGCACGGAAAATGCCAGATTTACAGACCAAGGGTTGACAGATCTGACACGTCCATAGGCTCGTGAAATAATTTCTGATTGCTCGTCGGTTTGCGTCTGCATCGAAGCGCGCCGTAACCAAATCTGGGATAGGGTAGGGCGCTCTTCGATCAAAGCAAATTGAGCGGCCATTTGTGCGGCCTGCAATTTCTGTGTTTTCGAGTCGCCCGACCGATATGCCTTGGCCGCAGCGTTTCGGGCTGCGGTTGGGTTCTTTAATTCGGCCTCTGCCGCACTTAACAACAAAAGGGCATGGGCATCTTCTGGGTTCGCCGCCAGCAGACCGTTTGCCAATTGCTGGGTGAGGCGTGGATTGCCGCTTAGCAATGCAGATTGCGCAATTTGGCGTGCTTCTGTCAGGGTAAGTGTCGCAGTGGGTTCAGCCCCGACGCTTAAAGCGCCGAGGCTGAATACAGTTGAAAAGATGAGGTTTTTAAACCGCACTGGTGTTCAAATTATTCTGGATCGACCGACGAACATTCCGTGGCAGCAGAGGCATCTTCCAATGCGCTGCCGCAGCGGCCAAGAACAAATATCCCGTATTCTTCTTCATCGGTGACGGAATCAAGAGCCGTTCCGGTACTCGAACCGAAATGTTCCAAAGCGTAAAGACCACCAGATACGACATCCGATTGGGGACCACCAATGACACCGCCATAATCACCAACCGGGCGCTGATCTTCGGCTTCGACTGAGCCGGCGAAAGAGCCGTCGGTTGAAAGATCTGTTGGAACAAGGATCAAATCAGGAAGCGTTACGTTACCCAATCCGTTTACATTGATTTGACGATCGTAAACTACTCCGGCCACATTATTGGTTCCGAATTCAACGTTGATAAAGACATCCCCAGTGACGGGTGCCGCCTGGCTAGGCGTAACAGATGGTGAAACGCCGCCCGGAACCGGAAGAAGGTCTGTATTTGGACCGTCGATATCGCTTAGGCCGATATATTCGCCAGCATATGTGACAAGACCACGGTCAGTTGCGTCATCCGGAACGATCGGATCAAATTCACCGTCGCGTTTATATGCAACGCCGCCGCTAAAGAACCGGAATTGACCACCAGTTACAGCCACTGAACCTTCTACGTCGCCAAGTCGGCGAACATATACAGTTGTGTGTTCGTCCAGTGGATCATCTTGGAACGTGTACGCTTGATAGACACCCGAACCTGCGGCTGCATCAAGTCCTGCATTCCTAGTATATGTCTGTGTGACGACGTTACCGTCACGCAACAAACCCGTAATAGAAAGGGTGTTGGCCGTCGGGTCGAAGCTGACGTTTGCCACGCTCCCTGCAACATCTGTTGGAATGTTGCTGGTCGTTGTTGCTGGAGCCGTCACCACCGGAGTTGTTTCCGGAGCGAAAAATGGATTGCCGTCTCCGCAAGCGCCAAGCGCCAACAGAACAGCCGTTGCTGTTATTGTAATTCGTTTCATGCCTGCCACGCCTTGTTTTTTTGACTGCTCATTGGCTTTTTGATGAGAAACTCGGGTGAAATTACTGAAAAGTCAACAAAATCGTAACCCGCATATAGCGAGGCGTGTCGAATGTGTGACCTTCATGTTGCGGTTCCATTGCCGCGTTCCACAATATAGGGTGAAGGTCTACAGATTCTGTACACTCGGAGCCTTAAATGTCTGTCTCACCTGAACAACAAGCCGAAATAGATGCGCAGAGAAATGCGCCACAAAAGACCTTGCGCGCGGTCGCTCCGGGGATGGAAACGCATTTGTATTCGGCCCATCAGGTCTTGGACCATGGCTTTGTGCGCGTCATCGATTACATGGGGGATGATGCCGCCATATGTCAGGCTGCACGCGTCAGCTATGGCTCGGGAACCAAATCGGTGTCCAATGACGAAGGCTTGATCCGTTATTTGATGCGCCATTGGCATTCAACGCCATTTGAAATGTGCGAAGTGAAGCTGCATGTGAAATTGCCAGTTTTCGTGGCGCGGCAATGGATCCGGCACCGGACGGCAAATGTAAACGAGTATTCTGCACGTTATTCTATTCTGGATCGCGAATTTTACATTCCAGCACCTGAGAATTTGAACGCGCAATCCGTGATAAACAATCAAGGGCGTGGTGATGTTCTTGAAGGGGAAGAGGCCGCGCGGGTGCTCGAGATACTCAAATCGGACAGCACGCGTTGTTATGACAATTATCAACAGATGATGGGCGATGAGGGGCAGAATGGTCTGGCGCGTGAATTGGCACGGATGAATTTGCCTTCGAACATTTACACGCAATGGTACTGGAAGGTCGATCTACACAACCTGTTCCATTTTCTGCGGTTGCGGGCAGATGCACATGCACAATATGAAATCCGCGTATACGCCGATGCGATGTGCAAGATCGTCGCTGATTGGGTTCCATTCGCGTATCGTGCCTTTGAGGATTATCGTTTGGGGGCCGTAACATTGTCGTCTCAGATGGTGGTTTGTGTTCAACGCATGTTGCGCGGTGAAGAGGTCACCCAAGAAAATTCTGGCCTGACTTCCCGCGAATGGCGAGAATTTCAGGCCTCAGTCGCACCCTGAGTTGTGCATTAAGTGTCCTTTCGTGAACAGAGTTTTCTAAAAAACGCTGCGAACGAAAGGACATAAAAATGCTACACAGTGTGGATGCGATGGATTCTATTTTTATTATTTCTTGTTCCACTTCCAGCGTCTGCGACGACAATTGGTGAAGTGAGTTGTACGCCAACAAATGAAATGGTGACGAGGCTGGAAGGTTTTCTGGGCTCGGAACGCACAGCGCAAGGTCTGCGCAATGAAGATCAGATATTAGAAGTGTGGACGGACAAGCGTGGCGATTGGGCCATTGTTGTTCGCTATTCCAGTGGGCGGTCCTGTATTATTGCAATGGGTGAACATTGGCACACTACTACAGGTGACGAAAACGCGTCTTAAGCGACGTGCTCGTTTTTAACGACCTTTGGCGGCACTTTGGACATCAGTCGAGCGCCGGTTTAGGCGTTATTTATTCGGTGCCTGCGCCAAAAAAGCTGCGCAGGTTTGATTAGGATACTGCTTTTATTTCTCCGGCCATCACGCGACCATCGCGACCTTCGATCAATTCGAATTCCACTTTTTGATCGTCGGTTAAACCAGTCATTCCCGCACCCTCAACGGCCGAGATGTGCACAAACACATCTTTTCCGCCTTCATCCGGAGCAATAAATCCATAACCTTTTGTGGTGTTGAACCACTTCACGGTGCCAAGCGGCATACCCGTGCCTCCTTTTCGTCTTTTCGTCTTACCCCGACAATTGCCAAAGCCTTCCAACGCGTCGATTGGTAAACCGATCTTTTGTAAAACAACCGACACATCCTATGAGATTGACCAACGGAGGAAAAAATCAAGAAATAATGATGATTTTCCTCACGAGGACTGGCATCTTCGCGCAAATGTGAGGGGAATCTATGAATTTATACGGTTTGAAGAACTGCGATACCTGTCGGAAGGCGATGAAGGCTTTGCCACAGGCAACGTTGGTTGATGTGCGCAGCGATGGGGTGCCTGCGAATGTAATAAGAGCAGCATTAGATAAATTTGGGGATGCCGTGGTCAATACCCGCTCGACTACTTGGCGCGGTTTGGATGATGCGACACGGGCTGGCGATCCAATGCAATTGCTGACATCTTATCCAGCGTTGATGAAACGCCCTTTGATCGAAGCAGATGGGGAATTGCATCTGGGGTGGACAAAAGCGACACAAGACGCGCTGACCTAGTTGATCAATCCGAATGCGGATTTTTGCGTGGGGCCAAGGCATTGTCCAGCGATATTGGGCCAGCCCCTTTGACTATTAATACCAACAATAAAAACACCCACAAAGCGCGTTGATCCAGAATAAGGCTGTCAGGCGCTTTGTCGAACCACGCGCCGAACACTTTGGGATCTGACAAAGTTGCATGTCCGAACAAGTCGGTCAGGGACATGACAATGATAAACACAATCATTCCGATGGCAGACACGCGTGTCAGAAAACCCATTATGATGAATGCAGGCAAAATAAATTCGGCATAGGTGGCTAGATAAACAACACCATGCTGCCAAGCTGAAAGCGCGGAAATGTCAAAGCTTACTGTTTCCATTACTTTTGGAAAGATCTGTGCATATGCGCCGAATTTCAGCGTCCAAAGGCCACTTAGACCATCTTCGACCTTGGTTAGGGCCGACACCCAGAAATACGAAGCCAAGACAGCCCCAAACAGGAACCGCGCCATTGTGGGCAAGACCCAGTCCGCACGCGACACCGTATCAAACACATTTTTATGAATTCGACTGAGCGCGTTCATGAACGAGGCCTTTCAGTTCGTGTAGGAGACTATAAAATTTCGATTAGCGCGTTTTCTTGTACCAACAACATCAGCAAGCATGTCATTTCGAATTCTGGCTCGACGTCGTAGGCGGCGTCAAGAGCAAGACCCAAAGGGGCCCCTGACATAAGATGTGCCATCCAAACACCCCCACCGATCGATACCGCATGTGGAGTGGGGTCAAATATCTGTCGGGTGACCAAGACGTCTTGATGAATTTCGCGGGGTTTGGCGGCATCAACGACCGTGTTGTAATGCCAAATGTCCCACAAAGGCCAAGTCGACTGCACCAATTTTAAGGACGGCGCGAATACCAAGCTTTGAGTTTCGCGTAGATTACTTAGCAATGTCGCGGCCATCGGTTTGGCATCTGCGGCATGATAACTGGCACGCAATGCGCATTCCAAATGGGCGACGTCGGGCAGATATCCGACATGCATCAGAGGCGCGAATGTCGCCAGAAAATCTGGCATCGCCTGACCGTAATACATCATGCGGGGATCAGTTGGCGGGTGGGCTTGAATGAAAGCGCGTGCCATGGACGTGAAACTGTCAGTCCCCACCAGTTTGTGTAGGATGGGAAAGCTTTTATGTAACGCATCAAGCAGCGCAAATGTCACGTTGTTTCGATAGACGGAAAACCGATTGTCCGCGGGTCTGCCTTGTCCATCAACAAGGCCATTTGGCATCGGATCATTCGCCGTGAAAACAGCGTTGCGGAATGTGGTTTGCGTGACGGACATTCCTTAAACCAAACTCAGCGCATGCGCTGCACGTTCAGCTTCCGCGCGCAGCGTTTTCCAATCGGGAACATCGCTGTCCCATTCCACAAGCACCGGCTGAGGGCCGGTTTTAGACAACGTATACTGCAACAGATCCCAAACCTGTTCATCGGCCACACACCCGTGGGTGTCGATCAACAACTGGTCACCATGTGAATCAGTGTCTTCGCTGTGACCGCCAACATGAATTTCACGGACGGCATCCACTGGGAAGGCATCAATATAAGATTGAGGATCATAGCCAAGATTTGTCGCTGAAACGAACACATTGTTGACGTCCAACAAAAGTCCGCACCCCGTTTTATCGACCAACTGGCCAATGAAGTCGGGTTCCGACATCGTGCTGTCCTGAAACGTCAAATAACTCGACGGGTTTTCAAGCAGCATCTGGCATCCAAGCTGGTCTTGAACCTGATCGATATGTGTCGCGACACGGTCCAGTGTCTGCAGCGTATAAGGAAGGGGAAGCAAATCGCTCATGTAGGCACCGTCATGCGTCGACCACGCCAAGTGTTCAGAAAAGGATGCGGGTTTAATCCAGTCGATCAAACGGCGCAAACGCGACAAATGCTGTGGATCAAGAGGATCATCGCCCCCAATGGAAAGGCCGACACCGTGAACGGAAACAGCAAATTGTTCGGCTAAGGTTCGCAGCTGTGCATGCGGTCGACCGCCATCCCCCATATAGGTTTCGGCGTGAACTTCGATCCACCCTACGGGGCCGGGGACTTGGCAAATTCCTGTAAAGTGAACCGGCTTAAAACCAACACCCGCAGCAATCGGAAGTGTGTTTTTATGTGCAGACGTATCAAGCATTGGTCGGCTCAACACGCATCGTTAGGCCGGCAAATCGCGTCTAAGTGCGACCAGCGATCCCTTGCGTTTAGTTCCGTCTGCCATGTTGGGCAAATCAATTGTTTCGCAACTTCCGACATCGACCAAAGTCCAGGCGTTCCCCTGATAATTCACAGTCGACGTGCCCGCACATGTCGTCCCAGGGCCTGCCGCACAATCATTTTGTGCAGCCAGTGAAATGCCATAACATTTCTCTTTGACGGCTGCTTGGACTTGGGTGGGGTGGTTGGCCAACACTGAAGACACGGCGGATGCAATGGCGACGGTTTTCAAAGTGGATGACATGTTTGTTTTCCCGATTGCGCAGGGCTTGGACAGAATTAACGATTATCTTAGCCAATTACGCACAAAAATCCATTCACAGATTGGATGGCTCACAAGGTCGTTAACAATTGTTAGATGACCCCACAGATAGAAAAAGGGCAGCCAAATCAATGACTGCCCTTTGTTCAAATACAAATGTCGCGGTTTCTATGACACGCTCAACCTCTTTGGTCGGGCGCTTTTGCGTCTTCGGACAGGGATGCGAGGATGTCGTCCAACGTGGCCATCGCGGTTTGCTTTTGGCCCAACCGGCGCACGGAAACCGTGCGTTCTTCGATCTCGCGGTTCCCAACGGCAAGGATGACGGGCACTTTTCCAACCGAATGTTCGCGGACCTTATAGTTGATCTTTTCGTTGCGAATATCGATCTCGGCCCGAACGCCTTTGGCGCGCAAGGCTTCGACCACCTCTTGAGCGTAATCGTCCGCATCCGACGTAATGGTCGCGACGACGACCTGACGCGGTGCAATCCAGAACGGCAGTTTCCCGGCATGTTCTTCGATCAGAATGCCGATAAAGCGTTCAAATGACCCCAAACAGGCACGGTGCAACATAAACGGGCGCAGTTTCGACCCGTCTGCCGCAATATAGTTGGCACCCAAACGGTCCGGCAAATTCGGATCAACTTGGAAGGTGCCACATTGCCAAACCCGGCCAATCGCATCCGTCAGATAGAAGTCCAGTTTTGGTCCGTAAAACGCACCGTCCCCCGGTTCCAAAGTAAATGTCCGACCTGTCGCTTTGATCGCGTCTTCTAATGCGTTTTCAACGTGATCCCAGCTTTCGTCGCTGCCAACACGCTTTTCGGGGCGTGTCGCAAACTTGATCTCAAAATCCTTGAACCCAAGGTCCGCATAGACGTCGGCCAGAAAGTTGATGAAGCTCGCGCATTCGTCTTGGATCTGGTCTTCGGTGCAAAAGATGTGGCCGTCATCCTGCGTAAATCCGCGAACCCGCATGATACCATGCAGCGCTCCAGACGGTTCATAACGGCTGCACGATCCAAATTCCGCCATGCGCAATGGCAGATCACGATAGGATTTCAGACCCTGATTGAACACCTGAACGTGGCAGGGGCAATTCATCGGCTTTAGCGCGTTGATTGCTTTTTCCTTGGCATGTTCTTCTTCCACCTCGACGATGAACATGTGTTCTTGGTATTTGTCCCAGTGCCCGGAGGCTTCCCACAATTTGCGGTCAACAACCTGCGGAGTGTTCACCTCTTGGTACCCGCCAGCCCGTTGTTTGCGCCGTACGTAGTCTTGCAAAATGGTGTAAATGGTCCACCCGTTTGGATGCCAGAATATCTGCCCTGGTGCTTCTTCCTGCATATGGAACAAGTCCATCTCACGACCCAGCTTTCGGTGGTCGCGCTTTGCAGCTTCTTCCAGCATATTCAAATGCTTGCGCAACTCTTCTTTGTTACGGAAGGCCACGCCATAGATACGTTGCAGCATCGCGCGTTTGCTGTCGCCGCGCCAATACGCCCCGGCAATGGACATCAGTTTGAAACCATCTGCGGGCAATTGCCCAGTGTGCTGCAAGTGAGGTCCGCGGCACAAATCCTGCCAGTCACCATGCCAATACATCCGCAACGGTTCGTTGCCCGGAATCCCGTCGATCAGTTCGACTTTGTAGGGTTCGCCGTTGTCTGTGTAATGCTGAACGGCCCGGTCGCGATCCCACACTTCGGTGCGCACAGGGTCACGCCGATTGATGATTTCCTTCATCTTCTTTTCGATGGTGCCCAAGTCTTCGGGTGTGAACGCTTCATCGCGATCAAAGTCGTAATACCACCCGTCTTTGATCACTGGTCCAATGGTCACTTTGGTGTCGGGCCACAATTCTTGAACAGCGCGCGCCATGACATGCGCCAGATCGTGGCGCACCAGCTCGTTGGCCTGTTCTTCGTCTTGCATTGTGTGAATGGCGATGGATGCGTCCGCATCGATTGGCCATTGAAGGTCCCAATGTGCGCCGTCTACCGTCGCACTGACGGCCTTTTTTGACAGCGATTTGGAAATGCTTTCGGCAACTGCAGCGGGTGTAATACCTGCTTCGTATTCACGCGCATTGCCATCAGGAAAAGTAAGAGAGATCTGGGCCATTTTGGCAGTCCTCGTCAGTTTGGCGCCCACGGAACGCCCGATTGCGGGTAATATGTTCAGTTGGGCTTCTGACTTGTGTGGGTATCGCTGTCAAGTTTGCGCTCGGACCATTTAAAATGTTTGCAGGTCAGTCACAGTGAAGCCAGCCGGCGAAGTCTGGGCACGTGTAGTATGCACGAGGCTGTGGCCGCCAAATGCGACATTTTGGTGCGAAAAAGCGTCAAGAAAAGGCTGGCGAATCTAGAGGATTCCATTAGTACAGGGGCGTTCACTATAGGAAACTTCAACGATGGAACGTGACCATGGCGAAATACAATAAGACATTTGAATTAAGCATCGACGACATCGACCGGATCGAAGACGCATTGCGTGCATCCAAGATGACCTTGTCGCAAAAAACGGCATGTGATGATGCGGATGTTGAGGCGCGTGAAATTCACGAGCTTTTGGGGCGGCTGCACAATCAAAAGAACTTCTATCGCCCAAGCAAAGGCACCTATGTGGGTGGCTGATTGCGACCTGCGTAGCGCGATAAAACGTTTGTAGCTGCTGGCGTTTGCCTGTTTTATCTCCGTAAGAAATATGGAGATCAATGTGGCGAACAAGATGTTGGAAACCCCGCAAGGGCGGCGCATCGCGTATCATAAAACCGACGGGGCAGGCCCCTGTGTTGTGTTCATGGGCGGCTTGAAATCCGACATGGATGGAACCAAGGCGATCCATCTTGAAAATTGGGCCAAGGCCCGTGGTCAGGCGTTCTTGCGCTTTGACTATTCCGGGCATGGTCAAAGCTCTGGCACCTTTGAAGAAGGCTGTATCGGTGATTGGGCCGAAGACAGCAACGCGGCTCTTTCGGCATTGACGACAGGACCATTGGTGGTCGTCGGGTCCTCAATGGGGGGATGGCAGTCGTTGTTATATGCGCGCGCAAATCCCCAGCGTGTTCAGAGCCTTGTGACAATTGCTGCAGCACCTGATTTTACCGAAGATGGATATTGGGCGAGTTTCACAGACGCTCAGAAGGCCGAATTGGCTGAGAATGGTCAGGTGGCAATGCCGTCCGATTACATGGAACCTTACATCATCACAAAACGCTTGATTGAAGACGGTCGCGAAAACCTCGTGTTGCGCAGCCCATTGGATTTGCCGTTTCCCGTGCGTTGTTTGCAAGGAACGTCAGATACAGCCGTCAGTACCGAAACCGCCTTGCGGCTTGTCGATCACGCGACGTGCCCGGATATGCGCCTGACATTGGTCAAAGATGCCGATCACCGGTTTTCTGATGACACATGCCTTGGCCTGATCGAAGCCGCGGTCGAAGATGTATCGCGTGTCTAACCGCAAGCTGTTCTTTATCACCCATGCCGAAGTCATGATCGATCCGAATGTAGAAGTGACGGCATGGGGGTTGTCCGATCGCGGACGTGCGCGTCACATGGCCTTTACTGATGATCCGGATTTGAAGAATGTCGCCTGTGTTGTGTCCAGTGCGGAACAAAAGGCCATCGATGGGGCAATCATTACAGCAAACGCATTGTCAGTGCCTCATCACATATTGGACGCACTACATGAAAACGACCGAAGCGCGACAGGGTATCTGCCAAAGGATGAATTTGAAAAGGTCGCCGACCAGTTCTTTGCACACCCAACACAAAGCATTCGCGGATGGGAACGTGCGATTGATGCGCAAGCGCGTGTCGTTGCGGCACTGAAAGTTACCACCGAAATCACACCGGATGGTGACATCGCAGTCGTCGCACATGGTGGGGTGGGGGCGTTGTTTCTGTGTTGGTTGCTGGATGAACCGATTTCCCGAACCTTTGACCAACCGGGTGCTGGGGGCGGGAATGTTTTGACAGCATCGATCCCGGACTGGACTTTGACGGAAGGATGGCGTGACATCGCGCCACTGTAAAAGGGGGCTGTCATGCGACGTGTCAGACATATTGCGATTGTTTTGGCCGGTTTGATCGGGCTGATGTGGGTCTTTGGCCCGTACGAAGACGCGACCCTGACGCCGTCCGTTGATACTAGTGGAATTTCGGGCAATCTGGATGCCTATTTTGCTGCGCGCGAGGCGGAATTTGACGATATCAAACCCGGCGTTGAAAAGCGCGTGGTTTGGGCCGACCAGCCCAATGCAGAAACCGATTGGGCTGTTTTGTATGTACACGGGTTTTCCGCGTCTTCCGAAGAAATTCGCCCTGTACCGGATCAGGTTGCCGACGCGCTTGGCGCTAACCTGATTTACACACGATTGCGCGGTCACGGGCGGTCTGATGACGCATTGGCAGAAGGATCAGTGCGCGCTTGGATGACAGATGTTGCCGAAGGGTTGAATGCCGCACGGGTTGCGGGACGCCGGGTTTTGGTCATCTCGACCTCAACAGGTGGTACGCTTGTGACCGCCGCGGCACAGGACACTGCCATGATGCAAGACGTGGCAGGCGTTGTGTTCGTAGCGCCGAATTTTGGGATCAATACCCCGGCGGCGTCTTTGATCACATGGCCCGCAGCACGTTGGTGGTTGCCCAAAATAGCCGGGGAACGGCGCAGTTTTGAACCGCGCAATAAAGCACACGGCGTTTATTGGACCACCGAATACCCAAGCGTTGCGTTGATGCCGATGGCGGCGTTGATCAAAAAGGTCGTGGCATTGGATCACAGCCAGACATCGGTGCCCGCCTTGTTTTGGTATTCTGATCAGGATCGTGTCGTGCGGTCTGACATCACGGCGAAAGTCGCGGCGGCTTGGGGCGGCGACACTCAAGTCATTATCCCCGAACTTGATCCCACAGATGATCCGTTGGCGCATGTCATCACAGGTGCAATCGTTTCGCCAAGCCAAACGGACGCGACCACCAAAGACATTTTGCAATGGGCCCGGTCCCTGCAATGAGACAAACACCTCGCAGCATGTGGAGCCTTGAGACATTCGGGCGTGTTCGCCTGTCCAAGTATTTCTATATGCGCGATTTTCTTTATTCCGAGATCAGCAATTTTCATGGTATCCAAAACCTGCCTGACGACCCGAACCTTGTGATCGAAAACGGCACAGCATTTTGTACTCAGCTTCTTGATCCCCTCGAAGAGACCTTTGGGCGTGTTGCTGTGCGATCCGGATACCGGTCTGCGACGCTCAATGCTTATGGGAACGAAAACAAACTGAATTGCGCCCGCAACGATAATCCGTTGGAATGCCACATCTGGGATTGGGGCAGGGGGGACAAGGCAATTGCTGGTGCTTCTATTGTAATACCTTGGTTCGCAGATCAATTCGAACAGGGGCGTGATTGGCGGGACCTTGCGTGGTGGATTCATGACCACCTGCCATATTCCGGGCTTTGGTTCTTTCCAAAACTCTGCGCTTTTAATCTGGATTGGCGCCCAAATCCGCTCCGCACGATTTCCAGTTATGTTGCGCCGCGTGGGATGTTGTTGCGCGCCGGTCAGCCGCCCGGAGAAGACGTTGAAGCACGCCAAAAACGCTATGCGGACTTCCCAGCCTTTCGTGGGATCAATTTCCCGACGATTTAATCCCGCATGACGGGTAATCTCTTCAAAACTCACCACAATATGTGGAATTGGATTGACGGCCACCCACCAGATAGGGAAATTCCGCCGACACTTCGTGGGGGAGAGAATGAAACGATTCTATTCGGCGGCAACGCTGGTTTTTTTCATTTTAGCAGGGTCATTTTTTGCAGGACCAATATTCGCAGAAACATGTGGCGGCGCGTATTTTGTCAAACGCGGAGAGTCGCTTAGTTTGATTGCCGACCGTCTGTACAAGGACGCTGGCAAATGGACGTTGATCTATACACGAAATCTGGATGCCCTAGGCGAAGATCCCGATTCAATTCATGTTGGACAGCGGCTTGATCTGAGTTGCATTGGCGGGCATCCGGCAGGATTGACGGATGGAACGCCAGTAGAGATTGCGCAATCCGAACCATCCGAACTTGTGACCCGGGCACAGGGCCGCGCGCTGGACAGCGTGTTTGAGGCGAACATTAACATTGTAACGGCGGGTGATTACGCGCCCTTTACCGACCAATCTTTGCCGGGCGAGGGGCTGATCACAGAAGTCGTACACAGCGCCATGCGAACTGGCGTTGCGGCCAAATCTTATCGTGTACATTGGATACAGGATTGGGGGTCACATCTTGATCCGCTGATGACCACAACGATGATGGATATGGCGTTCCCTTGGTACAAACCGGATTGTGCCAGCGATCCGTCGGCATTTAGATGCGAAAACTTTCATTTTTCGGACCCTATGTTCGAGATGCTGATTTTGTTGTTTGTGGATACGTCGCGCCCGATCCCATTTACCACTGACGCAGATATGCATGGGCGCACATTATGCCGACCAGCGGGATACTTCACCCACGACTTGGATCGGGCAGACCGTCGCTGGCTTTCGGATGGGCTTGTTAAATTGGAACAACCCGCCACCGTAAGCGATTGTTTCGCGCTGTTGACCGAAGGCAAAGTAGACGCCGTCGCGATCAATGAATTTACTGGCCGCACCGCGATCCGATCCCTAAATTTGGATGGGCGTGTCGACGTCTTGCAAAGTCGCCCATTGTCCATCGAAGGCTTGCATGTGCTGGTGCACAAAGATCATCCAGACGCGGACGCATTGCTGGAAATGGTGAATGCGGGGCTGCAAACCGTCAAAGACAACGGAGAATACCAAAACATCGTTGATCGCCACATGACCCGCATTTGGTCAGCATTCTAAGAAAAGGCGGATTTGGTATGTTGCGGATCACAATCTCGACCGTTTTTGCCGTGTTGATCACGGTTACTGGCGCGTTGGCGTGCAGTGCGCCCCATATCGTGTCCCAAGGTGATACATTAAGAGCGATTGCGGAACTGAAATTGGGTGATGCGTCTGACTGGCCGCAGCTTATCGATGCCAATCCTAACCTTCAGATCGGGCGATCCACGGGCTTGACGGTTGGTGCGACATTGAAAATTCCGTGTCCTGAACGCATCACTCAAGGATCAAGCGTTGCGCCACCCAAGCGGGAAGTTGCCGAAATTCGCCTGCTTACAGGATCAAATAACGCGCCTTTCACAGACAAAAAATGGCCGGGACAAGGCATGTTAAGCGAGGTTGTGAATGCAGCATTTGAGCAGTCACCATCGCCGGTTTCCCATGCTTTAATATGGGACGATGATTGGTCTCGGCATCTGTTTCCTTTGGTCGATTCCAAGGACTTTGACATGGGGTTTCCATGGGTCCGTCCGGATTGCGAACAAAATCCAGAACAGGAACTATGTGTTCGTTTTCATTTCTCAGACGCATTGATTGATTTGGCAATTTTGTTGTTCGTTCGGGCTGATGACCCGATACAATTTGAACAAGATCGCGACCTTGTTGGCCACAAGATTTGCCGTCCAAATGGTTATTTCACACATGATCTGGACCGAATTGGGCGCGAATGGGTGTCGCAAGGAAAGATCACTTTGATACAACCCGAAACTGCGGAGGCCTGCTTTGAATTGTTGGCAGGGGGCGACGTGGACGCGGTCGCTGTAAACGAGTTTTTGGGAGCGCAGAAGTTACATGCGATGGATCTGCAAGGCACCATTGTTCCGATTGATCGCCCATTGTCCATCCAAGGGCTGCATGTCGTAATTTCAAAGACGCATTGGCGCGGTACGTCGCACTTGTATCGGTTTAATGCTGGGCTGCGTGCTTTGAAGGAAACGGATCGTTATCGGGAAATCGTAAATCGGCATTTGTCTTTGTTTTGGGACGAAGTGAAAGAATGAAAATCCTGTTGCCGCAGACGGTTTGACACGTCATATCTTTGAAAATTGGGCGAGAGCAGGCAGGCGAACCAATGAAAAACAAGCACGTCAGGGCGAAGGCCTAAGATGGCTGAACCCGTTGTATTCCTTCCCGGCATGATGTGCGATGCACGTCTGTTCGGGCCACAAATCGCTGAATTATCGTCAGAAATGCCGGTAATGGTCGCGCCCGTTACCTTGGGTGAACGCGTAGAAGAAATTGCCAGTGGGTTGCTGGATTGTCTTCCTAAACGATTTGCGTTGGCTGGGCTTAGCATGGGCGGCGTTGTCGCGATGGAAATCTTGCGGCGCGCGCCGGATCGCGTTGCGCGGATTGCATTGATGCACACAAGCCCGCTGGCGGAAACACCCCAGATTGCGGCGGCGCGCGAACCTCAGATTGTCAAAGCCAAAGCAGGGCGGTTGCGTCAGGTCATGGAAGAGGAACTAAAGCCAGATCACCTCGCACCTGGACCATTCCGCAACGAAATTCTGAACATGGTTTTGGATATGGCGGATGTGTTGGGCCCGGATGTCTATGTCCGTCAGTCTCGTGCGTTGCAACGCAGACGCGATCAACAGGCGACATTGCGGCAGTGCCGCGTGCCAACAACCGTCATATGCGGTGTGCACGATGCCGTCACACCAGTGAAGCGGCACGAATTCATGGCCGAACTTATCCCATATGCACGGCTGCGTGTGCTTAAGGATTCTGGCCATTTACCAACGCTTGAACAGCCGCAAGAAACGACAGAGCTGTTGCGCGAATGGATGAAACAGCCCCTGACATTGCGATAATCCGGGCGGTGCACGCCCGGAAAACGTTTGTCTCGACGTTGATTAGGCCGCCGAATTCCGATTGGCGACGGGTTGCTTGATACCAGAATTCGCATCAATGAATTCCAATACAAGCGGGCGAATATTATTGCGCCAGCTTTTCCCGGCAAAGATACCGTAATGCCCAGCCTCTGGTTCGACATGGCTGGCTTTTTTGTCGTCAGACAAGCCAGTGCACAGGTCAAGCGCAGCAATGCATTGGCCGGGCGCTGAAATATCGTCATTCGCCCCTTCCACCGTTTTAACGGCGACGGTGGTGATCTTGCCAAGATCAACGGGTTTGCCATGCACTGTAAATTCATTGCGCGCGATTTCACGCCCTTTGAAAATGCGTTCGACCGTCGACAAATAGAATTCCGCAGTCATATCCATGACGGCCAGATATTCGTCATAGAACTTGTTGTGTTTGTCGTGATCTGATCCTTCGCCACGGGCAACTCGTGCGATTTGATCGGCAAACGCGGTCCCGTGTTTTTCACCGTTCATAGAAACAAACGACGCAAGCTGTAACAGGCCGGGATAAACACGGCGCCCAACACCGGGATATTTGAACCCTACGCGCTGGATCATCAGTTCTTCCAATTGGCCCATGGTAACACGTCGGCCAAAATCAGTCACATCCGTCGCCGCAGCATCCGGATCAATCGGCCCACCAATCAAAGTTAGGGACAAAGGCTGAGCTTTCGGGTCTTCTTCAGCAAGGTAGGCCGTTGCGGCCAAGGTCAAAGGTGCGGGCTGACACACTGCGATAACATGCGTGTCTGGGCCCAAGTGGCGCATGTAATCAACCAGATAAAGCGTGTAATCTTCGATATCAAAGTTCCCAGCAGACACTGGAATGTCGCGGGCGTTGTGCCAGTCGGTCACATAAAGTTCCGTATCTGGCAAAAGTGACATAACCGTCGAGCGCAACAGCGTTGCATAGTGGCCAGACATCGGGGCAACCAACAAAACCTTGCGAGCCTTTTTCTTGCGGCCAGAGACATTGAAATGAATGAGGTCGCCAAAAGCACCAGCAACGACAGTTTCAACATTCACGACGTGATCTTTTCCGTCTTCGCACGTGAACGATGGAATGCCCCAATCGGGTTTCACAACCATTCGCTGAAATGTACGCTCTGTGACTTCGCCCCATGCCCGCATCCAAGACAATGTCGGGTTCGGCCACAGCGCAAAAGCCGGGTATGACCCGATTGCGGCGGCGGATGCGCCCATCCATTGGTTGGTGTTTCGTATCGTATCCATGAGATCGTAGTTCATCATGTAACGCATTGTCGCACTCCTTCTTTGCAGGCCACCGAATTGCTTCGGACGGTTTGTCGCTTTGCTCCCTGCACACGGCGACATTAGGTATACATAGTTAACTGCGTCTCTCGACGCACACATTTTCTGCGACTGCGAAGATACGGGTGGAATGCACGCATGACAACACGAGACACAAAAGATAGTAGCAATGTGCAGCCAAACCTCGACAACTTGACAGAAAACTTAAAGAAAGTTGAGCAGTTATCTGAACGGCTCACGCAAGTTTTGTCGCACCGCAGCACACATAACTCAGCCTTAGATGGTCCGAATCAGGAACTGTATTCAAAGGCTGTGACGGCTTATTGGAACGAAGCAATGCGCGATCCGGGAAAGGTTCTGGAACATCAGCTACAGTTCTGGTCCAAATCCGTCACACATTTTGTCGAAGCTCAATCCGCCTTGGCGCAGGGCAAACTGCAAGCGCCCACTGATCCCGGCCCAAAGGATCGTCGGTTTTCCAACCCGCTGTGGGATTCGCACCCCTATTTCAACTTTATTAAACAGCAATATTTGATCAATGCCGACGCGGTACAACAAGCGGTCGAAGACGTCAGCGATCTGGACGCGATGGAAAAACGCCGTCTGAAATATTTCAGCCAGCAAATCGTCGATATGATGTCTCCGACGAATTTTCTGGCCACCAATCCAGACGCATTGGAAAAGGCTGTCGAAACAGAAGGCGCAAGTCTTATCCAAGGCTTGGAAAACCTGATTAGCGATCTGGAAGCCAATAATGGCGAACTTGTCGTGCGTCTGGCAGATGAAACAGCATTCAAGCTGGGTGAGAACGTTGCGACAACAGAAGGCAAAGTGATCTTCCGCAATCGCATGTTGGAACTGATCCAATATTCGCCCACGACAGAAAAAGTGCATCAAACTCCAATTGTCTTGTTCCCGCCGTGGATCAACAAGTTTTATATTTTGGACCTCAAAGAACAAAACAGCTTTGTGAAATGGGTCGTTGATCAAGGCTATACCATGTTTGTCGTCAGCTGGATCAATCCGGACGCGGAATACGCGGATGTTGGAATGGCCGAGTATATTGACGAAGGGTACATCAAAGCCTTGGACGTGGTGAAAACGATCACGGGCCAGGCAAAGGTGAATGCAGTTGGCTATTGTATAGCGGGCACAACATTGGCGCTGACACTTTCTTTGTTGAAACAGCGCGGCGACAAATCGATCAAGTCTGCCACTTTCTTCACGGCATTGACCCAATTTTCTAACCAAGGGGAGTTCACTCCGTTCCTGCAGGACGATTTTGTCGACGGCATTGAATTGGAATGCGCTGATAAAGGCGTGTTGCCGTCACTGGTCATGGCCCGCACGTTTTCGTTCCTGCGTGCTAACGACCTTATCTATAGGCCTGCGATCCGCAGTTATATGATGGGGGAAACTCCGCCTGCGTTTGATTTGCTGTTTTGGAACGGGGACGGCGCGAACCTTCCGGCCAAGATGGCTGTCGAATATTTGCGTGGGCTCTGCCAGAATGATGCGTTCGCGACAGATGGGTTTGACCTGATGGGGTACACGCTGAAGCTGGCAGAGGTTGATGTGCCCTTGATGGCAATCACCTGCGAAACCGATCACATTGCGGCGTGGAAAGACTGTTATAACGGTGTCCAGAAGATGGGGTCTAAGGACAAGACCTTTGTGGTTTCGCAATCAGGCCACATAGCAGGCATCGTCAACCCGCCTTCAAAGAACAAGTATGGTCATTATGTGAACGATAATCTGGCGCTGGATGTGGATGATTGGTTCGAAGGGGCCGATTTCCAAGAAGGATCGTGGTGGCCGCGTTGGGAAAATTGGCTAAAGAAACGGTCTGGAAAACAAATTAACGCACGTATTCCGGGTGATTCTGATTTGGATATTTTGTGTGATGCACCGGGAACCTATGTTAAAATCCCAGCAGTGCGTTGAAAATAAACGAAAATAAAAAAATGCTGCATTGCAGAAAAAAAACTTGAAATGCTGCGATGCAGCGCATACCTTCCTTTTTGTGCAGAGAACGCGGGACAGGCCCGCGAGGGACCTAAAGGAATTTTACTATGACCGCTAAAACACAAGACATGACATCGATCTTCAACGAGATGATGGGCGCATTCCCTGTTGATACAGCGGCAATGCAAGACGCATTTAAAACAACTGCTTCGCTGAACGAAAAGCTGACAGCCGTTGCATTGGGTGCAGCAGAGAAATCGACTGAGATTTCTACAAAGTGGACAAAAGATACGCTCGCAAAAGTTGCTGAGATGTCCAAAGCGAAGACAGAACCAGCTGATTACGCAAAAGCAATGACAGATTTTGCTTCGACAACAGCTGAAGCTGCCGCAGAAAACATCGCAGCTTTTGCAGAAGTTGCGAAAAAAGTTCAAATGGAAACAGTTGAATTGATGATGGCAGCTGGAAAAGACATGAGCGAAGACGCTCAGGCTGTTGTCAAAAAAGCGACAAACGAAGTTACAGCTGCTGCCAAGAAAGCTGCTGCTAAGTAAGCGTTTCGCACCAGTTTTTCGCGTCGCTTCCTCCCTGTTGGACGCGAGAATGAGGGCGGGTTCTTAATTGAACCCGCCATTTTTTTGTTTTTGGCCGCGGAAACCAAGTGTTGAATTTCTGATCTTTACAGAGGTTCAAGTCAGCTAATTTTCTTGTTGAACGATGTTTTGTTGCGAAACTGGCTGCGCATTCATGCCGCGATGCGGCGCAATTGCATACGCTGCAGTATGCAAACGAAACCTTTTCTTTTCAAATGACTCTCCCTAAGCTGCAATGCAGCAAATGCGAAGGAGGGCAGGATGGCTAAAAAAGACGCACCGTTGTTGATCAAGCGGTATGCGAGCCGCAGACTCTATAATACTGAAACAAGCGATTACGTGACGCTGGAGGATATTTCAGGGTTTATTCGGGACGGCAGAGAAGTTCAGATTGTGGATCTGAAGTCAGGCGATGACCTGACCCGTCAATATCTTTTGCAAATCATTGCTGAGCACGAAAGTAAGGGCGAATCCGTTCTGCCGGTCGATGTTCTGAATGATCTTGTCCGCAGTTACATGACACCGGGGTCGAGCGTTGTTCCGCAGTTTCTGGAAGCCAGTTTTGATATGTTACGCAATGGTCAAAGCCAGATGTTGGAAAACATGAATGCGATGAACCCAATGTCGAATATACCCGGCTTTGATGCCATTCAGGCGCAGCAACAGGCGTTCTTGAAGGCAATGACAGGCGGAATGCCGGGGGGTGACCAACCTGCCAAAAGCCCCGAACCAAGTGCGGGAAATGGTGAAGACCTTGATGCGATCAAAGCGCAACTGGCGGACCTACAGGACAAGTTGTCCAAATTAAAGTGACTTTGGGCGGACGCTGTTTCCGCTGCGCGGAAAGACGCCCCGCCCACCGTCCCTTATTCCATCACGCGGCGCGTGCGCGCGCGACTGTGTCAATTGCGTTCAGCAAGGTTTCGATTACCCCGTCCAGTGTGTCTTTTTGCCAGTGAACTGGCAAACGAACGTCGCAAGCGCGCATCAGCATGTCTTTGGTTCTGGGTAAATCTTGTTGGTGGGGTAAGAATTTCCAATTCCAGAACGCACGGGCATTGTCGGATGATTGCCCGAACACTTGCACTTTGACGCCGTTGTCAGTGGCGATTTTGACAAAGGCCTGTACTTCGTGATCGGTCACGCCGGTCAAGTTGAACTGGATCGAATCCGGTGCGCGGGTCTCCGGAGCAAGTGGGGCAGGGACGTCAATCCACAGGCTGTCGTTCAAACGGGCCGCGACATAGTCGTGGTTGGACAAACCATCTGCCACACGTTGTGCCAGATGTGGCAGTTGTGGCCGTATCACAGCGGCAGACAAGTTGGACATACGCAGATTGTAAAGCGGCAGTTTGTTTTGCCATTTGGTGAATGGAGCCTGCAGCAGATCATGCTTTTTCCAGTTATGTTCATATGCGCCAGACATGATCACAGCACGGGCAACCAAATCCGCATCGTCGGTGATTAGGATACCACCTTCGCCGGCATTGATCATTTTGTAGGATTGAAAGGAAAAGCAACCGATGCGGCCAAGCGTGCCGATCTTGTTGCCATGCCAAAGTGTTCCCAGTGAATGCGCCGCGTCTTCGATCACGGGTACATCGGCATCGCGGCACAAATCCAAAATGGCATCCATGTCGGACGTGTGTCCGCGCATATGGCTGATGATAACCGCCTTAACATTGGGTAGTTTTTGAGCGAAATCCTGAATGTCGATGCGGTAATTGTCACCGACTTCGCATAGAACCGGGATGCAATCCGCATGGATTACCGCCGAAGGAACTGCGGCGAAGGTAAAGCCGGGGATCAAGACCTGAGAATCGCGCGGTAGATCGAGAGCCTTCAATGACAAGAACAACGCGGCCGAACAGGACGAAACGGCCAGCGCGTATTTCGTACCCATCAGGGACGCGAATTCTGTTTCCAGGAGCGTGACGGGCGCGTTCTCGGAAGCGGTGTAGCGAAACAAATCCCCGCTTTGCAGCATGCGGTCGATTTCGACCCGCGCAGCTTCGGGGATGGGTTCGGACATGTGCATATCAGGTAGAGTCATTTTAGATGCCCTTATGATCAGATTTCAAAATAGTAAAACAATCATTCGGAAATGCCAAATTCTTTGTGACATGAATTACGCGGCGTTCTACCGCGAGCCGACGCATGTAGATATGTTGGAATTCGGAAGTTAAACGCCCAGTCGATCGCGCAATGCGTACCAGGTCATTGCAAGAGCAAGCAGGGGATTGCGCAAAGCAGGCCCGCCCGGAAATGGCGTTGAGGGAATTGCAGCCATCGTATCAAAGCCATCTGTCTGGCCTTCAATGGCACGCGCCATAAGGTGGCCAGCATGGGTGGCCGTACCGACCCCATACCCTGAATATCCGGATGCAGACAGTACATTTGGGGCCAGCCGTGCCAAATAGGGTAGCCGCTTCATTGTTATGGCCAATGTTCCGCCCCACGCGTAATCGATGCGGATGTCTTTGAGATGTGGGAAAATTTCGGTCATTGGTTTACGCACCACGGCCGAAATGTCTTTGGGAAACTTGTATCCATAGCTTTCGCCGCCACCAAACAGCAGCCGTTTGTCATGGCTTAGCCGGAAATAATTGACGACAAACCGATCATCCGAAACGGCTATGTCGCGTTTCAGGACCCGGACGGCGTCGTCACCTAACGGTTCAGTTGCAGCGATGAAATTGTTGATGGGCATAACCCGTGCTGCGACACGTCGGTTTAGCCCGCCCAAATACCCGTTACAGGCCAAAATCAGGTGGTCCGTTTCCACGTGACCTGCATCGGTCCGCACGGTTATTTTGGATCCATGACGAATGTCGTGAACGGCGCTGCCCTCGCAAATAATAACGCCTGCATCGCGCGCTGCGCGAGCAAGCCCCAAGGCAAAGGCCAATGGGTGCAAATGCCCGGCACCTTTGTCCAGCACACCGCCATCATACGCGGGCGAGGGGCAAATTTCACCAAAACCCGCGCTGTCGAAAGTGTCGATATCATAGCCGTAATGCTGCGCCATATGAGCGGCGTAGTGATGCAATTCGTCTGTCGCGGCGGCACTTTCGGCGGCCCAAGCGATGCCCGGTTTAAGGTGGCAGGCAATGTTATTGTCTGCGATCAAACCTTTGACATGGGATTTCGCCTCTTCGCCCAAAGTCCAAAGATGGCGGGCCGTATCGCGCCCAAGCATCTTTTCCAACTTGGGTTGCTCAACCCGCTGACCGCTGCCCAACTGACCGCCATTGCGACCAGATGCGCCAAACCCAACGCGTTGTGCGTCCAGCACAATGATCTTGCGACCAGCTTTTGCCAATGACACCGCAGCACTTAGCCCAGTGTAGCCTGCACCAACAATGCAAACATCCGCATGTGCCGCACCTTTCAACATGTCGAACTTTGGCAAATGCGCGACAGTGTCAGCATACCAGCTGGGGGGATAAGTCCCGCGGCGGTCATTGGCGAACAGCAAGTTCACAACAGGCAAACCAAATTAGACATTTAACAACAGAAATTCACGTTCCCATGGGCTGATCACGGATAAAAACTCCTCGTATTCAGCGCGTTTGACGGCCGAATACACCCGAGCAAATTCCGGACCCAAAACATCATGCAAATCTGTTGCCTGTTCAAACCGGTCCAATGCATCGCCCATAACGCGGGGAAGGTCACCTTCGCCGTCATAGGCATCGCCGCGATACTGCGCCATGGGGCGGCGTTCTTCGACCAATCCAAGATACCCACACGCCAGTGATGCGGCGATCCCAAGATAGGGGTTACAGTCCATTCCGGCGATCCGGTTTTCCACGCGGCGTGCTTCAAGGCTGGACAGGGGTATGCGAATGCCTGTTGTGCGATTGTCGCGCGCCCATTCCAGATTGATCGGTGCCGCGTGATCCTTCACATAACGCCGGTAACTGTTCACATAAGGGGCCATCACGGCCAAGGCAGACGGCAAATGGTTTTGAAGCCCTGCGATAAAGTGGAAAAACGCATCCGTTTCGCCGCCCTGAGGACCGACAAAAACGTTCTTGCCGGTTTCAAGATCAAGGATTGAATGATGGATATGCATGGCCGACCCGGGTTCGTTGGCGATTGGCTTTGCCATAAAGGTCGCGAAACAATCGTGGCGCAACGCAGCCTCGCGAATGATCCGTTTGAAATAGAATACCTCATCAGCCAGCTTGACCGGGTCGCCGTGACGCAAATTGATTTCCAACTGCCCCGCGCCACCTTCTTGCGTGATCCCGTCGATTTCAAATCCTTGGGCTTCGGCAAAGTCATAGATGTCGTCAATAACGGGCCCAAATTCATCAACAGCCGTCATTGAATAGGCCTGTCGCGCCGCCGCCGGTCGACCGGAGCGGCCCGTCATCGGTTCGATGTCACGGGCCGGGTCCAGATTGCGCGCGATCAGGAAAAATTCCATCTCGGGGGCGACAATCGGGTTCAACCCCTTCTTGTGATACAGATCGACCACGCGCTTTAGCACATTGCGCGGCGCATATTCGACGGGGTCGCCTTTGCGATCATAGGCGTCATGGATCACTTGCAATGTCCAGTCACCAGTCCACGGGGCAGCACTTGCCGTGGACATATCGGGGTGCAAGGACATGTCTTTTTCGATGAAGCCTTCGTCACCGGCGGCCTCTGCCCAATCGCCTGTGATCGTTTGGTAATAGATGCTGTCCGGCAGATAAAAGAAATCCTGACGCGCGAATTTGCTGGCGGGCACTGCCTTTCCCCGTGCAATGCCCGGGATGTCAGAGATGATGCATTCGACTTCGTCCAGACGGCGCCCATCCAAATAAGCACGTGCCGCATCGGGCAAGGCTGCGATCCAATCGCTCATGTCAATTGGCCTTGCTTTAGGAAATCCGCAATTTCGGCCATGATTGCCATCCGATCTGTCGGCTTGTCCAAATCGTCCAACGCTTTGGCGATCCGGTCCGGTGCGACGATGCCGGGGGCGCGGTGTGTTGTCAGTGCCTCGACCATTTCGGACCCAAATTCCGGATGCGGTTGAATGGTCCAGATTTGATTGCCATAAACCAAACCCGCATTTGCGCAAAACTCTGAAGACACGGACACTTTAGCGCCGGGAGGAATGTCCACAACCTGATCCTGATGCCACGCGTTCACTGTGATTTCACGACCGTTATAGGAATAGCGTTGTCGCCCAATCGCCCAACCGCCCTCAAATTTGACCACGCGCCCACCTAAGGCCTGCGCAATGATCTGGTGGCCAAAGCAAATGCCAACCATTGGGCGTCCACTGGATTGGATGGAACGGATCAAACCTTCTAGCGGGGGAATCCAATCATGATCTTCGTATGCGCCATGCCGCGACCCGGTGACCAACCACCCGTCCGCGGCCTCGGCCCCATCCGGAAAAACACCGTCAACAACGGCCCAGTTCTGGCATTCAATACCATGTGGTTCCAATAAGCGCGCGAACATCTGATCATAGTCACCCAAAGTGCCAATGACTTGCTCGGGCGCGTGACCGGTTTGAAGAATTCCGACTTTCATGGATCACCTAATACGTTACGCAACTTACCTAACGGTGCATCTAGACACTGTCGAGATAGACACGCATTTGCTCTGCCCGCGACAGGTCAGCCATCCGGCGGATTTCTTGGCGCTTGGTCATAACCAAATTGTCGATCAGTGTTTGGCCAAAGATGCGCAAGGCAAGCGGATCGGTGGCGAAGCGATCAATAGCATTGGCCCAAGTTTCAGGCGTTTGCGGCAAGTCCTGATCATAGGCGTTGCCGGTGATTGCAGGGCCGGGGTCAACACCATCCTGCAATCCAGTGAACGCGGCCCCCAAAACGGCTGCGACCAATAGGTATGGGTTGGCATCCCCGCCTGCAAAGCGATGTTCAATGCGACGTGCTTGCGGTGCCCCCGACGGTACACGAAGGGCCACAGTCCTGTTTTCATAGGCCCAGCATATGGATGTGGGGGCGTGCGCCCCCGGAACAAACCGGTCGTAACTGTTGGCATGTGGGGCAAACACAAGCGTGCAAGCCGGCAATGCATTCAGACAGCCCGCAATAGCGTGGCGCATCTCGCGGGTTCCATTCGGGCCGCCGTCATCAAAAATGTTACGTCCCTTGGAATCCAACACCGAAAAATGCATGTGCATCCCGCTGCCCGACTGATCGGGATACGGCTTTGCCATAAAAGTCGCCGCAAACGCGTGTTTACGTGCCAATCCTTTGACCAGCATTTTGAACAACCACGCATCATCGGCGGATTTCAATGCCGAAGGTTGATGCTGCAGATTAAGTTCATATTGTCCAAGCCCGGATTCCGAAATGGCCGTATCGGCAGGGATATCCATCGCTTCGCACGCATCATACAGTTCAGTGAAAAACGCATCAAACCGATCAAGGGCTTGCAATGACAGAATTTCACCACCCTGACATCGATGGCCAGATCGCGGGGATGCGGGCGCTTGCAGATCATCGCCACTGTCATCAACCAAATGAAATTCCAGCTCAAGCGCGACAACCGGTTGCAGACCGATATCCGTGAACCGTCGTTCGCAAGCCGCCAAAACGTGACGTGGATCGCCCGCAAAGGGTGTTCCGTCCTCGTGAAACATCCAGATTGGCAAAAGCGCTGTGGGTGTGGGTAACCAAGGGACCGGAACAAACCCACGTTCTGTCGCACGCAGCGTGCCGTCTTGATCGCCACTGGCCAAGACCAGCGGACTGTCGTGAATGTCGTTGCCCCAAATATCCAGATTAAGAACAGACAATGGAAACCGCGTTCCATCCTGCAAAGATTTGTCTGCTGCGGATACCGGCACACGTTTGCCGCGTGGCACACCATTCAAATCACACGCAGCAAGCCGCAAGGCGCGGATGTCCGGGTCGTTTTGAATGAAAGTCGTCATGTTTACCGGATCAGATTTGGGCGAATACGCAACCGAGGGGCCTGAGGCAAATGCTTGTTCAGGCGACGGTTCACGAGTCCAAAGAATCCGATAATGATTAACGTTAGAAGAATGAAATACATCGCTAGGATGGGATAAGGAATAAACGGGTTAAACGTCATATCCGCGAAATATCTGGCATAATACAGCGCGTCACCGCGTTGTTGCCGCGCGGGAAACCCCGAAAAATAGACCAGCGTTGTTGCATGGAACAAAAAGATCGCTTCGTTTGTGTATGCGGGCCATGCCAGTCGCAACATTGTCGGCCAGACGATGCGCCGGAAACGCGTCCAGCCCGTTAGACCATAGGCATCCGCAGCTTCGGTATCGCCCTTAGGAATAGATTGCAGCGCCCCATAGAAGATTTCCGCAGTGTACGCGCTGGTGTTCAAAAACAGCACAATCAACGCCCCAAACCACGCAGCCGTAAACGGATCAAAGATGGGATGTACGCTTTTCAGGTTGAGAAACACGAAATAGGCAAAGAAAAACTGGATGAACAGGGGCGAGCCCCGGAACAAAAAGATAAAGTATTCGGACGGTTTTTGGATAAACGGGTTGGACGATGCTTTGCCCATCGCCACGACCGTCGCCAGAAAAAAGCCCGCCAGTAGTGCCAGCATGCCAAAGTATATGTTCCACAACATGCCAGACCCGATCAGGGTGAAATGTTCACACAACGTGAAATCACTACGCGGCAATAGGCGTTCGCCAAAGCCAAGGGACCGTAATCCGTAATCTTGTATGGTTTGCAAACAGCTCATTACGCGGCCGCCTTGCGTTGTGCTTCGCCGCCCGACGTGGCCTGACCATGTGTCAGGCGCGCCATCAAACGTTTCAGCGCCTTTTCCGACGCCCATGTCATCATCAGATAAAACACCAGCAGCGCAAAGAAATACCACATGCGCAAATCACCGTGCGGATAGGCGGTGAATTGCGGTGTCTTGGTGCCTCCTAATTCGCGCGCCCAGTACACAACATCTTCGATCCCTAACAAGAACAGCAGCGGCGTCGACTTCAGCAACACTTGCCACAAGTTCGACAATCCCGGCAAGGCAAAGACCCACATTTGCGGAACCAGCACCCGCCAGAAGGTCTGGCGTCTCGACATGCCATACGCTTCGGCGGTTTCAATTTGCGCCTTGGGCACAGCGCGCATGGCGCCAAAAATTACGTTGGCGGCAAACGCGCCAAAAACCAGTGCGAATGTGATAATGGCCAGCAAAAAAGCATAGGCCTGATGTATCGATTGCGGGGCCGTGCCAAGAGGCAGCTTGGCTTGAGGGCAGACTAGAAAATCATTGCCTTGACGGATCGGGTCGGTCCATTCGGGGCAGAACGCTTGGTGACGTATCCATTCGAACCCCTGATCCAGTGCGATCACAAAGAACAGAAAGAACGCGATATCGGGCACGCCGCGCACGATGGCGATATAGCCTTTGCCTAGCAACGATATCGGCAACACCGAAGACCGTGCAGCCATCGCCCCGCCAAACCCAAAGGCCAGTGCAACAGGGGCGATCACGGCCAGAATGCCGATGACCTTGAGAAAACTGTAATAAAAGGAAAAATGCACGCCAGTCGTGAGGTAGCAAGTCAGCCACCACACGCGAGTCAGCGTGTCAGGATCGGTGCAGTGGGAAAACATCTTGGGTCAGCAATTGGGCGGGGTCAGTCCCCGCCCAAAACCTTGGATCAATACAGCGCCGTTTCTTCGCCGAACCATTTGACCAGCAGAGCGTTCAACGAACCGTCTTCTTTCATCGCAGTGATGGCCGCGTCGAATTTGCCTTTCAATTCGGCGTCAGATTCACGCAAGCCCATGCCAACGCCACCACCAAGTGGAACCTTGGCACCAACAAAGACCAGCTCGCCGCCAGATGCGTCGACCAGCGGTGCAAGGTAATCCGCATCAGCGAAAACTGCGTCTGCTTCGCCATTGCGCACTGCTGCGACGGTTTCTTCTGGAGTGGCAAACTCAACCAATGTTGCGCCACTTGAGGCAATGTGACCCGCTTGGATCGTTGCGGTTTGCGCGGCGACAACGCCACCTTCCCAATCGGCACCGTCAGCGGCAGCGACATAAGCCGAAGCGGTAGGCGGGAAGTAATCTTGCGTGAAATCAATGACTTCGTCGCGCTCATCTGTGATGCTCATGCCGGCCATGATTGTATCATAGTTTGACGACACGAGATTTGGGATGATGCTATCCCAATCGTTCTTGACCCATTCGCAGGTCAGTTCCGCGCGTGCGCACATCTCGTCGCCCAATTCACGCTCGAATCCGTCAACTTCGCCGGCATCGTTGATGAAGTTATAGGGAGGGTATGCGCCCTCGGTTCCCATACGAACTGTTGCATGACCGTCCGCCAATGCAAGACCAGCACCCAATGCAAGCGCGACTGTGCCAAGTAAAATGGTTTTCATGATAGATACTCCCTGGTTTCTTATGCGGCATGTGTCGCGGATAGAAATCCGCGCAAACGCTCTGATTTTGGCGCACCAAACACTGTGTCTGGCGCCCCTTCTTCTTCGATCAATCCTTGATGCAGAAAGACCACGTGATCTGACACATCTGCTGCCAGTTTCATGTCATGTGTCACGATTAGCATCGTGCGACCTTCACGCGCCAATTCCTTGATAACTTTGACAACCTCTTGTTCCAGCTCAGGATCAAGGGCTGACGTCGGTTCGTCAAACAACAACGCTTCGGGTTCCATCGCCAACGCCCGCGCAATCGCAGCGCGTTGTTGTTGGCCGCCAGACAATTGCGCCGGATAGACATCGCATTTGTCACCAATGCCAACCTGATCCAGATACCGTCGCGCAGCCGCTTCGGCCTCAACAGGATCGCGCCGCAAAACGGTAACAGGCGCTTCCATGACATTCTGCAGGATCGTCATATGAGCCCACAGATTGAATTGTTGGAACACCATCGACAGGTTTGTGCGAATGCGCAAAACCTGTTTTGGATCACCCGGTCGGCGCGTCAATCCACTGCCCTGCCACTTTACGGCTTCGCCTTGAAAAACCACATCGCCTTGCTGACTGTCTTCAAGCAGATTGCAACACCGCAACAACGTTGATTTACCCGATCCCGAAGATCCAATAAGCGACACAACGTCCCCGCGATTGGCAAGAATGTCGACGCCTTTTAAGACTTCTAGCGATCCGTAAGCTTTGTGCAGATCGCGAATTTCAATGACAGCTGAGTCGGACATTGGCAGCACGTTTGTTGATGATCAGACGGCATAAGGACGCAAAAACCTTGGCTTGTCCATGCTCAATCTTGGCAACATCACTTTCGAAGTAAAAGTTGACGTTAAGGCAGCCTGCCGCCCCTTATGGGTTGGGCAGCGCTAGATATGTTTCAGCCGAAATATGTACCAGTTGGCGGACTTGCAGGATTCGACGCGTCTGGGGGGGCAACTCTTTGATTGCTTGGGCAGTGGCCTTTGCAATGGGTTCTGCATCGCGGTGGTTTGCGGTGATATAGGGCAGGGCGGGCGTGGGCGGCGTTTCATCGATGATCTTTAATCGCGCGGTCAAACTGGGATCCGATTGGCGCAGCAACAACCACGTTAACGCGTCGATGGCCGCAAAATCGGCCTGTGCGTCAACAACAGCGCGTGCGGATTGCGCGTGTGCACCAGTTTCGATCACGCGTCCGGGCTGTAAACCCTGTTCCGCCAAATACAACAAAGGGGCTGCCCAACCAGATTGCGAGTGGCTTTTATTATACGCCATGCTGGCCCCGGCCAGATCACGCACATTTAGGGGGCCGCTGATACGTGTGATTAACACACTGCGATAAAAACCGGGCGGGCATCCCGGCAGCGCATAATCGGGTGTCCCAATCAAAGTAACCTTACCGGCAAGGCGCGTACGAAAGGGCATACTGCACGTTTGTGCAAATAACAGATCTGGAGATTGCCAGACATCCCAGATCGGCGTTTCACGATCAAGTTTGTCAGGCCCAGTGCCAAGATTCGCGCGGATCAAATTCCAAAATATGTCATTGTCTGAAGCCGTCAGAGGCATGTCATACATGCCAAGGGATGCGATCATTCGTTGACCTTTTGGCGCGCAATCGCGCTGTCGCGGTCGCTGATGCCAAGCAAATTGGCCACCAGTCGCATCAAAGCGTCTTCTTCTTTGGCGCGTGTGCCATCGGCCAAAACCACAGTCCAAAGGGCTTCGATCACCCCAAGGCGGTCTTCATAGGGAACCGCATCTTTGATTGCGCGGGTGAAACGCACCGTGTCGGGCGCTTCGGATTCAAGCGTTTCCGCCTGAGCACGCAAGTCCGCCGCCCCAGTGGCGTCCAATTCATAGCGTTGTTGTGCAATCTGATCGATGCGGGACATTTCGTCACCGTCATATGTGCCATCTGATCGGGCAATCCGGACCAGCAACGCGGTCAGGGCCAAACGGGCATCTTGATCATTTAACGGAGCAGGCTCCGGTTGAGTCAGTCTTTTGAGAAAATCACTAAACATAGCGCCAACTTATGCATTTAGGTCCTGAGCGCCAGTGGCAGCGGCCTTGATTGCGACAGAATCTTCGGGTGTGATACCCAAAGCCGTCTCAATCTGGTGCAAAACGGCTTCTTCGATCTCGGCGTGATCCCCATCAGCCAAAATGATTTGCCACATCGCAGAAGCCAACATACGGCGTTCCCCATATAAAACTTCGTCGTGCAAAATGCGGGTGAATTCAGGTGTTCCCGGTGCGTCGCGTTCCAGTGCTTCGCATGTGGCCCGCAGTTTTGCGGCTTCGATGGGCCCCAAATTGAATGTCGTCGACAAGATACGGTCAATCGCGCTGACTTCTGCGGCCTTATATTCACGATCCGCAAACGCAATCCGCACCAACAACGCACCCAAAGCAAGCTGAGGCGTCGGTTGAGGCAATGACGGTTTTTTCGGCGATCGTCGTGGGAACAACTTCCCCAACACTCCTGTCATCTTGTCCCCCTTAGACGATCCGCACAAATATAGCGCTGGCCAAATCTGTCGATTTAGCCGCGTCCATGCAAGTCTTAAAGATTCAGAATTCGGTTGAGGTTGTTTTCCTATCACTGCGGCGCATGATTTGCGCCGCAGTTTTGGGAAGGTCAGTCAGCGCCAACCCTTTGGTGCATGGTGGAAAATTCGTCGTTCAGGGATTTGAACAACTGCCCCTTCACCATCCAGGATAAACCAAATGACACAAGCGCGATCGCTTCGAGCCAGAATGTCAGATTGGCTGCATCCCACTTTTTTTCCGGATCCAGAGAAGGAAACAAATTAAGGACAAACGACACGAACAGCGCCACGATACACAGGATTATCATCGAGCCTGTGAAATAGTAGATTGTGTTCCGCAACGACTTGCGCTCAGTCAGTTTGTTCCCCGGTAACCGATGGCGTGGATCAACACGGGTAAAAATCCTCACTGCAAACCACGCTAAGAAACTGAACATGAACAGGGCAGATGCATAATGTATCCATTCCGCCTGTATCCACGCCAAAATCGGGGTTTGGAAGTCCAATGAAAAATAGGCATTTGCGTTGTATTCTAAATGTTCTGCCGGTGGGATTTTAGGTGGGACAAGATCGGGGAATTTTTCACCTTTGGGCAGTTTGAAATCGGCCATGGGGCGGGCCGAAAATGATTCTTCATTACATCCCCATCCACCTGTCGGAAACAACGCGACGCCAAAGGCTGAAAACCCGGCACGCGTTGCCATGCGTCCATCGGCCTTTGATTTTTCTTCCCCCTGCCAGACCATCAGGTAGGTGCCGATAAAGAACAATGCCCCTGTGAAGAAGGTGCCCCAAAACGGCGCATAATAAAAATGGCTGATCGAAAACCGAAAACAGGTCGCATAAACGGGATTGTGGGACGCGAGCCAAAGAACAAGTGGCAGCGCGAGCGCGACAATACCAACGATCTTAACGATACGCTTCTGGTCTACATTGCCAAAACTATCTGGATCAGATTGATACCGATCCGGTCCTGTTTGAAATAATGCCATGGAGAAAGTCTCTTTCAAATCCTTGCAATTAATGCGCCGATTCTACCACAAGTGACCAATTTTCCACAGAGGCTTGTCTTTAGACCAGACGACTCATGTCTTTGGCTGCGCGAACGAAATCGCGAAACAGGGGATGCGGTTCAAACGGTTTGGATTTGAGTTCAGGGTGGAACTGGACCCCAATGAACCATGGATGGTCTGGCCATTCGACGATTTCGGGAAGACGCCCATCTGGCGACATGCCCGAAAAGGTCAGGCCCGCTTTTTCCAGTTGTTTTCGGTACTTAATGTCCACCTCGTACCGGTGGCGATGGCGTTCATCGATTGTGTTTGTGCCATAAATCTCTGCAATCTTTGACCCTTCGGTCAGTACCGCATCATAGGCCCCCAAACGCATGGTGCCGCCTTTGTTGTCTTCGACTTTGCGCGACACTTTTTCGTTGCCCTGCACCCATTCTTTCAGGTGATACACAACCGGTTCAAATCGCTTTGCGCCTGCTTCATGGTCAAACTCTTCTGATCCAGCCTTGTCCAGACCGGCGCAATTGCGCGCGGCTTCGATGACGGCCATTTGCATGCCCAAACAGATGCCAAGATAGGGAATTCGGCGTTCACGCGCGAACTGGGCAGCTTTGATCTTGCCCTCAGTTCCGCGTTCCCCAAATCCGCCCGGCACCAGAATGGCGTTAAACCCTTCCAGATGTGGCGCGGCGTCTTCGGTTTCAAACAGTTCCGCATCGACCCATTCGACTTTAACCCGCACTCGGTTGGCCATGCCGCCATGTGTCAGAGCTTCGGCAATGGATTTATAGGCATCTTCAAGCTGAGTGTACTTTCCGACAATCGCGACTTTCACAATTCCCTCGGCATTGTGAATACGATCGCTGACGTCTTCCCACTTGCGCAAATCGGGCTTGGGCGCGGGCGAAATCTGGAAAGCATCCAGAACCGCCTGATCAAGACCTTCCCGATGATAGGTCAGGGGGGCGTCATAAATTGTTGAAAGATCCTGCGCGGCAATCACGCTGTCCGGGCGCACATTACAGAACAAGGCCAACTTTTCGCGTTCTTTTACGGGAATCGGGCCTTCGGAACGACAGACCAGAATATCCGGCGCAATACCAATGGATCGCAGTTCTTTTACGCTGTGTTGCGTCGGTTTTGTTTTCAGTTCTCCGCTGGCCTTCATCCAAGGCAACAGGGTCAAATGCATGAACAAACATTGTCCGCGCGGCTTGTCCTGACTGAACTGACGAATGGCCTCAAAGAAAGGCAAGCCTTCGATGTCACCAACGGTTCCGCCGATTTCGCACAACATGAAATCAACCTCGTCTTCACCAGTCGCGATGAAGTCTTTGATTTCGTTTGTCACATGCGGAATCACCTGAATCGTCTTGCCCAGATAATCGCCCCGTCGTTCTTTTTCGAGAACGTCGGAATAAATGCGCCCTGAACTGACCGAATCCGACATACGCGCGGCAACACCGGTAAAGCGTTCATAATGGCCCAAATCCAGATCGGTTTCGGCCCCATCATCGGTCACAAAGACTTCGCCATGTTCAAACGGTGACATCGTGCCGGGATCAACATTCAGATAGGGATCCAGTTTGCGCAATCGCACTGAATAACCGCGTGCCTGCAACAGGGCGCCCAAAGCTGCCGAAGCAAGCCCTTTGCCCAATGAGGACACAACACCGCCTGTGATAAAAATAAAGCGTGCCATGGTTTGTCGGTCTCCCCGTTCTGATCGGCATTATTCAGGAATTGCCGAATCAAGAGGGGTCGGATTGACCATACCCCACGGGATTACAGCTTATAAAGATTCGCCCCAGAAGAGCAAGTGTTTGCGCAAGATGATGTTGCAGCTTTTAACTGCAACGCTAGGTCTAGTCCGCAGAAGGCACCAATGGTGCATCATTATCCAATGAAGGTGGCACCAAACCATCCACAGCAGGGACAAGCGGATCGCTTCCACCTTCCGCTGCGGGCGGTGTTGCACCCAATTGATCCACTACAGAAGACCCTGCGGATTTTTGCGCCGCAATAATCGTCAATGAGATCGATGTGATAATAAAGGCAACTGCAAGGATCCAAGTCAGCTTGCCAAGCGCCGTTGCGGCCGCCCGTCCTGCGGTCATGGCACCACCGCCACCGCCCATTCCAAGCCCTCCTCCTTCGGAGCGCTGCATGAGCACGACAATGATTAGGCCTAAGGCCAAAAACAGATGAATGACGAGTACGACGTTTTCCATAAACCTACGTGGGCTGACTTCACGATGGGCGGTATCTATGCAATTCATGCCGACCAAGCAAGAGCGTTCTGGGCTGGACTCGAAATGCGTGTGTGGGCAAGATCATTTCATGCCACATGACCATCACGATCACGACGACCCGCACGCCTTGTTGCCCCCCGATCCTGCCTTACGGGTAAAGGCTCTTGAGACGATTCTCACGGATAAGGGGCTGATCGATCCGGCAACGCTGGATGCGATCATAGACACATATGAAAATAAAATTGGCCCGCGCAATGGTGCGCGTGTTGTTGCAAAAGCATGGATGGACGCGGATTTTCGCGAATCTCTAAAACGGGACGCGACGGCCACCGTCAGCGATTTGGGATATTACGGACGCCAAGGCGAACACATGGTTGTTGTCGAAAACACGCCCGACACGCATAACATGGTCGTGTGTACGCTGTGTTCGTGTTACCCGTGGCCGCTGCTTGGTATTCCGCCGGGTTGGTACAAATCCGACGCCTATCGCGCCCGCGCCGTGCGTGAACCGCGCAAGGTTTTGGCAGAATTTGGCGTCAAACTGCCTGCCGAAACATCCGTTCGTGTCTGGGATTCGACAGCCGAAGTGCGATATTTGGTGTTGCCGATGCGCCCAAGTGGCACCGAAGGCCTGTCCGAAGACGCACTGGCGGACCTTGTGACGCGCAACAGCATGATCGGAACAGAACTGGCGAAAACCCCATGACGCGTGTTCACGATATGGGGGGGCGGTTTGGCGATGGAGCCGTGACACCCGATTCCGAAACCGATCCGGTTTTTGAAAAAGAGTGGCACGCCCGCGCATTGGCCGTCACATTGGCCTGTGGCAGTTTGGGGCAATGGAACCTTGATATATCGCGTCATTCTCGTGAATGCCTGACACCGAAAGACTATACGCGATTCAGCTATTACGAAAAATGGATGGCGGCTTTGACCAATCTGTTGGTCGAGAACGATGTCCTGACCCCGCAAGAGCTTGCTGACGGGCGCGGAACAGCAGGCAGTTCCCTTGCGGATCGCAAGCTGAAACCTGATGCGGTCGCCGCCGCGCTGGCCAAAGGAGGCCCCGCAGATCGGCCCAGCGATATCGCGGCGCAGTTCAAACCAGGCGATATCGTGCGCACCCGTGCGGCAGGCAATACACACACGTCAGGCGGACACACGCGATTGCCCGTCTATGCGGCTGGCGCGACAGGGCGGGTGGTTCGTTATCACGGAACACATATTCTGCCTGACAGTAACGCACATGGGCTTGGTGAAGCTGCTGAACCGCTGTACGCGGTCGCGTTCCAAGCTCAAGACCTGTGGCAACATCCCGAACACCCCAAGGATGAGATCATCCTTGATCTGTGGCAAAGCTATTTGGACGCCGCCACATGAGGCCAGAACCCGCGTTCCAAGCGCCGTGGCATGCTCAGCTGTTTGCCCTGACCGTGCATTTGCACGAAGCGGGGCATTTCACATGGCCTGATTGGGCCGCCGCTTTTTCGGCAACGTTGAAACGTCATGGTGCTGACAAGGATCTGAACGGCGGCGATGATTATTTCGCCGCATGGCTTGAGGCATTGGAATCCAAGTTGCGGGATTTGGGATTGGCCAACGACGCGCAAATCGAAGCTCTGCGCGCCGCTTGGGAAACTGCGTATCTAACTACGCCTCATGGTGATCCGGTGAAATTGGCCCGCTGATTATTCGTCAACGTCATCTATGTCGGCCTGACCAGACAGGTTACGCCGCACAATGGACCAGCTGAGCCCGATGCCTAGAACCAGCGACAGGGCCACGAGTCCCAGCCAAGTGATCAGCCCCGGATCATCCAGAGTAAGCACGCCAAAATCATACAACACCCAAAGCAACGCACCGACCAAGGCAAGAATCAGCGCCATCCCAAATGCACCAATGGATCGCAATGTGGCGCGCAGATAGATGATATAGGCCACCAACAACAGCAGCCCCAACAGAACAGCCACAGACATATTGTCTCGGCCAAAATCCAAAACCCAGCGCACGTAATTGTACTGAGTCGGGTTATATGTCAGTGCTAAAAGCGCAAAGGCACAGACCCAACGATAAAGAAAACCCATCTGCTTGTCCTCAGGATAATTTGCGTCAGAACTGCCCGATCAGGCTGCTTGTGTCCAGACGATTAGAAATAAAGGTTTCGCCCCACCACCCAGAGCGCTATAGACGCCCGGGTTTTGTAAACGGAGAGACCTTTATGGCCAATGTGGTTGTCGTGGGTGCCCAATGGGGTGACGAAGGCAAAGGTAAGATCGTGGACTGGCTCAGCGAACGTGCTGATGTCATCGCGCGGTTTCAAGGCGGCCACAATGCGGGCCATACTTTGGTTATCGACGGTGAGGTTTACAAACTGCACGCGTTGCCCTCGGGTGTTGTGCGGTCTGGCAAGTTGAGTGTGATTGGGAACGGCGTTGTTCTGGACCCTTGGCATCTTGTCAAAGAAATCGCGACGATCCGTGCACAAGGTGTAGATATTTCGCCCGACACGTTGATGGTCGCTGAAAATACACCGCTGATCCTGCCTATTCATGGCGAATTGGATCGCGCCCGCGAATCTCAGAATTCGGTGGCCAAAATTGGCACCACGGGTCGCGGCATTGGTCCGGCCTACGAAGACAAAGTCGGGCGCAGATGTGTGCGCGTGGCTGATCTGGCTGATCCAGAAACGCTGGAACGTCGTGTAGACCGCGCATTGGTGCATCACGATGCCTTGCGTCGCGGCTTGGGCTTGCCGACCGTGGACCGGGATGCATTGTTGGACGAATTGCGTGCCATCGCGCCGGAAATCCTCAAATATGCGGCGCCTGTCTGGAAAGTCATGAACGACGCGCGCAAGGCCGGAAAACGTATCTTGTTCGAGGGCGCACAAGGCGCATTGCTGGATATCGATTTCGGCACATACCCCTTTGTCACCTCGTCTAACGTAATCGCAGGTCAAGCCGCGACAGGTGTTGGCGTCGGTCCCGGCGCAATCGATTTTGTCCTTGGCATCGTCAAAGCCTACACCACGCGTGTTGGCGAAGGGCCTTTCCCAACCGAGCTTGAAGACGATGATGGCCAACGCCTTGGCGAACGTGGGCATGAATTTGGCACCACAACAGGCCGCAAACGCCGCTGTGGCTGGTTTGATGCCACATTGGTCAAACAAACTTGCGCCACGTCTGGTGTGAACGGGATCGCCCTGACCAAGCTTGATGTGCTGGACGGGTTTGAAACTTTGCGCATCTGCACCGGGTATGAACTGGACGGTGAACGGATCGATTATCTGCCCACGGCGGCCAATCATCAGGCACGCTGCACACCCATCTATGAAGACATGCCCGGCTGGTCCGAAAGCACAGAAGGCGCGCGCAGTTGGGCCGATCTGCCCGCAAATGCGATCAAATATGTGCGCCGCGTCGAAGAGTTGATCGACTGCCCGGTTGCTATGTTGTCTACCTCACCGGAACGGGAAGACACCATTTTGGTGCGTGATCCGTTCGTCGATTAAAGGACGTGTGACATGGCGTTAAGCTATAAGGCCCGTCGGCGCTGGGCGCTGATCATTCTGTTGATCGCGTTGCCACTTTATATCGTGGCAACGATCAGCGTTGTGTCTTTTTTCAACCGGCCCCCGATTTGGGTCGAATTGGTGATCTATGTTGGTCTGGGAATAGTTTGGGCCTTACCATTGCGCTTTGTGTTCAGAGGCATAGGTCAGGGGGATCCGGACGCAAAATAACGTCCAGACCCTCAGCCTGCTTTGGGCCCGATATGCAATTTTCCACGTTTGGCCGATAACTGAATCTGCTTTTGGCGTTCGCGAAACCGGTTTTTGTTCTCGTCAGATGTCTCATCAATGCATTGATGGCAGCTGACGCCTTGTTCAAACGACGGCTTTGACCGGTCAGCGGGCAGAATTGGGCGACGACACGCGTGACACAACTCATGCGGTCCTTCCTTCAATCCGTGACCCACACTGACGCGCGCATCAAAGACAAAGCATTCTCCTTCCCAAGTGCTGTCGGTTTCGGGCACCTCTTCCAAGTACTTCAGAATGCCGCCCTTCAGGTGGAACACATCTTCGACGCCTTGGCCCAGCAAATAATTGGTCGACTTTTCGCAGCGTATTCCACCAGTGCAGAACATTGCGATTTTCTTGTTATGAAACCGCGCTTTGTTGGCTTCCCACCAACTTGGAAAGTCGCGAAAGCTTTCTGTACGTGGATCAATCGCACCCTTAAACGTGCCAATCCCGACTTCGTAATCGTTGCGCGTGTCGATCACGGCCACATCGTCTTGGGTGATGAGATCGTTCCAATCTTCGGGGGATACGTAATGCCCAACCCGCGCTTTGGGATCGACGTCAGGTTGCCCCATGGTCACGATTTCTTTTTTCAGGCGCACTTTCATCCGGATAAACGGCGGCACTGTGCTGTGCGCTTCTTTCCATTCTAAATCCGCACAGCCGGGCAGGGCGCGAATATGTCCGAGCACCGCGTCAATTCCGGCGCGCGTGCCAGCGATTGTTCCGTTGATGCCTTCACGCGCCAAAAGCAATGTACCCATAACGTCATGTGCCGCGCACACATCGCTGAGCGGCGTTTTGATCGCATCGGGCGTTTCGAAGCGTGTGAAGTGATATAAAGCAGCGACAATATACATAATGCGGGCAGATACGCCGCCAACGCCACAGGTGCAAGAACCTGCACGCCAGACGTGAGGTCAAAATTGACCTCGAGGGAATGAACCGGCAAAGCTTGGCGTAATGTCTTGGCACCCACATCCCGAATGGTCGTATTCTGGTCAGCTATATCAGTTTGGCGGCTCAAGCACCGGGCCAAGTGTTTTGCTGACACATGGTACCTTCTCAAATATCGACACATTGACGCCGCTGGCCGCGTTTCTGGATGCGCAAGGCATGTGCGTGTTTGGCATTGAATGGCGTGATCGTGTGTCTCGGCCCGGTCGGTTCACCTATGATGATATTGCCGATACCGAGGTATCTGAGGCGATCAGAACCATTGCTGGGCCAAAGGGGCTTCACCTGATTGGCCACTCGGGAGGTGGGCTCGCCCTTATACTCGCGATGCATTTGAATCCGGAACTTCGTCCGATGGTTCACAGCTTGACCTGTCTGGCCACGCAAGCCACGCATCTGCACCAGTCATCATGGCGGTTCAGAACAGGTTTGCATTTGATGCGCGTCTTTGGGCGTTTGACCGGTTATTGGACGGTTCGCGCAAGCGGGCTTGGCCCCTGCAACGAAAGCGCTGCATTGCAGACCCAATGGATGGATTGGAACCGCGCGGGGGGCATGACGGACCCGTTGGGCAACGATGTCTTTGCCGGGCTTGAGGCTTGGGAATTGCCTGCCATGGCCATCGCGGCGCCGTTGGATACAGACATCGCACCAACTGAAGGATGTCAAAGGCTGGCAGATGCGTTTGGTGACACTGGAAAATGTCACTTTGCAACGCGCGAGTCTGATGGCGAAGATTTCACCCATTCCCGCCTGATCCGATCACGGACTGCAACGCGCGTTCTGTGGCCGCGCATAGCCGCGTTTATTCAGACCCAAGATAAACCGAAGAAGCAGCCTGTGGGCTGCTAGTCGTGGCTTAGGCCACCAAAATCCGCATGCTTAACGATTCCAACAACGCTTCGAAACCATCGCCACCCACTGCGCCGCTAGATATGGCAAGCGACCCGTCTGTGTGCTTGATTTCAAGAATGCGATTGCCCGCAACCTTTTGGACTTTGACATCTTGCATGCCGCGATACGACAGTGTTTGCGATCTGTGTCCGCCCGGTCGTGTTGGGGCTGAAATGGCTTCTTGTTCAAGCATGATCGGCTGATATCGATTGTTCGGCTTCACCAGATCGCGCAGAGTACCAAACGCAAATGCGACCCCCAAGGCTGCCAACGCACCATAAAACAAGCTTGCCGCACCCGGTTCCAGGTACACAATACCAAGAACGTCCATGCCAAGTGTATTGGTAAAGGCCAACCACATCAAAACGACAGCCAGACAGCTACATGCCAAAACAGTGGCAATGTCCATCTTTGTGCTGACATGGTATTCGAATTCTTCATTTCTCATGGAATACTTCCACCCACTCACAACATACATAACAAGTACTAGTGCCAAATCTGCGCGTTAGTTTGTCCCGAATAAGACGCGTTTGCGTCAATCGCTTGCGTTCCCCACAGGCCCGTTTACCTTGGCGATCAGCGCTTTGAATTTACGAGGATACAATGCCTGACAAAACCGCCCTGATCATCATTGATGTGCAAAACGATTTCTGCCCCGAAGGCGCTTTGGCGGTGCCGGCCGGGAATGAGATTGTCGCGCCGATAAACGCAGTGATGGCCGATTTCGAAGTGGTCGTTCTCACGCAGGACTGGCATCCGGCTGGACATTCGTCATTTGCATCGTCGCATCCGGGCAAAGGGCCTTATGAGGTGACTGATATGCCTTATGGCCCACAGGTTCTGTGGCCCGATCATTGCATTCAAGGCACGCAAGGGGCGGCGTTCCACGCGGACCTCAACACAGATCGTGCGGATATGATTGTGCGCAAAGGATATACCCCGTCGATCGACAGCTATTCGGCATTCTTTGAAAACGATCACAAAACGCCGACTGGACTGGACGGATATTTGCGTACGCGTGGCATTGCCACCTTAACCATGGTGGGTCTTGCCACTGACTTTTGCGTCAATTTTTCAGCCGTTGACGCGGCCAAGCTTGGGTATGACGTGACTGTGCGACAAAGCCTGTGTCGTGCTATCGATCTGGATGGGTCTTTGTCTGCGGCGCTGTCTGGCATGACCGATGCTGGTGTCACCCTGACGGGCTGACGGATGATCACAAGGGCAGGACCCTTTGGGAGCTGCCCTTGACGCCATAGTCGTGTGTGGTGACATCACGAATGGGCAGAAGCCCAATCAGAAAATAAAGTCATCCGCGCCGATCAACCCAGCCGCACCAATGACCAAGATCGACGATTGGTCAAACTCGATCAAAGCGTCTTCTGCGGTGTCCGTGACTGTCAGTTCGCTGAAGTCGTTGATACCCGTCCCTGTCATATGCAACAGTTCTATGCCGTCTTCAAAGTCGGTGATGACATCATGGCCCCAACTCGGCTTGGTGAAGACAAATTCGTCAACTTTCAAGCCGCCAGACAACATGTCATCCCCGGCCTCGCCAATCAGGCGATCCTGCCCGTTTCCGCCAATGATAAAGTCGTTGCCTTCGCCGCCCCACATCGTGTCGTAACCCACGTCACCGACTAAGACATCGTTGCCCTGATTGCCGAAAAGCAGGTCGTTCCCGGCTTCGCCGTGTACTGTGTCTTCGTCGCGACCACCGCGCATGACATCGTCATGCTTGCCACCGAACATCTTGTCGCGACCTGATCCGCCGCGCAGAACGTCCGCCTTGTTGCCACCATTGATGCTGTCATCCCCGGCATACCCGCTGATTTCATCATAACCACCGTTGCCTTCTAAACGGTCTGCAACGCCACTGCCTAAAATTGTGTCGTTGCCCGAGCCGCCATCTGCAAACTCCTGACCGCTTGTCTGTGACGCACTGGAATGCCCAAGCTTGATCAGATCATCGCCGTCCCCGCCATCCACACTGTCCAAGCCATCCCCGGCCAGAATGATGTCATCCCCGGCTGTTCCAGTGATTATGGAATCGCCGTCTGGGTTGATCGCATGCACTTGCAATGACGAAACAGACACCGTCGACATCGGAATGGCCGTTGAAAATGCCACCGCGCCTGCGTCGACCGTCACATCAAGGACCGTCGAGGAACTTGTCGAAACAGGACCAGCCTGGTGTGACAAGTGGGTAAGCGGCGCGTTGGCCAAGGGCGCAAGGGGAGCGGGTAGTTTTGATGCGATGTCGTCAAAACTTAGATCGGCTGCGAACACCTGAGTTGTATCCGCTTCGGCCCCATCCGTTGGAATAGAATCGTCCACAGGCGCAGTGGGCATAACCAAGAACAAGTTCTGAAATATAGAACCTTCAAGCGACCCATCGCCAATTAGAATATCTGTTTGGAGTAAAGAATTCTCCATTACTCAAAGTCCTTCGACAAATAGAAAGAAAAATAAGGGTATCCATAAAACCGCCAAAAACACTTTCGGCAAAGTAACGCAAGTTTAACCGATTATTAATCTCTTGTCAGCCTTCTCTGCGACTTTGCTGTGCGACCCCTTGCCCCCACCGCGCTAGCTTGGCACAAAGACGCGATCGTCAAGGAGAACCAAATGGTCGACATTGCCACCCGTGTCTGGAACCACAAATGGAAGATCGACCCGATTGTTCGTTCTTTGATCGACACTGATTTTTACAAACTGCTCATGTGCCAATCTGTGTTCCGCAATCGCCCTGACACGCAGGTGACTTTTTCGCTGATCAATCGGTCGACACATGTGCCGCTTGCCCACCTCATTGACGAAGGCGAATTGCGTGAACAGCTTGATCACATCCGGTCGCTGTCATTGTCGCGCGGCGAAAGCACATGGATGCGCGGCAATACGTTTTACGGCAAACGTCAGATGTTCACGTCCGAATTCATGGACTGGTTCGAAGCGTTGCGCCTGCCAGACTATCACCTTGAGCGCAAAGGTGATCAATATGAACTGACCTTTGAGGGCACGTGGCCCGAGGTTATGTTGTGGGAAATCCCGGCATTGTCGGTGCTGATGGAATTGCGATCACGCGCAGTGCTTAACCAGATGCGCAAATTCGAAGTTCAGGTGCTTTATGCCCGTGCCATGACCAAACTTTGGGAAAAGATCGAACGCCTTCGTGCGTTGGATGACCTGCGTGTTGCAGATTTTGGCACCCGCCGACGCCATGGATTCTTGTGGCAAGATTGGTGCGTTCAAGCAATGTATGAAGGGCTTGGGCCCAATTTTGTGGGCACATCCAATTGTCTGATTGCTAAGAACCGCGACCTTGAGGCGATCGGAACCAATGCTCACGAATTGCCTATGGTGTATTCCGCATTGGCCGAAGGGGATGAGGCATTGGCCCGCGCGCCGTATGACGTTCTGTCCGATTGGCAAGAAGAACATGTCGGCAACCTGCGCATTATATTGCCGGATACTTATGGCACCGAAGGGTTCTTAAAGAATGCGCCAAGCTGGCTCGACAGCTGGACCGGTATTCGCATCGATTCAGGGGATCCGGCCAATGCGGCTGAAATCGCGATCCGCTGGTGGAAAGACCGCGGCGAAGATCCGATGAACAAACTCATCATCTTTTCTGACGGACTGGATGTCAGCAAAATAGAAGAGCTGTATGCCCGATTTAATGGGCGCGCCAAAATCAGTTTCGGGTGGGGTACAATGTTGACCAATGACTTTGTCGGGCTGACACAGAAAAATGGGCTTGCTCCATTTTCACTGGTCTGCAAAGCGGTTTCAGCCAATGGAAAACCAACCGTCAAACTCAGCGATAACCCCCGCAAAGCGATGGGACCGACCTCTGAAATTGATCGTTACAAACGCGTCTTTGGGGTGGGTGAGCAGGAAGAATTGGAAGTGGTTGTTTGACCACCATTTCAATGGCGCAGCCGTCAGGAGATGACGTCAAAAAAGTGGCTTTCAAGCCACAGTAAGGCGCTGGGTTTTTCGCAATTTGCCGATGAGGTACCAAAACGGGTGCACCGTAATCCACCCTCGATGCGTAAATATCTCGCACGGGACAGTGTTCACACGCATCGCGCTTTAAGTGATGAAATTCACTTCAATCTTTGGCGGTTGGCGATCAAATTCAGGCAGCCGTAGAGCATAAAAAACGAAGAGCAGCTGGTGTGCTGCTCTTCTCAGGTTTGCGACTGTCGTGCAGCTGGCCTTAACCTGCTGCACGCTGGTCGGGTTTGTATCCGATATCTGGTGTGACAGCGAAACGCCCGCCGCGGATTTTTTCGATTTTGCCGGACCGCAACAATTGCCCGAAAGACCGCAAGCCGTCTTCTCGGCTAAAGTCTTCTTTTTCGATCTGGCGTGCTTTCATCATCAATTGTGGACGCGAAAACTGTTTGCGGCCTTCGATGAATGTCAGATAGGAGGCAGCGGCTTCCAAAACGTCGGACAAGTCATGCGCACCAAGTTCAGCGCAGTAATCCTCGAAACTACCTGCTTCTTCTGCAGGTGTTGTACCCTCCGACGCCACACGGCGCGGGGTGACCGGAGCTTCAGTTTCGTCTTCTGAGCCAGACACACGTTGTTCTGCCACCAATCGTAATGGCGTGGAACCAGCTTCTGGTGGTGGTGTAGGACGTTCTGTGCGCGTGGTCGCTTCTGGGCGGCGCGGTTGCACGACCTTAGCAAGGTCAGACCGATACGCGTCGACATCATCGTCTTCGCCATCTTCATTTGACAATTGCTTGTCTGCTTTGCGTGCCAGAACTGCGGCTTTCAAGGCTTGGAATGCGCTACGACGATTGGCGCTTTCAGGCTCGTCCATTTGCTCGTCGGCTTCGTCCATCAAACGGTTCACGTCAGTGTCCAAAATCGAAACGTCTTTGGCGTCAGCCTCTTCCAGATCATCAGCCAAGGCTGGCAATGTGTCTGCTGCGTCACCCATGATGGCGGGCTTGGTTACTTTGGTTTCCGCCGCAGACGCCGCGTCATCCGTCAATTCAGCCTCAACCTCTGCAAGATCAGCCATCAATTCAGCTTCTTCTGTTTCGGATAGGCTGCTGGTCGCGGCATCGTCATTTGCGACTGCGTCGTCTTCCGTCAATTCCAATGTGCCTTCCGACACAGCTTCATCGATATCAGCCCGTTTGACTTTGATCACACGCACACGCTTGCGTTCTTCCTTCGGAGCGGCGGCCTTTTCTTCGGCCTTGCTGTCTTCTTCGCTTGGCGTTTCGATCTGTGAGATCAATTTCAGAACATCATCCGTCGTTTCATTCTCTTCGACGATGTCATCTTCTGAGGTTTCGACCTGCGTATCGTCTGCATCAGATGTGTCACTTGCAAGCGCATCTAGGATCTTACCCAAGTCGTCCTTGGTCGGTTCCTGTTGGGCGGTTTCTTCTGGCTCAACATCAGCGACATCATCTGTTGTGTCGTCGATTTCTTCTGCGTCAGACACCGCATCAGCCTCAATGTTTGCTTCGGCATCGGCAGCGGCGAATGGGGCTTCAATATTTTCCAATTCATGTTCGGCGGCTTTTTGTGCTTCGATATCCTCTTCCAAAGTTGGATTCAAAGCCGCGACAAGCTCTTCAACCCCTTCTGCTTCAGGTTCGATATCGTCGGATTGCAGATCGTCGGCTGGCGTGTCTAGAACCAGAACACCTTCGTCGGAAGTGTCTTCTTCGGCCAAGTCATCTTCAAAGACATTGGTCAGTTCGGGCGCGTCATCGGTTTCATCAGCTAGATTGGTTTCGACAACGTCTGTTTCTTCTTCTGCGGGCTCGTCGATCACATCTGGTTCAATGATTTCTGCGGCGGCCATAATGTCTTCGGTCGAAGCCGCGATGAAATCCTGTTCCACTTTTTCAGACGCTTCAACGATGTCTTCGGCTGAAGGCGCATCTGCTTCCAACTGTGGTTCATCGTCGGATTCTGTTTCGATCAGTGCTTCGGTGTAATATGGTTCTTCTTCAACGTCGGCATCAGCTTGTTTCACGACGGCGCGAATACGTTGAAGCTTTTCTGCGATGGATCCTGCGGCTGGGGCAGCAGTGGGCAATGCTGCGGCTTCCATTTTTTCAAAACCGGTCTCTTCGAAAATCGACTCATCCGCATCAGTGGCTTTTGCACTGGCATCCTCGGCATAAACATCGTCTTCGTACATTTCTGAGGCGTCTGTCGGTGTCGAAGATATCCCGGCGGCGGCAGCGCCGGTTGCAATGGCTGCTGTTACGGCATCAGTTGTCACAGTTTCATCTGCGGCGCTTAGAACGAAATGTCCGTCCCTTTCGCTGGCCTCGACACGTCGTGATGTTTCCCGTTGCGCTAGGTTTGCCAAAGTCTCTGCATCTAACTGGGCAGGCTCCGCTCCAAAGAAACGGTCGTCTGCTGCCAAATCCCGGAAATACTCCGCAATAACTTTCATCATCTCGAAGGAATCTTCGAAACCCTCTAGGGTACACGAGAATGTTCCGTAGGAGACCGTTAGTATTTTATTGTTGTTCATCACGGATGCCCGTCCTCTGCCGTCTTGTGCAGGCTATATTTACTAAACGAGACCGGGCTATTTCGGCCCGAAATTTTGCCAACGAACGTATCATTTTACGGCAAGATTGTGATCTGTTTCTACATATTGCATGAAAATGAGATGAATCATAAAATTGTTTACAGTTTGGAACCAATAACCCTTGTCGGGGGTGGCGTGGCTCAGGTCAATGACGTGAAGCAGGCATTATCGTTGTCAGATCAATGTGTTGCGGTAGATGGCGGCCTTGCTCTGGTGTTAGCAGCAGGGGCAACACCAGCCGCCGTAATAGGTGATTTTGACTCTGTAAATGCGGCGGAATTGGGGCGAATTGGTCAAAATCGGCTCCACAAAATCGTGGAACAGGACAGTACCGACTTTGAAAAGGCCCTAAACAACATCAAATCACCTGCGATTCTGGCCGTCGGATTCACCGGTGGACGCATGGATCATCAAATGGCTGTCTTGAATGCCTTAATCACGCATCGCGATCAAACCATTATTGTCATAGGCGAAACAGAAGTGGTGTTTCATTTGCCCAAGGATATCGTGCTTCCAACCGAATCGGGTGATGTCGTGTCTTTGTTCCCACTGGCCTCGACATCGGGAACGTCGGACGGGTTGAAATGGCCAATTGATGGGTTGGATTTTGCACCGTCGGGCAAGATTGGGACATCAAACCAAGCGTCCGGGCCCGTTCACTTACGAATGGATGCGCCAGGCATGCTTGCCTTTATCCCGCGGGCGAGGGTTCGTACTTTGGTTCGGGTTTTGCAGGAGGCGCCTGCTTCAACGCGATGGACCGTTCCCGCATGACAACGTAAAGTCCCGCTGCCATGATGATCAGAATTCCTATCGTGGCCATCTCATTCGGCAAATCCGAAAATACGATGAAACCGATTACTGTGGCGATAGGGATTTCCAGATATTGCATCGGTGCCAACATGGTGGATGGCGCATAACGCAATGACCACGTCATCAGCAGGTGTGCGGAAGTGCCCAACCCGCCAATCGCGAGCAAGAGCGTCCATTCAAACATCGTTGGGCTTTTCAAACTCAATGCGGTCACACCGCTGTTTTGAAAGAGAAATAGGACAGGGGTGATGATGATGATCGCGAGAATGCCGCTAACAGCCTGAAGCCCTATCGGATCGGTTGTTTTCGCAATCTTACGCGTGATCAAAATAAATATCGCAAAGTTGACAGCGACCACCAACGGTAGAAGGGCAGGCCAGCCCACTTCGACAAAGCTGGGTTGAACAACGAATAACGTACCGATGAAACCGATCAAACAGGCCAGCATCCGTCGGTTTCCGACTTCTTCACCCAGAACGTATTTGCCCAAGATCAACATGATGAATGGCATCACAAATGCAATCGCAATGGCATCGGCCAACGGCAGAAACCGCAAGGCTGCGAACATCGCACCGATGCCAAAAATGTGCAGAACTGTGCGCAAGACAACCAACCACAGGATGGATCCAGAGACGCGCCAAGGGCGACGGGTCAACCACACCAACGGGACAAGAAGAACGACTTGCACGGCAAACCGGATCAAAAGCAATTGGCCAACCGGAATCGTTTCACCCAAGAGTTTTGCAACCGCGTCCCCAATTGGTGCGACGATGCAAAATCCCAACATCAATAATATGCCGAGCTGAGGGCGATCTTGAGTCATACCAGAAAAGTACGAACACCAGAAAGTTTCGTCTATACAAGGAACTGAGCGATCATGATGTTGATCAGCGTCAGTCTTTGCACAATATGTGTCAGTAAAATTGGGCTAAATGGCGCAGGCAGGTGATTGGGCTACGTATCGGTCTCATTTAGCGTCACACAGATCAAACTTGGCGGTGATCAGCAATTGGGGATATTGACCGCTAAGCCCCCCAAAGAGGTTTCTTTGTATTTTTCGCTCATATCTACGCCGGTTTGGCGCATTGTTTCAATGCACGCATCCAGCGGAACCAGATGTGTGCCATCCCCACGCAAAGCCAAAGAGGCTGCCGACACCGCCTTGATCGCGCCCAAACCGTTGCGTTCGATACACGGCACTTGGACCAGACCTTTGACAGGATCGCATGTCATGCCCAGATGATGTTCTAACGCAATTTCTGCCGCGTTCTCGACCTGTTGCGGGGTGCCGCCCATGACGGCGCACAACCCCGCAGCCGCCATTGCAGCCGCTGAACCCACTTCGGCTTGGCAACCCGCTTCGGCCCCGGAAATTGACGCATTGAATTTGACCAACCCGCCAATCGCTGCCGCCGTCAAAAGAAAATCCTCAACATGCGCGTTGGAAGCGCCGGGGACGTGATCCAGATAGTACCGCAGGGTCGCTGGCAAAACGCCCGCTGCACCATTGGTGGGGGCCGTCACAACTTGACCACCGGCGGCGTTTTCTTCGTTCACGGCCATCGCATACATGCTCATCCAATCATTGATCGTGTGCGGAGCCGTCAAGTTCATGCCCCGTTCTTCGAGCAATTTCTGATGAATGCCCTTGGCCCGCCGCTTGACCTGCAAACCACCCGGAAGAATGCCGTCCTGGCTGAGGCCGCGATCAATGCAGGCATTCATAACATCCCACAGGCGCTGTGTTCCCGACTTCAGGCGAATTTCGCCATTGCGCGATACTTCGTTGGCCCGTTTCATCTGGGCGATGCTTTTGCCGCTGGCCTCAGACATCTCCAACATTTCCGCAGCCGTCTTGAACGGAAATGGCACCGGGTCACCTTCGTCTGTCGCCAATCCTGCGTGCAATTCTTCCTCGGTCATGACGAACCCGCCACCGATGGAATAAAACACTTGCCGCAACGTGACATCACCTTGCCCGTCGGTGGCCATCAAAACCATTCCGTTGGCATGCCCAGTCAACTGCGTATCGTAATCAAATGCCAAGTCACGCGCCGTATCGAACTGCAATTGGCCCAACCCATCCAGGTCGATCATCCGCGTATCACGCACTTGGGCCAGCAAAGCTTCGGCTTTGTCGTGATCGTATTCCTCGGGTGTTACCCCGCATAACCCAAGGATCGTCGCCCGGTCAGTGGCATGGCCCACTCCGGTAAAGGCCAGCGATCCATGCAATGACGCCCGCAACCCGGCAAACGAAAAGGGCGACGCTCGCATCATGTCCAAAAACCGTGCAGCTGCCACCATCGGCCCCATCGTATGGGACGATGATGGACCTATACCGACTTTGAACATGTCAAATACCGATAGAAACATTACAGCGCACTCCCTTCCAAAGGGGTTGGGAAACTGGGGGCCGAAAACGGGGTGGGCCCCAAACTCTCGGCCAGTTGTGCCCGCTGTGTGGCGGGATGGGCATCAACCCGCGCGGCCAAACCCGCCAGCTCCGGGTAATCATCCAACCGGAACCAGCTGTGATCTGATGGCCCATAAAGCGCGCACCACCGCAAACAGGCCGCGATATAGAAATCAATCATTTGGATATGCTCTGCCCCAAACACATGCCCTGCCGCGCGATCCAGCAGCGTTAAATCGTCGCGAATGTTGCGCGCCGCACCACGTTGAACTGCGTCCGTATGATCTGGTCCAACCAACTGATCCGGATAAAACAGCAATCGCAAATGCGCATGCAACGTGTTCGAACAAAAGAACAACCACGCCAGAAACGATCCCCGATCCTCATGCCCCGCGATAGGAGCCAACCCAGCATGTCGATCTGTGATCCACAACAGGATGGCGGCCGTTTCAAATACCGGACCTTCAGGCGTCTCCAAAACCGGAATGCGACCCGCAGGGTTCAGCGTCAGATACGCAGCGCTTTTTTGTTCGGACACACGCCGGTCAACCAAGGTCGTTTTGAATGGAACGTCCAACGCGTCCAGCGTCATCCGCACGATGAGGGACGCATTGTCCGGCGCATAATGAAGAACATAGCTCATAGGTGTTGAGACTAGGGCCAAGATTGACCTTGAAACAGATCAAAAACGACGATCACAATCGGCAAAGACGACGCGATGCGCGCTTTGTGATCCTTTAGCTTGATGTATCCCGGTCAAAATCGACGACCCACAATCCCAAGGCTTGCGCCGTTTCAACGGATAGTGTCGCACTGTTTAACCCGCGGTCTTGTTGATACGCTAAGATGGCCGCGCGTGTCTGCGCATCGACTTCGCCCGATATTGCCCCGTCATACGCACCACGCGCCGTCAGTGCGCGCTGAACCGAAGAGATAAACGCAGGAGTCCAAGCGCTGGGGCAGGGGGTTTGAAACCAGTTGTCTTGCCGAGCCGTGACCACCGTGGCGCGCGACTCTGTCCGATATTGCGGGGCTTCTTGAATATGACCGTCTGGGCCCAATTGCGCAGGCTTGACCAAGATTTTCTGCGTTTGCGTTTCCAATGTCGCTGGCGTTTCGGTTTTGCTCCAACACGCGGATGCATCTTTGCCGGGTGGTGCAGAAGATTGAACCAAATCCAACGGAGTATCTGTATGTCGGGTCACAGCCGGATCGCAACCGGCCACAGCCAATGCGGCGATTAGGGGAATAAATCTGATCATCTGCTCACGCCTCTGTTGGGCTTTGACCCAACTATAACCCGAAAACCGCGTTCTGAATACCCACAAGTGATTTATCGGTGATCGAACGTGACCCTTTGAACGCCAACATTGCCGTCGCATTCAGCTGGACTTGGGCTTTTGTTTTTCCTTGAAAATGACCACGATCTTCTTTTCAAAAGCCGTGCGGACTGAAACGTCATTCAGAAATTCAAACTGCATACCAGTTTCACATCGTTGGATTTTCTTCCGTTTTGTTCCAATGAAACCAACTGGAATGGACCGCGCCGGCGAACTTTTTCTCGTTGCATAATGTAGGTAACCAAACTTGCTTGACGGTGTAAAATAGTTCGGACTACATGGCGAAATGTTACATAATAACACTTTTTAGGCACTTAATAGTATGCTTGACGAAACGCCGGTCTTGTCTATTTGTACGCAGTGCCGCGGCGGTTGTGAGGTCAATGATCGTTTGCAAAGTGGACGCAGTGGAACGTGCCTTGCCAACGCATATTTGAGCGGAATGAAGGGATTGGACACATGAGAGACCTCACAAGTGATAACGTTCCCTTTGAGACGTCGCAGAATTTCCAAAGCTCAGATGGACAGGCAAATGCATCGGCGTGGCTTTCGGTTAAGGATGCCAGTTGGTCCGTGCCAAGAAGCAAGCAAACAATCCTTCATCCCGTCAGTTTTGACTTGGCTCCGGGTCGGGTCTTGGGCGTCGTTGGCCCTAACGGTGCTGGTAAATCGACACTGCTTCGCCTGCTGTACCGCTACCACACGCCCACATCTGGCACAGTCAGCGTTGACGGTGTGGATATTTGGTCTGTTTCGGCCCGCGAGGTTGCACAATCTGTGGCGGCGGTCTTGCAAGAGCAACCCACTGACTTCGCATTAACCGTGCGTGAGATCGTAGCCCTGGGACGTACCCCACATCGCAGAGGCTTTGCCGTTATGTCCGGTGCGCGAGACACGGCTATCGTTCAGAACGCATTGGACAAACTGGGCCTGAGTGTATTCGCACAACGTCAATTCGGCACGTTGTCCGGGGGCGAACGTCAGCGTGTCATGGTTGCCCGTGCGCTGGCCCAAGAACCACGTCTGTTGATTCTGGATGAACCAACCAACCACCTTGATATCCGCCATCAACTTGAGGTCCTTGCATTGATCCGTGATCTTCCGCTGACAATTGTGACTTCGTTGCATGACCTGAACATGGCGGCGGCTGTGTGTGATGATGTGTTGCTGCTGCAAGCAGGTCATCCGCTTGGCTTTGGATCACCAGAAACCGTTTTCACCGAAACGTCGGTTTCACAGGCTTTCTGTGTGACAGCTAGGCAAGAACAGCTTGTACCCAGCGATACAAAACATCTGACATTCCATCTATAGATTAAAGGGAAATAGAAATGAGACTTGTTGTTCTCAGCGCGCTTTCGCTCGGCCTTAGTGCGGGGCTGGCTTGGGCCGAAACCACTGTCCAAAGCTGTGATCGTACAGTGACATTTGACGCCCCGCCGGAACGCGCAATTTCGAATGATGTCAACCTGACCGAGATGATGCTGGTCTTGGGACTGGCTGATCGTATGGTGGGGTACACGGGCATATCCGGATGGAAAACGCTGGACGAAGGTATGCGTGCGGGCGTGGAAGAATTGCCTGAACTGTCAGCGAAATACCCTTCAAAAGAGGTGCTGGTTGGGGCTGACGCTGATTTTTTCTTTGCGGGCTGGAACTATGGCATGAAGGTGGGTGGGGAAGTGACGCCAGAAACCCTCGCGCCATTTGGGATCAAAGTGTACGAACTGACGGAAAGCTGTAGCCACATCATGGATACGGGCAAGGCCAGCATTGATGATATGTACGCTGACCTCGCAAAACTTGGCGCGATCTTTGGCGTTGATGACCGGGCGAATGCATTGGTGGACGGTTACAAAGCTGATCTTGCATCGTTTTCCGAAAACCTTGATACCAGTGATCCATTGCGGGTTTTTGTCTATGACAGTGGTGAGGATGCACCTTTCACCGCCGGACTGTACGCCATGCCAACTGCACTGATCGAGGCCGCAGGTGGTGTAAATGTTATGGAAGATTTCGAAAAAAGCTGGGGTACAGTGACGTGGGAAGAAGTGGTTGAACGCAATCCCGAAGTCATCGTTATCGTCAACTATGGTGAAGTGACCGCAGAACAAAAGAAAGCCTTCATGATGTCAAATCCAGCTTTTGCCAATCTCGACGCCGTTAAAAATGACCGCTTTGTTACCCTTGAATATGTCGAGGCCACCCCAGGCCCGCGTAATATTCAGGCGATCAAAACCTTGGCAGACGCGTTCTGGGGCAAATAACACATGAACGAGATCTCAACACGTGCCGGTCACACTATTCTAGGACGGCGTTCGATCCTTGCGGTGTGTGGGTTGCTCTTGTTGTTGATCTCTTTGTCTATCGCGATATCCGTGGGGGCCGTTCCGGTTCCCACAGGTACGGTATGGGGCGTTTTGGCCAATAAGGTGTCACCCGAATCCATCGAACAAACATGGAGCCAAGGCCGAGAGGCCATCGTTTGGGAAATCCGGTTCCCGCGCGCCCTTTTGGCGATGATGGTGGGGGCAGGGCTTGCATTGGTTGGGGCGGCGCTTCAGGCCGTGACGCGCAATCCTCTTGCTGATCCACATCTTCTGGGCATTTCATCGGGCGGCGCTTTTGGTGCCATTTTTGCCCTGATGCATTCGGGCCTTTTTCTTGGGCTGCTGACCGTACCGCTTTTGGCGTTCGCCGGAGCGTTGGCCGCAACCGCCATCGTTCTTGGGGTGTCGCGACTTGCCGATGCCACCAGCGCTGACCGGTTGGTTCTTGCTGGTGTCGCGGTCTCTTTCATCATCATGGCTGGAGCAAATGGGCTGATCTTTCTGGGCGACCCACGTGCCTCTCATACAGTGGTATTTTGGATGCTGGGCGGGCTTGGTCTCGCGCAGTGGAACCAGCTTCTTTATCCTTTGATCGTCCTCTTGATGAGCGGGATATGGTTGATGAGCCAATCAACGCAATTGAATGCAATGACTGTCGGGGATGAAACGGCCGCGACCCTTGGCATTCCCGTGGCGCGGTTTCGGCTTGCCGTGTTTGTCGTCGGGGCGCTTATCACGGGCGTGATGGTCGCGTTTTCAGGAATAATCGGGTTTGTTGGCCTTATGGTTCCACATATCGCGCGGATGCTCGTTGGCGGGGATTACGCGCGTGTCTTGCCTGCATCCGCCTTGATCGGCGCGATCTTTCTTCTTTGGGCGGATATCGCAGCGCGAACAGTTATGGCACCCGAGGATATGCCGATTGGTATCGTGACCGGCCTTGTCGGAGGTGTGTTCTTCGTCTGGCTTTTGGGCCGTCGCGCGCCTTAAGTGTTGTGACTTAGCCAGTGTTGCAAAAATCGACCCCTCAAGGTCGATGGACGGCAACGGTGTTCACCGCATTCGATTTATTGAGAATTCAAGATCCCCAGTTTCTGTTCTGTCAAAGACGTGACAAGGATTCGACCATCCGGCAAAGTGACTGCGCCGGTGGTTAAAGCATAAGCACCGCTTGGGTCTTGCAATGTTTCAAGGATTTCGCCGCTTTCGGAAATGCGCGCAACAAAGCCATAGCGCGTTGGCGCGGGGCGAACCGCATCCGGAAGGCGCATAATGACACTGCGCCAAAATGGGCGATTGGACAGTTTATCCACGAGTGCGTTGCGCGGGCTGACAAGTCCAACCCAAAACGTTCCGTCAGGTGCCGGATTAATGTTGTCAGGGAAGCCCGGCAAATTGTCCAATACCACCTCACCCTGCGCGCCGTTCAGCGGCATTCGCCAAATTCGATAATCCCCTGTTTCCACGACAAAAACAGCGTCTTCGGTTGGGTTAAGTGCCACGCCATTGGCAAAGGTCAATCCAGACGTAAAAACTGTCGTTTCGCCCGTTGCCGTATCATATTTCAGCACCCGCCCATTTGCCGAATGTTCCATCAAATCCAACACAGAAGCGGGCAGTGTTCCACCGTTGTTTTCCGCACCGAACCGAGTTGAAGCATCGCTGAAATAGACAACCCCTTGTGCCGTGACATCAAGGTCATCCGCATAAAGGATTGGTGTGCCGTCAACCTTATCGGTCAACAGCGTCACCACACCCGCCTGATCTACAGCCAGAAGGCCACGGTAAGCATCCGCAACATAAAGAGTGCCATCCGGGCCAAATTCAATCCCCAAAGGTCTGCCATCCGTTTGTGCAAAGGATGTGATGCTGCCATCCTGTTCTATCCGAATGATTTCGCCTTCGTGAACTGCCGCATAGATCAAACCATCAGGCCCAACCTCTGCATCCTCCGGTCCACTGCGCCCATCAAGGTCGATGAATTGCAGTGCTGCGAGCCGATCATTGGGTGCAAACACTCCGTTATATCCGGCATCTTCTGGCACGGTGAATGCGACAGGATTTATCGGCACAGGCCATGAAACCAAATAGGCGATTGCAGCGACGACAACCGCCGCGAGGCCTTGGAACACTGTTTTCATTCGGTCTCTCTTTCTTCCGGCGATCGCCTTTGAAATCGACGGTATTGAACGTGTCACAACGTCTGAACTGGTGCCTTGCGCCGCGTCCTTAATGCAAACAATGACGACCTGTCCTGTGTCACTGGTTCAGGTCAGGGTTGAATTCAACTTGTACCGATCTCGACAGACAATGAAAGACCGTCAACCAACTATGGCTTGTCTGGCGATAAGGAAGATGCGCCTAGCCCCCGGAAAAACAACGCCCACTTGTTTAACTTCAAAGCCGAAAGCACATGAAAAGACGTAATAAAATCCACAGACCAATTGAGCGGTGAAGCAGATCGAAGTACAACCGATCTATCGTTAAGGAAGGGGAGGTTCTTATGATTTTACACAAGAGGTCAGGTTCGGCAATCGTTGCGGGAACATTTGACACAAAAGCTGCTGAATTGAACTATATCGCGGATCAATTGCGCGCTGCGGATGTGCCCGTACGTACTGTCGATCTGTCGACGCGGTTACCCCAATCAAAGGCAGATGTTCAGCCAAAGGACGTTGCCGCATGTCATCCCGACGGTGCAAAGGCGGTTCAAACCGGGGATCGCGGGTCAGCGGTTGCGGCAATGTCGGTTGCCTTTGAAAACTGGGTTCAAGGGAACCTTGACGGCATTGCAGGATTGATTTCCGCCGGCGGGACAGGGGGCACGGCCTTGGCATCGCCCGCTATGCGCAGTTTGCCAGTTGGTGTACCCAAAGTGCTTGTTTCCACAGTGGCCTCTGGTGATGTTGGCCCTTATGTCGGTCCCTCGGATATGACGATGATGTATTCGGTTACGGATGTTCAGGGTCTGAACCCCATTTCCTTGCAAGTGTTGGGCAATGCCGCTGCCGCACTGGCCGGTATGATCACATTTGCGCCAAAACAGACAAGCAGCAGCGCGCACAAAACAGGCCTTGGGTTGACCATGTTCGGGGTGACCACAACAGCAGTTCAGGCCATCGTTGCACAGTTAGAAACCGATTTTGAACCCTACGTTTTCCATGCAACCGGCGTTGGCGGGCGTTCCATGGAAAAGCTTGTGGATGGTGGTTTTATCCAAGCGGTGATTGACACCACGACGACAGAAGTGTGCGATTTGTTGTTTGGCGGCGTTTTCGAAGCAACCGAAGACCGCTTTGGCGCGGTCATTCGGACCAAAGTACCTTATGTGGGATCAGTCGGGGCCTTGGATATGGTCAACTTTGGCGCGCCTCCGACTGTACCTGAAAAATACGCTGGTCGATTGTTTTACGAACATAATCCCCAAGTGACTTTGATGCGCACGACCGTCGCGGAAAACAAGGAAATGGGCGAATGGATTGTCGCCAAATTGAACCAGATGGAAGGCCCGGTCCGGTTCTTGTTGCCCAATGGTGGCGTGTCCGCACTTGATGCACCAGACATGCCGTTCGAGGATACGAACGCACGCAACGCTCTTTTTGATGCGATCCGGTCGGGGTTTCGCGAAAGCGAGAACAGAAAGCTCATCGACACGCCACACCACATCAACGACCCGGAATTCGCAACACTTGCGGCCAATTCCCTTCGCGAAATATCCTAAGCAGGAACAAGACCATGCAGCAATTCGACAAAGAAGCCCTTTTGGCAAAATTCCAAAAGATGAAGGCCGACAAGACCCCCATAATCGGGGGCGGCGCGGGGACAGGTCTGTCTGCCAAATGCGAAGAAGCAGGCGGCATCGATCTAATCGTGATCTACAATTCCGGACGCTATCGTATGGCCGGGCGAGGATCGTTGGCCGGGTTGATGCCCTATGGTGACGCCAATGGTGTTGTGATGGAAATGGCGGGTGAAGTTCTGCCTGTCGTGAAAGAAACGCCCGTTTTGGCAGGTGTGTGTGCCTCAGACCCGTTTCGCCTGATGGACAAGTTCTTGGACGACATCAAGGATGCGGGATTTTCTGGAATTCAAAACTTTCCCACCGTCGGATTGATCGACGGAAACTTCCGCGCAAATCTGGAAGAAACCGGGATGTCCTATCAGTTAGAAGTCGACCTTGTCGCTTTGGCCAGCAAAAAGGGGCTGCTGACAACGCCATATGTTTTCAGCGAAAAAGACGCGAAAGCGATGGCCGAGGCCGGTGCGGATATCATCGTGTGTCACCTTGGTTTGACAACGGGTGGATCAATTGGTGCCGAAACGGGCGTCACGTTGGAGCAATGCCCCGCCCTTGTTGATGCATGGGCTGCCGCCGCGCTGGCAGTAAAACCGGACGCTATTATTCTTGTCCATGGTGGCCCGGTCGCGATGCCTGAGGATGCAGAATATGTGTTGAAAAACACGAAAAACTGCCATGGTTTTTACGGTGCGTCCTCGATGGAACGATTGCCAACGGAAATCGCACTAACCAAACAAACTGAAACATTCAAAGCGATCAAGTTTTAGATTGGTTTGATACTTAGCCGTTGCGCGTGGTGGTATATTCCGACGGATGCGCAGCGGCTTTCATAACCCGTGACATAGGTTGCACGGTCCGGGCTCGGGATGATCTCAACCTAACCACAGCCAACAGATAACGGTGGCCGGGATGGTGATGGCGGAGACCCGTGGATACCTGTCGCATCAGGGTGCCAAGCGGCGCTAAAGCAAGAATAAGCCCAAGCGTTCATGCATGGCTCTGACTGGACCACTCAATAATGAGCACCAATTGAACTATTCAATCGATCGCTTCCTGCGTACCCGTTCGTTCGTTTTGCACCTGCGACGGCGTAAAATTCACGGCACGTCTTTCGACGGCATTGAGCCTATACGGATGCCAGCGCGAACGGTTTAGACAACGCAGAAGTTCAAGTAACTGCCGATCACTTGGCTGAAACAACGTCACAAGATGACGAAGTTTATAGCACCTCGCTTTTGCAGACCTCGAAGGACGCAGACTTTCAAACCTAACCACCCAAAATGGCTCACATGGTTAAAACGTCCAAAGCTGGATCTCGGGTCTTGTGATCATCAGCCACAACAACACAACGATGGCTAAAAAGGCCGGAATGCCGCACGCGAACCATATGCGATACAACCGCCTGTATCGCTCTGACAAAGGCGCATTGTTTGCAAATGAGGCCCGCGCTTCATCGCGTATTCGTACTTGGATCGCGACAACGGGCAACCAGAACAACCCGATAAAGACATAGAGCGCCAGCGAAAGGACAATCCAGCCTTCTGACAATGGCCATCCCAAGTGACGCGCTAAAACGAAACCTGTGATGGGTTGCCCAATGGCCGCCGTTGCGGTGAACAACATATCAGCGACAACCACCACAGACGCCGTATGCGCAATGTGTGACGGTTCGCCCGTACGATGGGCCATCACCATAAAGAACGCGATACCGGCCCCGGTGCCGATCAACACGCAAGCGCCCAGAACATGAAGAACGCGGATGATTTCGATCCAATCTATCATCGCGTTTCCAATGCGACGCGCGCGACCAATGCCAAGGCAATGCCGGGAAACACTTTGATCAGCGGACCAAGAGGATCAAGCCAAAGACTTGGGACATACACCGTCGATGCCACCAGATAAAACAGGCTGACCCCAATTGCGCACCAGCATGCCGCCTTGGCCCAAGGTCGGTATGCAAACGCCGCTGCGATTCCAATGTCAACGACAGCCCAAAACAGAACACTTGCCACCGCCAATAGCCGGGGCCAGCCGACATTTTCAAGAACTTGTGCGGCTTCGTTCACCCGGATGAACCCGATCAGGCCGGACAGGGCCCAAAAGACGATGAGCGTCGCAATCAGGATTGGGGTCAGGAATGACATTCGCGCAAACAGACGGTCCTCGGCCCGCGCAGGCATATGCGCCAAGGTTTGCGAAAGGGGTTTGACAGCGGGCACGCCAAACTGAGCAAGGTCGCCGGATGTACCGGTGACGCCTTCCTTCAGGACTGTCAGGGCCGTTGTGCGCAGGGGGGATCGCCACTGCAACATCGCCAAACGATCCGCAATCTTTGACAGTGATCGGGTCAAAACGTCGGGAATAACGATCTCGTGTTTGGCGGGGGCAAAGCCCAACCAATTGCGGACAGACGCCACAAGATCGCGCAGCGAATGGATGTCGGGTTCAACCAAGTCCCCCTCATATCCGTCGGGGATTTTGTCTGTGACTGCGGCGCTCACGGCTTCGGCCACATCATCCAATCCAACTGTTTGGATTTGCGCATCAGGCAGTGCAATGGGTTGCAGGATCGGAACCGCGGCCAACATGCGCAACAGTGTTGATCCCCCATAACTGTTTTGCGCTAAAACAAGACCGGGGCGAAAAACAACATAGCGTGCGCCAGATTGCTGAATGGCGACGTCACCGCGTGCCTTGGAGGCAAGAAAAGGCGTGGTCGCGTCCAACTGGGCCCCTGTCGCCGAGATTTGAACAAGTTTCACATCAGCCAATGCACATGCGTCGGCCAATGCCGCAATCGCGTGGTGGTGCACCGTCTCAAGATCATCTGTCGGCCCGTCTTGCAACGCGCCAGAACAATTCACCACAACATCAATGTTGGTCAGAAGCGGGCCCCAAACCGCTTTGTCGGTCAAGGATCGCAGGTCGCCAGATACCCAGTCAAGCGTTGGCAGAACCCGGCGCCCGGTGGCGATGTCGCGCCCAAACCCGGTGACCTTGTGCCCATCACGCGTCAAACGCTGCGCAATCCCTGATCCGATCAGCCCATAGGCCCCAAGGATAAGAACGGTCTTTGTCATGTTAGGCTGGGCACTTTTGTCAGTCATATTAATACTCGGCGAGGACACATGAGGGGACAGCAGATCAATCCCAACTCTGTTTGCGTTAAAAATGCAATGCAGCGGATGCGCACAACCCAACAGACCTGTTTGTACTTCGCCGTTCTGTTTGAACGTTGTCTACACTCATTCATTGCTCTTGCATCGAAAAGCTGTGAAGTAACTTTGACGATTTTCAAAGGCGTGATTCAATGCTGACAACCAATAAAAACAATCGGATTGCGCGCCTTTCGTTTCTGTTTTTGTTGTTTTGCAGCACTACGTGCAGCGCTATGATCATACCATTCATGGGATATTTTCTGGTCCAAGGTTTGGGCTACAAGCCTTGGATAATCAGCGTTTATTCTGTTTTGGCTGTTTGCCTTACGCTTTTTGCAAATCGACAATTCGCGCAGCGCATTGATGGGGGGGATCGGGTCTTTCCTTTGGTGGGTGTTGCGGCTTTGGGCTATTTCACGGCGACAGCGGCTTTGTCGATTTCGCCGACGCTTGTGACCGCTTTGACATTGGGGGTAGTTGGGTTTGGCATCAGCTCAAGCGCAGTTTCGACAATGTTCAGCCTTGGCGGCAGTTTGGCCGAACGTCACCAGATCGAACGCAACCGCTTTAACGCACATATGCGAGCGACAACGTCAACCGCATGGATGATTGGTCCAGCCCTTACCTTTTTGATCGCGGATCAGGTCAGTGTTTCCGCAGTGTTTCCGGTGTCGCTGTGTCTTTCGTTGATTTGGTTAAGCCTGTGGTGGTGGACCTTGCCACGTGACATCACCGGCAAGGCGAAATCATCACCCAATGGATCAGACAAAACCGCTGAAACACAAAATGGCTTGTGGATGGCCGCGACATTTGTGTTCTGCTTGTCACTGGCCCATTCCCTGACGTTTTCGTCCTTGCCGCTATTTTATGTGCAAGAGGTTGGATTGCCCGGCTTCGCACCGGGCGTCGCGTTTAGCATGAAGACATTTGTGGAAGTCATCGCAATATTTGCCACACCAATGATAATCGCGAGATTTGGCATGTGGCGCGCGCTTTTTGCGACAACCTTACTGGCGGTCCTGACTATCCAGTTGTTGGCGTCTGTTCAGACCTTTCCACAAATGCTGGCTGGGGCCGCCTTGGAAGGGTTGTATTACGGGTTTTATGCCAGTTTGGGGATCAGTTATGTGCAGTCCTTCGCCAAGGATCGTCCGGCACGTGCAACGGCTATTTATTGGAACACCCTCATGATCAGCGGGCTTTTGGCTGGGCCCGCTGTCGGGTTCATTGCCCAAGCCTATGACTTTCAAACAGTGGTGCGCGTCGCGTCTGCTGCGGCAGTTCTTGCGGCGGCAGTTCTGATGGCAGGACGGCTGACAAATCGCACCCAAGCCGACCTTTGATAGCGGAGTGAGCGGGCCTTCAACGCTGTGCCGTTGCGGCGGCGATGGCACCCAAATGGCGCATATCAGTACCGCAACAACCGCCTAGGATGTTGATGTTCGGGTGCATTGCATAAATATCGGCAAGCTGTTGCCCCAACTCTTTGGGGTTGCCGTCATCAAGGATGTCGGCGTCGTCCAATTCCGCGTGACTGCATCTTGATGCGTTGGCGACTATGCCCTTCAATCGGGTCATCCACGGCGCGTCCGTCAAGATTCGCTCAAAGTGATCAGGATGCGCACAATTGATCATGAAATATGATGCATAGCTGTCGGTGGCGTGGTCCACTGCCGCAATCGCCTCGCCCAAGGAAAGGCCAGTTGGCAGACACCCATCTGTTTCGACTGTAAAAGCAATGACGACAGGAAGCCGAACGCGCTGCGCTGCACGCACGATGCCAATAGCTTCTTCCGGATAGGCAAGGGTATAACCGCTGATCAAATCGGCTTTGGTCGTGGCAAGCGTTCCAATCTGCTCGGCGTGATACTGTTCTGCTTCGTCTGACGTCATCTGTTTGGCCGGGGCATAGGCATCAGAGCGCGGTCCAACATTTGCGCTTATTAACGTCGGCAGATCGCCATAGCTTTCGCGCGCGGCGACCAAAAACGCGATGGATTGGAGGTTTTTGTCTTTTAACGCTTCGGGCGAAAACCCGATTTCAGCGCCGCGATCCCGGTTGGCGACCCAAGTATGGCTTTCCAAGATAACACCAAGGCCAGTGGTCCGTGCAATTCCCATCAGATCGCGAAGGTATTTGTTGAGCAATGCGCGCCCGTCATCAGTGTCCAAAAGGGGATAGGTTGCGAACCCCGGCAAGTCGACGCCTTGTGTAAACAACAGGTCCGTTTCCATCCCCGTATAGGTCAGGAAGACATCGCCACCCATTTGCGGCAGCTTATTTCGATAACGCGCCATTGGTTTGCAATCCCTTTCGCAGACACCATCCGTCAACTTACAATTGCCAACAGGCATGGAGGTTAGACCGGGTTCAAATATCCTTCGGCACATGCAACGCGCAGTTTTCGGTTCAATCGATTGCGTTTTTTCCCTGCGTTGCAGCACTGAAACGTGTCAGGATGTCCCGTTTTTCCTGAGACAGTGGATTTTCTATGTCCAAAGTCGATGGAATGGCAACTGTTTCCTCTTTGTCTGCATGCGTCAAAATCGTGATCCCGGCCGAGGCATCAAGAATGAAAGTACGGCGGGCCGGTCGCAAAAACCGCACAACCAGCCAGCATCGTCAGACGCGGTTCACGGATATCCAAAGTGTTGTCGTCATGGCAATGTATCGCGAGTCTGAAATTTGTCGTGAAATGCTGCTTTGGATTAGGCCTGCATGGTCGCGCGCAACACTTTCGCTTCTCGTGCATTCAGTGTCATTGCGGTCGATGCGCCAAATGCGTCAACACCTTCCGGTAAACTTGGGAAAAGTGTCAGCAATTCAGTTCGTGCGCGGCTTTCCAAAGAAGCCACGGAGGTCTTCCCAAGGAAAAAGCTTTCGCTCAATGCGCCATTGGCCCGTACGACGTGATGTTGGTCAAACATGAAATGACAGTATGTAATTTCGTCAGTCGGGCGCAATTCTACGCCGGGCATACCGACAAGGTGCTTGGCTGGCACAAAAATGTCGGGCATCTCAAATAACAATTCGTGGGACGGATCAGACAGCCACATCCGGTGTTGTTGGGAGACAACCAATTCGCTGGTATTTCCGACAGTCCCCGGAGCAAAGACAACCGGGGCAAGATTATCTTTGCCTTCTACAGTGACGCAAGACGCCCATTTGACCGGTTGATATCCTGCGTCCCGTGTCCACAGCATTTGCCCGGCTTTAATGTCTTGGACGCGGATAGGGCCATAACAGCTCTCGATCCAAGTTTCTTTGGCAAAACAAGGCACATAATCGGCATAGTTTGAAGCACCGGCATTGCTGCCGCTGACCTTTTCGTAAGTCACACCATCAACAAGCGGAGTATCGGTTGCAAACCCCCAAACATCGCCAAAACTTCCGCCCTGCGAGAAAACATAGACTGAAATCTCTGGACCAGTCAGATTTCCGTCTTCATCCATAGCCTGCAGAATAATAATCGACTCGGATTCAACAGATTGCCCATCAGAGACTATCCCACCGCCATCTACAATTGTGTGGTTGTTCGATTGATCGTCATCAAACACATTAGATGAACCACCCGTGTCATTAAGAGTAATCTCAACGCCGCCGCCACTGCTATAGGTAAAGGTTGACCCGTTTGGAGTACTTGAGTTGTTGATGATGCCATTTCCAGTGCCGTTATCGACAAGGGAGTCATTATCAATTGCAGTAAAGGTTCTTACGACCATCGGGTGTTCTCAAGCTCTAAATTTGTCATCAATAACGATGGTTTTGCTACCAAGAAAATATGGCGGTATTCAGACTTGTTTGCGCCCAGTTCATCAAAAAACTTTGGCAAATTTAAACCTATACGCGTAAAATATCCCGTTTCCCTCAACGATTGCAGAGAGGGATCTAAACCGAAGTTTCGATGTCCTTCAATTGAGCCCAGACAATTGAGCCCCGATTTTTGGAGAACTTATTGGATTGGTCACTTGTGACGCGCCAAATGCGCAAATCGAATTGATGACTTGGCCTCTTGATCGTGGTTCATGCAAAGGTCCGCTTCGCGAAATTTGCCTTCGCATCGGTCGATAGGCGGTTTTAAGCCAAAGGGGCTCGGGGATACAGCAGTGAAGGGGCGCGAGGCGGGGCTTGGATGGATTGCGAGTGTTGTGTTGATTCAGTTCAGAATCTTCCTCTAAGTCATTAAATAAAAAACATTATTTTAAATGATCGATTGCTTTGTTGCCGTGAATTGTCCGACGCGGACAGAACTTGGTTAAATCGACTGCCTTGTGTTTGATCCATGCCCTAATTGGGGGGCTAGACTCTTGCGAAAATATAGCTGGTAAGAGAGGTTTATATTTACCCAAACTGAAGTGACTTAGGAAAAACATCCCGGTTATGGCAGTCCTTTCCAGCTTATCCTTGCTTCGTCGGCTTCTTGCGGTCGTGCCCAGCATCGTGGTCATTGCATTCATTGATGTAGCCCTGCATTTAGGACTCACAGTTCCGGTGCCCTTTATCACGGTACTACTTTCTGTGGTCGTGGCTGGTTCGCTCGGGGGTTTTTGGCCGGGGCTGTCCGTAGGGCTTATAAGCTCGGTCTTCTTATTTCATGCATATTCAAATGGGCTTGGCCCCGAAATGTTGACCGGAGAATTCACAAAAACAGCCTTTTCCGCTTCTATATTTACAACCGTCGGCGTGATTTTGGGACGCTTGAAAGACAACCATACCCGTGCGGTTCTTGCTTTGACAGAACAGGAAAGAGTCCTCCGTCTGGCATTGTCCATTGAAACGGCAAAGAAAGACAAACAAGCAGCCATAATTTTGCAAAGCGAAGAGCGCCTCAGACGTGCTGTCCGGGTCGCGCGGGTTGGATACTTTACGTGGGATGTCAAAACAGGAAATTGCCTGTTTTGCTCAGATCATTACGCTGGCCTTTTTGGCATGACACCTGACGCACTGATTGAGCAGTCGAAAGGAACGGCCCCATTCATCAAACTGATCCATGAAGACGATCGCCTGATATTCAGCGCGGCCGTCGCGAAAGTCGACAATGGCGAGGCGATGGAGGTCGAATACAGGATCGTCCATCCCGATGAGACTGTGCGTTTTGTGCGTCAGTTTGCCGAACCAATTTTTGATGACACCGGACAGGTCGTTGAAACGGTTGGCTGTACAATTGACCTGACCGACTTGCGCGAAGCAGAAGCACGCGTTCGCCAATCACAACGCATCGAGGCCATCGGCACGCTCACTGGCGGTATCGCGCATGATTTCAACAACCTGCTTGCCGTGATCATGGGCAATATCGAATTGACAGTGGATGGTGAGCTTTCGGAACTTCAAAAAGAATACCTCAAGGAAGCACTTTGGGCGACGAAACGGGGTGCAGAGCTTAGCAAAAACCTACTGAGCTTTGCCCGACGTGCGCATCTTACGCCGGTCAGAATGAATTTAAACAAGCACATCCAGAATTCGGTTGGTTGGGGGTTGCGCATTTTGCCGGAAAACATCTCGATCGAAAACTCATTTATGGCTGGGCTGTGGGACACCGAATTGGACGCCACGTCCCTGGACAATGCTGTCATCAACCTCTTGCTGAACGCGCGTGATGCAATGCCCGACGGCGGGAAAATAACGATCGAAACAGCCAATATGCGCATCGGCCCGGAATATGTCCAAGAGCGGCATGAGAACATCGAACCCGGTCGTTATGTGATGCTTGCCATTTCGGATACCGGGCAGGGCATCCCAGACGACATAGTGGACCGAATTTTCGAACCCTTCTTTACCAATAAGCCGGTGGGCAAGGGGTCTGGGTTGGGTCTGTCTATGGTTCAGGGGTTCATGAAACAATCAGGCGGCACGGTTCAGCTATATTCCGAGGTTGGGGTTGGCACGACGTTTAAGCTCTATTTCAAGGCCGTGACGACGTCTAACGAAGACGAGGCGTTTCTCGCAGACACCCGTATCCCATCGGGGCACGGAGCGCTCAGAATTCTGGTGTCCGAAGACGAAGACGCTGTTGGGAAAGTGCTGCGTCAAATGTTGGAAGAAGCCGGTCATCAGGTGATCATTGCCGCAACGGGTGATGCCGCATTCAAGGCCTTTAATGCAGCTGAACACATCGATTTGCTTATCACTGACGTGGTGATGCCCGGAACTCTGCAGGGCCCTGCCTTGGCAAAAGAAATCCGCGGCATCAATCCAGATTTGCCGTGCATTTTCCTTTCGGGTTATGCCTCAGAGGCAACGGTGCATGGCAATGGCCTTAAGCCGTCGGATATTCGCCTCATGAAGCCCGTCAGCCGGGATGATCTTCTCAACGCGGTCCTTCAGGCCATGAGTTCCAATAAATCCCGGATTGAACCGTCCGAAGTTTGGGACCACCGCCCCAAGTCGTGAACCTGCACGAACCTTAGGTTGCGCAGCCTGCGGCTTCATTACCCGACGAGTGCCGTGGCAAGCCAAACGCCTGCGAACACTCCAAGTAGTGACAAAAGAACAAAAGGTTTGAGGTGCTTTGTTGTGAGATTTGCGTCGTCTTCGTTGCCGAAACATAGATCCAAGAACTGCGCTGCTCTGAGGCTTCAAATGTTCATAGGCCTTTTCAGCCCACGCAAAACCTTCCCGTGACACTGGGGTAAGCCTGTCCAGTTCAAGCGAGAGATTCGACATAATCTCAAGAAGCCGCGTGAATTGCCCAATTTGTGACCAATCGCATCAAAACACAGGGGCGAGTGGTTTAATTATTGAGCAAAACGGCAAATCCTTACCCAATCGTTTAAATAATCGGCTCAATCTCTTGTTTTTGAAACGGGGCTGCCCAAGGCTGATTTCACGAGTGTTAGGCAACCTGCAATGGTGCGGGTTCGAACATGGTCTAACGTGACAGCAACGACGCGGTCGCTTTCGTATCCCATCCAAAAACAGTCGCTTTGGCGGCTCGCTAGATAGTCTGGCTGATCAGTGCACGGTTTTTGCACGGTCAGCTTTCCTTCCAAATCTCTCTGAAAGGGTATCGCAATGTCATACGTTGCTCCTGCTGAATTCTCGTCGAAAATGATCGACGCAGGCGAAGCCAAAGTCTTTATGTCTACGAAAGATACGCTGATCCGCGCCTTTATGGCCGGTGCAATCCTTGCACTCGCTGCCGCCTTCGCGGTCACTGTGGCGGTGAACACTGGCAACTTTCTGGTTGGTGCACTTTTGTTTCCAGTCGGGTTCTGCACCCTTTATCTTCTTGGATTTGACCTGCTCACAGGTGTTTTCACGTTGTGCCCGCTTGCATTGCTGGACAAACGTCCCGGCGTCACTGTCAAAGGTGTTCTGCGCAACTGGGGGCTTGTGTTTTGCGGGAATTTCGCCGGAGCATTTACAGTGGCGATTTTCATGGCGATCATCTTTACCACGGGGTTCAACCATGAACCGAACGCAGTTGGTCAACGCATTGGTTTGATCGGCGAAGCACGCACAGTCGGCTATAAAGAGGCCGGCTTTGGCGGCATGCTGACCCTGTTTGTCCGCGCTGTGATGTGTAACTGGATGGTATCAACAGGCGTTGTTGCCGCGATGATGTCCACTTCGGTATCGGGCAAAGTCATTGCGATGTGGATGCCAATCCTGATCTTCTTCTACCTCGGTTTCGAACACTCAATCGTCAACATGTTCCTGTTCCCATCGGGTTTGTTGTTGGGTGGTGACTTTACGATCGGTGATTACCTGCTGTGGAATGAGATTCCGACTGTGATCGGGAACCTTGTAGGAGGCCTGACGTTTGTGGGCGCAACGATCTATGCAACGCATTACAAAACATCCCCTTCGATCAATTCAGAGGCACCAGTCGATGCGACTGCGACGCCAGCTGAGTAAGCAAACAGACCCGGTGCTGCGCTTTATCAGTACCTGAATGGCATTGGGCCAATTGCGAAATTAAAATGTCACTTGATATGACAACATCCCAAACACTTGCGATCAGCCTTGGCCAATGGTCAAGCGCTGGTCGCAAGCCTGAGAACCAAGATTTTTATGGCGCGGTCATTCCGACAGACGCAGTCCTGACGCTAAAGGGAATAACTGTCGCAATTGCTGATGGTGTCAGCAGCAGCAAAATGGGCCGTGAAGCCGCTGAGATTTGCGTAAAAAGCCTGTTGTCGGATTACTACAGCACCTCGGATGCGTGGACGGTAAAGCCCGCTGCATCGGCTGTCATCGCCGCGACCAACGCATGGCTGCATAGCAAAAGCCGTGCCGCCCACGTGGAGGACATCGACCACGGTTGGGTTTCGACACTCTCCGCTCTTATCTTGAAAGCTGGAACAGCGCATATCTTCCACGTTGGAGACAGCCGGGTCTTGCGCATGTCAGGACGCAGCCTGGAACAGCTTACGGTGGATCACACTCTTCCTAATGGTGCAGATGGTCACTATCTTAGCCGGGCGATGGGGGCCCGCAGACAGGTCGAGATTGATTATGTCGCGACCCCAATTTCCGTCGGTGATGTGTTTTTGATGACCACAGATGGCGTACATGCCGCCATGGTCGAAAGTAATGTCGCAGACATTTTGAAAACCGAAGTCGATCTGAATGTCGCAGCGAAAGCGATCGGCCAAGCGGCCTATGATCTTGGCAGTCAAGACAATCTGACGGTCCAGATCATACGGGTTGACGCATTACCGCCCCCGCAAACCGCTGATCTGGTTGCGGACCTTGCGAAATTACCCTGTCCTGACTTGCCCAAAGCAGGTGATGTGATCGATGGGTATGTGATTAAACGACCGATCCACGCCAATGCGCGCAGTCATATCTATCTTGCGCAAGCGCCTGATCAGGGATTTGTGGCACTTAAAATCCCGTCAGTCGAATTGCGCGAAGATCCGGATTTCCGACGTCGTTTCTTGATGGAAGAATGGATCGCGCGACGGGTGCAAAATGCGCATCTTCTTGGCGCAGTGGACGCACCCGCACAACGCACGAAATTCTATGTTTTATCCGAATACATCACCGGTCAGACTTTGCGGCAATGGATGCACGATCATCCGAATGCATCGTTACAAGACGTCCGTGAAATCGTGGCCCAACTTATCAGCGGAACGCGCGCTATGCACCGGCGCCAAATGTTGCACCAAGATCTGCGCCCGGAAAACATTCTGATCGACGCATCCGGTACGGTCAAAATCATCGACTTTGGGTCGACGTTTGTGGCCGGCGTAGCGGAAACCGTGCAAACGCAGCAGGGGCAGGATGTTCTTGGCACGTTGCAATATGCTGCACCCGAGTATTTTGCGGGCGAACGGGCAGGCCCCGCGTCTGATTTATTTTCCATCGGTGTGATCGCCTATGAAATGCTGACTGGGCGCCTGCCGTATGGCACGCATGTCTCACAGGTCCGTTCGCGAAGTGACTTAAAGTCCTTGAATTACCAACCCGCTCGCGATGCCGAAAACGGGGTGCCAGACTGGATCGACGCCGCACTAAGGCGCGCAGTGCATCCGATTGCCGCCAATCGTCAATCTTCGATGTCCGAGTTTCTGGCCGATCTTAAACGCCCTTCTGCAAAATGGTCGCGCCAAACTGCGCGGCCTTTGATTGAAAAACACCCAGTGGGCTTTTGGAAGTCGCTCAGCGCTGTTTTGGGCCTGATTATTCTTTTTCTTCTCACCCGTTAATCTGAACAACCAAGGAAAACCTATGGACTATTTGACCAAAGAAGACGTGACAGAGATGATCCTATCAGCAAAGCGCCAAGCAGGCCTGACGTGGGAAGCCATTGCCGAAAAAATAGACATGTCTGCGGTGTGGACCCATTCTGCGGCGATGGGGATGAATGCGTTTCCAGCGGATAAGGCGGATGCGATTGTCACCGCCTTAGCGCTGCCCCAAGAAGCCGCGGCGGTACTGACAGAAAGCCCAACTAAAATTTGGGCACAAGCCGTGCCGACTGATCCGTGTATCTATAGATTTTATGAAATCGTTGGCGTTTATGGTCCAACGCTCAAGGCGCTGATCCACGAAAAGTTTGGCGATGGGATCATGTCAGCCATCGACTTTGACATGTCAGTCACGCGCGTTCCCAATGAAAAGGGCGACCGGGTCAAGGTTGAAATGTCGGGCAAATATCTTTCGTATAACGCTTGGTGACATCGCCGCGTTGGTGACGTGCATTGCACCCATATCTGCGTTGATGGACTTGAAGAGATGCGTTTTTAGCTGCTTAACCCCTCGCCTAGTTTAGGGTGGGGGGATCAAAATAGGCTACTAGAAGGCTTTGGCTGATCATCTGAAGGCTGGATTTGCTGTGGATCGTTGAATGGGGGGCCGTCTCAGCCTTTGACGCAACTATGGTCGGTGCATCCGTCTTGTTTGGAATGGGGCGCGCTTGATGCGTGTTCTGTTTTGATATGCTGAATCGGACAGGTTTTTGCGCTTGGGACATCCAGCTTTCACGGATGAATGCTGACTTTTGTGCGATGCAGCTTGAGAGTTTGTGAGGGGGGATGTGGGTTTATTATCACGTACGATCCTCAGTCAGCAGTTGATCCAACATGGGGGATAGGTCTTCGATATGGTCGGCCAGCACATGTGTGACGCTGTGTGCGCGCTGCATCCGTCCCGTCACACGTAGCATGCGTCCCGCGATCACTGCGCGGCGAAAGCGTTCGTAGATGTGACGCCAGACGATGATGTTCACAACGCCAGTTTCGTCCTCAAGCGTCAGAAAAATAACACCCTTTGCGGTTCCGGGGCGTTGGCGCAAGATCACCAAGCCCGCTACGGCGACACAGGCATTCAACGGGGGTAAGGTCAAATCACACGCGCGCAGGCACGCGGGTGGTTTGGGCCAAGAGGGGACGTGCACCCGTGCATAGGGGCGTGCATAGGGGCGTGGAGATGGGTATATCTGCATGAGAACAAAGATAGAACATTTGAGTTTTATCACAAGCGATAACACTCAAGGCCAAAAAACACACTGGCGTCCCCCATACGCCCCGGCTAGAACGAACGAGTTGTCAAGAAAGAGGGCGAAAATGGCCAAAATCACTTACATCGAACACGGTGGCAAAGAGCATGTTGTCGACGTGGCCAACGGTCTTACCGTTATGGAAGGTGCGCGGGACAACAACATTCCCGGAATCGAAGCAGATTGTGGCGGGGCGTGTGCCTGTTCCACATGTCACGTGTATGTACATCCAGAATGGGTTGAACGGTTGCCCGGCAAGGATGACATGGAAACGGACATGCTTGATTTTGCGTATGAACCAGACACCGCGCGGTCGCGTTTGACATGCCAGTTGAAGGTTACAGACGCATTGGACGGGTTGATCGTTCAGATGCCAGAAAAACAGATCTGATGTCAGCAGGGGCGCCGCGTCTTCCGTTGCGTGCGCTGGACTGTGTCATGCGCGGCGCAGGGCTGACGTTGTGGTTTTTGCTGGCGTTGCTGGGTGGCTTATTGACGCCTGCGTCCGGAGAGGCGAACGAACGCGGTTGCGTGACCAGCGATGACCCACGCATTGAACGCGTGTGTTTTGTCGATGAACCGGGGCACCCAAAATATGGCCATGAAGTTCTGGGTGACACGCCGGAATGGGATGTACTTGAGGTACATTGGTCACAGGGTTCGGCCCCCGAAAGAACCACGTCTGTTACCCGTGAGAGCCAGAAAAACCACGTTTTCGAGGACATCGCACCGCGTCTTGTCGACGTTGACGGCAAGCCCGGTTCAGAGATCGTTGTCGTCCGCTCCAGCTTTTCAAAAGGTGCTCAGCTTGTTGTGTATGGTGTGCGTGACGGCGCATTAAAGATATTGGCCGAGACACCGTATATCGGAACCCGAAACCGTTGGTTGGCCCCGGCTGCTATTGCTGATCTGGACGGGGATGGACATGTGGAGCTGGCCTTTGTTGATCGCCCGCATCTGGCCAAAACATTACGTGTCTGGCGATTTCAGAATGACACTTTGACGTCCGTTTCAAGCATGGGCGGCGTGACCAATCATCGTATCGGCGAAGCATTCATAACCGGTGGTTTGCGCACTTGTGCGGATGGACCAGAGATTGTCACGGCTGATGCTCGGTGGCGGCAAGTTGTGGCAATCCAGCTTAAGAACGACACGCTGATCTCACGTGAGTTGGGGGCATACAGTGCGAAAAGGATAAAGGCGGTTCTGGCTTGCGATGAGTGATCTGAAAGCGGCTTGAACCGTATCAGACTGTCCGTGCAGCCCCCGCCAAATCCCCGCCAAACCCCGCGACAAACTTCCCGCCAAACGCTCGACACTGCGTGATGTCCGGTCAATAGTGCGGCACAATCGAAATCCTGAAAGGTTCCGCACATGGCTATGACCCCACCTATTTGCGATTTCGACTGGCCAGCACCTGATTTCAAATTGCCCGCAACAGACGGGCGCATATTGCAGTTAAGCGATGTGTGCGGGCCCCGTGGCACGCTTGTCATGTTTATCTGCAATCATTGCCCATACGTTATCGCTGTTCTGGATCGCATCGTAAGAGACGCGCATGATTTGCAGGCCATGGGTATTGGCGTAGCTGCAATTTGCGCAAATGACGCAACACATTACCCGGCTGATGGGTTCCCGAACATGCAGAAATTGGCGCAAGATCATGCGTTCCCATTCCCGTATTTGCATGACGAACAACAATCGGTCGCACGCGCCTATGACGCAGCCTGCACACCGGATTTCTATGGGTTTAATACCGACCTTGGTTTGCAATATCGCGGTCGGCTTGATGCATCTCGCAATCAAGCCGCCCCAAAAGACGCGCGTAGAGATCTGTTTGAAGCGATGAAGTTAGTGGCGGATACGGGACGTGGGCCGCAGGATCAAATCCCGTCCATGGGATGTTCAATAAAATGGAAGGCCGCGTAATGGCACGTATTGTTTTTGATCTGGACGGCACGTTGATTGACAGCGCGGCGGACATTCACGCGGCTGTGGCCGATGTCTTGCAAAACAACGGAATAGCACCTTTGGATTTGCCGACAATTTTGTCCTTTGTCGGAAATGGGTTGCCGCATCTTGTCGGGCTGGTGATAAAACGCGTTGGTCTGGATATGGACCGTCACGCCACACTGACCCAAGAGGTTTTGGATCGCTACAACCGTGACAGCACATCCCACACCTGCCTATATCCGGGCGTGCGCGATGCGCTTGAACAATTGAAATCAGCGGGGCACAGCTTTGGCCTGTGTACGAACAAACCCGAGGAACCGGCGCGCGCGATTATACAGCACCTCGATCTGGGGCCGTTTGAATGCATCGTGGGCGGTGACACCTTTCCAGAACGAAAGCCGCAACCCGGCCCCTTGAAGGCAACCTTTGCGGCGTTGCAAGACGGGCCGATGTTGTTTGTCGGTGACAGCGAAGTCGACGCGGAAACTGCGCAAAATGCGCAGGTTCCGTTTCTGCTATACACTGAAGGCTATCGCAAATCGGCAGTGTCAGATATTCCGCATCACGCCGCCTTTTCCCATTTTGATCAATTGCCAAGCTGTGTTTTGGACTGTCTGTCCGCGCGGCAATAGCTAGCGCTTAATCCAACGCACGCCAGCCAATATCGCGCCGACAAAACCCGTCAGGCCAATCAATTTGATCGACCATGGCATAGGCCCGTGTTGCGGCTTCTGACAGGTTTGCGCCGCGTGCCGTCACGTTCAAAACACGTCCGCCACTGGCGGCGATACGTCCGTCATCAAAGGTGGTGCCAGCATGGAACACCATATTGGCACTGTCTTCGGGCAGTGCGTCCAAACCTGCGATATGGCTGCCTTTTTGATAGGGTCCCGGATAGCCTTGAGCGGCCATAACAACGGTCATCGCGTGATCATCTGCCCAGCTTACTTGCGCCTTGTCCAAACGCCCTTCGGCGGCGGCTTGCAGTAAATCCAAAACCTGCCCGCCAAGGCGCATCATCAACACCTGACATTCTGGATCACCAAAGCGGACATTGTATTCCACCAACCGGGGTGCGCCGTTTTCGATCATCAGACCCGCGTAAAGAACACCTTGATACGGTGTTCCGCGCCGCGCCATTTCTTTCAATGTCGGATACACGATTTCATTCATTGCGCGCGTTGCAATATCATCTGTCAGCACCGGAGCCGGGGAATAGGCCCCCATGCCACCGGTATTGGGCCCAGTATCGCCTTCTCCGACGCGTTTGTGGTCTTGGGCCGTGCCAATGGGCAGTGCGACTTCACCGTCGCATAGTATGAAAAACGACGCTTCTTCGCCGGTCATGAATTCTTCGATCACCACCTCAGCGCCGGCACCGCCAAAGGCCCCTCCGAACATATCGTCCAATGCCTCTTCGGCCTGCGCGACAGTTTCCGCGATGATCACGCCTTTGCCTGCGGCCAGACCATCCGCCTTGACGACAATCGGAACACCTTGCGTTTGCACATAGTCCTTGGCCGCGTCCGCTTCGGTGAAATGTGCGTAAGCCGCTGTTGGGGCATTGGCCGCGTCACACACCGCTTTGGTGAACGCTTTTGACGCCTCAAGCTGCGCGGCGGCTTGGGATGGGCCAAACACCAGCATACCTGCGGCGCGCAAGGCATCGGATACGCCTGCGGCCAATGGAGCCTCGGGGCCGACGATCACAAAATCAATTGCTTCTTCTTCTGCAAAACTAACGACGGCATCTGCGTTGTCCGTGTCCAACGCCGCACATTCAGCCAAAGCTGCGATGCCTGCGTTGCCCGGGGCCACGATCAGTTTGTCGCATTTGGGGTTCTGTTTCACGGCCCAGGCCAGACTATGTTCACGGCCCCCGCCGCCCAGAATCAGAATGTTCATGCGTGCCCTCTCTTGGCCTTGTTGTCCGGGCGTTCTAAGCTGCAGCCTGAATAAGGACAAGGCACAGGCGATGGACCTTCTGGACGACCCAACCCCCGGCAGCAACGCACCCGAATTTTCGGTCTCTGAAATTGCGGGCACCGTAAAGAAGCTGATCGAAGGTGAATTGGGTTGGGTACGCATTCGCGGCGAAGTGGGGCGGGTCACGTTGGCCCGGTCTGGGCACCTGTATTTCGACCTCAAGGATGATCGTAACGTGTTGTCTTGCATGACATGGAAAGGGCAAGTGCCCGGCCTTGGCGTGATGCCCGAAGAAGGGATGGAAGTCGTCGCCGAAGGGAAAATGACGGCGTCCGGATTTCAATCAAAGTTTGCATTGAACGCCCAAAGCATCGCCATTGCGGGCGAAGGCGCTTTGATGGCTTTGTTGGAAAAGCGCAAAAAGACACTGGCCGCTGAGGGGTTGTTTGACGAATCGCGCAAACAGCCTTTGCCGTATTTGCCCGAAATCATCGGCGTTGTGACGTCCCTTCAGGGGGCTGTCATCCGCGATATTTTGCATCGGCTTCGGGATCGATTCCCGCGCAAGGTTTTGATTTGGCCTGTTGCGGTGCAGGGTGAACGCTGCGCGCCAGAAGTCGCGCGGGCGATTGCAGGGTTTAACGCAATGACCGCCGGAGGGGCGATGCCGCGCCCGGATTTGTTGATCGTCGCACGGGGCGGAGGATCGGTCGAAGATCTCTGGGGCTTTAACGAGGAAATCGTGGCACGAGCGGCTGCGGCGTCTGACATTCCGCTTGTTTCGGCTGTTGGACACGAAACCGACACGACCTTGATCGACTTTGTATCTGATAAGCGCGCACCAACACCAACGGCTGCGGCCGAACTTGCCGTGCCTGTGCGCATGGATTTGTTGGTCTGGTTGGATGCGCAAGGGGCGCGCCTAACGGCCCAAGTTGGGCAGGGGATTGATCGACGCAAACAACGTTTGCAGGATTTGGCCCGCGCGTTGCCGCGTGTTGAAAGCCTGCTGGATGCGCCTCGCCAGCGGCTTGATTTCGCTGCGGGGCGATTGGGCCCGGCTTTGATTTCTGGCGTAAATGCGCGACGTGTGCGGTTGGCGGACACATCAGGGTCTTTGCGTCCAACGCTTTTGCGCCGGATGCTGCAAACCGAACGCGCGCGTTTGGATCGCCTGTCCGTCCGGCTGGACCCGGCATTGGCGCGTGTGGTGCGCGATCGCAGTGATCGCTTTGCCTCGCGTGGGGTCAGATTTGACCCCACGTTGCTGAAACGCGATGTGGTGGCGCGCCGCAAAGCGTTGGATGACACTGTCGCCCGTGTATCCGCTGCTGGAACGCGCAACCTTTCTAAGGCGCGCGACCGATTGGACGCGATGGATCGATTGCGCGAAACATTGAGCTATAAGGCAACCCTGTCCCGAGGTTTCGCAGTGGTGCGATCTGGCGACAATATCGTCACCTCACGGGATGCCGCCCAAGCCGCATCGGTTCTGAGTATTGAATTTCAAGACGGGGTTTTGGACTTGGATGAGACCACCCCGAGTGTGTCTAAGGCCCGTTCAAAACCTAAAAAGAAGCCACCCGAACAGGGGTCTTTGTTCTGATCCGCACTGTTGCGCGGTGAATGAAATGACTTAAACGCCGACCTTTGGTCCGAGGCAGACCATTTCATCACCCAATTCTTGTGCCTCATACAGGTCGGTGCTGCTTGGATCGCTGGTAAAGCGTGCAATCAACCCGGAAGCCCCTTTTTGGAAGGTCCAGCACTGGGGTTCAGTACGGTCCTCATACATAAAGCAAATCTCGGAATTGTCTTCGTACCAAAATCCGTCCCTGCACTGTCCATCCAAGAACGACCAGCGCACCCGCCGATTGCTTAGATATTCTTCGGCCCCATAGGCTTTGCCGTCTCGACCAAAAAACAACGTCTTGCCTTGTGTATAGGCTTCAAACTCAGTCGCGCTCATGTCTTGAGCGATTGCGGGCGCGTTTAGCACGCTGACTAACAGGAAGAACGGAATCCATTTCATGGCGCCACGTTGCCAAATTGTCAGGCGCTTGGCCAGCCAAAGCTCTTGACGATGCTGTTACGCCGGCAAAATCAAACCCATCCATGCTCCCATTGGCTGGAATACGCCAAACGGCGGCACGGTCTGCCATTTCCGTCTGCCATCGCGCTGACAAAAGAGCGGTCCACAACATTTTTGGGCGAGGATATGGCCAGATCGGAAACTGACCCGAAGCGTATTCATCTTGTTGGATCGAGGTGTGCGTGGATTTAGGAGGATGCCACACATGTCGGCGTCCAAAATCCTCGTGCTGACCATTGGGTAGTATCCGACGCACCAATCCAAAGCGTTCAACATATTCGTTTAAAAGGGATTGTCCGGAAACAAGAACAGACAGCGCGATCATCGCACCAAGACCCAAAGCACCGGACAAGGCATAGGATGTGATCAAAGTGGTGAAGGTCCACAAAGTATAAACTAGATACGGGTGCAGCCCATGCGCATGTTTGCGACGTTTCCGCGTTTCTGCGGATAGCCCACTGGAATATTCCTGTCGCCACAAACGCATTGCGTATTGCCAAAAGGTTTCTGTCAAACATGGCGTGCTCATGTCGGGCGGAGTGCCGATTTGCGGGTCATGCAGCAATCGTTTTGCGCTGACACGGTGCCCGGTCAAAAGGCTTGCCTGTCCAATAAGCCCAAGCCGGTGACCCGCACGTATCAAATCATGTGCAGCGCGATCCGCAATTTGACCGAACCAAACGGTGGCGGCACCGAAAACAAAAATACATTCGATCAGATCAAGGTGACCTGAACCCAGCGACCAGATACACAGATAAAGCAGCGGAAGATGCAACAATCCAATCGCTTTCAAAACGCGCAACTGCTGAATTGATGCAGATTGCGGATCAAATCGCGCAGTGTTGTTGAGAATGCCGACATAGAGACATGCACAGAACGCGGCAGGGGCGAGGACGCCACCAATCAGACAGGCAACGAACAGCAACATCCCGGCGACCAAACGGGAAACACCATTCCATTTCACGACATAAATCCAGATTTGCACGCCATGACTCTATCATCTCTGAAGTTCGTAAGGATGCGGTTACCGCCCGATTTTGGGGGCGGATGTTCTTATGCGACACACGTGCCGCGTATAGGCTTACGGAACTGGTCGTTAGTTTGTCGGTTTTGGGCTAACTGCAACATTTGCATTGGGCTAGCTTTGGCAAAGCAAGCATCGGAGGTGCATCATGGCGCTGGATCACTCGAAAAAGGATAAAGGCGTCTGGAAGCAAGGGCGTGGCAAGGGGCGTGTGCGTCCCAAAGGCCGGGCCTACGAAGATCAGGCATTGGAAGACGTCGTATCATTGCTTGGTGATAAACCGCGTCGGCGTGATTTGCTGATCGAATATCTGCACCTGATCCAAGATGAATATGGCCATCTAAGCGCGGCTCATTTGCGTGCATTGGCGGAAGACATGCGACTAAGCATGGCGGAAGTCTATGAAGTCGCGACATTTTACGCCCATTTCGATGTGGTCAAAGAAGACGAAACACCACCGCCCGCTTTGACGATCCGTGTCTGCGACAGCCTGTCCTGCGAATTGGCGGGGGCAGAGGCGTTGCGTTCCGCCTTGGAGGACGGGCTGGATGCTGCACAAGTGCGCGTGTTGCGGGCTCCGTGTATGGGCCGCTGTGACACGGCACCTGTCCTTGAACTTGGACATAACCACATCGACCAAGCGACCCCCGAAAAAGTTGCCGCCGCGATTGCGGCCAAAGACACGCATGTACATGTGCCGGATTATGAAACATTCGCGGCGTATAAGGCTGATGGCGGATATGCTGTTCTTGAAGATTTGCGCGCCAATGGAGATTGGGAACAGGTTCAAGACAAGGTGCTTGAAAGCGGATTGCGCGGATTGGGTGGGGCAGGGTTTCCATCAGGCAAAAAGTGGGGCTTTGTGCGGGCCAATGCGGGAACGCGTTATTTGGCCGTGAATGGCGATGAAGGCGAACCGGGCACATTCAAAGACCGGTATTACCTTGAGCGTACACCGCATCTGTTCCTTGAGGGTATGTTGATCGCAGCTTGGGCCGTTCAGGCCGAGACCTGTTTTATCTATATGCGCGATGAATACCCGGCTGTTCTTGAAATTCTACGCAGCGAAATCGCATCCCTGGAAGCCGCGGGTATCGTTGAACCGGGTTACATTGATCTGCGGCGCGGGGCCGGGGCCTATATCTGTGGCGAAGAAAGCGCGATGATCGAATCCATTGAAGGGAAACGCGGATTGCCGCGTCATCGTCCCCCCTTTGTTGCGCAGGTCGGTGTTTTTGGGCGTCCAACATTGGTGCATAACGTTGAAACGCTGCTTTGGGTGGCGCGGGTGTGCCGCGAAGGGCCCGAGGTGTTGAACCGTACGGAATTGAATGGGCGTAAAGGGTTACGCAGCTATTCTGTATCCGGTCGTGTGGCAAATCCCGGTGTCTATTTGTTGCCTGCTGGGTCCACCGTTCGTGACATTATTGATGCCTGTGGGGGAATGGCCGACGGGCACAGTTTCAAAGCCTATCAACCGGGCGGACCGTCGTCCGGGCTTTTGCCGGCATCCATGGATGATGTCCCGCTTGATTTTGACACGTTGCAACCGCACGGGTCTTTCATCGGATCGGCGGCCGTAGTTGTCTTGTCTGGCAAAGACAAAGCGCGAGACGCTGCATTAAACATGTTGCGCTTTTTCGAAGACGAAAGCTGTGGGCAATGCACGCCGTGTCGCGTGGGTTGCGAAAAAGCTGTCAAGTTGATGCAGGCAGAAACGTGGGATCAGGGGCTGTTGGAAGAACTGTCTCAGGCGATGGTTGATGCGTCGATCTGTGGTCTGGGGCAGGCGGCTCCTAATCCGATACGGCTAACAATAAAGCATTTCGCGGACGAGATATAAGCCTTTCACAGCTCGGGGCCTTCCATCCGGAATATTTCCGGCATAGGTGAAGGGGACTTCAGAGTGGGGCGTTAGCATGGCTTTTTTTAAAAAGCTCAAAGATCGGCTGTTTAAATCTTCGTCTAAGATCGACGAAGGGCTTGAAGCTATTGTTGAAGATGGGGGGCAGGAAACGACTGAACCTGCTGCATTAGAACCGCCACCACAACCTGCCCCGCCAGTTGCCGAAGTTGAAGAGGCACCGGTGGAACCCGCGACACCAGAAGATGTCGTGCTTGAACCCAGTCAACTGGACACCGCAATCAGCCAAGACCATCAAGAGGGTGATGCTGACGAGATTGCGCCAGACGAACCCATTTTGCGGGATGTTGAAGAACATTTGGGTATGGACGCAGACCAGACCACGGAACAATTCGGGCACGGCAGCGAAGAAACACAGACAAAGCAACAAGGTGTTGACGCCGAACCGATTGCCGAGATTGTCGAAGAGCCAGAGCCAGAGCCAGAGCCAGAGCCAGAGCCAGAGCCAGAGCCAGAGCCAGAGCCAGAGCCAGAGCCAGAGCCAGAGCCAGAGCCAGAGCCAGAGCCAGAGCCAGAGCCAGAGCCAGAGCC
>JBDWUA010000011.1:0-10723 GCA_039984715.1 Paracoccaceae bacterium | reverse complement strand
CATCGGCCATGACATGATCCTCGATTATTCCCGCGCCGAAGGCGACCGCATCGTCATTGAAGGCCACACAACCGAGATCGCCGACATCACCTATGGCGACGCCAATGGCGACGGCGTGCTGGATCACTCGATCATCTCGCTTTATTCCGATCAGGGCAATAATGGCGGCGCTCATAACCTCGATGAACTGGGCACAATCACCGTCTACGGTGACCTCGTCAAACTCTCCGACATCGAACACACCGCATCCCCCGCATACGGCATCGTCGCAACCGTCGAAGACATCAAAGACGCCCTCGAACCAAGCCACGTCGCAATCGATATCGATCATGATGAAACACCCGAAATTGCGGATGGCACAACGGTTACCGCCAATGATGGCACCCCGCCGGTCTTTGCAGCGTCAGGCAGTTACGAGTTTGATCGCGATGAACGCGCAGCCTTGGTGTTTGACCACACAAACGCAATGTCATTGGCCGGCGGCACCATCGCCCTGACTTTCAGAGCAGATGTGTTGATTGACCACCAATGGCTGTTCTCTAAGGATGCAAGCGGCAATGCAGACGGGCATCTGTCTGCGTATATCAGCGAAGATGGCAACCTGACCATTCGACTGCAAACAGTGGACAAAAGTCACTATTTCACCATCGAAGAGGCCATTGAAACCGGCCAGACTTATGACTTTGCCGTCACCTTTGGTGATCAAGGGTTTGAAGTCTATTTGGACGGCGTCCGGGCTGCCTATGACGTTGAATTGCAGGTCGGGCTGGATGGCAATGACGAAGCCTTGATTGTCGGCGCCAACGGTTGGAGCGCGACCCCCGGCACCACGGACAGCATTCACAGCCACTTTACCGGCGAAATCAGCGACGTTGCGATCTTTGATCGCCAAATGGATGCGGATAACCTGTATGGAACGGCGCCACGGGACAACGTTCTTTATATGGCGGGCGACGTTGAAACCTACAGCGTCACGCAGGACGCCGCGGGCGATATCACTCTGAAAGACGATTCCGGTAGAACCGTTGTAGGTGACGCGGAATACATCGCATTCGACGACCTATCGATGCGCGCCCAAGACATCGTGTTCGGAACCAATTCCGACGACACGATCGAAGGCGGCGTTGGCGTCGACATGCTGATCGGACGCGGCGGCGCGGATCGCTTGGTCGGATATGGCAATGATGACGTCCTGTTGGGGGGCTGGGGCGATGACAGCGTCTGGGGCGGCGAAGGCAACGACTTGCTTTTGGGCGACGTTGGCGACGACTATCTTGATGGCGGCGAACAATCCGACACACTGCGTGGCGGTGAAGGCGACGATGAACTTAAGGGCGGCGAAGGGGATGACCATCTTTATGGTGGCCTTGGCGATGATTATCTTTACGGCGAAAGCTGGAGCGAAGCAGACCCGAACGCCACTGACGTCGCGTATTTTGACGGCAACTTCGCAGATTATTCGTTCTCGACCTATTCATGGTTCCACAACAGCCGCGGCGAAACTGCGCATCAGCTGATTGTCGAAGACACGGCCAGCGGTGGGGCTGATGGGTTCTATGAAGGTCAAGATCGTCTGTTGGACATCGATCTGATTGTCTTTGCCGACCAAACTGTATCTGTCGTCGATCTGTTGTAACCAAACGACCCGGATCAATAAAACATAGCGGCGCGGGTCAATCGCGCCGCTTGTCTATTCGGGGTCTTTTACTTTGTCCGGATCTGTACGGCTGGAAATCACGGCCGCGATCAGATCTTCAGGCACTGCGCCCATCTCTTCCTCAAAATCTTGATCTGCGTTCAACCCTTGCTGGGCCACCTGCATGCTGGCCTTGTAGGCGGCCAAATACTCGCGACATTCACGGCACACCTTTAAATGCACTTCGAACAGCAAACGTTCTTTCGAGGTCAGCGCGCCGTCCAGATAATCAACGATGAAGGCTTCGAACTCCCGACACGTGATCATCATTGGCGCACGAAACATCACGCCACGCATTTTTCGTCCAATCATGTCCAAGCTCATTGGCCGAACCTCCCATCGCGCATGCCGGGTTCCAAAATCACCTTAAGGGCTGCGCGTGCTCTGTGAAGACGCACTTTGACATTTGTTTCAGATATATCGAGCATTTGCGCGACCTCACTTGTCGAATGTTCCTCAATGTCGCGCAGCAACAGGACAATCCGGTACGTTTCCGGCAATTTTGCCACCGCCTCCATGACAAGTTGACGAGTCTGGGACGTGATCAGAACCTGTTCGGGACAGTGTGATTTGCTCCATGACGGTTCAAAGCGGCAGCCATTGCGGTCGAATTCCGGCGTCACAAGGTCAATTGCTTTGTCTTCATTAAACGACTTGCGCTTGCGCAAAATCATCAAAGCTTCGTTGACAACAATACGCCGCATCCACGCTTTGATGTTCCCCTCGCCTTGGAATTGATCACCCTTGGTAAAGACCTTGGTAAACGCGTTTTGAACGGCATCTTCCGCCAGCGCCTTATCCGTAAGATACTGGCGCGCCGTGCGCATCATCCAAGATATGTGAGCCAGCACAAATTCCGAAGTTCCAGCACGATCACCGGCCTCTGGGATCACATTCCCAATGCCGTCTTGCGTCCCTGCCCGATCTTTCGAATGCGTGTCATCCAAAGAAATGTCACTTCCCACACTAGCTCAGCTTACCCATCTAGCCGTACCCCGCCATGAGGCGACCAGTCAAACGCCGAACGCGGTTTTTCTGTTAAATATCAATATCAACCAGAGGTTTAGCGTCCTGGATGCAAATCTAGAATGACGACACTAGCCACCGGAATTTCTTAATCCGAAAAGCGTGCAACACGGCATGTTTTTAAACGTTCCGCATTCGAAAACGTCCAATTCAAAACCAGTCATTTTGAAATGCCACGTGCCCCATGGCCAAATAGGTTCGCCAAGTGCATGCGTGACTGAAAGAGGTTCAAACAGAGTTCTTCAATACCCGTGAAAACACCGCCCTCATCAACGCCCAGGCATTTGCGGGTAGGTCAGATGATACGGGCGAACGCAAGGAAAAACATCCCAAAGACCAATGAGTTTTCAACACCATACCGGTGGCCGCAACCAAACCCTCATCAAAGACGTTTGGATTCACTACGGGCAAGACAGCGTGCACATTTTCGTTCTCTGAAACTTCATCTCAGACGAAAAAACCTGCCTAGTTCTTTTTAGCGTCTTTTAGTGTTTTAGACTTCAAGATAATTTTCTTGAACTCGTCCCAAGGCAATGTTTCGTCGTCGAACTCGCAAAACATGTCGCAGACTGTCACGGTGCGGTTTTTTTTATCAAATTCGAGACTAACCACATTTCCATCCCATTCAACTTCTCCCTTGTTGAGAAATCCATTTTCAAAATCCTCAAGCAATTCAGATAGATCACAAAAACGAATATGGTCCTCGAATTCACAAACAACCATTTCATATGGCCAATCTGACAAAAATAATCGTCGCTCGCGAATATCAGTCACGTCATCAGCCAAAGTGATTGAAGCCGGTCTTATCCTGATTTTTCTTAAAAATTTCCGGAAAGCGAAAAAATCTCGCATTGATCTCAACCCTCGTTTCAAAGCCAATTGAATTCATCCATGTAATTCGGATGCGTCAACACGACTAAAACTTTGAACCCACCCTTTCCTGTGGAACACCTGTTCGCAACAATTATTGCCCGCAAAAATGCCAATAGCTCGTCCATCACGCGCACCCCATCACAACCTACACGATAATTTGGGTCTGACTGTATGACGAACTCCCCAACCGGCAAGACAAAAAGATATGAGCACTATGCCCACTCACCGCTTCAACAGTCATGGCTATTGGCACCAATTCTCGTGATTCTCAGGCCTCATACTGGCCAAGGATCGACGCCCAGTGAAGACGAAACAAATTTCGTTTAATCACAATGCTTTATGGGAAAATAGTGGTGCGGGTGAAGGGACTCGAACCCCCACGCCATAGGCGCCAGAACCTAAATCTGGTGCGTCTACCAATTCCGCCACACCCGCATCCGTCGGCCACATAGCAGAGGATTTTCGGCAACGCGAGAGGTATTCTTGAAAAAGTTCATGTGGATAACTCCGGACTTTTTCAAAGAGGTGAGTTATTCAGTCGCAAACTGAGGCAGAAAATCATCGGACGGTGCCCATGAAACCGAAAACGGTCGGGCACGCTGGAGCAGAGTACAAGCTCGCTCAGCGTCGCTCTGTTCAATCTACCGGACTTGTTGCCGGTACTCTTGTCGTCACGGCCGACGGCGAGCTTCCTGTGGAATATCTGACGCCGGGTGACCGGATTGTCACGCGTGCCCATGGTATGGTGCCGCTAAAATCAGTCTCGGCTGTCACCCGCCACGCGCATATGATCCGTTTGGCCCCTGGTGCATTGGGTGCGGCCCAACCACGCCCTGCGATGATGACGTCATCACAACCGGTTTTGTTGCGCGGACCATTGGCCATGAAATTATGTGGCACCGCCCAAGGGGTCACGCCCATTGGGTTTTTGGTCGATGACGAAGCCATACGTGACCTTGGCCCGCGTGAAATGCGGCTGATCCAGCTTAGCTTTGAGCGACCCGAAGTGATATATGCCGACGGTGTCGAAGTGGTCTTACCCGCAATGCGCAACGAACAATCCAAGGCAGCTTAGGCCAACACATCTGATAACACTCCGGGCAATTGATCCGGCAAGTCATCCGCGATTAAACCAGGGCCAAAGCGACGCGCGCATTCGACATGCAGCCAAGCGCCCGCTTCTGCCGCCTCCATTGGGGGCACTCCACGCGCCATCAATCCGACGATAAAGCCCGACAACACATCCCCTGACCCAGCCGTCGCCAACCAAGGTGCAGCCCGGTCTTGGGTTGCCATGTGTACCGCACACCGCCCGTCAGGATGTGCGATCACAGTGATTTCCCCTTTCAGCAGCACGATACATCCAGCACGTTCCGCAGCCGCGCGCGCCGCTGCGATTTTGGACTCGGACGCGTCCTCATCTGCTGCACTGGTCAAAGTTTCCGCAATATCCGGGAACAAACGCCGAAATTCACCCTCATGGGGTGTTATCACCGTACGCGTGTGAAGCTGTTGAAACAAAGTATCCGGCGCACGTTCAAACCGTGACAACGCATCCGCATCCAAAACGGCCGCCTTTTCCGATTTCAACGCCACCCGCACCATTTCCGCAGTGATTTGCGTTAACCCCAACCCCGGCCCAAGACAAACAGACGACACGCGCACGTCTTCCAATATCTCGACAAACCCTGTCGGTCCATCAATGCCGCGGATCATGATTGCATTGGGCTGGGTCGAATGTTCAAAAACGGCCCTTAGGGGACACAGGATTGTCACCAACCCTGCCCCGACGCGCAAAGCCCCCCGCGCGGCCAATCGCGCAGCACCGCCATGACCGGGCGGCCCTGACAAAACCAAAGCATGCCCATGGTCATATTTGTGCCCCTGCCCTTTGCCCAGATCTGGAAGCGTGTCTCGTGTGATGATTTTTGGTGTCATGTTTGGTGTCATGGCGGCGCAGTCTATCTCTGATAACGTGATCCGGTTAAACAGTGTTAACCTTAACCAAAGGTTGCGCCAGAACCAAATGCCGCGCTGAACCCAAAGGCTGTGTGGCGCTCGCAACAAACCAATATCCGCAGCGATAAGCGACCCACTATGCGCCGTCCTCTTCCGATCAACCCCAAGATTGCGGTCGCGGGATGACACGATCAGTGTCCACAAGGAACAGGCAGGTGTGCATCACCCGCTGACATCGCCGGATTGGATCGCAAATCGCCGCGTTTTCCGCATCCGCTCGGCTATCATGACGTCGCCCATCCAACCATCGATTCACTTTCGTCTATTTTTTGTGCAATGCGCACCTTTTTTAACCTTTACCTTCACATTTACCCCCCCTAAAAACCCATTATTAACGTATTGCCATAGACGCCCCTTTCGCTCTTTGATCTGCGTCGGCGCAAAGTCGGCGAGGAGGCCCCCATGAAAAAAATCGAAGCCATCATCAAGCCCTTCAAACTTGATGAAGTCAAAGAGGCGCTGCAAGAGGTTGGCGTTCAAGGCCTAAGCGTCATCGAAGTCAAAGGCTTTGGGCGTCAAAAGGGACACACGGAACTGTATCGTGGTGCAGAATATGTCGTCGATTTCCTGCCAAAAGTAAAAATCGAAGTCGTGTTGGAAGATGATCAGGTGGATTCAGCCATCGAAGCAATCATCGGCGCGGCCAAAACCGAAAAGATCGGCGACGGGAAAATTTTCGTCAGCACGGTCGAAAAAGCCATTCGCATCCGCACGGGTGAAACCAACGCAGACGCGCTCTGAACCTAACAGCATAAATTAAGACAAGAAGGAACGAAGGACATGGGAAACAAGGTTCTGGACCTTATCCGTGATGAAGATGTCGAATATGTCGACATCCGGTTTACTGACCCACGCGGCAAGCTACAGCACGTGACAGTGATGGCCGATCAGGTCGACGAAGATTTTCTGGAAGAAGGCTTTATGTTCGACGGATCGTCGATCGCAGGCTGGAAATCCATCGAAGCGTCAGACATGAAACTGATGCCCGATACAGAAAGCGCGTATGTTGACCCCTTCTATGCGGAAAAAACACTGTGCGTGCATTGTTCAGTTGTCGAACCAGACACCGGTGAATCCTATGACCGCGACCCACGCGGAACAGCCGAAAAAGCCGAAGCATACCTGAAATCATCCGGCATCGGTGATGTCGCGTATTTCGGCCCAGAAGCTGAATTCTTTTTGTTTGACGATGTGCGCTTTTCAACATCGATCAACAAAGTGTCCTACGAAGTCGACGCAAGTGACGCGTCTTGGAACACGGACACAGAATACGAAATGGGCAACATGGGCCACCGTCCCGGCATCAAGGGCGGTTACTTCCCAGTAAACCCAACAGACGAAGCACAAGACCTGCGCTCTGAAATGCTCTCGACAATGAAACGTCTGGGCATGAAGGTCGACAAACACCACCACGAAGTGGCGTCTTGTCAGCACGAACTGGGCCTGATCTTCGGAAGCCTGACAAAACAGGCCGACGAGCTGCAAAAATACAAATACGTGATCCACAACGTGGCCGCTGCTTACGGCAAGTCGGCAACATTCATGCCAAAGCCAATCGCAGGCGACAACGGCACTGGTATGCACGTGAACATGTCAATCTGGAAAGACGGCAAGCCCGTGTTTGCAGGCGACAAATACGCGGACCTGTCAGACGAAGCTTTGTGGTTCATTGGCGGCATCCTAACGCACGCCAAAGCGTTGAACGCGTTCACGAACCCCGCCACAAACAGCTACAAGCGTTTGATCCCAGGCTTCGAAGCCCCCGTTCTGCGTGCCTATTCCGCACGTAACCGTTCGGGTTGTGTTCGTATTCCATGGACAGAAAGCCCCAAAGCCAAGCGCGTCGAAGCACGTTTCCCTGATCCAGCGGCAAACCCATACCTGTGTTTCGCAGCGTTGTTGATGGCTGGCCTTGACGGCATCAAAAACAAGATCGATCCGGGCGAAGCCATGGACAAGAACTTGTATGACCTGCCACCAGAAGAACTGGCCGGTATCCCAACTGTTTGTGGCTCACTGCGCGAAGCTTTGACCGAATTGGAAGCAGACATGGACTTCTTGCTGGCCGGTGACGTGTTCACCACAAGCCAAATCGAAGGCTATATCGAGCTGAAGATGGAAGAAATCGAAAACTACGAGCACACACCGCACCCTGTTGAATACCAAATGTATTACAGCTGCTGATCCAAACCGGATCATCGCTCTGAACACATTACGCCGCTCTGTTTCGACAGGGCGGCGTTTTTTTGTGTGCGGTTTCGGGCCAAATCAACGCGCAACACCACGTTTTGTTTCTCCCATGTCAACAATCATCCCGTTAACCTTCATCAAGACGTAGAAATTTAATCAAATTGGGGACAAACAAAAACCATACCTCTCGTGCATTCCCACAGTTGGTAAATGAGTTAGTTTAGGTAAATATTATGAAACCATTATTTGCGCTGGTCGCAACGTTCACTTTGGCAGCGTCAATGTCTCAGGCTGCAACTGTCAGCACAATTGACACAATCAATGACGCTGATCGCGATCATTTTTACGGATTTGAAAACCTAACCTCGACCAGCAGCCACGGCCCAACAGCGTCTGGCGACAACATCACCGTCACGCAAGTCAATGGCGACACAAACGGCATTTCGACGGGATATCAACCCGGCGGCGGCGAAGGATCGCGCGCTTGGTACCCCAATGGTGGCGATTTTGGCTATACCGCGATCCGCACAACAGACGGATCTGATCTGGACGCGCTGGGATTGTTAGTCGGCAGCGGCTGGGGGATTGATTCCACCGGCCATTACAGCCTGCGCCTTGATGGGGCGGAAGTGGCTTCTGGGTCTTTCGTCAACAACAATCCGTTGTCTTATCTTAGCTTTAGCGACGAAACCTTTGACGAGATTTATCTGCTGGCAACACTGTCCAGATCGTTTTCGTCATTCGGTGACGGTTCGTATAACGCATTGGTCGTTGACGCAATCGAAGTCACCCTAGCCAATCCGCCAGCAGTTCCTCTGCCAGCCGGCGGTTTGCTGCTTTTGTCGGGACTTGCGGGAATGGGCGTGATGCGCCGCCGCGCCCGCGGTTAAGCCCCGCTCAGGACACAATACCAAACCTTTCAAACAGGCGTTTCAATCGAAGCGCCTGTTTTACGTTCAGGCCCGTCCCCACAGTTAGATTACGTTCGCATTTTGCAAAACGGACGCATTTAGGCCATTATACCGTACATTTCATACGGTTTTTCCGATTTTCATTACACAAAACACTCCCGGAAAAACTGGCAACGGTTTGATTTAAAGGGATTTGGACATGGCGACTATTTTTAGAACTGGCTCGGGCGGCGGGCCTGGCGTTTTGGTTACCTTAAATTCAGGCGACGATTTTATTCTCGCTGATGGTGCACAAATCTACAGCGACGACGATTCCGTCATTGAAGGAACAGGCAGCAACAATATCTTCCTATCTCCTAACTCGGGCGTCATCGGTTTTTCGCCCATCAATTCTGCGGCGGCGGTCAGACTTGGGACAACCTCTGGAGGGTCCAACCTGTTCGTCGCAGAAAATGCATCCATTTGGTCGCCCGGGATTGCTGTATTCGCTGAGAATGGGTTTTCCACGGTTACGAATGGGGGAATAATTTCGGGTCTTTCATCTGGCATCGAAATGCAGGGATCCTTTAATGGGGTCGTTAATACAGGGGATATTCTGAGCGCCAGTTCAATCGGAGTCCGCGTCTGGGCCAATGGCACTATTGAAAACAGCGGCACAATCAGTGGCACATCTTTTGGTGCAGTCACCCGAGACGGCCACGGTGAAATTATCAACAGCGGCACGATTTCCGGTGAAACGGCAATCTTTATGGAGGGCGACAACACTGGACCGTCATCCAAGCTGAAAAATTCGGGCACAATATCAGGTGATCGATCCGGTGTATTTGTGTCCACAGACTCGATCGAGATCGTCAACACGGGTACAATTTCCGCCGCGGCGGAAGCAATTGAACTCGCAGTTTCAAATTCGGTGCTTCTGAGCACGTTGGACAATTCAGGCACGATTACCGCTTCTGGCAATGCTTACAGTGGAACGAACGGCGTGGATCAAATTCACAACTCCGGAAACATTCATGGGAACGTTCGGACCTTTAATGGCGTCGACACCATCAACAGCAGCGGTCAAATCCTTGGCGATGTGGATTTGGGTGATGGGGCGGATGTCTATCGGTTGACCGGAACGGGGCAAACGTCTGGTGTGGTCACGGCCGGTGCCGGTGACGATGTCGTCCAAGGCGGCATGTACGAGGATTATATCAACGGCGGTGACGGCGAGGATCGCATGCGTGGTCAGGGCGGCGACGACAGCCTCACGGGTGGCGGACAGATCGACACGATCTGGGGCGGCAGCGGTGATGACACGGTGCGCGGCGATGGCGGCTCGGATCTTCTGTTTGGCGACGGCGGATCAGACCTTATCGATGGCGGCAACGGACGCGACAAAATCTATGGCGCGTCCGGCGATGACACGCTGATCGGCGGCGGCTCAGACGACCTGTTGTCCGCTGGATCGGGCGATGACAGCCTGCGTGGTGGGTCAAACAACGACACGCTCAAGGGCGGTTCGGGGGATGACACATTGGAAGGCGGCAGCGGCGTGGACCTGTTGCAAGGTGGATCCGAAGACGACCTGTTGCTGGGCGAAGACAGCACCGACATCCTTCAGGGTGGTCGCGGGGCCGACACCTTGAATGGCGGCGCGGATGCCGATGTTTTATCGGGCGGACAAGACGCAGATGTCTTTGAATTCCTATCGGCCAGCGACACGTCGATTGGCGCTGAGGATGTGATCACCGACTTTAGCCAAGGCCTCGATCACATCGATCTGTCCGCGATGGCGCTGGATTTTGTCGGCACAGACGCGTTTTCCGGCGGTGGACAAGCATCGGTCCGCTTTGTGCGCCTCAACGCCGATGATCGGACTGAAGTTCGCATCGATGCAAATGGCGATGGCCTGATTGACGCGCAAATCGATCTGGACGGTGCAATGACGCTGATTGCGGGCGACTTTATCCTCTAGGTCGATCCCAAAACTGCGGCCCAAACATCATGCGACTGTGATGTTTGG
>JBDWUA010000010.1:0-308157 GCA_039984715.1 Paracoccaceae bacterium | reverse complement strand
CATTACTTACATCAGGACCCATGAAGGCTGGTCGTACCTCGCTGTGGTTATCGACCTGTTCTCACGGCGTGTCGTGGGCTTGTCGATGCAGTCGCGCATGACAACCGACCTAGCCCTACAAGCATTGCTGAGCGCCGTTTGACGGCGCAAGCCAAAGCACAGAGCAGCAAAACCCTGAGCCACATTCCGATCCAAGCGGGTTGCAGCGCAATTGCTTCTTGCATCGTCATTTTGAAGCTCCATCCATGATTTTGCGCGTATGTTGTCGGCGGGCAGACGTTTGGCAATGCCGCGGGACGGGTGCCGCGTCCTTGCGAAATTACACGCGCATAGCGGGATTTTGCGTTGCGCCCTTTATATCAGGGGCTTTCATAGCTTATGGTTGAACAAGCAAACCTAGTAACGGCCGCGGAATTCACAGAAAAATGACCGACGGTCGGCTGATATGCTCTTAAATCCGTTTGAATGAAGGTCATCGATCTATCTGCAAACAATCACCACTTACGCATCAAGCGCCCGCTGTCAGAGACGAATCTACTGTTGACCGGGAAAACGCGAATGACTGCTAATCCAAAAATTGATCAGGTAAGTCCGATGCGCGAAATCGATCTGCAACCTTCAGATCAGGGACACTTTGCGACATCCCTATGTTAACCGGCACGTTTGAATATCTGCAAAAACCCACCCGACTTCTGGTTTGGGTCTAGTTTTTGTCAGAGTTTTCCAAGCTTGGGCGCGTTTCGAACTGGCGCAGACGTGATGATTGTCGGTTGCTTTGAAAGCATCTTGGTCGCGGCGGCCGTAATTTGCTTCACCGTCGAGGCCAAATACCCTTGGTAGCGCTCTGCGGGGTCGGTAATCCAGCCAAGATCACTTACATCGGTGACCATGTCTTCGACGCGCCCCTCAAGGCCATCTAGGGACATGATTTCGCCGATGTGATGGCACCTTTCAACTATCTTCAGTTAACGTGACAACACCAACAAAGCCGCTAGTTATCCAACCGCTGCAAGATATCGTCGAGCTTTGATGCGATCTCCTCAAGGTTCGCGGTATCGGATGCAGGCGCCCTTGCCGTAAGTTCTGCATCTGCTGACAAAGCGGTTAAGGCAGACATGAGCGTTGCTCTATCATCGCGGGCGGCATTTGCATTTGCGGCTACGCGTCCAAAAGCGCGATTCACGATGGCCATTTGTTGTTGCAGTCGCGCAATATCTGCTGCGGCTGTATCAAGAGCATCCATGCGATCGGTCACTTCGTTGATCCGGCGCGTCAGATTGGAAAGCCCGCGTTTGGCCAATGCAATTTCATCCAGAACAAGTGCTGCCGGAACCAGCTGTCCGTTGTCATCTGTGATACCCTCCACAACGCCCTTCAGACGGGATACCCGCCCGGTCTGATTGCCAAGCCCCCGCACGATGAGATCAATTTCTTGGCGCAGGCGTGCGTTTTCCACCCCTTCAGGAATGGCATCGGTTCCAAGTCCACTTGCTTCTAACGCGTTGATACGTTCCTCAAGTGCTGCAATATCATTGGATGATTGCGAACCAGTATCAGACACGTTGTCATTGTCTTCTAGAATCGGGATAATTCCGATCAGCGTCGCTAATGCTAAGGCCGCAGCCGATATTCCGAGCGGCAAACGGTTGTCTTTCAGCAAATCCGACATGAAGGCGTCCTTTCAATGGTGCGTCCACAATGTGTCGCCAAGACTGCCGCTTTTTTTGCAACCCAATCAAGACATGACGCTGTCCAATCGGAACAAAAGAAGATTCGTCGCAATATCATGATCCCTTGAGCCATTCTCTAAAGTTGGCTTCTTGAAACAGCATAACAAGACAGTTGGTCAACTGCCTTGACCATCTTGCGAACTGGGAAAACCGATTGTCATTTTTCATTGACTCGATCTTCATTGGCGTCTTGCAGGCGTCGCCCCTGATCCTTGCGGCAATGGGTTTTACGCTGATTTACTACCTGAATGGGTTCATCAATTTCGGCTATGGCGAAGGCATCACCTTTGGGGCCTATTTTGCATCACTACTGAATGTTTCGTTTGGTCTGAGCTTTTATGTATCGATCATCCCAGCAGCGATGATGACCGGTGGTCTGAGCGTTCTGACGTATCTTTACGTGTTCCGACCCGCTATCCAACGCGGTGTCAAACCGGCTGAATTGATTATCCTGTCCGTGGGGTTGTCGTTTGTGCTGCGTTACGGCTTGATCTTGTTTGTCGGCGCAGAGAATGTGTTTCTCGATGAGCCGCCGATTGCCTTTTTTACCTTTGCGGGGACGGGTGCCACTAGCCTACAGTTCATTGCGCTAATCCTTGTCTTTACCTTTGCATTCAACTTGTATTGGCTGATTTACCATACTGGGTTCGGCGAAAAAGTACGGGGCCTTGCCGACAACCCTGATCTTGCGCAGGTCAGCGGCATCGACCCGCACCGCGTCTCAATCTACGTTTGGTTTATCGCAGGCACTGCTGCCGGTTTGGCGGGGATATTCCAAGGTGTCTTTGCTCTGGTTCATCCCTTGATGGGGTGGAACCTTATTCTGATCACTGTGATGGTCTCAATCATCGGCGGTGTCGGCAGTGTCCGTGGTGCGCTGATTGCCGCGGTCGTCGCAGGCATTCTGACGGCGGCAATCACCCTGATCACCAAACCGCTTTACGCCGAGGTCGCGTTGCTATCGGCGTTCATCGTCATTTTGTGGCGGCGCGGGCCAAGGACAGCATAGATGGCATATCTGATTTTCTCGCTGTCTTTGCTGTTGATCTATGTGGGGCTTGCATTGGCGTTGCATATCCAGTTCGGAATGCTCGGGGTCGCTAACTTTGGCGTTGTCGGGTTTTGGGGCGTGGGCATGTACACCATGGGCATCTTTCAGGCGCAGCTTGATATGTCGTTTGTTGACGCCTTGTTTCTGGTCCTGATCATTTCACTAGCGGTTTCGTGGCTGATGGGCTGGCTCGTCTTGCGATTAGATCCGCAAGCGACCTTATGCGCGACGATTGCATTTGCAGCCATTGTTGCGCTGCTCATTGTCACCGAAAAATGGGCAACTTTGGGTGTCGTAGGCCTTGGCACGATCCGCTATCCATTCCGGATAGGAGACGGGACAGAATACCTTTATTTTGGATTCCTCGTTGCCATCGTCGTGGGGCTTCAGGTACTTGTTCTGCGGCTGCACAAATCCCCCACGGGCAAATTGCTGCAAGCGATCAGGGACAATGAGGAACTTTGCGCCTCACTGGGTAAGAACACCTTTCAGGTCAAGATGTTCTGGTTCGTTCTGGCCTCTGTTGTCATGTGCCTTTTGGGCGCCTTGTCTGCGCCGTTGAACCAATTTCTGACACCCAACATGATCGTGCCGTCTGTCACTTTCGCCGTTTGGATAGCACTTGTGCTGGGGGGCAAGGAACATTCCTTGGGTGCCGTCATTGGTGTGTTTGTGACCTTTGGCATTTTCGACATTCTGATCGAAACTTATGCGCCGGTCTCACCTGAATTCGCCGTGGTTGTCCCTAATATGAAGCTGTTCTTGTATGGGCTTTTGCTGATGGCTGTACTGATTTACCGCCCCACCGGCTTGCTAGCGCCTACAACCCCGCCGGAACACGTTTGGGGTGAAATCCAAAAGGCAAGCAAGGCAGCTGTTGGAGGTGTTGCCGCATTTTCGAAAGAGGCGCGTGACAGAATTGTTCAGCCGAAAACCGCACCTTTTGCTGAACCGAAGGTCCAAACCGAAGACGGGTCCCAGAACGACAGCGACCCAACTGGGCAAGAAAGCAAGTCATGAAGCTGGTTGCCTCAAACCTCACCAAGTCCTATGTCGGCCACCCCGTCTTGAATATCGAGAATGCTAGCTTTGGCGGGCGCGGTATTGAAGGGCTGATTGGTCCCAACGGGGCGGGTAAAACCACATTGCTGGGATGTCTAACGCGGCGTATTGCGGCCACAACCGGCCAGATCAGCCTTGTCAACGATGAAGAGGTCGCAACCTCATTGATGGGCGTGCAATCTTACGACGTGGCCCGCATGGGATTGATCAAGACCAACCAGCGTATCCAGAATTTTGAAAGTCTGACTATTCGGGACAGTCTGCGCATGGCGGCGACACCGCCACACCAACAAGGCTGGCGCAGCGTCCTGACATTGCCCGTCCCGGATGAAGCGCTTGAGGCCGAAATCAACGTTCTGCTGGAACGGTTCCCATTCAGCGACCCTAACGGCTACGCCATGTCAGGTGGTGAGAAGAAACTGCTGGATATCTTGCGGTGCATCGTGGTGAAGCCGAAAATGTTGTTGATGGATGAACCGACAGCTGGGTTGCCGGACGAAATCACGCAAGACGTGATGAAACTGGTCCGTGAAAAAGTCGACGCCGGAGAGATGACAGTTGTGATCATCGAACACGACCTCGATCTGATCTGGGCAAACTGTTCTTACGTTCATTTCTTGTCAGAAGGGTCGATCCTGTTTGAAGGCGAGCCTGACGCTGTTAAAAAGAACCGTGTTGTCGCTGAAAAGTATATGGGGGTCTGACTGATGTTTGATGTCCAAAATCTTGGCAGTGGCTACGGGGATGTGCAGATCCTGTCGGAACTGACCTTCGGCGTAGGAAACGAAATTCTGGCCGTTTTGGGGGCCAATGGAGCGGGCAAAACGACGCTACTTTCGACGCTGGCTAAAGTCATTCCCGTGCGAAACGGTTCAATTACTTGGCAAGGGGAGGATGTTTCTGCCAGCCCGGCTTACGAGTTGTCCAAACGCGGCGTGGCCTATGTCCCACAAGAGGGAAATGTATTTCCCAACCTATCCGTCGCTGAGAACCTGTCGTTGGGGGCGTTGGTGGGCACCAGACCGAAACAAGACCGCCTGACAGAAGTCTACGACCTGTTTCCACGATTGGCCGAACGCAAAGACCAAAGTGCAGGCAGTCTATCGGGTGGCGAGGGACAAATGCTCGCTGTGGGCCGGGCCCTGATGCAGGACCCGCAATTGTTGTTGTTAGATGAACCATCTGCCGGTTTGTCGCCGTTATATGTCGATATCTTGTTTCAAACGATCGCAGAGGCACGGAAATCGAGGGCGATATCGATCGTTCTGGCAGAACAAAACGCCAAGAAAACACTTGAGATTGCCGACCGGGTGCTCGTGCTGAGCCTTGGTCGGATGCATTTGCTTGAGAACGCAAAGGGCTTGAGCATGAAAAGGTTGATGAAAGCATATCATATCTGACGTCAGCCCCAAAAACACCCGTGCATAAGCACGGCTTCTGGGAGGATAAAATGACTAAGAACATTCTGTTATCTACGACAGCCGCAATGGTGCTTGCAGCAGGCGGTGTATCTGCCCAAGACATTAAGGTCGGCCACCTGACATACCACACTGGTGAATATGGCGGCTTTGGTGAATTCTTTGATGCAGTCACTGACTTTTCGCTGGACGTGATCAACGAAGATCCGCCTTTGGGCCGTGCATTGACACCAATTCACCAAGACATCGGCACCATCGGTGAAGCGCGTGCTGCGCGCAAACTGATCGACAGCGAAAACATCGATATCCTGCTGAACGCTGCACACAACTATCAATCCTACCGTGACTTTGTGCTGGAAAAGATCGAGGAAGCTGGTGGACCCTTGTTGCCCTCTGTCCACGGAGGCGCCATTGAGGCAGAGTTCGGCGGCGCCGCATCTGAACCTTTGTTCCGCGGGTCACCAATGGACTCGGCGCAAGGCGCAGCTGCTATTTTGCATGCATCGAACGCTGGAAAGAAAAGTATCGTACTCATCGCGACCGAAGTTGCGGGATCGCAGCTGCAAAAGAACGCGGGTGAAATTGCTGCCGAAAAGCTGGGGATGGAGGTTCTTGCAGCCATCGACATTCAGCCTAATCAGCCCAACTATCGCAGTGTCGTCAGCCGGGTTGCAGGATTGGAACCAGACGCGGTTGTTGTGTTCTCCGCCCCTGCAGATGGCGGGGCATTTGTGAAGAACGCCGCTGAGTCAGGCAACAGCTGGTTCATCGTGGGCACACAAGAATGGCAGGAACCTGGCTTCATCCAGACGTTAACAGCCGAAGCTGCCGCAAAGCACGAAGACGTTGTTCTGGCCGCCTACTCGAATTCTGGCAGCCCAGCATGGGATTATTACGCCCCAACGCTTGATGCCTCACCACATGCATCAAAGATAGGCGACGCAGGAAATTCATATGCGATGCAATACTATGATCTGCTGGTTTCAACCGCGCTGGCGATTGAAAAGGCAGGTACCATCGAATCCGCAGCCTGGACCACCGCGATGTATGACGTGACTGGCGGGGACGGCACTGTGGTTTATACTTACGCTGACGGCATAGCTGCAATCCGCGCTGGCAAAGAGATCAACTATGATGGCGTAACTGGATCTATGGAATATACGGGCACAGGTGTGCCGGCTGGGATCTTTGGCATCTTCCGCTGGCAAGGCGAAGAAAGCCTAGAGCAAGTCGCGTTGGTTGATGGCGACGCCGTCTTGGAACTTGACCAGTAATAAACTCTCCCGACCTTTGATGCGGCCCCAATTGACCGCGTTGCAAAGGTCGGGATTTTATCTGAGCGGTATTGGCCTAACAATGTGAGATTGGTCGATGCCGTGCAAGCACAATGCACGCTTTCGCCGTAAGTTCCCGCAGGCCAAATATGCTGTAAAGAACTGGGTTGCTTACAACGAATATCTTCGCTTGCGGGGCGGTATCTTCATCTGGTTTGGTCCGGCGATGCTGCCCGGCTGGCGCGCGGGGGCCCGGAAACGTGGCGGTAAGCTCATCTATTCGGCCCTTGCCATTGAGCTGTGCCTGACCTTTCGACCCTATCCCGCCGCGGGCGATCACTGATTATCACAGATGAGCCTCAGTCGTCCAATGGCTCGATCACACGGATTGTAGATAGCACAGGGCTGCAGGTGCACAGCGGTGGCGCGTGGTTGCAGCTGAAGCATAGGATCAAGAAGTCCAGAAAAACATGGTGAAAGCTCTACATTGGCTTTGATCCTTGCAACGGTGAAATCGTCAAATCGTCACTGAAAACAGAGCATGTTGATGATGAAACCGCCCTTCCTGATCTGCGCGACACGACACCCGGTCAATCGGTTTCTCGGCGAAAGTGCCTATGATGGCGCCCCCAGTGAGGCCGTGATCTGAGAGGCATCCGGTTGTGATGTTGAGATCGTTATTCCGTTTCTCAGCGATGCAATCTGGACCTGTCGCGGAATTGTTCCGCTCCTTTGACTTGGTATTTTGCCGCAAAGGAGAAACATCATGGCAAAGAAACCACTCGTTGTGGCGACATGTTTGATCGCCGGCACTGCGACCGCCAGCTTTGCGGCGACGGTGGCCCTCGATAATCCAAACGTTGCGGCATCCATTGCCAACTTCGACATTGGTGGCACACTTTATGACGTCACTTGGGATCAAGGTTCGACGTTTGTATTCGACGGCGACGGCGACGCAGCTGCCAATGCCATTAACGCAGCCTTGAATTTGACGACGGCTGCATTTGTAAAAATTGCTTCCAGTGGCGCTTCGATAAATAACTACTTTGTGTTCAGCACAAGCGGAAACAACGTTTCGACATCCTTTTCTACGCCGGGTAACTGGGACACCGTAACTGGCTTTGGTTTGTCCGGTGTTCGCGCTGAACTGACGGTGTCAGTGTCAGCAGTCCCTCTACCCGCTGGCGGACTGCTCCTGCTGACGGGGTTCGGTGGCATCGCCGCCCTCAAGCGCCGGAAGAAACGCGCCGCGTAGTATTATACCGTTTAGTCCACAACGGAGCCATCCGTTCCAGAGTGTGAGGTACTGCCAAAGGGGTGTCGGTCTATTCCGATGCCCCTTTGCTCATAAAGCCGGGTGGCCATTTCATACATCGTGCGGGTAACATTGTTGTTTAGCAGCAGACATTGGCGCAAGTGCAGCGAATTCAAACCGAGTCCGCGTTGGCCTTCAAACGTTGTGGATTCATAATTGCAGTCTGACGTGCTTTTTCCTAAGTTCCTGAAGTTTATACGTAATCTGGCATAGCCGTTCGATATAAGGCTGTTTGCCATAAGAACAAATACAGTTTGTTCAGTGCTAGGAATGGTCAATTCGCCTCGTGACCTCGTGACCTCGTGACCTCGTGAAACCATGCAGAAGTAATACAACGGGCGCTGGTTTGCCGTCTGGAAGCAACAAAGTGCCTACAAAGTCTGGCCCCTCGGACTGCACTGTAACGAGACCTTGGCTGCTTTACGCTTCAGCGAAGGTTGGCAAAGAAACGAAAATAACTTTACGCATATTGTGATGTCCCCGATGGCTTAAAAGTAACGAGGTTAGGTAGCAAAGTTCACTGCCACATAAAAAAGATAAGGAGTCGGGCCGTTACCAAACCGACCGCACAAGATTTAACCGCAATGACTTGCAGCAGGGTGTCGCATACACTTTGGGATCAGAGCTATTTCCTCCAAAGTCCTTTAAGTGCCGTCAGCAAAAATTAACCTTGGCCCCTTGTTACACTATCGGTATCACAACCTTTCGAACACCTTAAGGATGCTTGCCATGACCGCTGTTGCCGACCGTATTGCTCGTAATATCGCCAGTGAAATTAACGCCCACCCTGAGCAGGTGACAGCCACGGTCGCCTTACTGGACGGCGGCGATACCGTGCCCTTCGTCGCGCGGTATCGCAAAGAGGTGACAGGTGGTTTGGATGATACGCAACTGCGCAAACTGGCCGAGCGTCTGAGTTATTTACGTGACCTTGAAAAACGTCGCACCGCGATCTTGGGTGAGATCACCAACCAAGGCAAACTGACCGATGATTTGGCTCGGTCGATTGCTGGGGCGGAAACCAAGGCCGTACTTGAAGACCTGTATTTACCGTTCAAACCTAAGCGGCGCACGAAAGCGATGATCGCGCGGGAAAACGGGTTAGAGCCATTGTTACGCGCAATTTTTGCCGATCGCACCATTGAGCCTGCCACTTTCGCCAAGGAATACCTGTCCGAAGCTGTTGCGACTGAGAAAGACGCCTTGAATGGTGCCCGTGATATTTTGATGGAAGAGCTTGGCGAGAACGCTGGCCTGTTGGGGCGTTTGCGGCAAGTCATGCAACAAGAAGCTCATGTGACTGCCCGCGTGAACGAAGGCAAAGAAGAGGCCGGGGCTAAATTCTCTGATTACTTCGCGCATTCGGAAAAGTGGGCCACGATCCCATCGCACCGTGCGCTTGCCATCCTACGCGCATCGAAAGAAGAGATCGTGACTGTAGATATCGGACCTGCCGACGACGACGGTTTGGAACGGATTATGGCGATAATTGGCGCTGAGATTGGGATTACTGGTCACGCTGCAGGTGATGTATGGCTGCGTGAAGTGGCGGTTTGGACGTGGCGGGTCAAACTCAGCCTGTCAATGTTTATGGATCTGCTGACTGACATGCGGCGCAGGTCTCATGCGACGGCCATTGACGTGTTCGCCCGCAACTTGCGCGATCTCTTGCTTGCCGCGCCAGCAGGAGCAAGGGCGACGCTAGGCCTCGATCCCGGAATTCGCACCGGATGCAAGATTGCTGTCGTCGACGAGACCGGCAAGCTCTTGGACACCGCCACGATCTATCCGTTTCAGCCACGCAATGATCTGCAAGGTGCGGAAGAAACCTTGCTGCATTTGATCAAGAAACACGGCGTCGCGCTGATCGCCATCGGTAACGGCACCGCAAGCCGCGAGTCTGAACGATTGGTCGCTGATGTTTTGAAACGTTTGCCCGATGGTGTGGCGCGCCCGACGCCTGTGATCGTGTCCGAAGCAGGGGCCTCCGTCTACTCAGCGTCCGAGCTGGCTTCGCTGGAATTTCCGGATGTCGATGTGTCGATCCGTGGGGCCGTGTCCATTGCGCGACGTTTGCAAGACCCGCTTGCAGAACTGGTTAAGATCGAACCGCAGGCGATTGGTGTTGGCCAATATCAGCACGATGTAGATCAGCGTCAGCTTGCACAGTCTCTTGCGGCAGTGGTCGAAGATGCCGTGAATGCAGTTGGCGTTGACCTGAACATGGCGTCCGCGCCCTTGCTGTCGCATATTGCAGGGCTGGGTTCATCCTTGGCAGAGAATATCGTGGCGCACCGTGATACGAATGGTGCCTTCGTTAGCCGTAAATCGCTGTTGAAAGTGAACGGTTTGGGTCCAAAAGCTTATGAACAATGCGCAGGGTTCTTGCGCATTGCAGGCGGCCAAGAACCCCTTGATGCGTCATCTGTTCACCCAGAAGCTTATAATGTTGCTCGCAAGATCGTGCAGGCATGTGGCCGTGATGTTCGCGAGATTATGGGCGACAGCGGTGCGCTGGCGGGATTGCAGGCTGAACAGTTCGTCGACGATAGCTTTGGCTTGCCAACGGTCCGCGACATCCTGCTGGAATTGGAAAAACCGGGGCGCGACCCGCGTCCGGCCTTCAAGACGGCAACCTTTGCAGACGGTATCGACAGCATTGGCGATCTAAAGTCAGGCATGTCGTTGGAGGGCACTGTCACCAACGTGGCGGCCTTTGGCGCATTTGTTGATATCGGTGTGCATCAGGATGGCTTGGTGCATGTAAGCCAGCTTGCGGACCGGTTCGTGAAAGACCCACATGAGGTTGTAAAGGCGGGAGACGTGGTGCGTGTGCGCGTCACAGAAGTCGACGTGCCGCGCAAACGGATCGGGCTTACGATGCGCAAAGACAACAGCGCTGAGCCATCACAGAATAAGCGTCCAGCGGCAAAGCCGAGATCTAGGGGTAAGGGCCACGCTCAAGCCGCACCCAAGGTGGCAAACGACCAGAGCGCTCTCGGATCGGCTTTGGCTCAGGCACTGAAAGACAAGCAAAGTTCCAAATCATGACGATGTCCGCTATTTGGCCTGCGATCCCAGCATCTGGGAGATAGCGCGAAGGCCTGGTTTCGCCCCTGAACTTCGAGCAGCGTCTTGGTCATGAACGGGGATGCTGCAAAGCGGAGAAGGGCAAGACTGAGCCCATGTTGACGTTTTTCTGCAGCGTGACGAATGGCCGGTGTTGGGATGGTTGATGTGGCCGTCAACACGCCAGTTTGGTTGAAATAGAGTATGTGCCCAATCGGTTTCAATTTGTGGCGGAATAAGGCAACACACCATACATTGTTGCCTTGTAAACAGCCTCCAAAGTGTTTCGTGAATTCAGAGTTTTCCGGATGTTCTCAAGTCTCTTTTCTACGGCGCGGCTTGAAATTTGATACTTATCGGCAAGATCCTCAGCCGATCGTCCCTTTGCAACTTCCGACAGGAATTCGACCTGGATTTTTCGCAGGTTGATCTGTTTCGCAATCAATCGATTGCGCCTTAGTTCCTCGTGAAATGTGTGCGCAATCTCACTTATGTCGTCCAAGGGAATTGCGGGTTCTGCCAGCCTGTCTTTGTAGAATTGGTTGAAAACACCTGATCCGCCAACCCAGGGCGCATCAACAATACAGATCCAAGCCGTCTTAATGTCATGCGCAATAATCGTTTCCGTGAACGTCAGCCGTGCATCCTTGGTGTCGCGCTGATGCTCTGCAAGTTGCACAATATCAATCTGGAAGGGATGTTTCAGAGTCCCGATCTTGTTTGCGACCACATCATTTGCCGTACCACCAGCCGCTAGAAACGCCTCGGTTAGCTCCGTCCCTTCGCATGTGTGCGCAATAAGTGCGTCGTTTCGTGCGAGCCCGTGAACATGCACAGCGTATCCCCAGAATAGGTGTTCTAGCCGACCGTCGCCAAACTGTAGAACCATCTTTTGGAGCGCGTTTTCGATGGATGTGCTGCTACGCACTATCGTTTTGATTTTTTCAGAATACATAGTCCACCAGTGTCTGACTTTTTGTTGAACGCAGCGAGCGAAATATTGGAATTGCTTCGGAAAACCGAACGTTTCCCGAGCTTGTGTGGCCCAGCTTTCAGAATATCATAGAACCAAGCTTAGGCCGCAGAATAGTATTTCTAAGCCTGTTTTATTTTTATTTTCATATATTATTGCACGGATTTCATTTTGGATAATCATCGACCGGGCAGTCCCTGCTCAAATTTAGACCTGTACAATACGCTCTTTTCCAATGTGCGAAAACGATCAACTGGGCCGGGAGGATTGCATAATATTGGCAACCTCGTTGCGCTTTTTGGCGGATTTGGGGTGTTTTGCCTGTCTCAAGGAACCTTTCAGGGCGACGAGCCACTCGTTTGGCGGTATCTTTTTGGGAGCGCCGAAATCAGCTGCCTTACGGTGTCAATGTTGATATTTTTGGCAGGGGGCGAAGCGTATCACCGTGGTTTTAATGGCCGTCGGTATCCAAGTGAAAAACACATCAGAATTGGCGATTTTCTCTCTGGCGTTGCGACAGTCGTGCTGACAGTTTCTCTGGTTCAGTTTGGTGAGGTTCGTTTCGCCATTGTCGCAGGGTGCCTGTTGGCAGTTGGAAAATTTGGTTCGGCGACATTTCCCATTCAATGTAAAGAAAACCACAGCTGTTCTGGGGTTCAGTATGTATTTAGAATGATGGCCATAGTCAGCAGAATTCTGTCGTTAGCAACTGTGGGCATCACTCTATATTATTATGTATTTTCCGGTGGCGACGAAACGGACGCGATGTTGGCATTCATCATGCTAATCAGCTACTTGCTATGGTTGAGCGGAGACTATCTCCTAATTCGAGCTCCATCGTTTCGAGAGATTGAAGCACTCAAATAACTATTGACGGCGGCGATTTCTTCCCAGTTAAATCCACCATGCAATCAACGTGCTGGTTGGCTTGACTCACGAAGCACCACGCTGGACCAAACTGTTTCAGCTTATGCAGCGTTGCCCAAAACGGTGGAAGGTCACAATCAACACTCCCTATTCATTTGTTTTCTTGAAAAGTTCTTCGAACGCAGCCACTGGCTGAGCCGCAACGAACGGCAGCAAGGTCCTGCATAGCAGTCATCGACACCCTCAAAAATCTGCGATGACTATCAACGACTGCTTTGAGGAAGCTACATCGCAGCGACGTTGATCGTTACGGATGGCGGCTCAGGGCACATCAAGGGGAGTTACATCATGCTGGTTGAAATCCGTCTGAAAAAGAAACCCCGAATTGTTTGCAAACCGGGGTTCTCAGTGTTTTGCTATGTCAGGCCGCTGCCCATTGCCAATAAGTCCAAATCGAATATGGCCAGTTAGTTTGGGAATATCGGCTAACCTCCTTCAAGTTGCACGCCAATTTAGCTGACATTGCGCGTCAAAATCGGCTGCCATGTCATGTCAGGATCGAACCAAGTCGCCAACGTTCCACGCGACTTCAGCGCGCCATTGTAAGCTGATCTGCTCGTGGTTTTGTGCTCCGCAAGATTTAAATTTCTGGAGCTTTTTCGCCTTCATCCCGGATTCAAACAGTGAAACCTCAAACGGATCTACGCAATAAAAGCATACCAAAGTGGCAATATTAGGTCTATTATGCCAATTATTGATACATTAGAGGGGGTGATTGATATGCTTAAGAAAATGCTATTCGTTGGTTTTTTGGCTGCGCTTCCTTTGGCTGCGCAGGCTGAATACCCAGACAAGCCGGTCGAATTTATCGTTCCATGGCCACCCGGAGACTTAGAAGACGTATTGACGCGAATGATCGCTGAAGACTTCCAGAAAGAATACGGAGTGTCAGCAGCGGTCATAAACAAACCAGGCGGCGGAGGCGGGCCTTTCCCTGGAGCAATTTCTGTAGCTCAGGCACCTGCCGACGGATACACGATTGGCTCTTTTGTTATGTCTGTCGCAGTCGTGGGCCCACAAATCGGCATTCCAGAGCTAAGCCCAAACCCATTTGAGCCGATTGGCGCTTTTGTGACATATCCATTTGTCATAGCAGCCGGAAAAAACGCGCCCTATGATGATATTGAAGGGTTGGCCGCATATTCTCAGGACAATTCGGTAGCGCTTGGGCATTTTGGCGCGCCCTTCGCGCCAACCAGAGTTACTATGGCATTCGCTGCGAAAATGGGCGTCAATTTTGCGTCTGATGCTGCCTTCGACGCATTGGATTGCAATACGCTTGCGTCTGGTGATGTTGATGTCGTCAGTACAACAATTCAACTCATCCTACCGTGTTTAGGCGATCTCAAAGTTTTGGCAACGATAGGCAGCGATAGAATATCTTTGATTCCTGATGTTCCGGCCGTTGGTGAGATTCAACCTGATCTTGGTATCGCTTTATGGAATGGTCTTTTCGTTCACAAGGATACGCCGGCGGACGTTCGCGAGAAAATTGTGGCGGTTGCAGAGAAAACAATGGCTTCGGAACGCGCGCAGACGCTTTCCGCTGAAACTGGCGCTCTTGTTTATTGGCAGAATGCTAAAGACACACAAGCGCGTCTTACTCGGAATGCCGCTGAACTCGATGCAATCGGCAGCTTGCTGGATCAATAGTATTACAGCTCTTCGGGTGATCGGCACCATTGTGGATGCCGGTCACTCTTTGAAAACCAGTCAGGGCTGAGGACACTGTATTTTCAATATTCGACGCAAACCAAACCACGCCTTGGACCGTTGCGGTTCAAAACGACACTAAAGCCCGGAACGCACCCGCTCTCCGCTAGTTCTCACACGCAATAGTGCGGTGATCATTCCGGGTTGGTTTCCTAATGGCTGTCATTGCCCCTTAAAGGTCAAGTATCAGCCGTTCGCTTTCAGGTTTAGGTCGTGAACAGCAGGTGACCATTGCATGCTCGCGTTCTTTCTTTGAAAGGACAAAGTCTCTGTGCTCTACATCACCTGCGGTAAACCCAACTTTACAGACGCCACACAGGCCGTCGCTGCACTTGGTCTGAACAGGCAAACCTTCTTTCATCAAAACATCTGCGAGTGATTGGTCCTCAGCGACCTGCAGTGTTTTTCCAGATTGCTTTAGGGTCACCTCAAATGCATGGTTTTCAAAGTCAGGTTGTTCGGGGACAGTAAAGTATTCACAACGAATATTGTCGTCGTCCCAGCCCATCTTTTCTGCAACAGCCATCACAGATTCCATAAAGGCGTTTGGCCCGCAGGTGTACAAATACTTACCGCCCTCGGGTGCGCCGACCAATTCATCCAGATCCGCCCGCGTCCCTTCTGATGAGATGTGCAGTTTTACGTGATCAGCCCATGGCTGGTTTTCTAGGTATTCGAGAAAGCCTGCGGTGGACCGTTGGCGGAAGCAATAATGCAGCTCAAATTCGGCACCACTCGCGTGTAGTGTATTGGCCATAGCGATCATTGGAGTGACCCCTATACCGCCCCCAAACAGAAGTGTCTTTGACGCGTTTTCGTTCAGGGGGAAGTGGTTTCGCGGACCAGTAACGGGAACGATCGTACCTTCATGCAGCCGTTCATGGACGCGCATTGACCCACCACGGCCTTCTTTTTCTTCGAGGATTCCAATTACATACTTTGAGGTGTCCGCGGGATCGCCTGCAAGACTGTATTGGCGTGTGAAGGGTGCATCGATAATCAAGTCAATGTGCCCGCCTGCGGTAAAGGGCGTGACATCAGAACCGTCAGGGTTTTCAAGTTCAAGAACAACAACGCCGTCGGCCTGCATTTCACGCTTTGTGATCCGCAAATACTGCACATCAGGGCCGTCTTCTGGGATCTTGTATTGAGGCGCGAGCCCTTCGGTTTCACCCTTGGCCAACCTTGCTTGATATTCATCGGCTGAAATCAGGTTCTCGTAAGTCTCAATGGCCAATTCGCGGTTCATAGGGTGCACAACCGGGATGGGTGCAGGCAGGACATCAGCAGTATAGGCGGCTAAAGACTGGTCTTCGTACTTTAGATCGATTTCAAGCTGTAGATCACGTCGGTTGATCCGGTCTTTGGGGACTTTTTGCTTGGTGCCATCCATCGTCGTCTCGATGTCCCACCACCATTTCTTGACCGGGTTGATCCGCCCATTCCCGACTTTATCGTCTAGCTTTGCAAGCGTCTTTGCCGCCTGTGGGACATTCATTGCAAGCCAGCGAAAAGGCGATTCAACGAAAAGTCCTTCTAGGTTCCATGGGCATGTTTTCATACAACGCCCACACATCGCCCCATCCGTCTGACCAACACGGTAGCGCGTGCATTTTTCGCTGTCCGGCTTCCACGCCTCATAGCCGTTAAACATCACTTTTGGACCCGCAGAAATTGCACCGGATGGGCACTCGCGGGCACATTTGTTGCAAGACTCGCAGAACTTCTGCAAACCAAAATCAATCGGCTTGTCAGGCGTCATTGGCATGTCAGTTGTTATGGTAAAGGACTTTAGGCGCGGTCCAAGAAATGGGTTCATTGCCGCATCACCGATCCGGCTCATCTCGCCCAATCCAGCCAACAAAATCAGCGGAACTTGCAAGACATCGCTATCAACGACGCTATGCGTGCGGGCCTCGTACCCCAGATTTCGGATCTGTTCGGCAATAACGCCACCCAGCAACAATCCCCGCAAATAGGCCCGCATACTTTGTGATGACGCAATCCAATCATCGCCGCTTGCGCCTTCCATCGTCTCGTGGCCCTGATCAACCAAAATAGTGATTGCGCGCGTGTGAGAGCTGTCGATTTCTGATCCGTCATGTTCATGACTGTACCATACCCAATCAGGGGCCTCAGAAATGCCGGCAATGTCGGTGCCGATATAGTGCAAGGCGGACTTGATACGTTTGGCATTCAAATCGGGATCTTCGTTCCCGGGCAAACGGGGCATGTCGATTTGGCGACGTTCAAGCAGATGCAAGGGACCGATCAAGCCATATTGCGCCTCACCGACAACACCTTTTATGACACAGAACTCATCGTTGCTTTGGGTTTGTAAGTACTCGCCCATATCGCCAAAATTACCGCGCCAAAATCCATCGGCGCGCTTTGGAACGCGTGGGACGCGGGCCTCGTCAATAAACGTCGTCGTTTTATCGACACGCTTAATCTTGTGCATACCGTAAACGTCATGCTCGAAATTGCGTCTTTTGTAAGGGTCCAAATTGCTGGCATTCTTGGTCGTCCCCATGCCGCGACCCATCCCAAATCCCCCGCCCATCCACCAAGAGGGGCCGTGCGAGCGCAACTTGTCCATCGCGCCACGGGCAGCGAGTGGTGCATCCACCTCCATCGCCATGTCAGTTGTCACAACAGCAATTGCGAACCTATCGCCAGCATATGGATGGGTCGCTTCACCATCTGGACCTATCTCTGCAACACCGGCCGCAACTGCCGCTTTGGCCAGATCAATCTCTGTTGTGGATTCAGTATGCGCGCGGGCACTAAATCCCAGAACTCTCAAATAATTGGCTAGGACAACGGCTACCTCTGAGGCACGAAGACTGGCCACATGTTTGCCAGTCCCTTTGAGCCAAGGGTAACCAGATTCATCTTTCCCCAAATCCCGAAAGTGGTCAAAAACGATAGAGATTGCATGTGTGTGCCCCTTAATCGCGGTGGCATTCGTATCGATGCCTTCCTGCATATGGTGCGCAATCATGTGATGAAAGCCAGGTACGTCTTCGGGCAAATTGCCCAATTGGTCATGAAGCTCCGGTAGGTCTTCGTTCAAATATGGCTTTGGCAAAAGCAGGTTATCGCCGAACTCTGCACAACCAACATGCAGAGCATCCATAAAGTAGGCGAGCGACTTCGCTTGATGCGCGCGTTCATCCAATGCATCGGGGACAACAGGTGTTTGTCCGCTGGAATGCCCTTCGCGCGTTGCATCGATATACCGTGCCATGACGCGCATCGCGTTCTTTAGGTTTTCGGTCGATCCGTCATCTTCAAACTTCAGTTGGGGCCGCGTTTTCACCATGCTGAGGTCAACTTGGCCGCCCAGCCGTTTCAGTCTTTCTACTGGCAGCGGTCCCATATGAACCGGGCGAGATTTGTAACTGAAAAGACGCATTTTTCCTCCAAAGCCGTAGATAAGACTAGTCTCTGACAACCTGCTCAAACATTAAGTGTGTACCTATATTTGGCACGAGTGGCCATTTAACGGTACTGCAGCTGTATCAATTAAGTCAACAGATATGGCATGCTGGTACGTCAGGGACGTGACCGACGATCCTTCCGTTCGCCCAACACGAGGTTGGGCAATGCAGTGGATTTATATGGCGGAGATAGAAGACGTATTCGCGCACCTTGTGCCGGAAGCCGAATTAATAATTCAGCAGAGCAAATGCGCCAAGGCGTTCTAAATTGGCAATACGCCACCGATCTTGAGGGTCAATTCTTTGCTGGATTGGCGCACAGCCTCAGAAAGAGCTGCAATCGCATCTTTTGATGCGCGGTTCGCTGGCACGGCAATAGAAATTGCGCCCAAAAACGCCCCATCGCCATTAAAGAAAGGCGACGCGATCGAGGACACGTCCTCCTCTCTCGTGCTTTCCATCACAACAGACGCGGATTCCCTGATCTCGGGAAGCCTGACCCGAATTTTTTGAGAGCTCGTTTCAGTGAAACTGGTGAGTTTCGCAAGCGGCTGAGACAATGCTTTGTCGACTTCAGCTTCGGAAGAAAATGCCAGGAAACACATCCCTGATGCCGTGGCATGAACTTGAACGTCTTCATCTTCGTCAAAGCTAACATGTGTCGCGCGATTTGGCAGCAACACTAGGATATTCTTTAACCCATCCTGAGAAAGAACGACGATATGGGCTGACTCGTTCGTTGTGGAAACCAGTTTGCTTAACACTTGTTCCGCCGACTGGTCAAAGTTTGATGTCTTGCGGCGAATTCTGGACAGCTGCAACGGCAATGTTCCCAGCTGATACCCGGTCCCACTCGGATGTTTCTCTAAAATCTCATTCTTGGTGAGCGACATCAAAAGACGGCGTGTTGTCGTTTTGTCAAATCCGGACAACCGCACCATCTCCGCTAAAGTGATGTGCGGATTTTCAAGCGTGAACTGTCGAACGATGTGAAATGCTTTATCGATTGTACTCATCTTCTGATCGTTTCAACCTTGTCCTATGCCCGCAAGAGACGCCGAGATTTCTTGCGTTATATGAGCTATTCTAACAAATCCACCACCGACAAACTCTGCGGTTATCTCCGTACATTTAGCCTACAAAGTCTCGAACCTACAAGGTTCTCACGATGCAGAATTGGTTTGTCTATCCACCCGTTTCTCCTGAGTTATCAGTCAAACCCTTCTTTCAAGGATGTATGACCGGCCAAGCTAAGTGGCGTGACATGGGTCCACTATGACGGGTTCATGTATAATGCGGCATAACTGACTTTGATTGAGGCCGCAGCATTGGTCGAAATGGGCACTCTGGGGACCTTAGATCGCTCGCCGTATTTCGGGTGCTTATGGCGCACTCTGCGGGACGTAACTTTTCCGACCTTCGTTGCGACGGTGTCATGGGCTGCTTCGATCAAAAAGTTGCCCATCTATCGCTACGGTTGCTCGGTTTTGAAATTCGGGGTTGACGTCTGCCCTTGTTATATCCTAAATGGTAATAACTATTGAGGATATAAGCTGTGACCGACCTAAGCACATATGCCAAACCTAGCGTCGCAGTTGACCTTGCGATCATGACGGTACTGGACGGACGTTTGAAAGTTCTGCTTGTCAGGCGTCCCGAGGGCGATGTCGCGGGTTATGCGATGCCGGGCGGTTTTGTGCGGATTGAGGACTCATTAGAGACAACCGTGGAACGGGTGCTAGCTGAGAAAGTGGGCATTGACGATGTTCACTTTGAACAGCTGGCAACCTACGGTACTTTGGGTCGTGACCCTCGAGGTCGCGTTATCAGTATCGTCTATCTCGCGCTCTGCTCTGCCGACACTTTGCAAACAGCCGCAACCGGGGGTCGGGTCCTTGTGAACCTGCTGGTGGACTGGTCTGACCAAATAGGCGGTCCGGCAAGGGTTAACCGCGAGGGGTCTGATTTGTCCCTGTCTTTTGATCACGCAGACATACTTGGTGACGTGGTTCAGCGCTTGCGCGGCAAGCTTGATTATTCGTCGATCGCTTTTGCTCTGCTTCCCGACACATTCACGCTCCGCGCGGTTCAGGAAGTCCATGAGGCCATACTGGCTCGCCCTCTGACGAAACCACCTTTTCGCCGCAAGCTATTAGACCGAGGTCTGATCCAACCCACCGGCGCTCTTGAAGCAGGAGGGGCCTTCCGCCCCGCCGCACTATATGAACTAAAATCCAAGGACTAAGTACATGGCACAGATTAAACGTTACCCTTTTCGAAACCAATTGCGTGCTGAGACTTCCAGTTACATCCAGTATTTCCGCAAAGGAGACCTGAAACGTTCGGGGCGCGGACTGTCGTTTTGGTTCGATCCCAATGGCGCGTCTATCACCGAAATTCCTATGGATGACCGTGAGTTGAGCTTCATGATCAAAAGCCAATCGACTGATTATCAGGACCTAGCTGTGCAGGGTTCCGTAAACTGGCGCGTTGCAGATGCCGAGGTTCTTGGACAGCGTGTTGACTACGCGATTGATCTGAAAACCGGTCAACCTATTGGTAAACCCGAGGATCAGATCAAATCTGTCATCATTGATTTGGTACGCGAATTTGGCGACACTTACATCAAAGACAGCGGCGTAAGAGCCTTGCTTGAAGCCGGGCTTGCGCCTTTACAGGCTGCCATAAACGCGGGGTTTGCTGGAAACCCAACCTTGTCTGGGATGGGCCTTGAGATTGTCAGCATCCGTGTGGCGGCATTGTCGCCAAGTCCCGAATTGTCGCGGGCATTGCAGGCCCCAACCTTTGAGAGCCTGCAGCAGAAGGCGGATGAGGCCGCATTCAACCGCCGTGCCTTGGCTGTTGATGCCGAACGGGCGATTGCAGAAAACGAGCTGAGCAACCAGATCGAATTGGCATCACGTCGCAAAGACCTGATTGCTCGTGAGGATGAAAACGCGCGTTCGGAAGCCGAAGCAGACGTTGCATCTAAGCGCATCATAGGTGCGGCTGAGGTTGAAGCCAAAATCATGGGCGCCGAAGCTGAAGCCAAACGGATCCGTGCCGTAGAGCAAGCCGCAGCCGATATGGAGAAAGCTCGGATGGCCGCAATCATCGATGTGCCACCTGCAGTGATGTTTGCTCTTGCCGCACAAGAGTTTGCCAAGAAAGTGGAGAAAATCGACAGCTTGAATGTCAGTCCAGATATGCTGGCTAGTCTGGCGCAACAAGCCAAGTTGATGATGGCCCCAGCCTCAGTGGAGAAGTGAAATGAGTAGTCTCGCCCCACGTGTTGTATTGGTCTCGCGCCAGACTGAATATGCGGCTCTTTTGGCTGCACATGGTACACGTGGGCAGGCTGCGTTTTTCCTTTCTGCCCGTGGGCAGGATATTGATGCGGTCGAGGCGCGCGACGCCCAACAAGATGCGGCACTGTCCGCCGCAAAACATGCGATCCCCGCAGATTGGTCACTTGCGCACGTGGTGCGCGATGATCTGAGCCGGTTCCTGTTTTTCCCGAATGATATCGTTGTTGCAATCGGTCAGGATGGGCTCGTTGCAAACGTCGCCAAGTATCTGGACGCGCAGCCCGTTATTGGCGTCAGCCCCGATCCTTTGGTGACCGAAGGCGTTCTGACCCCGCACAGCGTGGATCGACTGGCCCAGATGTTGCAGGCAACAGCAAACGCAGACATCGATGTGCAATCGCGGACTATGGTGCAAGCCAAGGTCGGTGAGGGGCAGATATTAACAGCATTGAACGAGCTTTTCATCGGACACCGATCGCACCAGTCTGCCCGCTATGTTGTGCGCGCAGGTGAAGTTGATGAATTCCAAAGCTCCAGTGGCATGATCGTTGCCACCGGAACGGGTCTGACGGGGTGGGCAAAGTCCATTATGACCGCAACCCACACTGCATTTGAAATCGCACCGGAGGACAGGCGAGCAGCATTCTTCGCCCGGGAACCATGGCCAAGCCAAATATCGGGATGCGAGATCAGCTCTGGCGAAATCAGCGATCAGAATAAACTGCTCATTTCCTCCCGTATCAACGATGGTGGCGTCATCTTTGCGGACGGGATTGAACAAGATTTCCTTCCGTTTGATTGGGGCGTTCAGGCGCACGTTACAATGTCAGACAAGCGTCTAAATATTGTTGTTGGTTAACCGATGCAAAACGGCCGTTCAGACTTAGCCCAGCATCTTGCAAAATGGATTAACTCCGGACCTTCGCCACAGCTGGAACGGACGTCAATAACGCGGACGATGTTAGCTTTTGCTGCGGCTGCGCCAAGGGCCGCTTTCGAGAAATCACATCTTGGACTAAGAAACAGATCGCAGCCCTCTTACAGTGCAGATCTAACCGCGCAAAGGACACGACTGCGTTCGCAGGGAGGTCAAAAGTTTGCGCAGATCTGTGAGCTCGGCAAGTTTTGCATCAATTTCACCGATCTTTTCCTGCATCAGGTCTGCCGTTTGGTCCGCGCTCATATCACCTTCGGCCAATAACGCTACAATGCCCGCCATTTCCCGCAGCGTGAAGCCAAGGCGTTGGCCCTGTCGGATCAATTGGACCAGCTGCTCGATCTGCGGATCATAGACACGGTAGCCATTGGGTAAACGCTCCGATTTGATCAAGCCTCGGCGCTCGTATAATCGCAGCGTATCGGCGCTCACACCCGCGAGTTTCGATAATTCACCAATCTTCAACATTCTGCTTGACCTTGGACCTAGGTCCAAGGGTTATACCCCTCCCCAACATATACGGAAGGGTAAAATATGTTTTGTCGTGAAATGAATAGGAAGGTCTTTGTTGCGTCGTCATGGTACGATCTGGCGGTGTCAGCCCCATTCGCGCTGCCGGTTACATTGTCACTGGTGTGGGGAGGCATGATGATCCCGTTGCACACTGGACTTGGGCTCGATCCGTTGGAGCCGCTTTCACCACACGGGGTGCTTTTTGCGAACTTCTTTGGCTCGGTTGTGGTGGTATGGGCAATTGCAAGACTTTACCTCGCCGATGTACGGCTTGCGCTGTTTGATGGTGTCGGGCGCGGTCTATTTTGCATCGCGATGTTAAACGCCCTGATGGCAGGGGCAAGCCCATTGATTTGGGTGTTCTTCGTTCCAGAGCTGGCATTCTGTGTGCTTCAGATCGTAGGGTCAATTGTTCAAGGGAAGCGAAAGTTGGTGCTTTGAGGGGACAATCACCTTAAGGATCGCGGCATTGCCGATGAGACCATGATCGTTTTCACCTCGGATCACGGCGACTATCTGGGCGATCACTGGCTTGAGGAAAAAGACCTGTTTCATGAAGAGGCCCTGCGTGTGCCACTGATCATTTATGATCCCACATCAGATGCGGATTCGACCCGTGGCACGCTTAACAGTGATCTGGTCGAGGCGATTGATCTCGCGCCGACCTTCCTTGATCTGTATGGTGGCGCGCCGGTGCCTCATGTGATGGATGGCCATTCTCTGATGGGAACGCTGACGGGCACCCGCACTGAGGACCCACGCCAATATGTGATCGCGGAATACGACTATTCGTTTATCGAACCTCGCATTGCGTTGAACATGTCCGCGCGCGATTGCTGGTTGCGGATGATCTTTGATGGGCGGTTCAAATACATCCACAGCGAAAAGTTTCGCCCGATGCTGTTTGATCTTCAGGCGGACCCGTCAGAGCAGACCGACCTTGGTGATGACCCAGACTTTGCTGAAATACGCGCTAGCCTGCACGAAGCCCTGTTCGAGTGGGCCCGCAAACCACGTCAGCGCAACACTGTGACAGACGGCGCGATTGAAGGCACCGATATTCAGGACCGCATTGGCGAGAACGGTATTCTGATCGGTTATTGGGACGAAGCAGAACTTGAGGACGCGATCAAGACCAAGTGGGGGCGGCGGCTTGCCAATGCCAACCCGCTTCTGGCACCGACTCTCAATACCTTGCTGCGCCGCGACCAAGACAAGGACCAGACATGAGCCTTCAACCCGGAATTCAGCGTAAAGGCGAAGGCGCAGATGGTGTCCATTGGAACATCATGGGCCAAGTCTATACCCCAAAATCGGTAACCGAAGACTGCTTTAGTTGGCACGCGTTGCTGCCCTCTGAAACTTTTGTACCGCCCCATATCCATCCCACACAGGACGAATACGTCCATGTGCTGTCCGGAGAACTCGATTTGGTGTTGGGCGAAAAACATGTACATGCAAACACAGGCGATCTGATTTGTATGCCCCGAGGTATCCCACATGGGATTTTCAATAACACCGGCCACAACGTGACATGCTTGTTTTGGGTGACACCCACCGGAAAACTGGTCAATCTGTTCCGTAAGCTTCACAATTTGGCGCGCCCGGACGAGGTCGTCGCATTGTCACCAGATTACGACGTCAATTTTCTGCCGCCCCAGCGCGCGGCTGATATCATCGGTCTGAAATAGGGCCAATTACAGTTCTTGGGAGGAACACACATGAACCTAAAACTGACTGCAGGTGCTGCCGCGCTTGCTTTGTCCACCGCATTCACAGCGCCCGTTAACGCCACTGAACGCCTCATCTTCAACTGCTTTTTCCCGGCCAAACACTATGTTTGTACCGTAATGATGCCCGAGCTGAAAAATCGGATCGAGACTGCGACTGAAGGCCGGGTCAAGGTCAACACTCCGCCAAAATCACTCGCAGGCCCACCTGATCAATATGACGGCGTTGTTGGCGGTGTGATGGATGGCGCGCTGCAATTCAACGCCTTCATCGCCAATCAAGTGCCGGGCATTCAGTTCTCGCTTTTGCCGTTTGTGAGCGGTGCAAAAGCCGAAGTGGCAGGGCCGGCATTGTGGGACACTTATCAAGAGTTCTTTGCCGACAAGAACGAGTACGGCGACGCAGTATTGATCTCTGTCTACGCCTCCAGCGGAAACGAAATTTTTTCCCTGAATGACACGCCCATCCAAACAATCGACGATATCGGCAGCCGCAAAATGTGGGGTCTTCCCGGCACCGTGGCCAACACTCTAAAAGGTACGGGCAGCTCTGTTGTTGCTGGCCCTGCTGTGCAAATGCTTGAGATTATCTCAAAGGGTGTCGTTGACGGCTATGCGGGGGTGCCTTGGGGTTCTGTTGCCGCGTTCAAACTGGGCGACTATACCAAATCCGGGACCGAGCTTGACACCAAGCTGTTCCAACCAACGTTCTCGTTCCTGATTTCTGGGGCCAAGTGGGATAAATTCTCGACTGAAGATCAAGATGCTATCATGGACGTGATGGGCGCTGATTTCGCGAAATTCGCCGGGTCCGTTCAGGATGGTGCCAACGACAAAGCGCGCGCGGCACTCACTGCAGGCGGTATTCAAGTTGTCGAAGGATCGGACAAGCTCGAAGCGGACCTGCGCGCATTGGGCCAGCCGTTGGTTGACGCTTGGATCGCCAAAGCCTCTGAAATGGGCGTCGACGGTCAAGAGGTTATCGACTTCTATCTCGCGCGCATCGCCGAAGGCGACGCAGCCGCGTCCAACTAAACAGACAGGTAGCGCCCGATGGAACGCATTTTCAAAGGCATTGAACGCGTGCTGGCAATCTTAGCTGGCATCGCGTTGTTCATTATGATGATTTTGACATTTGTCGATGTCGTCGGGCGTTATGGTTTTAACAAGTCGATCTTTGGCACATCCGAAATGATCGAGGCCTTGATGGTTGTTGTTATTTTCGCTGGTGTGGCATTTGTCACAGCTGACGATAAACACATTAAGGTCGATATCTTCGCGCCATGGATCGAGCGGTTTGCGCCGAATTTTCAACGCTGGGCCGTGCATATCTTCTCGCTTGTGGTCTATGCGGGCCTGACCTTTGAATTGGGAAGGCACATGCTGGACAGCCTGCACAGCGGCAAACGCACAGCTGTTCTGGATTACCCACAGTGGGTTATGCCCGGCGCAGCGGTGATTTTTTCACTGATCGGTGTGGTTTTATTTGGTGCAGCAGTTCTTGCAACGAAGGGCAGGTTGGAAAAGCTCAGCCAAACGAACACCAAAGATGGCTTTGAGGCGGAGCAATAAACGATGGAACTTGCACTATTCGGTTTCGCAATCCTTCTTTTCCTTAGCTTCTGCGGCTTTCCCCTTGGCTTCACCACTCTTTTCGTTGGCTTTATCGGCTTTGCCTATACCCGCGAATGGAACTGGGAAGGCGCCATGACCATGGTTGGCCAACAAGTGATGGAGACGGGCGCAAATTACGGCCTGTCAGTGATCCCTCTGTTCATCCTGATGGGCAGCTTTATTCACCGCTCGAACATTTCCGAAGACCTGTTCCGCGCGGCATATGCCTTTATCGGCTATCGCAAGGGCGGTTTGGCGCAGGCAACTGTGCTGGCCAGCGCAGGCTTTTCCGCCGTCTCAGGATCGTCACTGGCCACAGCCGCAACAATGACCAAGGTCGCGATGCCGCATATGCGCAAATATGGCTATGCAGACAGTTTGTCGTCGGGTGTGGTCGCAGCGGGCGGAACACTTGGCATTATGATCCCTCCGTCGGTGCCACTCATTATCTATGGATTGGTCGCCGAAGAGGACATTGGCAAGCTGTTCATAGCAGGAACAATTCCAGGCATTCTGTTGGTTATCCTGTTTTTAGGAGCCGTGCGTTTTTCGGTGTGGCGCAACCCGTCACTCGGCCGCCCAGGCGAACGGTTGGAACGCAGTGAACGGCTTGCCTCCTATGCCAAAGTTTGGCCTGTGATCGTACTTTTCATCTTGGTGCTTGGTGGCATCTATATTGGCGCTTTTACTCCGACCGAGGCGTCGGGGATCGGGGCCTTTGGCGCAGCAGCGTTTGCGTTCTTCAAAGGCCATGTGCGCAGCTGGGCCGCCTTGCTTGATATCCTGATCGACAGCACGAAAACCTCGGCCATTTTGTTTTCGGTCATCTTTGGCGCGCTGGTATTTGCCAACTTCGTCAACCTGTCTGGTTTGCCTTACGATTTGCTGGATATGATGGACGCCATGAACATGGGGCCGATTGGCGTGGTTCTGTTTGTCTGCGCCATTTGCATCGTCCTTGGCATGATCTTCGAGGCTGTCGGTCTGTTGTTGCTGATCGTTCCAGTGTTCCTTCCCACACTGCAATTGATGGGCGTTGATATGATCTGGTTTGGAATCATTATGGTGGTGGTCGTCGAAATGGGCCTTATAACACCGCCGATTGGTATGAACGTCTTTACCGTTCGCGCTGTCATGCCTGACATCAAGCTGAGCAACATTTTCAAAGGTGTGATCCCATTTGTTTTTGCCGATGTTATCGCACTGGCGTTGATCCTGATCTTTCCCGTGATCGCAGTCGGTTTGGTTGGTCTCCTGCGGTAAAGCTTTGAAAACCCTGTCCTAAGCCCGTCGCTATTGCCACGCGCCGGGCGTTTCGCCACGCGAAATATGTTACGTTCGACACTTCTGAAAAAACACCAAAACGGCCCATTCGGGGTCGTGGATTCGTGAACGGTTCCTAGGGTTAGGACCCGGTTTTGAATGTGCCCGCTGCTTGGACATCACAACGATTGACATTCTAGGAGTCAGTGCATTATTTGCCGCCATGGTAAAAATCTACTCTTCTTACAGCAGGACCTTCGGGGAATACTTGCTCCTTCCGAATCTCACCAAGCGGGATAGCTCGGCGGCTAATGTCGACCTAAGAGCACCAATTGTTAGGTTCAAGGCTGACCCAAAACAGGGCACGCCAAGCGCAAATTTGTCCGCGATTTCAGTCGAATCTCCCGTGACCAGCGCATTGATGCAATCCGTTTCCGGAGCTGACCTGTCAATTGCTTTGGCGAAGAACGGCGGCTTGTCGTTTATCTTTTGCTCTCAATCAGTTGAGGCGCAAGCCAACATGGTTCGGCAGGTGAAAAACCACAAAGCGGGCTTTGTGGTGAGTGACTCAAACGTCTCACCAGACGCCACATTGTCTGATGTGATCGCGTTGACCGAGAAAGCCGGGCACTCAACAATTGCTGTTACAGATAACGGCAAACCCACGGGCAAGTTTCTGGGGTTGGTGACAAGTCGCGACTATTCGCTTGGTCGCACGCCGGTTGACCAGCCGGTGACCGAGTTCATGACGTCGTTTGAAGATGTATTCTGTGGTGAGGTCGGCATCGATCTGGTGGCCGCAAACGAACTGATCTGGCAGAAAAAGCTGAAGTGCCTGCCGATCGTCGACAAAAATCAAAATCTGCATCACATCGTTTTCCGTAAAGACAGCGACGCCCACAATAGAAACCCGTTCGAAAGTCTAGATGACCAAAAACGGCTTCTTGTTGGGGCTGGCCTAAACACCCGTGACTATGAGGAACGTGTTCCGGCACTGATCGCCGCTGGTGCTGATGTTTTGTGCATCGATTCTTCGGATGGGTATTCCGAATGGCAGGTCGACACGATCCAATTCGTGAGAAAGAACTTCCCTGACAAATTCATTGGCGCGGGAAATGTCGTCGATAAAGAGGGCTTTTTGTATCTCGCCGAAGCGGGCGCTGATTTCGTAAAGGTCGGCATCGGCGGTGGATCAATCTGTATCACGCGAGAGCAAAAAGGCATCGGGCGTGGTCAAGCAAGCGCCGTGATCGAAGTTGCAGAAGCGCGTGACGAGTATTTCCGCGAAACAGGAATCTATGTTCCGATTTGTTCTGATGGCGGTATCAGCCAAGATTACCACATCACCATTGCGCTCGCGATGGGGGCTGATTTTGTCATGATGGGGCGTTACTTTGCACGCATGGACGAGGCACCCGGTGCCAAGGTGCGTATTAATAATCAATTCGCGAAAGAATATTGGGGTGAGGGCAGCAACCGAGCGCGCAATTGGGAACGCTATGACGATGGCAGCAAAGGCGCAGACGGCACAGCACCCGCCAACCTTGTGTTCGAAGAAGGCGTCGATAGCTATGTTGAGTATGCGGGGACGCTAAAGGAAAACCTGTTCGTCAGTTTGGCAAAAATCAGGTCAACTATTTGTAATTGCGGCGCAATGAGCCTGCGTGAGTTCCGGGATTGTGCCCGCCTGACATTGGTTTCAGCCGTCAGTATCCGCGAAGGCGGGGCGCATGACGTCACCATCAGAGACATCGGATCGGAACAATCTAACGTATAGTGAATTCCCGCATTGATTGTGTCTCCTGTCTAACTTTGACGGCTGGCATCATCGATGCGTGGAAATTTCTATGAAGCGTATGCGCGGCATATTTAACCACAAAGCGTCAAAGCTGACCAAGTTGGCCGATTAATGCAACGATCCCCAAGCAAACCGAGTTTCGAAGTGAACTCGGACTTATTACGTCATTCTGATTGTTGAGGTCGGATTGGCAAAACCGGGTTTTGCCCAGGTCGACTGGAGAATGTTCTTGGAGTACGTTGTGATATCACGACCAGATTTCCTCAAGCGAAGGGCGCCTAAAATGATATTTGATCCGAGTAATGTCAGTCGCGTCAGGGTTGAGGAAACTCATTTAATGACAGAGATTTCCAGACGATGTGTTGCCAAGAGTGGCACGTTCCCGGGGTCTCGTTGTGCCTAAGATCGTCCACGCTGAACTGATGATGGTGGACCTCCAGCCAAAGGTTCCACGCACGGATGCTATCCAGTCCTTTGCAAGCCAAGAAACGCCAATACTACGCCTTACGGATGCGGAGGGCGTTGTTGGGACGGGGTATAGCTATACAATTGGAACTGGTGGCCCTGCGGTCATTAGCCTTTTGCGTGAAACTTTATTGCCGCGGATTATCGGACGCGAGGCCGAAGAGATTGGCGGAATCTGGCGTGATTTACTTTTGTCGACGCATGCAACGTCGGTCGGTGTGATAACGTCTTTGGCGCTGGCGACGATTGACACCGCTCTTTGGGATTTGCGTTGCCTGAGGGCGAAACAACCATTGTGGCGCATGGCGGGTGGCGCGAAACCTGAGGTGCCTCTTTACTCCACCGAAGGGGGCTGGCTGCATATTGAAACTGAAGCCTTGGTGAGTGACGCTCTGGCGATGCAGGCTAAGGGGTTCGCGGGTGCCAAAATCAAGGTTGGCAAGCCAAATTTATCCGAAGATCGTGCGCGTCTTGCGGCCGTTCGCGGTTCTGTCGGTGACGAATTCCAGATTTTGGTCGATGGCAACCAGTCGTTTAACTTGTCAGAGGCCAAGTGCCGCGCAGATATGCTCGCTGAGTTTGGTATTGGTTGGTTTGAGGAACCGATGAAGGCCGATGACATAGGCGCACATGTCGCGCTGAATTCCCATTCGCGTGTTCCGATCGCGGTCGGCGAAAGCATGTACTCGCTCAGTCAGTTCAAAGACTATTTACAAATGGGTGGATGCACGATTGTTCAGGCGGATGTGGCCCGGGTTGGCGGCATAACACCGTGGCTGAAAATTGCGCATATGGCCGAGGCTTTTAACGTCGCGATTTGCCCCCATTTCTTGATGGAGCTGCATGTAAGCCTGACCTGCGCTGTGCCCAATGCGCCGATGTTGGAATACATCCCGCAACTGGATGATATCACTCATAGTCGCCTCGAAATTTGTGATGGAAATGCCCATGCTCCAAGGGCGCCCGGCCTTGGGATCGATTGGAATTGGGAGGCTATAAATGAAAAGGCCATTGCGGGATTGACCACTGAAATTGGGAAACGCATATGAAAAGAATGGCCATGGTAATCGGGATCAAGCCCGAGCATATCCCAGAATACAAACGTCTACACGCCAATTGCTGGCCGGAAATTTTGACACAGATCTCTGCCTGCAACATCCGGAATTATTCAATTTACCTTCGTGAACCCGAGAACCTCATGTTTGGGTATTGGGAATATCATGGCGACGATTTCGAAGCCGATGCAGCCAAGATGGCCACGGACCCCAAAACCCAAGAATGGTGGGCTATTTGCAACCCTATGCAGCAGCCGCTTGAATCTCGTGGTGACGGTGAATGGTGGGCGAAAATGGAAGAAGTTTTTCACCACGATTAACCCAAAGGCCAAGGCTTGCTTGAATGGCAGCGACTGCCGAAGAAAACGTCGGAAAATCAACTAAAGACGTGGTGCTTTGTTGCCTTGGATTTAATGTCGACCCAGTCGTATTCCACACCCAGTCCAATTCCGTCCGGCACATCGACCATGCCATCGGAATCGATGGCCTCCAGCTCTTCAGAATAGCCGCAGGTATAGACATTTGGTTTGGACCCTCCGCATTTTGGCCCTACGAGCGCCCTCTCATAAAAGTTGGTGTTTCGGAATGCCGCGACGCAATGACGGTGCGCGGGGCCGGCGGCGTGAACTTCAACATCAAGCCCTAATCCTTCGGCCATATGCGCCACTTTGAGCGCGCCAGTTATGCCCATGTCCAAATCAGGATTGACGCGCACGAAGTCACTTGCACCTGACAACGCCAGATTGGTTTTCGCCTCTAGACCGCGTACATGTTCGCCGATCAAAATCGGCGTTTGGATCAATTCGCGCAGCCTTAGATGTGCGGTCTGGGCAACCCCAGTATCGCGGAATGGATCTTCGTACCAATAAAAACCCGCCTCGTCACAGGCGCGACCAACTTCTAGGGCATCCGCGAATGTCACCAGATGACACGCGGGGTCCAACATCAATTTCATTTTCTTGCCGACACGCTCACCAAGCAACAGGACCGCTTCAACTTCGCGCGCAACATTGCCGTTGGTCCAGCCGTGAATTTTGAACCCGGTATAGCCGAGCGAATGGCAATGTTCGGCAAATTTGGCGTAGTCTTCGGGTGTTTCTAGGCCGCCATTTTCGTCGCCATGATAGGTGCTCGCATAGACCGGGATTTTCTTGCGTGAGGCGCCAAGAAGCTCGGCCACGGAAACCTCCAACCGGCGACCCGCCCAATCCCAAAGAGCGTTGTCCAGCGGGCCGACGCCGACCTTATCAAACTTGCGCAAAGCTCTTTTGAATTCTTCATAAAAATTCAATCGGTTAAACGCGCTTTCACCGATCATTTTTGGTGCGATTGCGTTGATTTGGGACATCATCATCGGCGTCCCACCCACATATTCGCCAGCTAAGCCGTTTTGCGTTTCAATGCGAATTGCCAAAGTGGAACTCAACTTGGTCTTGCCTGGACAGTAGACCGAGTCAAACCCATCTTCCCCAAGGTTTTCCACCGGGTAGCTGAATTCAAAAACGTCTATCTTTTTGATTTCATTCATTTTATGAAATCTCCTCGATTTTGATGATGCTCTCTGATCGGGCAGACTCGTACAAAGCCAACAGCGCCGCCATGTTGCGCATGCCGTCTTCGACCGGGAATTCAGGTGTCTTGTTCGTCAGGACACATTCAGAAAATTCGTCCAATTGTGCCTGAAAGCGGTCGACGCTTTGCATTTCCATCACTTCTTCAACGCCGGCTCTGGAGATGATGACCGGCACATCTTCCTCAAATGATTGTTCTAGTGAAATCGTACCTTTGGTGCCGGTCGCTATGAAGGGGAGTTGCCGCGGACCCTCGAGGCTGCTCCAAACATTCGCTACGGCGCCGCACGGAAATTTTAGAAGGCCACTGAATGTCGTGTCGACCTCAATTCCGGTTCGTTTGCGTTCAAAGCCCGCGGCTTGGATCGGTTCGGAACCCATGGCAAAACGCGCAGCATAAACCGCGTATCCGCCCGCATCCATCATGCTTCCACCCGCCAATTCTTTACTGAAACGGATATCGCCCAAGTCTTCGCGTGTGAATGTCAGGCAGGTGTCAATTCGAATGACTTCACCGATCTCTCCTTGCGCGATGAGTTCACGAATTGTGCGCATCTGTTTGTTCCAGCGCGGCGTGAACCCCTCAACCAACACAATGCCATGTTCGTTTGCAGCAGCAGCCATTTCGCGGGCTTGCGCCATCGTCGCGCTCAGCGGTTTCTCACACAAGACATGTTTACCTGCCTTGGCTGCCTTGATGCTCCATTCGTGGTGCATGGAATTTGGCAAAGTGTTGATCACAGCATCGATTTGGTCACTGTCGATCATCTCCTGATAGCTTCCGAATGCCAGTGGGATTCCATGTTTCTCAGCCGCGGCCTCGGCAGATTTGAGGGTTCGACTGCTTACGGCAACGATCTCGGAATTGCGCGAAGTTAAAGACCCAGGAAGATGTTTGCCAAAGCCAATACTGGCGGTGCTGATAAGACCGTACCTAACGATGTTCGTCATTGGGATTACCTTTTGATTGAGTGTCGCACCTGTCTAGACCTTCCCGTGTCGGCCATTTTTGAGCCGGGGAATTTGGTCAAATCAGGTGAATGTTCGGTGAGTCGATGCTCTGAGATGGGACCTGAGTGCATCATGTGCTGCCGTTTGATCCCGGTTCATCGCCGCATCTATCAGCAGCAAGTGTTCCTTGATCGTGTCCGTTGTGTTCTCACGATATGTAAGTTGAATATGGACCAGCTTGCTCAGATTGAAATTGTCCAAAAGGCGATGGTGAATAGCGGAAATTGACCGGTTACGCATCGCTTCTACAATTTCGACATGCAAAATCCGGTCCAGCGCGGCCACCTCCTTGGATATGCTTTCTGGATCTTTGGCGGTTGACACGCGGTCAAGGCAATCTTCGTGGGATCGACGAAGCGGCTCTAGAAAACTCATGTCAGCTTTTTCGACAAAACTAGACAGCGCATTTGTTTCAATGAGCGTGCGAAACTGCATATTTTCGCGAAAGAATGAGACATCGGGGTTTACGACTTGAACGCCAGCACGTGGGCGAACAGTCACCAGCCCGTATTCTTCTAAGAGAACCAAGCATTCTCTTAGCGGCGTCACTGACATCTCTAATATTTCACAAAGGTCAGTCTGGGTAACTGTCGATCCCGGAGCAATTTTTAGGTCATGCATTGCCTGGATAAACTTTTGATAACCCTCATGTTTTGTGTAGAACGCTTGGTGTTTTGGGGGAGCCTGCTCCATTTCCAGTCCTTTTTGCGGTTCAAAAACAGCAGCCATTGCGTCGGTTAATATTTCAGAATCTTTGTTGACAGACAGTAAATGCCCATCTTAGATATATTAATATGTTCAAGATGGTATATCAATGAAAATTACAGGCTTTACAGTTTGGATTGCTCCGGCTGATCGGGGCCCAAAGTTCATTTGGCGCAACGGAATTCCGGGTTCGCATGGCGATATTCCCAGAGGGTCAGAACCGATGAAAGCGGTCCTGCGTATGGAGACAGACGCGGGTATTTTTGGCGCTATGGAGGTTGGTTCGGGCGTTGCCATCGCCGATTTGGTGCGAAGACGTTATCATGAATTCATTGGCGACGACCCGCGGCTCACTGAAAAGCTTTGGGTCAAGATGTGGGAAATTGACCGCATCGAAGAGATAAACCTAAGGGCGTTGGGCCTCTTGGATATCCTTGCTTGGGATGTCAAATCACAGGCCGCGAAGATGCCCATTTATCAGATGTTGGGTGGGTTCGACACCAAGGTGCCAGCATATGCATCAACAGTGACTTGGCCGACGATGGGCGAATACGAGCGTTACATCAAGATGTGCGTGGATGTAGGTTTCAAGGCATTCAAGTTGCACGCTTGGGGCGATGTTGAACAAGATATTCTGCTATCAAAAAATTTGCGCAAATGGGTTGGTCCGGATGCTGACCTGATGTTTGATGGGTCTGCGGGTTGGGATTATGTCGACGCGCTGAAAGTCGGCACGGCACTGCAAGACCTAGGGTTTCTTTGGTACGAAGAGCCGATGCGCGAATTCCATTTGGGCGCTTATACCAAGCTCTGTGAAAAGCTGGATATGCCAGTTTTGGCTGCGGAAACCTCAGATGGGGCACACTGGAACATGGCCAGTTGGATCGAAGCCCGCGCATTGGATATGACCCGAGTGAACGCTTACAATAAAGGCGGGTTCACGGGTTGCATGAAGGTTGCTGGCTTGTCCCAGAGCTTTGGAATGCGTGCCCAGATACACGGTATGGGTCGAGAAAACGCTCAGCTTTGCGCGGCTATTCCAAATAATGACTACTATGAACAGTTGGTCATGAACGAAGAGCAAATTCTTGGTTTGGACAAGCTTGGCTCGTTGGCGATCAACGATGGGTACCTAAATGTCAGCGATGAACCGGGGCTTGGCTACCAGATCGACTGGGAAAAGTTAGACAAAACCGCCGTCCAGAAATTCGTCGTTAACGAAGATACGCGTCCGGAGGCCTGAAGATGAATGCAGCAGTCGAGCTACACGATATCAAGAAGTCTTTTGGTGCAGTAAGTGTCATCGATGGCGTGGACCTTAAGGTCGCGCACGGGGAATTCGTCGTGTTTGTCGGGCCGTCTGGCTCGGGAAAGTCAACGCTGTTACGTGTCATTGCAGGACTCGAGAGCACGACGTCCGGCGACATTATTATTGGCGACCAGAATGTAACCTATGCAGAGCCATCCGGTCGTGGCATCGCAATGGTTTTTCAATCCTACGCGCTTTACCCGCACATGAATGTCTTTGAAAATATTGCGTTCAATCTGCGCCTCTCAAAGCTTTCAGGCGAAGAGATCAAAAAACAAGTTATGGAGGCGGCAAGAATCCTTAAGCTTGAAGCGCTGCTTGAACGTTCGCCAGCACAACTTTCTGGTGGGCAACGTCAACGCGTTGCGATTGGACGCGCAATTGTGCGCGAACCCAAGGTTTTCTTGTTTGATGAACCGCTTTCAAATCTGGATGCTGGTTTGCGGGTCGAAATGCGGCTGGAAATCGAACGTCTGCATCGTGAACTAGGGGCCGCGATGATTTATGTGACCCATGATCAGGTCGAAGCCATGACGCTTGCCGATCGGATCGTCGCATTGGATAACGGGCATATTCAGCAAATAGGTTCGCCGCTAGAGCTTTACAAAAATCCCAGCAATCTCTTTGTGGCCAGTTTCATCGGGTCGCCAAAGATGAACCTCGTTACCGGAAAAATTGAGGCGTCTGCATCCGCAAATTCCGTTGATCTGGATGGGGCGGCGCAACTGACAATCTCGACTAACCTGAGCGGCCACTCGAGTGGCGATGTCGTGACTGTGGGGTTCCGACCCGAAGACGTTAGCTTTGTTGAGGCGGCTGATCCGGGCGCGATCTCGGCCGTGATTGAAACCATAGAGCGGCTTGGAAACGTTACATATGTCTACGCTGACGCTGGCTTGTCGGAACTGCTAACCATCCAAGCCGCAGCAAGCTTTGAACACGGGGTTGGCGATAAGGTGTCAATTGCCTTTGACCCAACCCAATCGCATTTTTTCGACAAAGATGGACAAAAGATAAGGGACTGAAAATTTTCGGGATGACAAAATAATCTAACTAGGAGGGAAATTGAAATGAACACATCAAAAGTGTTAAAATACGCAACACTTGCTGTTGGCACAATCACAGGTTCCGCGGCGGTTGCTCAAGACATTACACTGAACGTATGGGCGGACAGCGTGCGCGTTCCAATGTTTGAAACATACGACAAGGACGGCGTTGACCTTAATATCACAACGATTTCGGCGCCTGACCTTGTTGCCAAAATTCAATTGGCGATGCAGGCCGGAACAGAAGTTCCCGATGTCGTTTTCTTCAATAATGTTAGCTATACTTCATTGCTGGCGACCCGTCGCTCGAATTTTGTTTTGGACCTGTCCGATTTAATTCCTCAGGAAGTCGAGGACGCGTATTCGACAAACGCAAACACGGTGTGTGAAATCGACGGCAAGTTGATGTGCTTGCGAAACGACGTTGCGCAGTTCCACATTTGGTACAACGCGCCCCTCATTGAAGAGCTTGGTGAAACGCTCCCGACGACTTGGGAAGAGTACGAGGCCTTTGGTGCTCGTGTCGCTGAAAAGGGCATGTCAATCGGGTCCGCAACACAAGAATTCCCGATGATGAATTTCTTGGCCTCAAGTGGTTGCAACTTTGCGGCGCCAGTTGAAGGCGAGGAAAACACACTGCGTATCGATCTATCGACGGAAGCCTGCCTTCGCCCAGCCGAGATGGTCGACCGAATGGCTGAAAACGGCAGCTTGGCACGGGTCGGGCTATTTGATCCAGCATTTGCCGAACTTTACCGGAACAACAAGGTCCCATTCTTGCTTGGACCATCTTGGTTCGCCGAGCACGTCATTCGTCCATCCTTTGGTGCACCCGAAGGCCAAACAGGGGCAGCATTGCCACCGCGTTGGGCAGATCAAGATCAGCCAACCACGTGGCACTGGGGTGGCGGAACGTATGCTGGTTGGAGAAATACCGAGCATCCAGAAGCCGTAGCCGACCTGATTGAATGGGTTGCAACTGACGTCACACTTCAAACGACTGCGGTAACCATGCCTGCGCATGAAGCATCGTCGGTTGCGTGGGGCGCTGCGATCGCTGCTGATCCTTGGTATGCCAATGACCAGACCTATAACGTCATGTTGGAAGCTGTTCAGTTCAGTGATGTGAACTACGTGTCATTGCGGATCAACCTCGAAGCAGCATTCGCCGGAACGGTCGGAAAAGCGGCCGCGACAGGGGAAAGCGTTGTTGGTGCGTTACCTGCATTGGAGCAGGAGCTGACAAACCAGGCGAAACTCAACGGTTACACTGTTGTAAAATAGATCAATGGAAAGGGGCGATAATTTCGCCCCATTTCCCATTTCTCTTATGCCTTAAAGGTGCCGAACTATGACAACTCTTTTGCTGTCCCAAGAGGAAAGAGAACGTGCAGAAAAGAAAGCGCGTCGCCGCAACATCGGTTACAGCTATCTGTTTTTGTTGCCATATCTTATCTTGCTAGCGATGTTTGGTGTCATTCCAATTTCCTATGCCTTTGGGCTGAGTTTCATCGACACAATTGATTACGTGTTTTACGGAGCCGCCAATTACGAGTTTGTGTTCTCCGATTTCAGGATTGTGCGGTCGCTGACCAATGTGCTGACGTTCGTTGCTTTATGGGTGACGCTCACAATCCTTGGTGTAGTGACGTTGTCTTTGATGTTGGACAACATCGGCAAACGTGCTGCTGGAACATTGCGCACGCTATATTTCCTTCCCGGCGCGATCTCGACCTCTGCTTTGGTGGTGCTGTGGATTTTCGTCTTGGACCCGGCTGTAAGCCCATTTCAAGGGATCATGCATGTGTTTGGTTGGGAAACTCTGGCTGACACGGTATTCACTATCGGAATGCCTGCCGTCTTCATGTTGATGGCATTCTTTACCGGCGCGGGTGGTTGGATCGTGGTCTTTGGCGGCGCTTTGTCAGGCATTTCCACCGATGTCGTTGAGGCAGCCCGTGTGGATGGCGCCAACAGGGCGCAGCTGGCGTTGCGGATCAAACTGCCCTTGATTTGGCGCTCTGTGATTTTGATGGGCATTTTGTCATTCGCGGCAGGCATGCAAATTTTCGTAGAGCCACAATTGATGGGCATGGCACGCGGACCATTCACAATGCCGGACTGGTCGCTGAACCAAATGGCCTATCTTTATGCCTTCAATATGGGCGATTTTGGCGCATCTGCAGCGCTTAGTTCGCTGCTCGTTGGCTTCTCAATCTCAATCGCGCTTGTCGTTATTTTCAAAACCAAATTCTACGACATTGACTAGGGGACTGACATGATCGAGGCAATTCGACGCAAAAACCTGACCTATGGCCAGTTCGTCATATTTGCGACTTTGCTGTTTGCGCTTTGCTTTTTTGGCATTCCCGTAGTTTGGCTGATCGGTGCGGCCTTCCGCTCAGAAGTCTCGCTCTATTCATCAAGGGCATTTGATTGGCCAGATTTTGTATCTTTCGCGGAATCTTGGGTCACTCTGACAACCTATAATGACTTCCAAATACTGCTCTGGGCAAAGAACACGTTGATCTACTGCGCGGGCGGCGTGATCCTTTCGCTGCTTGCCTGTATTCCGGCTGGATACGCTTTGGCTCTTTCGGAATTTCCGGGGCGTCGGCTGATCCTAATTCTGACTTTAATCGCGATGATTACGCCAAGTACTGCACTGGTTCTGCCAATCTTTCTTGAACTCAGCCAACTTGGTTTGACGAATACGTATTCGGGCATGATACTCGCATCCGGCTTCTTTCCTTTCGGCGTCTACCTGACGTATATTTTCTTTACCACGTCCCTGCCCAAGGGGGTTCTGGATTCAGCCGTAATCGACGGTTGTTCGCGCTTTCAGGTGTTCACGAAAATCGCACTGCCACTTGCAAAACCGATTATTTCCTTGGTCGCGTTTTTTAGTTTTCTGGCAATCTGGGCGAATTACTTTCTTGCGTTCGTGTTGCTGACCGACCCGACACTGTACAACCTCCCGGTCGGTCTGACTGACCTCGTCAGTTCTTCGGGTGCTTTAAGCAACCTATCCGGGAATGACATCCCTATTCGGAAGCCTGAAGTATTGCTCGCGGCGATGCTGATTATCGTCCCCGTCTTGATCGTGTTCCTTGCTGCACAACGGTTTGTAAAATCGGGAATGCTGGCTGGTGCAGAGAAGGGTTGAAGGGAATTCTGGCAAAAGATCATCACACCGCTTGTGGGCGATCGCCGGACCTTGAGGGTACTCTGTTTAAAAAGGACGTGGTCGCATGAAAATTGATGCCCATCAGCATTTTTGGCGTCTTTCACGTGGTGATTATCATTGGCTAACGCCAGATAAAGCCCCACTTTATCAAGATTTTGAGCCGAGCGACCTTCTCCCCTTGTTGAAGGAAAACGGCATTGATGGAACGGTTACAGTGCAAGCGGCACCAACCCCTGCCGAAACCGAATTCATGCTCTCGCTCGCTGACGACAACGACTTCATCTTGGGGGTTGTTGGGTGGTGTGATTTCGAAAGCGCAGATGCTTCTGACCAAATCCGAGATCTGGCAGCGCGCCCAAAATTGGTTGGTCTGCGCCCAATGATCCAAGGGATTGCAGACGTCGATTGGATGCTCAGGCCTGCGTTAACCCCAGCCTTTGAAACAATGGTTGAAACCGATCTCGGCTTCGATGCATTGACGTTGCCCAAACACCTTCCAAATCTGGCTCGTTTAATGGACCGGCATCCGGCCTTGCGCGTGGTGATTGATCACGGATCCAAGCCAGACATTGCAAATGGCGCATTTGATACTTGGGCGCACGACATGCGCTTGCTCGCATCCAATACCACTGCGCTGGTCAAAATGTCGGGGCTCGTTACCGAGGCTGGGTCAGATTGGTCCGTTGAGTCCCTTAAACCATACGTTGACTTCCTGTTAGAGCACTTTGGCCCGCAGCGCTTGATGTGGGGCAGTGATTGGCCCGTTTGCACGTTGGCCAGTTCGTATCGCGCATGGTGCGACGCGACCGATCAACTCTTGGAAGGCTTGGACGAGGCAGAAAAGGCGCAAATCTGGGGAGCAACTGCATCCCGTTTCTATAACTTGTAGGCATCCATTAAATGGGACGACTGGACGGGAAAACGACATTGATCACTGCGGCGGGCCAAGGAACAGGTCGTGCAACAGCTGAGATATATGCAGCCGAGCGAGCGCGCGTGATTGCGATGGATATCAATCCTGACAGTCTAACCGAATTGGCAGGTTGTGATGGGATCAGCCTGATCAAGTCGGGTACCGCAGATTTCGGAATGGCTGCATTGGCGTTGCATTTGGCCTGCGACGATAGCGGTTTCACAACAGGTCAAACCCATATCATCGTTGGCGGTTGGGCAATCTAAGGAAACAGAATGAAACTATTACGATACGGTCCTGTAGGCCGCGAAAAGCCCGGCCTTTTGGACGCGAATGGTGAAATCCGAGACTTGTCCGGAGTGATCCCAGATCTAACTGGGGCGGCATTAAGTGACGAAGGTTTGGCCGCGATACGCGCCATTGATCCGACGGTTTTGCCATTGGCCACAGGGGATACACGCATCGGGCCTTGTGTCGGTAGAGTCGGAAAATTCGTGTGCATCGGGTTGAATTATGCGGATCACGCCGCGGAAAGTGGCCTAGCTTTGCCCGAAGAACCAGTGATTTTCTTTAAAGCGACGTCATCAATCATTGGGCCAAACGACCCGGTTGATATCCCGCGCGGATCGGTCAAAACCGATTGGGAAGTTGAACTGGGTGTCGTGATTGGCAAGCACACAAAATATGTGGATGAGGTCGACGCCTTGGATCATGTTGCGGGTTATTGCGTGATCAACGATCTTTCCGAACGCGACTTTCAACTCCATCGCTCGGGCCAATGGGTTAAGGGCAAGTCGGCCGATACGTTTGGCCCGATTGGACCTTGGCTGGTTACCAGGGACGAGGTCGCAAACCCGCAAGATTTATCGATGTATCTGGAGGTTAACGGCCACCGCTATCAGGACGGCAGCACCAAGACGATGCATTTTAGCGTGGCGAAAGTGATTTCGCATTTATCGCAGTTCATGTCGCTGCAACCGGGTGACGTGATCTCAACCGGGACACCTCCGGGCGTCGGGTTGGGGCAAAAGCCCGAAGTTTACCTCAAACCGGGCGACAAGATGGAATTGGGCATCAAAGGCCTTGGGCGACAGACACAATTGGTCAGGGCATCCTCGTGACAAAAATCACAAACCTTCGTACCCACGATTTGCGCTTTCCCACAAGCCAAAGCCTTGATGGTTCGGACGCGATGAACCCTGATCCAGATTACTCAGCCGCCTATGTTGTACTGGAAACTGATGGCGCGCATGAGGGCCATGGGCTGACATTTACGATTGGGCGCGGCAATGAAATCTGTGTCGCTGCGATACACGCGCTTTATGATCGTGTCGTTGGATTGGATCTTGACTGGATCAAAGAGGACATGGGTCGATTTTGGCGCCACGTCACAACCGACAGTCAGCTGCGATGGATTGGGCCAGATAAGGGCGCCATCCATTTGGCAACAGGCGCAGTCGTCAACGCGGTTTGGGATCTTTGGTCAAAAGATGCCGGAAAACCCGTTTGGCAATTGGTGGGGGAGATGTCGCCCGAAGAAATCGTACGTCTCATTGATTTTCGCTATCTTACCGACGCGATGACCCCGGCCGAGGCATTGGAAATTCTCAAACGCGCAGAACCAGATAAGGCAAAGCGTATTGCAAAGCTCAAACGGGAAGGTTTCCCGTGTTACACCACGTCGGCTGGTTGGCTCGGCTATCCCGATGATAAGCTTCGCCGCTTGTGTCGCGAAGCTAAGGCAGACGGCTTTACGCATATCAAATTCAAAGTTGGCAGGGATTTGGCGGATGATATTCGCCGTCTAACAATCGCGCGCGAAGAACTGGGTTGGGACGTGCACATCATGATCGACGCCAACCAGGTTTGGGAAGTTGATCAGGCGATTGACTGGGTCAAAGATTTGGCATTCGCCAAACCCTTTTTCATTGAAGAACCGACAAGCCCTGACGATGTGATGGGTCATAAGACGATCCGCGATGCTATCACACCGATAAAGGTGGCAACGGGCGAGATGTGTCAAAACCGGATTATGTTCAAACAATTCATCCGCGAAAACGCAATTGACATCGTCCAGATTGATAGTTGCCGGATGGGCGGTCTGAATGAGGTTTTGGCGGTCATGTTGATGGCCGCAAAGTATAACAAACCTGTTTGGCCACATGCAGGCGGTGTTGGGCTTTGCGAATATGTGCAGCACATATCGATGATTGATTACATTGCTATTTCTGGCGACAAAGATAGCAAGCGGATTGAGTTCGTCGATCACCTACACGAACATTTTGTTGATCCCTGCATCGTCGAAAATGGAGTCTATCTGGCCCCCAAATTGCCCGGATTTTCTATTGAGATGAAACCTCAATCGATCGCGGATTACACATTCACCCCCAAGGAGATGGCGTCATGACATTTGAGACCCGCAAAATCGGCAAGACGAACACTTGGGTAACATCTGTTTCCTTTGGATGCGCGTCTATCGGTAACCTGTACCGCGAAACCAGCGATGCAGAAGCGATGGAGGTCTTGGACGCCGCTTGGGAGCAGGGCATTCGCTATTTTGATACTGCACCGCATTATGGGCGCGGGCGATCAGAGCAACGCTTGGGCAAGTTTCTGGCGAGCAAACCGCGTGAAGATATCGTGATTTCCACCAAGGTGGGTCGGGTTCTTTCGCCGAGCCAGCAGCATGTTCAAATGGAAGGGTTCGTAAATCCGCTGCCAAATGATGTGCATTATGATTATTCCGGTGATGGGATCGAAGCATCGCTTGAGGGCAGTCGCGAGCGGCTTGGGACCGCCTATATCGACATCGTTTTTGTCCACGACATTGGCGTGCGCACGCATGGTGACGCCAACGACATGCACCTCGCGGCGTTTATGGACAGCGGCTATGAACGACTGGTGCGCCTAAAAGAAAAAGGTACCATCGGGGCAATTGGGCTTGGCGTCAATGAAACTGAAATCTGTACTGAAGTCATGCAACAGGTTCCGCTAGACGTGATCCTTTTGGCCGGTCGTTTGACGTTGCTGGATCGCTCGGCCGAAGATGCGCTTGTACCCATGTGCAAAGAGGCGGGGACGTCACTTGTGCTTGGCGGCATCTTCAATTCCGGCATTCTGGCCACTGGCGCAGTTGAAGGCGCTACCTATGATTATGCCCCGGCCTCTGATCAGATTTTGCGACAGGTCGAAACGCTTGAGGCCGAAGCAAACGCGCAAGGTCTGCCACTGGCGACTGCGGCCCTGCACTTTGCAATCGACCATCCGCAAACCGCATCAGCCTTGATCGGAACGGCCAAGCTGTCATCGCTGAAACGCAATATTGATGCCTTGCGTCTGGAAAGAACACCCGCCGCTTCGAGAAGGTGAAGTTTTGCGAGGAGGGGGGAACCGAAGCCTCAGATTGAGGCTTGGGTTCATTTTTACACTGAGCGATTTCGGCAGCGTTACAGATCGCCTGTTTTGAATCCTAGAGCGATGGCACGATCAGGTGTAAACCGTCCAACGCATCATCAGCAATGATCTGACAAGACAGGCGGCTGGTCGTGGTGCGTTCCGCTTCTGTTGCATCAAGCATTGCATCTTCGAAATCGCCGACCTCTCCGGTTTTGTCCGCCCAAGCCGGGTCAACAACCACATGGCACGTGGCACACGACAGGTTACCACCGCATTCCCCGATGACGCCGGTGATATTACCAGCAATCGCTGCTTCCATCATGTTTGTGCCGGTCGCAACTTCGGTTGTGACCGTGGTGCCATCTTGTTTCGTCCAGTTAACGTTCACTTTTATCGCTCCTAGACGAAATACATATAGAAATCGCGCAAACCAACGTCATCTAACGCTTCGGTTTTTTCGACTTCCTGTTGTTTCATAAAGATGTGGTTGGCGCATAATTCCGCACCAACAGCCGTACAAAGGTCTGTGTCAGCCTCAAGTGCTGCGATTGCATCCGCAAGGTTTGTGGCGGTGCCTTCTGTCGCATCCGTAACTTCGAACCCGTCGCCGGTTTCCATCGGGGGTAGGGGCGCGTCCGCTTCGAATCCCAAACGTGCGGCCTGCAAAACAGCGGCAACGGCGGTGTATGGATTGGATGATGCATCCGCCATGCGGTGTTCCATACGCGCCTTTGATCCGCCTTCAAGGCTGATCCGGGTTGTCACGTTGCGGTGGTCGCCACCCCAGTTTTGCCAGTACCCGGACAAAGACGCCGGAGCCAAACGTTTGTAGGAATTCGCTGAGGGCGCGATGAGACCTGCAAGGCCTTGGTGATGGCTCAGAAGGCCCGAAATACAGCCACGCGCCAGTGGCGTCAGATGGTCAGGGCCGCCTTGATCCCCATCGGCCACAACATTGCGACCGCCCTTGTCCGAGAGCGAGAAATTGATGTGCATGCCTGAACCGCCAGCCTCAGCAACCGGTTTTGGCATAAACGACAAGATAACGCCTGATTGATAGGCGACCTCACGGGCCATTTGGCGGAACAATACGATATCGTCGACGGCCTTTACTGCGTCATCAAACGCTAAGGTGTATTCGAACTGCTGCGCGTCATATTCGGCCGTGATCATATCAAGCCGGAAACCAAGCCGCTCCGCCGTTTCCCAGATCTTATCGTTAAAGCCGCGCGGATCGGTGAAGGGACCCGTGCCGTAAACGACAGCACCTTTGCTGTCGTAAGGCACCAGTTTACTGTCATCGTCGTGGATGAATGCGAAGGCTTCAAGTTCTATCCCGACTTTGGGATTCAGACCATGTGTACCCCAATCGGCAACAGCACGTTTCAAGGCACCGCGCGGGCACAGGCTAAGCGGCGCACCAACGTCATTGTACAGATCGCCCAACACAACTTTGGTATTGGCCTCCCACCCATCGCGAATGTCATCGGCACGCCAGTGCAGCGCCATATCTGGCAGACCTTCCATCATCATCGCGCCGGGCGCTGGCAAAAGATCGCGGTCGTAATGCACCCCAAAGGTCGAACGGCAGAACCGTGTTTCATCATCTTTGATCTTTGACGCTGGCAGGTATTTGCCGCGCATGATGCTCAGATGATCGCAGAACATTGCTCTTAGACGGTCGGCCATGAAGTTCTCCCTATGGATTATTTTGTTATGACGCGGACAGGCAGCGATTTGATGCCGCCCACGAAATTTGAACGCAGGAAGGTATGTGGCCCTGCGGCTTCGATCTTTGTGATGCGTTTAGCGAGTTCTTGAAACAGAATACGCACCTCTAGCCGTGCCAGCCACATGCCCAAGCACACATGAGGACCGCCTTGGCCAAACGAGACATGTTTGTTGGGGGTCCGCGTCAAATCGACTTGGAATGGGTTGTCAAAAACGGTTTCGTCCCGATTGGCCGAGGCAAACCAATACAGTATTTTGTCGCCTGCTTTGATGGTTTTGCCGTGGATGTCGTAATCCGCCAAAGCAGTGCGCCGGAAGTAGCTGGCAGGTGTCGCCCAGCGAATGATTTCGTCAGGTGCGGTGTCCCAGATGTCACCGCCTGCTTGCATTTGGCCAAGCAGTTCGGGCTGATGACACATGGCCTGAATGCCGGCCGCAATCGAATATCGCGTGGTGTCGTTGCCAGCCGCGACCAGCAAACAAAAGAAGTTGCGGAATTCGCTTTCGGAAATTGTTGACCCGTCGCGACCCGGTTGCAGGATCATATGCAAGATGCCACTCGTGTCGCCACTTTTGTTCTTTTTATCCATCATTTCCTTGGCATAGGCATAAAGCTCAGCGCCAGCAGGAGAGTTGAACGGCATCATACGGAATTCATCCGTGGTCATTTTGTCCAGCACATGATCGGTGAAATCAGGATCTGTGTTGGCGATCAGCGCGTCGCCTTTTTCGACCAGCCAAGGCAGGTCTTCGTCTGGTGTGCCAAGGATGCGGCCCAGCATCCGCATCGGCAAAACCCGCGCAATTTTGCGCGTCGCGTCAAATTCGCCCTCTGGCAGAACTTCGTCCAAAATTTCGGTGCACAGCATGCGGATGTCTGTGTTGAACTCTTCGATAACCGCCTTAGAGAACGCTTTGGCCAGCTTAATGCGGGTGTTCATATGCTCTGGCGGGTCGATTTCTTGGAATGTGCGCCGGGCAATGACCTCTTCTGGGGACTGGTCTTCCATGCGGATACCGTGCGCGGACGAAAACACCTTAGCGTTTCCGTTCAATTTCAAGATGTCGGCATGTCGCGTAATGGACCAAAACCCCTTGCCGTCGGCCCATTCCGTCCAATGGATGGGGTCCTCTTCGCGCAGGCGTTTGAAGGTATTATGCGGCGGGCCCGCCATGAACGTGTCGTGGCTGGTCAGATCGGCATGCCCATCGTCGGTTGGAGTCCAGATCGTCATTGTAGGGCATCCTTATAGCTTGATAAAATATACGGATACATTCTATAAATATACAACAGTTTTCATGCCCTTGGAGTGATTTTATGCATATTGCAGTTCTCATGGCGAACACGGACGAAAGCCCATTCGCTGAACATCACCCCAAGGATGGAGAAAAGTTCAAAAATCTTATCAAATCTGTAAGACCGGATTGGCAGTTGAGCGTTTTTGTCGTCAAGGACGGCGTTTTCCCGAACGACATCACCGCGTTTGACGGTGTGATCATCACAGGAAGCCCCGCATCTGTGCATGACGATATGCCATGGCTCGCACCATTGCTGGATCAAATTCGCCAAGCTTTCCAAAACGAAACCCCAATGTTTGGTGCATGTTTTGGGCATCAGGCGATTGCGGTGGCACTTGGGGGTGCCGTGACGCGCAATCCGGATGGGTGGGCGTTTGGGCTGTTGGATATGCAGGTCACCAAGGCGTTGCCGTGGTTAGATGCGCAGCAAAACGTGCTGCAATACGGTGCGCATATCGAACAGGTCACACAACTGCCCGAAGGTGGTGAACCGATTTTTGCGACAGATGGCTGTCCCGTCGCTGGGTTTGTGATCGCGGACCGGGTCTATTCCACTCAAAACCACCCCGAGATGACGCCAGAATTCATCGCGGCATTGGTCGCAGAATATGCAGACAAACTGCCCCCGGACGTGGCGAAACGGGCGCAAGCATCTTTAACGCGGGTGGCCGACACCGATCTGTTTGCCCATTCCATCGCGCAGTTCTTTGAGGCCGCAACGGCCTAATTAGCGCACGGATGCAATCATGTGCATCACGGTTTCACGGTCGTAATTGAAATGATCCGCCATCGCCTGACGCGCGCCTTTGGCGTCGTGACTAAAAATGTATTCAGCGATTGAGATATGCTCCTGAATGGAAAGCTCAATCGCACTTGGGGTGCGATACCGTAGACGATAATAGGCCATCAATTTGCGGGCATTGAGCTTGATCAAATCGATGAGAAACGGGTTTGCCGAGGCCAGCGCAATGACCTCGTGAAACCGCATGTTCAGTGCATAATATTCGGTGTGATTGCCGACCCGATCGGCGGTTGCAAAGTCACGGCAGGCATCGACAGCTTGCGCCAATGTTGTTTTTTGCTCCGGTGAAATCCGCAGTGCTGCAAGTTCGGTTGCATGCGCTTCGAGATTTGCATGGAGTTCGAGAATTGCGAGGAATTCTTCGACTGTCGGCTCAAAAACACGTATGCCTTTGCGCGGATGACGCACCATCAGCCCGTCGGCCTCAAGCTGGATCAACGCTTCGCGAACGGGTGTACGAGACACACCACAGATATCCATAAGACGTTTTTCGTCAATCTGGCCACCTGGAAGCAAATCGCCGCTATCAATCCACGCAATGATCGTATCAGTGACGGAAGCGGTTTGTTTGGGTTTGGCCATATGTGAACGCTTCCTTGTGTTGCAACTGGGCTTAATAAAGCCCCGTCACAAATGCAACGATGCACATATCACAGGTCGATCTTGACCCCATCATGACCGACAATCAACGGGCCGTCCCATTCCGGCGCAACGGCGTCTTGCCAGTCTTGGATGCCATAAGTTGGATCATCTGACGGAATAAGATGCGACAGGGCAAGCCGTTTGACACCAGCATTTTTGGCAGTCTTCGCCGCGTCATGTGCAAAGCTGTGTGATCGTAACCAATGGGCCATCAGTTTGTCCGATCCATTGCCAATTCTCGCCATCAAGGCGGGCAGGGCGGATTCCAACATGGCCTCGTGCACCAACACATCTGCGCCACGAGCGAAGTCTGCCAACCGCGCAATCGGGGCCGTGTCGCCAGAGAAAACAACATGCGTCTTGTCCGTTTTGAAGGACAACGAAAAGCAATCAACCAGCGGCGGGTGTTCGGTGCGCATGGCAGTGACGGCGATGCCGTCGCGGGTCATCACCTCGCCTGCATCGATGACATGGATTGTCACGAGAGCCGCCAAATCTGGGCGACCCTCATCTTGGGTGCGCAGATCGATGTCCGCTTTCATTGCTGCCAAAAAGCCCGCCCAATAGCCATCAAGACCATCGGGCCCATAGACATCCACAGGTGTTTTTAGCCCCGCTGTCCACGCCGTGTGAAGCAATGAGCCAAGTTCAAGGTAATGATCAGAATGCAGATGGCTGATAAAAATCAACGATAGATCTTTAAGCTGCATCCCCTGATCAACAAGCCCGCGCGTCACACCCAAACCACAATCCAGAACGATCTTTTGGCCGTTCAAGCACACCAGATTTGATGTCGGCATCGAAGATCCGGGCCGAATAGCTGGCCCACCTTTGGTGCCCAAAAGGGCGATGTGATCTTGTGTCATATCAGGTCCTTTCAGACGGCAGAAAAGCCTGCGTCCAATGCGGACAAGATTGTGGAGGCCTCGTCCTCGGACAGGATCAAAGGAGGGGACAAGATAAGGTTCGGGCCCGAAACGCGCACCATTGCACCATTTTGATATGCTACTTCTTGGACCTTCGCGGCTGTCGCGCCATCGATTGGCGCTTTGGTTCCGCGGTCGCTGACCATTTCAATGGCAGTCATCAGGCCGTGGCCGCCACGAACATCACCGATGATGTCGAATTTCGCCATCAACGCCTGACAGCCTTCATAAAGCTGCGTTCCGCGTGCAGCGGCGTTTTCGATAACGTTCAGACGTTTGGTTTCTTCCAAACAGGCCAAAGCGGCTGCCGCACCAACAGGGTGGCCGGAATAGGTGTAGCCATGACCGATTTTTGCGGAGGGGTTGCCTTCAAACACCTCAACCATGCGTTCGCCAAGCATCACGGCACCGAATGGGAAGTACCCGTTTGTGATCGCTTTGGCGGTGGCCATCATGTCGGGCTTGATCCCCCAAAGACGGGCACCTGACCACGCACCTGTGCGACCAAAGGCCGTGATGACTTCGTCGGTGATCAGCAAGATGCCGTTGCGGTTACAGATTTCCTGCACCTTGGGCGCAAAAGATTTGTGCGGAGGAATAACGCCACCTGCGCCAAGGATCGGTTCCATGATCATCGCTGCAATGGTGCCAGCACCCTGAAACGCGATCTCATCCTCGAGCGCTTGCAAACATAGTTGCGCCAACTTTTCCGGATCAGATTCATTGAATGGGTTGCGGTAGGTATATGGGGCAGGGATGTGGAAACAGCCCGGCAACAGCGGCTCATAGGCGGTGCGGAAATTGGCGTTGCCGTTGACAGATGCGCCGCCCATGTGCGTGCCATGGTAGCCCTTTTTCAAGCTCAGGAACTTGGTGCGGCCCTGCTCTCCGCGCAGTTTGTGATACTGGCGTGCCAAGCGAAGGGCCGTTTCAACGGAATCCGATCCACCAGAGGTAAAGAATGCGCGCTGCAGGCCATCCGGCGCAAAGAACTCGCTCAATTCATACGAAAGCTCAATTGCAGCGTCGTTGGATGTGCCGCGGAAGGTAGAATAATAAGGCAGCTCGTTTAGCTGCGCCGCAATCGCGTCTTTCACCGGCTGGCAGGAATACCCCAAGTTCACATTCCACAAACCACCAACACCGTCGACAACTGAATGGCCGTCAATATCGGTGATGTTGACGCCGTGCGATCCGGTAATAATTTTTGGGGGCTGGTCAATAGTGTCCTTAGGTGACGTCATCGGATGCCACATCAGTTTGCCGTTGTGCTCTTTCAGGAAGTTTGAATCTTTCATGAAGATGTGTCCAATTCTTGATGTGATGACATGGCGCCAGACCATGCCTTTTCAATGGCTGAGGGGATAACGCCACCCCAGCTTTTGGTTATTTCACGGCTGGCCGTGATCAATTCGGTTTTGATGGTGTCTTCTAGTTCCGGCGTGAAACGCGATGCGACGCTTGCCACAGATACTGCCCCTGCGAATTGACCTGTTTGGTCGAAAATAGGGGCAGACAGGCTGTTGATTTCTTTCTCGAACCGACCAATTGAACGCCCTATGCCTGATGTTCGGGCCGTGACAATCAGCGTCTCTAAGGCCTCTGCTGTCATTGGGGTTAAATCGGTGAATGCCTTGAAGTTGTCGCACGCTTCTGCAAACAGCTCGTCGGGTCCAAATGTCACAGCACAGATACCCGATGCAGTGGCGTGAAGCGGAAAAGTTGTAATGTCGATCACTGCGCGCGTGCTGTGTCGTAGCGACTCGCGTGACATCAATGCGAACAGCGTTAAGCCGGACAGGACTGTAACGTGAACCGTTTCGCCCGTTTTTTCAGCAAGAGTCGCAATGGCTGATTCTGCACCTGCTGTGCGCGGCACGGTGGCTTCTCTCATGCGGCCTAGCTGAAGAAGTGCAGGCCCAAGACGGTAGTTCTTTGATGTCACGATCTGTTCGACAAATCCTGCTTTTTCAAGAACCTGTAGGTGTCTGTAAGTCGTGGCTTTATCGCGGTTCGCAAGGCGACACATCTCAGACAAACCAATTTCTGGCTTCGCCTTTGAAAACAGCGACAGAAGTTCGAGTGCTTTGGATGCCGATGACATTGAGTGAACGCACCTTGTTTGGTTAAGAAAAAATTTGACACACGAATGATGAAGGTGCAAGATATTTTTCACAACACTGGTTCAGTATATGAACCGACCACAGGGAGAAATAGAATGTTTAAGTTTAGAAAAGCCGCCTCTGCGATGGCTTTGGCGATGGTTGCCGTTGCTGGCGGTGCGCAGGCCGAATACCCAGAGAAGCCGGTTGAATTTGTCGTGCCGTGGCCTCCGGGTGATTTGGAAGACGTGCTGACGCGTATGATCGCCGAGGACTTTTCCGAAGCTTACGGAGTGCCAACGGCTGTTGTGAACAAACCCGGCGGTGGTGGTGGACCATTCCCAGGCGCAATCGAAGTGGCGAATGCCCCGGCTGATGGTTACACAATTGGCTCGTTCATCATTGCGATCCCTGTTGTTGGTCCACAGATCGGCATTCCAGAGTTGAACCCTGATCCATTTGTGCCTCTTGGCAACTTCCTGACCTACCCATTTGTGATCGCCACTGGTGGCAATGCACCTTACGATGACATGGCAGGCCTTGCGGCCCACGCAAAAGACAACGACGTTGTTCTTGGTCACTTTGGCGCGCCTTTGACGCCAACGCAGGTTACACTTGGCCTCGCGGCAGAGCTGGGTTTTTCCTATGCATCTGACGCGGCATTTGATGCCTTGGATTGCAACACATTGGCCTCTGGTGATGTGGACGTGATCAACACGACGCTTCAGTTGATCTTGCCATGCATCGACGACGTCAAAGTGCTCGCATCAATTGGCTCAGAACGCATCAGCTTGACGCCAGACACTCCGACTGTGGCGGAATTGGCACCTGATCTGAACGTGTCTTTGTGGAATGGCCTATTTGTTCATGCTGACACGCCAAAAGACATTCAGGAAAAAATCAGCGCTGTAGCAGAGAAGACAATGGCGTCTGAACGTGCGCAAACATTGGCCGCTGAAACTGGTGCTCTTGTGTACTGGCAGCCTGCTGCCGAAGTTGTCACACAGATCGAGAATGATATCGAAACGATGAGCCGCATCAGCGATATTCTGGGTCAGTGATTACTCATTCCTAGACTTGATCGGGCGGTCTTTATGGTTGCCCGATTGCCCCAAGCGATAGGAACGGAGTCGCAACATGTCCCGCGTTAAGACCCTTCAGAATTTATTTAAACGTTACAGACGGCCAGGGGACATCGTGTTCGCTTGGTTTGTGTTCTTATTGTCTGCGTTTTTGATCCTCCAGATAACGGATCAAACGACGTGGCGCCCCGGAACAAAATTGTTTGCGCAGCCGCGGTTTTGGCCTGCTGTTTCACTGGGATGTATGACGGTTTTCGCTGCATTTCACCTTTTGGGATCAGCGTTGTCCGAGCGGATTCAGGGGCGTTGGCCAGAAGTTTGGCTGTGGATTTCAGCGCTTGAATATGCCGCTTGGTTCATCGCTTACGCGGCGCTCATACCCTATACCGGTTACCTTTTGACAACGGTTGTTTTCGCGTTGGCCTTGGCGTTTCGGGCTGGATATCGCAGTGCGCGGATGATGATTTCAGCGGCTGTATCTGCCGTTGTCATCGTGCTTCTGTTTAAGACCTTTCTACAAGTAAACCTTCCTTCAGGTTTGATCTATGAGCAGCTGCCCGATGGGCTGCGCCAGATCATGCTGACCTATTTCTGATCGGAAAACGCTATGGAAAATATCTTTGCTGGTTTGGAAATGCTTGCCCGTTGGGACGTTGCGATGGCCCTCCTTGTTGGCTCGATCGGGGGGGTCATAATTGGGGCAATTCCGGGTGTCGGCCCTGCGGTCGCGATCGCCATTTTGTTGCCCGCCACGTTCTCGCTTGATCCGATTGTCGGGCTGACAATGCTGCTCGGGATTTACGGGTCGTCCATGTATGGCGGGGCCATACCTGCCGTTTTGATCAACACGCCGGGAACGGCGGTGAATGCGCTGACATCCTATGATGGTTATCCCATGACCGAAAACGGAGAGGCGCATCGCGCGGTTTCGTTGGCCTATTCCGCGTCATTTTGGGGCGGCATCTTTGGCATTGGGTGTTTGATTTTACTCTCGCCCGTGTTGGCGTTAATCGCCCCGATGTTCGGCAGTCGAGAGATTTTCTTGGCCGCTTTGTTGGGTATCATCCTTGTTGTGCTGGCACACCGAGGGCAGATTTTTGCAGCCGGCATGTTGGCCATGTTCGGCATATTTCTGCAAACTGTTGGGCTTGATCCAACCACCTACACACAGCGGTATTCATTCGGCTATTCGTTCTTAAGTTCTGGCGTGAACCTGATTGTTGTCGTGCTGGGTCTGTTTGCACTTAGCCAAGCCTTTTTCTTGCTGACGTCACCAGACAACAGTCCAGACGCCAAACCTGTCACCGGCAAAATGGGCGCGGGCATCAAAGAACTGATGAAGCACAAGCGCGTCGCAACGGTCGCCTCTGCGTTTGGTGTCGTTTTAGGGATGATCCCGGGAACAGGCGAATTTACGGCCCAATTCATGAGCTATACTTACGCGCAAAAGACGTCGAAAGACCCTGACAAATTCGGTAAAGGATCACCAGAAGGGTTGATCGCATCCGAAGCCGCAAACAATGCGGTCCCTGCGGCGGCGATGATCCCATTGCTGGCGCTTGGTATTCCGGGTGAAGCATTGACGGCCATGATGTTGTCCGTGTTTTACGTCCACAACGTGATCCCTGGCCCGCAACTGTTCCAGAACAACATTGATCTGGTTTATGGCCTATATTTCGCGCTTATCGCGTTGAACGTCATCGTGATGGTGTTCTTGCTGTTCTCGACAAACCTGTTGACCAAAATCATCCGCGTTCCAACTCGGTTCTTGGGTGTTATGATCTTGTTGCTGTCATTCGTGGGTGTTTATTCACTGCGCAACTCATTGACGGACTGCATGATTGCCGCTGGTTTCGGTGTGCTTGGTTTGATCCTGAAACGTCTGAACCTACCGATTGTGCCTATCATCTTGGGCATGGTTCTGGGTGGCATCATGGAGGTCAAGCTTCGCTCGTCTTTGCCCCGTCTTAAGACGCCTTTAGACATGATTGACCGTCCGATTACAGCGATCCTTTTTGTGCTGATCCTCATCGTGGTTGGGATGCACATTCGTGGGCTGATCAAAGAATGGCGGACTGAGCCAGAAGATGACCAGCACAACCTTTCTGATACGTTCCAACGGTAGGACATCATGGATCAAACTCAAATTGATGGCCTGCGTGCACGGCCAGTTCCAGCGTTCCAGCATCTGATCGATGGGCAACATGTTCCTGCCAGCGATGGGCAGGTGATGGATATCATCTCGCCCATTGATGGGCAGGTTCTGACGACGACAGCCAAAGGCACCAAATCCGATATGGAGGCCGCGATTGCATCAGCACGTGCAGCGTTTGAGGATGGCCGCTGGGCGGGGCAACCGCCCGCCGCCCGCAAAAAAGTCATGCTGAAATGGGCCGACCTGATCGAAGCGAACGCATTAGAGTTGGCCGTTTTGGGTGTACGCGACAACGGCACCGAAATCGGCATGGCCATCAAAGCCGAGCCGGGATCGGCGGCGGCGACGATCCGGTATTACGCTGAAGCCTTGGATAAGGTGTATGGCGAAATCGCACCTACATCCTCAGACATTTTGGGCATGATCCACAAAGAACCAGTGGGCGTTGTCGGTGCGATCATTCCATGGAACTTCCCATTGATGATCGGCGCTTGGAAGCTGGGGCCCGCCTTGGCGATGGGCAATTCGGTGGTGTTAAAGCCGTCGGAAACCGCATCCTTGTCACTAATGCGTCTGGCCGAGCTGGCGCTTGAGGCCGGTCTGCCAGCAGGCGTGTTGAATGCTGTTACAGGCGAAGGCGCAGTTGTTGGCGAAGCCTTGGGTCTGTCAATGGATGTGGATGTTTTGGTGTTCACGGGGTCGGGCGGCACGGGCCGCCGATTGATGGAATATGCGGCGCGTTCGAACATGAAACGCGTCTATCTGGAATTGGGTGGCAAATCCCCGAATATCATTTTCGCAGATGCGCCAAATCTGGATGAGGCTGCAAAGGTCGCAGCCGGTGGTATTTTCCGCAATTCCGGACAGGTTTGTGTGGCTGGATCTCGGTTGTTGGTCGAAGCATCGATCCATGATGATTTTGTCGCAGCCGTCGCCAAAGCCGCTGAGGCGATGCGCGTTGGTGATCCATTAAAGATGGACACGCATATCGGCGCTGTGAACTCCGAAATTCAGCTAAAAGCAAACCTTGGTTTCGTCGAAACAGCCAAGTCCGAAGGTGGCCATGTTGTCACCGGTGGTGAACGCATTCTGCAAGAAACCGGGGGGTATTATATGGCCCCTACGATTGTCACAGGTGTGGATCAAAACGCGACGTTGGCCCAAAAAGAAGTCTTTGGACCGGTGTTGGGCGTGACCCCGTTTTCGTCCGATGAAGAAGCCATCCAGATCGCAAACTCGACTGTATATGGATTGGCCGGTGGCGTTTGGACATCCAACCTAAGCCGGGCACATCGCATGATCCGAGGAGTGCGAACAGGCGTGATGCACGTGAACACCTACGGCGGGCCGGATGTGACGGTGCCGTTGGGCGGCGTCGGGCAATCCGGCAATGGTGCCGACAAATCGCTGCATGCCATCGACAAATACGTCAACCTCAAGACCGCGTGGATCAAACTGTAGGAGCAATTCGATGACCGAGAAAACCATTCTTGTGATCGGGACATACGACACCAAAGACGACGAGTTAGGCTATCTTGCAGGTGTACTCCGCGATCAAGGCGGGCGAGTGTTGACGATGGACGTATCGGTTTTGGGTGACCCTTCGAAGCCCTGCGATTACTCCAAGCATGACGTTGCAGAAGAAGGCGGAAGTTCGATCAAGGCCGCGATTGACAGCGGCAATGAAAACAAGGCGATGCAGATCATGGGGCAGGGGTCCGCTTTGCTAACCGCCCGGCTGCACCGCGAAGGCAAAATCGACGCAATGATTGTTCTTGGCGGTACTATGGGTACGGATCTGGCACTGGATGTGTGTTCCGCTTTGCCGTTGGGCGTGCCAAAATATATCGTCTCGACCGTGTCTTTTTCTCCCTTAATCCCTGCCGAACGGTTGGCTGCAGATACGCAAATGATCCTTTGGGCAGGTGGGCTTTATGGCCTGAACTCCGTATGCAAAGCATCGTTAAGTCAGGCAGCAGGTGCCGTTTTGGGTGCTGCACGCGCAGCCGAACCGATGAATCAAAGCAAGCCTCTGATCGGGATGACATCGCTTGGCAAAACCGCGCTGCGTTACATGGTTCCACTGAAACCCGCACTGGAAGAACGCGGGTTTGAGGTTGCAGTGTTTCATTCTACCGGCATGGGTGGCCGCGCATTTGAAAGTCTTGCAGCACAGGGGGCCTTTGCCTGTGTATTTGATTTTTGCACACAGGAACTGGGCAACCATGTCCAAGGGTCGAACATCTCTGCCGGAGCGGACCGGTTGACCAATGCGGGTGCGAACGGCACGCCGCAGATCGTAGCGCCGGGATGCTATGATCTGGTTGATGTGGTCGGCTGGAAGCCGATTGATGACAAATGGGCGAACCATATGAAGCACGCGCATAACCGATTGTTGACGTCGATTGTGTTGCAAGCGGCAGAAACCCAACAAGTCGCACGCGCGCATTGTGAACAGCTTGCAACTGCAAAAGGGCCTGTCACGATGATCTTGCCCGAAAAAGGCTTGGGGGAATGGGATCGCGAAGGTGCCGATCTGCACAACGCTGATGGGTTGGCGGCGTTTCTGAACGAGATCGAATCAAGTTTGCCGTCAAATGTTTCTGCGCAACGAATCCCTCATCACATCAACGACGCCGGGTTTGCAGAAAAGGCGTTGGAAATTTTTGATGCGTGGTGCGCTGACGGTACTGTACAGGCGGGTTGATTACAGATTTGGTTGATGAAGAGTGATCAGTTTTTGTAACATCGCTACAAGTTTTTCGTGGTCCTGTGTTCCTAACGATTGTTCCAGCTCCCGGCCGAATTTAGTAGCAATAAGCGTTAAATCCGCGAAGGCAGCTTTGCCTTGATGTGTTAGGCAAAGTTGCTCGCTACGTCGGTCAGTCTGAATTGTGTTGCGCTTTAGAAATCGTTTCTCTTCAAGCGCTTTTACCGCCCGACTGACCTTTGTTTTATGCAATGAGGCACGGACGCAGATGTGTTTCGCTGTTTGGTCGCCAGTGCTGCCCAAGTGAAACATGACCCGCCATTCGGTGCGCAGCATCCCATAGCGGGATTGGTAATGGTGTTGGAAATTGCGGCTGCTTAGTTCCGCGGCTTGAAACAGTAAAAATGGTAGGAAATCTGACAGTGCGGCGTCTGGGTTTTCTTGTGTCATTTTTCGAAATAATCCATTGTTAGTTACAAACGTAACAGTTACAATTTTATTAACGCAACGCAAGGAGACAATAATGGCCCGCGAGCAAATCCAAACGCGTATGACGCAGGCGCCCTCTTTGCCGGGGCCACATGCAGGGTACATGCCCGGATTCGGAAACGATTTTGAAACCGAGGCTTTGCCCGATGCTTTGCCGCAAGGGATGAACAGTCCCCAAAAATGCAATTACGGTCTTTATGGCGAACAGTTGTCTGGCACGGCCTTTACCGCGCCGCAGGGGCAAAATGAACGGACATGGTGTTATCGCATTCGCCCGTCCGTGAAGCATTCGCATCGCTATGAAAAGATCGACGTACCGAATTGGAAATCGGCCCCGAATATCGTGCCGGACGTGGTGAGCCTTGGGCAGTATCGTTGGGATCCGCTGCCGCATAGCGACCAACCGCTGACGTGGCTGACTGGTATGCACACAATGACAACGGCAGGTGATGTGCACACGCAAGTTGGCATGGCATGTCATGTTTATCTGGTCACAGAGAGCATGGTTGATGAATACTTCTTTTCGGCGGACAGCGAGTTGTTGGTTGTCCCGCAAGAGGGCCGCTTGCGGTTCTCAACCGAGTTGGGGATCATTGACGTTGAACCACAGGAAATCGCGATCATTCCGCGTGGATTGGTTTACCGTGTTGAGGTGCTGGAAGGTCCGTGTCGCGGATTTGTTTGCGAGAACTATGGTCAGAAATTCGAACTGCCCGGCCGTGGCCCGATTGGGGCAAATTGCATGGCGAACCCACGTGATTTCAAGGCACCCGTCGCAGCCTATGAGGATCGCGAAGTCCCGTCCACAGTGATCGTTAAGTGGTGCGGTGAGTTTCACGAAACCAAAATCGGTCAGTCCCCACTGGATGTGGTTGCATGGCACGGAAACTATGCACCTGTGAAATATGATCTACGCACGTACTGCCCTGTCGGTGCGATCCTGTTTGACCACCCCGATCCTTCCATCTTTACGGTTTTGACCGCGCCATCGGGTCAACCGGGTACGGCCAATATCGATTTCGTTCTGTTCCGTGAACGCTGGATGGTGGCCGAGGATACGTTCCGCCCACCGTGGTATCACAAGAACATCATGTCCGAATTGATGGGCAACATTTACGGCCAGTACGATGCGAAACCCAAAGGGTTCATTCCCGGTGGGGTCAGCCTGCACAACATGATGTTGCCGCATGGTCCGGATCGCAATGCGTTCGAGGGCGCGTCGAATGCCGATCTGAAAGCCGAAAAGCTCGACAATACCATGTCGTTCATGTTCGAAACACGCTTTCCACAGCAGCTGACTGAATTTGCGGGCACCAAAGCACCGCTTCAGGATGATTACATTGATTGCTGGGCGGACATGGAGAAAAAGTTCGACGGGACGCCGGGTAAAAAATGAAGCTATATTCCTATTGGCGCTCAACCACATCCTACCGGGTCAGAACTGCGCTGAACCTCAAAGGCATCGTTTATGAAACGGTGCCTGTTGATCTTGTCGCGGGCGACCAACGGGCTGAGGGGTATACAGACCTGAACCCCGGCAAGGGGGTGCCAACCTTGGTGTTGGACGACGGCACAGTGCTGACGCAATCGATGGCGATCTTGGATTACATCGATGCCACTTGGCCTGATCCGCAACTGATCCCTGCTGATCCATTAATGCGGGCCAAGGTGATGGCCGTGGCCGGCACGATTGCTCTTGATGTGCATCCGGTGAATAACTTGCGCCTGATTGGTCAGCTCAAATCGCGGTTTGGCGCCACGCCCGAACAGGCAACCGATTGGATGTGTCACTGGATGAAGCAGGGTTTTGCGGCCGTCGAAACCCTGCTGCCCAAAAGTGACGCTTTTGCTTTTGGCGCGACACCCAATATCGCTGACATCTGTATCACTGCCCAAGTCTACAACGCCCGCCGTTGGGGTGTTGAATTGAACGATTTCCCGAATATTGCGCGCATTGAGCATCTATGCCTCAAACAACCCGCCTTTGCCGATGCGCACCCTGACAATCAGCCAGATGCGAAAGTACAACAATGACATTGATGAAAAGCTGGGTCACCAGCGCGAACACTGCGGACACTCCGTTTCCCCTGAACAACTTGCCGTATGGCGTATTCTCGGTTGGTGACGAAGATCCCCGTTGCGGCGTCGCAATTGGCGATCAAATTTTGGACATGGCCGCGCTGGAAGAAGCGGGATTGATTGCGTTAGACGAAGACGCCGCGTTTGATCTGCCATTCTGGAACGATGTGATGGAACTGGGCCCAGAGGTTTGGGCCAAATTGCGCTCGCGTTTGCAAGAGATGTTAGCAGACGGGTCATCTGATCAGGCCGCTGTTGCGCCTCACCTCGTGCCGCTAGAAACAGCCCAACTTCACATGCCATTACTGGTTACGGAATACACCGACTTTTATGCTGGTAAACAGCATGCTCAAAATATGGGTGCGATCCTGCGCGGATCACCCGATTTGCCGGCCAACTGGCTGCACATTCCGATTGGTTACAATGGCCGCGCGTCATCGGTTGTTGTATCAGGCACAGACATCCACCGCCCCAATGGGCAGTCCAAAGCACCAGACGCAGAGATGCCGTCGTTTGGGCCATCCAAACGGTTGGACATCGAACTGGAAATGGGCGCGATCGTGGGCACATCCTGCGATCGCGGCACGGCCATTACGGTTGATCAGGCTGATGCGATGATCTTTGGCTATGTACTGCTAAACGACTGGTCGGCGCGCGATATTCAAGGCTGGGAATACCAACCGCTTGGGCCGTTTCAGGGCAAGGCATTTGGCACATCGATCTCGCCGTGGATCGTCACCACGGCAGCATTGGAACCCTTCCGCACCGCGACCCCGCCACGCGAAAAGGAACTGTTGCCCTATCTAAACAGCACAACCGACGGATTGTTCGACATCGAACTCGAGGTGTTGATGCAGCCCGCAGGCGCGGACAAAGCAACGTCACTGTCCAAGACCAACTACAGCCGCATGTATTATTCCGCCGCCGAACAACTGTGCCACCACGCAAGTGGCGGTTGTGGCATGAATCCGGGCGATCTTTTGGGGTCCGGCACGATTTCGGGTCCTGAAAAATCCGAGTTTGGATCATTGATGGAGCTTAGCTGGGCAGGGCGTGAACCATTCACGCTCGACACCGGTGAAACCCGCACATTTATCGAAGACGGTGACACCCTCACGCTGCGCGGTGCGGCCAAAGGCGACGGTTATCAAATTGGGTTCGGTGCCTGCACAGGCACGATCCTGCCCGCAATTAAATTCCCCGCATAAAGGACACTGAAAATGGCAAAAGCATTCGCATCCCAAGGGGATATGACCGAAAAGAAGATCACCTTTGACGAAGTGGGCGAGGGCCTGTGGGCCTTTACCGCCGAGGGCGATCCAAACTCTGGTGTGATCATCGGCGACGACAGCGTCATGATCGTCGAAGCGCAGGCAACCCCGCGCTTGGCCAACAAGGTCATCGAAAAGGTCCGCGAAGTCACGGACAAGCCGATCAGCCATGTTGTGTTGACGCATTATCACGCGGTCCGTGTGCTGGGGGCCTCGGCCTATGGCGCAGAACAGATCATCATGTCTGATGCCGCCCGTGCGATGGTTGTAGAGCGTGGCCAAGAAGACTGGGACAGTGAATTCCAACGCTTCCCTCGTTTGTTTGAAGGCCACGAAAGCATCCCCGGCCTGACGTATCCAACGGCCACATTCAGCGACAGCATGACCGTTTATCTGGGCAAACGTCGCGTTGACATCAAACATGTCGGTCGTGCGCATACGGCTGGTGATGCGGTGGTTCATGTCCCTGATCAGAACGTTATGTTCACTGGTGACATCGTCGAAGACCATTCCGCATGTTATTGTGGCGATGGTTATTTCGGTGATTGGGGTCAAACGCTAGACAACATCAAAGCCTATGATGTGGACGCGATTGCGCCCGGTCGTGGTGCTGCGTTGATTGGCAAAGACGCCGTTGAACGTGCAATCGAAAGCACGCGTGACTTTGTCGAAAGCACCTATCGCCCTGCCCATAAGGTCGCGATGAAGGGTGGAAGCCTGAAAGACGCGTGGGACGCCGTGCGCGAAGAATGCGATCCGAAATTCAAGGACTACGCGATCTATGAGCACTGTCTGCCGTTCAACGTCAGCCGGGCCTATGATGAGGCTCGTGGCATTTGGCACCCGCGCATCTGGACCGACAAACGCGATCTAGACATGTGGGCGCAATTGCAAGGATAGGATCCAAACAGATGGTAGATGTCAGATACGACCTCGCGTTCAAACTTTATCCCTATGAAAAGGTGGCCGCTGCCGCCCCTGTACGTCACCCTGTTGTGATTGTGGGTGGCGGACCAATTGGCATGGCCGCCGCTCTTGATTTGGGGCGTAAAGGCACGCCGGTTCTTGTTTTGGATGACCACGAAGGGGTCGGCCAAGGCAGCCGTGCCATCTGTTTTGCCAAACGAACGCTGGAAATTTGCGACCGCCTTGGCGCGGGTCAAACCATGGTCGACAAAGGCGTGGTTTGGAACGTCGGCAAAGTGTTTCACGGCGATGAACGTGTGTTCGAGTTCAACCTGCAACCCGAAGACGGCCACAGCCGACCAGCATTCATCAATCTGCAACAACCCTATTTTGAAAAGTTCCTCGTGGATGAAATCCGCAAGGCCCAAGCCGATGGGTGCCCGATTGAAATCAGAGGGCGCAATGCCGTCATTGGGTTGGAACAGCACGACGATCATGTCGCGGTTGAGGTTGATACCCCCGACGGACCTTACCAGCTTGAGGCCGATTGGCTGATCGCCTGTGATGGCGCGCGGTCCCAGACACGCGATATGCTGGGCCTGAGTTTTGATGGGCGGGTGTTTGAAGATAACTTCCTGATCGCCGACGTTAAAATGACAGCTGATTTCCCGACCGAGCGTTGGTTTTGGTTTGAGCCGCCTTTCAAGGATAGCGGCGCTTCGGCATTGCTACACAAGCAACCTGACGACATCTGGCGCATTGATTTCCAGCTTGGTTGGGACATCGATCGCGCGAAAGAGCTGAAAGAGGAAAACATCCGGGCCCGTGTTGATGCGATGCTGGGCGAGGGGGCTGAATACGAATTGGAATGGACGTCGATCTATACCTTCCAATGCCGCCGTATGGAAAAATTCCGCCACGGGCGTGTTCTGTTTGCGGGCGATAGTGCGCACCAAGTTTCACCCTTTGGCGCTCGTGGCGCGAATTCCGGCGTTCAAGACACGGACAATCTGGCCTGGAAACTTGATCTGGTGGTCAAAGGGCTTGCGCCTGATAGCCTGTTGGACAGCTATTCCGAAGAACGCGTACATGGTGCTGACGAAAACATCCTGAATTCCACTCGCGCAACTGATTTTCTCACCCCGAAAAGTGAGACAAGTAAAACGTTTCGCAATGCAGTTTTGGAACTCGCGCAAAACCATGCCTTTGCGCGGCCGTTGGTCAATTCCGGGCGTCTTTCGGTGCCATGTGTCTATGATGAATTGTCATTGAACGGGGCGGATGTGTTGAATGGCCCCGAACGTAGCCGCGTTGGTTCCGCATGTCCGGATGCGCGATTGTCAGACGGGTTTTTGTTAAACAAATTGCAGGGCGATTTCACGGTTTTGGCTATCAACACTGCGGCCCCTGAAATAACAGACGTGAATGGCATCGCCATTAAAGCGGTGGCGTTGGACACCGCTCGCGACGATCCGCATGGTGATGTTGCAGCGCGGTATTTGGGTGATGCGGACAAAGGTATTTACCTGATCCGCCCCGACCAGCATGTCGTTGCCCGTTGGGCGGATGCAAACACCGAGAACATCGAGACGGCAGTTCGCATTGCCACAGGTCAAAAGGGTTAACTATGGATCTCAACCGCAATCCGAATATCATTGATCCCGACGGATTCTATGACGAGCTTCTGGGCGTTCATGATGGGTTAAGCAAAGAGGAAAGCGAGGCGTTAAACGCGCGGCTGATCCTTATTCTTGCCAATCACATCGGTGATCGTGACGTACTGCGCAGCGCTTTGGAAACGGCAAAATAAACTGCGCCTTGATTGTTCGCCTCGTGCATTCGATGGGTGGGCCCAAGATCAACCGATCAAGTTTAGAATTGCAGGTTCGGTTGAAATACTTCCAGAGCAAGGGGCCTTTCACTTGTGCCAACGGCCCCTTGTTCAAAAGACTCAATTGTACCTGCAATATCATGTCCCTGTTTCGAAGGCTGAACCTTTCGGCGATATCTGTAATGGCCCAAGGTTGCCGCATTACCTTTTAGTGCTGAAAGGTCTAGGGCGACTAAAATACGGCAAGCACGCCGAGGCTTAGAAACTTGATGAAAACTTGAAGCACAAAAAAATCTCCTCTTTTTGCGGCGGAACTTTCGGGTTCCAACGTATAGAGTTAAATGGAAGCGAATTCTGCGACCAATTACTTAGATTCAAGGAACGTTTCGTGCGACAACTGTTCGTCCTTCTTGCCTCTGCTGGCATTCTCTGCGCTGCTTATTTCATTTCTTTCGGGATGCCAGAAACCTTCTCAAAGGCGATTGGCATAGACGTCGTGCAATCCGAGGAACAGAGGCAGGACCGAGGTGGGCGCCCTGGTCGAGGGGCGCAGGAAACAATCGTCGTTATGAAACCTTTGGCGGCGAGATCTTACAATTTGATGCTCAGCACCATTGGGACGGCGACATCCTTGCGCAGTGTCGATGTCGTGTCGAGCGTGTCCGGCGAAATCACAGATGTGTCGATTGATGCAAATGGTGTGGTGGCGGCTGGGGATGTTCTGTTGCAATTGGACAATCGGGCAGAGCGACTTGCGCTGAATGCAGCCAGCGCAGAACACAAACAGGCACAAGATCTTTTTGATCGCTACGAAACGTTGCGCAGCAACGGTAATTCGACCATCACAGACATCATATTCATCGAAACAGAAGTCGCTTTGCGGTTAGCCAAGATTAATGTCGACATCGCGCAAGATGCGCTAGATCGGCGTAGAATCACGTCACCTATCGATGGGACGTTGGGGCTGAACAGTCTGAACATCGGTGACTATCTAAGCGTTGGTGATCCAGTTGTCACAGTCGATGATTCAAGCGCTATCGTTGCTGAGTTTGAAGTTCCAGAACGTTCAATCGCACTGCTTGAAGCCGGAAAGCCTGTCCATATCGGCACACCCACCTATGCTGGACGCGTGTTTGATGGAACGATCATCGCCTTTGATACGGCTCTTGATCCCACGTCGCGCAGTGCGACGGTACGTGCGCGAATTGACAATCCAGATGGCGCTTTGGTCGCTGGCATGACCTTTTCTGTCCGGATCATCGAAAAGACAGAACCGCTCCCGGTTGTGCCTGCCACGGCGATCACATGGAATCGAGGCGGAGCCAACATTTGGGTGACCGAAGATGGCGTTGCATCGCCGAACCCAGTGGCCATTCGGTATCGCAACGGCGCCCGTGTTTGGGTGGAAACAGATGTGCCCATCGGCACGCCCATCATCACAGAGGGTGCTGCGAAATTGCGCGCGGGCACCCGTGTAACTGATGAAACAGGTGCTGAAAGATGAGCGTCGAACGAAGATTGCAAAAGGCAGGGTTCGCCAGTCTTTTTGTGGCGCGGCCCATCCTTGGCCTTGTCTTGAACCTTCTGATCATTATCGCGGGTCTGGCTGCATTCAACAGCATCGATGTCCGCGAAATGCCGGATGTTGACCGTCCTGTTCTGTCGGTGAACACCATCTATGAAGGCGCCGTGCCTGCCACAGTCGACAGCGAAATCACACAACCCCTTGAAGACGCGCTCAGCGGCCTCGAAGGGCTGTCGTTCATGGAATCCACGTCCAGTTCTGGATCCAGTCGGATTACCATTGACCTGTCTGATGGAACGGATGTGGATGTGGCCGCCAATGAGGCCCGCGAAATTGTATCGGCAACGTCGCGTTCTTTGCCGGAAGACGCAGAAGAGTCGACAGTTTCAAAAAGCGACAGCAACTCCGACGCCATCATTCGGCTTGCGTTGTTGGGGGACGCCAGTTTTGATGAGCTGACCCAGATTGCCGAAGGCGCAATCTACGAGAGGCTTTCAACGATTGATGGCATCGCCGAGATCACCGTGCGGGGTGATCGGTCGAACGAATTCCAAGTCTTGCTCGACATTCCGTCCCTGCTTAGTCGTGGATTGACGATTTTTGATGTCAGCACGGCGCTCGCCACATTGCGCGATGATACGGCGCTTGGGTCACTGGAAGGCACAAGCCAGACCTTGGCCCTGAGTGTTGCCAACCAAGAGGTCACCGTCGAGACCATTGAAGGTTTGCAAATTGACAACGCAACACAAGTGGCCGACATCGCCTTGGTTCAATTGTTACCAGAAGACAGCACTGTATTTGCCCGTGTAAACGGACAAGCCGCCATTGGCCTGGATATCACACGGCAATCGGTTGGGAACACGCTGGAAATTTCGCAAGCCGTCAATGTCGCCGTTGAAGAATTGCGTCAGCAATTACCAGAAGGTGTTGAGCTGATCATCGCCTCAGACGACGGGATTTTTATCGAAGGATCGATCCAAGAAGTCGTGACATCCATTCTGCTGGCGACAGCCATTGTGATCGCGGTGATTTTTCTTTTCTTACGCTCCCCACGGGCCACTTTGATTCCAGCGGTAACAATCCCTGTCGCGTTGATCGGCACTTTAGCAGCCATTTGGCTTACGGGGTTTTCAGTGAACACCATCAGCCTGTTGGCACTGGTATTGGCAACAGGGATGGTCGTTGATGACGCAATTGTTGTCGTCGAAAATATCGTGCGCAAACGGAGCGAAGGCATGGGGGCCTTTGCGGCGGCCGCTGCGGGCACAAACGAGGTGTTCTTTGCTGTTATTTCAACAACAGCAACACTCGCAGCTGTTTTTATTCCGATATCTTTTTTACCCGGGCAAGCAGGCGGCGTTTTTTCTGAATTCGGGTTCGTTCTAGCATTCGCCGTCACGCTGTCATCGATCACGGCCTTGACCCTTGCACCAGTGTTGTCGGCCTTGCTGGACCCCGGAAAGTCCAAAGCGTCACCTGACACAGACGCCGCCACGCAGGGGGCGTTGGCGCGGGGCTTTGATGCCGTGATGGATTGGTCCATCCGCACACCGGTTTTGGTCCTGTCGATTGCAGGGGCTATCGTCATCTATTCGATCAGTGTTGCGATCAATTTGCCATCCAGTGTCACCCCGACCGAGGATCGCGGTTTCTTTATTGTGCAAGCACGTGGGGCGTCTGACACAACGGTGGATTACCTAGATACGCAGGTGGTCTTGGCCGAAAAAATCCTAGCGCCTTATCTAAGAAGCGGTGAAATCGAAACGATCCAAAGCATCGTGGGTGTGGGCGGTGGTACAAGCGCGCTGATCATTGTGCGGCTCCCTGATTGGCAGGACCGTGACTTTTCGCAGGCCGAGCTGGTCGCAAAATTAAACCGACAGCTTGCCGCCATTCCAGGTGTCCAAATCAGTGCACGATCCTCCAACAGCCTGAACATTCGCGGCGGTGGCAGCGGTCTTGGGTTAGCTGTGACAGGCAATAACCTTACAGAACTGACAACCGCCGCCGAAACACTGGTTGCCGCCATGTCAAAAGACGCGGCTTTCGTGAATCCGCAATTGTCTTCGTCACCCGTCAAAGCGGAATTGCAAGTGAGCGTGGATCAAGCCGCAGCTCGTGATATGGGCCTAACGCCCGCGTCCGTTACCAGCTTGGTGAGTGCGCTCGTGCGCGGCAATGTCGCTGTAAGCGTCTTTGAAAGCGACACCGAAATTGATGTGAACGTCCTGCCCGGTGGCCCGCCAATCGATGATCCGTCCGACATTTCGTCGATCTCGATCCGATTGGATGACGGGTCTTATGTGCCACTGTCTTCTGTTGCGTCTTTGGATACCGTTGTCAGCGACGCTCAGGTCGAACGCCTTGGGGGCGCGCTGTCGGTGGCTTTGCAAGCAAACCTTAGTGATGGCGTAAACTTCTCTGATGCAATTGCCTCTGCCCGTGTATTGGCTGCGGACGTGCTTCCTGATGGGGTTAGCCTGACATTCACTGGCGAAGCTGCGACGCTGAACGACAGTACCCAAGCTATGTACATCGTTTTCGCAACCGCCTTGCTCATCGTCATGCTGGTTCTCGCGGCACAATTTGAAAGTTTCGCAAGTGCTGTCGTGATCATGCTGACAGTGCCCTTTGGGCTTGCCGCAGCTCTGTTGGCCATTTCGCTCAGCGGTGGGTCTTTGAATTACTACAGCCAGATTGGATTGGTGATGCTCATCGGCGTTATGGCCAAGAACGGCATCTTGATTGTCGAATTTGCGAACCAGCTTCGTGAAGCGGGCCAAGATATCGATACGGCCATTCGCAATGCGCTGCGCCTGCGTATCCGCCCAGTCATGATGACGATGGTGTCCACTGTGTTGGGTGGCTTGCCGCTTGTGCTGACATCTGGTGCGGGCGCCGAGGCACGTATGGAGGTTGGTTGGGTCATCGTGGGCGGTTTGGGTTTTGCGACGATTTTCACATTGTTTCTAACGCCAATATTTTATCGCTGGATCACCAACTGGGGTAGCATTCCGGGCGCTGCATCAAAACGTCTTGCGCGCGAACTGGCGTCGGTATCTTAGGTTAAATGATGAGATGCTGCGCTGGAAACGCATAGCCGTTATCAAGCGAAATCCGCGCTACTGTTCTAGTCGACGTTTGGTTGCTGGCCGACAGTGCCATGTTAATTGCGATCATCGTCATGAGTATATTAACCGTAACTAATTTCACTAAAGTCGACGGTCTGCCGGTCCCCTCGTATCCGAAAGTTTTGACGCGAGAAACACCACTGGCGCGTAGTTTATCAACCACATCCGGCGCTTGTTCTATCGCGCAACCGGATGGGGCGTTCTATGTTTCCCCCTTCCGCGCTGATCTAATGGACGACTGCGCCGGTTTGGCAGATGCCGTGGCGCGCCTGATACTCCCACACTGAAGGGGATAATCGTGATTTATCAAGATATTATAGCAGCCTTCCAACTGACTTAGACCAAATGACAGGCGGCACATTGCGCGTGACGACACCTGTCGATGGCAGCGAAATTACGATGCTGCCGATGCACACAGTAACCGGCGCAAACACAGCGGTGATGTTTGTCAAACGTCAGATATCCTCAGACCGCGTCTTGTCAGTTGCTGCCCTTTTTTAGACTGCAGCCAACAAGGCACGAGCGGTCATATTTTAGTATTGCTAAAAAATGTTGACTCGAGGCATCTGTCTGTGCAAATTTTTACCTATGCTAAAAAACGACACCCAATTGAAAGACAAGGCTGCTGCTGATCTCGGTGCTTCATTGCGGGCCAGACGCAAAGAACTAGGGCTGACCATGCAAAACGTGGCGGACACTGCCGGGCTGTCTGTTGGGTTCATCAGTCAGGTCGAACGCGGACTTACATCCCCTTCGTTGGGTTCACTTGCCTCGATCGCCGCCGCTCTCGAAACTGAAATCAATAGCTTCCTGCAACAACCAGGCGCGGCCAGCCAAACCACGCATGAAGTCAGCCGATTGGCCTATTCTGTCGCCGATGCCGGCGTTTCATATGAGCGGCTTTCGACTTCTTTTGCGGGATCGAAGCTCCATTCGGTCATCGTGCATGAAATGCCAGGACACCGGGTGGAACCGATCAGCCATCATGGCGAAGAAATGTTCTATGTTCTTGACGGTGAAATCACCGTTGAAATCGAAGGCATTACCGAAATCTTGCGCAAAGGCGACTCTATCCATTTTGAGAGCCGTCGCGTTCATTCAACTTGGAATCACGGGTCGTCAACCGCGTCCATTCTGTGGTGCGGAACCATGAATGTTTTTGGCGATGCCCCCGCCCCAATTCATAAAAAAGCCTCACCTCAAGAGGTCGCAATCTATCCAACCGGAGAAACTGAAAAATGATGAAAAATACTGCACTGGTAACAGCGCTTTGCGCAGCAACCGCTTTGGCCAGCCCCGCGTTTGCCGAAACCGTTTTGCGGATTGATGAAGTGGCGGTTGGTGAACTCGACCCCGCCAAAGCGTCTGATTATGCCGACAGCATTCTGATGTTTAACGTCTATGACACGCTCGTGCTGCCTGCGCAGGGCGGCCCCGGCCATACGCCACACTTGGCTGCAAGCTGGGCCGTTGACGGTGCAACATACACCTTCACATTGCGTGATGATGTGACGTTCCAATCCGGCAACAAGATGACTGCCGCCGATGTGGTTTATTCCGTTGAACGGATGCAGGCACTTGGTGCTGGGTTGTCCTACTTGTTCGCGGGCGTCACTGCCGCGGCAGTTGATGACACAACCGTTACGATGACACTTAAGACGCCATACGCACCGTTCATCGCATCATTGGTGCGGCTGCCCATTATTGATATGGCGCATGTCAAAGCCAACTCTGACAGCGAATGGGGCGAAGAATTCCTATCCGCAAACGGAGCGGGTACCGGCGCTTACGCTGTGACCTCGCATAACCCACAAGAAGAAACGGTTATGGCGAAGTCCGACAGCTATTTCCTTAATGTTGCCGATGCTGCGCCAGACACAGTGCGCATGCGTTATGGCCTAGAGCCTGCGACCGTGCGCACATTGATCGCGCAAGGCGAGCACGACATTGCCAGCCAATGGTTGCCGCCTGAGGTGGTCCAAGCGCTTGCAAAAGATGGCGCGCAACTGCTGACAGAGACCGGCACTGGCGGGTTCTATTTCAAAATGAACACCCAAAAAGCCCCGCTGGATAACGTGAATTGTCGCTTGGCGCTGAGTGCTGCGTTTGACTATGGCACTGCCATTCAGATGATTGCGATCAACGATGACGTATCCGGCGGCAGCCCAGCGACGGGTGCCATTCCGGTTGGCATGTTTGGTGCGAACGGTGCCGATTTGGCTCAGGCGCAAAACCTTGATGCGGCGAAAGCCTATCTTGCTGATTGTCCTTACGATCCTGCGGAAATGAACCTTGAGATCAGCTGGATCGCCGAAGTGCCATTGGAAGAACGTTTCGCCCTTTTGATGCAGTCTAACTTTAGCCAGATGGGCATCTCAAGCAGCATCACCAAGCTGCCTTGGGCACTGTTTGCTGAGCAGGTCTCGACCGCAGAAAGCACACCGCACATCAGCCAGTTGTTTGTAAACGCGGTCACTGGTGACCCTGATACATTGCTTTACGGCATGTATCATTCATCCACGCCAGGCACTTGGCAGTCGCCAGAATACCTGAACGACTCAGAGGTGGATGCGGCACTGGACGCAGGTCGTACCGCGACATCTGATGCGGACCGCGAGGCGGCGTATTCTGCGCTGAACGCCCGTTTGATGGCGATTGCACCGACGATTTACGGTTTTGACCGTCAGTCTGTCTTTGCAGCATCCAGCCGTGTGAAAGTTCCAGCACTTAGCGATCCGGCCAAAGCGTTTGGCCTTGATGGCATGGGCTTTAGCTTCCGCCTGATGGAAATGACCGGCGAGTAATCTTCCTAACTGGGGCGCAAGCACGTGATTTGCGCCCCTTTTTTCTGCCCCGCGCTCAATCTTTGTGAAAGAGTCACATGTCCGGAATTTTCCGCCTGCTGCTGAACCGGCTAGGTATCTCTCTCATCGTGCTTGTTGGTGTGTCGATGCTGATCTTCGCGATTGCGCGGATTATCCCCGGTGATCCTGCCCGCATCGCCCTAGGCCCGAATGCCAACGCTGAACAGATTGCGAACCTACGTGCCGAGATGCATTTGGATGCCCCGCTGACGCTGCAATACGGACACTTTGTGGCTGATGTGTTGCGTGGCGATCTGGGCACATCCCTTTATACCAATCGCCCGGTTACTCAAGACATTGCGCAGTTTCTGCCTGCAACCCTTGAATTGGTGTTCTTGGCAGGTCTCATCATGGTGGCTGTTGGTTTGCCATTGGGCATTCTTGCTGCACGACATCGTGGGCGTTGGCCCGACAATCTGGTCCGCGTGATTGCCCTGCTAACTGTATCCGCGCCCGGTTTTGTCTGGGCTGTTATCTTGATGTTGTTGTTTGCGTTCTACCTGCCGCTGTTCCCAATCGCGGGACGTATATCCGACGTTTATGAAATTGAACGCACCACAGGTTTCCTGATAATCGACACTCTTTTGGTTGGCAATTGGGCGGCCTTCGGCAGTGCCGTGCATCACCTTATCCTGCCTGCGATCGCGTTGTCGCTATCTGGCATCGGCCAAGCCGCACGGCTGACCCGCGCCAATATGGTCGAAACCTATGACAAACCCTATATCGAGATGGCGCAAGCTTTTGGCTTTTTCCCGTCACGCATCGCACGCAGCTATGCCTTTAAGCCATCGCTGATCCCATCGCTGACCATCATCGGGTTGGATTTCGCCGCCATGTTGGGCAACGCGTTTCTGGTCGAAGCCGTCTTTGCGTGGCCCGGATTGTCGCGCTATGGCGTCGCCGTGATCCTGCGCAAAGACCTGAACGCGATTATGGGCACAGTCCTAATCATCGCCATTACATTCCTGATCGTGAACATCATCGTCGATTTGCTGATCGCGTTTCTGAACCCACGTATCCGCTATTCCACGCGAGGTTCTTCATGATCCGCACACTTCGCATTCTGGCCGCCAATCCGCTTAGCCTTTTGGGCCTTGTCCTTGTCTGCCTCATCACGCTGGCTGCAATTTTCGCGCCATGGATCGCGCCATTCCCTACGCATAACGGCGCTGTTGTGGATTTCCTCAACAACAACCGCGCGCCCTCGACGCGCAACTGGATGGGCACGGATCTGGTTGGCCGCGACATTTTCAGCCGCATCTTGTTTGCGTATCAGATCAGCCTGACCTTGGGCGTGGTCGTGTTGGCGATTGCGGTTCCAATCGGCACGATGATCGGTTTGTTGGCCGGCTATATCGGGGGCTGGCTTGAGATGATCCTGATGCGCATCGTCGATGTGTTTTTGTCGATCCCACCGCTTGTTCTGGCAATTGCCATGATGGGGGTGTTGGAACCGACATTGACCAACGCAATGCTGGCCGTCACTGCGATGTGGTGGCCGTGGTATGCGCGACTGGTGTATTCCATCGCACGAGGTGAGCGCGAAGAAGGCTATGTGCTAGCTGCTGAGGTTATCGGTGCGGGCGCGGGCCACATCGCGTTTCGTGAAATCCTGCCCAATTGCCTGCCTGCAATTATCACGAAAATGACGCTTGATATGGGCTTTGTGATCATCATCGCCTCATCGCTTTCATTCCTTGGGTTGGGTGTGCAACCACCCACTGCCGACCTTGGATCAATGGTCGCCGAAGGCGCGCGGTACTTGCCCGATAGCTGGTGGCTGACGGTGTTCCCGGGCCTCGCCATTCTGATCGCGGTGTTTGGCTTCAACCTTCTGGGCGATGGGTTGCGCGATGTGTTGGGAGTGGACGAATGAGCCTTTTGCACATCAAAGACCTGCACCTTGGGTTTAAAACACTGACCGGACAAGCCGACGTTCTGCATGGTATTGATCTTGATATCGCTGAGGGTGAAAAAGTGGCCTTAGTCGGGGAAAGTGGGTCGGGTAAATCCGTCACGGCGCGCATCGTCTTGGGCTTGTTGCAGGAAACACGGACCGCCCGTATCACTGGCAAGGTTCAATTTGATGGCCAAGACATCAACGCGATGTCTGCGCGCAACCGTGCAGCATTGCGTGGCACTGAAATGTCTATGATTTTCCAAGACCCAACGTCTTCGCTGAACCCGATGTTCACTATCGGCAACCAATTCACCGAAGTTCTGCGCCGCCGCGATCCCAAGCTGTCCAAATCTGCCAGCCACACCCGCGCGACCGCGCTGTTGGATGAGGTCGCGATCCCTGATCCAGACCGCGTTTTGGGGGCCTATCCGTTCCAAATGTCAGGCGGGATGAACCAACGTGTGATGATCGCCATGGCACTGGCCAACAAACCAAAATTGCTTTTGGCAGATGAGCCGGGAACGGCGCTGGATGTTTCTGTTCAAGCCCAGACATTGACTATGATGCGTGACATGGTGACCCAAAACGGGACCTCGGTTTTGTTCATCTCGCACAACCTTGGCGTCGTGCGTGAATTCGCGGACCGCGTTTACGTTATCTATCGCGGTAAAATCGTTGAAGATGGCCCGACGGACGCCTTATTTTCTAATCCGCAGCATGCATACACCCGTGCGCTTATGTCTGCGGTGCCTCGTATCACCGGGGTTGGATTGCCCGAAGTGCCCGAGTTCAGCGACGATTTTCTGGCACCACGTGTGCGCCACGGGGAGGCATCATCATGACCCTTCTTTCACTTAGCGGTTTAACGAAGACCTTTGATACACCCGCAGGGCCCGTTCACGCCGTCAGCGATGTGTCGCTGGATGTGCAAGCTGGCGAATGCCTTGCTATTGTTGGGGAAAGCGGATCAGGTAAAACCACGATTGCCAATATGATCCTTGGGATATTGTCGCAAACGTCGGGTGACATTGCGTTTGATGGGCACACGCTATCTGCAAAACGCAGTGCGCAACAACGCCGCCGCATTCAACTTGTGCAGCAAAACCCGTTATCCTCGCTCAATCCCAAACGATCCATCGGCGCCTCGGTGCGGCTGGGCTTGGATGTCTATGATATAGGCGAAAAATCCAAACGGTGGGGCGTGGTTGAAGATGCGTTGGACGCCGTCGGCCTTCCGGGTGATATGCGTACCCGTGCGCCTGCGTCCCTATCGGGTGGGCAGCGCCAGCGGGTCAGCATCGCGCGGGCTTTGGCCTGTGATCCTCGACTATTAGTTTTGGACGAGCCTACATCAGCACTGGACGTTCTTGTGCAAGCCCGCGTTTTGCGTTTGCTGAACGATCTGCGTGCCGAACGGGGCCTGACCTATATTTTTATCACCCATGATCTGGCCGTTGTGCGCAATGTTGCGGATCGCGTGGCCGTCTTTCAGTCTGGCAAGTTGGTCGAACTTGGCGAAACAGCGCAAATATTCTCGACCCCACAGGCTGCGTATACCCGTCATTTGATTGGCGCGGTGCCAGTCGTGGACGCGGAAGAACTCAATCTCAGAAATAAACTTGCGGAGGGCGTATGATCGATCTTACCAAAGCCATGGCTTCGAAAGATCAGCCAGTGACAACTTTCAAAGCGCTTGAAGCGCTTGTTCATGAAACCGTCGGTGTAAAGTTGTTCACGCTTATGGAAATCGACCATGCGCGCGGTGTTGCGCGACGCAACTATTCAAACATGCCTGACGCTTACGCCACCAGCGGTGAGAAACCGATCCAAGACAATACGTGGACGGAGCAGGTGCAAGGTCGACATGAGACATTCGTGGCCAACACGATTGAAGAGATTGCTGCCGTGTTTCCGGACCATGAATTGATCCAATCACTTGGATGCGAGAGCTGTATGAACTTGCCGATTGTCGTGCACGGCAATGTCATCGGAACACTCAATTGTTTGCACGAGGCGGGTCATTTCACACCCGAACGCGTCGCTGCGGCTGAAAACCTGAAACAGCCGGGCGCTTTGGCGTTTTTGCTGGATGCACACCTTAAAAAAGGGGCAAATTGATATGACGACCAGCAAACGCATTGCCACTGATGTTGGCGGGACTTTCACTGATTTGGTTGCCATTGAAACTGGCCCGGAAGGTATGAAAATCACGACCGCCAAGTCCGACACCACACCACCCAACTTTGAGGCAGGTGTGCTGAGCGTTATGGCAAAGGGCGGCATTGATCCCAAAGAAGTGGATTTCATGGTTCACGGCACAACGGTGGTCATCAACGCACTGACAGAGCGAAAAGGCGTGACCGTTGGCCTGATCACCACCGAAGGGTTTCGCGACACAATCGAGATTGCACGCGGCAACCGCCCTGATTTCTTCAATCTGCATTACGAGAAGCCAGCGCCCTTTGTCCCGCGCTATCTGCGCGCCGAAGTTCCCGGTCGTATGACATATCTGGGTGCAGAACGTATCCCGCTGGACCTGTCGGGCGTGTCCGACATCGTGGATCATTTTCGTGCTGAGGGCGTGCAGGCGGTGGCGATTTCATTGCTTCATTCCTATGCGAACACAGCTCACGAAGAGGCAGTCTTGGCCGAGGTCAAGCGCCTTTGGCCTGATGTGTCCGTTGTGGCCAGCCATCAAATTACGCGCGAATGGCGCGAATATGAACGTTCAAACACGGCCGTTTTGTCGGCTTATGTGCAACCTGTTGCGGCACGTTATCTGGGCAATTTGGACAAAAGCTTGCGCGCACAGGGCCTGCCGCAAAGCCCTTATATCATGCAGTCAAATTGCGGCGTAGACAGCCTTGCCGCGACATCCGCCGTCCCGATCACGATGGTCGAAAGCGGCCCCGCATCGGGCTTTTGGGGCGCAGCCGAGCTTGGGAAACTGATTGACGAGCCTGATATCCTTGCTCTTGATATTGGGGGCACCACTGCGAAATGCTCGCTGATCGAAAACGGTGAAGTTCGCATTATGACGGATTACTGGATTGAACGGTCACGCAAATCGGCGGGCTATCCGATCATGGTGCCTGTGGTCGATCTGGTCGAAATTGGCAATGGTGGTGGATCCATCGCTTGGGTTGATGACTTTGACAAACTGCATGTTGGTCCGCAATCGGCAGGCGCGTTGCCGGGGCCTGCGGCCTACGGCAAGGGCGGCAAAAGCGCGACCACGACTGACGCCAATCTCTGGCTTGGGCGTATCAACAAGGATTATTTCTGCGGTGGTGCGATTGATGCAGATATGGACAATGCAGGCACTGTTTTGAAGGCAATCGGCGACAAGCTGGGTGTGTCTACGGACGAAGCCGCGCAAGGTATCGTGCGCATCGCCAACAACAATATGGTCAACGCGCTAAAGCTGGTGTCCCTCAACCGTGGCCATGACACTCGCGATTTCACTTTGCTGGCTTTTGGTGGCGGCGGGGCGATGCATGCAGTGGCCTTGGGGCAGGAATTACAGGTCAAAAAGGTTGTGGTCCCCGCAGCAGCATCGGTGTTTTCCGCATGGGGCATGATGATGTCGGATCTACGTCGCGATTATTTCGTGACACAGCTTGCTGATCTGTCCGCAGGCTCCGCGACGGGCATCGAAGCCGTTTTTGCAAATGCCGAAGCTGAGGCGCGTTCGACGTTCAAAGCCGAAGGAGTTGATCCTGCAAAGTTGTCGTTCCTGCGCTATGGTAAGTTCCGCTATCAAAACCAAGAACACACCACCGAGGTCTTGCTTGATGGCACAGTCACCGATGATGCTTTGGCAAAGATTGCCGACGATTTCCACGCCGCGTATGAGCGCGAATACACCTACCGCCTTGATGCGCCTGTCGAAATGGTTGGCATCCACCTTGTTGCGCGCGCCGAGGTTGGAAAACTGGAAATGATCCCAGCCCCATTGGGCGAGGCCGATGCAAGTGAGGCGATCAAAGGCACACGCGAGGTCGATTACGCGCTGGAAGGCAAACATTCAGCCACGATTTACGACGGTGAAAAGCTGCGTGCAGGCATGGCGTTCGACGGTCCCGCGATCATCGAGGACCCCGGCACGACTGTGGTGATCCACCCCAACAATGCGGTTTCTATCGACGCCTACGGCAACATCCATATCCTGCTGGAGGGTCAGTCATGAGCGATCCAATCACACTGGAAATCATCCAAAACTCGTTGCAAGCCACGTCGGATGAGATGTTCGCGGCCATGCGAAAAACCGCCATGTCATCGATCATCTATGAGGTGCTTGATATGGGTACGGGGATCACCGACGCAGAGGGACGCATTGCGTCCTCTGGCGCAGGTATTCCTGCGTTTATCGGCGTCTTAGACAAGTCGGTGCAGTTTATCCTGTCCAAGTTTGGTGACGACATTCAGCCAAACGATGTTTTCATTACCAACGATCCCTGGCACGGCGGCGTGACGCATTTGAACGATCTGGTGCTCGCAATGCCGGTTTTTGCCGACGGCGCGATCATCGCATGGACTGCCAACATCGCGCATAATTCTGATGTGGGTGGTATGGCACCGGGGTCATTGTCAGGTGATGCCACTGAGATTTTCCAAGAAGGTCTGCGCCTGCCAGCCGTCAAACTGATCCGCGAAGGCGTGACTGACCAAGCCGTCATGGACATCATCACCTGCAACAGTCGGATGCCTGACTTTCTGTTGGGGGACGTCTGGGCTGCAATTGCTGCGGTACGGATCGGCGCAAAACGTCTGGAAGAGTTGTCCGCGAAATACACGCCAACCACGTTCAAGGCGGCGATGGACAGCTTTATGGACTTTGGTGAAAAGACAGCGATTGCTGAGCTTGCCAAACTGCCCAAAGGCACATTCGAATTGTCAGAGCCCCAAGACGACGGGCGCACATACAACGTCAAAGTCACGATCACGGATGACGAATTTATCGTTGATCTGCGCGACAACCCAACCCAGGACATGGGGTGCACCAACACCAGCCGCGACGGCACAATTGTCTGTGCGCAGATGTTGTTCAAGTCGGTCACTGATCCTGAAACGCCCGCCAACGAGGGCTCGTTCAGGCCATTAAAGGTACTGACCACCGAAGGCACAGTGTTCCACGCCCAAGAACCCGCAGCCATCGGGTTTTACTTTGAAACCGAAGTACGGGTTTACGATTTGATTTGGCGTTGCTTGGCTCCTCACGTGCCCGAACGTTTGCCTGCGGGGCACTTCAGTTCAATCTGTGGCACGTTTGTCGGCGGCATCCACCCCGACACAGGCCGACAATACACAATTATCGAACCGCAAATCGGCGGCTGGGGCGCATGGGAAGGGCGTGACGGCAACCCGTGCATCTTTTCTGGGTTCCACGGCGAAACCTACAACACGCCCGCCGAAATTTCAGAGGCGCGCAATGGGCTGTTCATCGACAAAATGGCGCTTAACACCGCGCCGGGCGGCGAGGGTGAATTCAATGGCGGGCGTGGGTTGGTCCTTGAATACCGCATCCGAACTGAAAGTGGCTTCCTGACTGCCGGCTACACCCGTTCCGTTGTGAAACCATGGCCACTTGACGGTGGTGAAGAAGGATCAGGCAACTTCATCGAAGTTGATAAAGCTGCGGGTGAAACAGAACATTATGCCTTCGTCTCGGGCCTTGATCTTACAACTGACGACATTGTGCGGGTCATTACGTCATCAGGTGCTGGCTTTGGCGATCCGAAAAGGCGCGCTAAGGACGCTGTGGCGCTGGACATCAAGAACGGCTTTGTAACGCCGGAACGCGCCCGCGAAGTCCACGGTTACGAAGAATAATATGCCCAGAGAATGGGTCATAAACGCCTATGACGGCTTTGAGGGTCTGCAATTGCAAGATTGCACGACCCAAGCGCCCAAAACGTCTGAAGTTCGGTTGCGGATCGAAGCCTTTGCGCTGAACTGGGGCGACAACGACCTCATGAATGACAACTATTCGTTCAGTTTTTCGGCGCTTCCGGCCCGCATCGGAATTGAAGCTGCGGGTATCGTCGAAGCGGTTGGCGTGGACGTGACTGGAATAGCGATCGGAGACCGGTATTGCACATTGCCCTATTTTTACGATCGGCAAGGGGCCAGCGCAGACACATTGATCATCGATCAGGCCTATGTGACCAAAGCGCCGATGGGCTTGACAGCGACGGAATCCGCGTCTGTTTGGATGCAATTTATGACGGCGTATTTCGCGATTGTTGAACTGGCCAAGGCTGCTCCGGGCCGCAATATCCTTGTCCCTGCCGGGACAAGCACGGCAGGCAGTGCCGCTTTGCAAATTGGTCGGATGTTTGGTGCGACCTTGATCAGTACCACCAGATCTGAGGCCAATCGCCAGATTTTATTGGATAAAGGTGCCGACCACGTATTCGTCGATGATGGCGACGACATCGAAGCGTTCCTGCGCGACGTGACAGGCGGTGTGGGCGTCCACGCGTCATTCGATCCTGTTGGTGGCACCTTTATGGAACGGTATGCCAATGCATTGGCAAAAGGCGGCCACCTATATTTATATGGCGGGCTTGCGGGCACGTATTCCAACCCGCCTTTCTTGGCGATGATTCAAAACAGCCTGTGGTTCCATGCTTATTCATTGTTCAACTATGTCGAAGATCCAGAGGCGTGTGAGCGCGGCAAAGCGTTTGTTTACAAGGCGCTTTCTGAGGGCAAATTGAAACCCAATGTGGACCGGGTTTTCCCGATGGAAGGGTATGTAGACGCATGGCGCTACCTCAAAGGGTCACGAACTTCATACGGTAAAGTCGTCGTCGAAACCGGCGTTTGAGAGGATACATTATGAGCAGATTGAAACAACTTCGTGAAACTATGGCTGAACAAGACGTCGACCTTGTGGCCATTGGCCCGAATGCACATCTGGCATGGCTGTTGGGCGTGCGCCCGCACGCAGATGAGCGCCCCTTGCTGCTGTGTGTGACGCAAACCTATGCGGGGTTTTTGATGCCGTCGCTTGAAGCGGAAAGCGCGCGCAACCAAACCGATCTGCCGTTCCATACGTGGGCCGATGACGTCGGGCCGGAAGCTGCATTTGCGGAACTGCTAGACGTCTCAGGTGCTGCAAACGCCAAGACCATTGTGCTTGATGAAACCATGCGGGCTGATTTCGCAGGTTTGGTGCAGGACGCTTTGCCCGGTGCCACACGCCAGTTCACGGCAGGAACAATCGGTGCGTTGCGTATGCGCAAGGACGCGGACGAATATGGTAAACTGAAACGCAATGCCCTGTCCGCCGACACCGCGATGAAGGCGGCGTGGTCCGCCATGAAGCCGGGGATGACCGAAGGCCAAGTCGCGAACGTCATCCGCGCCAGCTTTGTGGCTCAAGACGTAAAACCGTTGTTCACAATCGTCGGCGCTGGTGGCAACGGCGCGTTCCCGCATCACCACACGGGCGACACGATCCTGAAACAGGGCGACGCTGTTGTGATGGATATCGGTGGGGGCAAAGACGGCTATTCCAGCGATATGACACGCATGGCAGCCATCGGCACACCACCCGAAGGTTATGCAGAAGTTCACACCATTGTCGAAGCCGCCGTCCAAGCCGCAATGACAGCCGCCCGTCCGGGTGTGAAGGCGCATGTGGTCGACGATGCAGCGCGCGGAGTCATCACGGATGCAGGTTACGGTGAGTATTTCATGCACCGCACAGGCCACGGCATGGGCGTAGAAATCCACGAGACACCTTACATCACAGCGTCATCACAGACGATCCTTGAAGAGGGCATGGTGTTTTCAATCGAACCCGGCATCTATTTGCCCGGACGGTTTGGCCTCCGCCTTGAGGACATCGTGATTTTGCGCGCTGATGGCCCCGAAACCTTGTCGGATCTGCCTCGTGATCTCATGATTATCAATGGCTGATCGCTTCACGCTCGACGTCATTTCGCAGGTGCTGGACGCGGCTGCGATCGAGATGTTTGAGGTGTTGCGAAAAACTGCGATGAGCCCGATCATCTACGAAGTGCTTGATGTCGGCACTGGCGTTCTGGATGGCGACGGGCAATTGGTCAGCTCTGGCGCGGGGATTCCGTCGTTTATCGGGGTTTTGGACAAGTCGGTTAAGGCGATCATTTCAAAGCTCGGCGATACAATCGTCGAGGGCGATGTCTATCTGACGAACGATCCAAATTACGGCGGTGTGACGCATCTGAACGATGTCGTGGTCGCACAGCCTGTGTTTTGGGATGGGGTGCGTGTTGCATGGGTCGCATCCATTGCGCATTGGGGTGATATTGGCGGGCGCACACCTGGGTCGATGTCCACCAAAACAACCGAGATTGTAGCGGAAGGTTTGCGTCTGCCTATCGTACGTCTGTTTGACGCCGGCGTACGCAACGAGGCCGTGGTAGACATCATAGCCTCAAACAGCCGATTGCCTGACTTCGTACGCGGCGATCTATGGGCGCAAGTGTCTGCGGGACGCCGCGCGGCGGTGACCATTCAGCAGCTTTGCGAACGACATGGTGCGGACCTGTTGAATGCGGCAATCTTGACGGCCCGTACCAACGGCGCGCGGCGCACCAAAGCAGGGCTTCGCGCGCTGCCATCCGGTCATTACCCATGCGTTGAAGAGCAAGACGACGGTACTTTCTGGAAGGCGGCAATCACGATCACAGATGACCGTATGACCATCGATTTGCGCGATGCACCGACGGAGTCAGAAGGCCCCTACAACCTCAGCCGCGATGGAGCCGTCGTGGCAGCCCAAGTCTTTTTCAAAGCCCTTGTGGACAACGAACGTTTCGCCAATGCAGGGTCATTTGCGGCTCTGGATGTCCTGACGCGACCGGGCACGCTGTTTCATGCGGGGCCCAACGCGGCACATGCATATTATTTTGAAACGCGGATGAAGCTGATCGATATGCTTTGGCATGGATTGGCTGAGGCAATGCCGGAACTGCTTCCAGCAGGGCATTTCGCGTCGATCTTTGGCACGGTTATCGCAGGACAGCACCCAGACACGGGGCGTCGCTATGCGATGGTGGAACCACAAATGGGCGGTTGGGGCGCGACTTCCAAACGCGCGGGCCAAAATGCGATGTTCTCCACGAACCACGGGGATACGTTCAACTGTCCTGTCGAGATTGCAGAAGCGCGCTATGGTTTTGATGTATTGGAAAAAGCGCTGTCTTTTGGCCCCGAGCACAACGGTGAATTCTCAGGTGGTGCAGGCGTGCGCGTTTCCTATTTGTTAAGGAATTCAGCAATGTTATCAGTAGGGTATTCTCACGCCAACGTTCCAGTTTGGTCTATCGAAAACGCTTCAATGGGCGGGAAGAACAGCCTTCGCATCAAACGATCCGACGGTACCGTGGAAACCCATCACTTTGCCAGCGACATCGCACTTGATCAGAACGATATTGTTGAAATCGAAACCGCATTTGGTGGGAACAGAAACTTCCAATAGCGGGCAGGGTACACTTAGGTCTGTTCGAAATTGGCAAGTGGCAAAAATTGTCCGTCCGTTTGCATCAAATATCGATACGCATCAGCGATGCCCATGCATCTTCTGGATTAATACCTAGATAACCGACATCGCTGTCCACTTTCGAGTGACATCGCACCACTTCAATCCCGCAGTCGGAATGTTGCCTGTGCTAAATACTCTTGCCTTCAAGAAACGCACTCACGCCATCGCCTAGCCCTTCCCAATCAGTGAACTCGTGTTCTTGAACGGCCGGGTCAAAACTCCTCCCTCGCAGGACCACATGCTTCAGGACTTGAGTTGCATAGTAATCGTATTCTCGAGATCTGATTGCTCCGGCGACAAGCATCTCAGCGTCTGGGTCAAGGTCGGTGCGCAATTTAAATTCATCAAGATAGCTTTGCGCATCTTCGTGGCCTTCTGGGAATGCGGCACTCATACTCACGGAGATCATGAGCGTTCTTCGCAGGGCAAGCGCTTTTTGCTCGCTTGTGACAAAGGCTTCAAATCGTGCGGGGTGCCTTCTTTCGTGCACGGAAGCGACGAGGATAACTGTGTCCACACCTTCAAAGTTCACAGTCGAAGTTTGGTGGGCCGTGTCGATGACTTGTACGTCCTCGTCAGTTTCCTTCACTATATTCTCAATGAAACGTGCGATCTTGTCTGTTTGGCCTTCGACGGTTCCAAATGCGATGACTAAAGACATATTGCTTATTCCCCTCATGCTAGAATTGTGGTCGACGCCAGTTTCGTAATTTGTCGAGAGTTCCCCAGAAACCCGTTCAAAAAAGTTCATCAGTGATGAGACGCATGCCTAGATGTGCGGGCGGAGTACCAACGGCGCAGCCGCCTCGAGCGGGGTCGCGCACAAGATAAGACATCGCGGTAAGGTGTTCTCCACCGACGAAAAAAGCAGGACATCGATCTGGATGAGTACCGTTTACAATTCCATCGTAACACTCCATCGTCCATTCCCAGACGCTACCATCCAGATCGACGATCCCTTCAGGTGAAGTTGAGAAGCTCCCTTGAGGCTTTAGGGCGCGTGGAGTCTGCCCTTCGATGAGGTAGCTGGATGCCCAGCTCAACGACGGATCGGTGAACAATGGATCAGGTGCATCGGGTAGAACCTGTGCCGCCATTACGTTCCATTCCTCAGCCGTGGGAAGACGGAAGTCATGCCCGGTCTTTTTGACGATCCATCCGACATATTGTTGCACGTCAAGATAGCTTAGCCCTGTTGCCGGTGTTGTCGCCTCGTCTTGATCTGCGCGCGCGCGCAAGGTCAGTTCGCACGCACCATCTGCGGCGCATCGGTTCCATTCGGCGATAGTGACTTCATGGCGTTGCACGTAGAAGGTGCGCCCATCTGGCATCGCCACAGACGATGCGACCATATCCGGCATAAACGTCGTATCGGGGCCGCGCTGAAAAAGCACGGCACCGATGACGGCTGTCGCCGGAATCCCCAAGACGACAAGACGCAGGTGCGTTTTGTTCGTTATGGATTTGTGTGCGGCGGCAGTCATTGGCTTTACCTTCCAGTTCAGGTGGCGAATTCGCGCGGCGCGACAACCTGCTCCATCAGCGCGTTGTTCCATTGCCCTTCGACCACGAAATGTGCAGTAGCACCCAGCATGATCCCGATGATCAGATTGTGGTTCACGTAGGCGTAGACGCCGGGTTGCTCGAAGGTGTACATCGCCGCCGCGGCGCAACCGCCACGCACGAACCATGTTTCCACACCGGTCAGGGCAGGGTCAGTGAAGGAAGTTTCCCAAACATAATTGCCATGTCCGCCAATCAGGTGCGGACGGCTGTCCACATTGCAAGAGTTGTGGATCATCAGAACGGTTTCACCGACTTTCGCTTTCAAGGCGTTTTCGCCAGTCAGCGCACCCACGGCCCCATTGAACACCTGATGGGTCGGGACCAACCCGCGCATCACCTCAAGGCTGTCGGAGTAATCGTCGCCTGCGGCCTCATAGGTTTTGAAGTCGCCATTTTCGTCACGCGGCAGATAATAATCCTGCTCGCCAATATAAGCGATGCTGTCGTAATGCAGTGGATTACCGTCGCGGTCTTTCAGACCGTCGCGCGGCAGCACCATGACAGCTCCGTTCATCCCATGGCACACGTGATAAGGGATCATATCGCCACCGGGGGCGCAGTGGTAGGTGAAGCACCCGGGCTTGGTCGCCTTCCATCGCAGCACGGTTTCCTCGCCGGGATAGACATGTGTCAGACCACCGCCACCCAACGCGCCGGTTGAGGCGTGAAAGTCGATATTGTGCTCCATCTGGCTGCTGATCGGGTTGCGCAAGGTCAGCTCGATCATATCGCCTTCGTGGCAAATGATGAGTGGGCCGGGAACCGAGCCGTTATAGGTCAGCGCCCAGACTTCGGCACCGTTGTCCTCATCTACCACCATGAGCTTTTCGGTTGTCTCCATAGTCACTTCGATGATTTTCGGACCACCGGTGGCAACCTGTTCATGAATTGGCGCAAAGGGTGGTGCGACAAGCTCTTGTTTGACGCGGGTATAGCCGGACAAATCCGCAGGTTTGGCCTCTGTTTTTGCCCCCTGCGGGTCAGCTGCTTTGTAGATATTGGAAGACGCCGCATTGATTGCGTTCATCTTCGGTGCGCGCGGTGCCGAAATAGCAGCAGCGCCGGTCATGGCTGCAGCACCTGCAAGAACACTGCCGCTTAGGACGTTTCGTCGACTTGTTTTGACGAGTCCGGGATTGAATTTCTGTGTCATTTTTCCCTCCTTCGGGGTTTCGCATGGCGGGAACGAGGCCCGCGTTGCCGTTGAATTGGCTCAGAGATTGCCTAGTTGCGTCTCAAAACGTTCTTTGGCTCTTTTCGGGACGCGGCCTTTAAAAAATTCAGCGGGTGCATCGACATCACCAACGGCGATCGTCATGACCATGCCCATGGCGAAGTGCGGTTTGCAGATGACGCCGTAGACGCCCTCGATATCCAGAGTGACCTCGAATTCCTCGTTGACTTTACCTTTGAAGGCTTCGGCCCCCTCGGGCAGCATGCCTTTGCTGACTTCGGCATTGTGTCCCTTGTCGGCGGCGATGAACCTGATCGTGTCGCCGGGTGCGGCCTGGACAAACGCCGGTTCGAACACCATGCGTTCTCCGTCAGAACCCTTGTTCATCATTTGAACTTCGAATGTCTCGGCAGACGCTACGCTCCCCATCAGAGCTGCGATTGCAAAACCAGTTACCACAGTGCGAAACATGATCTTTTCCTTTCTGATCACAATATTTGTCGACCAAGAGGTTAACGTCCCGGCACGTCGCTACTTTGTGCTGGCTCAAATTCAGATCAGGTTTTTTCGAATGACCAAGGAAGGATAGTCGGTGGCTATTACCCCAATTTTTGTGGCACAACGCTTTGCATGAACGAGGTGTCACCACGCAAAACGCTGCCACGGCTTGACGAAAGTCTGCTGACGCATCTACCGCCGTTTTCCAGACTGGAGCGGCGCGATATCCGCACGATCCTAGATCAAGCCACGTCGCGCCGACATGAAGAGGGGGTGTCGATCTTCGATGAAGGTGCGGCTGCAGATCGCTTTTTCATGTTGCTTGACGGATATGTCCGGGTCGTCCGCATCACACCCACCGGTGAGCAGGTCACGGCGCTTCATATTCCAGCCGGACAGCTGTTGGGTATCGCCAAGGCCATTGGACGTGAGACATACCCTGCCACAGCCATGACGGCGACTGAATCAATTGTGCTGAGCTGGCCGATGCGTCTTTGGGATACATTTGTGTCAGACTATGATGGGTTTTCGACGGAAACTTACAAGACGATTGGCAATCGCATGGGTGAGATGAACAACCGCGTTGTAGAGATGGCCACCCAGCAAGTTGAACAGCGTGTGGCAAATGCTGTCTTGCGCCTGATTAATCAAACAGGGCGAAAAAACTCTGATGGGATCGAGATTGATTTCCCGATCACGCGGCAGGACCTTTCCGAATTGACAGCAACGACACTGCATACAGTCAGTCGTTTGTTGAGCGCTTGGGAAAAGCGCGGTTTGGTTCAAAGCAAGCGTAAACGCATCACAGTGACCAACCCGCACGCGCTTGTCGAAATCAGTCAGGGATAGCGCGTTTCAAAGGCCCACCGCATCCCGAAGCTCTGCTAGAAAATCACCCTCATCAAGGCTGTACTCCGCACAAGCATCGACGAGTGTGTGGAACGGGCTGATCAAGCAGCCAACGCAAAGCATTTTATGGCGGATGAACACGGGGATCGTTTCCGGCCAGTGCGTCATCATATCTGCCAGAGGCAGATCGGGGTCATCCAGCTTGGGCTGTCGCATGGGTTTCTCCTGATAGGTTGAGGTTAGCTGGGAAATTCAGTCAAACGTTGCGCTGGCACAAACTTGGACGCTGCACCCATCGCTAGAAATTGGTCATCCCGAATCCAAGGAGACCGGCCAATGGCGGAATTTCTGACAAAATCGCGGGCGCGAAACATCTTCTACGGGGGCTCGATTTTCTTTGTCGTGGTCTTTGTGGGGATGACCGTCCATTCGCACAAATACGTCGTGCAGACGTCTACCGCCGGAATGGAGCTGAGCGAGGCAGTCATTCACGGCAAACATATCTGGGAAGAAAATTCCTGCATCAATTGCCACAGTTTGCATGGCGAAGGCGCGTATTTCGCGCCCGAGGTCGGCAACGTGATGACCCGCTGGGGTGTCCTGGAAGACCCCGAAGATGCGTTTGAGACCCTGAAAGGTTGGATTGAAGCACAACCCAGCGGCATCGAAGGCCGCCGTCAAATGCCAAAATACGAATTGTCCGACGAAGATATTCGCGGCCTCGCAGAGTTTCTGCGGTGGGCCGATCAAACCGACACACAGGGCTGGCCGCCCAATGACGCGGGATAAGGAGGCAACCCCATGAAATATCAATCACAAAAAGTGGCCTACTGGTACTTCCTCGCGGCTATGGCGCTGTTCGGCATTCAGGTGCTGGGCGGGTTGCTCGCTGGGTGGGTCTATGTCTCGCCCAATTTCCTGTCCGAACTGCTGCCGTTCAACGTGATCCGTATGATCCATACAAATTCATTGATCGTCTGGCTGCTGTTGGGCTTTTTCGGCGCGGCTTACTTCCTCATCCCAGAAGAATCCGAGCGAGAGATTTACTCGACCAAGCTGGCCTATATCCAACTTATCATTCTTCTGGTCGGCACGCTTGGCGCTGTTGGCTCATACCTTGTGGGTATCCATGGTGGGCGCGAATTTCTTGAACAACCGCTTTGGGTCAAATTCGGCATCCTCGTCGCCGCGCTAATCTTCCTTTTCAACATCTCCATGACCGTGCTTGCGGGCAAGAAGACAGCGATCACCAATGTGTTGCTTCTGGGTCTGTGGCTGTTGTCGCTTTTGTGGGTCTTTGCCTTCATCAACCCAGACAACCTTAGCTTGGACAAAATGTATTGGTGGTTCGTCGTGCACCTCTGGGTCGAGGCGACATGGGAATTGGTGATGGCCGCAATCCTCGCCTTTCTGCTTTTGAAGCTGACGGGTGTGGATCGCGAAGTGGTCGAAAAATGGCTCTACATCATCGTTGCCACGGCGCTTTTCAGCGGCATCCTTGGCACGGGTCACCATTTCTATTGGATTGGATTGCCCGGATACTGGCAGTGGGTCGGTTCGATCTTTTCGACCTTTGAGGTGATCCCGTTCTTCTTGATGATGAGTTTTGCTTTTGTGATGGTCTGGAAGGGTCGCAAGAACCATCCAAATAAGGCCGCACTTTTGTGGTCACTGGGGTCCAGCACGGTCGCTTTCTTTGGGGCGGGTGTTTGGGGCTTCTTGCATACATTGCACGGCGTCAACTTCTATAGCCACGGCACGCAGATCACGGCGGCCCACGGCCACCTTGCCTTCTATGGTGCTTATGTGGCGCTGAATCTCGCGATCTTCACGTATGCGATGCCGATGCTGCGGGAACGTGCGCCGTATAACCAAGTGCTTAACATGGCCTCGTTTTGGCTGATGACCGGCGGCATGGCGTTCATGACCTTCGTTCTGACATTTGCGGGAACCATCCAAACACACATGCAGCGCGTACTCGGTGATTACTACATGGATGTTCAGGAAAGCCTGTCGATATTTTACATGATGCGCTTTGGCGCTGGGGCCTGTGTGGTGATCGGTGCGCTTTTGTTCATCTATTCGCTGCTGGTGGTGCGCAAAGACGAGATCATTGCACCTGGCCCGGCTAACCCAGTTCCCGGAGAATAAGCGATGAATATGCAAAACACGCCAACCTTGCCGTTCTATCACCCTACGGGACGCGAATGCGACCTGTTTGAAACGGCCTATGAAAACGGTTTGCCCCTTCTTCTGAAGGGGCCGACTGGCTGCGGCAAAACCCGCTTTGTTGAACACATGGCAGCGCGTTTGGGCAAACCGCTTTATACCGTTGCCTGCCATGATGACCTGTCCGCAGCAGATCTGATCGGGCGTTACCTGCTCAAGGGTGGAGAAACCGTATGGGTCGATGGTCCGCTGACTCGCGCGGTGCGCGAGGGCGGCATCTGCTATCTCGATGAGGTGGTTGAAGCCCGCAAGGATGTGACGGTGGTCCTGCACCCGTTGACCGATACGCGGCGCACGTTGATGATTGACCGCACAGGTGAAGAATTGACGGCACCTTCTGAATTCATGTTGGTGGCCAGCTATAACCCCGGTTATCAGAATGTGCTCAAGCGGTTGAAACCCTCAACTCGGCAGCGGTTCCTTTCGGTCAGCTTTGACTTTCCAGATGCTGAAACGGAAATCACCGTTGTCGCTAGCGAAAGTCGTTTAGAGCCGGGTCGTGTGGCACCTTTGGTGCGGCTGGCGGGTCACATTCGCAAGCTTAGCGGTATGGACCTTGAAGAAGGGGTGTCCACCCGCCTTTTGATCTATGCGGCAACCCTGATGTCTGGCGGTATGGGCGTGGATCAGGCTCTTGAGGCGGCGATTATCGAACCACTCAGCGACGAGCCGGACGTGCAGCAATCCCTGCGCGACCTTATCAGCACGATCTACGGATAAGCGCCATGCATTTGCTTGACCTCATGGAACCGGAAGAAACCGTCGGCAACATCTGGCATGATATGGCCAGTGGCATCGGGGCGGGCGTCACCTTTCCCGAAGCAAGTGTCACCTTTGCCTCGGTGCGGTCCAGCCTTGCCGTGCTGTTCCGCGCGCTTGGGGGTGCTGCTGGGGTCGAGTTGGGCGAAGTCGCCCAAACGCTTGTGCAGCACCGGCAGGTTCTACAGCGGAAACTGGGAACAGCGCGCGACCGCGAATGGGTGGCGCGCTTTGACGGTGAAAAGCTGATGCTGCCCCCGATCATGGATGTTTTTCCCAAGCCCGACCTGAACCGTGCCGCGTATTTCTGGCTGACGGCTATGGCCGCACATACCACGGTGACAGGTCTTGATCTGCCCAATGGCGGATCGGCGCAGGATTGCGCCTATGTGCGGACAAATGCAGACGCATCTGCCAAAGTCTATAAATCCTGTCCCGGATTGCGCGACAGCTATTTGGCCATGGCAGCTTTTTGTGCCCAAACCAGACCAATGTTGCGCCGCACGCCGCAGGAAGCCACGCTTGAGCAAGCGATCCGCGACCAGTTGGGCGGCACCGTTCCCGAGCTTCCGACCGATCATGCACCCGCCAAAGGTTATATGCCCTGCGCGCCCGTTCCGATCTGGCTGCGTTTTGAGCATCCGGGAAAAGGCGTTGTCGCACCCGAGGACGCCGAGACAGACAAGGCAGCGCCGCCCGCAACAGCAGCCCTGAGTAACCGCAAGCTGGGCGAGCGCAAAGATCAGGACCAGCAAGGTCGCAAGGACAGTTTCATTATTCACCGGTTTGAATCGATCCTGTCTTGGGTGGAATCTCTGAATATCAACCGCAGCGTCGACGACGACGATGAGGAAAACGCCCAGAAAGCCGCCGACGATCAAGACCGCATCACACTGTCAAAACAAGACCGCAAGGTCGCCACGCGCTTGCGTCTGCATCTGGACCTGTCACCGGCAGACGCCGATCACGAAGCGCTTGCCGGCACTCATACCTATCCCGAATGGAACCACCGTTCGCGCAGCTATATGGACAACCATTGCCGCGTCCTTGATGCGCCTGCGCAGCCCGGCGACACGGTGTTTGCGCCGAACGACAGATACGTCCGCGAGGTGCGCCGTCAGTTCGAAGCGTTGCGTCCGCGCCGTATCTTGCAACCGCGTCAGATTGATGGGCAAGAGCTTGATCTGGATGCGGTGCTCACCGCGCGGGCGGATGTCATCGCAACCGGCTCAGGGTCTGACCGCATTTGGCAGGCCTCCCGGCAAATGGACCGCGATGTTTCTGTCGCTTTCCTGATCGACACGTCCCGCTCGACCGAGGCCGCAATTGGCGACACCTCGGTCATAGAAGTGGCACGCGATACGATGGCAGCACTTGCCGCAGGGATCGATGCGGCAGGCGACAGGCTTGGCATTTGGGGGTTTTCCTCGTTGCGACGAGATCGTGTGTTTCTGACCCGTTGCAAGGCGTTTGACGCGCCATTGTCACCGGACGTCACGGCCAATATCGGCGCACTCAAGCCGGGGCATTATACGCGACTGGGGGCGGCCATCCGCCATGTCTCTGCGCAATTGGCAAAGGAGCCGTCCTCGCGCAAGCTTCTGATTGTGCTGACCGATGGCAAACCCAACGATCTTGACCATTACGAAGGCCAGCATGGCATTGAAGACAGTCACATGGCCGTCCGCGAGGCCCGTGCGGGCCAGCAAAGCCTGCATGGTATTGTCATCGACGAAGATGGTCAGGACTGGTTTGCTCGCATTTTTGGACGCGGCGGCTTTACGCTGCTGCCCAACCCGGAACGCCTGTCACGGGCGTTGCCAGATATATACCGCACCCTGACACAGGAGACCTGATATGCGTATCGCAATATCCTTCGTGGCCATTATCCTCGCCACACCCGCCTTCTCTGAGGCCTATGACCGGCCCATCCCGCAAGCCCAATCTGCGACAGCGGAATTCTGGTATGTGCTCGCCTGCCTTGCGTTGATCGCAGCCATGATCGCTGTTCATCGACTGGTCGCCCACAGATGAAACGCGAAGGGTGGTCCACAGGTCAAATCACTTGCGCACTTTACCCGTTTGGAGCGGGGGCCGCCGCGGTCAACGTCTTCTTTGCCTCGTTGATTTTCAGCTGGTTCGGCGGCCCTGTGGCATCCACCGCGTGGTCTATGGGATTGGGCGGTGTGATAGGTCTTCCGGCAACATGGTACTTTGCGCGCCACATCAGGCATCTCATGGATGTGGCCGATAAGGTGAGAGACGCATGAAAAGTAAAGTGGATCGGAGGCAACCAGCGATCGATCCGCAGGATCTGGGTGAACTGTTGGGGTTGGGCGATGCCGACGTGCAGGCCAAGATGCGCACAGGAAAGATCGCCAGTCGGTTCGAAATCGGCAAGAGCGAGAATGCCGGACGCTTTCGACTGACAATTATATTTGGCGACCAACGCGTGCGGTTTTCCTGCGCATGGATAGGAGACATGACCAGCACCATCCAACCAAAGCAAGGAACGATGTAATGGCGCAAACGTCTTCAGAACAAATGCGCGCTTGGACCGGGCCCGCGATATTCAGTTTCGGCTTTCGGCCATTTTTCCTGTTTGGGACCCTTTGGGTCTTGGTGGCTATGGTTCTTTGGCTGACCAGTTTGACAGGTATGATCGACCTTCCGACGCAGTTTGATCCTGTGTCATGGCATGCACATGAATTTCTATTCGGCTATCTGGGTGCCATTCTGGCAGGGTTCCTGCTGACGGCGGTCCCCAATTGGACGGGGCGTTTGCCGTTGGTTGGATGGCCTTTGGCTGCGCTCTTTTCTCTTTGGGTTGCGGGGCGGGTCGCTGTGCTGTTTTCCACCATGACATCGCCTTGGGTCACGGTCACAGTCGATCTGGCCTTTCCGATCACATTGGGGGTGATGATCTTGCAAGAGATCATAGCGGGCAAGAACTGGCGCAACCTGATCGTGCTGGCCTTGCTGGCCGTGTTTACGCTGGCCAATGCTCTCTTTCATGTCGAGGCGATGCAGGGCGGATATGCAGCGCAAGGTGTGGGCCTGCGTCTTGGCGTGGCAACGGCGGTGATGATGATCAGCGTCATTGGCGGGAGGATCATCCCATCTTTTACCCGCAATTGGCTGGCGCGCACAGATGTTGTTGCACGGCCAGCTCCGCCGATGCAGCGCTTTGACAAGCTGGTGCTGTTGGCAAGCTTGCCCATTCTTGGGGGATGGAGTCTGCACCCTGTTGGCACGCTGATTGGTGTCGCATTATTGGTATTTGGCGTGGCCCATTTGGGTCGGCTGCTCCGCTGGCAGGGGCACCGGACGTTAAGCGACCCAATGATCTGGGTTTTGCATGCCGCATATGCGTTCATTCCGCTTGGTGCGTTCGCACTTGGCCTTAGTCAAGTCATTGGCAATCCCGCCACCACGGGGGCGCAGCATCTGTGGATGTCAGGTGCTATTGGTGCAATGACGCTTGCCGTGATGACACGCGCGACGCTAGGGCATACGGGGCGAGCCGTAACCGCCAATCGGGCAACTGTACTGATCTTTGTTTGTTTGTTTGGCTCCGCCTTCGCTCGGCTCAGTGCCCCGCTTTGGTTTGAGGCGATTTACCTTGCAGGTGCCTTATGGACTGCTGCTTTTGCGGGTTTTGTTTTGAGTTATGGACCATATCTCATGTTTGTGAAGCCGGGAAAAAAGCCGTGATATGGGTTAGATATCCAACGATTTTTGCCGTGTATTTCTGACGCGTTCGGTATCGTTAGGCCAACAGTCAAATCGCGTTCACCCCAATTCGTTTTCGGTCGGCGGGGCGCGAAACAACGCATCATGGATAGCCAGCTGGGTGCGCGCGTTTTGAGCCGGGGGGCACTTATTGCCTGTTGGAGAGTGAGCTTCAACGCACTGGCGCATCCCTTCGTCACCGGCCGTACAGGCCCTGTGATCGGCCACCGCAAAAGAAGCTAAGGATCAAGACGTACGAGAGTTTTTGGCACCTTCTGCATTATGCTAATCAACCTTGCTGCCATTATGCGGATCAACGTGTTCCCATCTGGATTTATCCCTATGAGACGCCCATCCGAGGTAACAAATTTGCCCAACGGCGTTGGGATGTTACGCGAGACACGCCCAGAGTTGCCACTTGGCTGCTGAATCCAGGTTCACGCCGGGCGCGAGTTCGATACTTCAAAGAAAAAACACTTCAATTGAACGTTCTTTTTCCGAGGAACTTTCAACCAAGTTTCACGCTTGATTATTCATTTCAAGCGACAGTGTTCTTGTTTTGTATGTTGGAGTTGTTGTGATGCCAGGTTGTTTTTGGCCGAAAATTTTTTGCTGTATGCTTGTTCTGTTCGGATCAGGCTTGCGCGCTGAACCTCTGAAAATCTACGTCGACGCAGACTATACGATTAGCACGGCGGCAGCAGAAGCTATCGAATTGGGGGTCAACACGGCGCTTGATGAAGTTGGGTTTCAACTTGGCGGGTTGGACGTTGTCGTTGTTCCAAAAGATCACAGGGGCAACGTCAAACGGTCCAAACGGACGATGAAACAGTATTTGGCCAGTGATGATGCGTTGGCGATAGTCGGTGGGCTGCACTCTCCGCCTTACCTAAGTTATCGGGATTTCATGAACGAAAATGGCGTACTGACCCTGCTTCCTTGGTCAGCAGCTGGTCCAATAACAAGAGGCGCGCACGACCAACCAAATTGGATTTTTCGATTGTCCGTGGATGACACGCAGTCGGGCGAATTTCTGGTACGAGAAGCTGTTGAGTCTGCAAAGTGTGAAAAAATTGCATTGATCCTTGTGGACACGGGGTGGGGCCGAGCAAATCATGCGACTTTGATCAAAGCGTATGAGCAGCGTCAAATGACACCTGCCATAGTCCAGTTTTTTGCGACGTCTATTGGAAATGCCACGGCAAATTCGCTTGCAGAAAATATCATCCGATCCGGAGCGACGTGCGGGATCATGCTCGCCAATTGGAACAATGGCGCGTTATTGGTCAACGCGTTGCACGATCGGTTGCCGAATTTCAAACTGTTTAGCCATTGGGGCATTACAGGTGGTGGATTCGAAGATTTGGTACCGCATCACGTTCGTACTGACATGCGAATTTCAGTCCTGCAAACCTGCGGATTTCGAAGAGAGATTGAAGGAAGTGAAGTTCTAGCGTCAGCTTTGGACAGAGCGGGTTTGGAAGGGGGCACGCTTTCTGAATTGCCGGCCCCAACAGGATTTGTTCACGGTTATGATTTGGCGCGGATACTTGTTGCTGCGGCAGAACAGGCATCTGAAACGGCGCAGTGGAATGGCAATATCGTCGAAAAACGACGAGCTTTGCAGCGCTCTTTGGAAAATTTGAACGCGCCGGTAACTGGAATCTTGAACACGTACGATCCGCCATTTCAGCCGTATACGGCTGAAAATACCGCTGCGCACGAGGCGTTGAGCGGTGACGATTTGTGCACAGCAGAGTTCAAGGAAGATGGGCGCTTAGACGATGCTGGATAGTGGCAAACAGTCTCGATCTAACAATTCTAAGGTAGTAAGCCGACGGTTTTGGACACTGCTTGGACTTGTGTTATTCTTGGCCGTTTCCAGTTCCGCCTTGGCGATACGATTTACGGCGAATTCTTTTCTTGCCGATTATCAAGCCAAAATTATCGTTGACCAAGCGGAAATCGATGCGCGAAATCTCGAGTCCATTCTCGCGCGACACAGGCTGCTTTTGTCGATCATTGGTAACACGACAGACGTCGTCAATGTTATCATGGGATATGTCGATAACACTGATGTTGTCTCGGATAAATTGGAAAAGATGCATCGTCCAGACTCTTTGTCTTGGGTCACATTGTTCGATGCGCTTGGCGAAGAGATGGTGCACTTTAACGCACAACCTGCGGAACAGAACATATTTGCTGCTTCTGAAATCGCGGGGTTGGTGGACAAGCTTATTGATCAAACCAATCCGGATTCAAAGCAAGTGTTGCTTAGGACAATTGGCAAGAAAATCTATATTGTCCTAGCAGAACCCATTCTCAATGCAGGCTGGATCGAGGGTTATATTGTTGCGACATTTAGCCTTGATATGTCCGTCGTTTTCCCGGCCAACGAAGTCGCCCAATCCACCTATGTGACAAGGGTGGGCGCAGCGGAGTCTGTGTTTCGAAAAGTCTCAGACAGTGCAGAAAGGGTGGAATTGGCGACGGGTGACTTGGCCATCATCTTAGAACCCGATTTCGCGTCTGTTGAAGGTGCAGGTGCGCAACTGCTCAGGAAAACGGTTGGCGCTATCGCAGGGGTCTTAACACTGGCCTTTGCATTGTTTGCAGCGTTGGGCCGGGCGGCCTTGGTCGAACCTCATCGTAAACTGGAAGCGCAGAAAAAATCGCTTGCGGAATTGGCCGCAGCGGCCGAGCTGGCGAACGACGCGATCATTATGGCAGACATCCAAGGGCGTGTTGTGTGGGGTAATCCAGCCTTTCAATCTCTTTCCGGGTACAATCTTGATGAGATTATCGGCAGGACGCCGGGCTCAATTTTGACGGGTGAAAAAACCGATCTTGAAACGGTTGCAGCCATCGAGAACGCATACAAAACAGGTTCTCCTATCAAAACAGAAATTTTGAACTACTCGAAAAAAGGGGATGAATATTGGATTGCGGTCAGTATTTCGCCTCTGCAAAATGAGGAAGGTGAGCTTTACGGGTTTGTTTCCATCTCGCACGAAGTGACTGAAGCGCGCCGTCAACGTGAAGAAATTCTGGCGGCCAAAAAAGAAACTGAGCGTCAAGCCTTACATGACCCGTTAACTGGATTGCCAAACCGGCGCGCGCTTGACCTTGCTCTTAAGGAAAAAGGTCGAGCGGGCGAAAATGATGCGGCATTGGTGCGCATCGACTTGGACCATTTTAAATACGTGAACGACACATTGGGTCACGAAGCTGGTGATTTCGTATTATGCGAAGTCGCGAAAATCTTGAGAGACGAAACAAAGGGTGACGATCTACCGGTACGCGTCGGTGGGGATGAATTTGTTATTTTGCTCGGGGAAAGCACATGCGCCCAGGCGGGGGAAAGTCTGGCACAAAGAATGTTAGAACGCATTCGAATACCCAAAATTTATGGAAACAAAACCGTTCGAGTCGGAGCAAGTTTTGGCGTCGCCAGCACTTGCGAGGGGCTTTTGCCGTTAGAAGATTTAACGATTGGTGCTGATGCCGCGTTGTATGAAGCGAAAGATTTAGGGCGCAATAAAGTCCGAATCTATACGCCAGAACTGCACAAATCCGTGTTGGATAGACGGAAGTTAGCGCGCGCCATCCGGCGCGGCATTGCAAACGAGGAATTTGTTCCCCATTTCCAACCTCAATTTGATGCGCATACCTTCGAAATTGTCGGCGTGGAAACGTTGATGCGCTGGGCGGCGCCTGATCTTGGGTTATTGTATCCAGATACATTTCTGCCAGTGGCGCGACAGCTGTCTTGTCTCGATGACATTGACGCGGTTGTCTTCCAGAAAGCGTTGCGGGAGATCGAATTACTGAACGCAGAAGGAACGTTGATCCCCAAGGTTTCTTTCAACATTACGGCCGAGAGAATTCAAAACCCAGATTTCTTGGACAATCTGCCCCAGATGCAAGAAAACTCTCCTAAGATTTCCTTTGAAATCTTAGAATCTGTGCTCGTCGAAGAGCAATCCGACCTTTTCAACTTTAGCTTGGACAGATTGCGTGACATTGGGTTTACGATCGAAATTGACGATTTCGGTTCGGGCCATGCGTCTATTGTAGGATTAATGCATCTGTGCCCAGACGTCATGAAAATCGATCAGCGATTGATTATGCCAATCGTAGAATGCGAAACGACGCGAAATCTTCTTAAGCAAATTGTAGGCATGGCTGAGTTGATGGGTTTGCGCGTCACGGCCGAAGGCGTGGAAACATTCCAACATGCGGAAATTCTTGCTGAAATGGGGTGTCATACATTACAGGGATACGCGTTTGCAAAAGCGATGCCCGCACATGAATTGAAGGATTTTGTGATGTCGCATGGGGCGGAATCCTTGAAAAAAGCGGCGAACGATCACTAGCGCCCTGAACGTGGCGGGCCGCCAAATGTCGACGTCAAAATAAGCCGCTTTTTTGAACTTCGGGCTTTGACTTTGGTGGTGAAACCATGCCTTTTGTTCAGTGAAGATCCGACAATTTGCCATGTGAGCATTGATTGGATCGAGAGCAGGAGAACAACAATTGAGCCAGCCCGGCGCCGAGGCAAATACCAAGATGAACATCCTGTTCATCATGTATGACCAGCTCAGATTTGATTACCTAAGCTGCGCGGGCCACCCGCATTTGAAAACGCCACATTTCGACAGCGTTGCGGAAAAGGGTGTTCGGTTCACCAACGCGTATGTTCAATCGCCAATTTGCGGCGCGTCTCGGATGAGCTTTTATACAGGCCGGTACACTTCGTCTCATGGGGCCCAATGGAATGGATTTCCGTTGCGTGTCGGTGAACAGACGTTGGGGGATCATCTGCGTCGCGAAGGGATGGAATGTTGGTTGATCGGCAAAACCCATATGAAGGCAGACGCCGAAGGAATGGAGCGCCTAGGACTTAGTCCAGACAGTCTGATCGGGGCACGGCAGGTTGAGTGTGGTTTTGACGCTTGGGTTCGGGATGACGGTCTTTGGGCAGAAGGGCCTGATGGCTTTTACGATGAAAAACGTTCGCCTTATAACGAATACCTGAAATCCATCGGCTATCCCTCTGAAAACCCGTGGGCGCAATTTGCCAATGCTGGTGTTGATGACGAAGGCGATGTTGCATCTGGTTGGATGTTTGCCAATGCAGACAAGCCAGCAAACATCAAAGAAGAACACAGCGAAACGCCATGGCTCACACAAAAGACTATTGAATTCATCTCGCAAGCAGATGCACCTTGGTGTGCGCATGTGAGTTATATCAAGCCACATTGGCCATATATTGTCCCGGCGCCGTATCACGCGATGTATGGGCCCAATCATGTGCCGGCGGCGTCGCGCCACATCATAGAACAACAGGATGCACACCCGGTTTTTGAAGCCTATATGGGCAACAAAATCGCGACCGCGTTTCAACAAGACGACGTGAGAGCCAAAGTCATTCCCGCATATATGGGGTTGATCAAACAATGCGACGATCAGCTTGGCGTTTTGCTGGACTATCTCGAACGTTCAGGTCGCATGCAAAACACGATGATCGTTTTGACGTCTGATCATGGTGATTATCTTGGCGATCACTGGTTGGGTGAAAAGGATCTGTTCCACGAACAAAGCGTCAAAGTGCCGATGATCATTTATGACCCCCGCAGCCAAGCGGACGGCACACGGGGAACAATCTGTGATGCATTGGTTGAGTCAATCGACCTTGCCCCTACCTTTGTCGAAGCGGCCGGTGGGAAAGTTCCGGATCATATTTTGGAAGGTCGTTCATTGATGCCGTGGCTTCATGGCAAGACACCGGAATGGCGTCAATTCGCGATCAGCGAATACGATTACTCGGCAACGCCGCAATGTGTAAAGCTTGGGTTGGAACCGCGTGATGCGCGATTGTTTATGATTTTCGATGGTCGATATAAAATGATGCATGCAGAGGGTGGATTTCGCCCAATGCTGTTCGATTTGGAAGATGACCCGGAGGAATTTCAAGACTTGGCCAAAGGGCAAACCCATCAAGATGTCATTGATCGGCTGTATGGGGGGCTTGCGCAATGGGGCCGCAGGCTGGCGCAGCGCGTAACCAAGTCTGATGACGATATTAAAAACATGCGCGGGCGATCACTACGGCGTGGCATATTGCCGTTTTTAAACGATGGTTCCGAAGTGCCCGAGGAGCTGACCGAAAAATACCGGGGCCCTGCACCAGCCAAGTATTTGAAAGATTAGAGTCAGGGCAGGGTTGCAGCCAAGTTGCCGGAAAAAGGGACGCGGCAAAGGGATTGCTCGACTACGTCATCAAAACGTTGGCGATCGAACACCGTACTACGTCGTTCATGCTGACTCTTTTCTCATGAAATGCTTGCGTCCGAGTCTTGCAAGCGATTAAATTTGCGCCGGATCGTTGAAACAGGGTAACGCTTCTTTTCGCATTGCGGGGAACATAGAAAGCGAAGCCAATAGAATGCGATGTGATGTGACTGCTATCCAAGGAAGCCTGCTGATATGCCACGCAATTATTTGAGTTTTGCAAGATCAGTCTTGTATGCAAATCTGCTTGGTGGTCCGAAATTTTTGACTTCACTCGGGTTGGCAGGTTTCGATCGCGTCACAGAATCATAATTCATGAAAAATGTAAGGGGCAAAGCCAAATGAAAGCGCTTGTGTATGATGGAGTTGAAACATTGGGATTCCGCGATGTCGCGGACCCGACGCCACTCAAGGGCGAACATTTGATCCGAGTTGATGCGGTTGGGATTTGTGGTTCTGACATGCATGCCTATTTGGGGCATGACGCACGTCGACCTGCGCCTTTGATCTTGGGGCATGAGGCCGCAGGAACAATCGTTGGGGGCGCACGAGATGGCACGCGCGTAACAGTAAACCCATTGGTGAATTGCAAAACATGCCCAGCCTGTCGCGCAGGTCGGGAAAACATTTGCCCAGATCGTCAGCTTATTTCGATGCCGCCCCGCGAAGGCGCATTTGCGCAATATCTGAGCATGCCCGAAGAAAACCTGGTCACAGTTCCTGCCGAGATTTCGTTAAGCAAGGCGGCGCTTACAGAGCCATTGGCCGTCAGTTGGCACGCCGCACGGTTAGCGCTGGATGCGATGCATCCCGAGATGGATCGCTGTGCTTTGGTGATCGGTGGTGGGGCAATCGGGCTGGCCGCTGCCTTGTCATTGAAAGCAATGGACATTCCTGACGTGACCATAGTTGAACCCAACGCGGAACGTGCCCGTTATTTGCGCGATGTGTGTGGTGAAACTGTTGTGGAAACCGGGGATGGGCAATACCCCATCGTCATTGATGCGGTTGGTTACAAAGCCACGCGTATTGCCGCGTCGGCCTGTGCCGCGCCCGGAGGCGTCATCGCGCATATCGGGTTAGGAGAAGACGCAGATGGGTTGGACGTGCGTCGTATGACGTTGCAAGAAATCACTTTCATAGGCACCTATACCTATTCTGCGCAAGATTTTCGCGACACGGCACAAGCGGTCTTTAGCGGAAAGCTTGGGCCACTGGATTGGACGGAACATCGTGATCTTGAACAGGGTGCACAGGCTTTTGCCGATCTAAGAAACGCTAAGGTCGCATCCCCTAAAATTGTTCTTCGACCGTGGGCGTAAATTAAACCCGTCCTGAGATGTACGAAAGAAGCATGCCGACAAATAGCTTGCGGCGTGATTGTCGAGAATGAAGCACACGAGGGCACCAATCACCCGCCCTTAAACGAAGGCATGGATTTGCGCGCGGGTTCTATTACAGAAGCCCGCGCTGAATCCTAAAGGCAAGACTCGATTGCTGTTGAAAGTTTCGTCACCAATTCATCGACTTGGGCATCCGAAATGATGAACGGAGGGGCGAGCATCACGTGATCGCCGATTTTTCCGTCCCGAGTGCCGGACATCGGGTAACAAATTAGACCTTGTTCAAAGGCGGCATTTTTGATGCGACCGGCAAGGGCTTTGGATGGATCGAACGTTGCCTTGGTGTCGCGATTTTCGACCAATTCTATTCCACGAAACAGGCCGCGCCCGCGAATGTCCCCGATGTGAGGGTGTTGCCCAAACCGTTCTTCCAAGGCGCTTTGCAAGGTTTGGCCCATGGTTTGCACCCGGTCGATGAGGTTGCGATCCAAAAGAGCTGTGACGACGGCAAGTCCAGCAGCCGTTGCAACAGGGTGCCCCAGATAGGTGTGGCCGTGTTGAAAAAAGCCAGTCCCGTCAGCAATGGTTTTGTAAATATGATCTGAACACAGCATTGCGCCAATGGGTTGATAACCCGCGCCAAGACCCTTTGCGATGCACACAATGTCTGGAACGACACCATCTTCTTCGCAGGCAAACAGGTGTCCTGTACGCCCCATGCCGCACATGACTTCGTCAAGGATCAGCAAAACGCCGTATTGATCGCAAATCTCGCGGATCCGCGTGTAATAGCCTTCGACCGGAGCAACTGCCCCCATGGTCGCGCCGACCACAGGTTCCGCCATAAACGCCATTACGTTATCCGGGCCCAAGCGCAGAATTTCGTCCTCAAGTTCTTGGGCTGCGCGTTGCCCATATTCGAACTCAGTCTCTGTGTTGTTACGTTCAGCATATTCGTAGCACGGCGAAATATGAGACACGTCTATCAACAAAGGGGAAAATTGTTCGCGCCGCCATTCGTTGCCACCCACGGCCAATGCACCCAAAGTGTTCCCGTGATAGCTTTGTTTGCGCGCGATCAGGTGTTTGCGCTCTGGCTGGCCTTTTTCGACATAGTATTGGCGCGCAAGTTTGATTGCGGATTCTGTTGCTTCTGATCCACCAGAAACAAAATAGACCCGGTTCAATTCGCCCGGAGCATGGCGCGCCAGTAATTCGGCCAACGCTTCGGCAGGTTCAGACGTCATAAATCCAGTATGCGCGAAAGCGAGCTGGTCAACTTGGTCCTTAATCGCTTGAGTGACGGATAGATCACTGTGACCCAAGCAAGACACCGCCGCACCACCGGATCCGTCCAGATACTGTTTTCCATTGGAATCGATCAAATAGCACCCATCGCCACGAACTGCGGTTGGTAATTCAGAATGGCAATGGCGTGGAAAGACATGAGACACAGGTTCATTCCCTTTTTGGGTCAACAGGTTCGAGCATCTTAACCCTTTGCGAGGATCAGGTCAGATGCTTTTTCACCTATCATAATGGCTGGCGCGTTGGTGTTGCCAGAAACGATCTCGGGCATGATTGAACAATCAGCAACCCTTAATCCTTCTATTCCATGTACCTTTAAATCAGCGCCAACAACAGCGCTAGGGTCAGATCCCATTTTGCAGGTCCCCGTCGGATGATAGATTGAGACACTGTTGTTGCGTGCCCAGTCCAATGTTCCTGCATCGTCATCGAGGTTCAGCGATGTATCAGGACGGAATGCGCTGGCGATTTTGGAAGACAACGGTGCGTGTTGTGCGATTGTTCGGGCGATGCGCACGCCTTCAGTGATTGTTTGGCAATCCGTTTCTGTGGACAGATATCGTGGGATGATTTTTGGATAGGTCGTTGGGACCGGGCCATTCAATTGGATTTCCCCACGGCTTTCCGGACGCAGTTGGCAAACTGACATCGTAAAGGCCGAAAAAGGGTGGACGCCTTCGCCGGGACTGTCCGCAGACCAAGGTTGAACATGAAACTGTATGTCTGGTGATGCAACGTCTGGCCGCGTCTTCATGAAACCTGTGGCCAAACTTGCGGCCATCGTCATCGGTCCGGAACGGAAAAGGGCGTATTTCAATGCGATCCGTGCCTGATCATAGATGCTTCTGACCTCATCATTTAGGGTCGGGTCTTTGCATTTATAGACAAGCCTAGCCTGAAGGTGATCTTGCAGGTTTTTACCAACACCCGGCAGATGATGAATGGGATCGATGCCATTGGCCTTGAGGTGTTCGGCATCGCCAATGCCAGACAGCATAAGGACTTGAGGCGAGTTAATGGACCCACCAGATAAGATAACTTCACGATTGACGCGAATGGTTCGAGTTTGTCCCGCTTTGTCGCGATACTCGATGCCGATCACCTTTTTGCCCTCTAACTTGATCCGCGTGACTTGTGCATTGGTGACAATTTCCAAATTGTCGCGGTGACGCGCAGGTTTGAGATACGCGACAGCGGCGCTGCATCTGCGCCCTTTTTTCGTGGTTAGTTGGAAATATCCGACACCTTCCTGAGACGCGCCGTTGTAATCAGGATTGAATGGGTAGCCAGCCGCTTGAGCTGCGGCAACCCATGCATCGCAAATCGGTCGATGCATGCGAATGTCGGAAACCGCAAGTGGTCCATTGTCCCCGTGAAAATCGTCCGCACCACGTTCATTACTTTCCGCCCTTTTGAACAATGGCAAAACGTCGTCCCAACCCCAGCCGGTGTTGCCCATTTGGCGCCACCGATCATAATCTTCGGGTTGGCCGCGCACATAAAGAAGGCCGTTGATCGAAGACGACCCGCCAAGAACTTTGCCCCGTGGCCAGTCGATTGTGCGCCCATTCAAACCAGGATCCGGTTCGGTTTTGTAACACCAATCCACAACCGGATTGTGCATCGTTTTGAAATATCCAACGGGAATGTGAATCCACGGATTACGGTCCTCTGGCCCAGCTTCAAGCAGGATAACCTTGACGTTTGGATCTGCGCTTAACCGGTTGGCTAACACGCATCCCGCAGAGCCTGCGCCTATTACCAAAAAGTCTGCTTCCACCCGAAAAGTCCTCCGTTTTAAAAAAACCTATGCAAAATGAACAACCTGATCTAGTATTTTTTGAAACTATTTGTCTCAAAATATGCTTAATCGGGAGGTAGCAATGGGATTATACAATCGAATTCGTGGAGTATCACGGAGAGATTTCTTTAGAATAGCAGGGACTTACGGTATGAGTTCGACCCTGTTGGCCGCAGGGACGTTTGGTGGTGCCATGACGGCAGGGAATCTCGCCAAGGCTGCGGAATCAACCTATGACAAGCGCTTTGCCAAGGAAGCAAAGTACACTTTGAAATTTGGCGCAGCCGGATTCAATCCACAGAATCTGTTGATTGAACGTGCTGGTGCTTTGGAATTTGCGCGCGACTTGGAAAGCCGCACAGACGGCGAAATTCGAGTTGAATTTATTGGTAACAACCAAATCTGTGGTCAGGTTTCTTGTGTTGAGAAAACTCAACAAGGGATCGTGGATATCTATGCGGCGTCCACACAGAACTCTGCTGGCGGCGCGCCCTACCTTAACGTTTTGGATTACGCGTACATGTTCCGTAATCGTGCGGATCAGTATCACTTTTTGTACTCACCCAAGTCACAAGCATTGTTGCGCGAACCCTATGAACGGCGCCACGGTCTGAAATTCTTGTTCAGCCATGCAGAGCTGCGCGGGATTCAGTTGGGTCTTGCATGGGAAGACAAGCCAACAGTCACGTCTGTCGAACAGCTTTTCGGCACAAAGAACCGTGTGACTGGCACACAGTTGGGACGCATCGCGATGACCGCGTTGAATTTGAATCCTGTGCCGATCGCTTGGGAAGAAACCCTTGATGGCCTGAAACAAGGATTGATCGATGGCGCGGAAACATGGGCTTCGGCCGTTGCATACGCCAACATGTCACCTGTTGTGTCGCAATCAGTTCATCTGAATTTCTTCTGCGGCACGGAACACACGGCCATGTCAGCCGAAGTGTTTGATGGTCTAGGTGGAGAGCTGCAAGACGCTGTGATGGAATCGTCCTATTGGGCGCAAACGCATGTGCAGGCCGCAAACGAAGCCGCCTTGGTCAAAACCGTCGGCCTGTCTGATCCTCAATTGCCAGATACAATTTTTGCCAAGAACAATGTGCGCAATGCGTTCTTGTCTGATGCAGAATTGAAGAAAGCAGAAGAGATGTGTTCGCCAGAATTCCAACCACAATTGTGGGAAGAATGGCGCGAGCGGATCAATGGCTGGCAAGGCGGAGCAGACACGTATCAGGAAATCTATGACGAAGTGCGCACAATCGATGCGAACACGTTGCCTGAAAATGTTGAACCCCGTCGTTGGTGGAAATCTTAATCCATGACAGTATGAACTTGGCCGGCTCCTATCGTTGGGGCCGGCATTTTTCTGAGGAAAAGCGCGAAAAGCGCGTCGCAGGATAAGATACAGGACGTAATCTAGGGAGGGGTGCCAAATGTCAGTCTGGTCAGACATGGTTACCATCGTCAGTGCAACGATGAGCGGCGACATCAACTTTAAGGTCGTGAAAGCATACCGTTCAGATGCAGCGTGGCTGGTGTTTGGACCGATGACTTTGATCGGGGCGATGCTCTTTTTATATCGCGAGAAACTGGCAAGTGGTCTGGAACAAAAGCTTGGTTTTTCCGTGACCCGGTACACTCATGCGATCATCGCACTGGTCCTGACAATCGGCCTTTTTGCGGCTTTCCTGGAACCGATTGCCGAATTTTTGAAGAGTATCACCGGGGACAATCATCGACTGTTGATTGTTCTTATCCCTGTCTTGTTGATTTTGCTTGAGCGATCACCCGAACGAACCATCGTCGTCTATTGCTATATCATAATGGCCGCGATTATTTTTATCGGAGTGATCCAGCGTTTTGTGTTTTCCGTGCAAGTGCCATGGTCGACGACAATCCCACCGCTGCTTTTCATGATGATGGCTTGGTATGGATGTGCATTTAATATTCGCCTTCGCACACATCTAAGCTTTTCCGAATTCCGAACAAAACTTAGCCGAAAAGGACAGCTTTTTTGGCTGACGTTCGACAATGTTTTGTGGCTGATTTTTTGCATCATTGCAGTCACTACGACGGCACGCGTGACCGTGAACACCTATGACAACTTTGCAATCGTTCTTGGAACAGATGATGTCATGCGATGGTGGTTCATCATCACGATGCCACTGTGTTTCATCTTACTCGCAACACGCGCCATCGAAAACATTGTCGAAGACTTTGGTAAATTCCAAAGCGATGATCCGATGGTTGAGCAGGCCGTAATCGGAGGAGATTCCTAATGTCTGATGGAACGTGGATTACGATCATCTCACTGGCAATGACCTTTTTGTTCATGATGGGCACGCCTGTGCTCTTGATCATTTTCTATTGGGTCGTAGGATGCAGCTTTGTGTTGGATTTGACGCTGGATAACACAGGCGCGGAAATGCTGAACGTCTTCAAAGACGGTTTCGCGTTGATGGCAATGCCGCTATTTATCTTGACGGGCGATCTCATCAATAAATCTGGGATAGCCAAGCGTTTATCCGATTTTGCATACGCTTGTTTAGGGTGGTTGCGTGGGGGATTGGCCATGGCATCACTTGGGGCCTGTGGGTTGTTCGCGGCGATTTCCGGTTCAAATTCAGCAACAACCGCGACAATTGGTTCGATGCTGCATCCAGAAATGGTCAAAGGCGGGTATGACGAACGCTTTTCTGCGGCAACCGCAGCGGCTGGCGGGACTGTCGGGATCATTATCCCCCCCTCCATCATTTTCATCGTCTACGGATTTTTGATGAACCTGCCGATTTCGGATTTGTTCATCGCGGGCATCATACCGGGATCTTTGATGGTGCTCGCCATGATGTTGGCGTGCTTTATCATTTGCACCATTAACGGTTGGGGGCATCTAATTAAACTGTCCTTCTCGCGGGTTTTCAAAACGGCGATCGGGGCTTGGCTTGGGTTCTTTGCGATCGGTTTGGTACTGTGGGGCATCTACACTGGAAAATTCTCACCAACCGAAGCGGCGGGCGTTACGGTTGGCTTTTGTATCATCATCGGCCTGATCAGTTTTCCATTGAACAAAATCATGGGAATGGACGTGGACACACCGGTTCAGGATAAATCGGTTTCGTCGATGTTTGTTGTCGAAGGGTTCAGGTTCCCGGATATTCCATCAATCGTAGTGCGCTCGGCACAGATTTCAGGAATTTTGGCACCTCTGATCGCTGTGTCCGTTGTGATGCAGCAGATTTTGTCACTGCTTGGAGCGCAAGAAGTCATCGGCAATTTCGTGACTTCTATGGGCGGGTATTATCCGGTTTTGTTCACGTCCATGGCGATGGTTTTTGTCGCAGGTATGATACTGGAATCGTTGCCTGTAACGATCATACTTGCGCCTATTCTCGCACCAATTGCAGCGAGCGTCGGCGTTGATCCGATCCATTTCTCGGTTATCTTTCTGGTCGGGGCGTCAATCGGTTTCATCACACCACCGTATGGATTGAACCTATACGTGGCATCAGGGGTGACTGGTGTTCCATACTTCCGGCTCTTGCGGTATTCGACTATGTATCTGGCCTCTTTGCTGACGATATGGATATTCGTAGCACTGACACCGGAATTGGCACTATATCTGCTGCCGGATAGATAAGGTTGAAACACATCCGATGTTCATATGAGTGAGTCAAAAGAACAAATTCCAACGAACTTGAGGCTGCTTCTTTTGATCGAAGAGGTGGCCCGCCAAGGAATTCCGGTTTCACCTGCTGCCTTGAGCGCGGCGTTGGATTTACCGAAGCCCACCATGCATCGGTTGTTGTTAACCGCCGAAGCGGAAGGGTTTTTGCAACGTGACGTAGATGGGCGATCATTCGGTCCGGGGAAAAGATTGCGCAGTTTGTCGACGAATACGCTGTCGTCCCAACGCATCCGAACAGAACGATTGATGATCATGAAGGCGCTGGCCGAAGACGTCGGTGAAACCTGTAACCTCGCGGCGCCCGGACGCTATGGTATGATCTATCTGGACCGGGTGGAAACGCATTGGCCGTTGCGCATTCAATTGCCAGTCGGCACCCAAGTTCCATTTCACTGTACGGCAAGCGGCAAGATGTATTTGTCGTCTCTTCGGGCCGACAAGCTGGCAAGATTGTTGCAAGCATTCGATCTGGAAAGGCGAACCGAGAAGACAGAAACCGACCCGGTTGCTTTGCGCACAGAACTGACTGTGATCAAAGAACGAGGTTATTCAACGGACAATCAGGAATTCATGGACGGAATGGCCGCACTCGCCGTTCCAATACGTGATGACCAGAACAGATTGCTGACAACGTTGTCGATCCACGCGCCGCTGCAACGCAGTGGGATTGAAGGTTTGAAGGTGCACTTGCCTCGGCTGATTAGCGCCGCGGCTCAGCTTGAAGAGCTTGTTCTAGATGACCCAAGCTCAGAGTAGTATTGCGCCAGATTTGGGTGAACGAGGCTTGTGCGGGGAAACATGCAAAGGCGATGGTTATGATACCGGTGTTGGACTGGACCGAATTCGAACGTGATCAAGATCGTTTTGTTGCAGCACTTGGGAAAGCATGCCGCGATACCGGGTTTTTTCTTTTAAAAAATCACTCGGTCCCCGAGGTGTTGTTGACGCAAGTCTTTGAAAAAGCAGATCAGTTTTTTACTTTGCCAGAGGCCGAAAAGGCGCAGGTTTCAATTCTGAATACCCCTCATTTTCGGGGGTGGGCAAAACAAGGTGACGAAAGCTTGGACGAGACAAGTCCGCAGATCGATACCAAGGAAACATTCAACATTGGACTTGATCTGCCTTTGGACGATCCTCGCGTGCGTGCAAATGAGCCATTTAGGGGCGCTAACCAGTGGCCAGATATTCCCGATTTCAGAAACGTAATGCTTGGTTATTATGATGCGGCACTTGACCTTGGTATCGCCATTCATCGCGCGTTTGCACAGGATCTTGGAATTGCAGAACAGCATTTTGTTTCCGCTTTTAAGGACCCATTGGCGGCGCTTCGTTTGTTGAGCTATCCGCCTGCAACCGGTGCAAAGAACGAGATCGGAGCAGGCGCGCATACCGATTATGGCGCAATTACACTTTTGATGACGGACGGTGAGCCGGGGTTGCAGGTTTGTCCACGAGGGGGGGATTGGATGGATGTACCTTTTGTCAAAGGCGCGTTTATCGTCAATATTGGCGACTGCCTTATGCGGTGGACGAATGATATATATGTGTCCACGCCCCATAGGGTGCTGCCGCCTAAACGGCGTCGGCGGTCTGTTGCGATGTTTATCGAAGCCAATCCCGATACCATTGTTGCGGCGTTGCCGGGCACTGGTGCGCCGAAATACCCGCCTATCCGTGCCGCAGATTATTTGATGTCTCGACTTGATGCGACTTACGCGCCGAAAGGATCAGCCTGATACGACGTTTGTGTCGGATTCTGGATGGACAGCATTCCAACGGCGAGGCAGCGTGGCTGAAACGCAGGGAGGACAGTCATGCGGGTTGGTTTTATTGGGTTGGGCAATGTCGGGGGCAAACTGTCCGGCAGTTTGATCAGAAACGGATTCGATGTTGAGGTTCATGACCTGAACGCAGATTTTGTTGCGGCCAAGGTGTCGGATGGCGCAAGCGATGGCCGTTCACCGGCCGCGATGATGCGAAATTGTGATGCCGTGATTACGTGTCTGCCCAGCCCGGTGGCTTCTGCTGCAGTTATGGAGCAAATGCTGCCGGAAATGGGGCCAGGCAAGATTTGGATGGAAATGTCCACAACGGACGAAGCAGAAGTCAAAAGGATCAGCGGGCTGGTCGCAGAAAAAGGCGGAGCAGCGGTGGATTGTCCGGTGTCCGGTGGATGCCATCGGGCCGACACTGGGAACATCAGCATATTTGCTGGATGTGATCGCGATACGTTCGAACGTATCCTTCCGTTGCTGACGACCATGGGGCGGCGGGTGTTGCATACGGGGCCGTTGGGGTCTGCGTCTGTGTTGAAGGTCCTTACGAATTTTCTTGCCACGGCCAATTTGATCAGCTGTGTCGAAGCGTTGACCGTAGCAAAAGGTGCGGGGATGGATTTGGGGGTCGCCTATGAAGCAATGGCGATCAGTTCAGGCACCTCTTTTGTCCACGAAACCGAAAGTCAGGTTATTTTGAATGGCAGTCGGGATATCAATTTCACGATGGACCTTGTGGCCAAGGACATCGGTTTGTTTCAAGACGTTGCAGATCGGGCAGGCGTCGCATTGGATTTGAACCCGCTTTTGATCAAAATTTTTCAAGACGGGATTGATCGATATGGCCCTCGGGAATTGTCACCTAACATCATCAAACGGCTTGAAGATGCGACAGGTCTGGATGTCACTACCACCGGTTTTCCGCCTGAAATGACGGATGATGAACCAGAAGAACTCGGATACGAGGTGGTTGTTAAGCGGTGAAGCCTTGCCGAATGCGGCTGGCTGGCTTAGGTGCCCTTTCCAATGATGGGGTGTGACATGTCAGAAAACAGCGAAGAAATCCTTGCGGTGGTTCATCCGTCTTTGGGGCGACGTGTTCTTGGTTTAGCTTCGCTTTGGGGGCTAGGGTTGCTTGTGTTCTACCTGACACTGTCTGAGGACCATGCTTTTGGGTGGCAGGTCCTACTGTTGGCGATCGGCGCTGGCACAATTTATTTGGCAGAACTTATGCGACGTTCGACCGGATTGCGGATCGAACTGACGAAGACAGGTGTCAAAGACAGTTCGGGGCGCATTCTGGCAGAAGTCAGCAACATTCAGTCGATAGACAAGGGCACATTCGCGTTCAAACCGTCAAACGGATTTTTGATCACGTGCAAAACAAAAGCCCCGCGCGTTTGGGCGCCGGGGCTTTGGTGGCGCAATGGGCGCCGCGTTGGTATTGGTGGTATAACTGCCGCCCCTCAGACAAAGTTCATGGCCGAAATACTATCGGCCATGATTGCTGAGCGTGACAACCAAATTTAGCAGGACGTCAGGCTGCCGTCGTCAAACAAGACGCAAGGCGCATACCGAGGACGTGTAAACACAAAGTTCTGGATTGTACGGTCCGATAGGCCTGTGTTGAATGGAGCATCGTAGTTTACGAATGTTTCAACGACAGTGATACGTTCTTTGTCTGGCAAGATTGGCAAACGTGCATGCCAATTGTCAGTCGACCCACTTGACAAAGGTTGGACAAGTCCACCTTGAACTTCCGACCATTCGCGTTTGTAGATGTCTTGTGTTTCATCATATTGCAAAGATGAAATCCGAATGGAAACATCGCTCGTATTTGCTGTACGCGAGAGATATTTTAGAAGATCACGCATTCCAGTCATATAGTCGACGTCAATTGGCGTTGTTTCGCGAGAAACCAGATCACCGATTGTGTAAGCCGCTTTTTGGTTGATTGCGTGATGGCGGTACGAGTCAAATATCGCGAACATTGCCAAATATGCCCAAAAGAGTGCTGGGATAATCAACATGGTTTCGATGGCAATCGAGCCCGTTTCGTCCTTGCGGAATGCATGGACCGCGCGTTTGATGTGCTTAACCATTACCGTGGCTCCTGAACAAAGGCTGACGTCGAGAACATTGCCGAACGCCCTGAGCCGTCTTTGGCATAGGCGTAGCCCAGCCCAGTTGACGGGAAGACAGGTTTGAACATGTAACATGCACGCAGAACCATCAGTTCGTGGCTGTTACCATGTACAAATGCACGTAGGGGCGTGACCGGCTGCGAAACATCCACACAATCAGCCGATCCATACAGCGAAGAATCGAATGAACGTGGATCAAGCGACGTCATTTCAAGGCGCAACGTTGAATCGCAGTCAGGAAGAAAGCCCGCGTATGAGCAAATGTTTTGCTTGATCTGCGTGTGCGACAGGTTCTGACCGGTTCCTAGGCGAATATCGCGAACTGTCATGTCCATTCCACGTTCCAGAAACATCTGGCGAACAGAATAGATACCCAGTTCGATCGAGGTTAGGAACAAGGTGAAAACAAGAGGGATAGCAAGGGCGAATTCAATGACCATCTGGCCGTCTTCATTGCGCCCAAACTGGCGAAGAAACTTACTCGTACGTTCGATCATTGGGTCAGCCTCAGCTGGTTGATTTGTTTCGCAATAGCTTCAAAAGCATCGCTGATTTCAACACCTTCCACGCGGAAGAAGTGGCTGGGTGAAGATGCGCAATCTCGCATGATACCGGCAGAGAAATCCGTAACCTCAAAGCCAATGGACCAGATCACAATCCCTTCTGTTTTCGCAGCAGAACAGATGTTGGACAACATGGTGTCCGCTTGCGAAGAGGAATATTTCAAGTACCGCCAATCGTTCCAGCTACCGCCAACGTAGTTGTTCAAGTACCAGAACAATGGGTAACGGCTCCAATGCACATAGTGGCTGTTTTGCGCATAGTACCGAGGCTGAATGCGATATGTGCTGACGTTCTGACCATCAGTCATCAAGATGACCGTTTTCAGTGTGGTTGTGTCGCTATAGTCCACAGGTCGATTTGCGAATGTAGGATCGGCGTCGCCGGACGACGTCAACGCAGCAGTAATGGGACGGAAGCTTGGGTCAACCATCGCCACACCCCATTTCATACCTAGATGGATGGCTGTGTTTGCACGAGGAGTGTACTCGTCAATCGTGCTTTTCAAGGCTGTTGCATCTTGAGAAAAGGCTTGAATTTCTTCGTAGCTCTGTTGTGGGCATCCAGGGTTGCCAATTGGATAAGACCAACTGTACCCGGCTTCAAAGTGTTGCATTTGCTCATAGTTTTTCGACAAACTGATAGATGTCGAACTGAAATCTGACTGATCAAAGTCAACGCATTCGGAAAAGCTGTGAACGCGAGTGGCATTGAGCTGGTCAAAGATTTCGGAGCCAGCATTCACTTGCGCCGTGTATGGTACTATGGACATCGAAATCAAATCTTGGTTTTCAGGCTTGATAACCGTGTCTACGAAAGTTTTTGCCGCGTCCTGCAGGTTGCCCATTTTGTTGTTCGATCCCATCGAGCCCGAGATATCGAGAACAACTGAGATTTCGACCGCATTCACGCGTTCTTCCGCAGTCCCGACTGCAGGAACAGGCAAATCGTCAACACCGACAAACTTCATAAAGCGTGTCGGACTTGTCGTCGAAGCGTTTGCTTGCACGGTGCGGAAGTTCAGACCATCATTTACTGTGACGGTGGCCAAATGGTCGGCCATGCCCGCTTTGTCAAAGTAGTCAGTGACAACGTCGGTCGGGGAAAGCGTCTGTTCCAAATCCGCAGCCGCGAGGACGGCGCGATCAAGTGTTGCCTGAAGTTTGGACCGCTCGAGCTCGTTGCGCATCAAGTCAATACCGATGCCTCCAACAAGAAGCATCATCAGCAACATGCACAACGCGAAGTAGGTCATCACACCTTCATCGTCCCGCGCGAAACTTCGAGCGAAGGTCAGGCGGCGTTGAAGGCCGGAGGCAAGGGCAAGCGCAGAGCTTTCGCCCCTTTTTTGAAAATAGGTGAGCATAACGAACCTTTACTCCCAACTGGCGCCCCACACGCCCAATAACTTGTAATTCTTTAACCTTGGGAATGTGTTCGGAATTGGGCGTGGTGGCGAAATTTGCGTGCTCTTTCGGAATCGTTGGAAACAGTAATCGTTAGTTCAATTTTATTGTTTTCGCCCAGATCTATAATGTCGCCACATTTTGAAAAACTTGAATCACTCGACCAATTTAATGCGTTTAGAAGGGACTCACTGTTTCAGGGTCAAAAGGACCGTTAACACTTTCCACTATGGCGCATTTGTGCAGAAACGAAAAAACAGTGATTTCACTCGCATGTCTTAAGCTGGTGGTCATACACTTAGTCCAGCGATTGTTGCAGTACGATTCGCTTGTGAAAAGGAGGGACTAAGCCATGACGGCAGTCAACGAACCAAGTTTCCGTGAAAGTGTTGATCTCATGTTTAACCGGGCGGTGGCATTGATGGATCTGCCGCCGGGTCTCGAAGAAAAGATTAGAGTGTGCAACGCAACCTATACCGTGCGGTTTGGTGTTCGGTTGCGTGGTCAGCTTCAGACTTTCACGGGATATCGTTCGGTTCACTCTGAGCATATGGAGCCGGTGAAAGGTGGAATCCGTTATGCACCTTCGGTAAATCAAGACGAAGTCGAAGCTTTGGCAGCCTTGATGACCTATAAATGTTCTTTGGTCGAAGCGCCCTTTGGTGGGTCGAAAGGCGGGCTGTGTATCGATCCGCGTGAATACGACGAAGCCGAACTTGAGACAATCACACGGCGTTTCGCATATGAATTGATAAAACGAGACCTAATTAATCCCGCCCAGAACGTTCCGGCACCCGATATGGGAACAGGCGAACGCGAGATGGCCTGGATGGCTGATCAATACATGCGGATGAACACAACCGACATCAACGGTCGCGCGTGCGTCACTGGCAAACCATTGAACGCTGGTGGTATCGCTGGCCGAGTTGAAGCGACAGGAAGAGGCGTTCAATACGCGCTTCGTGAGTTCTTTCGCGACAAGGATGGTGTAAAGAAATCCGGTCTAACAGGGTCGTTGGACGGCAAAAGCGTTATCGTGCAGGGTTTGGGCAATGTGGGATATCACGCGGCCAAGTTCTTGTCGGAAGAAGACGGGTGTTCGGTTGTCGGCATTATCGAACGAGATGGCGCTTTGTATAATGCAAAGGGTTTGGACGTCGACGCTGTGCGCAATTGGATCGTCAAACATGGTGGTGTCTCAGGGTTCCCGGACGCGGCCCACAAGGCAGAAGGCGCAGATGTTCTTGAGGAAGAATGCGACATTCTCATACCTGCGGCCCTAGAAGGGGTTATCAATCTTGGCAATGCCGCCCGTATTAAAGCTCCTGTCATCATTGAAGCAGCGAATGGTCCTGTAACTGCCGGAGCTGACGACATTCTGCGGGAAAAGGGTACGGTGATCATCCCGGATATGTATGCAAATGCTGGCGGTGTGACAGTGTCGTATTTCGAATGGGTCAAAAACCTGAGCCATATTCGATTTGGACGCATGCAACGCCGGCAAGAAGAAGCGCGTCACCAACTGATCATCGACGAATTGGAACGTCTGAGTTCCGACGCTGGTGTTGGCTGGCAACTTAGCCCGGACTTCAAGCAGAAATATTTGCGCGGTGCGGGTGAGCTGGAACTTGTACGGTCGGGTTTGGATGACACAATGCGCATTGCTTATCAGTCAATGGCAAGCGTCTGGCACGAACGCGGCGATGTACAGGATCTGCGGACTGCGGCCTATCTGGTGTCCATCGGGAAAGTTGCAGCAAGTTACCGCGCTAAGGGCCTCTAGAAGGTGAAATCTTGTCTTCGGCGTTGTCATAGTGGGCACCGCCGGAGATGCGCGCGACGCATTTGGTCGCAAATTGCCTGCTTTTGTCGAAAAAGGGCTGGCTTTGTCGGAGCCGCTTGTTACTCATTGTTCGATGCGACGATGTTCGCCGCGAATTAGGGGGCAATATGCGTTTTTCCGGCTTACGCGTTCTCAAGGAAGGACTGACTGGGAACAAGGGGTGGAAACCTCATTGGCGTGATCCCGAACCTAAGGCCGAATACGACATCCTGATTATTGGCGGTGGCGGGCACGGTCTGGCCACGGCGCATTATTTGGCGAAACAGCATAAGCTGACCAATGTCGCCGTGTTGGAGCGTGGATATCTGGGTGGCGGGAATGTCGGTCGGAACACCACGATTGTCAGGGCCAATTACGGGTTGCCCGGAAATTCGGAATTCTATTCGCATTCCTTAAAGCTCTGGGAAGGGTTGGAAGAGGATCTGAATTACAATGTCATGCATTCGCAGCGTGGCATTATCAATCTATTCCACTCGGACGGTCAGCGGGACGCTTTTGCACGTCGTGGCAATGCGATGATCAACCAAGGCGATGACGCGATCCTCTTGGACACTGATGGTGTTCGCAAAATGCTTCCCTATCTTGATTTCGACCAAGTCCGGTTTCCGATCTATGGTGGGTTGTTCCACCCACGTGGTGGGACTGCGCGGCATGACGCTGTGGCGTGGGGGTTTGCGCGATCAGCAAGCGAACGGGGTGTTGACCTGATCCAAAATTGCGAAGTGACAGGCATCGATATTGCGGATGGTCGTGTCACTGGCGTGCAGACCAGCCGCGGCGCGATCCGGGCCAAAAAAGTTGCGATGGTTGTCGCAGGGCGCTCCAGCCAAGTTGCTGAGATGGCCGGTCTGCGTCTTCCTGTCGAAAGCCATGTGTTGCAAGCTTTTGTCACCGAAGGACTGAAGCCGTGCATCGACCACGTGATCTCGTTCGGGATGGGACATTTCTATATCAGTCAATCCGACAAAGGTGGATTGGTCTTTGGCGGCGATATCGATTTCTACTCAAGCTATGCAGCGCGAGGAAATCTTCCAATGGTCGAACATGTCTCTGAGGCGGCGATGACCTTGATGCCGATGATCGGGAAGGCAAAAATATTGCGATCTTGGGGCGGCATCATGGATATGACGCCGGATGGGTCATTTGTCATAGATCGTGCGCCGGGCATCGATGGGCTCTATCTGAATTATGGGTGGTGTTATGGCGGTTTCAAAGCGACTCCGGGGTCAGGCAATTGTTTTGCGCATTTGATCGCAACGGACAAACCGCATCCGGCAGCTGAACACCACCGGATGGATCGTTTCGAAACAGGGCGCGGTCTGATGGATGAAGAAGCGACCGGGTCGCAGCATAATTTGCATTAAGGAGGCTGCGAAATGGAATTCCAACCTTTTAAAGCAGCACAAATGATTGGCCATGCTCGGGGTATGAACCGATGAGAATACCATGTCCCAATTGCGGTGATCGCGATCGTCGAGAATTTTATTACATGGGCGCTGCGTTGCAACGGCCTGATCCCGATGCGGGTGACAAGGCATGGGCAAATTATGTACATCTGCGCGAAAACCCAGCAGGCCTTTTGGACGAATTATGGAGCCATGACGCAGGTTGTGGTGCTTGGGTTATCGTGACGCGAAACACTGTGACGCATGACATTGAGTCTGTGCGGTTGGCCAAAGAGGCGGTGACGCCGTGAGAATTGCGAACAAAGGGCAGATCGACAGGGCCAAGCCAGTCAAATTCCGGTTCAACGGCGTTGAATACAAGGGGTTTCATGGCGACACGCTTGCCTCGGCACTGTTGGCCAATGACATTCGGTTGGTGGGTCGCTCGTTTAAATACCATCGGCCACGCGGTGTTTGGAGCGCGGGAAGCGAAGAGCCAAATGCGCTTGTGACAATCGGCAAGGGCGCGAAACAGGACCCCAACATACGTGCGACGGTACAAGAAATTCACGCGGATTTGGACGCAAGATCGCAAAATGCGTGGCCTTCTGTCGGATGTGACGTGATGGCCGTCAATGACCTTGGTGCATCAGTCTTGGGCGCGGGATTTTATTATAAAACGTTCATGTGGCCAAAGACGTTTTGGGAAAAGGTTTACGAACCTGTCATCCGGCGCGCAGCAGGTTTGGGCCGCCTAAGCGGGCAAGCTGTCACAGAGACCTATGAAAAGGGCTATGCCTTTTGTGACGTGTTGGTCATTGGTGCGGGGCCTGCCGGATTGATGGCTGCACTTACGGCCGGACGGGCCGGTGCGGATGTCTTATTGGCGGATGAAGATTTTCGCTTTGGTGGCCGTTTGAATTCTGAATCTCATGGCATCGGTGGTCAAACTGGAACTGAATGGGCCGCAACGGTGATTGCCGAACTTGAGGCATTGCCCAATGTGCGGATGATGCCACGAACGACAATCACTGGTGCGCATGATGGCGGGACTTACGGCGCGGTCGAACGCGTTGCACATCACATGCAACCAAAGACAACCAAACTGCCACGTGAGACGTTTTGGCGTATCGTTGCAAAGCGTACGATTTTGGCTGCGGGCGCTATCGAACGGCACATTGCGTTTCGAAATAACGACCGTCCGGGCATCATGCAGGCGGGTGCGATCCGCTCATACCTTAATCGATGGGGTGTCAGCGCTGGGCGCAAGGTGACGTTGTTCACCAACAATGATGATGCACATCGCACCGCTGTCGATTTGATGGCTGCTGGCGTTTACGTTCCCGCCGTCGTTGATAGCCGACCAGATGCAAAAGCTTTGGGTGATTACCGGGTGATTGCCGGGGGCGAAATTACAAACACCGGTGGCCGCAAAGGGCTGGAAAGCATTACAGTGCAAACCCAATCCGGGATCGAACGCATTGCGACAGATTGCTTGGGTGTTTCCGGTGGCTGGAACCCAAGCGTGCATCTAACGTGCCATATGAATGGACGCCCAGTGTGGCGTGACGATCTGGCCAGCTTTGTCCCGGCGACAGACGCAATTCCGAACCTTGTGGCAGTTGGGGCCTGCAATGGGTCGATGTCGACCTTCGCATGTCTGACGGAAGGAGCGAATGCCGCGATTGCTGCGTTAGACGCTCTTGGTTTGGCTGCAGATGCTCCTGCAATTCCCGAAGCGGAAAACAATGCGTGCCATCCGACGCCGAAATGGGCTGTTGGTGGACGCGGTCGTGCTTGGTTAGATTTCCAGAATGATGTGACAGTTAAGGACATAAAACAGGCCGCGACTGAAAATTTCCGATCTGTCGAACATATGAAGCGTTACACGACGCAAGGGATGGCAACGGATCAGGGTAAGAATTCGAACGTCACGGCCTTGGCAATTCTGGCGGATGCCACGGGACGAGGCATTCCAGAAACCGGCACCACAACGTTTCGACCTCCTTATTCACCTGTCGCGATTGCGGCTTTGGGTGCTGGGGCGCAAGGCGAGGGCTTTGCCCCGCAACGTTTTACAACCAGCCATGCAGAAAGCGTAAATCGAAAAGCACCGATGATCGAAGCAGGGCTTTGGTATCGTCCGAGCTATTTCCCGCTGAATGGCGAAACGACGTGGCGCCAATCCTGCGACCGCGAAATTGGCTATGTGCGCAATTCTGTCGGTGTGTGTGATGTGTCGACCCTTGGCAAAATCGACATCCAAGGGCCTGACGCGGCAAAACTGTTGGACTTTGCCTATACGAACATGTTCTCGACACTAAAAGTTGGGCGTGTCCGCTATGGTCTGATGTTGCGCGAAGACGGGCATGTATTGGATGATGGCACGACGGCACGGTTAAGCGATCAGCGCTTTGTAATGACTACAACAACCGCTGCGGCGGGATTGGTCATGCGTCACTTGGAATTCATCACCCAAATGCTGCATCCCGAATGGGACGTACGCCTTATGTCCGTCACCGAACAATGGGCGCAACTCGCCGTTGCCGGGCCAAAGGCGCGTGAAGTGTTGAATGAGCTTTTGGATGACTCCATCGATAACGAAACATGGCCGTTCATGGCTTGTGGCGATGTATCGATTGGCGGTGTGAAAGGACGGCTGTTTAGGATTTCATTCTCAGGTGAGCATGCTTACGAAATTGCGGTTCCGTCACGGTTTGGCGAAAGCCTGTTCAAGCATCTGGTGACACATGCGGAACGTTTGGGTGGTGGCCCTTACGGTATGGAAGCGCTGAATGTGCTGCGGATCGAAAAAGGCTTTGTCACACATGCGGAAATTCATGGACGCGTGACCGCCTTTGATATCGGGATGGAACGCATGATTTCCGGCAAAAAGGATTGCATAGGCAAGACGATGGCGGCGCGTGTTGGGTTGAACGAAGAAGATCGCGAGCGATTGGTGGGTTTCAAGCCGGTTGGAGCGGTGAAGCAGCTGTCCGCAGGCGCGCATGTGTTCAATGCGGGTGAGGACGCAACACGGCTAAACGATCAGGGCTATATTACGTCCGTTGCGTTTTCCCCGACGCTTGGTCATTTCATCGGGCTTGGCTTTATACAAGGCGGGATGAAACGGGTTGGTGAAACCATGCGCATGGTCGATCATTTGCGCGAACTCGATACCCAAGTCGAAATCTGTTCTCCTGTGTTCTTTGATCCTGAAGGAGGCCGCGCGCGTGGTTGATCTTGTCGCGATATCGCCGTTGAAGGGGGTGGCACCTAAGACGGTTGGCAGCGTCACTTTGAAAGAAGTCGATCTGGGCCACTTTACGTCGATTGCGCCGTATCAAGGGGCGTATGATGCATCATCCTTGGTCCTGAAGGATGTCCATGGAATGACATTCCCAAAACCAAACAGGGCAACAGGCCGAGAAGGCGCACGCGCGATTTGGATTGGCTATGACATGGCGCTGTTGGTTGGCCCGGTTCCAGACAATGCGCTGGCGCAGCATGCGGCTCTGACTGACCAGTCAGACGCTTGGACGTGTTTGGTTCTTGAGGGAGAGGGGGCCGAAGACGTGTTGGCGCGGCTTGTGCCCGTTGACGTTCGATCCAACACTTTCAAGATGGGGCACACTATGCGCAGTCTTGTTCAGCATATGAACGCATCGATAACGAGAACTGGAAAAAACACGTTTTTGGTGATGGTTTTCCGATCAATGGCGAAGACGTTACAGCATGATCTTGAGACAGCGATGGAAAGCATAGCTTCGCGCAGATAGACTTTGCTAACTGATTCTAAGAAAGAGGCCTTTATGCTGACCCGTATTGCTGTTGTTTGTGCGCTTACTTTTTCTGCGGCGCCTGTCTTTGCTAAATCAGCTGCCGAAAGTTGTTCCTTTCAGGCCCGCGTCGTTGGCGCAATTCAAACGGCTCGTTTGAACAGGGTCCCAAAAGATGACGTCGTGCCTGGCTTGATGGAGGCGAATCCCAGCTGGCCCAAAACGATGGAACAGGCCATGCCGGCTTTGGTTGATTGGATTTACGACCAGCGTCGTCGCGATTTGAAAGACGTTGATTTGGGCGCAGTGTCAGAACAGCAGTGCATCGACAATTGGGACAGAATTCAAAATCTGACCCAGAATGCCACGAACTGAGACTTGAAATCCCGACCTATCGCCGCACAATATAGACACTATGAGTCTGCCCCCAGGTTTCCTTGATGAATTGCGCACCCGTCTCAGCCTTAGTCAGGTCGTCGGGCGAAAAGTCACGTGGGATGCGCGCAAGTCAAATCAGGGCAAGGGCGATCTGTGGGCGCCGTGTCCGTTTCACCATGAAAAAACAGCGTCCTTTCATGTAGATGATCGCAAGGGGTATTATTACTGCTTTGGGTGTCATGCCAAAGGCGATGCAATCTCTTTTGTCAAAGACACTGAAAACGTTAGTTTTATCGAGGCCGTTGAAATCCTCGCGAATGAAGCGGGCCTACCAATGCCGGCCCGCGATCCAAAGGCCCAACAAAAAGCAGACCGTCGCACTTTGTTGGCCGAAGTTGTTGAGCATGCTTTGCAGTTTTTCAAACTGCAATTGCGTACCGGGGCGGCAGGCCCTGCGCGCGACTATTTGCAATCAAAACGAGGGTTGGGCCCCGAGGCACAAGATCGTTGGGATATCGGATTCGCACCTGATGCATGGCAAGCCTTGTGGGATCATCTAAAGGGGAAAAGCGTTCCGGACGATTTAATCTTGGACGCTGGTCTGGCAAAGCCTAGCCAGAAGGGTGGCAAACCCTACGATACGTTTCGCAACAGAATTATATTCCCGATCCGTGATCCCCGTGGGCGTTGCGTTGGCTTTGGTGGCCGCGCCATGGACCCAGACGACGGGGCTAAATATCTGAATTCGCCGGAAACCGAGCTTTTTGACAAGGGTCGCAACCTTTACAATCACGCACCTGCGCGTACCGCCGCAGGCAAAGGCCAGTCACTTTTGGTGGCCGAAGGGTACATGGACGTGATCGCGCTGTCCGAGCATGGGTTCGAGGCAGCAGTCGCGCCCTTGGGCACGGCAGTGACCGAAACCCAATTGCAAATGCTGTGGCGCATTGCACCTGAACCCATCATTGCGTTGGATGGGGACACGGCGGGGTTGCGGGCCGCGATGCGTTTGATTGACCTCGCTTTGCCAGCGTTGGAGGCGGGGCAATCCTTGAGGTTTGCCCTGATGCCGGACGGTAAAGACCCGGATGACGTTCTGAAAGCCAGTGGAGCCGCGGCGTTGCAATCGCTTTTGGATAACGCAATTCCGATGGTGAGCTTACTTTGGAAGCGCGAAACCGAAGGCAAAGTATTCGATAGCCCCGAACGCAAGGCTGCTTTGGACAAAGCACTGCGAGAAAAGATCAAGCTGATCAAAGACCCGTCCATTCGCCAACATTATGGCGCTGAGATTAAGAACCTGCGGTGGCAACTGTTCAACCCACGTCGTGCGCGGCCTCAACGCAAAGCTTGGAACGCGCCTGAACCGGCGCAAGCGAGTACGAAGTTAAGTGTTCTGGTACGGGCGCAAGATGCTGTTGAAATGGAACATCTGCGCGAAGGCATTGTGCTGGCGGCATTGATAACCGCTCCACATTTGACAGAAGACTTTGAAACCGGTCTCGACAATTTGGTGTGCCGCGACATTTCTCATCGCAACCTGCGAGACTTGGTTTTGCGTCATTGGTCCGACGGAGAAGGGCCGTTGCGTGAAAAAATATCTAGCGCACTGGGCCCGGAAGCTCTTGAAAATTTGCTCTCGGCGCGCCATGTCGCGATCGTCCCTTGCATTCGCAATCCCGGCGACGATGATATGGCCCGTATGACGCTGGCCGAAGAATTCGCAAAACTCGCAACGGCCAAGGGACTGGCAGCAGAGATTGAAGATGCATCTGAGGACCTGAAAGGTGTAGCCGACGAAGGTCTGACATGGCGATTGGCACAAGCGACGCAAGCCGCAAACGCTGCTTCGCGCAGCGGTGGAGAAGACAGTGTAGAATTCGACCTTGGCGAGAATGGTGCTGAGATTAACCGCGATGAACGTGACGCGTTCGCGGCACTAACAAACAAGATTCAGTTTTCAAAGCCTGGGCGATAGGTGCAACGTGAGGCTGAAAACTTAAGAAAAAAGCGCTAAATGGGTGGCCGAATCACCTGAACGCGCTATTGAGTCGGTAGCGATTCGCAAAACGAATCGTTTGCATGGCCCGGCAGAGGAGCCCCGCATGGCAGCGAAAGACAACGAAGACGTCAAAACCGAAGAGCAAGAGCAAGAGATGTCGCTCGACCTGAGCCAGACTCAGGTCAAAAAGATGATCGCGGAAGCGCGTGAACGTGGCTACATCACCTATGATCAGCTCAACACGGTTTTGCCACCTGATCAGGTCAGTTCCGAACAGATCGAAGACGTGATGTCGATGCTCTCTGAAATGGGCATCAACATCATCGAAGATGAAGAGGCGGAAGAAGAAGAGCAAAAAGGCTCGACCGACGTCGCAACTACGGAAGGCACCCGCGATCTGACGCTGGGTGCAACCGGTCAGGAAAAACTGGATCGCACTGACGATCCTGTACGGATGTACCTACGCGAGATGGGCTCGGTTGAGTTGCTGTCGCGCGAAGGTGAGATCGCGATTGCGAAACGGATCGAGGCCGGACGCAATACAATGATTGCCGGGCTTTGCGAAAGCCCACTGACGTTCCAAGCGATTACAATTTGGCGTGACGAACTTCTGAGCGAAGAAATTTTGCTGAGGGACGTTATCGATCTGGAGGCTACATTCGGCAACCAGATGGGCGAAGACGGAGAAGTCGACGAACCCGTCGTCGATACAGCCGCTGCCGAAGGCGAAAAGAAAGAGGCGGAACCAGAACTGGACGCCGATGGCAATCCAATTGCCAAAGATGACGATGACGATGACGACGAACAGGCCAACATGTCCTTGGCCGCGATGGAAGCCGCGCTAAAGCCCCAAGTGCTTGAAACGCTGGATCGCATCGCTGACGACTATCTTTTGCTTTCAGAAATGCAGGACAGCCGGATTTCTGCGACTTTGAACGAAGACGGTTCATTTTCGGAAAAAGACGAGGCGACTTACCAAAAGCTTCGCGCCGAAATTGTTGAGCTGGTGAACGAACTACATCTTCACAACAATCGTATCGAAGCTCTGATTGACCAGCTTTACGGTATCAATCGCCGGATCATGCAGATCGACAGTTCGATTGTGAAATTGGCGGACCAAGCGCGGATCAACCGCAGAGAGTTTGTCGAATCCTATCGTGGACGCGAATTAGATCCCAATTGGATGGAAGAAATGTCCGGTAAACCCGGACGTGGCTGGCAAATGTTCATCGAACGCTCAAGCGACAAGGTCGAAGAGCTTCGCGCGGACATGGCTCAGGTTGGTCAATATGTTGGTTTGGATATCAGCGAATTCCGCCGTATCGTGAACCAAGTCCAAAAGGGTGAAAAAGAAGCCCGTCAGGCCAAGAAGGAAATGGTCGAGGCCAACTTGCGTCTCGTGATTTCCATCGCCAAGAAATACACAAACCGCGGTCTGCAATTCCTGGATTTGATTCAGGAAGGGAACATTGGCCTGATGAAGGCCGTAGACAAGTTCGAATACCGTCGCGGTTACAAATTCTCGACCTACGCGACGTGGTGGATTCGACAAGCGATTACGCGATCCATTGCGGATCAGGCGCGCACAATCCGAATTCCTGTGCACATGATCGAAACGATCAACAAACTGGTCCGCACTGGACGTCAGATGTTGCACGAGATCGGTCGCGAACCAACACCGGAAGAATTGGCCGAAAAACTACAAATGCCACTTGAGAAAGTGCGCAAGGTGATGAAAATCGCCAAAGAGCCAATTTCCTTGGAGACACCAATTGGTGACGAGGAAGACAGCCAACTGGGCGATTTCATCGAGGACAAGAATGCTGTGCTGCCGCTTGACAGTGCCATTCAAGAAAACCTCAAGGAAACGACCACGCGGGTTCTTGCATCGCTTACACCGCGTGAAGAGCGCGTCTTGCGTATGCGGTTCGGCATCGGGATGAACACGGACCACACTCTGGAAGAGGTGGGACAGCAGTTCAGCGTGACGCGCGAACGTATTCGTCAGATTGAAGCAAAGGCTTTGCGTAAGTTGAAGCACCCAAGCCGGTCGCGTAAATTGCGCAGCTTCCTCGATCAATAATTCCCTAGTTAATCAGATAAAACGCCCTTCGCTGAAATATTGCGAAGGGCGTTTTTCGTTGTGCAGGCGTTCAAATCAAAATCGACAACGATGCGACGCGAAATGTGCTGAAAACGTTCGGGCTTCACAAATACGCTGCGATTTGTAACTTTGCCTTCGAACAATTTGGAGATTGGCCATGTCGCTCTTTTCGCGCCTGTTTGGTGGTTCCGGCAAGACACCAAAAGCGGAACCACAAGCCTACAATGGATTTGACATCATAGCTGAGCCAATACGCGAAGGCGGCAAATGGCGCGTCGCTGCGCGCATCGAAAAGGACGTGGACGGTGATGTAAAGGTGCACCAACTGATCCGTGCAGATACCATCGATGACGAATTGACTGCTATCGAAGTATCGATCGGGAAAGCAAAACAAATGATCGATGAACAGGGCGACGGCTTGTTTTCATGAACAAGGTGATTGGTGATGCTTTCGCATTTGGCATTGATTGTTCGCGAGGAAGTCCAGTTTCACGTCAACAATGCGTACACTCAATATGAATACGGGCGTCGCAAGTAAAATGCAGACTACGATGCAATACGCGATTGCTTTCGGCCCATTTCAAAAGAGTTTTCAGGCGCGCGTATTGAATATCCCCTGATCGGAGCAGGTCTGGCGGGAGGGGGATTGGGCAATCATCGAACAGATAATCGAAGAATCTTTGTCAGGCATGGACCATACATTGGTAGAATTACCGCGTTGAGACACGTATAACGTGTTGAAATTTCTCGACATCGTAGAATTTACCCAGGAAACAATATGTTTCCACCCATTTGGTGCGAATTACCGCCGATCAGCGTAGGATTTGTGGTCAGAATGTGGCAACTTTCTGTCGTTGGCGTGTTTGCGCATGTGGTGGGTAAAAAAGAAGATTGTTAACGATGAATAGTTTAGCCAAATCGACGCCGTATGTTTTAGGCGCAGAGTACCGGGACGAAAAACCTCTCCTTTTTAAGGCGAAACCAAGCACCGTTCAGGCAGCTCGAATGGGTCGTCTGCGCGCGTTGATGGCGTTGTCAGATCACTACAAGTCTGGAGCACCCACGCCGCGGACGAAAGATGTTGTGCAGCCAATTTTTACATCACGACGCGGTGCAAAAATCTTCTAACCGCCGATATGTGTCTCATCTTATTGTGACGCTCAAAGTGTGATATACAGCCCTAAACCGAAACAGGAGAGCGCCATGCGTATTCTGAAGTGGGTTTTGGGTATCGTCGTTTCATTTGGTCTTGTCATTGTGCTGGGCGGCTTTTTATTGCCGCGCGAAATACAGGTGGCGCGCAGTGTGCAGATTGATGCACAGCCCGCTGATGTTTTTCCCCATGTGAACAGCCTTAAGGCAACCGAGGCGTGGTCACCTTGGATGGATCGTGATCCGAATATTCAAACGACTTACAGTGGACCCGAAGACGGAGTTGGCGCGAAACTGGAATGGGCTTCGGACCACCCGCAGGTCGGAAATGGCAGTCAGGCAATCATGACATCCATTGAAAACGAGCGGGTGGAAACGGTGTTGGACTTTGGTGAAATGGGAACCTCGAAGGCAGCGTTTATCTTAACCGAGAAAAGCGGAACGACCGAAATCACGTGGACCTTGGACACTGACATGGGTGCAAATCCGGTCGGTCGATGGATGGGGCTTATGATGGATAAGTGGGTGGGTGCCGATTACGAGGCGGGCCTAACCAATCTGAAAAACCTTATCGAAAACTAAATTCTATTGCTTGGGTGTTCGACAGGCTTGCACAATGTGGGTCTGTCTGGTGTGACTTGGTCATGCAAACAACGCTCACAATTCAAACAAATGGCCCCGGACTGTATGAAATGACCAACCGCTTGCCGTCTTTGGCGGGCGACGGTGTTATGACCCTGTTGGTTCAACATACGTCTTGTTCATTGTTGATCCAGGAAAACGCGGACCCCGAGGTCCAGGTGGACTTGCAAAACTTTTTTGACCGATTGGTTCCGCCTACGACAGATCCATCGATGTCTTATTTGACACATACGTACGAAGGCCCGGACGATATGCCTGCACATATTAAGGCGTCACTTCTGCCAAGCACGCTTTCAATTCCTTATTCTGACGGCGCTTTGCGACTGGGGACATGGCAAGGCGTGTATTTGTTTGAACACAGGTATCGTGCTTTGACGCGAAGTGTGTTTGTGGACATGCATTGACGCTTTTGAAATAAAGAGACGCGGAACCGTGATTTGGGTCTGGCAGCTACTGTGCCGATATATAAAGAAATTGGAGGACAATATGCTCAGAATTTTTGCAGTCAGCTTTTTGCTTTTGTCGGCACAGATTGGTGCTGCGCAAGGTTTTCCGGAATTGCAGATCAAGGTGCGTGTCGCGGCGATCAACGCGACCTCATTTGAGGTGATTGATGGATTAGATACTGGGCCTCGCCAAACTTGGTGTGCGGCGGCCCAATTTGCCAAGCGTAAATACGGGGTGAAAAGCGGCCAGTTGTGGTTGGCACGTGGGCTGGGGCCATCAAACGCGATGCCAGGACGCCGCAGCACTATTTTTTCCTTGGAACCGGTTCCAAACGAATACAAGTCCATCTCGCTAAGCATCCGTCGCTCGGGTCAAGTTGTCGGATTTGCATTGGCAAGTTCGTTGTGCCGCAATTCGGATTTCCGCGTTCGTCTTCGCGAGGTTAGCTAGAATTAGGTTTATTCCCTTGGTGCGTGGTCGTGATGTACCAGTATCTGGGGGTGAAATTCTTGGCTACCCAAATGGTTGCGTTGCCCCTATAGTGCTGGTGGAACGGAGGAAAACCTCCACGACAGGCAGGACCAGAACAAGGGAGACGGCCGTATGCGCTGCCCATTCTGTGGAAATATTGACACTCAGGTCAAAGACAGTCGACCAGCAGAAGATCACGTCTCAATTCGCAGACGCCGGTTTTGCCCAGCATGTGGTGGTCGTTTTACCACGTATGAGCGGGTCCAATTGCGAGATTTGGTTGTCGTAAAGACAAACGGGCGTCGCGAAGATTTTGATCGTGACAAACTGGAACGATCCATTCGCATTTCCATGCAAAAGCGTCCGATCGAACCCGAGCGTATCGATCAGATGATTTCAGGGATTGTGCGCCGTCTGGAATCGATGGGTGAAACCGATATACCATCCAAGCAGATTGGCGAAATCGTCATGGAAGCGCTGAACCGGATCGATACGGTGGCCTATGTGCGATTTGCTAGCGTGTACAAGAATTTCCAAGCTGCGGATGATTTTGATAAGTTCGTTGCCGAGCTTCGACCCCCAAGCGATGGTCCATCGGGCGAGTGAGCGCAGAGCGCGATAAACGATTCATGAAGATGGCGCTTGGGCTTGGGCGTCGTGGGATGGGCAAATGTGCGCCCAACCCGGCGGTTGGGTGCGTGATCCAAAAAGATGGCGTCGTAATCGGACGCGGTTGGACCCAAGTCGGCGGACGACCCCATGCTGAACCGCAGGCCTTGTCTCAGGCGGGCGCGCAATCAGAAGGGGCAACGGCGTATGTCACGCTGGAACCCTGTTCGCATGAAGGTCAAACGCCACCTTGCACCTCGGCACTTATCAAGGCCGGCGTAAAACGTGTTGTCGTTGCGCTGACTGATCCTGATCCACGCGTCAGCGGGCGTGGTATTAAGATGCTAAAAGCGGCTGGGATTGAGGTCACCGAAGGTGTCTTGGCCGAAGAGGCCTACAAGGATCATGCGGGGTTCTTGCTAAAAGTCACGCAACGTCGCCCCTTCGTAACGCTCAAGCTTGCGTCTTCTTTTGACGGACGCATTGCAACCGGAAGCGGGCAAAGCCAGTGGATCACAGGGCCCGAAGCACGCCGTGTCGTCCACAGCATGCGATCACGCCACGACGCGGTGATGGTAGGCGGAGGAACTGCGCGGTCCGATGACCCTTCTTTGACAGTGCGTGATTTGGGCGTATCCCGCCAACCCGCGCGCGTTGTCGTTTCGCGCCGAATTGATCTGCCACTTTTGGGTCAATTGGCACGCAGTGCGTCAAAAATTCCATTGGTTCTATGCCACGGGCAAGATGCAGATCCATCGTTGAAGGAAACATGGGCTGGATTGGGGGCGACGCTTTTGGAATGCACGGCCAAAGGCGCGCAACTAGACCCGCAAGAAGTGTTGGGGCAATTGGCTGATCTGGGAACGACGCGCGTGTTTTGCGAAGGCGGTGGCGGGCTTGCCGCATCACTGATCGATGCGCAACTGGTCGATCGCTTTGTTTGGTTCACGGCGGGTATGGCGATAGGTGCCGAAGGCTTACCCAGCATTGGGGCCTTGGGGCTAAGTGCGCTGCAAGAAGCTCATCGTTTTGAACTGACCGAACTGCGCCAAATTGGGGATGATGTCCTGCATGTCTGGGATCGAAAAACGGAACGGGACTAACGGCGCCAAATATGCGCGTGACTGGAAAATGCCCCCTGCAATTTTGACAGCAACCGATTAAGCGATCCGGGATGCGAGACGTTTGCGTCTTCGGACAGGCGTTGAACAATGACTTCGACCGAGCATGGCAAGCCAGTGACCGGATCGGTATAGCGCGGATAATCAATCAACGTGGCATGGATAAGCCCTGCCAAACTGACATCCTCACGCCGACGCGGGGGGACTGTGCCGCGATCTTCGGTCAGGCCCCAACCCGCATAAAACGGCGCGCCTGTTGTCACGACTGGAACACCACGCAGCAACGCCTCGAATCCACTAAGTGAGGTCATGGTCCAAACTTCGTCGACAAGGGGAAATAACGACGTAATTTCAACGTCTGACAAAATCGAATGTGCAAGGTCTTGGGTCGTTATTTTGCCCGGCCGCAAACCCGCTTCTACATCGGGATGTGGTTTGTACAGGATCACGGCATCCGGTCGCGCATGGTGTGCGGCTTTCAACAAGGCATCATTAGTTGCAATGTCACCAGCGCCAAGGCGAATGGAAGCGTCATCTTCGACCTGACCAATGACCAATACCTTGTGGCCGTCCGGCAATGCAGGAGGGGAACCGGCCAGATTGTATTTGCTGACGCCTTTCTTGACCAACAACCGCTGCAAGCGATCAACACGCAACATTTGTTCTGGCCGCAAGGTGCGACGCGCACGTATCAATTCTTCTAGGCGTGACGGTCGCGATGGGTCGTAGTAAATTCCCAGATCGTCCGTCACCAGCGACACAGGCGGCACCAGTTCCGCCCCCAATCCTTTAGACCGTAAGAACCCATCTTCGACGCGAACGGCATCTTCGTCACCAACCTGCGCCTTACCCGCCCAAATCATCCACGGTCGACCGGTTTGGCGCGCTTTGGCTGGTGTATCCGTAAAGATCAGGCGCTTTTGCTGGCCAAACGTTTTCTGAAGGGCAGGGCGCTTCCACAAACGCATCCCGCTGGCGACCCATCCCTGATGGTCTGCCCGCCACGCGCGTGATTGCGCGGCGAGGGTTTCAATCACGTCTTCAAGTTCGCAAAGCGTGTCGTGAAACGGATCATACCATTTTGGATAAAGGATCATTGCGGCGGCAAACAATTGCGCCCGTGTCAATTTCCGTTGACGCCGAATGACCGGGTCTTCGTCAGACGTTAAACCCCAACCTGCATAGAAAGGTTGGCCAAAGACACGCGGTTTGTGCCCGGCCAAGATGGCTTCGAACCCTAGGCCAGATGAGACCGTGTAAACTGCAACGGCCCCTTCCATCAAACGCCAAGGGCTTACGGGTGCGTCATACAGCTTGACCCGGTCGTTTTCGTTTTTCTTTTCAAAATAGCCTTCGCGATGACCTTGAACCGTTTCGGGGTGCGTTTTGATCAAAATGCGCGTGCCGGGGTGTTCTTCTTGGGCGACGAACAGCATTTCCTGAAAGCGGTGCACATTGGCACGGCTTGCACGGACTGACGCGTCCCCGCGTGTCTGATCGAGGACCAGCACATAGCCTGGCGCGGGCACGTCGAGTTCGGGATCAAACGCACTGTATTTGCTAAGATGGGCTTCGGCCATACGGGCCATCGCGCCGCGTGACCGGTCCAATAGGGCCGTGTCGTCTAAAGGATGAGTGGCAAGCAGTGTTTCCAGATCGGATGGTTTAGCTGGGTCAAAATGAACGCCGGTTTCATCAATCAATAAACCCATAGGAGGTTCGCCTGAACGACCCGGAAACAGAGACCGCAAAAAGGCGTCTTCGATCCGAACGATTGGTGCGTCTTTTTCAGTAGCGATTTTTTCACCACGGTGCGCCGTCGGGCTTTGCCCCCAAACGCCAACGGCATCGCCTTCTTTGGGAAACCCGAGTGATATGCGCCAACCAGCCAGATCTAAGATGCGCCGCACCCGGCGTTGGGTCAAGAAACCGGTGTTGTAAATAAAAAGCCGCCGGGCCTGTTCCGGTCCGACGGCTGAATTTTTCTCGGTCTCACTCACTCGCGAGGATCAATCACTGCCAAGGCTTGATACCGAATTTGCGCTGGCAATTGGTCCGGTCAAAGCGCCAAGGATTTTTGTGAACTGAGTATACGGAGCTTCTGTGACATACAGTGTGTCCCCATCGCGGATCGCGAAATCACGCGCGTTGAACATCCCATTTGGTTCGGTCAGATCGATCACGTAGACAAGGCGTTGCGCGCCGACAAGATCGTTGCGCCCCAGAACCACATTGGAGACTGCGGCTGGTTCATTGCGCAAGACAAAGACACCGGTCGGGTCTGCTGTTCCGGCGTTCAATCCACCAACCTGCGCAATAGCTTCTAATGCTGAGAGGCTTTGCGTTTCAAACGGAACGCGGGCTTGGCCACCTGTGGCACCTAGTGCTGTAAAGGCGCGCGAGTCTTCTTCGACCAAGATTTTGTCGCCGCCGCGCAGGGCAATATCGAGATGTGGGTTATCGTAAAGATCTTCGAACCAGATGGTGTCCGACACATGTCCGCGTTGAACGGTAACTTGTGCGATGCCGGGTTCGATTGTAACGCCGCCTGCGCGCGCCAGCATTGTGGCCAACGTACGGGTCGGGCGTTCGATTGCGTAAACACCTTGGGCGCCAACGGAACCAATCAACGAAACGGTTGATCCATCACCGGCCACTCGACGTACTTGAACTTGGGGATCAGGTGTTTGTTCTTCTAGTTTTTGGGTAATGATGCGTCGAATGGCTTCGGGTGTGTTTCCGGATGCACGAATGCGTCCCGCATAGGGGACAAAGACAAATCCGGCTCCGTCGACTTGAACTTCTTCAAGTATCGTCGAATTTGTCCCTTCACCGGCCAAAAGTCCGTCATCGACGTTTTCCCAAATCGTCAGGCCCAAAACGTCACCGGGTTGAATGGTGTCGGACCCAAGCTGACCCGCATGGCGAAAAGAGTCAGAAAACCCAAGTGCAGGGGTGACGGCTGTCGCCCGCGTTACGCGATCATTGACGGAAACGATAAACGCGTCGCCATCACGCTGCACTGAACCAGAGAATATTTGACGTTTGTTTGGGCCCGCTTGTGGTAACCCACAGGACGCAACGATGCCTAATACAGCCAAAGCTGCCACGGGCCGTGCCCAGCGACGAATATTGAAAATCACTGCTCGGTCTCCTCGACCTGTTCTTAACTGCCTCGATCGTCCGCTGTTTGCCGCGAACTGATTTCCAGTAAACTAGGTCAGTAACTTGAAAAAAGCCACCATCAGGTCAGGGATACGTCATTTCACGATGCGCAACTGTTGCCGAGGAGCCGCGGTCCCAGAGGCCAATGCATCGTATGGGTCGTCTTTGCACAACATCATATCGACAACCTGACGCAACAATTGCCGTCTGCCTTTTGTTGAATAAAACCCTCCGGGCAGTTGGCTGGTTTCAAGAAGGTAACGGCGATAATCCTTGTATGCGCGTGTGTCGGGACGTGTCGCTGTGTCAAAGAATTCAGCCAACGGTTGATCTGAAACAAATTCAGGTTTGGCAAAAACAGCTTGCCCAAACACCTTAAGCGGAATTCCGCGCCAAAGCACTTGTTGCGCGGCTGTGGAATTGACGGTTACGGCGCTGCGAGCATCGTTTAACAGTTTTGCCAGTTTACCGCCGCGTACGTAATGGACGCGATCAGCGACGCCAAATTCGCGCGCAAGCCGTTTGATTTCGCTGCGAATTGGCGCGCGACCGTCTTCCAAAGGATGTGCTTTGAACACCAAGTGATGGTGACGTGCTGCCCCGGCAGCAAATTCTTCGGTCACGAGGGCAAGGAATTCGGTCATGGACGAAAACGGCGAATGCTCTTGAAACGACGCGTCATGTTCGAGTTGAAGCAAGGCGAGATGATACGGAAATCCGCCATGACGAATGCGAAAGGTCGAACTTATGCGGTCAAGCGCATGGAAGGGCATCAACAGTAAACGACGCAGATATAAGCGAAATTCCTTGGAAACGCTTAAGGCGCGATGTGGTTGAAAATTCTGGTAGCGCTTGTTTTTGAACAGAACAAACCAATGATAGAGCGCGCCATAAAAGACATGTTGGCGCATGTCTCCCCAGCTGGCGGGAGGCAAAGGAGATTCCATGTCAGATTGCGCCAGCGCGCTTTGCATCTGAGCAATGCTCATTTCCATCAGGCGGGAATGACCGTTGCTTCCATCACGCTCGTAGGTCACCCAATAGGGCCGCATATACCCTTCTTCGAAAACGTGAACTGTGATCCCGTTTTCTTTTGCATATCGAACGGCAGTGGCGTGAATAGGTCTTGTGTCGCCGTAAAGAACAACATCCGTAATGTTCTTGGCGTCGCAAATGTCAGCAAGAGTTTTGGTCCAGTCAGCGGGATTTCCAGTAAACGGCAGATACGTGTTTTTATCCGGCCAGAATGCATGATCACCAGCGTTAAAGCCAACCCGCCAAACTTCAGATCCGGCAAGACGTAACATTTTGCCAAGATGCTTGAAGAATGGACCATGCGGGCCTTGCAGGAAAAGAAAAACCCGATTGTCTGAGGGGTGACGTGTCATGTTGTTCCGAATACGCGATGTTTGTTGATGTTCGATGAAACCGAAGGAACTCGGCGAAACTATGTCTTGTGCAGGGCAAAGCAGCAAGGGCGGGCTTGTACTGAATGCGCCGTGGCGCTACCTCGGGAGGCAACAAAAAGGGTATCTGGCATGTTCACAGGGATCGTTACGGATGTCGGCACGATTGCCGCTTTGCATCAAGAAGGCGATTTGCGCGCGCGCATCAAGACAAGTTACGACACGGCCAAAGTGGATTTGGGCGCGTCAATTGCGTCTGATGGCGTGTGCTTGACCGTCATAGAGCTGGGTCCAGATTGGTACGATGTCCAGATCAGTGCCGAAACAATCACAAAAACAAATATCGCCAGTTGGACCGAAGGAAAACGAGTTAATCTTGAACGCGCATTGCGTGTCGGAGATGAGCTGGGCGGGCATATTGTGTCGGGTCATGTCGATGGCGTCGCAGAGGTTGTGTCGATTGTGGACGAAGGGGATAGTACGCGGGTTCAATTGCGTGCCCCTGAGGCATTGGCAAAGTTCATCGCTCCAAAAGGATCAGTGGCTCTGAACGGGACGTCGTTGACTGTGAATGACGTGGAAGGGCAGATTTTTGGGATCAATTTTATTCCGCATACCAAATTGGTAACAACGTGGGGCGATGTCCGTTTGGGAGATCAGGTGAATTTAGAGATTGATACTCTGGCGCGCTATGTGGCGCGCCTTGCCGAAGCAAGCTAACGTTGAGTTGAATTTGATCTCGCGGACAGGCCTGCGGCCTGACACGATATTTGGCAATTGGCTGATGTGAGCCCTTCACACAGACAATGGGACGTTTGTCTGGCGTTCTTAGTGGCTAAGGATTAAGGGGCGGCAAGTAATGAAGGGACTGCAATGAGTTTCGAAACACCGGGTGCTGTCGAGCAAAATTTGTCAGATGCATTATCGCCCATAGAAGACATTATCGAAGAAGCGCGTGCAGGGCGCATGTTTATTCTTGTCGATCATGAAGATCGCGAGAATGAAGGCGATCTGATCATACCTGCAGATTTCGCGACGCCTGAGGCGATTAACTTTATGGCAACCCATGGTCGTGGTCTGATCTGCCTGACGTTGCCTGCGGAACGTGTGGACGAACTGGGTTTGCCGATGATGGTCACACATAATTCTTCGCGCCATGAAACCGGGTTTACCGTTTCGATTGAAGCCCGCGAAGGCATTGAGACCGGCATTTCGGCAGGAGACAGGGCGCGCACAGTCAGTGTTGCCATTGATCCAAAGGCAACATCAGCCGATTTGGCGACACCAGGACATGTGTTCCCGGTCCGTGCGCGCAAAGGCGGCGTGCTTGTTCGGGCAGGACATACAGAAGCGGGTTGTGACGTGGCGCGATTGGCGGGGCATTATCCTGCCAGTGTGATTTGCGAGATCATGAACGAAGACGGCACAATGGCGCGTTTGCCGCAGTTGGTCGATTATGCAAAGCGGCACCAGCTGAAAATCGGTACGATCTCGGAGCTGATTGCCTATCGTCGCCGTCATGACAATTTGGTCGTTAAATCCCAAGAACGTGTTGTGACGTCGGAACATGGTGGCGATTGGAACATGACGATCTGGACAGATCAGACATGGGGTGTTGAGCATGTGACATTGGCGAAGGGCGACATCACGACGTCTGAACCGGTCTTGGTGCGCACGCATGCAATGCAAGAGGTAACCGATATCCTTGGCATCGGAACACGGCGTGTTGGCGAATTGCAGCGCGCAATGGAATTGATCGCACAAGAAGGACGCGGTGTCGTTTGTCTGTTCCGCGAACCACGCAAAGCGCTTTTTGATCATGACGAAACAGGGCCACGCATCGTCAAGAACACAGGACTTGGGGCACAAATGCTCTCCAATCTTGGTTTGTCCAAGCTTGTGCTTTTGACCGACAGCACCCGTACGACTTACATGGGCATCGACGCCTATGGTCTTGAGATTGTGGATACACGTCCAATCATGGGAGACAGCTAATGGCATCCATTTCGCATCATGTGTTGGAACGACCAAGTTTTGATAAACCGGTTAAGATGTTGATCGTTGTTGCCCCCTATTACAAAGATATTGCTGACAATATGGTGGCTGGGGCGCGTGCGGAAATCGAAGCGGCCAACGGAACCCATGAATTGATCGAAGTGCCCGGAGCATTGGAAATCCCAACAGCTATCGGTATCGCGGAACGGATGTCGAACTTTGACGGTTATGTCGCGCTTGGCTGTGTCATCCGCGGTGAGACAACGCATTATGACACGGTGTGCAATGATTCCAGTCGCGCAATTACATTGTTAGGCCTTCAAGGGTTGTGCATTGGCAATGGCATCTTGACGGTCGAAAATATGGCGCAGGCCGAAGTGCGCGCCAGTACATCGGACCAGAACAAAGGGGGCGGAGCTGCTGCTGCCGCCTTGCACCTGATTGCGCTCAGCCGTAAGTGGGGCGCAAAGACAAAGGGAGTCGGTTTCAAACCGCTCTCGGATCCCATTCAGATTGCCTGAGGCACCATGACCCTTTCGGGAAACCAAAAACGAAAAATGCGCACGGCGGCGCGCCTATATGGCGTGCAAGCCTTGTTTCAAATGGAAACCAGTGGCCAGACGGTTGAAGCCGTTCAGCAAGAGTTTCTGGATCACAGATTTGGCGCGACCTATGATGAAGGCGAGATGGTCGAAGGAGATGTCGATCATTTCACGCGCGTCGTTGAAGAAGCTGTCAATCATCAAGCGTCAATCGACCAATCAACAGACAGGGCGTTGGTCGCCAAATGGCCAATTGGCCGGATTGATCCGACGTTGCGTGCCTTGTTTCGCGCAGCGGGTGCCGAATTCCGTGATGCAGGCACGCCGCCCATCGTCGTCATCAAAGAATATGTCGACGTCGCGGGCGCATTCTTTCCGGACGGTAAAGAATCCAAGTTCGTGAACGCTGTTCTGGATCACATGGCACGCGAAGCACGACCAGAAGACTTCTGATTGCAAACACTGACCTTGCGCAATGACAGTTGTGTGCGAGGCGCATGATCGCCAATGTGGCAGTTGACCTTTGGTCTGATACCTCGGATTCAAAAGTTCCAACGACAGGAATGATCATGCGTGCAATGCAATTGCGAGACCTTGGCCAACCATTGGTCATGAGCGACGTCCCTATGCCAAAGCCGGGCCCGGGCGACGTGCTGATCAGATTGGCCGCATGTGGCTTGAATTTTGGCGACACGTTGATCGTCAAAGGAACCTATCAAGAAAAACCGCAACGTCCTGCAACCATTGGCATGGAAGTTTCTGGCATCATCGAAGCCGTAGGCGAGGGCGTCACGGATTTAGAACCGGGACAGCGCATTGCAGCCTATAGCGGATACGGTGGATTGGCCGAATACGCAGTGTTCCCAGCCAGCTTTTGCGTCCCGATCCCGGATCAGATGTCATTTGTCGATGCCGCTGCTTTCCTTGTGGCATATGGCACCAGTCACGTCGCCCTTGATTACAAAGCGCACTTGCAACCCGGGGAACGCCTTCTTGTTTTGGGGGCATCGGGGGGTGTTGGATTGACGGCCGTTGAATTGGGCAAGCTGATGGGGGCCGAAGTGATCGCCTGTGCCCGCGGTGAGAACAAGCTTGCTGTTGCACAACAAGCGGGTGCGGATCACCTGCTGGACAGTGACACCGTGAATTTACGCGACGCGGTAAAGGCCTTGGGCGGGGCTGATGTGGTGTATGATCCTGTCGGAGGCGCGTTGTTTGATGCGGCCTTGCGCGCTTGCAATCTTGGTGCGCGTCTGCTGCCCTTGGGTTTTGCCAGCGGAACTGTCCCGCAAATCCCCGCAAATTACTTGCTGGTGAAAAATCTCACTGTTCTCGGATTATATTGGGGCGGTTATTTGCGGCTTGATCCGAGTGTCTTGACCAATAGTTTCCGCGTTCTGATCGATTGGTACGTTCAGGGGCGTTTGCATCCCCATGTCAGCAATGTGCTGCCACTTGAGCAAGCGAACGAAGGCTTGGATCTGTTGCGCAATCGTCAAGCAACCGGAAAAGTTGTCATCGAGATCGCTTGATTAACGCCCCTTGATCTTCTGCGCTGCGATTGGGCGCGCCTTTTGGTGTTCATGCAGAAAAACAAACAACCCGGCTCCAAGGATAAGCGCGATGCCGATCCAGACTTCGAGTTCAGGCAAGTCACCAAAAATCACGAACCCCCAAAAGACCGCCATAGGTAGACCAACATATTCAAATGGCGCAATTGTTGCGGCATCTGTCGCGCGGTAGGCGGCACTAAGCGTATATCCGATTGCAGCAGAATTCAGTCCCAGACCAAGAAACACCCACCAATCGGATCCGTTTGGCCAAACCCAAGATCGCAAGAGGAAAATCAACGATGGATTTGTTGCGCCTTCTGCGTATCGGCCATCCCCTGCGACGACAAAGAACCCAATTGAAACGATGATAAACGTGGCTTGGATATAAACAGCCATCGCGCTGGCTTTGCTTTCGACGCCCAGTTTGCGCGTCATTATCTGGTTCAACGCATAGGTAAACGCAGCCAGGATCGGCAGCAACAAAACGATGCGAGGCGCGTCTAATCCACCTGTGTCGACCCAAGGACGTTGCATGATCATGACACCAACGAATCCGATAAACACCGCGCTCATGCGCATTGGGCCAACTTTTTCGCCCAAGATCGGAATGGACAGCAGTGTTATGAAAAGGGGGGCTGCGAAAAACAGGGCTGTGGCTTCTGCCAATGGCAACGCGGCGAGTGCGGCAAAGAAGGACATGTTCGCAATGACAATCAAAACCCCTCGCAAAGCATGCAGACCGGGTGTGCGTGTGCGCAGAATGCGCCAGCCGCCCTCCCATTGTACAATGATCAAACTGACCAAAATACCCAACCCAGATCGCGCAAAAACGATCTGATGCAAGGGAAAATCACCTGAGAGGGCCTTGATAAGCATGTCGTTGATCGAAATGCAGAAAACGCCCACCACAATGAAAAGAATGCCAAGACGCGCTTGGTTCAATGTGTTGTCCATGACCTTTGCTTAACACGCGCTCTGGTCCTGTCACGTTAAATCCGATAGCCAAGGCGCAACTAAAGGAGGACGCCCCATGCAAATGACAGACACTCGACAGATATCCGCATCACCCGAGGATGTTTATGTGGCTCTTCTCAGCCCTGAGGTGCTGAAAGCATGTGTGCCCGGTGCAACCGAAGTCGCTGGAAATCCGCAGGACGGTTTTGAAGCAACTGTTGTTCAAAAAGTTGGGCCCGTAAAAGCGACGTTCAAAGGTCAGGTGACTTTGACCGATTTGATTGAAAACCAAAGTCTGACCATTACTGGCGAAGGCAAGGGAGGCGCGGCAGGGTTCGCAAAAGGCGGCGCCGAGGTCAGGATGGCCGCCAAAGACGGTGGAACCGAGCTGAGTTACGACGTCGAAGCCAAAGTCGGTGGCAAAATTGCCCAACTTGGAAGCCGGATAGTCGATGGGTTTGCCAAGAAGATGGCAGATCAGTTTTTCAATAATCTTCAATCCCATCTAGAAGGCCCGTCCGACGCCGAAGACACATCCGACAAGGAAGATGAGGCAAAAAAGGGTTGGCTCGGCCGTCTGACGGGTGGCGGAGACTGAATTTCGTAAGTCAGTTGGCGAACATCTTTTGAAACAGCGTGCATCTGAAAGCCGAATATGTCCCCAATTCTAAAGATCAAAGACTTGCGAAAAAGCTACGCAAGCGGTTTCGAAGCGCTGCAAGGTGTTTCGCTTGAAATCAACGAAGGCGAGATCATTGCTTTGTTGGGACCAAACGGCGCTGGCAAAACAACTTTGATTTCAACCGTGTGCGGGATCACAACGCCGACGTCAGGTACCGTGACTGTCGCCGGTCACGATATTCTGACCGATTATCGCGCAGCCCGAAGCCTGATTGGACTGGTTCCTCAAGAAATTGCGTTGGAGCCATTTGAAAAGGTCATCAATACGGTTCGGTTTTCAAGAGGTCTGTTCGGCAAAGGACGCAAAGATGCTGTTGTCGAAGACATCCTGAAACGCCTGTCCCTTTGGGACAAACGAAACAGCGCTGTCAAAGAGCTGTCAGGCGGGATGAAACGGCGCGTGCTGATCGCGAAAGCACTGGCACACGAACCGCGCATCTTGTTTCTGGATGAACCGACAGCGGGCGTCGATGTCGAGTTGCGCAAAGACATGTGGAACATCGTGGCGGACCTGAAATCACAAGGCGTTACGATCATATTGACCACACATTATATCGAAGAAGCCGAAGCCATTGCTGATCGGGTGGGCGTCATCAACAAAGGTCAATTGTTGTTGGTCGAAGAGAAAAGCAACTTGATGGCTCAGATGGGTCAGAAAGAGTTGGAAGTGCAGTTGGTCACCCCAATTCAATCCATCCCCGACCAACTTACGGGATACGATCTGAGGATCGGTGATGATGGCGCATCGTTGTACTATTCATATGATACCAAGTCCGACCGCACAGGCATCACACGTTTGTTGACAGATGTGGCCGCAGCTGGGCTTCAATTGCGTGATGTCGTGACACGTCAGTCCAGCCTTGAAGATATATTTGTCAGCCTCGTTCAAGAAGAGGAGGCCGTGAAATGAACTGGTCAGCCGTAAGAGCGATATACGTTTATGAAATGGCTAGGTTCTTTAGAACCATTATGCAGTCTCTCTTTTCACCTGTTTTGTCCACGTCGCTTTACTTTGTCGTGTTTGGCGCGGCCATAGGAAGCCGCATTGATCAGGTTGAAGGTGTGAGCTACGGCGCATTCATTGTGCCTGGATTGATCATGTTGACGGTTATGACACAAAGTATTTCGAACGCGTCTTTCGGAATTTATTTCCCGAAATTCATTGGCACGATCTATGAACTTTTGTCTGCCCCGGTCAGTTATGTCGAAATTGTCATGGGTTACGTTGGCGCCGCTGCCACCAAGGCGTTGGTGATTGGAGTGATCATTTTGATAACGTCGACCTTTTTCGTAGACGTCGAAATCGCCCATCCCTTTGCCATGGTAGCATTCCTTATTTTGACCTGCTTCAGCTTTGCGCTGTTTGGGTTCATTATTGGGATATGGGCGGGCAATTTTGAACAGTTACAACTGATTCCGCTGATGATCGTAACGCCTCTCGTTTTTCTGGGAGGGTCGTTTTATTCGATTTCCATGCTGCCACCGGCATGGCAAACAGTGTCGATGTTCAATCCAGTAGTGTATTTGATTTCTGGCTTTCGCTGGTCATTCTTTGGCGTGGCAGATGTGTCGATTGCGACGTCTTTGATGGCCATTGGATTGTTCTTTGTGATCTGCCTTGGGTTCGTCGGATGGATCTTCAAAACAGGTTGGCGGATCCGCTCATGAGTGTGACGTGCATGTCGCGACCGGCAGTCGTTTCGCATCGGCCCTTGTTTGCGCCCTCTGTCGCTTTTAAATGGCCTTAGATGAAACGTTGGATTCCATTTCTCAAGTCTGACCCAGTTGTCGCCGTGATCCGTATGCAAGGGGTCATCGCCAGTGGCAATCGTGGGACCCTGTCTGATCAAGCGCTGGCTCCGGCTATTGAGCGTGCTTTTTCAAAGGGAAAGCCGACTGCAATTGCGTTGCAGATTAATTCACCAGGCGGCAGCCCTGTTCAATCTTCGCTGATCGGATCGCGCATTCGGCGACTTGCCGAAGAAAAAGACGTGCCTGTTTTTGCCTTCGTCGAAGACGTTGCCGCATCGGGTGGTTATTGGCTGGCTGTGGCGGCGGATGAGATCTTTGCTGACCCCAGTTCAATTGTTGGGTCAATAGGCGTCATATCCGCGGGTTTCGGCGCGCATGAGTTGCTTTCACGCCATGGGATCGAACGTCGGGTGTACACAGCTGGAAAATCGAAATCGATGTTGGACCCGTTCCGACCCGAAAACGAAGCTGATGTGTCCCGCCTGAAAGGTATCTTGGAAGACCTGCATCAGAATTTTATTGGCCACATAAAAGAACGTCGCGGTGACAAGTTGAACAATGATGTCGATTTGTTCACCGGCGAGGTCTGGTTGTCCGCCAAGGCGCAAGAGCTTGGTTTGATTGATGGCATTGGCCACTTAAAAGGGGTCATGAAAGATCGATTTGGGGAAAAGGTGAAATTCCGAACCTACGGCATAAAGCGCCCTTTTTTGTCACGCTTTAGTGGCCGGATCATCGAAGACGCGTTAGGGTCCGTCGAAGAACGCGCAGCTTACGCGCAATTCGGGCTGTAGAATGCTGACAAAAGTTGTTGTTCTCTTTTTAGTATCCATTGCTGTGCTTGCCATGTTTGGCAAGCTTCACTGGATTGGTGGAAAACGACTGTCCCCTCCTAAGTGCACTGATTGTGGCCGATATCGTATTGGCCGCAGCGCATGCTCCTGTAAGCGGAGGGGCTAAGTTGGACGCATCAATGCCTTGGCTTTTATCTGGGCTTGGTCTTTTGATCTTGCTTTTGGCAGGGGATGCACTTGTAAAAGGTGCGGTCAATCTTTCGTTGCGTCTTGGTGTACCGGCCTTGATCGTTAGTTTGACCATCGTCGCATTCGGGACATCCGCACCCGAGCTGTTGATATCGATCCAAGCCATTTTGGATGACGCGCCGGGATTGGCTCTTGGGAATGTCGTTGGATCGAATATTGCAAATATTCTGATGGTTCTGGGCATTCCAGCTTTGTTGGCCGTCATGCATACGTCGCAATGCGATACACGCAAAACCTATGTGTTCATGATTGCTGCCTCTATCCTGTTCATCGCCCTCGCGTTTCGGGGTGTATTCGATTGGATCTCAGGAATTGTCCTTCTTGGGGCATTGGCATTTGTTCTGTTTGACGCAATGTGCGAGGCCAACAATCATCGAAAAGCCTGTGGCAAAGGCGTGGTCTGCGTCGATGAAGATGATGAAGACGTAGAAGGTGCTGACCCCGATATGCCGGGCTGGCGCATCGGGCTGTTTCTGGGGTTGGGCTTGATTGGGTTGCCATTGGGCGCTGATTTGCTGGTGGATAATGCCACCATTATTGCGCGTACCTATGGAATTAGTGACACGGTTATTGGTTTAACCTTGGTGGCCATTGGGACATCATTGCCGGAACTGGCGACGACTGTCATGGCGGTTATTCGTCGGCAGGCAGATGTAGCTTTGGGCAATGTCATAGGCTCGAATATGTTCAACCTGCTGGCCATCATCGGCATCGCCAGTCAGTTTGGCCCTATCCCTGTTGACCCCGAATTCTTGCGACTGGACCTTTGGGTCATGTTGGCGGCCTCGCTCTTGCTTGTTCCTTTTGTCTTTTTGCGCTTCGATATCACCCGAATATGGGGTATTTTTCTGGCTTTGCTGTATGTCGCTTATTTGGCGCTTGTACTTGCCTGATAGACAACGTGGGAGACGTCTAATGACATGTGCTTTGGTTACGGGTGCTGGGCACCGTTTGGGGCAAGCTATGGCCATCAGTCTGGCCGAGCGTGGCTTTGACGTGGCGGTGCACTACTCAAGCTCGGATAAGGGCGCATTGGAGACCGTTGCAAAGATTGAAGCGTTGGGGCGCAAGGCCATTGCTTTGCAAGCGGACCTTTTGGACGAAGATCAATCGCAAGCCTTGTTGCCAAAGGCGCGGGATGGTTTGGGCGGGGACATAAAATGTCTTGTGAACAACGCATCCATTTTTGAATACGACACGATTGAAACGGCGACGCGTGGCCATTGGGACAAGCATATAGAGTCGAATTTGCGGGCTCCGTTTGTTTTGACCCAAGCAATGGCGGCGCAGGGCCTTGAGCCGGATATTGACGAAAACGGGGAACCGATGGCATCGGGGTTGATCGTGAATATGTGTGACCAACGTGTGCGCAAGCTCACACCAGAATTCATGACCTATACGATCGCCAAAATGGGTCTTTGGGCGCTGACGCAAACATCTGCGCGGGCTTTGACACCTGCCATTCGTGTAAACGCAATTGGACCGGGGCCAACATTGCAAGGCGGACGCCAAAGTGCTGAACACTTTGCGAAACAACGCGCTGCAACCGTTTTGCAACGTGGATCAAACGCCCAAGATATTGTGGGTGCGTTGCGATATTTTCTCGACAGCCCTGCGATAACAGGTCAAATCCTGTGCGTTGATGGTGGCCAACATTTGGCATGGGAAACGCCGGATGTGGTTGGCGTCGAGTAAATTGAAGCGAGAGTTTTGCACTGTTGCCCCAATTGTAACAAAAACGTTAAGAAAATGCGTTTATTTTCAGTGACTTGCTGGCGCGCAAAAATATTTTCGTTTCCAATCAATAACTTGTAGTTGCGCCTAAAAATTAGGCAAATTGGCGAAATGTCTAAATTACAACGAAAATTTCAGGACTTTCAGAAGTTCTCCAAAGACTTATCCACAAGAACGGTGGATTTCAAATGGCTTGATCCACTTTATGTAACGGTGCAGCCATTGTTAAAAACGTGAGCGAATCAAATGGCAACGCCAGACGATCTTAGCAGCCAAGTTTCCAATGGAACGGTTCCGACCGGGTATCCGGTCATTCAAGAATACTTACGGACTTTGGATGGCTCTCCTGGTGTATATCGGATGCTGGATGCAGAAAGCCGAGTACTTTATGTGGGCAAGGCGCGGAACCTAAAAGCGCGCGTGTCCAACTATGCGCGACCGGGTGGGCATTCTGCGCGGATCGAGCGAATGATTTCTCACACTGCCTCGATGATGTTTTTGACAACACGGACCGAAACCGAAGCTTTGTTGTTGGAACAAAATCTGATCAAGCAGCTCAAGCCCAAATTTAACGTGCTTTTGCGCGATGATAAGAGTTTTCCAAATATTGTGGTTACGGGCGATCATGCTTTTGCGCAGATTAAGAAACATCGTGGCGCGAAAAAACAAAAGGGTGCTTATTACGGACCGTTTGCCAGTGCGGGGGCAGTCAACAGAACGTTGAACCAATTGCAAAGGGTGTTCCTTTTGCGAAATTGCACAAACGCGATGTTCGAAAGCAGGACAAGACCTTGTTTGCTGTATCAAATTAAACGGTGTTCTGGGCCTTGTGTCGGCCTGATATCGGAACCTGAATATGCCACTGCGGTGAAAGACGCAGAGAATTTTCTAGCAGGCCGTTCAACAGAAATTCAGGCCCGATTGGCTGCTGATATGCAGCGGGCGTCTGAAGAGATGGAATTTGAACGCGCCGCTGCATTGCGCGACCGAATTCGGGCTATGACTGCGGTCCAGTCAGCGCAAGGGATCAATCCGCGTACGATCACAGAGGCGGACATCGTCGCTTTGCATCTGGATCAGGGACAGGCGTGTGTGCAGGTGTTTTTTATTCGTGCGGGGCAAAATTGGGGCAATCGGGATTATTATCCACGTGTCATGCCTGATGTAGATGCGGCCGAGGTTCTTGAAGCGTTTTTGGGGCAGTTCTACGATACAAAAGAACCGCCGAAACAGGTGATCCTGTCCAACGAGATTGAGAATGCGGATTTGATGTCAGAGGCGTTGGCCCAAAAGCGCGGTGGGAAAGTCGAACTGATCGTGCCCAAACGGGGTGAAAAAGCCGAGATTATCGATTCAGCGTTACGCAATGCGCGCGAAAGCCTTGCGCGTAAAATGTCGGAAAGCGCGACTCAATCCAAATTGCTAAAGGGTTTGGCTGCGGCATTCGACCTGCCCGACGTTCCAAACAGAATTGAGGTTTACGATAACTCTCACATTCAAGGCACAAATGCTGTGGGTGGAATGATCGTAGCGGGGCCGGACGGGTTTAACAAAAACCAATACCGAAAGTTCAACATCAAAGGGGATGATCTGACACCGGGTGATGACTTTGGCATGATGAAAGAGGTTCTGACTCGGCGCTTTAAGCGGTTGCTGAAAGAAGATCCGGATCGCGAGAAAAGTATGTGGCCGGATTTGTTGTTGATTGATGGCGGGGCCGGGCAGGTGAGTGCGGTTGCTGAAATTATGGCTGAATACGGTGTCGAAGACATCCCCATGATAGGCGTGGCCAAAGGTGTTGATCGCGACGCAGGGAAAGAAGAATTTCACCGTGTGGGCCTGCGCCCAATGGCATTGCGTCATAACGATCCGGTTTTGTATTTCGTGCAACGCATGCGCGACGAAGCGCATCGATTTGCGATTGGGACGCATCGGGCAAAACGCGCGAAATCGACAATGGCCAACCCGTTGGACGATATTCCGGGCGTTGGGGCATCACGCAAGCGCGCCCTTCTGGCGCATTTCGGATCGGCAAAAGCTGTTGGTCGCGCTCACTTGGCTGATTTAAAAGCGGTTGATGGAGTTTCTGAGGGCTTGGCGCAAAAAGTATACGATTATTTTCATGAGAGCTAAGGAACGATGTTCGGACGCTGTTGGCCGTTGGCCAATGCGCCCCGCCCACCGTCCCTTAAATTCGTGCCCTTAGATGCGAGATTACGTTCGCAAATGGTTTCAATTGCGCGCGCCCCCTTTTCGTTGCCAAATAAAGCGTTTACCTAGTGCATATGGTTTGGACCATTCCAAATATCCTAACGGTGATACGTCTTGCCGCGGCTCCTCTTTTGGCGGTGATGTTCTTGTATTTCACGCGTCCGCATGCGGATTGGATCGCACTTATCCTGTTCGTGGGGGCGGCCATTACTGATTGGTTTGATGGCTATCTTGCGCGGGCTTGGGGGCAACAAACCCGGTTGGGCGCGATGTTGGATCCGATTGCCGACAAGGCCATGGTGGTCATTGCGCTGATGGTCATCATTGGATTTTCGTCATGGTCGCCATGGCTCGTTTTGCCGGCAACGGTGATATTGTTCCGCGAAGTGTTTGTATCAGGGTTGCGCGAATTCCTTGGGGATGTGTCTGGCATGCTTGCCGTGACGCAACTGGCAAAGTGGAAGACGACGTTACAGATGGTTGCGATAGCGGTCTTGTTCAGTCAGGGAATCTTTGAACATTACTTTGGTATGTGGACATGGGGGATGGATGAAGAATTGGTCTTTGCCATTCTTGATGGTCGCGAGGCCGATCACCTTGGCCTTAAGTCAATGCTTGCGGGGGCTGAATGGGCCGGACGCATTGGTTTGTTCTTGCTGTGGCTTGCGGCCGCTTTGACCTTGGTCACAGGGTGGGATTATTTCCGAAAAGCTGTGCCACATCTGAAAGGATAAACGATGGACGTTCTGTATTTTGCATGGGTTCGCGAGCGGATTGGCGTGCCACGCGAAACTGTCGACAGCTCGGCTGTGACGGTGTCGGACCTTGTCAAAGAATTAAGTGCCCGCGAAGAAAGATACGCGATGGCCTTTTCTGATCTAAGCGCTTTGCGTGTGGCTGTGGATCAGGAGCTTTCTGATTTTGATGCGACGTTGGATGGTGTGCGTGAAATTGCATTCTTTCCCCCAATGACTGGCGGGTAAATGCGCGTCGTTGTTCAACAGGAACCGTTCGATTTTGGTGCGCAGGCGGATGGGTTTGCGCGTGGGCGTCAGGACAGTGGGGCGATTGTGACATTCACTGGGATCGTTCGGGATGTGGATGGAGGTCTTCAACAGATGGAGATCGAACATTACGCTGGAATGACCGAAAAGGCGTTGGAGGCCATCGCAAACGAAGCTGTCACACGCTGGTCGCTGGATGATGCTTTGGTGATTCATCGCCATGGCGTTCTGAAGACGGGCGACATGATCATGATGGTGGCAACCGCGGCGCGTCATCGTAAAGATGCCTTTGAAGCGGCAGAATTCCTGATGGATTTTCTTAAATCTCGTGCGCCGTTTTGGAAACGGGAAGTCACAGCAGACAATGTCGGCTGGGTTGATGCGCGCGGCGAAGACGAGGACGCCCTAAAGCGTTGGTAATGCCTGCGATGCCTGATCTATCTAACGCGCGACGCGTCCGCGCAATTCTTCGGCCTCTTGCCGGGCATCGCGCAACCCTTCCATAGCGGCACGCAACTCAGCTTCTGTTTGTGACAGCTGATTGGTCAGTTCTGCCTCGCGTTGCTGCAGATATGTAATGGCTTGATCCCGCGTTTCTTCTGCTTCGTGCAGTTCCTGGCTCATGCGGTCCAATTCGGCAACGTCACCTGCTGCCACACGCGTAAAGCGGTGAACCAACCAGTTTGCAAACCAGCCTAGGCAGAAAGCCACAAAAAGAATGATCGCCGTCGCAATGACGAATTCCGTTCTACTCACCGCTGGTGTCCTCACCCGACTCGTTTGTTATTTCCGATTCGGCATCTATATCGCTTGGCTGTGCCAAAGACTCCAGAGATGATTCGCCTTCTGGGATCGAAGGTTTGGGCCGAATTAGGCGAAATTCGATCCGACGGTTCGCTTCGCGGCCTTCTTCTGAATTGTTTTCAGCGATGGGTTGAGTTTCACCATACCCTTTGGCGGAAAAGGTCGACGTCAAAACACGGCGCGCTCGAAGCTCGTTCAGAACAGATGTTGCGCGGGCTTGGCTAAGCTCAAGGTTCATGATCTCGCGGCCCTGACTGTCCGTATGCCCCTGAATTTCCAACCGCAAGGCACCACATTGCTTCAAAACATCTGCAATGTCATCCAAGGTCCCCAAAGCACTTACATCAATGGTTGCACTGCTGGGTTCAAAGGTGATCTTTGAGTTTTCCGTGATCTGAGCGATTTCCGCTTCGCATTCTTCTGGGGTTGGTAAGCCTGCGATTGGATCTAGTTTCTCTTGATACACAACTTCGATTTGAAAATTTTTCGCCTCACCCAGTTGTTCGGCTAGTAACGTTGCAATGCGCGCATTTGCGTCTTTGTCGCCGGTATTGCCGCGAATGTTCACTGACTCAGGTGAGACCGTGACAGACCCGTTGGACAATTGCGCAAGTGATTCCAAACCTGCGAGAACACGCAGTGGCCAATCTGCAGGCAAATCCTCGACGACACGGGCTGCGGTATAGACGTTTGAAGACCCGAAAGCTGCCTGGGCATAGCTTGTTGCGACATGCCGCAGGTTTTCATCAGATAAGCGCCCACGCAATTGAACGAGCCCTTCGGGGCTGAGTGTTGCAACAAATTCCGTTGGACCAGTGTCAGGAGTAACCGTTTCAGGCAGGCGCGCGTGAAGGGCAAATACTTCGGGTAGTCCGTTTTCAAGTTCACCAATGACACGATCGAACGTGGCCTGTGCCGTGCCTTCTGCAGCCATCAACGTTATGTCTGCGTCTGAAAACGTAACGGTGCCTTGGCCAATTTCGTCAAGCGCATTGATCGCTTGTTCAACTGCTGTGCCCCAATTCGGGCTGGGTACGCCAAGACCGATTTTACACGAGGTGTTGGCAGGTAAGCCAACGGCACGCGCGGCTTCGATGATCTTGCGTTCGGTTGCGTCACTGTCAGCAGAGCATGCATCAAACCGCGTTCCCGCGTCGTCTTTGACGAAACGCAATGTGAATGGTGTGATCACGGGGCGGGGCGCTGAAATGCTAAGCGCGAGCCGCAATCCCGGAGGAGCAGTCCGATTGAGATAACGCTCTAGATCTGCTTTTTCTTCGGGGCTGTCGGTGATGGCGGTGATCGCAACACTATGTGCTTCGATTGATACTTTGGCGCGAGGAAGACGTTCCATTGCGACAATTGCGAAATCCATCGCATCTTTTAAACCATCAGGTGCTGGAAAGCGGGCCGTTTCGATCAGATCAGCCACCGGTGCATCCCGCCCGATTTCGGCGAACCGTTCCAGAAGGTCTTCGCGATCAAGCTCTTCAGGGATCAAACCAATAATCGAAAGCCCTGCATTATTGCGCAGGATTTCTGCGCTAAAGCGTGGCGGGGCCAGCGCTGCGATAGCTTGGACTTGCATATCGTCGATAATACGTGCGGCATCGACCACGCTGCCAACCGTGCTTAGGGCGGAAAATCGGATTGCTTCGGTCGGAGCGGTCCCTGCCAACGTGACCTTCAGGCCATCGGCTTGAACCTCGGCCCAAGACATTCCAGCATCATCTAACGCTTCGCGCACACCAATTTCTGAACTGTCCTCTATCAAGGTGACAGAGTAACTGGCCGCCAAAAGTGAAGCCGCTGCAGCGCATACGAACGCCAAAATAATCGTAGCCAAAGCCGACAGGCGCATGTGCCTGTATCCTCTTACAAAAACCTGGTTCCTGATACGCCGACCCGCACAATCTTGCAATCAGACAAAAATAGCCGCGATAAACAAGATCAGCGGAATCAGGCCAGTATCCCGATTCACATGAAATAATTGCAGTAATTTAACATTATCTTCAGAATCAAAGCCACGCAATTGCCACGCCATGTGCCAGCCCATAGCCCATGGTCCTGCCAAGGCCAGAATCATTGCAAGAATTGACGCGTTCGGCAGTGCAGAGAAAATCACTGCAATCCCCATCAGGCCAACTGTTGCGGCCAGAAACCGGCGCAACCATTCCGCTGTTTTGCCACCAAATAGCAAAGCAGTTGATTTGATCCCGACCAGTGCGTCGTCTTCTGTGTCTTGATGCGCATAGATCGTGTCGTAAAACAGCGTCCACGCGATGCCTGCGAAATAAAGAACGACCGCCGGGGCATCAAGTTGACCGGAATGGGCCGTCCAAGCCAGCAGGGCGCCCCAATTGAAGGCAAGCCCCAAAAACACTTGTGGCCACCATGTAAAGCGTTTGGCGTATGGGTAAATACACACGGGCAGCAACGACAAAACACCCAACGAAATGGCCGCGCGGTTGAACGTCAGCAAAATGCACAACGATATCAATGCTTGCAGACACATCCAAAAAACGGCTCCGCGCACGCTGACTTGACCTGACGGCAAAGGACGCGATTTTGTGCGTTCGACTTGTGCATCGAACTTGCGGTCTGAGATGTCATTCCAAGTGCATCCAGCCCCGCGCATCAACCACGCCCCCAAGGCGCATCCAACGGCGATCCATAAATCTTGCAGTCGTGGGCTTTGGTCATAGATAACGGCCAATGCCAGACCCCACCAACATGGGATCAGCAGCAACCATGTCCCAATGGGGCGATCCGCACGGCTGAGGCGCAGATAGGGGCGGGTCCATTGCGGTGCATAAGCATCAACCCAATTGTCTGGAACTGCGTCTGCAACTTGTCCATCTGGTACAGGGGAAGTGTTGGTCATATGTAGGGCCCATGGCATCACGTGTTCGACTCTTTGTTAATCAGCCTTTGGGCCAAGGGCAATCGGTCCCGCTGTCGCGGGAGCATGCGCATTACTTGTTCGGCGTCATGCGTCTGACTGTGGGCGTGGATGTCACATTGTTCAACGGAGCAGACGGCACATGGCGCGCAACAATTGTTGAGGCGGGCAAGCGGGCCGGGGTGTTGTCATGTGTCGAATTGGAACAAGCTCAAACGGCGGCCCCCGATGTGTGGTTGTTATTTGCCCCAATCAAAAAGGCACGCACCGATTTCATCGTCGAAAAAGCAGTAGAGATGGGCGCGGCCCGCATCGTGCCGGTCTTGACGGATTTCACCAACAGCGAACGCGTGCGCGGGGACCGATTGCAAGCCCATGCAGTAGAGGCCGCCGAACAATGCGGCATTAATTATGTTCCTGAGGTCGCCGAAGCGCGCAAACTGGGCAAAGTACTGGATCAGTGGGATTCGGACCGAAAGCTGTTGTTTTGCGATGAAACCCTTTTGTCGCAGACATCTACGTGGTCCAATTTAGGTGACACTAATTCGTGGGCAATTCTGATTGGTCCAGAAGGCGGGTTTTCCGAAACAGAACGCACCCGGCTGCAATCGTTTGATGCGTCCCATCCAATCAGTTTGGGACCGCGCATATTACGGGCCGACACGGCGGCGGTCGCGGCATTGACGCTTTGGCAGAAAACGCTGGGGGATTGGACGTGAAGATACGTGCGATGTGCCCAAATGACGTAAGTGCTGCGCTATCGTTTTATGAGGTATTCATTCAGATATCGATGTTTCCGTTGATAAACCTCAGGGACAATGGCTTGACCAGTCAGCATGCGGACCCACCTGCGCGATCTGTTGAGGGGTGGATCGCAGAAGATCAATCCGGAATTCGCGGTTTGATCATTGTGACCCATGAAGGCGCTGTTATGCCAGTTTTGCCAGATGGCGACTTTGGGCTTTGGGCCGCTGTTGGCAAATCTGTGCGAAATCGCGCGTTGCTCGGGATATTAGGTGAGGCATGTCAGGTGCGCGCTGGATTGCGCGCACTGGAATTGCAAGATGCGCCAACGCGTATGAACGAAGATGATGCCCAATACAGCCTTACGCAGCGCCAGTTTCAACCTGTGGAATGCCATGGGAAACGGCTTAAACCCTTCAAAGAGATGTCTCGCGATTTGCTTGTGACTTGGCGTGCGGCATATGCGTCCGAGGTGTTGGGATTGACCAATTCAGACGAAGCTGGTCCAGAAGTTGATGCGTACACAAAACGGGACAGTCATCGTGTGTTAATGGATGGCGATGAACCGCTTGCAATGACCGGGTTTAACGCAACAACACCCGATTGCGTACAAGTCGGTGGCGTATTCACTCCGCGAAGTAACCGAGGTCGCGGGTACGCAAGCCAAGCCTTAACGCTGCATCTGAAAGAAGCGTTTACCGCGGGAGTGTCCCAAGTGACGTTGTTCGCGGCCAGCGCCAATGCAGCCCGCATTTATGAACGCCTTGGATTTGAATACATAGGCGAATACGCGCTTGTTTTGTTCCAGACGCCACATGAGGTGAAGTCATGAAATTCATTCGGCCCGAAGCGTCTGCTGCGTTGCTGCGTTGGCGCGAAGCACTTGTCGGTCTTGCGATTTTATCGCTAGGCATGTGGTGGTTGATACGGGTCGGGGGATTGCTTGGATATCTGGGTCCTGTGGTTGGCCTTATCGGATTGGCACTGATTTGGATCGGCGTTCAGCGTGGACGTTTCCGACGCACCGGCGACGGGCCGGGCAGCGTTCAGGTTGACGAAGGACAGATTAATTACTTTGGGCCTTATGCTGGTGGCGCCGTTGCATTGCGCGAGCTTGAACGCCTGACTTTAAATGGCGCAGCCAAACCCCCACATTGGCGTCTTGAACAGAAGGGACAGCCCGATTTGTTGATCCCTTTGAACGCTCTTGGATCGGATCTTTTGTTTGATGCATTCGCCAGTTTGCCGGGATTAAAGACCGCGCGCATGTTGTCGGAACTGGAATCCTCTCCTGCTCAGGCGGTCGTAATTTGGGAACGCCAGCCGATGCGTCCAGCCGGTACGTCATTGCATTGACACTCCCGATGAATCACTCCACCTCTGACACCTGAAACAGCTTAACGCGAGGCCCCCATGTCCATTCCACAATCCGGCGGTGGTCCGGTCGAACGTTACGAACAATTGGCCGAATATTTGGCCGACGGGTGCAAGCCAAAACAAGATTGGCGCATCGGGACCGAGCATGAAAAGTTCGGGTACTGTAAAGACACCTTAAATCCTTTGCCGTTTGAAGGTGACCGTTCCATTCGTGCCGTTCTTGAAGGGTTGCGTGATCGGTATGGCTGGGCACCAATCCAAGAAGGTGGCCACCTGATTGGTCTGGAAAAAGATGGGGCCAATATCAGCCTTGAACCCGGTGGACAGTTGGAATTGTCCGGCGCGCCCTTGGAAACGATCCACCAAACCTGTGACGAAGTGAACGACCACTTGCGCGATGTTAAATCCATCGCAGACAAAGTTGGGGTCGGCTTTATCGGGCTTGGCGCTGCGCCGGTTTGGCAGCACGAAGACATGCCGTTGATGCCAAAAGGGCGTTACAAGCTTATGGACAGCTACATGCAGTCCGTCGGCACAGCGGGCACAACCATGATGCGGCGGACATGTACCGTTCAGGTCAATCTGGATTTCTCGACCGAAGCGGACATGGTTCAAAAGATGCGGGTGGCTTTGGCTTTGCAACCCGTTGCAAATGCTCTGTTTGGCAATTCGCCTTTCTTTGAGGGCAAATTGAACGGTCACAAATCTTGGCGTGGATATGTGTGGCGGCATTTGGATGATGCGCGCACAGGCATGTTGCCCTTCGTTTTCGAAGACGGCTTTGGGTTTGATGCTTGGGTGGAATACGCTCTCGATGTGCCCATGTATTTTGTCTATCGCGATGGCGAATATATCGACGCACTTGGTCAATCATTCCGTGATTTCCTAAAGGGTAAATTGCCTGCATTACCGGGTGAAACGCCCACGCTCAGCGACTGGGCCGACCACCTGACCACAATTTTCCCCGAAGCACGTGTTAAGCAGTTCATCGAAATGCGGGGCGCTGACGGTGGACCATGGCGGCGTTTATGTGCGTTGCCTGCATTCTGGGTCGGGCTGATGTATGATCAATCCTCTTTGGATGCGGCTTGGGACTTGGTCAAAGGTTGGGACGCTGAAACCCGAGATGCATTGCGTGTCGAAGCATCAGTTGCCGGGCTGGCCACCCAAGTCGGCAATATCAACATGCATGACATTGCGCGCGAAGCTGTTGCGATTTCTGATGCCGGTCTAAAAGCACGGGGTTTCCCTGGGTCGGGTGGCCTTGTTCCCGATGAAACCCACTTTCTCAATGCATTGAAGGAAAGCCTTGAAACCGGACAGGCTCCAGCAGACGAACTGCTGGAACGCTATCATGGTGAGTGGGGCGGTGATTTAGATCGGATATACGACGAGTATTCGTACTAGCCGTATATCGCTGATTAGATTTAAGTCCGGGCGGCTTTGACGCCCAGAACACGTTCTTCATAAAGTTTGCGCACTTCGGCTTTGCGCGCTTCTTGGCGTGCCACAAGCACTTCTTCGGGCACTTTTTGGTCGTTTTGCATCAGATGCGCATAACCTTGCATGGGATCATGCTTTTGCTTGCCACCGACGTTTGCACGAGACGCGCGGCCACCCATTGGCCGATATGGCGTTCCATGGATGTTTTCGTCGTTTTCCGACGGCATCATCATGAGCACTAGCATAATGAGCCAACCAACGAAGGGCACAAAGTAGGCCAGAATGAGAAACCCGCTCATGCCTGCATCGTGCAATCGTCGCACGGTCACCGCTAGGCGCGGAATAAAGCTGATCAGTGTATAATACAGCGTGAACAAGCTAAAAAAATCAATCTTAGTTGGGTCGTTCAGCACAATTGGATCGTTCATCAGGAACGACAAATCGATCGCAATGAATACGGTAAAAGCAATGATTTCGAAAAGGTAAAACCACCAATATTCCGAACGAGGCGCGCGCCCGCGGAACATGGCATATTTCGAAAAGACTGTCCCGACTGCCTCGAGTGGTCCCATGATGACAAAACTCCCAGTGTTTCCCGATAAAGGTGCATTCGACCTGAGGCAAAACTGTGACTTTGGCGGTGCAACTTTAGGGAAATACAGTGTTGAATCGCGTCTTTTTTGGAGGGGACCGCTTTGAGCTCAATCCCGACAAGTCGCCCAGTCTAACCCGAATTTATCAAGATATTTGCGCAATCGATCCGCATCATTACGACTGGTTTTGGCCGCGCGAGATGCCGCAAAAAGCCGGCGGCCCGCCGCGCTAAGGCTGGCGGATTGTTGACAGACACGGATAACGGCCGCCAGTTGAACCCGGTCAAATTCATCAACATCGTTTGCAGCTGTGCCCAGATAATCAACGAGAATTTGTAAATCTGGATCGCGGTTTGCATCACGCCAAATTCGTTCAAGCGTTGTAATTTCATCTTCAACCATCGTCAGTGTTATGCGTCCACGCGGCGCAAGCGTACACATGCGTTGGACAGACGCACCCAGATCACGAAAGTTTCCCTGCCATAACGTGCCGGGATCGGTGGCGAATTTCTGGTACCGCGTAAATGCATCAGCGTTAAAGCTGACGCGGGTGCCCAAAAGCTTTTCCATTCTTGTCAGTTCATGTTCGAGATTTGGGGCGATATCTTCAGGTCGGTCGCGCAGCGCAGGAAGCGCAAAGGTCCAAAGGTTCAGTCGGGCGAAAAGGTCTGCACGAAACTGTCCCGTGGCCACAAGGTCAGCCAAATCTTGACCGGCCCCCGCGATAAGGTGGAACCGACTGGTGACTTCGTAATCTGAACCCAACGGAAAGTATTTCCCAGTTTCGATCGCGTGCAGGATCATCGCCTGTTCATCCAAGCCCAATTCGTCAAGTTCATCCAAGAAAAGGACGCCGCCGTCAGCTTCTTGCAGCAATCCACGTCTGTCCGCACCGGCACCGGGGATGGCTTGGCGACGATGGCCAAACAAGGTCGACATGGCCCGCTCCCCTTTTAAGGTCGAGCAGTTCACATGGACCAGACGTCCTTTAATCCGGCGGTGTTGAAGCTTTAGTTCGTAAAGCCGCGCAGCAAGGTCAGATTTCCCGGTTCCGGTTGGGCCAATCAACAACAGCGGAGCGTCGGAATTTGAGGTGACGACCTCCATCCGGTCTATCATCGCATTAAAGGCAGTATTACGCGTTTCGATCCCACCTTTCAGCAAGGTGTTGTGTTCCTTGGCTACCAGATCAAACCGCTGTTGCAGGGCGCTGTATCTGGACAGATCAAGATCGACGACTTGAATGGACCCGGGTCCAGTTTCATCATGGCGAGGGGGGCTGGCTTGAAGCAGTTTGCCGGGGATATGGCGTGCCTCTGTTAACAAGAACCAGCAGATTTGGCCGACATGCGTGCCTGTGGTCAGGTGGACATGATATTCCTCACGTTCATCATCAAAACCGTAATCGCGCGCGAAATCGAATAATGCGCCGTACATTTCTTCAAAATCCCACGGATCCTGAATTTCGATGTGTTGCAGCAGCACTTCGGTCGTTGGACTGATCTGTTCGACTTCAGATTTGATTTTCCCGGCTAATCCACGCCAACGCTTTGAATAGATCAGCTCAAGACGATCCACAGGAAAATCGGCGTGTTGAACAAGTTGAACAGTGGGCCGCCAACGACGCCGTTTGCCCGCATCCAGATTCGTGCCGAGAAAGCCAATGACAACGTTTTTCTTCATGATACGATACATTTGGATAATTAACGATAAAAGTAAATCGTAAAATTAGCCCATAAAATTCGATCTATGCGAAAAGATGATTAAAAACAAAAAGTTACGTAAACTCCTCTTTTTCTTCGTGTTCATCGATAAATCAACGAAAACGACCTGACTGAAACACGAGAATGACAACAGCAGTGGTGCAGAATTCCATTCGGCCACGAAAGTTGAACAAAAGACAAATTTGGAAAGGGACGAAGGCGCAAATGAGTTTGCGCAAGTCGAGAGTGAAGAAATGACTGATGTAACGATCACTGGTGAACACCTCAAAGAATGGGGCCATATCCCGGGTAAGGGTTTTCCGCGGCTTTTGGAAATTGCACAGGCGGCTTTGGCCGCTGGGTATGATGCAGACCAAATCAAGGCGAAACTTGAAGGTATGAAGCCTCCTCCTCCTCCGCCAACTTTGCCATTGCAAAAATCGGGTGATGTGCCGTTTCATTTCAACATTGAGGCGTCGGACGATGCGGACGAAGTCAAAAACGTCCAAGACGTAACGCAGACCATGAATGTTGTTATGCGCACGCCTACTGTCGTTTCGGCAGCGGTGATGCCGGATGCCTGTCCTGCTGGTCCATTGGGTACAATCCCAGTGGGCGGAGTGATCGCGGCCAAAAATGCGATCCATCCTGGGATGCACTCGGCTGATATTTGTTGTTCGGTCATGATGACGGACTTGGGTGAGGCAGAGCCAAAGACCGTGCTTGATGCTGCGGAAAAGGTGACGCATTTCGGTCCGGGCGGACGTCAGAATGGTAAGCGGTTCACAATGTCACAGAATTTGTTGGACGAATTCCGGAACAACAAGTTCCTGAACAATCCTAAGATTTTGCGTTTGGCTGTCGAACATCTTGGCACCCAAGGGGACGGTAACCACTTTTTGTTTGTGGGTAAGTCCCGCAACACAGGGCGTACGGCCATTGTAACCCATCACGGGTCACGTGGTCCGGGCGCTGTGCTGTATAAGCTTGGGATGGAAGTCGCGCAGAAATACCGCAAGAAGCTGTCGCCAGATACGCTAAAGCAAAACGCGTGGATTCCCGCAGATACTGAGGATGGCCAAGATTATTGGGCTGCCCTTCAGTTGATCCGTAAGTGGACCAAGGCCAACCACAATGCCATTCATCAGGCAACTGTTGAGGAGTCTGGTGCGCAAGCGGGACATCGGTTCTGGAATGAGCATAACTTTGTCTTCAAGCGGGGTGACCTGTTTTACCATGGCAAGGGGGCGACTCCAGCTTGGGATGATTATGCAGCGGATGCCACTGGGTTGACGTTGATCCCTTTGAACATGTCGGAACCGGTTTTGGTTGTGCGTGGCAACGATGCGGATCATGCGCTTGGGTTTTCACCGCATGGTGCGGGGCGTAATTTCTCGCGGTCCGAACATAAACGCCGGATGGGCGAGGTGACTGCTCAGCAGGCGTTGGAAGCCGAAACAAAGGGACTTGATATCCGGTTCCCTGCGGGTGGTGTCGATGCCTCTGAATTGCCGTCGTCCTATAAGAACGCGGACAACGTTGTGCGGCAAATCGATAAGTTCGGCTTAGCTGAGATCGAAGACTACATCGATCCATATGGCTGTATGATGGCAGGTGACGTGCCGCCGTTTTGGCTGAATAAGAAAAAGAAGAAGAGGCGCGCTTAGTGCGCCTCTTACTCACTGACAAATGGCTTGAAGCTTTGGATCATGTGCACGTCTTGATGCCAAACGACGGTCTGCAAAGGCTGGCAACAATCGCAATTATTGCATCACCAATTTAGGTGACATGCCTTTTTTGAAATTGATTGCCAGTCTTGTCGCAAACTGCAGTTAGGCAGTTTTTTGGCCGATTTTCGGTTCAGTACCCGCGCGAATTCGGCTGATGTTGGCGCGGTGGCGCCAATAGACCAAGCAGGTCAAAGCAATACCCAATATCAGGGCCGTTCCGTATCCAAGGAAAACAAGGAAGATGGTCGACAAACCTGCGGCGAACAATGCGCCCATGGACGAAATCCGGGAAACGGCTGCACCGACCAACCAAGCCAGACAACAGGCCGCACCAACGGGAACCGCCAAAGCAAGCATAATACCCAAGAATGTTGCGACGCCTTTTCCACCCTTAAAGTTCAGCCACACCGGGTAACAATGTCCAATCATTGCGGCCAATGCAGCCAATTGCGTGGCATCATCAGCACCAGTAACGGCGCGTGCCAGCAACAAAGCCACGGCACCTTTCCCCGCATCCAAAACAAGAGTTAACCCAGCCGCGAGTTTGTTCCCTGTTCGCAAAACGTTTGTTGCGCCGATATTACCGGACCCGATGCTGCGCAGGTCGCCAAGACCCATGACACGGGCCAAAATCATGCCCCACGGTACAGACCCCAGCCCGTATCCGACCAACGCCCACAACAAGAGCGTGAATAACGTTGAATCTAAGGGGGGCATTAGGCTTCGAAGACTTTCTTTCCGTGGACGTAGGTTGCGCGCACCTTACCTTGCATCCGCTGTCCGTCAAATGGGGTGTTTAACGATTTAGAATGCAGTGTTGTACGATCCAGAATGAAAGGTGCATGCGCATCAAACAAAATCAGATCAGCAGGCGCATCCACGCTAAGCCGACCACAGTCAAGCCCAAGGCGTCGGGCAGGGTTATAGGACAGCGCGCGCCACAAGATGGGTAGGTCCACGACGCCAGCATGAACAAGACGCAATGCAGCGGGCAATAGTGTTTCGAGCGCAACCGCACCACTAGCCGCCGCTTCAAACGGCAGCCGCTTGGATTCTTCGTCTTGGGGGGTGTGCATCGAGCTGATGACATCAATCAGCCCGTCCTGAACCGCTTGGGCGATTGCAAGGCGATCGTCTTCGTCCCGCAACGGAGGTTTCAGTTTGAAGAATGTTCGATAATCGGCCACGTCCAAGGCGTTCAGGGTCAAATGGTGGATCGACGTCCCAGCCGTGATATCAAGGCCGTTTTTCTTGGCGCGTTCCAATGCGGGCAGGGCGCGCGCTGTGGTCAGTTGATCAACGTGATACCGGGCCCCGGTCATTTCGATCAAGGCGATGTCGCGATCCAACCCCATGCGTTCTGCCATCGGCGTGACAGCTGGCAATCCTCGTAGGGATGCGAATTTACCGCTGGTCGCGGCGGCCCCGGCGCTTAAGCCCGGTTCTTGCACGTGCCCCATCACCAATGCGCCCATCGATTTGGCATAGCTAAGCGCACGACCCAGCACTTTGGTGTCTGTAGTGACATGGTCGCAATCGGTGAAGGCGACCGCGCCTGCATCCATGAGAAAGCCGATTTCGGTCATTTCACGACCCAGTCGGCCTTTGGTCAACGCCGCCATGGGCAAAACATTGACGGGGGCCGCCTCGCGGGCACGGCGAATGACAAATTCTAACGCTTCTGGGCTGTCAATTGCGGGTGCGGTGTCAGGGCGCGTAACCATCGTCGTCACGCCACCCGCAGCGGCGGCCAATCCCGCAGAGCGAAAGCTTTCTTTGTGGCGTTCGCCCGGTTCGCAGACCTTAACGCCGATATCGACAATGCCCGGGGCCAGATATTGCCCGTTGCAATCGATACGTTTGACGTCGGCGGCCATGTCCTGAACATTCAAAGCGGGTCCGATTTTGGCAATCCGACCATCACTGACAAGGACACAGCCGTCTGAGACGCTTCCGGCTTCGGGGTCTATCAGACGTGCGTTTTCGAACAGGGTGTCAGTCATCCGGCAATCCAAACCATCAGGCCCGTTAGGGCAAAGAGTACAAGCAAAACGATCGTCGCGACCCGGCCCATCATTGCGCCGTCTGAGGGGCGCTTTTTAACGGTTTCTTCGGGTGCGGAATAGGGTGCGGCTGACTCAGAATGCATGTCAGACGTTTCTTCCCAATCTGTCGGCGTCGTCGAATAGCGTCCCAAATGCGTAAGTTCAGGACCGATCGCGATTGAGTGTGCTTTGGCATCAAACGCGCGGCTTAAAACGATCAGAACAAACCCCTCAACCGCGCTTAATTTGCGTTTGTCTGTGCGCAAGTTTTGTTCTGGAATTTCGTATCCCTGTTCCAAATATCCGATCAGCCCCAAATCATCGAGATCACTTATCCGAATGATTTCGGCGAAGTCCGGGTTCAGCGCAACGCCAAGCAGAATTTCAGGGGCATTTGGTTTTTCGATCAAATCTTTGGCGTCGGCTTCGATGATATTAAGAGCAAACAAATAGGCTTGGCCGTGATCTTGCGCGGGAATGGAAAGCGTTCGACTCACTCTGCTGTTGCCTTGTGTAGATTGCGCGCAAGCAGTTCCATCGCGGCCATTCGGACTGCAACGCCCATTTCGACCTGTTCCTGAATGACGGATCGGTTGATGTCATCCGCCAACGTGCCGTCGATTTCGACACCGCGATTCATTGGCCCCGGATGCATGACAATGGCGTCCGGCTTGGCGTGGGCAAGCTTGGCTGGATCAAGGCCATAGCGGTGAAAATACTCGCGTTCGGATGGGATGAACCCGCCGTCCATGCGTTCTTTTTGCAAGCGTAACATCATGACAACGTCAACATCTTGCAGACCTTCAACCATGTCGCCAAAAACCTCGACGCCAAAGTCAGCCACACCAGAAGGCATCAGCGTCGGTGGGGCAATCAGACGGACGCGGTTTTCCATTTTCCCTAACAGCAAGATATTGGACCGGGCGACACGCGAATGGGCGATGTCACCGCAGATTGCGATGGACAGACGATGCAGGCGTCCCTTTTTGCGACGAATAGTCAGCGCGTCCAGTAACGCTTGGGTTGGATGTTCGTGACGTCCATCCCCCGCATTCAACACCGCGCAATTGACTTTCTGGGCCAGCAAATCCACGGCACCTGAATGCGGATGACGCACGACCAAAAGGTCTGGATGCATCGCATTCAATGTCATGGCGGTGTCGATCAGGGTTTCGCCTTTGGTGATCGAACTGGCCTGCATGGACATGTTCATCACATCCGCCCCAAGCCGTTTTCCAGCCAATTCAAAGGACGCTTGAGTGCGCGTTGAATTTTCAAAGAACATGTTGACCTGTGTCAGGCCCTGCAAAACGTCAGAGTGTTTCGCTTCTGCGCGGTTTAGATCTACGTAACTTTCTGCGAGATCAAGGATCGCCGTGATCTCGGACGGGTGAAGATGTTCAATCCCAAGAAGGTGTTTATGCCCGAAGCTCATGTCGTTCTCCGCCGGAGTTCGGGGGCTTATAGGTAGGGGCGCGGTCGGAGTCTAGCGACGCAACCCAAGTCGCGCCGATTGAAGGACATCTTTCTTTGAGTGTTTTTCAGGAATGTTCATTACAGATCGCTGCCGATAGTATGGACTGTGATGGATTCGACAGAGTTTCATAGTGCGCTTGCGACTTTGCGCTGGCAGATCGAACTGGGCGCGGATGAATGTATTTCCGATACGCCAGTTGATCGCTATGCACTGGAGGTTGCGGCACCGAAACCCAAGGCCCAATCCGCGCCGACACCTTCGGTGGTCGAGGTGCCACAGCTTGATGTGGTTGCATTGGCGCAGGCCGCTGCAAATGCGGCGCAGGATATCGAGGGATTGCGCGAGGCTTTGACTGCGTATCCACATTGCGATCTGCGCAAAGGCGCGCGCAGCCTTGTATTCAGTGATGGGGTGCCGGGATCACGCGTCATGATTATCGGTGAAGCGCCGGGGCGCGACGAGGATCGAGAAGGCAAACCGTTTGTAGGTCGCGCCGGGCATCTGCTGGACAAGATGCTGAACGCAATTGATCTTTCGCGCGACAGCAATGTGTACATTACGAATGTTCTGCCGTGGCGACCGCCTCAGAACCGTGATCCAAAGCCGGAAGAAATAGCGATGATGCGCCCCTTTTTGGAACGCCATATTGCATTGGCCAAACCAGATTTTTTGATGATCATGGGCAACATCTCGTGTCAGGCCTTGCTGGGAAAACGCGGGATCACCCGACTGCGCGGGAACTGGGCCGATGCGATGAACATTCCTGCCATTCCGATGTTTCACCCGGCCTATTTGTTGCGCAATCCAGCGGCCAAACGCGAAGCATGGGCAGATCTGTTGTCGCTAAAGGCGCGTCTAATTGATGGTTGATCCAATTGCCTATTTGACGTTTCTGCCAGCTGCATTCGCCTTGGTGCTGACGCCGGGGCCTGACATGCTGTTTGCAATGGCCCAAGGTTTCCGTGGTGGACGTGGACCCGCGTTGGGGGCCTCGGCTGGAATTGCGCTTGGCGGGTTCATTACCGCCGCATTGGCAGGTCTTGGTTTGGGCGTTGTGGTCAACACGGCCCCATGGCTTTTTGGTGTCGTACGCTGGATCGGCATCGCCTATTTGCTTTGGTTGGCCATAAAAACACTGCGCGCCCCACTGATCGGTGAAAACAAGCGTTCGGTCCGACCCGCACAAGCCTTTCGCGACGGATTGTTTGTTAATCTGTCTAATCCGCAGGTCATCTTGTTTGTTTTGGCGTTTATTCCGCAATTCGTTGACCCGGCTTTGCCTGTGCTGCCTCAGTTTCTTATCTTTGGCGGCACAATCGCTGTATTGGGGTTTGTGGTGAAGGCGACAGTCGGCGTGTCCGCCAGCGGGATTGGTCGAGCGCTGGTTCAGAATAAAAAACTAGAGCTTGGGTTGCGTTGGATCACAGCAGGAATTTTTGGCGGCCTCGCTGCGCGGTTGGCCGGAACAGGAGTACGTTAAATGAGTGGCAACAACGAAGAGACCGATTTCATTCCCATCCGCATTGCTGTTTTAACGGTCAGCGACACACGTGAAATGGAAAATGACAAGTCGGGTCAAACGCTTGCGGATCGGATCACAGCCGCGGGGCATACACTGGCGGATCGACGCATTTTGCCGGACGAGCGATCCGAAATCTCGCAACAACTGCGCAAATGGTGCGATGACCCAGAAATTGACGTGGTTATTTCCACAGGCGGTACAGGTTTGACGGGCCGTGATGTGACCGTTGAAGCCCATCGCGATGTTTACGAAAAAGAGATCGACGCGTTTGGGACAGTCTTCACGATTGTTTCAATGCAAAAGATCGGAACATCAGCCGTTCAATCGCGTGCAACTGGTGGCGTGCGAAACGGAACTTATCTGTTCGCACTGCCCGGAAGTCCCGGGGCGTGCAAGGACGCTTGGGACGAAATTTTGGTCAAACAACTCGATTTCCGGCACAAGCCCTGCAACTTTGTCGAAATATTACCCAGATTAGACGAACATCAGCGACGGAAATAAGAAGCTGGTGCGTAACAGCATTGTTGGTTGGTATTTTTTAGTCCAAGCCTAGATTACAATGATGTGAATACTGGAGGACCACGCGCGCATGCGTTTCTTTCGACAAACCCTATTGGGCCTCGTTTTGACGGCGATGACTTTTAGTCTGCTTTTGTATGCGGGCCAAATGATCCGCGAAGCCGTCGTGGCGCGGATTGCAGAAGAACCGCGCAGCACGCAAGCACGCGAACGGGTTTTTGTCGTGTCTGTCATCACAGCGCAAGCCGGAACAGAAACACCTGTTTTACAGGCCTTTGGCGAAGTGCAAAGCCAGCGAACCTTGGAATTGCGCGCAGCGGCTGGCGGACGTGTCATTTGGCTGTCTGAAACCTTCGAAGATGGTGGCGCGGTTTCGGCTGGGGATGAGTTGATGCGCATTGATCCATCTAATGCGCAATCTGCTTTGGATCGGGCACAGACCGATCTGGACGAAGCGATTGCAGACCGTCGTGACGCTGAACGAACCCGAGCTTTGGCCTTGGACGAAGAAGCCGCTGCAATTGATCAAGCTGCGTTACGTGAAAAAGCACTGGTGCGACAACGCGATCTTCAGACGCGCGGTGTGGGCACTTCGGCTGCTGTCGAAGACGCTGAATTGGCTGTGTCCGCGGCACGTCAGGCCGTATTGGCGCGCCGCCAAGCGATTGCGCAAGCCGAAGCGCGGATTGACACGGCACGCACGGCGCAGGCCCGAGCCGGTATCGCGTTGGCACAGGCCGAGCGGGATTTGGCAGACACGACAATCACTGCGCCTTTCAAGGGCGCGCTCGCTGCGACAAATGTCGTGCAGGGGCGACTTGTGTCCGTGAATGAAAAACTTGCGGACCTTATCGACCCATCAGCTTTGGAAGTCGCGTTTCGAATTTCGACGGCGCAATATGCCCGATTGATAGATGCACGTGGTGACGTAACTGGGGCGCCGGTGTCCGCGACATTGGATGTCTCTGGCGTTGATCTGGCGGCGCGCGGGCAAATCAGCCGGGCATCGGCGGATGCGGGCGAAGGACGTGTTGGGCGGCTTGTCTATGCCAGCCTTGATACTGCCCCTGCCTTTAAACCCGGTGATTTCGTAACAGTTTCGGTCGAAGAACCGCCTTTGGACAATGTCGTGCGCCTTCCGGCGACGGCCTATGATCCGTCTGGAGCCGTTCTGGTTTTGGACGAAGAAAATCGCCTTGAGCGCCTCGAAGTGCGTTTGGTGCGTCAGCAAGGCGATAGCGTTCTGGTCCGGGGACGGGGTTTAGAAGGCCGAAGGGTGGTCGAAGCGCGATCACCTTTGTTGGGTGCAGGAATTCAAGTTCGCCCGATCCAACCGGGTGCGAAAACCGAAGAACCCGAAATGCTAGAGCTGTCTGCCGAACGCCGGGCGCGCATCGTCGCATTTGTCGAAGGTAACGCGCGCATGCCCGAAGAAGTCAAAGCGCGGATTTTGGGAACGCTTTCGGAAGCAAAGGTTCCTGCGCAAATGGTTGCGCGGATAGAAAGTCGGATGGGCGGTTAACGCGATGGTGCGAAATCTATCGGACAACGCAAGTGGGATTTTGTCCTATTTCACAAGACACCGCACCGTTGCGAATTTGATCATGGTTGTGATGTTGGTCTTAGGGGCTGCATCAATTCCGAATTTGCGCGCACAGTTCTTTCCGGATGTTGTGATCGACAATATCGCAGTGGACGTGAACTGGGATAATGCTGGTGCAGAAGATCTTGATGCGGCAGTGGTTCAGGTGTTGGAACCCGCCTTGTTGGCGGTCGAAGGTGTCGAAAGCTCGGCTGCGTTCAGTCGTGAAGGCCGATCCAATATCACGCTAGATTTCGAACCGGGCTGGGATATGGGCCGGGCAGCGGACGATGTTCAGACGGCTGTCGATGCAATTACAACCCTGCCTGATGATGCCGACGACCCTGAAGTGCGTCGCGGGGCATGGCGAGATCGCGTAACTGATGTTGTGATCACCGGTCCGGTCAGTCCCGAGCAATTGGGCCAGTTCGCAGATGAATTTGTGACGCGCCTGTTTCGGCATGGTGTAACACGCACGACCATTCGTGGTGTCGCGGCCCCACAAATCATGATCGAAGTGCCACAACTTTCCTTGATTGCACGCGATGTCACAATGGCAGAGATCGCAGCCGCTATCGAAGCCGAGGTCAGCGCGGACCCTGCTGGTGAAGTTGATGGGGCGAATGCACGGGTGCGCACGGGGCGCGAAAAACGCGATCCGTCACAGATTGCCGGAATTGTTTTGCGATCGAATGCAGATGGGTCGAAACTGACGGTTGGCGATGTTGCGACAATCACCAAAGAAGGCTCGGATCGGAATCGCAGCTACTTTGTCGGTGAAAACCCAGCAGTTTCAGTGCGTGTTGATCGATCCGACAAAGGGGATGCTATCGCGGTTCAAGCCGCCGTCGAAGACGTGGCGCGCGAATTGCAATCAACCTTGCCGCCTAGTGTTTCGGTTGAATTGATCCGCACGCGGGCCGAAGCCATATCGGGACGGCTCAATATTCTGATCGATAACGGTTTGATGGGGCTTAGCCTCGTGGTTTGCCTACTGTTTTTGTTCCTGAATGCGCGCACTGCGTTTTGGGTGGCAGCGGGTATTCCAGTGGCCATGTCTGCGGCGTTGGCCTTTATGTATTTGGGCGGCCTGACGATCAATATGGTGTCTTTGTTTGGCCTGATCATCACACTTGGGATCGTGGTCGATGACGCCATTGTTGTCGGGGAACATGCGGATCATCGGTTTCGCAACTACGGTGAATCGCCTGTTGTAGCTGCTGAACGTGCAGCGCAACGTATGGCGATGCCTGTTTTCGCCGCCACGCTGACCACTGTGATCGCGTTTTTTGGTTTGATCGCGGTGGGGGGACGTTTCGGCGATTTGATCCGCGACATCCCTTTCACTGTGATCGCGGTGCTGATCGCGTCATTGATGGAATGCTTCCTCATCCTGCCACATCACATGAGCCATGCACTAAGCTCGCGCAAAGAGCATTGGTACGATCTGCCATCCCGTGTCGTAAACCGCGGTTTTGAATGGGTGCGCGATAAATTGTTCCGCCGTCTTATGGCGGGGGTCATTACAGCCAGATACGTCGTCCTTGCCGGCGTCATTGTGGTGCTTGCCAGTCAGATCACGTTGTTCATCAATCGCGATGTGCAATGGCGTTTCTTTAATGCACCGGAACGCGGGTCGGTTTCTGGCAATTTCATGATGGCCGAAGGGGCCAGCCGTGCAGATTCCGTTGAGATGATGCGCGAAATGCAACGCGCCACAGAAGAGCTTGGGGCCGATTACGAAGACCGTTACGGATTGAATCCGATAGACTATGTTATCGCTGAGATAGGTGGGAATTCAGGGCGGGGATTGTCCGGATCTGACACCAAAGACGCGGATCAGTTGGGCGGTTTGTCCATCGAATTGATTGATGCGGACTTGCGCCCTTATTCCAGTTTCGCGTTTGTCGGCGAATTGCAGGATCTCGTCGCGCCCCATCCTCTTGTCGAAGTGGTCAGTTTCCGTGGGTGGCGATCAGGGCCGGGTGGTGATGCGCTGGATGTGCAATTCTTTGGGGCCGACACGGATACCCTGAAAGGCGCCGCAGAAGATTTAAAACGTGCGCTGTCGCGGTATTCAGAAGTGTCGGCCGTTGAGGATAATCTGGCCTTCGACAAAGAAGAATTGATCCTCGATTTAACAGCGCAAGGTCAGGCGCTAGGCTTTTCAATAGACACGCTGGGGCGGGCTTTGCGTAACCGATTGGGTGGCATAGAAGCTGCGACTTATCCTGATGGCGCACGATCCGCGACGATCCGTGTGGAATTGCCAACGGGTGAATTAACGGCGGATTTTTTGGAACGAACGCAAATGCGCACGCCAGATGGGGAATACGTTCCCTTGTCTGATATCGTGAGCGTCGAACGTCGGACTGGGTTTTCAACGGTGCGGCGGGAAAATGGTATTCGTATCGTTTCTGTGACTGGTGACATTTCAGAGGATAATCCAGCACGGGCAACCGAAATTCAGGACGCGCTGGAACAAGAAATCCTGCCAACCATTGCGGCGGAACGACAGGTGGAATGGCGCCTTGCTGGCCTGAGTGAGCAAGAAGATGCGTTTCTAAGCGACGCAATGTCAGGTTTGATTTTGTGTCTGCTGGGGATCTATCTTGTGTTGTCTTGGGTCTTTTCAAGTTGGACAAGGCCATTGGTGGTTATGGCAATCATCCCATTTGGTTTGGTCGGAACGATCTATGGTCACCACCTATGGGATATCCCACTGAGCATGTTCACCGTTGTTGGATTGCTTGGCATGACGGGGATCATCATCAATGATTCCATTGTTTTGGTCACGACCATCGATCAATACGCCGAAGAACGCGGCCTGATCCCGTCAATCATTGATGGAACGGCAGATCGCTTGCGCCCGGTGATGTTGACGACGTTGACGACCGTTCTTGGGATGGCCCCGTTGCTGTACGAACAATCAGCACAGGCGCAATTCCTAAAACCGACAGTTATCACACTGGTCTATGGGCTTGGGTTTGGCATGATTTTGGTGTTGCTGATTGTGCCTGCGTTGGTGGCGATGCAACATGATGTGTCACGACAGATACGCGCAATGCGTCGAGGATTACGCGCCCCGGCAACTGGTTTGCGCCTGTGTTTGGGCTGTCTGAGCATGGTTGTGATCGGTTGGCTTGGCATCACAATGGGCGTTGTCATCTGGACTGGCGCATTATGGCCGCCTTTGGTCAATGCTCTGCCAATAGTGTCAGGTGGTTCTGCGTTGGTGACGGCAATGGGCGTGTTTATTCTGGGTGTGATGATCTTGTGTCTGATTGCCTATGTTATCGGCGCATTCACATTTGCTATTCGTAAACGAAAGATTGCCTAGCGGGAAACCTAACCCGCTTTGCAGCCCTGCACATCGACCGCGTAATCATCGCCGATGACTGTGATCCGCACACGGGATCGGTCGATTGAAAACGGATCACCATCAATGTGCACCATTTCGGAAGTGGCCGTCAGCGACTGACCCGACCGTTTTGTGTCCGCTTCGCTGACCCACAAGCCGGGAACATTGGGTTCGATTACGACAACTTCGTTGCCACCAGTTGATGGCAAACTGACGTCTGCTTGGATTTGCATGCCGTCTTGCGTTGGGGTCACGCGACAGGTCGCGCTGTGCACGCCCGCCTCTTTTGCGCTGTAAGGAAGAGACGTCAACGCTGCAATAATCGCTGGTGTTGGGCTGGTTGCTTCGGCGAACAGTTTTTGATCGATGTCCAATGCGTAAGGTACACAGACTTCGGCACAAACACCCAAATTCATCCGTCCGCGCAAGTGGACAGGCTTTGAACCATCCCGTGCCGTAATCGTAAGGGGAAGAATAACTTGGTCTTTGTACCCTAGTGATCGGAACCCGTTGTCGACGAAAACAGTTGGGGCAGGCCAATCAATGGCCACGCCACCCAAATTTCGCGCGCGTTTCCAATCAAATTGCGGGGGGATGCCGGCATCACCGGGGGTACGCCAATAGGTTTTCCAGCCCGGCGCAAGTGTCAGGCGCAATCCAGCCATGCGTCGACCGTCGGGCAATTGCCATCCGTCGATGACTTCGGCTGTTATCGGATTGTCAAAATTGCTCTGCGCAGAGGCGTCTTGCCCGAATCCAATGGGAAAAGAAGCCAATATAGCGGCGAAAATCGTATTGCGAACTGTCATGATCTCTAATTGGTGTGAAGAATGGCAAATGCCAAGTCACAATTGGGTCAGCCTTGTTTCGCTTGCGACCTATATCAAGGCTTGTCGTGGACCGTACGAACAGTCATCTTTGTCGGAGAATCATGGACATTACGGACACAAAACCGTTGGATCTAACTGGCAAATTGCTGATCGCGATGCCCGGCATGGGCGACCCGCGATTTGAACATTCTGTTATTTTCATGTGCGCGCATTCTGAAGAAGGGGCGATGGGTTTGATTGTGAACAAACCTGCCGACGAAGTCGTTCTTCGAGATGTGTTGGATCAATTGGACATATCGCCTGAAAACGCCGCAGGCAGTATGCCGGTTCATTTCGGTGGTCCCGTTGAGGTGGCGCGTGGCTTTGTTTTGCACACGCCAGATTATACGTCCCGTCTTCAGACGCTTGATGTTGCTGGAACATTCGCGATGTCGGCGACCGTGGATATTCTTGAAGATATCGCAAAGGGCGAAGGCCCGCGCAAGTCAATGATAATGTTGGGGTATTCAGGGTGGGGCCCCGGTCAACTTGAAGGCGAAATTGGGCAAAACGGATGGCTGACATCTGACGCCGACCCTGATCTTGTCTTCGAAGACAGCAACACGACTAAATGGTTGAAAGCCCTTGAACGTCTTGGTGTTGACCCGCTTGGATTGTCAGCTACGGCTGGGCATGCCTGAACGTGGCGCGGCGGCGCGATTTAATCGATCATTGATGGCTTGACCCAACCCGGTCATCGGGATCGGAGCAACCGCAATTGGTCGGCCACTCTTGTCCAGTTGATGCAAATGTCCAAATAGGTTCGCGGCTGCTTCGACCAGATTGCCTGATGCGGACAAGGTTAAATCACCGGCTATGTCGCCAAACCCCAAATGGATTTCCCCATGATCAGCCGAATGCGCATTCAATCGCATTTCAGCATTTGGCGCATAATGCGAGGCGATTTGACCCGGCGCGGTAATTTTTTCAGACTCCGGACTGGCAAGCGGACACTCAAGGACCGTTTCGATGTTTACGCTTGCTATGCCGCCGGGGCGCAAAAGGCGGGGGGGCGAACCGACTTGGACTATGGTGCTTTCTACACCGACATTGCATGCGCCGCCGTCAACGATCCCTGCAATGCGATCCCCAAGCCCATCAATGACGTGCGCTGCACATGTTGGACTTATGCGGCCTGACGGGTTCGCGGATGGAGCAGCGATAGGACCATCAAAAATGTCCAAGAGCTGTTGCGCGACAGGATGGGCCGGAACGCGCAACGCAACTGTATCAAGCCCAGCTGTGACCAATTCAGATAATCCGTGATTGTCCGACAATGGCATCACAAGGCTTAGGGCACCGGGCCAGAATGCTTGGGCAAGACGCTCTGCCATATCATTCCAGCGCACATACCGTTTTGCCGCCTGTACATCGTGGACATGAACAATCAACGGATTAAAGCTGGGCCGCGATTTTGCCTCATAAATCCTTGCCACGGCTTGTCCATCGCGCGCATCCGCACCCAAGCCGTACACTGTCTCTGTTGGGAACGCGACGCATTGACCAGCGCGCAGATATGCGGCGGCTTGAGCCAACCCATTTTCGTCGGGGGTAAGGATTTGCGCGGCCTGTTTCACCATGAACTGTCTTTGCGTTCCCTTGTGACGCCGCGTCCCACTTGCGTGATCGGGTGCGGCACCTTCATTTGTACTGTAGATCGGCCAATTAGAGCGCAGCGTTTGCTTTGCCAAGCCCTGCGAGGGCCATACTGGAGACAAGACATGACATTTCGTGCCCCTGTAGAAGATTTTCTTTTCTTATTTGATCACGTGGTTGATTTGGCCAAGGTCCGTGAGACCGAGCGTTTCGGAGAAGCAACTGACGATCTGGTTCGCGCCATTTTGTCGGAAGCTGGTAAGTTAAGCGAAGAGGTTTTGACCCCGCTGCAACGTCCCGGCGACTTGCAACCCGCAGCTTTGGAAAACGGCGTCGTTCGCACGTCGCCGGGGTATGCCGAAGGGTTTAAGGCGATTGCCGAAGGCGGCTGGGTCGGTATGGCGGCTGATCCGGAATATGGCGGCATGGGCCTGCCAATCACGGTGACGCATGCGGTGAACGAAATGATGTCATCTGCCTGCTTGTCATTGCAGCTCGCGCCGCTGATGAGCCAAGGCCAGATCGAAGCCTTGGAACATCACGCATCTGACGAGATCAAAGACCTGTATTTGCCCAAATTGATATCGGGCGAATGGACCGGAACCATGAACCTGACCGAACCGCAGGCCGGTTCGGACGTTGGTGCCTTGTCATCCAAGGCTGAGCCAAACGGCGACGGCACATACGCAGTGTCGGGTCAAAAAATCTACATCTCTTGGGGCGACAACGATTTTACGGAAAATGTATGCCATTTGGTTTTGGCGCGTTTGCCCGGTGCCCCAGAGGGAACCAAGGGGATTTCTCTATTTTTGGTGCCCAAGCTGTTGCCTGATGCAGATGGGAATTGTGGTGTCGCCAATACGCTGAAAGTGGTGAGCCTTGAACATAAAATGGGCCTGCACGGTTCGCCAACTTGCGTGATGCAATATGACGACGCAAAAGGTTGGCTTGTTGGTGAGGAAGGCGGCGGCATGGCCGCAATGTTCACGATGATGAACAACGCGCGTCTTGGTGTTGGCGGTCAAGGCATCGGTGCCGCTGAGGGGGCATACCAACATGCACTGGCCTATGCGCTGGAGCGTAAACAGGGACGCACTGCGGGTGAAAGCGATCGCATCGTGGATCATGCGGATGTCCGCCGGATGTTGTTGTCGATGAAGGCAGATGTCTTTGCGGCCCGCGCAATTTCCTTGGCCTGTGCTGTGTCGATCGACATGGGTACGGCCACTGGCGATTCCGAATGGACGGCGCGCGCGGCCTTTTTGACACCGATTGCAAAAGCATTTGGAACAGATATTGGTGTCGAGGTGACGAATACGGGCATTCAGGTGCATGGCGGCATGGGCTTTATTGAGGAAACAGGTGCGGCGCAATTTGCGCGGGATGTACGCGTGACCACAATTTACGAAGGCACAAACGGCATCCAATCGATGGATTTGGTTGCGCGCAAGATGATGGATGGCGGCGAAGCAGCCGGACGCATTTTGGACGAAATCGAATCCCACGCAGAAGCCGCCCGTGCCGATTTGCCTGAACTGGCAGAACCGGTATGGCAAGCCAGTGAAAGCCTGCGCGAAGCAACCGAATGGTTGGTGTCGCAATCTGATCTGCAAGAACGTTTTGCCGGATCTGTTCCATTCTTGCGAGCGTTTGCGCGCGTGCTTGGCGGCCATATGCACTTGAAAGCGGCCATGTCAGATCGTGGTGGCCCACGCGAGTCGCTGGCGCGGTTCTATATTCAACGTTTGATGCCAGAACACGCGTCGTTACTGGCCCACGCCCAAGCGGGCAGTGCAGATCTTTTTGCTTTGTCCGCAGATGACTTGGCTGCCTGATGGCGGATGGAGATATGCGCGGATTGCGATATCCGTGGGAAGACGCGCCGGGACAAGGTGAGGCGATTCAAGTCGCGGATGGTGTCTTTTGGTGCCGCCTGCCATTGCCGATGAAGCTGGATCACGTGAATATCTATGCGCTGGATGACGGGGACAGTTGGACACTCATCGACACCGGGTTTGACTCCAAGAAAACTCGGGCGATCTGGTCCGAGTTGCTGTCGGGACCTTTGGCGGGAAAACCTGTTTCGCGTGTGATTGTCACGCATCACCACCCTGACCATGTTGGGTTGGCTGGCTGGTTCCAAACGGAACATGGGGCGGAATTGTGCATGCCGCGTACTGGTTGGCTAATGGCGCGCATGTTGCAGTTGGATGTGCAAAAGGTCCCAAACGCTGAAACCATTGCTTTCTATGAAAGTGCGGGCATGGATCCCGACATTCTGGCCCAACGCAAATCTGAACGTCCTTTTAACTTTGCCGATATCACTGCGCCGCTGCCATTGGGGTTCACGCGTTTGCAGCAAGGGCAAACGATTCGCATGGGCGGGCGCGATTGGGACATCCACATGGGCAATGGACACGCGCCGGAACACGCAACATTCTGGAGCCGGGATGACAATTTGGTGATAGCCGGGGATCAAATCCTGCCATCGATCAGTCCAAATATTGGTGTTTATGCAACAGAACCAGAGGCGGACCCCGTCGCGGATTGGCTAGAAGCCTGTGAACGCTTGTCTGGTCTGGCACGCGAAGACCAAATTGTCCTTGGGGGCCATAAACTGCCGTTTACTGGCCTTCCTATGCGGATGAAGCACCTGATCGACAACCATCATGGCGCGCTTGATCGGTTGTTGGCCTATCTGGAATCCCCATTATCCGCCGCGGAGTGTTTTACTCCGTTGTTCAAGCGAAAGATCGGTTCTGGCGAATATGGGTTGGCATTGGTTGAAGCCATCGCGCATTTATCGCACCTTCACCAGACAGGTCAGGTGACGCGTTCCCGTCGCGATGACAATGCATGGGTCTATGAGCGTGTGAGGTAAGGCAATGACAAACGATATTCAAACCGCAGCAGAAGCCGCGGAATCCGCAGCACTGCCGCGCAGACATGATGTGCATGTTGATCCTTCGAAAGGTCAAAGCGGCGATGCGCCATTGCCCGATTCAGTTGCGCGCAAACCCGTTGAACAAAAAAGCCCGGCACAATGGGCCTATGAACGGATCATCCTGTATTTGCAAAAGTTTGAGGAAACTTTGGACAACGATCACGAGGTTGCCATGGGATTTGCCGGTGGGGATGTGGGTGTCATGCGTATCGAAGGCATGGGATTCTTTGATCCGGACATCATCACGTTTTATGGCAGTGATCCAACCGGATCACGCACTCAGCTGGTGCAGCATGTTTCGCAACTGAATGTTATGTTGCGCGCCTTACCCAAGGATGTGGAGCAAGAAGAACCCAACCGCATTGGGTTTCAGTTGGCGCAGGATTTGGAAACAAGCTAAGCCTGCGATGCTTTGACGTGGTGACAGAGACCACCGAATCCGATAATTGCGCGGAAATCAGATAATTAGGGTGCTCAAAATGGCAGATCACAAACATGGCGATATGGACGTAGAAGTCCAAGAGCAGACATTCGACGGCTTTATGAAATTCACGACATGGTCAGTTGTCGTTATTTTGGTTTTGCTGGTCGGAATGGCGATTTTCGCAACATAAATTGCTACGATAAGGGGTGGGGTTATGCGGCTTTGGTTTGTTCTGGGTGTTTTGACCATTTTGGGCGCTTGCGCCGGTGTTAACAGCCCCTATGCGCCACAAGAAGTTGTGCGTGAAAAAGCCTATCGCCACACTGAACCTGCTTCGATCACGCTGATCACGGTTGTGAACAATCAAACAGGCGGCGGCGGTCACACTGCGTTGATGATCAATGCGTCCCAGCGTGTTCTGTTTGATCCTGCTGGGTCATTCCACCATGAAATCGTCCCAGAACAAAATGACGTTCTATATGGGATCACGCCTAGGGTGCTTGCGGGATATAAAAGCGCGCACGCCCGCAGTACCTTTCATGTGGTGACACAGACCGTACCGGTGACACCGGAACAGGCAGAAATTGCGCTGCGTCTGGCACAACAAAACGGCGCAGTGGCGCGTTCATTTTGCACGTCCGCGACGTCAGGTTTGTTGCGCAAGGTGCCCGGTTTCGAAAATACTAGGTCGGTTTTGTTTCCGATCAAGCTCATGGAGCAGTTTGCCCAACGTCCCGGTGTCGTCACTGAAAAGCACTTTGAAGATGACGAAGGCACGATTGTCGACGGGATCGAAAACCTTCAGCTTTGATTCTTCGCCTGATCAGGCGACAAAGATCACCCAAAGGGCCATGACTGACGCGCCAGCAAAAATAGCGACGAACACGTTTTTTGTACGCCACCCAAAGAACAAGGCGCACAGTGCGGCAATGATCTGTCCTAGGTCAGGCTCGGTTCCGGGCCCATCGGACCACACGATCAACGGCGCGACAAGGGCCGGCAGTATGGCGACCGCAGTATAGCGTAAATGGCGCAAAAGCCATTCTGGCATGGGGCGGTTGCCGATGAATCCCAAAAACGAAAAGCGCAACAAAAAGCTGCCGGCACCAAGCGAAAGAATGACGGTCCAAAGCTGTGCGGTATTCATTCTGTGGCCTCACCAAATCGTTTGTTGTCCAGTATGATTTCGGCGCGGGCACCGGCCATCATGCCCAGTAATCCACCCAGAAACAGGCCCAGCGAAAACGGCAGCCCGGCCAGCAAAAGGCTGACCACAATACCTACAAAGGCTGCGATCAGATGCGGGAATGTGCGCAACATTGGTGCGACCATGGAAATAAACGCGATGGGCAATGCGAAATTCAATGGGATCTGTGGCGGCAATTGCGTGCCCAAAGCCGCACCAATGTAACTGAATATGAACCAGATAATCATGACCAGAGTACACGTGCCAAAGTAATAAGCCATGCGTTGTCGTGTCGTCAGGCTTGGCGTTGCTTCAAATTTCCCATGGCTCAGGGCATAACTCTGATCCACCAGCAAATAAGATGCAAAGATGCGTTGCCACAACGGCGCGTCCCCAAGATAGGGCGTGAGCGCTGCGGAATACATCGCAACCCGCAGATTCACGGCCAAGGCTGAAGTGATCACGACCAGTGTGGGTGCGTTGTCTTGCAACAGCTGTAGCGCTGTGAACTGCGCTGCCCCAGCGATGACAACAAACGAAAAACTCATCACTTCAAACAGGTTCAAGCCCGCTTCGGTGGCCAGCACGCCAAACAGCAACGCAAAAGGACCGGCAACAGCCATAAATGGCGCGCCATCGCGAAGCCCCTGAAGATAGGCAGATTTGGTGGTGGTCGTTGTCATTGGGAGGCCTTAGACTTATCTCCAAGACGTACTGATCATTTCAGCCGGATGCAATTGGGGAGATGCCTTTGGCGCAACTTGATGTTTTATCAGAATATCTGATCGCGCCCGACCCGGAGCGCGCAGGGTTAACGCGTGCTGTTGATGGATTTGACCAGAACGGTCAGGCCCTGTCGGCGTCGGTTGTCGAAGAACGTCCTTTGACCATTTACCTGAATTCTCAGGAAATCGTGACGGCGATGACGATCGGGGATTATCCGGAATATCTGGGGATTGGGTTTTTGCGAAACCAGCGCATGTTAAGCGTTGAGGATCGTGTGACGGCCGTGGATTATGATGACGACCTCGATGTCGTCGTTGTGCGCACGGAATTCGAGACCAATCACGAAGAAAAGCTAAAGAAGAAAACGCGCACAAGCGGGTGTGCTGTTGGGACCGTTTTTGGCGATATGATGGAAGGTCTTGATGATGTGCAATTGCCGCCGCTGTCAGTGAAAACTTCATGGCTTTATGCGCTGGCGCATAAAATCAATCGAACACCTTCCTTGTATCTTGAGGCCGGGGCCATTCACGGAACCGTCTTGTGCCGCGAAGATCGACCGTTGGTTTATATGGAAGACGTTGGACGACATAACGCGGTGGATAAAATCGCTGGTTGGATGTTGCAGGAAAATGAACCTGCGGATGACAAGATCTTATACACGACCGGACGCTTAACCTCTGAGATGGTGATTAAAACTGCGCTGATGGGTATTCCAGTTCTGGCATCGCGGTCCGGGTTTACGGCTTGGGGTGTTGAGATCGCGCAAAAAGTTGGCCTGACTTTGATTGGTCGAATGAAAGGGTCGCGATTTGTGTGCCTCAGCGGTCAGGACCGCGTTGAACATGACGTTGACCCAAGCACTGTGCGCGATGAACCGCGACGCATGGGACGGAAGGCTGCTTCGTGAAAGCTCCGGTAGGTGTTGTATTGGCGGGCGGGCAAGCCACACGCATGGGCGGCGGTGACAAGGGGCTGCGTCTGCTGGGCGGGCAAACGATTCTGGACCGTGTGATTGAACGATTGTCGCCTCAAGTAAGCGACCTTGCCTTGAACGCCAACGGGGACGCGGCACGGTTTTCCGGTCTTGGGCTGCCCGTGCTGGCCGACAGTATCGAAGGGTTTGTTGGACCTTTGGCTGGTGTTCTGGCGGGGCTGGATTGGGCGGCGCAGATTGGTGCAGAAACGTTGGTGACGGCTGCTGCTGACACTCCGTTTTTCCCGTGTGATCTGGTGCCACAGTTTCAGCTTGCCGCTGAAGGGATGAAACATCCCTTGGTGTTGGCCGGAACGCGCAGTCCCGAAGGGCGCATGTACCGCCACCCTACTTTTGGAGTGTGGCCCGTTGCCTTGCGCGATGATCTGCGCGCGTCGCTTAATGATGGATTGCGTAAGGTCGTGATGTGGACGGACAAACATGAAGGCCGCATCGCGGAATTCGCGGGCTCGGACCCGGATCCGTTTTTCAACGTCAATACGCCCGAAGATTTAGCGGCTGCGGAGGCAATGTTGTGAAAGTATTTGGTGTCGTTGGTTGGAAGAACGCCGGAAAGACGGGGTTGATGGAACGTTTGGTGGCTGAATTCTGCGAACGCGGCATTCGGGTTTCAACAGTCAAACATGCGCATCATTCCTTTGACGTTGATCATCCCGGCAAAGACAGCTTTCGCCATCGTGCAGCTGGCGCACACGAGGTGTTGCTGGCTTCACGAAACCGGATTGCCCATATGCAGGAATTGCGTGATCAAGACGAACCGCCGTTAGAAGATTTGTTGAAACGTTTGTCGCCCGTTGATCTGGTCTTGATCGAAGGGTTTAAACGAGACCATCATGCGAAAATCGAAGCGTTTCGTGCAGAAACAAAAAATCCATTGATTGCGTCGGATGATCCCACGATCAAAGCGATTGCATCGGACACTCCGCTTGATGTGAAATGCCCTGTCTTTGATCTGGATGATACGCAGGCCATTGCCGATTTCATCGCCGCAGAGGTCGGATTGTGAGCGACTGGGACCGGGTCATTATGGTGGACTGGTCCGGTGGGAACGATACTGGTGCGCGCGCCTGTAAGGACGCGATTTGGGTGGCCGAAGCGCGGCGCGGGCAAGTGGAAAAACCTGTTTATTTGCGAAACCGAAAACTGGCCGAGGCTTGGTTGCAAGAGGCGATTACTGCGTCATTGTCGGCGGGTGAACGTCTGCTGTTGGGGTTCGACTTTCCGTTTGGATACCCAAAAGGCTTTGGCACAGCGGTGACGGGGTCGGATGATCCTTTTGCCATTTGGGACTGGCTTAGCGACCGGATCGAAGACACGCCCGAAAACAACAACCGTTTTGATGTTGCGGCGGAATTGAACCGACTTTTCCCCGGTGTCGGACCGTTTTGGGGAAACGGTTTGAAGCGTGATATTCCGGACTTGCCGCGCAAGGGCAAGGCGGGGGATGGACATGGTTTACCTGAAAATCGCATCGCTGAAACCCACGCCAAAGGGGCCTTTACGTTGTGGCAATTGTCCGGTGCCGGGGCGGTGGGATCGCAAACGTTGATGGGGCTGCCAGTCCTTAATCGTCTGCGTGGACTTTTTCCCGGGGATATTTCTGTTTGGCCATTTGAACCGTTGGACACGTCCATTGGGATTGTCGAAATATGGCCGTCTCTGACTGTTGGTACTGCCCCTGAAGGGTGGATCAAAGATGCGTGGCAAGTTCACGAAGTTGCGCGGATTGTGTCCTCGATGGCTGGCCCAACACTGGCGAAAATGTTGGATGTAGACGCGCCCGAAGAAGGCTGGATCCTTGGGTTAGGGCATGAAAGGGATTGGAACATTGATCCAGTTCCGCCACGTCTCAAGAACGATTGTTTTGCATTGCCGCCGGGTATCGAATGGACGCCGGTGGATGACGCGCTTGATCTGTTGCGTGATCGGTTGCCGCCAATTGCACATTCCGAAATCTGTCAGGTGATGGATGCGGGGGGGCGCATTTTGGTCGAGGATCAGGTCGCGTCGCGCTCACATCCTCCAGCGCCCAATACGGCTGTTGATGGATATGGGTTCGCGGGCGGTCGTCCAGATGGCCCGCATGTTCTGCCGCTTGTTCAATATCGGGCGACTGCTGGGCACAATATCGACCAGCCAGTCCCCGCAGGCCAAGCCATTCGGGTCTTAACGGGCGCCGCGCTTCCCAAAGGTGTCGATACGGTTGTGTTGCAAGAAGACGTAACGCTGGCCGAAGGGCGGGTGGCGTTTCACGGTCCGGTGCGTGCGGGTGCCAATACCCGAAAAGCGGGCGAAGACGTTGTTGCGGGTGACGCCGTGCTGCCCAAAGGGCGACGGCTGACACCTGCTGATCTTGGATTGTTGTCAGCCGTTGGAATCAGCCAAGTGAACGTGCGGCAGGTTTTGCGGGTGGCGGTTCTGTCGACAGGCGATGAGATCGTGCAACCCGGTCAAACCGCGCGTGACAGTCAGGTGTTCGACGCCAATCGCCCGCTTTTGTTGGATTTGGTCAAACGAATGGGCCATGCACCCGTTGATTTGGGGCATGTCGCAGATGATCGCGACGCACTGCGGTCTCGTTTGGACAGAGCTGCGCAACTGGCCGATGTGGTTTTGACCAGCGGTGGTGCCTCGAGTGGGGACGAAGACCATGTTTCCGCGCTGTTGTCCGAAGCGGGTGCAATGGCCTTGTGGCGGATTGCCGTCAAACCGGGGCGTCCTTTGGCGTTGGGTCTTTGGAACGGAACCCCTGTTTTTGGGCTGCCGGGAAATCCAGTGGCTGCGATGGTCTGTACGTTGGTTTTTGCGCGTCCTGCGCTTGCTCAATTGTCGGGCGAAGGGTGGCGTGCACCGGATGGGTATGACTTGCCTGCGGGGTTTTCTAAAAACAAAAAGCCCGGCCGCCGGGAATACCTGCGGGCGCGTGTGCGTGACGGCAAGGTCGAAATCTTTGCATCCGAAGGGTCGGGGCGTGTGTCTGGGCTAAGCTGGGCGGAAGGGTTGGTTGAGCTTCCGGACCATGCTCTTGAAATCGCTCCGGGTGATTTGGTGCGTTTTATTCCGTGGAGTGGCTTTGGCGTTTGAACACTGACGCGTCAGTCAAACGTACCTGCGACACGACCCAACAACATAAACGCCCGTGCGGTTCGCGTATCTGCCATCAACGAAATGTCTTCGTCATTGGCCGTTTCTGCAAATTCTGAGAACAGTTTGTCGAACCGCCGCAGGAAATGATGCGCTGTGTCGCGAAAAATTGGATCTTGTTTCATACGTCCGGCGGACAAGGCCAAGGACGAACGATCCCGAACACCCCCCAATGCCGCAATTGGCCGACCGCGTGCGCCACTCGCAAATTGGCGCCAAATTTCGGGACGCGCCCGATCAGGACGCAAATCATCCATGTAAATGCCGTCTTGGCTGAGCAAGGTCAGAATATCCTGCGATGCAGTGACCAATTGGGCGACATTTCGGTCCTTCATGGCACGGCGCAGGGCGATAAACCCTTCCTCGTCCTCTGCCGTTTCGGGGAAATTCAGGGCGCGGATCATTTCCTTGTGCGGCAAAGGTGGTGCAGATTCTTCCACTTGGGTGCCCAAGGCAAGTGCGGGTTGATCCATTTCTTCGACAGGGGCCGGGGCGGGCGTTACGTTCTTTTCAGTGCGCGTTGATTGGAACGTCGCCAATGCAGTTTCGGTGCTTTTGGCGGTCGCCGCGATCTCGTCAAGTTTACGAACAACGGATGTTTCGCTTGCAATGTCGCGTCCCTGACTTTGCGCGATATAAGCTTGCCGGATGGCGTCGATGGCAGATTGCAGGCGCGCGCTTTCTTCGCGCATCACACGTGCCGAACGCGCGGCCATGGCAGCCACCCAAATCATTGCAACAGGCAAAAATACTGCCATCAGCGTGATGATGAACTGCAATCCGTCAGCGCCATCCGAGTTGGAGCCCAACAAAAAGTACATCGCAGCCATAACAAGCCATAGTACAGACATCGCCAGTGCAACCAATTCAACACCGGTCACACCACCTGTTTGTGGCCTGTCATATATTCCAAGGGGCGTGTGTTTGACCTGCTTGGTGTCGTCGGTCATTGGCTAACCTTAGGCGTAAGTGATTTTGAGGACTTCGTAAGATTTTTCGCCCCCAGGCGTGCGCACTTCTACGCTGTCGCCCTCATCTTTACCAATCAATGCGCGCGCAATTGGCGATTTGATGTTCAGCAAGCCGTTTTCGATGTTTGCTTCGTGTTCGCCAACAATCTGCCAAGTCTTTTCGTCGTCGGTGTCTTCATCGACCAACGTGACTGTTGCCCCGAACTTGATCGACCCTGTGAATTTTGCAGGGTCGATGACCTCGGCTAATCCCAGAACCGCTTCAAGTTCCTGGATCCGTCCTTCGATGAACCCCTGCTTTTCGCGCGCGGAATGATATTCGGCATTTTCTTTCAGATCACCCAATTCACGCGCTTCAGCGATGGCTTGAATAATCGTCGGACGCTCTTCAGATTTGAGCGTCTTCAATTCCTTTTGAAGGGCTTCGTTGCCCCGCTTGGTCATAGGAATTTTTTCCATGGTCCGATTCCAAAGGTCAAAAAGTGGAAGGCGGCCCGTTTGTGAACCGCCTTGAAATTTCGTCCTGTAACTGAACCAATTAGTGACCCTTTTGCAAGGGGGCAGGTGGCAGTCTGCTAGTCATATTGAACAATTTCGAATTCAATGCCGTCATTGTCCTCAAAATAGAAACGAAGGCCGGGTTCGTAATCCCCATGATTGCGCGGTTCGAACCCCAGCTTTCGCACGTTTGTTTCCATCGTTTTGATGTCATCTGTGACCAACGCAATATGGTTCAACCCGCCCGTAACCCGATAGGTTTCTTCGCGGCTTTTTTGCGTGTCGCCGTAACTGAACAAAGCAAGGTAATGCGAATCCGTTCCGACATGTACGGTGTAACCTGTGGTCATCCCCGCACCGGACCACCGGATGTGCCACCCAAACAGATCGCACATCCACTTGGCTGTGGTATCTGGGTCAGTGACGGTGAAGTTGGTGTGTTCAAGCATGGCTGGCATTTTACGATCCTCTTTTTCTATTGAGTCGCTCTATCGTGCGACCTAAACCTAACTTTAGGTCAAGGTATTTTTTTGAGAGGCAAAAATGGCGATTGATGGACTGACGATAGGAATGATTTCCCAGCGCACAGGGCTGGCAGTGTCAGCGATCCGGTACTACGAAGCGCAAGGCCTTGTGACGCCTTGGCGAAATGCAGGCGGACAACGTCGTTTTGAACGGGCCGACATTCGCAGGCTAAGTTTTGTGATGATCGCCCAGCAATTCGGATTCAGCTTGCCGCAAATCAAGACCGAGCTGGATTTACTGCCGAAAGGGCGCACGCCTACAAAATCAGATTGGGCGAAAATAAGCGCAGGGTTCCGAGCAGAATTGGACCAGCGCATAGACAACCTGACCCGTATGCGGGACACGCTCGATAGCTGCATCGGGTGCGGCTGTCTGAGCCTTAAGTCGTGTGCGCTTTATAACCCTAAAGACAAGGCCTCAACACGCGGGGCTGGGCCACGATATTTGATGGGGGATCGGGCAAACGAGATTTGATAAATTTCTATCTAGTGGCGTTTTTCCGCGCTTATTGTCCCGTTGGCTCTTGGTCGTAGATATCCAGATTTTTCGCAGCGTCGTGATTGACCGGGCTTCATCGCGCAGCTACCTCTCAATAAAGATTAAAGTTTTGAGCCGGAGGAAGCCATGGCAGAGATAGAACGCGAAGCGATGGAGTATGATGTTGTCATCGTTGGAGCTGGACCTGCGGGATTGTCAGCCGCGATCCGTTTGAAGCAGTTGGATGCAGACCTAAACGTCGTTGTTCTTGAAAAAGGGTCCGAAGTGGGTGCGCATATCCTGTCGGGCGCCGTGCTTGATCCTTGTGGGTTGGACGCGTTGATCCCGGATTGGAAAGCCAAAGGTGCGCCACTGAATACGCCGGTGAAGGACGACAATTTTTATATGTTGGGCGAGGCTGGAAAGCTGCGTATCCCGAATTTCCCGATGCCGCCTTTGATGAACAACCACGGCAATTACATCGTTTCGATGGGGAACGTGTGTCGTTGGATGGCCGAACAGGCCGAAGAATTGGGCGTGGAAATCTTTGCCGGCATGGCTTGTTCCGAGGTTGTTTATAACGAGGCTGGCGCAGTCAAAGGCGTCGTAGCAGGCGAATTTGGCCTGAATGCAGACGGTACGCCAAGCGATGGGTACGAACCCGGCATGGAATTGCACGGGAAATACGTGTTCCTGTCCGAAGGTGTGCGTGGATCGCTGTCAAAAGAGGTCATTGCCAAGTTCGATCTGGCGCAAGAGACCGGACCACAAAAATATGGTCTGGGTATGAAAGAGATTTGGGAAATCGATCCAGCCAAACACAAGGAAGGATCGGTCACGCACACAATGGGGTGGCCATTGGGCGGAAACGCAGGTGGTGGATCGTTTATCTATCACTTGGAAAACAACCAAGTTTATGTCGGTTTCGTCGTACACTTGAATTACAAAAACCCACATTTGTTTCCGTACATGGAATTCCAGCGCTTTAAGCATCATCCGATGGTTGCGGATCTGCTGGAGGGTGGCAAACGCGTGGCTTACGGCGCACGTGCCATCACCGAAGGCGGGTATCAGGCGATGCCCAAGATGGTTGCCCCCGGTGTTGCGTTGCTTGGATGTTCGGTCGGAATGGTCAATGTTCCGCGCATCAAGGGCAATCACAATGCGATGCTGTCTGGCAAAGCCGCGGCCGAAGCGGCACATGCCGCAATTCAGGCCGATCGTGCCCAAGATGAATTGACCGAGTACGAAACGACAGTGCGCAATGGTCCAATCGGCGAAGACTTGAAAAAAGTACGCAATGTGAAACCGATGTGGTCGCGTTATGGCCTCATCGCATCGCTGGTTGCAGGCGGGTTTGACATGTGGACCAATACCCTTGGGTTTTCCCTGTTTGGCACGCTGAAGCATGATAAAAATGATGCGGAAGCGACCGAACCGGCATCAAAACACACCGCGATTGAGTATCCAAAGCCCGACGGCAAGCTTAGCTTTGATCGTTTGACCAATGTCAGCTTTGCGATGACCAACCACGAAGAAAGTCAGCCAGCACACTTGCGCCTGACGGATGCCGACATCCCGATCAAAGTCAATCTGCCAGAATTTGCAGAACCCGCACAACGTTACTGTCCTGCGGGGGTCTATGAAGTGGTCGAGGAAGACGGCAAAGACGCGCGGTTTGTGGTGAACTTCCAAAACTGTGTGCATTGCAAAACTTGTGACATCAAAGACCCAAGTCAAAATATCACATGGGTCACGCCGCAAGGTGGGGACGGGCCCAATTATCCGAATATGTGATTGCACGGTTTTTTTGGGCCTTGGCCGACTGTCGCCCTATCAAATATTAAAACAATACGCCGGACAGTTTATCCTGTTCGGCGTTTTTCGTTGACGGATCAAAGCCTAAATCAAGGTGCAACAACAAGGAATTCAGATTTGACCGCACATTTGGGCCGCGCTTCGCAAATCGCCCCAAATGTTTACGAATTAGCGCCCATCCATAGATCACATCAGATCAACTGGTCGTGGCCATATGGTCATCAAGCAAACTGGTTCGCGACCTACTGTAAGGGAATGTTAACGTATTCCTCGCCAAATTGTCTTGTTTGCAACAACAATTCTTGTCATTGCCGCAATTCTGTCTTTGTTCCCGAACATCTTCACAGCAATTCATTACGAACGCTTGCCATGTCCCCAAGAATGGCTAGCTTTGCCGTAATCAAAAGGAGAACGCGTGTGTTTCGAAAGTCTCTTCAATCGCTAGCAGTATCTGTCTTGGCTCTTGGCCTTGCTGTTCCAGCCTTCGCTGAAGGGGGGGCGGGTGCATATTTGGCAGGCCGACAGGCGGCGATGCAGAACGATTTTGAAGCTGCGGCAAATTACTTTACGCGGGCGTTGGCCAGAAATCCGAGCAAACCGGAATTGATGGAAGACGCGATTGTCGCGCAATTGGCCATGGGGCGTATCGATCGCGCTTTGCCAATCGCAATGTCGTTGGAAGATCGGGATTTACGGTCCCAAGCCGCGCATATGGTGGTGATTGCCGACATTCTGAAACGTGAAGAATTCGATACATATCTCGCACGCAATCACGAAACCAAAGGGATCGGTCCACTTGTCGACGGATTGTTAAACGCATGGGCCTTGATCGGAGCGGGACAAGTTACCGAAGGCCGTGACGCATTTGATGCTATGGGATCCGAACGCGGCCTTATGGGATTTGCGATGTATCACAAAGCGCTGGCGCTTGCGATGACGGGTGATCTGGAAGCGTCGGCAACATTATTTGACACGCGTGGCGATGGAACGATGGTCATAACCCGCCGGGCTGCAATGGCACGGGCGGAAATCCTGTCGCAGTTGGGACGCAACGATGATGCGTTGATTTCACTGCAAGAAAGCTTTGGCCTGTCACGTGATCCGGAATTGACGGTTGTTTACGAGCGCCTAGAGAAAGGTGAAACACTACCGTTGTCGTATATCACCAATGCGCGCGAGGGTCTGGCCGAGGTTTTCTTTACGCTTGCTGGTGCGTTGCGCAATGATGCGGGCGCGGAATATACGCTTCTTTACAGTCGTATGGCCCGGTATCTGCGGCCTGATCACGTTGACGCGTTGTTGCTAAATGCAGAGCTCCTTGAGGAACTCGGGCAATTCGACCTTGCTGTCGAAGCTTACAATGGTGTGCCAGATGATTTCCCCGCATTTCATGCTGCGGAATTAGGACGAGCGGCTGCCTATCGGCGTGCAGACAAACCAGACGCAGCAATCGAAGTGCTTGAGCAATTGGTCAAACGCTTTCCTGAATTGCCCGCCGTTCATTCGACACTGGGGGATATCCAACGCCAACAGTCGAATTTTGAACAAGCTGTGGGGCATTACGATCGCGCGCTTGAGCTGAACAATGAATCCACCCGCAACATCTGGTTTTTGCATTATGCCCGCGCAATTTCCCATGATCGGTTGGACAATTGGGAACAGGCCGAAGCCGATTTTCGCAATGCGCTTGAATTGAACCCTGGTCAGCCGCAGGTTCTAAATTACCTTGGATATTCTCTTGTCGAAAAACAGATCAAGCTGGACGAAGCCCTTGGCATGATCGAACAAGCCGTCGAGTCAAACCCAGACAGTGGTTACATCGTGGATTCGTTGGGCTGGGTTCTGTATCGCCTTGGACGTTACGAAGAAGGGGTTGTTCATATGGAGCGGGCGGTTGAGCTTATGGCCGTCGATCCCGTTGTGAATGATCACCTCGGAGACTTATATTGGGCTGTTGGACGTTTCCGCGAAGCTGAATTCCAATGGAGCCGGGCATTGTCATTTGTCGATGAAAAAGATCCCGGTGACGCGGATCCAGACCGTATCCGTCGCAAACTGGAAGTCGGGCTGGACTTGGTTCTTGAAGAAGAAGGGGCAGAGCCCTTAACAGTGGCCAATGACAATTGAGGCGTTTGCGCCGGCGAAAATAAACCTAACTTTGCACGTCACAGGACAGCGGCCTGACGGATACCATTTGTTAGACAGCTTGGTTCTGTTTGCCGATGTTGGTGACAGGCTGTGGTTGGACACAGGTCCGGACATGTCCGTTGAGGTGCGTGGCCCTTTTGCAAAAGGCGTTCCAACAGATGAACGCAACCTCGTCTGGGCGGCCGCACAACTGGCTGGGTGGTCGGGACGCATTCAGTTGGAAAAGAACCTACCACACGGTGCGGGTATCGGTGGCGGGTCTTCGGACGCCGCGGCGGTTTTAAGGGCGTTGGGGTCAAATAACGACGGATTAAGCCTTGGCGCGGATGTTCCGGTGTGTCGTCTTTCGGCGGCTGCGCGAATGACTGGGATTGGGGATGTAATCGACTGTGTGACCGGGTTGCCAAAGCTGTTTGCAGTTCTCGCAAATCCAAAAATCCACGTGCCGACGCCGACGATCTTTCAGATTTTGACGCACAAACAGAATTCCGAAATGGATAACTTGCCAAAAAGCCAAAATAGAGATTCTGATTGGTTCTTTGATTGGCTCGACGAACAGCGCAATGATCTGGAAACACCTGCGATCAAGGCCGCGCCGGTTATTGCAGATGTCCTTAAAGCGCTGAAACGATTGCAAGGCGCACGCAACTCGCGCATGTCCGGATCAGGTGCCACATGTTTCGCGTTATTCGATGATCGTGCATTGGCCGTCAAAGGTGCGGAACAGTTACAGCACTCATACCCCGATTGGTGGGTCGTCGATTGCGCGCTTAGCTGACGCGGTCGACGACGTAATCAGCAAGGTCGGTCAACATGTCTCGAATTTCGTGGTTTGGAAGGGTTTGCATTGCGTCTTTCGCCTTGGCTGCGTGCCCAAGCGCGACCAGCCGGGTTTCTTCTAACGTTCCGTGCTTACCCAGCAACTCAAGCGCTTGGTCCAAATCACCATCGCTTTGTTGACCTTTTTCGATTGTTCGCGTCCAGAAAGCGCGTTCTTCGGCATTCGCTTTGGCCACAGCCTTGATCACGGGCAACGTCAATTTACGTTCGCGAAAATCGTCACCGATGTTTTTGCCGGTTGTGGTGGCGTCGCCCTGATAATCAAGCAGGTCATCCACGATCTGAAACGCCATTCCCAGAGAATCACCATAATCAAACAGCGCCTTCACTTGGCTTTCGGGGGCGCTTGCGATCACGCCACCTACTTCTGTGGCGGCAGAAAACAGGGCCGCCGTCTTGCCCCGAATAACCTGTGCATAAACGTTTTCGTCAGTTGCCAGATTTTGCGCCGCAGTCAGTTGAAGGACTTCGCCTTCTGCGATCGTGGCTGAGGCATTTGAAAGGATGCTGAGCACGCGCAACGATCCGGTTTCGACCATCAATTGGAACGAACGCGAAAACAGATAATCACCGACCAAAACAGAACTTTGGTTGTCCCACAGCAAGTTTGCAGTTGGACGCCCGCGTCGTTGCTGGCTTTCATCAACGACATCGTCATGCAACAGCGTGGCTGTGTGAATAAATTCAACGGTTGCAGCCAGATGCACATGAAAAGGGCCGTCATAGCCACACATTCGCGCAGCAGCCAAAGTCAGCATGGGGCGCAATCGTTTGCCGCCAGCTTCGACAAGATGCGCGGTAACTTCTGGAATACGGGGCGCATGTTCCGAGGCCATCCGTTCCCGGATCAAGGCATTCACCCCATTCATATCGTCCGCCACCGCAGCAGCAAGCCGCTCGTGTGGTTTTACAGCATTTTGAACGTTCATCGACCTTCCGAAAGCAGGTCTCGACATTATGCCTTACCTGATCTTACATCCCCATTATGGAAGAACTATTGCGCAGTACCGACCCGACGATCATCGCATTCGCCACAGCTCTCCTTAGTGGAGAAGATATAGAGTGCTTCGAGGCCGACGTAAATATGAGCATATTGGAAGGTGGCATCGGAATCTTTCCGCGCCGGTTGTTGGTGCGACCCGACGATCTGGATGCGGCCAAGAAAGTTATGCGTGACAACGAGATTGATCTTGGGCGCTGAACTGACGCGTGATGCCTTTTTAGGCGGAAAACTGCACGTTTTGCAGCCTAAAAAAGGGTATCGAGCAGGCGTTGATCCCGTTCTTCTGGCCGCGAGTGTGCCGGGAAAAGCGGGGCAAACTGTACTTGATCTTGGGTGCGGTGTTGGAACTGCGGCGCTGTGTCTCGGGGCGCGCGTGCCTGATATGGAATTGACCGGAGTTGAACGCGATCCCTTTTATGCAGATCTGGCCCGACAAAACGGGCTGTCTTGTCATGTGGCTGACTTGACCAACTTGCCATTAGATCTGCGACAGCAAAGGTTTGATCATGTTCTGGCCAACCCGCCTTATTTTGATCGAAGTGCGGGAAAAGCGTCCGAAGATGCCCGAAGAGAAGGCGCATTGGGCGAAGAAACGCCTTTGTCGGATTGGATCAAAGTTGCCGCGAAGCGTCTGAAACCAAAAGGTTTCTTGCATCTGATTCACAAGGCTCAACGATTGCCGGACATATTAACGTGTGTTTGCGAATTGCTTGGATCAGTCGAGGTGTTGCCGTTGGTGTCACGTACAGGGCGCGATGCGGAATTGATAATTTTACGCGCCCGTAAAGAAGGGCGGGCCAAATTCCAGTTGCATAGCCCATTGGTGATGCACACCGGATCAAGCCATAAGGTTGATGGTGACGATTATACCAAAACCGTTTCGCGCGCTTTGCGCTTTGGCGACTCCTTGAACTGGTAACTTTGCATTAATAGTTAATTAAAATCGTTGCCCACATAGTGCGCCTGCAGCGTGACATGATCAAGCAAACGTGATTGACTGATCTTGCAACTTCAACAGCACGGAGAATCTTATGACCGTCATTGCCCACCTGGAAGAGTTGAAAAAGAAGCACATGGCTTTGAGTATGGAAGTCGAGCAGGCGCAACGCGCCCCTGCAGTTGATGATCTAGAAATTGCCTCCATGAAAAAGCAAAAACTCAAGCTAAAAGAAGAAATCACCAGACTGACGAACTAACAGCAACTTATCTGGGCCGATGGGCTGCAACGTCTGTGGCGTCTGCGGTTGGAGGAACGACATACATACTGTCCGTAATGAAGGATAGTTTGTCTATTTCTGTCAGAATCCAGTCCTGAAACGCAGCAATTTGTGGTCTCGTTTGCGCGCCCTTTGCGCAAAGGAAACGAAATCGCGCTTGTGTCGAAATGGCGACGCGGAATGGGGTGACAAGCCGTCCGTCCGCGAGGTCTTTGACAACCAATGCGCGCCGCCCAAGGGCTACTCCGGCGCCAGCCAATGCAGCGTCGATTGCATGGTCTGCCTGTGAAAACCGCGGACCATGCGGTTCTGTATTTTCGATACCCATGACGCGAAACCAAGCGGCCCAATCCGGTGTGGGATTTAAAAAGCTAATGCTTTCGTCAACAATCAAATGGGCGTGGCGCAAGCTTTCTGGGGTTGGATATTGTTTGGCCAATTCTGGCACCATGACAGGGCATACCCATTCGTCTGCTAAGGATTTGACATATAGGTCGTCCTCGCCCCCACCATAACCAAACCGTATTGCGACATCGACAGCATCGCGTGACAAATCCATTTGATTAAGAGTCGCGGCAAATCGCAATTCAATTTCGGGATGTTCTTGAGCGAACTGAAAAAGGCGCGGCGCTAACCATTTGGCCGTGAACGCTGGTCCCGCAGTAACGGTCAATGTTTGAGTGTTTAACGACCGCTGTGCATTGCGCCAACTTTGGGTCAACATCTGAAACCCGCCTTCTAGGCCGGGGGCAAGCGTTTTCCCCAAATCGGTAAGCGCAACAGCCCGGTTCAATCGGACAAACAGAGGCGCGCCTAAATTGTCTTCGAGAGATTTTATTTGAAAGGACAACGCTGCGGGCGTGACGTTCAATTCGTTGGCCGCTTTTGCGAACGACATGTGCCGTGCAGCGGCTTCAAATGCGCGTAATGCGGTTAATGGTGGCAGGCGATTGACCATGTTCAGACAAGTAATACTTAACTGAAGGAATGAAAAGTCTCGTTTGTCAGTATGTATTAAAAGGCGCATGTTGAATTCAGTTCAACAACACTTGCCTAGGAGGCTACTATGATCGCGATTTCTTCTGATCCCAAGGTCCGCGCTGCCATCCGGCGCGCTCATGCAGAACGTGGGGAGACCGTTCGCGATACGTGGACGTGGTTTTTCGGGGCAAAGATTTCCCGCTGACACGTGCGCACTGTCTTACGGGATAAAAAAAGGGCCGGTCTATATGACCGGCCCTTTGACGATAATAAACGATTTAGCTTAAGAGAAAAATTGAGCGCCGTTTGCCGATATTGTGGATCCATTGATGAACCCGGAATCGTCGGACGCAAGGAAGGCAACGCAACGCGCTATTTCCTCTGGTTCGCCCAAGCGGCCTGCTGGGATTTGGCTGATGATTGACTCACGCACTTTTTCCGGGACAGCCATGACCATTTCGGTGCCGATATATCCGGGGCAAACTGCGTTGGCTGTGATGCCTGCACGGGCACCTTCTTGCGCCAGCGATTTCACGATGCCCAAGTCACCGGCTTTCGTTGCCGCATAGTTGACTTGCGCGAATTGACCTTTTTGACCGTTGATCGACGAAATCACGATCACGCGGCCGAATTTGCGTTCGCGCATTCCAGGCCAAATCGGGTGAACTGTATTGAAGACGCCTGTCAGATTGGTGTCGATGACTTGCTGCCACTGTTCAGGAGTCATTTTGTGAAATGGTGCGTCGCGAGTGATCCCGGCGTTCGCAACAACAACTTCAATTGGTCCCAGATCAGCTTCAACCTGTTCGATGCCGGCTTTGGATTCTGCGTAATCCCCCACATTCCACTTGTAGGTTTTGATGCCGGTTTCACTTGTGAAGTTTGCAGCAGCTTCGTCGTTGCCTGCATAAGTCGCGGCGACGGTATAGCCGGCATCTTTTAGGGCATTCGAAATCGCGGCGCCAATCCCGCGGCTGCCGCCGGTTACGAGTGCGGTTCTGGACATTCTGTATTCCTTTGGTTTGGGTGGTGTTTGAATTTATTGCAATTCAGCGAGGGTAAACGCAACAATATTACTTTGCAAGCTGATGGCAGGTTGTGGCCCGGTCAGGCCACAACCTTCAATGTGATCAGGGGCGTTCGACGCAAAGGGCAACGCCCATTCCGCCACCAATGCACAAGGTTGCGAGCCCTTTTTTCGCATCGCGGCGTTTCATTTCAAACAACAGAGTGTTCAACACCCGAGCGCCAGAAGCACCAATTGGGTGGCCGATCGCGATTGCGCCGCCATTCACGTTTACGATTGCCGGATCCCAGCCCATGTCCTTGTTCACGGCACACGCCTGAGCGGCAAACGCTTCATTTGCTTCGACAAGATCTAGATCTTCGACCTTCCAACCTGCTTTATCCAGAGCTTTACGGCTGGCAAAGATTGGGCCAACGCCCATGATGGAAGGGTCCAAGCCAGCAGTGGCATAGGATGCAATGCGCGCCAATGGCTCGATGCCGCGTTTTTCTGCTTCGTCAGCGGACATCAAAAGTGCACCAGCGGCGCCGTCATTCAATCCTGACGCGTTGGCGGCGGTCACGCTACCATCTTTAGCGAAAGCAGGGCGTAGTTTTTGCATTGCTGCCATTGTTGCGCCGTGACGGATGTATTCGTCTTTATCGACAACAATGTCGCCCTTGCGCGTTTTGATGGTGAAGGGGACGATTTCGTCTGTGAACTTTCCAGCGTTTTGCGCTGCCTCGGCCTTGTTCTGAGACGCGACGGCGAATTCGTCCTGCATATCCCGGCTGATCTGCCATTGCTCAGCAACGTTTTCAGCTGTCTGACCCATATGATAGCCGTTGAATGCGTCCCAAAGACCATCACGGATCATAGTGTCGATATATTTCATATCGCCCATTTTGTGGCCAGCACGAAGAGCGGCGGCATGGGGGCTAAGAGACATGTTTTCTTGGCCACCTGCGGCAACGATGTTCGCATCGCCCAGTTGGATATGCTGAGCTGCCAGTGCAACCGCACGCAGGCCTGAACCACAAACTTGATTGATGCCCCATGCGGCGGCTTCTTTTGGCAAGCCCGCGTTTATGTGTGCTTGGCGTGCAGGGTTTTGACCCTGTGCCGCGGTCAAAACCTGACCCAAAATCGTTTCAGAAACGTCCGCTTTCTCGATGCCGGCGCGTTCAACGAGCGCCTCTAGTACGGCTGTGCCGAGATCATGCGCGGGCGTATTGGCAAATGAACCGCTGAAGGAGCCAACGGCAGTCCGTGCGGCTGAAGCAATGACAACATTCGTCATGGGGCAGGTGTCCTCTGGTTTTTGTTAAACGAGGACACTGTTAGCAACCATACGGTAGCGCAGTAAAAAGCAGTTTGAGAATCCCCGTCCTGAAATCTCCTTACCGGAAATGCCGCATCGCGGCAAATGGGCGGTTTGTCTCAGGCGGCGGTGGTTGTTCTTTTTGACTGTCTTTGTTCGCCAAACGCCCAATACGGACGCGTCGTGGGTGCATCAAAATAATACCCTTGAAGGCAGTCTGCCCCCAAAGAGACAAGCATTTCGACATCTTCTTTACGCTCGACGCCCTCTGCCACTGTCAACATATCGAAGTGACGCGCGATTGAGATCATCACTTCGACCAAAGCTTGATTGTCTGCATCTTCTGCAATTCCATTACAAAACCGCGCATCAATTTTCATAATGTCGAAATAGAAATCTTTCAGGTAACTCAATGAGGTGTATCCCGCCCCGAAATCATCCAGTGCAAAACAAACACCCTGACGCGAGACGTGATCCATGAAATTCCTGGTGACTTCAGGCTGATCCATTGCCGAGCTTTCAGTGATCTCGAGGATCAGCCGTTCCGCAACAGTTTCGTCCTTTGACAGCCAGTGGTTTAATGTTTGCACCCATGGACGGTATCCAATTGATCGAGCGGACATATTGATAGAGATTCGGATGCCCGGGTTTTCATGCAAAGTACGCAGTCCCATCCGCAATGCGAGGCGGTCAATTTCTCGCCCCGTTTCTGTTTTTTCGACTTGATTGATAAATTCTTTGGCGGGGATGATACGCCCTGTGTCGTCAAGAACGCGGATTAGCCCTTCGTAAAAACCCACCCTGTCAGGTTCTTGCGAGACCATCACACCTTGATAAGCGAGCAGAGTTTGTTTGTGTTCAATCGCGTCGCGCACCATCTGCAACGTATCGGCATCACGCTTTGACACTGCATGGTTCAAGGGATTGTCCATACCGTTTGGAATATTGGAAAACCGCGACTTTCGCATAACTAACAAACCTTCTTGTGCAACGTCCTTAAATTGCATCTGAGATGTAAACATTGGCTTAATGTTTTTATTTTGTTCTAATTGTCGTTAACGGCACATGAAGAGGTGGATACAGTGGATCGATGCGGATGGGCGGGGCCCGAACCAATCTATATTGAATATCATGATACGGAATGGGGTGTTCCCGAACGTGACAGTCGCGCTTTGTGGGAAAAGCTTGTTTTAGACGGCTTTCAAGCGGGGTTAAGTTGGCTCACCATTCTGAAAAAGCGCGAAGCATTTCGAGAGGCGTTCGAGGGATTCCACCCGGAAGTGATTGCAGAATGGGGCGAGGCTGACGTTTTAAGGTTGTTGGACAACGCAGGGATCGTGCGGCATCGCGGAAAGATCGAAGCGACGATTGGAAATGCAAAGGCCTATCTAGAGATCGAGGCAGAGATGGGGTTTGACACTTACCTTTGGAATTATGTCGACGGTGTTGCCTTGCAAAACAAATGGCAGACATTGGCGGATGTGCCCGCTTTCACTGAGATGTCAGAGAAGATGTCCAAAGATCTTCGCAAACGCGGATTTCGGTTTTGCGGACCAACAATTGTATATGCCGCAAGTCAGGCGATGGGTCTTGTGAACGATCATCTGGTGACGTGCCCACGGCATGAGGTGTGCGCGAAACTGGCATAGGCGGCGGGCTTTTGGGGTTTCATCTATTGAATTGTTATTGACTCGGGCCCGAGCGAAGGATAGTCGGCGCAAATTGGTGTTGGTGGCCCTCGCAAGGGGATGCCTGTCAGGGTTTAGACCCCAAAGGACAACGCCCTTCATAGTGGCCCTCAGGGCTTCGTTCTTAAGAAGGAGACCAGCCGTGACCAAACGCACGTCTGCCAAGTATAAAATCGATCGCCGTATGGGCGAAAACATTTGGGGTCGCCCCAAATCTCCAGTCAATCGTCGTGAATATGGCCCCGGCCAGCACGGTCAGCGCCGTAAAGGCAAGCTGTCCGATTTCGGCATTCAGTTGCGCGCAAAGCAAAAACTGAAGGGCTACTATGGCGATCTGACAGAAAAACAATTCCGCCGTATCTATGGTGAAGCCGAGCGTGTCAAAGGCGATACAGGTGAAAACCTGATCGGTTTGTTGGAACGCCGTCTGGACGCCGTTATTTATCGTGCGAAGTTCGTGCCAACTGTGTTCGCTGCGCGTCAGTTTGTGAACCACAAGCACGTAATGGTTAACGGTAAGGTCGTGAACATTGCGTCCTACCGTGTCAAAGAAGGTGACGTGATCGAAGTGCGTGACCGTTCCAAGCAACTGGCTGTGCTTTTGGAAGCCACTCAATTGCCTGAGCGCGACGTACCAGATTACATCGATGCGGATCACTCCAAAATGACAGCTACGTTTGTGCGCACCCCAACATTGGGCGACGTGCCGTATCCTGTTTTGATGGAACCAAACCTCGTCGTGGAATTCTACGCGAAAAACTAAGGTTTTTCGCCTACTCAATATCAAAGGCTGCTCCTGTGTGGGGCGGCCTTTTTTATTGTCTGACTTACGCGGGCCACAGGCAAACGTAATTGGTTTAAAGATGGAAAGCTTGGCCGCACCATTGCTGGTACGGCCTATGGTTTAATTCAGCGGTTTAGCTTCTTCCGCTTTGGTGTCTTCTGATGTGCCGGACTTGGGGTCTTCATAACCCAGAGCGCTTGACGCCACGCCGGCAAGACCGTTTTCCATCGACAGACCCAGCTCATCGCCCAGCTTTTTCAAGGCAGGCATTTGAACGGCCATTCCCATGATCGAATCCAACGCTTGGTTCACCACGGGTTTGTCTCCAGCAGAGGACGATCCATTCCCTGCGCCGCCACCCACAGCGCCACCAATTCCGCTGACCTGATGAATCTTGATGCTATCAATCTTCTCAGCAGGTTTGACCATCTGGGCAACGATCTCTGGCATTGCTTCCAGTCGCGCAAGGTCGACCTTCATGCCAATGATCTCGGGGCTCAACGCGTTTTCCGCATCTGTGATCGCACGACGACCTTCGGCCTCGGCCAACAGATCGGCCTTCTTAGCTTCGGCGCGTATGGTCAACGCATCAGCTTCGGCTTGTGCTTCTTCGCGTGTTGCGTCGGCACGGTCTTGTGCGGCGTCCTTTTCGGCCTGCGCGGCAAGACGGACACGGGTTGCGTCGCGTTCGGCTTCACGGGCGGCCTCGATCAAAGCGATCTGCTTTGACCGTTCCGCTTCGGCAACAGATTGCGCGGTAATCACGGCTTCCATTGCTTTGGTCGCTTCTGCACGGGCCAAATCGGCTGAGGCACGCGCACGGCTTTCTTCTTCGGACTTTTGGTTGATGATCACCTGACGTTCTTGTTCGGCAACTTCCAAATCGCGATCCTTAGCAATCTCGGCCGCACGAATGGCTTCTTCACGAATGATCCGCGCCTGTTCTGATTGCTGTTCCGCCTCTTGTTGTTTCTGAGAAATGTCAGCCTGTTGCTGGGCACGCAAGGTTTCCACCTCTTTGACCTGAGCGATCTTGGCTTCTTCCTCGTCCCGCAGGATCGTCAATTTCTGACGCTCCGCTTCCATGCCAGCGCGACGTACGGCAACATCTGCATCGGCGTCGATCTGAGCACGCTCTTTCTTGGACGTCGCAATGACTTCGGCCAGTTTGCGCATACCAACAGCGTTAAACGCGTTGTTTTCGTCCAGCGCTTCGAACGGTGTTTGGTCCAATGCGGTTAGCGAAACAGATTCCAGTTCCAGACCGTTTTTCAACAGATCTTCGGACACTGCATTCTGCACTTCTTGGACGAATTCAGCGCGGTTTTCATGCAGCTCGTCCATTGTCATTTGCGCCGCAACGGCACGCAAACCGTCAACCAATTTACCTTCGATCATCTCACGCAGCTGATCGACATAAAACGTCCGATCACCCAGTGTTTGGGCCGCGCGGCTGATGCCTTCGACAGTAGCGTTGACCGAAACATAGAATTCAACGCCGACATCAACGCGCATACGGTCTTTGGTGATCAAGGCCGCATCGCTGAGGCGCTGTACCTCTAAACGAAGGGTCTTCATGTTTACCGGGCTGATTTCATGCAGCAATGGAACGACAATAGTACCGCCATCCATGATGACTTTTTTGCCGCCTGCTCCGGTTTTTACAAGGCTGACTTCGCGGGTGGCACGTCGATAAAGACGTCCCAAAACCAATCCGGTCAGAACAAGAAATGCAAGAATACTCCCAATAATAATTGAAATTTGTACGAGGTCCATAACGACTCCTTTGTTGAACAAGTTTTGGCTGATCGCACCCGAATGGGCGCGAATGTTGGGGTCCGGCTTAGCGCAGAGTTAGTGCGTCAAAGAGACAAGCCGGTACCCTTCGTCCAGAGTTTTCCGCAGAACCAACACTTCGGTTCCGGCAGGAAATTCCTGATCGTCGCGCAAGGGTTCTGCGCGTAAATAGTGCGTATTGCCATGTCGGTCGAATACGCGCACTTCCGCTGGGCGACCGCGAGCGGCAGTCCCCTGCGAAACAATGCCCCGGCGGCGTCCAAGGTGGTTTTCGGACATGGCCGAGCTTTCGGTCTTTGGCAAAAGGCGCGCAAAAACACGTGCAAACCTTCGTGCGAACCCCAAGGCCGGTACAAAAACCGCCAATGCGGCCAAACCTGCTGGCAGTGTAAAGCCAACTGAATTGAGCAAGACGCTTTGAAGGATCAAGCCGCCCAGACCAAAGGCCAATAGGAATGCACCCAACCAGATCAGGAAGGGCACTTGTCCCATTCCAAGCCATCCGGCGATACCGGTTGAGGCAATGTCTGTCTCGACCTCTACTGTGTCGCCCGCATCCAGCCCATCAATGTCAAGTTCGGCACCAACATCAATGTCAGGCCCAATATCAACATCTGCATCTAGGTCCAGATCAACATCTACGTCACCACCAAGGCCCAATATGGACCCACCCAAAAGGGCGAAAATCAGTTCCAATGCCATGAGGCCAAAAAGGAGGCCCAAAGAAATGGAAAACGGAGTCATGTATGGTGCGAACAGAATGTTGTCCATTAAACCTCTCAGGTTGTTTCGGTATGCGAAGGTATACATTGAATATAGGAGGTAACGTACGCGTTACAAGGTGTGACAGGCAGAAAACCGGATATGCCGCGCGATCTTGGCCCGAGTTTTGTCGCTTTTCTTGAGGCCATGGCAAGGATATGAGGGGGGCAATGCTGCCGGAGATTATGCACCCTATGTCTAACATCACGCCACAACCGGGAATTATGGACATTTCACTTTATGTGGGTGGCAAAGCCCATGTGTCCGGTGTCGAAGATGTGGTCAAACTCAGCTCGAATGAAAACCCATTCGGACCCTCGCCAAAGGCGATTGCGGCATTTCAGGCGGCAAGCACACAACTGAACAGATACCCATCGACGGATCATGCAAGTTTGCGCGCGGCCATTGGCGAAGTGCATGACTTGGATGCGGATCGTATCATTTGTGGTGTGGGGTCGGATGAAGTCCTGCAAATGATTGCCCAAGCCTATGCGGGGCCGGGCGACGAAATAATCATGACGGAACACGGGTTTTCAATGTACCCAATCTTGGCCCACATGGCGGGTGCAACACCTGTCACGGTTCCCGAATATGATCGTGCTGTAGATGTCGATCAAATCCTGAATTCAGTGACCGAACAGACGCGTATTGTTTTCATCGCCAATCCCGCCAATCCAACAGGTACAATACTTGGCGGAAACGAACTGGAGCGTTTGGCGGCAGGGTTGCCCGAGAATGTCATCCTTGTGCATGACGGCGCCTATGCCGAATTTGTCGAAGGATTTGATGGCGGCGCCTCATTGGTGGATGGTTATCCCAACGTTGTCATGACGCGGACGTTTTCGAAAATTCACGGTCTGGGTGGGCTGCGTATTGGGTGGGGATATGCGGCGCGTGAGATGATTGATGTGCTTAACCGTATTCGCCAGCCTTTCAATTTATCTGAAGCTCAACTGGCCTCGGCCGAAGCTGCGGTGCGCGATACTGAATACACTGCATGGTGTCGCGCGGAAAACCTGCGCCTGCGCGAGATGCTGAGAACTGAATTGGCTGCAATCGGCGTGCCATCCGACGCTTCAAACACAAATTTCATTCTCGCGAGATTTGCGAACGCAGATGAAGCGGGCGAATGTGACGCCTATCTTCAATCGCAAGGGCTGCTTGTGCGACGTGTTGTTGGCTATGGGTTGCCAGCTGCGTTACGCATTACGGTGGGGGATGAACCATCCGTTCGGCGTTTGATCGACGCGGTAACGGCGTTCAAAAATGGATCGCGGGCATGACACAAAACTATGGAAAAGTGGCCCTTGTTGGCCTTGGACTAATCGCATCGTCAATGTTTTGGGCGATGAAACGCGCCAACATGGCCACCGAAGTTTCCGGTTTCGCCCGCAGCGCCGCAACGCGGGACACTGCGCGTAAAATCGGATTGTGTGATCATGTGTGCGATACGCTGATCGAAGCGGTGAAAGATGCAGACCTTGTTGTGCTTGCCGTGCCAATCGGCGCAATGGCCCAAGTTGCAGAAGAAATCGCACCGCATTTGAAAGATGGCGCGACCGTTACCGATGTTGGATCCGTCAAGCGCGCCGTGATCGACAGTGTTGGTCCTCATTTGCCTGAGCATGTCCATTTTATCCCCGGACATCCATTGGCGGGGACTGAACATTCAGGGCCGGAAAGTGGGTTTGCCGAACTTTATGATGGACGATGGTGTTTGTTGGTGCCGGATGGAGAAGTCGAGCCATCCGCCCTTAACCAGCTGAGAGAGTTTTGGGAAAAGCTTGGCTCAAATGTCGAAGTGATGGACCCGGACCACCATGATCTTGTTGTTGCTGTGACCAGCCACGCCCCACACTTGATCGCCTATACAATGGTTGGCGTCGCGGATGATCTGCGCCGCGTGACCGATAGCGAGGTCATCAAATATTCCGCTGGGGGCTTTCGGGATTTCACACGGATCGCGGCCAGTGATCCAACAATGTGGCGCGATGTCTTTTTATCCAACAAAGAAGCGACGCTGGAAATTCTGGGCCGCTTTACAGAAGAGCTTTTCGCTTTGCAAAGGGCCATCCGAACGGGTGATGGGGACCATCTGCACGACTATTTCACGCGGACCCGAGCCATTCGCCGGGGTATCATTGAAGCTGGTCAAGACACGGAAGCGCCGGATTTTGGCAGGGGGAGCAAACGGTGATCCGCGAACTCGTACTTTGTCTAAGCGTTTTGGCCACACCTACGTTGGCTGAACTCAAAGTGTCATTGCGCCCAGTGGCAAGAAGCAGCACCGCAACCGTGGCTGTGCCACCACCGGCGCCCGTCACACAAGCCGCCGCACAATCGCCGGGGGTGGTTTTGATCCCAGGTGGGGTTTCCTTGCGGCCCTTGTTGCGCCCACGGGTGATTGAAGAAAGAGTAATGGCCCGAAAACGTGAACGCGCGCGCGGTTCAATTTGCAATGATCCTGACATCCAAGGCAGTCAAGTCGGCGCGGTGCCGGGCAAGTTGCGTGGATGCGGGTTATCGGGTGCCGTAAAAGTCCGCGAAGTGGCCGGCGTGGCCCTGTCTCAGCACGCAATCATGGACTGCCAAACGGCCAAGTCGTTGAAAACATGGGTTGCGCGGTCTGCAAAACCAGCGTTGCGCGGACAAGGTGGCGGACTCGTGAGCATGCGAGTGGCTGCACATTATTCGTGCCGAACCCGTAACAACCAGCCGGGGGCGAAAATCTCGGAACACGGGCGTGGCAAAGCAATTGATTTGTCAGCGTTCACATTGGCCAATGGCAAACAGATCAGCGTTCTTAACGATTGGGGACGCGGGCAAAAAGGGCGCGCTCTGCGCAAAATGCATGCTGGTGCCTGTGGGCCATTTGGGACTGTGCTTGGGCCAGAAGCGGATAGGTTTCATCGTGACCACTTTCATTTCGATACGGCCAATCATCGCGGCGGCAGTTATTGCCGTTAATGTAAGACGATCTGCGGTGCGCTGCCGAGCGGGATAAACCCTAGAAACATCAATCCATTCTTGAACGTCAATTTGACGTCGATTGTGTTTGGATTGCCTGAAAGGGCTGCAAATTGCCCAAGAGCGCGTTCAGCTTGTTCCCTAACGCCACTTGGCAATAGCCCAGACGATTCAGCCAATATCAAAACGTCACGCCAGTTTTGAGCCTGAAGCGACAGATCACCCGAAGCTGTTCCAGCGTCATCTAGGTCCAATTCAGCCGCCACGTTTATTTGCACATCCCCCCACGCAGCTTCGGCCAAATGCAACTCAATGCGGCGCGGTTGTGGGCGCCGTTCTTCGAGGCTGCGCAAATCCCAAGGTCGGTCAAACCGGACATCCATGTCCAGTTTGAATGTGTCAAACGCAATCGGCCAATGGTCAGGAATAGCCCAATTGCGACGTGGAATTTCCCCCGGACGCAAGGATTGAGCGGACACATCAAAACTATAGGTGTCTTTTGTATCCCCTTGAGTCATCGATAAATTCAAGCTGTCGGCAGACACCAAGGAACCCGGTCCAGACGTCACGCCCCATGGTCCAGACGTCCACGCCAGATGTTGCACCTGTAATTTTGTTCCGGGGTGTAAATCCATGTTCAAGAAGCCATCGCTCATCACGATGTCAAAGCTGCCATCGGGGGTGGAAATTTGAATGGCGTCTTGGGGCAATACCACTTGGGCAAATCCGGGCCAGTAGGCTTTGGCCTCAAATCGTAATGAAGAAGAATGAAAGGTTACGCCAGTTTGCGGGTCCGAGAATTCGGGCTTAACCAAATTGGCCACCAGCGTATCTGGGAAACCGCCCCCCTCAATTTTCTGAACTTCGGCTTGCCACCCCTCGGCGGTGCGCGCAACAGTCCAGTTTTCGATACCCCCGCGCAAAAACGCGGATGCAACGGCCCACCATAAGCACCAAATTGTTAGACCCACCAGACACGTCCAGATCAATCGCCGCATGTCGCCTCTTTCCTCTGTCCTTAGAATCGGATTTACCCGCCTCATGATGCAAGCACCAGATACGATGTGGGTCTTTGGCTATGGCAGCCTCTTATGGAACCCGGGTTTTGAAATCGCAGAACAAGCCGTAGCGCGCCTGCCGGGGTATGCGCGGTCTTTTTGCATGCGGTCAATTCACCACCGCGGCACTGAAAAAGACCCCGGTCTGGTTTTGGCACTGGATGAAGCAGAAGGCGCGTCGTGTCAGGGGCTCGCTTTGCGTGTCGCGGAGGGCCAAGAAGCCAAGACATTGACGTACCTTCGAGAACGCGAACTGATTTCCTCGGCCTATTTGGAACGTGTTCTGAACGTCCGTCTCAGCGATGGCCGCCAAGTCGCTGCTGTGACTTATGTTATTGACGCGGACCACGTCCAATATTGCGGGGGCTTACCATTGGAAGAACAGGCAAATATCATTGCAGGCGCTCATGGCGGCCTTGGCGCAAACAGCGAGTATCTGTTCAACACGGCGTCTCATTTGCAAGAGTTGGGTTTGGCTGACGACGATCTGGATTGGCTTGCAATGCGCGTAAAAAATCTGATTGCATAAATACTTGGCGCTCGTGAACAGAAACCTTTAATGTACCGCTCAAAGAGCAGTTAATCAGGCAAGAGACGCAAAATGGCGCATGTCGAGGGCGAAGTAGGCCCGCAATTTTCCCATCCTGTCCGGCAAATCGTTTTGATGATTGTCGTACTTGTTTTGACGGGGTTAGGCGCGTTCGTCGCGTTACCCAGTGTATTGCCCGTTTTTCAGGCAAACCCGTATCTCAACGGTTTCATTATCTTCGTGTTTGTCATCGGGGTCATCGCTTGTTTTTGGCAAGTCGTGCAGTTGATATTCTCGGTTCGTTGGATCGAACGGTTTGCCTCTGATAGTGATCGCCAACACGCAAAAGCACCGCAGCTTTTGGTGTCTTTGGCATCGCTGTTGCGCGGACGTGGCGCGCGGATGCAATTGGCGGCATCCTCAACGCGGTCGATTTTGGATTCAGTTGCAACACGGGTTGATGAAGCGCGGGAAATTACGCGATACATCGTCAACCTATTGATTTTTCTTGGGCTTTTGGGAACCTTCTACGGGCTGGCGACGACAGTTCCGGCGGTTGTGGATACAATTCGCAGCCTTGCCCCCCAAGATGGCGAAGGTGGTTTGGCCGTATTCAACCGTCTGATGACGGGTCTCGAAGCACAATTGGGCGGCATGGGCGTTGCGTTCGCGTCGTCATTGTTGGGACTGGCCGGATCGCTTGTTGTTGGCCTTCTGGAATTGTTCGCAAGTCACGGCCAAAACCGCTTTTATCGCGAGCTAGAAGACTGGCTCAGCTCGATCACGCGGCTTGGATTGTCGTCGGGCGATGATGGCGGATCTGAGCAATCTGTGGTCGCCGGTGTGGTAAATCACCTTGCCGAACAAATGGAGTCATTGCAGCAAATGTTCACGGCATCGGACATCAGCAGATCGATGGTCGATGACAAATTGGGCAAGCTTGCCGATTCAGTTGATCGCATGACCCAAGCCATGAGTGTGGGTGACGATACGGACAATTCAGCCACCGTTGCAATGGAACGCGTTGCCGAAGGGCAACAGCGATTGATCGACTTTTTGGAGGCACAAGGCGGTAGCGACGGGATTGATGCGGAAAGCCGAATGCGGTTGCGATCGATTGATGTTCAGATGCTGCGTATCCTAGAAGAGATAAGCGCGGGCCGTCAGGAAACGATGACGGAAATTCGCACAGATCTGGCTGCTTTGATCCGCACAATGGACAAATCTGACGACGCGGACAGTCAGTCCGAAGCACAGCGTTTGGTGCAGGGTATGTCACAGGGACGCAAAACTTCGGGGAACGGCTAAACCATGGCGCTGTCACGAAGAACAGGACAACGATTCCAAGGTTCCATCTGGCCCGGCTTTGTCGATGCGATGACCGGCCTGTTGTTGGTGTTGATGTTCGTTCTGACCATTTTCATGGTCGTGCAATTTGTTCTGAGCGAAACGATTTCAGGTCAAGAAAGCGAATTGGATGCGTTGGCCAGCGAAGTTGCTGTGTTGGCGCAATCGTTGGGATTGGAACGCAATCGCGTCGAAGAGCAGAATGAGCAGTTGGGGACCTTAAATTCTACGCTTGATGAAACGCGTGATCAGATTGACGCGCAATCGGCCCTGATTGCGACGCTAACTTCAGAACGGGACACCGCCCGCGGCGGTCTGAGCGAAGCTGAAACTCGTATCACTTCATTCGAAGCGCAAGTCGCGGCATTGATCAGCGAACGTGACACGGCCATTGGCACGATTGGAGAGCTTGAGACGGCCCAAGATCAATTGTTGTCCGAACAAGAAGCCTTGAACCTCGCCCTGACGACGGCCCGCACTGAAATTGATGCACAGACAGAAATTGCACGTCTTGCGGCCTCGCGACGCGAAGCGCTTGAGGCATTGATGGCTGATTTGCGGTCTGAGAACGCGCAGAACGACGAAGCCATTGCAGGACTGCAATCCGAACTGGAAACTTCTCAATCTGCCTTGTCCGACGAAGAAGCCGCACGTTTGGCAGAAGCTGCTGCCGCCGAGGCCTTGCGGGAACGGTTAAGCAACGCTGATGCGGAACTGACGGCAATGACTCTTGCGCTTGAAGCTCAGCGTAAAGAGGCCGAAGACACGCTGACTTTGCTGGCTGCTGCACGTGCAGCTCAAGTTGATCTTGACGAACAATTGCTTGCCGCCTTGTTGCAAATCGAAAATGCGGAATCTGCCGACTCTGCATCGGAAATCCGTATCAACAACCTTCAGACAGAATTGGACGATGCCACCGCAGCACTGTCCGCATTGCAAGCGATTGATGATGTGCGCAATTCACGTTTGACGGAAATCGAGGCACAGCTGGCAACCGCATTACTGGCCAATGATGAACTGACGACCGAACGTGGAGATGTCGATGATGCATTGACGCGTCTGCGTGCTGAACGTGATATCGCGGCCCAAGATGCAGACACGTTACGCAACGAATTGACCCTTGCCTTGTCTGCGCGTCGCGACGCTGAACAAATAGCTCAGACGCAAGGGCAGGAACTTGCGTCGCTTAGGGACGAACTCGCGGTTGCGTTGACGGCAAAAACCTTGGCCGAAGCTCAGCTTGAGAATGTTGGCGCAGACACATCCAGCGTGCGTGAACAGCTGCAACGCGCTTTGGCGGCGAAGTTGACTGCGGAAACACAGCTGGAAAATACTCAATCTGATATTGCTGACACGCGGGCACGTCTTGAGGCGGCTTTGGCAGAAAAACTGTCGGCAGAAAACATCGCCATCGAGGCAATTACCGAGTCTCAACGCCAAGATTCGCTGTTGGACGGGGCGCGTGACGCGCTTTCACAAGAGAAAGAAATTTCCCTTGAGGCGCAGCGACAAGCGGAAGTCCTGAACCAACAAGTCGCAGCATTGCGGACACAGTTGGGCAGCTTGCAAGCCCTGCTTGACGATGCCGTCGAACGGGACGCTGCCAGTGAGATTCAACTTCAGTCTCTGAGTTCGCAATTAAACACGGCCTTGGCACGCGTAGCTGCAGAAGAACGCAGGCTTCGGGAAGAAGAAGAAGCGGCGCGCAAAGCGTTGGAAAACGAAGTCTCTGAAGACAAACAAATCTTTTCCGCGCAAGCCGAAGATCTTGAAAAATATCGGTCGGAGTTCTTTGGTCGTTTACGTGATGTGTTGGGTGCCCAAGAAGGTGTGCGCATTGTCGGAGACAGGTTTGTCTTTTCGTCCGAGGTATTGTTTTCACCCGGATCAGCGAACCTATCGACGGACGGGCAAGCGCAGATTGCAAAAATTGCATCGATCTTGCGTAACGTAGCTGATGAAATTCCGCCCGAGATCGATTGGGTTATCCAAGTCGACGGTCATACAGACGACGTGCCTTTGTCCGGAACAGGAGAGTTTGCAGACAATTGGGAGCTTAGTCAGGGGCGATCATTGTCAGTTGTCAAATTCATGATCAACTTTCTTGGGATTCCGCCAACACGTGTTTCGGCTAACGGATTTGGGCAATATCAACCGATCTCGACAGGAGAGACACCCGAGGCACGGGCGCAAAACAGACGCATTGAGCTGAAGTTCACCGGGAAATAAACGCCAGATATTTCTGACGAAATTGCGTTAATCGAGAGAAATGGTGGTTTCCTCGATGTCGATCTTCTTACCATCGCGCACCAAAGTAACTCTGCCGGTATAGACCCCTTTGGGCCAGGCATCAGTTGTTCTGCGTTTGCCAACGGCTCTGAATAATTGCGCCTGTTGTTTGCTTAACTCAAGGGTTTCATCGACCAGAGTCCGTTCGGGACTTTTGATTTGTAAATGAAGCCGGTCGCCCGGGCGGCTGCCAAACATATAGGTGTAAATAACAAGCGCAGGCGCATCGACAGAAGCGGGCGGTTTGACTGTGCCAGCTTTTACATCAGGATATTCTGGAACGCCTGCGGCGAAGCCGGCGTAAATGATCCCGCCTGGAATATACGCAGGTGTCAGATCCCAAAGGCTATCAGGGTCCGTGCCAAGGCAGATGTCCGAAGCGTTGGCGTTGAACGGGTCAATGACGGCCCCATTCTTGCGCACGGTCAAATGGACATGTGGAAATTGTGTGCTGCCAGAAAGGCCGACATCGCCCAAAACTTGACCACGAGACACGCGATCACCTTTGTCCACGGCAACCGAACCCTGTGCCATATGGCAATATTGCGATGTCCATCCGTCACCGTGATCAATAAGAACACCGTTGCCACATTCGCGACCCTTGACCGAGTCTTGATTTTCACTGGTTAAGAGCTGGTCTTTAATGCCATCCCTTGCCCCGACAACAACACCCGGTGCTGCCGCCAAAACGTCGACTGACCGGGACAGGTCGCGCAATGTGTTCAGGGCAAAATCTGTTCCTTGATGCCCCTCATAGGACAGTCCCGAACACATATAATCTTGGACATCTGGCCCTGCATCGCGATCAACATATTGTTGGATAAAGCAGGTCTCGCCAAGGTCGCAATCGATTGGAATGCTGAAAACAGGGCGTTGATCTGCCGCGCCTATCAATGGCGCGACAGAAAGGGCAAGACCGGCCGCAAAGGCAGCCGGTCGCATTATTCAGCCGTCAAAAGTGGCGGTTTGTTCCCAGAGATTCGCGGTTTATCAGGACCTGCAAGACGCAGATCAATTTCACCGTTTTTAATCCCGACTTTAACAACCCCACCTTTCATGAGCTTCCCGAACAGAAGCTCTTCGGCCAAAGGTTTCTTAATGTACTCTTGGATGACGCGGCCCAAAGGACGCGCTCCCATTTTGTCATCATACCCTTTTTCGGCCAACCATTCAGCAGCAGCTTTCGTCAACTCGATTGCAACTCCGCGATCAAGAAGCTGAGCTTCCAATTGGAGAACGAATTTTTCCACAACCTGCAAAATGACGTCTTTAGACAACGGTTCAAACGAGATGACCGCATCCAACCGGTTTCGGAATTCCGGTGTGAAAGTGCGTTCGATGGCTGCGGTGTCTTCGCCTTCGCGACGATCTCTGCCGAACCCAATGGCTGCTTTTGCTTGTTCTGCGGCACCTGCATTTGATGTCATGATTAGGACTACATTTCTGAAGTCCACTGTCCGACCGTTGTGATCGGTCAGCTTACCGTGATCCATCACTTGCAGAAGGATGTTGTAAACGTCTGGGTGCGCTTTTTCGATTTCATCCAGCAACAATACACAATGGGGATGCTGATCGACGCCATCTGTCAAAAGACCGCCCTGATCAAACCCAACATATCCCGGAGGCGCGCCGATCAACCGGCTTACCGCGTGTTTCTCCATGTATTCGGACATGTCAAACCGCAGCATTTCAACGCCAAGAGTATCCGCCAGCTGTTTTGCAACTTCTGTTTTACCGACACCCGTTGGGCCAGCAAACAAGTAGTTGCCGATAGGCTTTTCAGGCTCTCTCAGACCGGCGCGTGCCAATTTGATCGCTGACGACAAGGCGTCGATTGCGGGGTCTTGTCCAAATACAACGCGCTTGAGGCTCTTTTCCATGTCTTTGAGCGTTTCGGCGTCGTCTTTTGACACGTTCTTGGGCGGAATGCGGGCAATCTTTGCCACAACATTCTCGATCTCTTTTGTGCCAATCGTCTTGCGCCGTTTCGCGGCCGTGACCAGATGCTGAGCGGCCCCAGCTTCATCGATCACATCAATTGCGCTGTCCGGCAACTTCCGGTCATTGATATAGCGATGCGCCAGATCGACACTCGTTCTGATCGCTTCGGCGGTGTATTTGACCGAATGATGTTCTTCGAAATAGGGCTTCAAACCGCGCAAGATTTTGACTGCATCGTCGACGGATGGCTCGTTGACGTCGATCTTTTGAAAACGACGGCTTAGGGCGCGATCTTTCTCGAAATGCTGACGGAATTCCTTGTACGTCGTCGATCCCATCGTGCGCAGCTTGCCACCCTGAAGCGCAGGCTTCAAAAGGTTCGATGCATCCATTGCGCCACCTGACGTCGCGCCCGCACCAATGACGGTGTGAATCTCATCGATAAACAACACACCGTCAGGATGTTCTTCAAGTTCGTTAACGACGGCCTTCAGCCGTTCTTCAAAGTCGCCGCGGTAGCGTGTTCCAGCCAGCAACGCACCCATATCGAGCGAGAAGATTGTCGTGTTCGATAGAACTTCGGGTGTTTCACCGGATGTGATTTTACGCGCAAGACCTTCGGCAATAGCAGTCTTTCCGACACCAGGGTCACCAACCAACAGCGGGTTGTTTTTGCGGCGGCGGCACAAGACTTGAATGCAACGTTCCACTTCGGAATCGCGCCCGATCAACGGATCGATATCGCCTTCGCGGGACTTGGCATTGAGGTCTACGCAATATTTTGCGAGAGCGCTTTCTTTCTTTTCGCCCTCGGTTACGCCTTGCGCTTCTTCTTCTGCGGGCTCTGCCCCTTGGACGGGACGCGCTTCTCCGAAGGCGGGGTCTTTGGCAACGCCGTGCGCAATGTAATTCACGGCGTCATAACGCGTCATATCCTGATCTTGCAGGAAATACGCCGCGTTCGATTCCCGTTCGGCAAATATCGCGACCAGTACGTTGGCACCTGTAACTTCGGTGCGGCCTGAAGATTGGACGTGAATCGCCGCGCGTTGAATAACACGTTGGAAGGCCGCAGTCGGTACAGCCTCTGATCCTTCGATGTCTGTCACTAGGTTGGACAGATCATCTTCGATGAATTCTTCCAAGGTGTTGCGCAGTTCGTCAGTATCAACTGAGCAGGCCTGCATGACACGCTTTGCATCGGGTTCATCCAACAGCGATAGCAACAGATGTTCCAACGTCGCAAATTCATGACGACGTTCGTTGGCCAGTGCCAACGCGTGGTGAATGGCTTTTTCCAGTGTCGACGAGAATGAAGGCACGTGGCGTGCTCCTTTCGATCGGGGTCGGTGGGGCAGTTTAAACTTGCCGCCCCTGTACCAACCATGGCCTCTTAGTTTTAAGTTTGGTTGAAGACGCGCCAGCTTCAAGGTTTTTTTCTGGCAATTACCTCACATTTTGCGTGAGGCCTGTAAGATTGTTCATATATTTTGCGTAATCGTGCTGTTTTCAAGGGCAATCGCGTGTTGCATTTTTTTTTTTACTTTCGCGCGGTCTTGCCGCGTATTTGCAACAAACAGGCGGGATGCCCTTAAAAGTTGTCCTTCCGCGTTCGAATTTCTGTGAAAACATCGGTCGGGTCTGCCCCTGACATTCCCAAGTTAGCCTGAAAAACCGGATCCGCAGCGCGCAAAAACGGGTTAGTTACAAGTTCCTCAGAGAGCAGCGACGGGACAGTTGCCTGTCCGGCGGCACGTTTCTGAGCAATCGTTTGGATCCGGTTTTGCAACTCTACATTATCCGGATCCACACTCAGAGCAAAGCGCGCATTGGCCTCAGTATACTCGTGACCGGAACACACTACGGTGTCGGATGGCAGGGCGGCCAACTTTTTTAGACTATTCCACATCTGTGGCTTGGTTCCCTCAAAAACGCGGCCACATCCTAAGGCCATCAGGCTGTCGGCTGTGAAAACAACGCGGCTTTCGGGGAAATGAAACGCAATGTGCCCAATGGTATGCCCAGACACGTCGATGACGACACCAGATTCAGACCCGACATCGAAACTGTCGCCTTCGGACAAAGCGACGTCCAATGGTGGAAGGCGCGATTGATCTGACGCCGCACCAATGACGGTCGCCTTATGTTTAGCGAGGATACCTACCAAACCATCAACGTGGTCCCAATGATGATGGGTTAAAAGAACATGGCTTAAGGACCATCCTTTGTGATCCAAAACGTCCAAGATAGGGCCGGCCTCTGGGGCATCGACAAGCGCTGTCGCCCCAGTTTCGCTGTCATGTGCAAGGAATGCATAGTTATCAGACAAGCATGGGATCGTTTCAATGACGAGAGGCATGGCGTTTTCTCACATGTCTAATTAGTTTAAGCCAAACGTGACGCGCGTTGTAACAAGAGGCAAGGCCTGAGATGCATCTAGATGTGCAGGACCTAAGAAATTTCTACTATCGCAGCGCGCTAGGACGGGCGGCTCAGGCATCGTTGCGCTCGCGATTGCTTGAAATTTGGCCAGAGGCAAAAGGCCAAACCGTCGTTGGGTATGGATTCGCGGCACCGTTGCTGCGCCCTTACTTGAAAGATGCCCGACGTGTGACTGCGCTGATGCCGGGGCCGCAAGGCGTCATGCCATGGCCCCCAGATGGGCCGAATGTGTCGGTTTTGACCGAAGAGACCCTTTGGCCCTTGGAAACTGGACACGTCGATAAGTTGGTTCTTTTGCACGGCCTTGAAACATCCGAACGTGCCAGTGATTTGTTAGAGGAAGTATGGCGCGTGCTGGGACCGGGTGGGAAAGCGTTGTTTATTGTACCAAATCGAACCGGGATGTGGTCGCGGCGTGATCGCACGCCATTTGGGTTTGGCCGTCCTTATTCGACCAGCCAGTTGGAAACCCAATTGCGCAAGCACCAGTTCTTGCCAGAACGACATTTGAGCGCATTGTATCAGTTTCCGTCTGGAAAACGGTTCTGGTTGAAATCAGCCCGTATGTTTGAACGATTTGGCCAATTATTACCGGCTGTCGCGGCCGGAGGCGCATTAATGGTTGAAGCGTCAAAGCTGGTTTATCCCCCCAAAGGAACCATTCAACGGTATCGCCCACCTATCAGCGTTCTGGAAGGTGTTCCAAGGCCAGTGGCTGATCAGATCTAGTTTGACGATTCAGCTTTTGCGATTCAATTTGTTTGTCATCTTCAGGCACCGGAGACAGTAAAGATTTTGGGGACGTACGTATCTGCATGGTGGACAAGGCCAACCGCCTTTCTAACCTGTTCAATCTAGTCCGATAAATATGGCGATCTCAGGGTTCGTGCGTCCGTCAAGGCTGCTGTAAGCAGAAAGAGTGACCACGCCGACGAAGTAAACGCCCACCAATCGAAGTTCCGAAAATATTTTGTGCTGACAATTTGGAACGCGTGAGAATGTCTTTGATTTGAAACCAATATCCAAATTCGTAACATCGGATTTGAATCGTCACATGATCCGAATGGACTAAGTGTCGTGAAATTTTTTAAGCTCGTCCATATCCGTCAATTTGCGTTGATTGAAAATTGTCAAATGTGCTTGCTCATCCGACGCTTTGGTAACGAAAAAGTAAGGATTCGGGTTCTCTTCGGCTTCTCAGATGTGCAAAAAAACTGAAAAAAGCATGCGCGGAAGGTCGCAGTAGTGTCTAAGGGCATGAAACAAAAAGAGAAATAGATTTTGTTACATCGCCCCAAACATGTTGCGGGGGCAATAACCCTCTGCTATTCCCCCCATGATTTTACCACCTTTGCACTTGCGCTTAGGTGCACCAACGCCCCCGGAACGCGCCACTCGCGTCCACCGGGGCCAGCTGATCGGAAGGGTGGACGTGTCAGAACCAGCTTCGATTTCGATGGGGATCGCTGAGCGCTATGCCAGTGCTGTCTTTGATCTCGTCAAGGAAGAGAAAGCCGTTGCAGTTTTGGAAGGTGATATCGCCAACCTTGGAACTGCAATGAGCGAAAGCGGGGATTTCAATGCCCTGATCCATTCACCGGTCTACAGCCGGGACGAACAACAAGTTGCCATTACTGCTATCGCAGGAAAAATGGGGCTTAGCGGCGTTATGGCGAATACGCTGTCGCTGATGGCGTCCAAACGCCGTCTGTTTGTGTTGCCGCAACTTGTGCGCGCGCTGAAAGACAAAATCGCAGAAGACAAAAACGAGGTCGAGGCCGAGGTTGTGTCTGCGAAAGCTCTGACTAAGACGCAAGCAGACAAGCTCGCTAAGACGCTCAAGGCCCAGATGGGCAAAGACGTCACAATTAATGCAACCGTCGATGAAAGTCTTATCGGCGGTTTGATCGTCAAGGTGGGTTCGAAAATGATCGATACGTCGATCCGTTCGAAACTCAGCCAACTCCAGAATGTAATGAAAGAGGTCGGATAAATGGGTATCCAAGCAGCAGAGATTTCTGCGATCCTGAAGGACCAGATCAAAAACTTCGGTCAAGAAGCTGAAGTGGCCGAAGTTGGCCGTGTGCTAAACGTCGGTGACGGGATTGCGCGTGTTTATGGTCTGGATAATGTTCAGGCCGGTGAAATGGTCGAATTTCCCGGTGGCATCATGGGGATGGCGTTGAACCTTGAGAATGACAACGTGGGTGTTGTTATTTTCGGGTCCGACCGTGACATCAAAGAAGGCGACACCGTCAAGCGCACAAACTCTATCGTGGATGTGCCCGTCGGTAATGAACTGTTGGGCCGCGTTGTCGATGGTCTGGGCAATCCGCTGGACGGCAAAGGCCCGATCAAAACGGCGCAGCGTTCGGTTGCGGACGTGAAAGCGCCGGGCATTATCCCGCGTAAATCAGTACACGAACCAATGGCGACAGGCCTGAAATCCGTGGATGCGATGATCCCGATTGGCCGTGGCCAACGCGAATTGATCATTGGCGATCGTCAGACCGGTAAAACTGCTGTTGCTCTGGATGCGATCCTGAACCAGAAATCTTACAATGCTGCCGCTGGCGATGACGAGTACAAGAAACTGTACTGCATTTATGTTGCGATCGGTCAGAAGCGCTCGACCGTGGCGCAGCTGGTGAAAAAGCTCGAAGAGAGTGGCGCGATGGAATATTCCATCGTTGTAGCCGCGACCGCGTCCGACCCGGCGCCAATGCAGTTCCTTGCCCCTTATGCGGCGACATCCATGGCGGAATTCTTCCGCGACAATGGCCGTCACGCGCTGATCATCTATGATGATTTGTCCAAACAGGCCGTCTCATATCGCCAGATGTCCTTGCTGCTGCGTCGCCCACCAGGTCGCGAAGCTTATCCTGGCGACGTTTTCTATCTCCACTCCCGTTTGCTGGAACGGTCCGCGAAACTGGGTGACGATAGCGGCAACGGCTCATTGACGGCTCTGCCGATCATTGAAACCCAAGGCGGCGACGTGTCGGCGTTTATTCCGACAAACGTGATTTCGATCACCGACGGTCAGATCTTCTTGGAAACCGAGCTGTTCTATCAGGGCATTCGCCCAGCTGTGAACACAGGTCTGTCCGTGAGCCGGGTTGGTTCGTCGGCACAAACCAAGGCGATGTCGTCTGTTGCGGGTCCGGTGAAACTGTCCCTTGCGCAGTATCGTGAGATGGCGGCGTTTGCGCAGTTTGGCTCTGATTTGGATGCGTCTACGCAGCAATTGCTGAACCGTGGTGCACGCCTGACTGAGTTGATGAAGCAGCCACAATATGCGCCGCTGACCAACGCAGAAATCGTCTGCGTCATCTTTGCGGGCACCAATGGTTACCTCGACAAAGTCGATGTGAACGACGTTGGACGCTATGAGCAAGGCATGCTTGCGCACCTTCGCTCCAAACACGCCGATCTGCTGGATGACATCACCAACAACGACCGTAAGGTGAAAGACGATCTGGCTGACGCCATCAAAGCTGCGCTCGATACATACGCCGCTGACTTCGCGTAAGGGGAGACGAGGCCATGCCAAGTCTTAAGGACCTTAAAAATAGGATCGAAAGCGTAAAGAATACGCGGAAGATCACAAAGGCCATGCAAATGGTCGCCGCGGCGAAACTTCGCCGCGCGCAAGAAGCTGCGGAGCAGTCACGCCCTTACACCGAACGGTTTAACGCCGTGATGGCTGGGTTGGCGTCTTCCGTTGGCGACAGTGCGGGTGCGCCCAAATTGCTGTCCGGTACGGGCAGTGATCAGGTGCATCTGTTGGTGGTTATGACCTCTGAGCGGGGTTTGTGCGGTGGGTTCAATACCAACATCGCCAAGCTCGCAAAGGCCAAAGCAGGCGAGCTTCAGGCAGCGGGTAAAACCGTTAAAATCCTGACCGTCGGCAAAAAAGGCCGGGATCAGATGAAGCGGGACTTCGGCGAATATTCCGTCGGGCACGTGGATCTGAGCGAGGTCAAGAAGATCGGCTATGGCAACGCGCAGGATATCGCGCAGAACGTTTTGTCCCGCTTTGACGACGAGGAATTCGACGTCGCCACGATTTTCTATGCCAAGTTCGTGAATGTGGTCAGCCAAATTCCAACTGCGCAACAGGTCATCCCTGCCGCCTTTGAGGCGGACGAGGACGACACTGGCACAACGACGCTTTACGACTACGAGCCCAGCGAAGAGGCCATTTTGGCCGACTTGCTGCCGCGCGGCGTCGCCACGGCGATCTTTAGCGCTTTGTTGGAGAACGGTGCATCTGAGCAAGGTGCGCGGATGTCTGCGATGGACAACGCAACACGCAACGCGGGTGAGATGATCGACAAACTGACCATCCAATACAACCGTTCGCGTCAAGCTGTGATCACCAACGAGCTGATTGAAATTATTTCGGGCGCGGAAGCGCTCTAGAGAAAACCGGAGAGATACGACATGGCAACTGCAGTCGGAAAAATCACCCAAGTCATCGGCGCCGTCGTTGACGTACAGTTTGAGGACACGCTGCCCGAGATCCTCAACGCGCTGGAAACAACGAACAACGGCAAGCGTCTTGTGCTCGAAGTGGCGCAGCACCTTGGCGAAAACACCGTGCGTTCCATCGCTATGGATGCGACTGAAGGCCTCGTGCGGGGCGCAGTCGCTACTGACACCGGCGCGCCGATCCAAGTGCCTATCGGAAACGGCACATTGGGCCGTATTCTGAACGTGACAGGCGATCCCGTCGATGAGCAGGGCCCTGTGGACGCGACAGAAACCCGTTCGATCCACGGCGACGCGCCAACGTTTGAGCAGCAGTCCACTGCGACTGAGATCCTGACCACAGGCATCAAGGTTATTGACCTTCTCGCACCATACACGAAGGGCGGTAAAATTGGCCTCTTCGGCGGTGCGGGTGTTGGCAAAACCGTTCTGATCATGGAACTGATCAACAACATCGCGAAGGTGCACTCTGGTGTGTCCGTGTTCGCCGGTGTGGGTGAGCGGACCCGTGAAGGCAACGATCTTTACCACGAGATGATCGAATCCAACGTTATCGTTCCTGACAACCTGCCTGAATCCAAAATCGCGCTGGTCTATGGCCAGATGAACGAACCTCCCGGAGCGCGTATGCGGGTTGCTCTGACCGGTCTGTCGCTGGCCGAGCAGTTCCGTGATGATACGGGGTCTGACGTTTTGTTCTTCGTGGACAACATCTTCCGCTTTACGCAAGCGGGTTCCGAAGTATCCGCCCTTCTTGGCCGTATTCCTTCTGCTGTGGGCTATCAGCCAACACTCGCAACCGACATGGGCGCGATGCAGGAGCGGATTTCTTCCACCAAGAACGGTTCGATTACATCGGTTCAAGCGGTTTACGTGCCTGCGGATGACTTGACTGACCCGGCGCCCGCGACATCGTTTGCGCACCTTGATGCGACAACCGTTCTGGATCGCTCGATCTCGGAAAAAGGTATCTACCCGGCTGTGGACCCACTTGGTTCTACGTCACGCCTGCTTGACCCGCTCGTTATCGGTGAGGAACACTACACAGTCGCAACCGAAGTGCAGCAGATCCTTCAGCGTTATAAATCGCTTCAGGACATCATCGCGATCCTCGGCATGGACGAATTGTCCGAAGAGGATAAGTTGACCGTTGCGCGCGCCCGTAAGATTGAGCGTTTCTTGTCGCAGCCGTTTGACGTTGCGAAAGTGTTCACTGGCGCTGACGGTAAGCAGGTTCAACTGGAAGACACCATCAAGTCGTTCAAGGCAGTTGTTGCCGGCGAATACGATCACCTTCCAGAAGGTGCCTTCTACATGGTGGGTGGCATTGACGAAGTGATTGCCAAAGCTGAAAAAATGGCCGCAGACGCAGCCTAACGTTTCAACCGTCTTTTGCCTTTGGCAAAGGACGGTTCACTCCGAAGGAGTTTAGAACATGGCAGAGATGCAATTCGATCTTGTTTCCCCAGAGCGCCGCCTTGCTTCGTTCGAAGCAAATGCAGTGCAAATTCCAGGCATGGACGGGGACATGACAGTGATGACAGGCCATGCGCCCACAATCACAACGTTGCGCCCCGGTGTGATGCAGGTCGAATCTGGTGGTCAGACACATGAGTTTGTCGTGACAGGTGGATTTGCAGAAATCGGTGCGGCTGGGATTTCGGTTCTTGCCGAAAAAGCCGTTGCACGTGCCGACATGACCCAAGATCAGATGGACGAAATGTTTGATGCTGCGCAAGCGGCATACACGCGCGCCAAGGATGCGGGAAACACTGCTGATGAAGCAGCGAAACTTCTTGCGGATATGGCAGCTGTTGGCACTGAGTTGGGACTGAATATCAAGCAGCCCAACCTGTAAACCGCCCAAGATTTTGATAGAAAGACCTCGTCAACGGCGGGGTCTTTTTCATTTTGGCAACCTAAAGTTACGCGCTGCGCGCTGAGCGTGCAGTATATTGAAACTGTTGACTCTTTCACATTAGATTCCGATTATCGCACGACTTTTAGAATATATTTGAAATTACTTGTTAGGCCTGCATTGGGTTGATTGGTTCAGGGTTCTTATAATGAAGGTTTTGCAAAATCACTTAATCGGTGTCGATCAGGGCGATGTGATCCTTTTTTCCGATTTTGAGAATGGTGGTGAAATGTGGACCGCGACGGGTCAACGCGAACGCCGTCGCCGCGTCTCGTTCTCAAAAGTTTATAAGGATGCCCCAACCGTGCAGGTCGCTATGTCGATGTGGGACTTGGATAACGGAACGCCGGCACGCTTAGATTTGCGCGCTGAAACCGTCACAAAAGATGGATTTGATCTGGTCTTTCGCACTTGGGGTGACACACGCGTGGCGCGGGCACGGGCCAATTGGTTGGCCATCGGTCAACTGAACAATGATGACGATTGGGACTTGTATTAAGTTCCGACCCGAAACCCAAACCGCTCGAATATTGATCAGGCTGTCGCGCTTAGGGAAATAGATCCGAAAAAACAGGTTGATGCCGCAAGAACAAAACAATGCCAAATGGCGTTTTGATAGGGCAAATTCGGTCGCGAAAAGAAATACGTCCCAACAGTTTAAAGTAGACCGCCCCCGCGATCAGCCACATTGCAATGATCGAGGGCGTTTGGACCATCGGATCGAAAAGCAGCGTCGGAACGGCGCTTTTAGTGCGGTTTGTGGCTGTCGATCCAACGCGACATCAGGGTTTTGTCCCTAAAGCACTCGTGCGGCACCTGACGTTTTTTCAATCGCGCAATACGTTCCGCAAATGCGACCTGTTTGGCCGATGGATAGGCTGAAAAACGCCCCGTCGGTGCTGGTGCTTTGTTTTTGTCGATCCAGTTCGACAGGGCTGCGCGATTGCTTAGCAAGGATGGCGATAATTCCAACTTTTTTTGCTTGGCCAACGCACGTGCGTATTCAATCTGACGAGGCGTCGCAGCCAAGTGATTGCCAAGCGGAAGCTCAGCTTGTTCTGGCGCGAAGATACCGGGAAAGTGTGGGGCGTGCATGTTCCTTAACCTCCATCTTGATTGGGTTAATCAAAATGGAACAAAAAGAGAACATTGTCAAGCGGTGGTCTAAAGCTTGTTGTGGCTGCCGTCGCACATGGGCGATTCTGCGGTCGCTTTGCACCCGCAAAAGAAGACTTTCTTGGATGCGTCGGCAGTATATTTCATCGGTGTGAACGATGTGACCTTGTGAGACCCATCGCAGAATGGCTGGCTGGAACTTTCGCCGCATGTGCACCAGAAATAGGTTTTTCCCTCTTCAACCTCGACAGGATAGGGGGCTTTTTGGGCGATCTTTGGGTCTGACATGCGCTGGCTCCGTTTGTTGGCTTGCGGTGCCAAAGACCTTAAAGCGCATTGATCGTTAGTCAAAGCATTGCGCGGAATGCCCGAAACCGAGATGATCACGAAGGAAGATGTCGGGCCCAAAGATCGTATTCAGTCGCTTCGTCTATTTCGACTTCAATCAAGTCGCCGGGCTGAACGTCTCCGTGCCATTCATCCAGAAAAACGTTTCCGTCAATTTCAGGCGCATCCGCTTTGCTGCGACAGGTCAGTGTGTCCGCTTCAACCTCGTCCACAATGACGGTCTGACGCTGACCCACTTTGGCCGCCAGCTTTGCCTCGGAAATGGCTTGCGCCTTTTCCATAAAGCGGTTCCAGCGATCAGCTTTAATGTCGTCCGGCACGTGATCCGGCAAAGCATTCGAACGCGCGCCCTCAACATTTTCATATTGAAAACATCCAACGCGGTCGAGCTGAGCTTCGTCTAACCAATCGAGCAATGTTTGAAATTCGTCCTCGGTTTCACCGGGATAACCGACAATAAACGTCGAACGCAGGGTGATGTCATGACAAATACTGCGCCATTCGTTTATTCTGTCCATTGTCTTTTCGGCAGCGGCTGGCCGAGCCATTCGTTTCAGCGTTGCAGGGTGCGCGTGTTGGAAGGGAATATCCAAGTAAGGCAGGATAAGACCGTCTGCCATCAACGGAATTAGTTCGCGAACATGCGGGTAGGGGTATACATAATGAAGTCGCACCCACGCGCCCAGAGATCCCAAGTCACGCGCTAGATCAGTGATATGCGCGCGGTGCCCACGGTCTTGCGCATGTTTGATGTCCACGCCATAGGCTGATGTGTCTTGCGAAATGACCAGCAGTTCTTTTACGCCCGCCTCAACAAGCTTTTCCGCTTCGCGAACGATGGCATGTGCGGGGCGACTGGCCAATCTGCCGCGCATGTCCGGAATAATGCAAAACCGACATTTGTGATTGCAGCCTTCGGAAATTTTCAAATAGCTAAAGTGGCGCGGTGTTAGGCTTACCCCGCGATTGGGCAAAAGATCGATGAAAGGATCGGGATCTGGTGGGACCGCTTTGTGAACGGCATCAAGCACTTGTTCGTATTGATGTGGTCCGGTCACCGCCAACACTTTGGGATGGACCCCGGTAATAAATTCGGGTTCCGCGCCAAGACAGCCGGTTACAATAACACGGCCATTTTCGGATAGAGCTTCGCCAATCGCTTCAAGGCTTTCTGCTTTGGCACTGTCCAGAAACCCGCATGTGTTTACAATTACAGCATTGGCACCCGAATAATCCGGCGAAATCCCGTATCCTTCAGCCCGCAATCGAGTCAGAATTCGTTCGCTGTCTACCAAAGCTTTTGGGCAGCCAAGGCTTACCATGCCGATTGTGGGCTGGCCGTTGCGAACGCCATCGCCTAGTCTGGCTTTAGGGGCAAGGTCGGGGCGCAGGTCTGGTGGATTTGTGCTCATGATGCCCGCGTTTAATGTAAGTCTGCGGCATGCGAAAGGCTTGGGAGAGAATAGTTATGAAGTGGATTTTGCGGATTGTCGGGGCATTGCTGCTTTTGATCGTAGTTGCGGTTGGGGCTTTGTTCTTTCTTCCTGCTGATCGCATCGCAAAAGTTGCGACAGATCAGATGCGCAATGTGACGGGCCGGGATGTGTCTATCTCGGGGGATGTATCGATGACGCTTTGGCCGGTGCTTGGTGTCAGCGCAGGGGAATTAGAGGTCGGAAACGCTGAATGGTCTGCGCAAGGGCCGATGTTGACGGCAGAGAAAGCCGCTATTGGGATCAATGCTGCGGCTTTGTTGCGGGGCGAAATCCAAATCACGCATATCGAAGCCGTCGCACCGACAATCCGCCTTGAACAAAAGGCGGACGGGCGTGCCAGTTGGCAATTCACCGATGCCACAGGCGAGGCGACAATTGAAACCGAAACATCCCCATCTAAAGAAGCGCAAGCGTTTAGTTTGAACAAGCTGACGGTGACTGATGCGACATTTGTATATGACGCTGAGGGGTCAGATTTGGTGTCTTATTCCGGGGTGGATTTCACTTTGGATTGGCCAGAGCGCCTTGGGGCTGCGGATATCCGTGCAAAACTGAGCCCAACGGGCGAAGACGTCGTGTTGGAAGCCAGCATTGAACAGTTTGCGGGGTTCATTACGGGGCAAGTGCAACCGATTGATGTGACTTTGTCTGCTGGGGGTGGTCGGGCCACTTTGAATGGGCGTGCAAGCACGGCAGGTGACGTTGCCGGACGCTTGACGTTGAACCTTCCAAGTACGGACGCTTTTTTCCGCGCATTGGATTTGCCTGCTCCGGGGTTGCCAAAAGGTTTGGGGGCTGCCGTTGAGGCCGAGACGAATTTGACGCTTACGACGGATCGAAAATTGGCATTGCGGGATTTAAGCGCAAACCTTGGTGGTAACGTTCTGAATGGCGCTGCTGACATTAGTTTGAATGGGATTCCGCAAATCAATGTTCAATTGGATGGCGGAGATTTGGACCTGAGTGTTCTTAGTGCGTCGTCAGACACGAGCGGAGGCAGCAGCGGTCAAGCGGCACCGGCAGGGAGCGGTTGGCCCAAGGATCGTATCGATGCCAGTGGGTTGGCCGCCTTTAACGGTGATATCGCATTCACAGCCAAAGCGATTGATCTAGGCACCTTAAAGCTTGGCGCGACGCGGGCGTTGCTGCGCAATGATCGCAGCCGGATGGTTTTCGAACTGCGTGAAGTTAATGCATATGATGGTGTGGTCACTGGCGAATTTGTTTTGAACAACAGAAGCGGGTTGAGCGTTGGCGGCAAATTAAAAGGGGCGAGGATTTCTGTTCAAGGACTGTTAAACGATGCTGCTGGTCTAAACCGACTGACTGGTTCCGCCAATTTGGATCTGTCATTTTTAGGCGTAGGTGAAAATGTAGATACGATCATGCGGTCGTTGTCTGGGCAAGGCGCGTTTCGACTTGGTGAGGGAACGATTGAGGGCCTTGATTTGAATCGTTTGATGAGCAAGGGCGATGGATCCGGTGGGACGACAATTTTTGACAGCCTCACGGCCAGTTATACCATGCAAAATGGTGACATGCTGAACGAGGATCTCTTGCTGGCGCTTCGCAGTTTTGAAGCACGTGGGGCAGGGCGTATCGGAATAGGGGCGCAAGACATTGATTATCTGTTCACACCTATTGCTTTGAAGTTGAACGAAGGCAAAGGCTTGGCAATTCCCATTCGGATTCGGGGGCCATGGAGCGATCCAAGTATCCTACCGGATCTTGGAGCAGCAATAGACTTGAATCTGGAGGCTGAAAAAGATCGTATCCGAGAAGAAGCGAAGGATAAGGTCAAAGCCAAAGTCGCTGAAAAATTGGGTGTTCAGGATGGGGCTGTCGGCAATCTGGAAGATGCGGCCAAAGACAAAGTGAAAGATGAATTGAAAAAGGGTCTTGGCAGTTTGTTTGACTGATGAATGAGTGTTTGGACGACGGGACGGACGCTGTTTGTGCGCCAAGAATGGCGCACAAAGACGCCCCGCCCGCCGTCCCTTTGGTAGGCGCTGTTTCTATTGCGCTTGTGTCAAATCCTCAGCCAACATCAAAGCATTCCCGTCGGGGTCATAAAAGCTGGCCGTTTTGACCATGCCTTCGACGACCATGGTTTCACCGTCAAATTGAACACCTTCTTTTTCCAAAGCGGATCGTGATTTTGCGATGTCAGGTGTTCCAAAAACGGGGACCGAATTTCCCGGGCTGGGTTCGGTTTGTTCGCCTAAGCCAAGGGTGACGCCAGTTGTATGTGTTGAAAGCTCGCTCCAACCGGCTTCGTCGGCGTGGTAGATCAAGTCGAAACCAAGCATTTTGTTGTACCATTGCGCGCTGGCATGTCGGTCGCGAACGGAAATTGCAAAGGTAATGGTGGAATCTAGTGTCGCAACAGGCATTTACACTTCCTTTTTTGTTTAAATATATTAACTATACTTTATGGACATAAATTCACTTGTCAACGTTTCTGCACGCGCCTGGTCTGTTCCGTTGCTTGCGGCACTTGGTGATGGTGTCCAAGGGCGGCAGGCTGTTTTGATAAAGCGCTTGGGGGCGTCACGGTCGGCATTTGGCCTAAGCCTTGCGCATCTACAATCGTTAGAGTTAGTGCGTCGCAGATCCGGGCACGGGCACCCTTTGCGCCCTGAATTTGAATTGACCGAACAAGGGGAAGTTGCGGCGAAGGCTGCACAGTCTGTGATGCGGATCGTTCACAGAAATCCCGATGCGAACACGCTGATCCGTCGCAGTTGGACGTTGCCAATATTAAGCCAAACGATCCAACCCGCTTACTTTGCGATTTTGCGCAGCGGACTGGCCCCAATTACGGATCGGGCCTTGTCGCAGGGGTTGAAATCGCTCGAAGATATGCACTGGATTCGCAGGGATATTGCGGCGGGATATCGCCCGCCGCGTCCATTGTATTCAGCCGTTGGAACAGGGGCCGCAATTGCTGCGGCCTTGGATGTTCAAATCGTCTGATCGTAGTCGCCGACACCCGGTTCTGTGCGGATCACGTCATCGATATCCTTGAAAATAGCGCGCAGTTCCGCATCACTTTCGGGGCTTTCGCACACCACAACAAGGTTTGGAGTGTTCGATGACGCGCGCACAAGACCCCAGCCGCCATTATCAAGAATCACTCGTGCACCGTTGACGGTGACGACCTCTTTGATGGTGCGGCCTGCGATTTTCTCACCGGTTTTGTGTTTTGCAACCAGCTTTTCGACAACGCGATCCAGAATACCGTATTTTTCCGTGTCCGAGGCATAAGGCGACATCGTCGGTGTCGAGTATGTTTTGGGAAGCGCTTTGCGCAGGTCGGACATTTTCATGTCTGGGTTGCGATCCATCAATTTGCAGATCTCAACCGCAACACGCATGCCGCAATCGTATCCACGACCAATCGGTTCTGCGAGGAAATAGTGCCCTGATTTTTCAAATCCGGCCAATGCGTTAATTTCCTTAACGCGGCGTTTCATATGGCTGTGGCCAGTTTTCCAGTAATCGGCTGTGACACCATGTTTTTGCAGCTCTGGATCGCTCGCAAAAAGACCGGTTGATTTAACATCAGCCACGAATGTCGCGTTCGGGTACAATTTCGCCAGATCACGCGCCATAATGACGCCAACCTTGTCGGCAAAAATCTCTTCACCCTCATCATCAACGACACCGCAGCGGTCGCCGTCACCGTCAAATCCCAATGCGAAATCCGCATTCGACGCCTTTACCGATGCTGACATGTCGTGCAGCATTTCCATGGCTTCGGGGTTTGGGTTGTAATGCGGGAACGTGTAATCAAGCGTGTTGTGGCTTTCGACCACTTCGACACCCAGTCGGCGGAACAATTCGGGCGCAAAAGCGGCCGCCGTCCCATTGCCCGTCGCGCATACAACTTTCAGAGGGCGCGACATTTTGAAATCACCAACAAGATCATCCAGATAGGCGTCTTGAACCCCATCCACGAATTCGTACTTGCCACCGTCCCGAGCCTGACCGCGACCTTCTAGGACGATATCGCGCAATTCGCTCATCTCATCAGGACCGTGCGTCAGGGGGCGTTCAAACCCCATTTTGACACCTGTCCACCCATTTGGGTTATGGCTGGCCGTGACCATGGCAACGGCTGGAACATCGAGGTGGAATTGGCTGAAATAGGCCATGGGTGACAGCGCAGGGCCGATATCTTTGACGTGAATTCCAGCCTGCATCAGGCCTAACATCAGCGCATTTTTGATGGACAAAGAATAGTCGCGATAGTCGTTGCCAACTGCGATGACCGGTTCGATGCCGCGCTTTTGCATCTGTGTGCCCAAACCAAGGCCCAAAGCCGTGATACCAGGTAAGTTGATTTCATCGGGGTATTTCCAACGCGCATCGTATTCACGAAACCCGGTGGGTGTGATCATCGCGTCGCGCAGGAACGACCATGTGTTCTGTGAAACAGTGGAAAGCGGTTTCGTCATTTAAAGAGTCTCATCTGTCAGATTGAAATAGGGTTTTGTTTGGCCAGCGCATCAAAAGCCATAAGGGTCTCGATGAGCTTTGGCATGTCGTGAAGGTGGATCATGTTTGGCCCGTCTGATGGGGCGTTGTCAGGATCCGGATGTGTTTCGATAAAGACAGCCGCGACACCAAGTGCGACGGCTGCACGCGCCATGACTGGTGCGAATTCTCGTTGGCCGCCGGATGATCCGCCGCGTCCACCCGGTTGCTGCACCGAATGAGTTGCGTCCATTACGACAGGATAACCGGTTTGCGCCATTTGCGGCAACGAACGCATGTCTGTGACCAGCGTGTTGTATCCAAACGAGGTTCCGCGTTCCGTCAAAAGGATGCGCGTGTTGCCGGTGCTTTCGATTTTGGACACGATGTTCGGCATTTCCCAAGGGGCAAGGAATTGTCCCTTTTTGACATTGATTGCAGCGCCAGTTTCGCCAGCCGCTAACAGCAAGTCGGTTTGACGGCACAAAAAGGCGGGAATCTGTAAAACGTCGGCGACCTCTGCAACGGCTGCGCATTGCGTATCGCTGTGGACATCTGTCAGCACCGGTACTCCAATCGTCTCTTTGACGGATTGCAGCGCTTTCAAGCCTTGATCAATTCCCAAACCACGCTGACCGGAAACAGAAGTGCGATTGGCTTTGTCATAGCTTGCTTTAAAAATATACTGCGCACCGGCTTTGGCGCAGTTTTCCTTCATCTGCCCGGCAATGTTTTGCGCGTGATCAACGGATTCCAAGACGCATGGCCCTGCAATCACGGTTAATGGCATGCCATTACCAACTGTAAAGTCAGCTACTGCTACATTCTTCATTTAGCTTGTCACCTGTTCTCGGAGGATAGACGCTGTCAGAGAGATCATCAGGTAAATGCCTGAAAAAATGAGGAAAGCCAAGATCGTGTTCTCGAATGATCTTGGATAGCTTGCTTCTTGGGGGGTCACTGGATTTACGCCGACTGTCAAATAGCGCACTTGGCGAATGGCTTCGGTCTGAGCTTGCTCTAGCTGTTGAACTGCGGATTGCAGCATCAGATCACGCGTTGCGATATCTGCTTGGGCCAATTGAATGCGGATACTTAGGTTAGCCAGCGAATTTTCACCTTGGCTCACATCGACCATTCTCGCATTCAGTTTGTCGAGTTGATTTTGAAGCCGTTGAATATCGCCTTGTGCGCCTTCGACACGGGCGCGGTTTGGACGCTGGTTATCTTGTAACGCTTGCAGTTGTAGTTCCTTTTCAATCAGTTGCAATTCAACCTGATTGATTTGGGCGCGCAGCCCGACAATGACGCCTTCAGGGTCAAGAGTCGCACCAGACAGCTGTAAACGAACAAGTGCTTCTTGTGCATCACGCCTGCTTCTTTCGGCCAATTCCAACGCGTTACGCGCTTCGCGCATTTGGTCTTCGCGCTTGTCTGTCGACAGGTTGTTGATCCGTTCTTCTGCATAAGAAATGAGACGTTCCGCGAAATCGGTAGCAGTTTGTGGATCAGCGGCAACGACTTCCATACGGATGACGCCCTCGGTTGGATCAAAACCGATCTTGACGTTTTTCTTGTATGTCTTGAACGCTTTCTCAAGTGTGGCGTCCGGGTCCAGCCGTTGGATCGCGTCGATTTGATCCTGCTGAAAATGCGCTTTAAAGCCCAGATCATCGTCTAGCCGCAGCATCGCTTCTTTGGATTGCAGAAACCCCTGTGTGGTGATGGATTCACCGCTTGTTGCGAATTGAGTTCCAGCCAGCAACCCTCGTGCTGCGCCACCACCGCCTTCGTTCTGAATGATCGTGAATTCAGAATTGGTGGAATACATGGGGGTCGCGATTTGAAAGAAATACACTCCGGCAAGGAGGGTGGGCAAGAACACAAAGAAGGCAAGCCGCGTCAAAAGAAGAGCCATCTTTCTGCGGCGACGGCGGGTGATGTCCTTTTGAATGTCACCGATTTCATTTGCACGCCGGTCTGCTGGGCTTAACGGTTCCGACGGCAGTTGTGTACGTTCCGCCGGCACGGTTTGTGGCAGTTGAACTTTTTTGTTATCGGGCGCTGCTTTCGAGGCACTCGTTGGCGGCACAACAAGCTCAAGCATGTTCGAGCGTTGGAACGGATCAATACCCTTTGCCCGCAACAAACGCACAGCGTCAAAATCTGAAGTAGGTGCCAAACCCTGTTTTTGCGCAACGCGACGCGCCATTCTCAGTTGCCGTCCGGTCAAACCTTCGCGGCGAATGGCATCCAATGTGTTTTCACCCGACACTTCGGCAGCCGAGCTGACTTCGCCTGACCGGGGTTTCTTTTCGGTCGGCGCAGGTGGAGTGTCTTGTTTGGGTTTTAGGCTGGCTTGCGCACGATCCGACAACCCGTCTTCGGTAATGACCGGATCCGGTTTGGTATCTGTTCCAGCGTCCTGAGAAACAGGTCGTTTGATCCGGAACTTCTTAGCCCTTGGTTTCGTAGTCATATAGACGTTTCGCCTCTTCCAAGGTGTCGAACATGTGCAATTGACCATCCAGCAGAACAGCCGCGGTTCTCGCAAACTTCTCTAGCACGTTTGGTTGATGTGACACGATTACGATTGTTGTTGTGCGCAGGCGTTCCTGCAAGATTTCGCCGGCCTTGCGATTGAATTCGACATCCGTTGAAGAGGGCATGCCCTCGTCGATCAGATACATGTCGAAATCAAGTGCGAGCATCAAAGCAAATGTAAATCTGGCGCGCATGCCTGTCGAATAAGTGCCCAAGGGCTGATCAAAATATTCCCCAAGATTGCACAGCCAACGGCAGAAGCTTTCGACATAATCCGGATCCAGCCCATACAGCCGCGCGATATATCTAGCGTTTTCCATTGCAGATATCTTGCTCACGACGCCGCCCATGAACCCAAGGGGAAAAGACACGTTACATTGGCGTCGAATCTCACCTTCGTCAGGTTTTTCCAAACCTGCCATCATGTTGATCAGTGTTGTCTTACCAGTGCCGTTAGGGGCCAAAATTCCCATGGAACGGCCAAGTTCCACGCGGAAAGAAACGCGATCAAGGATGACCTTGCGCTGCGATCCAGTCCAAAAGGACTTACTGACATTGTCGAACTCTAGCATTGGCTGTCGTTCGTCCTATTTGCTGCTCTGACATCTTTGCTGAATGCAAAGACACTCCCCCTTTAACAGGGGGGTCCTTAACGGCCTATTCACCGACCTTGACCATATTATGTCGAACTTACTGACAATTCTAAAGGGCTTCGTCGGATTGTTGACGATTTAAGAACAGTGATCAGCAGTTTTGCCGCGCTATGGCTCTTGTTTTTGGACCCTAAAGACTTTGCCAGCGATGATCGAAATGATCGCGGCCGCGAAACTGAACAAAGCGCCCATTTTGGCAGCGTCCTGAACCGGACCGACGTCAAAGGCAACTGAAGCGATGAAAAGCGATACGGTAAACCCAATCGCGGCCACACACCCGATGACAATCAAATCCACGATGCGCATGCCGTCTGGCATACCCAGCCCAAGAGGACGTGCCGCAAACCAACCAAACAAAAGAATGCCGACAGGTTTGCCGATGATAAGACCTGCCAATACCAACCATGTGGCATCGCCGATCGAGCCAAATTCAACGCCCGCGTTTAGCAAACCAAAGAAGAACAAGATGATCTCAACGGGTGATTTCAAGGCGTGTTCGATTTGGTTCAGCAAATCAGTCAAATGTTGTTCGGCGGCCGCGAAAATACCAAACGCACGATCGGCATGTGGGATTGTCGGAACAATCGGCAAAAGGCCCAAAGCCGGGTGCAGGCCGCTGGCCATAAAGCCATACCAGCTTGCACAGGCAGCGACGGCGTAAGGCCAGAACCCAAGGGTTTTACGTGCCCAAGTCGAATGTGGTCGATCTTTCTTGTGCCGGTCGCGACGACGCGGAAGCCAATTGAACAAGAAAAATACGGCCAGTGATGCGAATAAAGACAGCAACAGCCATTCCGGGGCAAGCTCTCCTGATGGATAAAAGACAGCGAGGATGATCAGGCCTGCGGCATCATCGGCAATTGCCAAAAGCAGCAAAAACCGCACAGCAGGGTGACCCGCACCAAACACGATGCGGCCAACAAGATAGCTAAATGCGATATCTGTTGCGGTTGGAATGGCCCACCCATTGGCAACGGCATTATACGTGTCGGACCCCAAAAAATAGGCAAGTCCAAGGTAGACGCCGATGGGTCCGAACATTCCGCCTGCGGTTGCAAACAAGGGTGTCGCAGCTTTTTTGCCGCGTAATGACCCGTTCTTAAGGATGACGGCTTCCCAAACTTCCTTTGCCGCAATGGCAAAGAAAAGGGCCATCAGAACGTCATTGACCAAATAGTGCAGCGTTAAGGTGCGATGCCCGTCATGTAGGTGCCCAATGGGCGCATGATCCCAAATTTTGAATTCGACAAACTCATGATAGCTGTGGGCATCGATATTGGCCCAAACCAAAGCGACCAATGCGCCAATGATCAACAACAATGAGTAGTTGGTCAAAAAATTCCAGACGCGATACATGGGACCCCCCCTTTGGTTTTTCTTGTTCGATTAACGTAGCCTGAGACTTAGGGCAAGGGAGGGGTGGTGTAGTTCGTTTTGATCACCTAACCTTTGATTGAATTGTGATGGAGCCCAACGATGAAATCGAAACTACTTGATGACACAAACGATCAACCAAACCAGCCGGGGGCAGGGCGGATTGATCACCTGTTCTTCAAATCCCGAACGGTTGTTGTTGCGGGCGAAATCAATCATGAACTGGCTCAGAAAACTGTCACGCACCTTATTGCGCTGGCAGAGGCCAGCGATGACCCGATCAATCTGCTGATCTCGTCGCCCGGTGGACATGTCGAATCTGGCGACATGGTTCACGATGTCATCAAGTTCATTCGCCCACGCGTCCGCGCCATTGGGTCCGGTTGGGTGGCCAGCGCTGGGGCCTTGATTTTCATAGGAGCGGAAAAGAAAGACCGGTACTGTCTGCCGAATACACGGTTTTTGTTGCACCAACCTTCAGGTGGCATTGGCGGTCAGGCTACAGATATGGCCATTCAGGCTGAACAGCTTCGGATCATGCGTCTTCGGTTTGATCGGTTGTTTGCTGATGCGACGGGACAAACGCCGGAAAAGATCGCCGAAGACACACAAAGGGATTTCTGGTTGTCGACAGATGACGCCATTTCTTACGGGCTTCTTGGGCGTGTGATCAATTCGGTCGACGAATTGGACTGATTTCTTGATGGGGTCGTCTCTTACCAGTCCTATGGTTTTGCCAGTAAGAGACGGCGCATCTTCAAACACAGTGTGACTTTCGGATGATCGCGCACTATGCGACGGCCTGCCAAGCGAGCCCTGCAAAAACCGCACCGACGATTGCAAAGCCAAGATAGGCGAAAAAGACGCGTGGTTTGACCAATGCCCAGACGGCAATTGCTGCGGGTATGCAACTGACACCACCTGCAATGACAAATGACATAGCGGCGCCATTGGACATACCTTGATCAATCAATGCGTCGACCAAAGGCACGGCGGCATACCCATTCAGATAAGCGGGAGCGCCGACCAAAGCACCAAGGATGATAGGTCCGACACCTTCCCCACCCAGAACGTTGGCAATCCATTCCGCTGGAACATATTCAAGCATCAAGGATTCGACCAAATAGGCGAGTGTCAGCCATTTCAGCAAGAAAACGGCATTATCCAAAGCAGCGATTTTGAACGTTTCGACACGATCTGTATCGCTCCAAAATTGCCAAACGGGTTGACCCGAGAATGGTTTGGATGCGCCACAACATCCACCAACACTTGGGCGTTCTCTGAGTGGATCAACGAATAACGGCGTATTGGACAACAGCTGTGTTCCAAAGCCGCCAAACAATCCAAGGCTGACTGCGGCAAGGGTTTTTGCGATTGCAAAATCCCACCCCAGAGTTCCTGACGTTATCAGAAACATCGCCGGGTCCATCAACGGTGAGGCCAACCAAAAGGCCATGACTGCACCAAGTGGCGCGCCAACGGCTAAAAGTGCGGCGATAAATGGGATGACTTCGCAAGAACAAAAAGGGGACATTCCCCCCAATAGGGCGGCAAACATGATCATGCGGGCGGGATTACCTTGGAATGCACGGGCCAACAGGTTTTCCGCACCGGTTGCTTTCAAATAGGCAATGGCCAACACCGCAAACAAAATAAACGGCCCTGTGTGGCCAAGCGCCTGAACTGTGAAAACAACGGATGGCCAAAGCTGTGTGCGATCCAAAAGAGCAAGCCCGACCAATATCGCAAGGGATATCAGCCATGCTTTGTCCAAACTGCGGATACGGTCAAAACGACCTTGGGGATTGGTGATGTCAGCCATGATTATGTTCCGGATTTGGGGCGGTTGCGTCTGCGCAGCATTCGTTCAATAGGAATTCCGACAAGCTGCGCACTTGGTCAAAGGCGACCGCTGCACAGATAATGGATCGACCTTGTCGTTCCTGGGTGACCAAGCCGGCTTGGGCCAGTATTTTGACGTGGTGGGTCAACGTCGATCCAGTGACGTCAGTACGCGCACCCAATTCTCCTATGCTTAGGCCGTTTGATCCAGCGCGCACCAAGCTGCGCAATACGCTTAATCTTTGTTCCGATCCAAGTGCAGCAAAGCTGGCGGCGGCATTCAAAAGATCAAGGTCGTCTGTTGTTGAGTTTTCCATATTTCTAGAAATATAGAAATAATATCATCCGTCAAGTTATTTCGAAAATATTCGAAATAAGATCATGATGCGCCCAGTTTTAGATTCCTTTGTGTGAGAGGGGCGGCATGCCAAACATCGTATTCCATACGATGAAACATCTAAATATCAGGTGTCGCGCACGCCAGATATTTTGCAATTCTGTTTATGAAACGGAGCGCTTGACCTGCAATTTCTTTCGGAATAGTGAATGCACAGGTTGTGGACGCCTGCCTCTCGCTGACATTTGTCATGGTTAAGTTCTGCGATTTATCTCAAACTACCTCTTTCCGCATATCGCGCGGATGGTAACGCGGGTCCCATCTCAAATTGCGCGATTCGGCATGAGGCTTTGGGATATGTCTGACACCCCCACAAACACATTTACCGATGGGCCGCTTGGTACCATTTACTTGAAAACAGCGTTGCCGATCATTTTCGTGATGGCAATGAACGGGCTTTTGTCCGTCGCGGATGCGCTGTTTCTGGGCATTTATGTCGGGCCAGACGCGTTGGCGGCGGTCACGCTGATGTTTCCGATTTACATGCTGATTGTGGCGCTTTCGACGCTTGTTTCGAATGGCATGTCCAGCCTGCTGGCCCGGTTTCTTGGCGCTGAAGACATTGAAAACGCGCGGGCAGTTTTTGCAGGGGCACATGGACTGGCCCTGGTGTTGGGCGGGTGCTTAATCTTGCTGTTTCTGTTTTTAGGGGAACCAATGGCCATTCTGGTTGCTGGGGGCTCTGTCGATCTGGCGGAAATGGGATTGATCTATCTTAGGATCACGGTGTTCTTCTCGCCGCTTTTGTTCGTGTTGTCGGTCAATTCGGATGCGTTGCGTAATGAAGGGCGCGTTGGGTTTATGGCTGGGATGAGCCTGTTGGTGTCCGTCGCCAACATCCTGTTCAACTATGTGCTTATCGCGATCTTTGAACTGGGCGTTGCAGGGTCGGCATACGGAACGGCTGCGGCGCAAGGGCTGGCATTTGGCATCATCTTAACGTTTCGCTTGTTTGGTAAGACGTCACTGCGACCATCGACGCTGCTTAACTTTTCCATGCAGCGGTATTGGGCACGCATCCTTGCTTTGGGCGCGCCGCAAAGCTTGAACTTCCTTGGTCTTGCTCTTGGGTCGGCTGCTATTATCACTGCGTTGCAATGGGTTGGAAGACCCGGTTACGCGGATACAGTGTCAGCTTATGGGATAATCACACGCATCATTACATTTGCATTCATGCCGCTTCTTGGGCTGTCCTTTGCAATGCAAACGATCACTGGGAACAATTACGGCGCGGCCCTTTGGCGCCGATCGGATGAAAGCTTGCGCACCGCGCTTTGGGGTGCGTTCATCTATTGCAGTTTGGTTCAGATTTTCGTGACAGTCTTGTCGCGCCAAATCGCCAGCGCATTTGTCCAAGACGTTTCAGTCATCGACGAAGTTGCGCGAATTTTGCCTGTTATGACTTGCGTGTTTTTCTTAATGGGACCGTTGATGATGCTCGCCTCGTATTTTCAAGCAATCGGATCGGCCGCAAAGGCAGCCATCTTGGGCCTATCCAAACCTTATGCCTTTGCGATCCCCATGACTTTCATACTGCCGGTTTGGTTTGGTGAAATCGGCGTATGGATTGCCGGCCCCATGGCCGAAGTGATGCTGTTCGGTCTTACGATTTACGTGCTTTGGAACAGCGCGCAAACAACAGGATTGAAATGGGGCGTTTTCCACAAAGAAGAAGGAACATTGTCATGACGACCAAACTGCCAACTGTTTTACAGGCAAAGGACCAAGCGCGGCGTTTGCGTGCGAACATGATCAATGAAGGGACGCCAATCGGTCATGCGAAATCCCTTGAATTGGTGGCCCATCGCCATGGCTTTAGAGATTGGAACGCCATGGCGGCATTGTTGGAAGACGGTACAAACAACCAGTTGACCCAAGGTGATAAGGTTACGGGAACCTATTTATCCCAGCGGTTTGCAGGGCAAGTAAGTGATGTCGAGATCCTCAGGCCCGGTTGGATCCGAGTGGAGTTGCATTTGGACAATCCCGTTGACGTGGTCACGTCCACTGGCTTTTCCAACCTGCGCTCACGTATTCGCGGTGATATTGGCCCCAAAGGGCATACGAATAAGCGGACCAGCGACGGACAACCCCATCTGCAACTGGATATGTCTTAGCATTTTCGCGGTGTGATGTTTCGGATTTGAACGTATGAGAGCGAACCAATCGATGAATAACATAAGGCGAGGTAAACACCTTTTGTCCCTTGCTGCATCGGTCTTGGCACAATACGCCTTGGGCGGAAAACAATGGTTTGGGCGAGCAGATATGTGTTCCAATAGACCGGTGCGAAACGGGAAGCGTTTAAATGACAGATACGGCACTTGATTTAGCGCATGCAGCGATGGAACGCGCGCCGGAAGATGACGTTGCGCGCCTTCGGTTCTTTGAGCGGCTTGGCGATTCCGAATTGTTTTTGTTGCTAAGCGAAGAACCAGAAGACGACGTGATTAGCCCGGAAACGTTCGATATAGGCGATCAAACCGTTGTACTGTTGTTTGATCGAGAAGAACGGTTGGCACAATTTGTCGGACAGGCCGCCCCATACGCGGCCTTATCCGGTCGCATCGTGGTTGACCTGTTGGCAGAACAGAATTTGGGATTGACTCTCAACCCCGAAGTTGCGCCGTCATCGTTTTTGCTCGCGGCGGATGGCGTCGCATGGCTGGCGGAAACTTTGAAGAATGAGCCTGAAGAAGTGTCTGGGGCGCTCTCGGAATTAAGCGCGCCGTCTGTGCCTGATATTTTGATCGCATCTCTGGATGCAAAATTGGCAATGGCCACCGGATTAGCCCAAAGCGCATATTTGGTCGGATCGCGAGATAAAAACGGCGCGGCCGGGCATCTATTGGGGTTCATCGGCGCGCAACCCGGTGCTGAAAACGCGTTGGCAAAAGCCGTCGCCGAGGCGTTGACCTTTTCCGGGATCGAAGCGGGGGCACTGGACGTCGCCTTTTTCGAAGCCAGCGACCCTGTTTCCGCCCAGATGGCGCGGCAGGGATTGCGTTTCGACTTACCGCAACCTGTGGCCGTCGAAGTTCCGGGGCTTGCTCCGGGAATGGACCCAGATCGCCCTCCGATACTGAAATAATACCCCGAACCGCTCACTTCCGCGCGAGGACACTGCAAAACGGCTTCGAAAACATATATTATTGTTATTGAACGATACGCAGATCGACGGAGGTGCCTAACATGACACGTTATTCTTTCATGATTGCGTCAGCGGCAGTCGTGCTGACCTTTGCGCAAACGACATTCGCAACATTCTTTGTGTAAGGGACCCGAAATGGATCAAGACAACGAAAACGTAAAATCAGGTCGCACCGTCACACGCAGGGCTTTTGGTTTGGGCGGTGGCGCAGTGATTGTTGGCGGTGCCGTGTTTGCGGCAAACTGGTTTAACGTCACAGCCGACGCGGCTGGCGATGGTAAAATGACAGTGCAAGAAGTCCACGCGGCTGCGAAATCAGGTCAGGTGTTCCTGATCGACATTCGTCGGCCAGATGAATGGAAGGGCACAGGCGTCGGTTCCAGTGCGCATCCAATCGATATGCGCCGGGACGATTTTACCGACGTGCTGCTTGAATTGACGAAGGGCGACAAAAGCGCCTCTGTTGCGTTGATTTGCGCACGTGGTGTTCGTTCGCGTGGCCTTACGGCTCGATTGACCAAGGCTGGGTTCAAGAACATCATCGACGTGCCGGAAGGCATGTTAGGGTCCGGTGCTGGTCCGGGTTGGTTGAAAAGCGATCTTCCGACAGTCGAATACTGAGAGAACCGGTTATGAAAGTTGCGCTTGCGGCGATGTCATTGTCACTTGCTGCGAATGCAACATTGGCTGACTGCGGCCCAGACGCCGAAGCGTGTTCCATCGATCAAGGCACCTATCACGTTGTCCTGCCTGAAGGGGATATCAAAGGCAGCGTGATGTTCTTGCACGGAGCGGGCGGCAGCGGCAAAGCGTCTGCCAGCAACAAACGTTGGGTTCCAGTCATGCTGGAAAACGGTTTTGCTGTTATTGCACCAGATGGCAAAAGACGACCCCGCCGCAATCGACGGGGATGGTCGTTTCATCCGGATCGACCAAAGCAGCGCGATGAGGTCGCTTTTCTAAGTGCGGTCCGCGACGATGCTGCACACCGTTTTGATCTGGACCCAACTCGGATGATGTTGGGCGGTTTCTCGATTGGCGGGTCTATGACCCACTATTTTGCTTGTGAAGCACCGGATGCGTTTTACGCCTATATTCCGGTTGGCGGTGCATTTTGGCGACCACATCCAGACGCGTGCAATGGATCGGTTCGCCTTTTGCACACGCATGGTTGGACAGATACAACTGTGCCGCTTGAAGGGCGCGTGTTGCGTGGATCAGACGCTGACGATCCTGACGCCTTTATGCAGGGCGATGTGTATCACGCGATGGAACTTTGGCGCGCAGAAAATGGATGCCGCCAGTTGCGCGGTGATCGGTTTAAAACAACAGAAGCGTTCTGGCGACGGGCGTGGGTGCGTTGTGATCCTGATACCGCGCTGGAATTGGCGTTATTCCCGGGTGGACACACTGTGCCCAAAGGGTGGGCCGAGATGGTCACAGATTGGTTCGCTGTGCAAACCAGCACCAATTAAACGTCTTACTCGGCGGGGATTTTGGCGGCCCGTTCGATGTGATCTGCCATGACACTGCGTGCAGCGCGTGCTTTGCGCACAATTGGTGGTTCTTTCAAACTTAACGGAGTCTCAAGCCGCAAACCCAGTGGCAATCGACGTGACAAAGGCACAGCGCTTAGCGCTGACAACGGCACGGACAGCAGCAAGCTTACGACAATCGGGCTCAGCCAAAACGACACAAGCCCCGCGACCAAGCCGGCGCTTAGTAGAACCCCAAGCAGAGTCTCCAGCCAATGAAAGCCAATCAGCGTTTTCAAAGGATAGGCGCTTGCTTGTCTTTGTTGCGGGCTCCACGCGTCGGAGCGTGTGAAGATGCTGCGCAAAACGGCCTTGGTCTGTTGGATCATAAGGATCGGGGCATAAGCCACGGAAAGGGCAACCTCGACCAAGAAAGCGCTTAAAAAGGCAAGGCGACCGCCATATAAACGGACCCCGCGTTTATCCAGCCCAATGACCACAGCGCCCGCAATTTTGGGCGCAAGCAACACAGAATACATGACCATCAGAAACAACATGCTGTCGATATGGCTCATGGCGGGGGGCCAGTTCGGGAACAGAGGATTCACCTCATTAAAGTAGGTGATCACGTTGGTCTGAGAATCCCGGCCCAGCAGCGCCCAAAATATCAAAAGAATGAACCACGCTGGTGACATCAAATAGGCAGCCGCACCTTGAAACAGGTGAAAGCGGCTGACCGGATGCAACCCGGCTGTTCCCAGCAAGCGCAGATGTTGCAAGTTGCCACGGCACCAACGACGATCCCTCAGCACATAATCAATCAACGTACCTGGCGTTTCTTCAAAGCTGCCTGACAAGCGCGGCATAAACCGAACACGCCAACCGGATCGACGAAGCAACGAAGCTTCGACAAAATCATGGCTTAGGATGATGTCATCGCTGCCACGCAGATTGCGCAGGCGGGGCAGGCCAGCCGCCGATGCAAATGCATGTGTTCGAATAATCGCGTTATGGCCCCAGTAATTCCCTTCGGACCGGGCCCAAGCGGCCAAACCTTCACCTAACAACCAGCCATAGGCCGTGTGCGAAAACTGCTGCAAGCGTGCGAACAGCGTGTTCGCGGCGATGAGTTGCGGGAACGATTGGATCAATCCAGATTTTGGATCTGCTGACATTTCTTGAGTGAGACGCCCGATGGCGCGACCGGTCATCAAGCTGTCGGCATCAAGGACAATCATCGCTTCATAAGCGGCGCCCCATCCGGTTATCCAGTCGACTAAGTTGCCAACCTTTTTGTCGGTGTTGTCGGCCCGTCGACGATAGAACACTGACATGCCTTGAGGCGCTGCGCCTTGCAACGCTTGGAACGCTTGCCACTCGGCTGCGGAAATGGCGTCATCCCGGCTGTCGCTGAGAACAAAAAGGTCAAAGTCGTGCTGACCTTTGTTCGCAATCAAATCCTCCAGCATTGCAGCCGCATTCCCAAACACTTCGCTGGGAGATTCATTGTAGATTGGCATCAAAAGGGCGACGCGCAATGCGGTGCCTTGGGTGGTTGATGTTGGTTCTTCTCGTCCCGACACCAATCCGATCGCGACTGTGCTGACCGCAAGCGTGACCCAGACGAAGGTCATGCCAATTAACCCCAGCAACAAGTACTCTAACGACGTCAGCCCCTTTTCAGCAAAAAGCTGATGCAGCCCCCACATCATCAACCCTGTGCCAATCAGCGCTGGTGCGAATACGCCCCAGCGGCGAATGTCCCAAAGGTTGCCATGTGTCCGCAAAAAGGGCGCGCGCGACAAATCTTGGACCGGCATCTCAAGCGGAGCAGGTTCTGGCATATGCGCCTGAGAGGTGACGTTTTTGGTCAAGCGAGTGTCCAGCGATACAGCCACACTTCGCTTAAGGCTTCGCCGTCCAGGCGCAGTTGTACTCGGAATTCAGCCCAATCCGCTTCACCTGCTTCGAAGGTAAATGCCAGCCGAGGGCCGCCCGTTTCGGGATTGCGTTGCATGACGCCAGACGACACTTTGCCCGCACTGGACCGGATCAACCGTGTGATTTTGTTCAGATCCTCGGGAACTTTGTCGTTGTTTTCAAAATCGATTGCAAAAATGCGTCCACCTTCGGGGCGTCCGCCCGCAGCAGTATTCAGGATACGCAAAGGCATGTCGACTTGGGGTTCGGGTTCTTCCCCCCAATCCAATCGATACGTCAAAGACTTCGAGTCGCCCTTGGACAGACCATCAGCCGGACGCCAATAAGCTACGATGTTGTCGTAAATCTCGCGATCAGACGGGATTTCGACCAGATACACTGAACCGCGTCCCCATCCTTCGCCTGGGGTAACCCACAAACCGGGACGTTTGTGATAATTGGCTTCCAGATCATTAAAGTCACCAAAGTCGCGTTTGCGCTGCATAAGGCCAAAGCCACGCGGATTTTCATCCGTAAAGGCGCTTAACTGCAATGTCGTATGGTTTGCCAAGGGTCGCCAGATGACCTCGCCGGCCCCATTGTGGATCAGCAAGCCATCATTGTCGTGCACGGCTGGTCGAAAATCGTCAAAGCGATTTCTGTCCATGTCATCGAACAGGAACATTGATGTCAGCGGTGCGATACCAACATGTGACATGTCTTCTCGGGCAAACAGTTCGGTTTCGACATCCATCACCAATGTGGAACCATGGGTTATCCGGAACGTGTAAGCCCCAGAACAGGATGGACTGTCGAGAAGGCAATGTAACACGACGCTGGGATCACCGGGATTTGGGCGTTCCATCCAGAAATGCGTGAAATCCGGGAATTCTTCACCAGCGGGATCACCTGTGCGAATGGCCAGCCCGCGCGCAGACAAACCATAGAATTGGCCAGTCCCGATGCCACGGAAATAGCTCGCGCCTTGGAAAACCGCGTATTCTTCAAAAATCCCGGACTGGCGCAGCTCTGCACGCAAACGCAGACCGGAATACCCAAGGGTGTCATCGATCGGCACATCAGGAAATTTGTCGGTCGTGTCGAACACGCGCATGTCAAATTCCAACGGGCGGGCGACATCATTTTCGACAACGTATGTCTTAACCGCGCTTGGGAAATACAGGCCCGGGGGAAATACATCCACGCGCTGTGGCGCATCGCTGTTTTCCCAAAGCGCGTTGCGATGATCAAACCAGATTTTGCGGTATTGATCATAGGTCAGATTGCGCCATTCTTCGGGTATCAAGGGGCGCGGCGTGTAAGGCTTTGACGCCAGATCACGCGCCATCTCTTGCAACAGCTCTTTGTTGAAAGGTTGACCTTCACCCAATTGCAAACCGGGCTCGTCTGTGTCGGCCGACAAACCCAGATTAGGAGCCGCAGCAAAAGCCGCGATATAGGCAAGAATTTCGCGACGCAACATTAGGGTTTGGCCCTCCAAGGCTGTGACTTGAACCAACTCGCGGCGTAAGCGGTGACGATTAGGATCAAGGCTCCAAACGCGTTTACCGATAATGAGGTCAGGGTCTCTCGGCCTAACCAATCAAGCAGAAAACCCATCAAACGTGCTGTGAACATGGATACCACAAATACGGCCAGCGATTGTTGTCCAACCTTAAGAATGATCCCAAGCAGCTTTTCCCACACTCGCGACGCTGTCCCGTCGCCACGGGGCAATAGGCGATTGCCTTTGTCGCCAGCAAACACCCAAGCCAAGTAGGCTAGTGCGAGGAAATGGACGTACCGTAAAATCCCGAAGTCCGATTTGGTGATCAAAGCCCGGTTTTCCTTGCGCCAGTCGCGGGCCCAGTCGAAATCGAATTCACGCACGCCAATGCTTGATAGTGGAATATTTGCAAGCACGATGAACAACGCGATGCCAATCAAAAGCGGGGTCACAGGTGGCTTTGGCAGCCACCCCTTCATAAAGGCAAAGCCCGTGAAAAAGACCAACTGCCACCCAAACGGGTTGAAGAACCAAGTGCGCTCTGTCCAGGGTTCTGCTGGAAATGCCAAACGGTATTCCGCCAATCCCAACGATGTCATCAAGGACTTCTGTGCAAACAACCAGCATGCGATGATAAAGGCCGCGATCAGGAATTTATTGACTTTCGCCAACCCCATCAAAATGGGCATGAGGACTAGAACAACCATGTACATTGGCAAAATGTCGAAATAATTCGGCACATAGCGCAATGTCATGAACGACAGCCAAATGTCCTGATTGGTCCATTTTTCGCTTTCGACAAATAGGGGCCAAAGATTGAGTTGCCCCCAATAATTCCGCGAGGTGTGGGGAAAGTCGGTCAGGAGTACGACAAGCGCGACAGTCGCAAAGAACAACCCGACATGCGCCCAATAGACCTGCCAAACGCGATAACCGACGCGCGCAGTTCCCAAACGCCAACCCACTGTATCAAAGGCACGGCCAAACGCGATGGCCGAGGCCATGCCTGAGCAAAACACAAAGATTTCTGTCGCATCTGAAAATCCCCAACGTGCTGGGATCCAGCTTGTCAGGAAATTTCCCGGTGTATGCGCGATCAGAATGATGAACATCGCGATGCCGCGAAAGAAATCCAAACGCACGTCACGGACGCGCGTTGATTTAGCCGCTGGTGCAGCCGTAGCGGGGCCAGATCTGGCTGGCGATTGCGTAGGGTCGGCAAATGTCATGGCCGCTGTCTATTCTTCTTCTTTGAATGTGTCAGGACGAAATTCCGCCTTGGCAATTATTGTGCTGGAATGCGCCGTGTTTCTGCAAGACTTTGAAACCGCGTGGACGCAAAACGATCTTCGTTTCCGCCGCGTCGCGCTATGCGATCCGCAAGAAGCGCTTCGGCTTGATCAAAACGTCCGGCACGAATGCCCGCATCAATAGTTATGCGTTCAAATACGTCACGTTGCGCATGGCTGCCACCGACGGTTTGCATTGTTGGGCGGGCCACGCTTAGATTTGCGAAAGCATCATCATAGCGCCCTTCGGAAAAGGCTTCGAGCCCAACCATTGCCGCAACGCCGGGATCTTTGATCCGCGCGGGCATTTCGCCTTGCTTGGTCGCTTGAATCGCATAGCGTCCAGTCATGCCATTGCTCGCTTCTTTGCGGCCAGCAGCGCCAAGCGCAAGCATGTAATGCAAGTCAGCAAAGACCAGACAGCCATCAGTGGACCGCGCTTCCGACAGGTCCGCAAGTTCCTGCCAGCGACCGCCGACTTTTACGCCTTCAAGCTCCAATCGCATCAACAAGGATGTCGCATTTGAAATGTCGCGATAATCATCGGTTTTGTCAGCTCGAATTTCCGTATCATACAGGTCAAGCGTCAGGTCGAATTCGCCTCGATCCAAGTGTAACAACGCTTTGTGCCACCAAACGTGATAGCGGAAATTGTTGCAGCTTTCCCAAGCCGTGCGGTTGTTTTCGATCAATTGAATGCCTTGGTCAGGGCGGGCCGTCATGTCAAAGACATGGGCCACAGCGTGCAATCCCCAAGCGTCATCCGGTGCGTATTGCAATCCCAAAAGCCCGGCTTGTTCAGCGGCATCATATTCGCCGGTTTCCTCAAGCGTAAAAGCGTGACAACCCAGAACGTAACCACGCAGGGCATGGTCCGATCCATGTGCGTCAAGAACACGTTCGATAGAGCAGCGCATGCCAAGGTGATCCCCGAGAATAAAGCGAATGGCATGGCTGACTTTGACTGTCAGCGTGTCGCGTGGGTTTTCGGTAAGCACATCTTCCATTGCGGCGATGGCACCGGATGGTCGACCTGCCAACCATTCCCCCAATGCACGCACCCACAGTTTTTCCCGGTTGGATGCTTGTCCGTTTTGCAAATTCTCCAAAGCGCGAAGCCCTGCTTCCCGCGCTACGTCCACCATTTCAACACGGCCTAGCATCAGGCAGAACAGACCTTTGGCTGCGTGGCCCATCGCAAAGTCGGGCTCTGCCGAAAGAACATTGCCCAAATGCTCGGGCGTCTGTGTTCCATGTGCAAGAAACGCTCGCACCATGCCATTCCATTCCGCAAGGGTTGTTTCACTTTTTAAACTGACTGCGGCGTCACAGATGTCGTACTTCATTTGGCAAGCGGCCTTTCACTCGTGGTGGTGACGTAGATGTAACTCATGTGGACCCTAGGAACATGATTTGCGCGATTAAAACACGCAACCGTGATGGTTTGGTCAAAAGACGTGAGGGTAAATTCGGCAATATGTTGCAAGTTAAGCGATTTTTGGCCGGTAGAAGCTTGAATTTTCAGCGATCTTTGTTTGGATTTTCCGCCAATGTTGCAAGGACTGCGTCTGTGTCTTGTCCAAAGCGGGGCGGGGGACTGCGATAGGTGACAGGAGTCGCCGACAATTTCAAAGGATTCCCCAACACGCGAACGGTTCCGTCTTTGACGTCTTTGCTGGGAATTTCTACGACGCTGCCCCGCGCTTTTGCTTGATCAGATTGCAAGGCTTCTGAAACGTTATGTATAGGTCCTGCGGGCACTTTGGCAGAGTTCAAGCGTGCCAGGATGTCGGCTTTGGTCAATTGTTTCAATCGGTCGGCAATCAGCTTTGTTACATCATTTCGATTTTCGATCCTGAGCAGATTCGTAGCGAACCGGGCATCTGCACCAACCTTTGGCAGGTCGATTGCATCACAAAGCCTAAGAAATTGTGAATCATTTCCAACAGCAAGGATCAGGTGGCCATCCAATGCTTCGAAGGTGTCGTATGGTACAATATTGGGATGCGCGTTGCCGCGACGTACCGGCAAATTGCCCGACGTCAAGAAATTGCATCCTTCGTTGATCAACCAAGCCATCGATGAATCGACCAGTGACAGGTCGATATGTTGACCTTCCCCGGTCTTATCACGGTGCCGCAACGCCGCCAGAATACCGACCGTTGCGTACATACCGCACATCACATCAGCAATTCCGACACCAACTTTGTTGGGAACCCCGTCCGGCTCTCCGGTCAAGGACATGATGCCGGAATACCCCTGCGCCATTAAATCATAACCCGGTTGCGCACTGTTTGGGCCGGTATGTCCAAATCCCGATACCGAACAATAGATAAGCTCGGGATGGGCTGCCAACAGCGTGTCATGGTCCAGACCGTATTTGTTTAACCCGCCCGGTTTGTAATTCTCGACAACCACATCTGACCGCGCGGCCAGCGCACGAATTTGTGCCTGCCCTTCATCGGTTGAGATGTCTATGGCGACGGACAGTTTGTTGCGATTTGCTGCCATGAAATACGCTGACAAATCAGTGGGTTCACCGGAATTGTCTGTTGCATAGACAGGCCCCCAACTGCGCGTGTCGTCCCCTGCGGTTTTGGGGTTTTCAATCTTTATGACCGTTGCACCAAGATCACCAAGCAATTGCGTACATGTCGGGCCAGCAAGGATGCGGCTAAGGTCCAATACAAACAGGCCGTCTAGCGCGCCGGGTGTGCTTTGTGGGTTTTTAGATGCGTCCATCATAAGCTCCTCGATCGATCATGGCGGCAATCACTGTGAACGTTTCGGCCGCCATAGCCGCATCAAGCGCTGTGCGCAACTCGTCCCGTGATGCAACTGTATGTGCCGCGCCACCAAACGCCTTACCGATGGCTTCAAAGTCATGAGTTGCAAATTCGACCCCGGCATTCGGCAACTGACGCTGGCGTTGTTTCAGTTCTATCAAGGCAAGCGAAGCATCGACGAAGACAACAAAAATAGTGCGCAATCCAAGTTCGGACGCAGTCGAAAGCTCTCCGGCGGTCATCAGAAAACCAGCATCACCAGAGAAACTGACGATTGTGCGGTCAGGTTCAGCGACTTGAGCACCCATAGCGATTGGCATGGCACATCCCATGGTGCACAGGGCGGAACTTTGCATAAGTCCACGCGCCTCAAAACACGGCCACATTTGGCTGAGCAGGATACGATGTGCTCCGCTGTCCGCTGTGGCCAATGCGTCGCGGGGCAAGACCTTGCGGGTTTCATCAATAACTGCTGCGGGCCCCCATACGTCATCCGTCGGAAACGCAGTTTGCAAAGCCGCTTTGGCAGATGCGATTTGACCATCCACCCACGTGTCACGTGGTGCCAGCCCTTCGGAAAGTGCCGCCAATGTGGACGCGCAATCACCAATCACGTTCATCGTGCCTTGATGCATGTAGTGGTGGTTCGGTTCGGCTGTTATGTCGATCATCTGTTGAATGCCCGGCTGGCAAAAATTCTGCCATCCCGTACGCATTTCAATCGGGTCATAACCGACGCCAATAATAAGGTCGGCCTGTGCAACAAGAGGCAATAAAATTGCATCTGCTTTGGGCGATAATCCGGCACCACCAAGCGAAAGACTATGATCTTCGGGCAGTAACCCCTTACCTTTGTAACTGGTAATGACAGGCACATTGAACGTTTCGGCAAACGCGATCAAAGCATGGCTTGCGTCTTGGTTGACTGCGTCCACTCCGGCGATGATGATCGGTTTTTCGGATTGGGCCAAAAGCGCGCGTGCCTCGGTCAGCACTGAACCTGCTGGAACAGCAGGTACCGCTGGTGATCGCCTTGCTTGCACTGACGAATTGACGGTTTCGACGGCAACGGAAATGGGAACGTCGATGTGAACAGGTCCGGGCCGACCTTCTTGCGCAATTGTAACTGCCTTGTCCGCAATGACGTCAGCAGCGCCGGCATTCAGGGTAAACGTAGCCTTAGTAATCGGGCGAAAAACCTGCGTTTGGTCCAACACCTGATGCGTATATGTCTGCGCTTCGTCAGCATCGACGCATCCGGCTAAGACGATCAATGGCACGCGATCTTGGTGCGCATTGGCCACTGCATTGATCCCGTTTAATGCACCCGGACCAACGGTCGCCACCAAAATACCCGGTGCTCCGGTCCGATGCCACGCACCTTCGGCCATGAAGGCCGCTGCATTTTCGTGTTTGGCCAGAATGAACTGAATGCCAGCACGCTCCAATGCGTCCACCAAAGTAAGGACTTCGCCGCCGGGCATTCCAAACGCGAAACGACATCCAGCTTCAAACAAACGGCGGGCCAGAATATCGGCGGCCCGTGGCGGATTCGGTGGTTGAAGACGGTCGGTCATTCGGGCTCCTGAATTTGATCGCACTTCATTGTCACGACTAACGTGTGAGGGCAATTCACGCCTGTGTTGGGCAATGTTTCAAAATGCGTTTTTTGGTGAGCAAACGAACGATTGCACATTTTTTCACCCACCGCTTTTCACCTACTGCGCCAAATGCAGTGGATTTGCACGTTCATCTGTTTGCCGGTCATAAAAAAACGGACCAGCTCAAGTGATCAACACAGGTGCCAGTCCGCTTATTAGATGCAAGTGAGAACTTGTCAGCGACGTCGGTCGCGTCGCGCGCTCATTGGTTGGAAGGCCACACCCACATGCGCTTCGCAATAGGGTTTCCCTTGCTGAACAGGCAGCCCGCAAAACCAGAAATCTTCTGTCGCAGGATCACCAACAGGCCATTTGCAGGTCCGTTCGGTCAGCTCCATAAGGTGAAGCTTCTTGGCCTTTTTTTCGACCTCGTTCACTTTGGCTAACGCTTCGGGGCTAATTTCGTTCGCCGAAGGTTGCGGAGGCAGCGGCTGACCTGCTGGAATAATCTGACGACGCATGGGCGTTGCAGACTTGGTTTCCATAACAGGTTCTTTTTTGGGCGCCGTTTGCGTTTTTGGCGGACTTTTTGGTTCCGCTTTAGGCGCGGCCTTAGGTTTGGCCTCTGCCTTGGTTGTGGATGTGCCCCCACCGCCGGTGCGGTTTGACAATCCAAGGCGATGCACTTTGCCGATTACAGCATTCCGCGTCACACCACCCAATTCCTTGGCGATCTGGCTTGCGGATTGGCCTTCGCCCCACATCTTTTTCAACAGGTCGACGCGTTCTTCCGTCCAGGACATTGTTTCCCCAATTTCATAAGGCGGCCACGATTGGGCCGCCTTGGTCTCATCAGACTATATTCTAGTCAGCTCTCGCCAAACTACAAGGCGCTGACGTCTTTTCGTGCGGCAACACTTTCACGCCATGCCAAAAGAAAGGCACCGCCAAGAATCATTCCCGCTCCGATCAGCGTGACTATATCTGGTATGACACGGTAGAAATAGATGTCGTATAACGTGGCAAATATCAGCGTTGCATAGCTGAAAGGCGCAACAAATGAGGCATCCGCACGTGCCATCGCATTAACGAAAAAGCTTTGCGCGGCGGCCATAAGGCATCCCAAACCACCAAGCATGACCCATTGCAGCGTGTTGGGCATTTGCCACACCCAGATAACCGCACAACTGGCAATCGCGCATCCAATCAAATTATTAAAGAACAAAATCTGCAATGGACCTTCACGTCCTGCCAGCTTTTTGATGATCGTCAGTTCAAGGCCCATGACCACGGCTGCGGCCAAAGCCAGCAGGGCAGCGGGTTCAATTCCGCTTGTGCTGGGACGAATGAGAATTACAGCGCCCACAAACGCGATAAACGCAGCGCGCCAACGCCAAGGACCAACACGTTCGCCCAAGATGGGAATTGCCAAGATCATGCCGAACACAGGATTTAGGAACGTGATCGCAGTCGCATCGGCCAGCGGAATATAAGCAACCGCTGCAAACATCAAAGTCACCCCGGTCCAACCGCTGATCGTTCGAAGCCCATGCAGGCCCCAATGGACGCGGGTTATGCGCGGCCGTAGGATCGCAACGCTTGTGGCAATGGCCAAAAAGGCAAATGCGAACCGCCCAAAACTGATTTGGAAGGGATGAAGTGGCGGCCCAAATTGTCCGCTGCCCAATGCTTTGGCCAACAACATTGTCCCGGCGATGAACATGGTTGCAATACTAATAAGCATCGCGGCCAAAGCTGGGTTTTGTGTTTTGGGTTGGTACATATTGTTCGCATGCGCGTATCGACATGATCGTGCAAGAAGAAAAGCATCTAGCCAAATCTAAAAACATGCCCTAAGCAAGCGCCCATGATCATGTTGCAGACACTCCGACGATTCTGAACCTGACAGCCTCTGGGCTGAGCATGATCCCTTTTTGTTGTTTCACTGCCATCGCGGCCTGATCAACCCAATCACTCTTAACATATTGACCTGCCCGCACTGCTCATGCACGAAACACGTCTGAGTTTGGGCCATCCAAGGAGGATCCGATGATCCCGTCATTATTGCCGACTTACGCACGCGCACCACTTTCTTTCGTCAAAGGCGAAGGCACATGGTTGATCGAAGCCGACGGCCGACGCTTTTTGGATCTGGGGGCCGGAATTGCAGTGAATTCCCTTGGTCATGCGCATCCTGCTCTGGTTCAGGCCATTACGGATCAAGCTGGCACGCTTTGGCATGTGTCGAACTTGTATGAAATTCCGCAGCAAAAGGCGCTGGCTGACAAACTTGTCGATGCGACCTTTGCGGATACAGTGTTCTTTACCAATTCGGGTACGGAAGCCTGCGAATTGGCTGTGAAAATGGCGCGTAAATATTGGTATGAAAAAGGGTCCGAGGAAAAAGTGGATATTATCACTTTTTCCGGCTCATTTCATGGTCGGTCCTCTGCGGGTATCGCGGCGGCCGGATCCGAGAAAATGACCAAAGGGTTTGGCCCATTATTGCCCGGATTTACGCATCTGGATTGGGATGATGAAGAGGCGATCGAAGACGCGATTTCTGCTGAAACAGCGGCCATCCTTGTTGAACCGATCCAAGGCGAAGGCGGCATTCGCCCAATGCCTGACGACAAACTGAAATACTTGCGCGAGCTTTGCGACAAACACAGTATTCTTTTGATCCTGGACGAGGTTCAATGCGGCGTTGGCCGTACTGGTCGGCTGTTTGCCCATGAATGGGCGGGGATCACGCCCGACATCATGATGGTTGCCAAAGGCATTGGCGGTGGGTTTCCATTGGGGGCAGTTCTGGCCACCGAAGACGCTGCCAGCGGTATGACCGTGGGCACACATGGAACGACCTATGGCGGCAATCCTTTAGGATGTGCCGTTGGGTGCGCCGTCATGGACACAGTGAACACACCTGAATTTTTGTCTGATGTCAGCCGAAAGGCAGGGTTATTGCGCCAGAAATTGGAAGGTTTGGTTGCTTCGCATCCAGATGTTTTCGAAGAGGTTCGCGGTTTGGGTCTGATGTTGGGCCTAAAATGCAAGGTCACAAATATTGACGTCGTCAAAGCGGGTTATGATCAGCAGGTGATTACCATTCCTGCAGCTGACAACGTCATTCGATTGTTGCCGCCTTTGACGATCTCGGATGATGAAATCAGCGAAAGCATTGCACGGCTTGATCAAGCTGCATCCGACCTGACAACCGCATGACTTAAACTTTGGGAACTGCCCGTGGTCACCAAACCGTAGCGTTCCCCGACAAGATTGAAATAGATATGAACAATTTCCTCGATATTCACACAACACCCGCCCAAGATCTGCGGGTCATGATCGATCAAGCGCGGCACATGAAAACGGCAAGGTTGAGTCGACCACGAGGTGCGGCTGATGACGAGCGGCCTTTGGATGGGCACGTTGTTGCATTGATCTTTGAAAAACCGTCGACCAGAACGCGCGTGTCTTTTGATGTTGGTGTGCGTCAAATGGGGGGGCAAACCATGGTTTTGTCCGGCTCTGACATGCAGCTTGGGCATGGTGAGACCATTGCGGATACGGCACGGGTTTTATCGCGCTATGTCGATCTGATCATGATCCGTACATTTGATGAAAGTGTATTGCAGGAAATGGCGGAATTCGCGTCTGTTCCTGTGATTAATGGCCTGACGGACCGCACGCATCCCTGCCAAATCATGGCGGATGTCATGACCTACGAAGAACATCGCGGACCGGTCAAAGGCATAAAGGCTGTTTGGTGCGGCGACGGTAACAATGTGTGTGCATCGGTCATGCACGCCGCCGCCAAGTTTGGCTTTGACTTGACCTTTACGGGCCCGTCGCAACTTGATCCCGAAGATGAATGGCAAAAACTGATGCGCGATGCAGGGCAGAAATTTGTCATCGAACGGGATGCTGAAAAAGCGGTGCAAGGTGCCGATCTGATCTTTGCAGATACTTGGGTCAGCATGCATGACGCGCAATCCGCGCGGGAACGTCGTCACAACATGCTGCGCCCTTATCAGGTCAATGACGAACTGATGAGCCATGCCAAACCGGATGCCGTGTTTATGCATTGCCTGCCTGCGCACCGCGAAGAAGAAGTGACCTCGTCCGTGATGGACGGTCCAAATTCCGTGATCTTCGACGAAGCGGAAAATCGTCTTCATGCGCAAAAGGCGGTCATGCGCTGGTGTTTGGGTGTCTGAACCCAAACGCATCGCAATTGCAGGGGCAGGGGCCATTGGCCTGTTCGTCGGTGGCCGACTTTCCGCTGCTGGGCATGATGTTACCTTTCTGGGGCGACGGCGTCTGGCAGATGAAATTTCCGCCGCAGGCCTGCATCTTACGGATGTAGAAGGGGACGCGGCTGACTTTGACAGCATCACGTACGAAACGGATGCGGCGTGTTTGGCCGAGGCTGACGTCATTCTGGTGACAGTGAAATCATCAGCAACCAGCGACATGGGAAAATCAATCAACCAATTTGCGCCATCCGCAAAGGTAATCAGCCTGCAAAATGGCGTGACGAATGCTGAAATGTTGCGGGCCGTTGCACCATTGGCCGATGTGCGATCAGGGGTTGTTGCATTCAATGTCGTTCAAACCGGGCCCGGTACGTTTCGCAAAGCGACCAGTGGCGGGGTGCAGATCGAAGACGCAAGCGGGACACTCGTGCGCGATTTGAATGTACCGGGATTGCCGGTCGAAGGTTTTGCAGATTTGAAACCGGTGCAGTGGGGCAAGCTGTTGGTCAACTTGAACAACGCATTGAATGCCTTGTCTGGGGATACATTGCACAATCAATTGCAATCACGCGAATGGCGACGAGTCTTGGCAGATCAAATGCAAGAAACTTTGGCCGTACTGGGGGCAGCAGGCATCAAACCTGCGCGTTTCACAGCCGCCCCAGCCGCCCTTGTTCCCTATATTCTGCGTTTGCCAACGCCGCTGTTTCGCCGCATCGCTTCGCAAATGCTAAAGATCGATCCGGCGGCGCGGTCCTCGATGCAGGATGATCTGCACCACGGTCGCCTCACCGAGATTGACGCGTTACAGGGCGCTGTTCTGAAGTTGGCCAAAATACATAGCGTGCCATGTCCGGTCATTCACCGGGTCGTGGATGCCATAAAAGCAGCGGAAAAGGCCGGACCCGGCGCGCCACGGCTGCAGCCATCTGAGATTTAGGGTTTACGCCGCTTTGCGCGCAATGTCGGATCTGCTTGGGTTGGATCTTCGGGCCAAGGGTGCTTGGGATACTGCCCGCGCATGTCTTTGCGAACATCTGCATAGCTTTCGGCCCAAAATCCGGGAATGTCTTGGGTGACCTGTACAGGGCGCTGGGCGGGGGACAGCAACGTCACCTGAAGCGGGATTTGGCCAACGACAGGGTGTTGCGTCACGCCGAACATCTCTTGCAAGCGCAGGCTGATCGCGGGCACACCTGCGCTATAATCAATGGGTACGCTGCGCCCCAGCGGGGTCACAAACTTTCCGGGAACGCGCGTATCAAGCGTTTGTTTCTGGGCCCAATCCAGCCGCGCTTCGAGTGCAGGCAAAATTTCAAACACCTTCCAATCGGCGGCCGAACGAACCCCAATCAGATGTGGCAACAACCATTCATCGACAGTTTCCAGCAAATACGCATCGCTGAAATCAGGAAAATCAGCGGTCATCAAACGCGCACGGGACAAGAACCTTGCCGCTTTGGCAGACGGGCGCAGACCCAATTGGCGCACACCGTCCAACATCGCAAGGGCAATGTGTTCAGGTGGTGCATTTGTCCATGCGCGATCATCCAATGCAATGGCCGCAAATCGTTCTTGTTGTCGAGTGACAACTTGGTTTTCGCGACGTGACCATTCGCACAGATCGAACCATTGGATTTGGTCTGCATACAAGTGTCGCAATTCACTTTGTGCCAGTGGGACAGCTTGCCGGATGCGCGTTTCGCGGGTGTCTCCGTCCAGATCGGTGACGACAATCAATTGTTGACCGCTTAGGCCGTCGCCATCTGGCAAAATCGCGCCTTTCCCACCGGACAAAAGATAGCGCGGAGCGTCTCCCTTGCGTCTCATGCCGATGCGATCAGGATAGGCAAGGGCGGCCAAAACACCGATGCTTGCCTGTTCGTTGCCCTTCGTGAATTGCTTCAGGCGTTTGGCATCTTGGCGAATGCGCGACACAACTCCGCGATGAACGGCATCGCCGAACTGCTCTGGTTTCGACAAAGCACGTATACGCAAGTTCAGATCAGTGCCGCGACCACGCAGCGGGTCGCGTTCTGATAGCAGGGCGGCCATGTCGGCAGCCCCTTTGCCGCCCAGTTGCAGCATATGGGCAAGCCGTGGATGCAATGGCACTTTGGCCAGAACTTTGCCATGCCGCGTGATCCGGTTTTGATCATCTAACGCCCCGAGCATTCGCAGAACGGCTTGGGCTTCTTTGAACCGCCCGTCATGGGGCGGCGTGACAAACCGCAACCCATCAGGCGGTGTCCCCCAAAGCGCCAATTCCAAGGCAAAGGCGGTCAGATCACCGGCTTCGATCTCGGGTGGTGGAAAGCTGGCCAATGCACCGTCTTCGCCGCGTGTCCAAAGCTTGAAACAGGTGCCATCGGTCACACGGCCTGCGCGTCCGGCGCGCTGTGTCGCTTCGGCGCGGGTTACGCGTTCTGTCACAAGACGCGACATCCCAGATGACGCATCATACAAGGCGCGCCGCGCACGTCCTCCGTCCACCACGACTTGGATATCTGCAATTGTGAGGGATGTTTCCGCGATCGCCGTCGATAAAACGACTTTGCGTCGCCCTTTTGGTGCGGGGCGAATGGCGGCTTGTTGGGCTTTGAAATCCATTGCCCCAAACAAGGGGGCGATCAAATATTCATCGGACATAGCAGCACGCAAAGCAGATTCGGTGCGTCGAATTTCACCTTCACCCGGCAAGAACGCCAAAACGCTGCCCTGCGTTGTGGCCAAGGCTTGTTGAATGACATCAGCCATCGCGGCTTCCAAACGGACCGTCTTGGCCAAGGGGGCAGGCAACCAGATGGTTTCCACCGGAAAGCTGCGCCCCTCTGAGGTCAGGATCGGGGCGTTCATCACCTGTGCGACGGGGTCCGCGTCCAAGGTCGCGGACATGGCAAGCAACACCAGATCATCGCGCAACGTGTCCGCAACCTCGAGACACAAAGCCAGACCAAGGTCAGCATTCAACGAACGTTCGTGAAATTCGTCGAAGATGACCGCGCCAATACCCGGCAATTCAGCATCCGATTGCAGCATCCGTGTCAAAATGCCTTCGGTGACAACTTCGATCTTCGTATGCGCGCTTGTTCGCGCTTCGCCGCGAATACGATACCCGACGGTTTGCCCGACCTCTTCGCCCAAAGTGTCCGCCATACGTCCCGCAGCCGCGCGTGCAGCAAGGCGGCGGGGTTCCAACATGACAATGCGCCCTTTGACGACATCCGCCTCAAGCATAGCCAGTGGCACGCGTGTGGTTTTACCTGCACCCGGCGGCACTTGCAGAACCGCACGGCCTTGCGCGCGCAAGGCATCTATCAGGTCCGGTAAAATGGCTTCGATTGGTAACATGGGCCCTCAATGCACGATGTCTTGGGTCAGGCCAACACTGGACATTCGCACAAAGCTGTCGGAAGACCTAAAGGATGGACAATGCAGCACTGATGGATTTGGCCAACCGCGTGTCACAAGGTGAACGGCGCGCTCTGGCTCGGGCGATAACGCTGGTGGAAAGCGCGCGTGCGGATCACCGCGCGCAGGCTCAGGTTCTGTTGGAGGCTTTGCCCAAAGATCGTCAGGCTTTGCGCGTCGGATTGTCGGGCACGCCGGGTGTTGGGAAATCCACCTTCATCGAAAGCTTTGGCATGATGCTGACGGATCAGGGATTGCGCGTTGCAGTCTTGGCCGTTGATCCCAGCTCGACTCGGTCTGGTGGATCGATTCTGGGCGACAAAACACGCATGGATCGTTTAAGCCGCGTGCCAAATGCATTTATTCGCCCATCCCCCAGCCAAAGCCATTTGGGCGGCGTTGCGCGGCGCACGCGCGAAGTCGTGCGATTGTGCGAAGGGGCCGGTTTTGACATTGTTTTGATCGAAACGGTGGGTGTTGGGCAGTCTGAGACTGTGGTGGCGCAAGTGGCGGATCTGTTTTTGTTGTTGCTTGCACCTGCGGGTGGCGACGAATTGCAGGGCGTCAAACGCGGAATCATGGAAATCGCGGATATGATTCTTGTGAATAAGGCCGACGGTGATCTGAAACCCGCAGCGACTCGGACCTGTGTCGATTATGCCGGTGCATTGCGGTTGTTACGGAAACGCCCACAAGACCCACAAGACTTTCCCAAAGCGATGATGGTCTCAGCTTTGTCTGACATTGGTCTGTCTGACGTTTGGCAGGAAATGAAAGCTTTGGCCGATTGGCGCACCCGTCAGGGCGTATTTCAAACCACCCGCAAAGCGCAGGCGCATTATTGGTTCTTAGAAGACATTCGGCACGCGTTGTTGGCCCAAATGGAAACGCCCACGATTAAGGACGAAATTGCGCGTCTTGGGCAGGCTATCGAGGCAGGTGACCTGTCGCCGGGCGCTGCTGCGGACATTGTGCTGTCGCGTATCCGCGAAAACTGACGGGGATGGCTTGACCACTCGTCCGATTCCCCCTAAAGCCAGCAAACGAATTTTGGCGTGCCGTCTTTGCGGCGCGGTTGTCGTTTGGAGACTGGGCAAGGGTCCAGACCAAAGGACCAGCTGAGAAGAGGATAACCAGATGTCGCGCGTATGCGAACTGAGCGGAAAAGGCCCAATGACTGGCAACAATGTCAGCCATGCCAAGAACAGAACAAGACGGCGGTTTTTGCCGAACCTGAATGACGTGACTTTGCAGTCCGAAACATTGGGTCGCGGTATCAAACTGCGGATTTCGGCACATGCACTGCGCAGTGTTGATCACCGTGGTGGTTTGGACGCGTATCTTGCCAAGGCGAAGGACACAGAACTGTCGTCCAACGCGTTGAAAGTTAAAAAAGAAATCGCAAAGGCTCAGGCTGCAAGCGCCTGATCTTTCGAAATTGTGATGTCACAACCCCGTCCACGAACAGTGGGCGGGGTTGCTTCTTTTTGGCGCACTGCAATCTATTAAGGACCACAGTATCCGGGTCCCAATGCGATTTCTCGTCAACATAATCCTCGTTTTTGCGTTGTTTTCAACGTCGCACAGCATGGCGAACGCGCGCAGCGCAGCCACACCAGTGGATCGGATGGTCATCTGTGTGGGCCAACATCTGGTTGTTGTTTACGTCGATGAAGACGGGCAACCTGTTGAGACCCCACAATTCTGTCCCGATTGCTGTTTGCAAGCTGTACCGGCACCCATGATGCCGGGTGCAGTGCGTCCAACTTCTTATTTTGACGCGCAGCGCGTATTGTCGATCAAACCAGCTTTAATCAGTCTAAGCGCAACACATGACTTTTTGGCACGTGCACCGCCATTGGGGGCCTAAGCCACAAAACCCAATGGATTCTACGACAGGAAGCAAAAATGAAACTCAAAAATGTGTTGTTAAGCGTCTCTACGGCTGTGCTGCTTGGCACGACAGCGTTTGCTGGTGATGCTCAAATAATGGTCGACGAGCCGTACTTGCGATCCACAAACCCAAAAGTTGCGGCCGCTTTTATGGGGCTGATGAACCATGCAGGGCAGGATGATCGCCTGATTTCTGCAACGTCTGACATCGCCAAGCGGGTCGAATTGCATACGCATATCGCAGACGATCACGGTGTTATGAAAATGACTGTAATCAAAGGCGGTATTGCTGTGCCAGCCGAAGGTTTGGCCCATCTAAAACGGGGTGGTGATCATATTATGTTCATGGGCGTTACAAAGCCGCTGAACGATGGCGATGTTATCGAAGTCACGCTCACCTTTGAAAAAGCTGGCGACGTTAAGCTGGAAATCCCAGTCGACAATGATCGCAAGCCGCAAGCCGATGCGCATGGGGAACACAAAACCCATTGATCCAGCTTTAATCAGGCTGTTCTAATACCTGATCAACCCATTTTGGCACGGTGTCTGACGCTTTGCCGAAATGGGTTTCTGCAAATTGCGAAACAACTTCCGAAGGGTCCAGGTTCAATTCAACCGTATGGGCCCCAGAGCGCGCCGCCAGTTGCACAAAACCAGCCGCTGGATACACGTTGCCCGATGTTCCGATGGCCACAAAAACATCTGCATTCAGCAAGGCACGCTCGATTCGTTCCATATGATATGGAACTTCGCCAAACCAAACGATGTCTGGGCGTGCCGCCTTGGCCGAGCACTTAGGGCACGCTTCGCCCACATGCATCGTCAAAGGGGCAGGCCAGCGCGTATCGCATTGTGCACAAAGCGCGGAATTTAACGCACCGTGCATGTGAACAACATCCGGACTTCCAGCCTTTTCATGCAGATCATCGACGTTTTGGGTCACCAAAAGCATATCGCCCGAATTCTGCTGCTGAAGCTGGGCCAAAGCTTCATGGGCTGCGTTGGGGATGGCCTCGGCTGCTTGACTGCGGCGCGCATTATAGAAATCGACCACCAATTGCGGGTCGCGGGCATAACCTTCTGGCGTTGCGACATCTTCGATCCGATGCTGCGCCCACAGCCCGCCTTCGTCGCGAAATGTACCAAGACCGCTTTCGGCCGAGATGCCTGCGCCGGTAAGAATAACGATATTGGACATAATGCTCTCCCTTTGGTCTTTGCATTGCAAATGCGACATGGAAGAGTCCAGTGTTATGCGCGTTCTTTTTGTCTGCCTTGGAAATATCTGTCGCTCGCCCACAGCTCAGGCTGTTTTGCGCGCACGCGCTCCACATTGGCACATTGATAGCGCGGGCACGGCCGGCTGGCATATCGGCAAACCGCCATACGACCAGATGCAACTTGCCGCGAATGCCAAAGGCTATGTCATGGATAATTTGCGCGCGCGCCAGTTGTCAGTGGACGATTTCAGGGCGTTTGATCTGATCCTTGGAATGGACGCTGAAAACCTGTCTGACCTTAAATCGCTTGAACCGGTTGATGGCACGGCGCGGATTGCGTGTTTTACGGATTATGTCGCAGATGCAGATCACGTGCCGGATCCATATTACACGCGTGATTTTGACGGGGCACTGGGTTTGATAGAACGCTGCGCCGAGGCCTTGATCGCCGCAGAAACACCGCGCTAAATCACTCTTCCAACAAGCAAAGTTCACCCGCCAGCCAAGGCAATTGGTGCAAGGCCGGTTCGATCATGTGGGTTTGCACCAATCGACGCATTGTCGCGGCGACATCCAATGGCACGTCGCCCGCCCAATCCGCGCTGGCATAAAGCGAAATGGTCCGGGAAAATGGATTGAACGGCAAAGGGAAAGCCGCAACCTGCTCATGGAACCGGCCAGCGCGCATATAACCAAGCGGTGTCGTGACAGCCCATCCAATACGCCGCGCCACCATCGCCATAAGGGCCAAATGCGACCCGACCTCAAAACGGTCATCAAAATCCAACTTTTGCCGGGCCAAATGCGCCTCGATTTGACGTCCGATAAGTTGGGCCTTTTCATATCGAAGAAAGGGCAGGCCCTTTGGGGCTTCTGTCAGGTTTGGGCCGGGAAACTGATCGCGCGGTGCAACAACAATAAAAGGGTCACGCACCAGTGGGTATTCAACGATCCCTTTGGAAACGGGTCCAGCGCTGGCAGAAATGGCGATATGCAACCGTTTGTCCGCAACCATGTCCAAAATCACGTGGCTGGGGGCCGTGATCAATTTGAATCGGCATCCTGTAAGGCTGTCCGCCAAAATGGTGACCAAACGCGGGGTGAGGTCATTTTCAAAATCGTCGATGATCCCAAGAGACAAAGATGGCAAATGCGCCAAGTCCATAACCGTCAGTTCAGATTGGGCCAGCCGCAATTGCGACAAGGACACCTGAATGCGGGACAAAAAGGTTTCACCCGCAGGCGTCAGGCGCATTGGTCGTTTGCCATGATCGACCAGATCGACGGACAAAGCCGTTTCAAGATTGCGCAATTGTTGACTGACGGCAGGTTGGCTTAACCCAGTCAGTTCCGCCGTTTGCGCAACGGATCCGCTGGATGCAAGCGCTTCAAAAACCTCAAGGCCACGCAAAGTCACGCCTTTTGACAGCATCATTCAACCCGTTTGATATGTTTGCTTTTCGTGAAGGTAGCCGTCGTGGAAGCAAAAGAAAATAGGAATTCCTGGGCGCTCAAATTTCAAAACGGTGAATATGGTGAGGGGGCGGCTGAATCCTTGTCCAGATACGGTTGAATGAAGACACGAATTGAGAATGGGTACACGATCCACGTAGATTCAACGTATCTTTTAGATTTCCGAGGTCACCTGCGAGTTGCGAAGGAAAAGTACAAAGAAGGTGTTGAAACTGCGGACTAAATGCAGAATTTTTGTGAGCGGATGTGACGAGATATTAGTTTTCGTCTGATGAATTGATCCAATTTTAAAATGCAATTTGTTGAAAGTGAACGGCAGCTCCGAGATTATTGTGAAGCTTATTGCATCCCTCAATCATTCGGCTGATAGTAAGGCATCATGGTCGTCTTACGGTTTTCGAAATCTATCAACAGATATTTAATCGATGCCTTCGATCAAAGCCGCTTGAAATATATGCTTTTCTTTTTTCCTGCCTACCAAATTTTGGCATTCGTCGGCATTGCTGCGATTTTTTCATTATTCCAGGCTGTAGAAACATCGTTCTATTTTGGGATATTAGGGCTATTTCTCATGATCCTCATTGGCATTCCGATATTTGCAAGTTGGCACCTGTCACTTCTCTTATTCACTGTAGGGTACTTTAGGTTTTTGGCTTCGATCAGATTGCCATTTATGTCCTGGATCACAACCGAGCTTGAAGGTACGGTGAACTGGTTTAGGTCTAAACAATAGCTTCCGATGTTCCATTTTTACAAAGGTAGCGAAGTCCCGCAAAGCAAACCTTGGAGCAAAATGCTGCAAACGATCGGTTTGAGTTAAAACCGATAATAGTAGCTGGCTTCGCGTGGAGCGATCAGTTGCAAGCGTGCAAAGAAACTCGATATCAAGTTAAAAGCGCGCGACGTTCCTTATTACAATTATGCGGCCTAGAACTTGTCTCGAAAATTATCGGAATCTCACCCAGAAAACATTGGCAATTGCCGAACCAAGCGCGATTGCCGACCTGTATGCGATCAGCGTGTTTTGAGCCGTCGATATTGACCTTACTCGGGTGGACGTGCCGAAGCTGTAACAATCCGCTCACTTACGGCCTGAACCCCTTGATTTACCGGACCGGAGAGCGCATGTAGTGGCGCGTCCGCGAATGGCGGGCGAGTTATGAAGGAGAGACCATGGCCAAGGAAGATACGCTCGAATTTCCCGGTGTCGTGAAGGAACTTCTGCCAAATGCGACGTTTCGGGTCGAGCTAGAGAACGGCCATGAGATCATCGCACATACGGCAGGCAAGATGCGCAAAAACCGCATCCGTGTTCTTGCAGGCGACCGGGTACAGGTGGAAATGACACCTTATGATTTGACCAAGGGTCGGATCAATTACCGCTTCAAATAACGTGGGAAGGCCTGTGCTCGTATTGGGCTCGGGCAGTCCTAGACGTCTGGAATTGTTGGCTCAGCTTGGGCTAACACCAGATGCGATCCGCCCCCCTGACATCGATGAAACGCCGCATGCTGCCGAATTACCGCGCCCTTATTGCTCGCGTATGGCCCGCGAAAAAGCGCAGGCTGTGAAGGCCAGCCCTGACGAAGTCGTCTTGTGCGCAGACACGACTGTTGCCGTTGGACGGCGCATTCTGGGCAAACCCGAGGATGCGTCAGAAGCGGCGCAATTCTTGCGATTGATGTCTGGACGTCGTCACCGTGTCATAACGGCGATTGCAGTGCGCAAAGGCGACAAGATGTGGGAACGCGAAGTTGTCAGTCAGGTTAAAATGAAAACTCTGAGCGACAAAGAAATTGCAGGCTATGTTGCAACGAATGATTGGCAGGGCAAGGCCGGTGGATATGGCATTCAAGGGCCTGCGGGCGCATTGATTCCGTGGATATCAGGCAGTTTCACCGCAATTGTTGGTCTGCCGCTTTCTGAAACAGCCCTTCTGCTTCAGGCAGCAGGCGTGGAGATTTGGACATGAAGGGTCGCGAAGCCATTTTGGGCGAATATTCCGGACGAGAAGCAGCAGCGCTGATCGTTGACGGGGTTCTTGATGATCTGTTGATCGACAGCGACGCGCCAAGTTTGGGCACGATTTATCGCGCACGCGCTGTGCGACCGGTCAAAGGGCAAGGCGGGATGTTTTTAGATACGCCCGACGGGTCCGCATTTCTGCGCGGATCAAAGGGGCTGTCCAGCGGCGACATACTGTTGGTTCAAGTTTCAGGAATTGCAGAACCGGGAAAAGCGATACCTGTCACGTCAAAAATTCTGTTCAAAAGCCGCTATTCCATTGTCACGCCAGATGCGCCCGGCACAAATTTGTCCCGCAGCATCCGAGAAGACGAAGACCGCATTCGGATATTAAGCGCTGCGGATACGGAAAATGCAGCTGAAACAAGCCATGGCATAATCCTACGCACGCAATGTCAGGCCGCCAGTGATGACGAAATTGCCGACGATGTTGATGCCATGTTGGCCGTGTGTGATCAGGTTTTAAGTGATGTTGGGACCGAGGTTGAAAAGCTGTTGGATGGCGACGGGCCGCATGAACTTGCGTGGCGCGATTGGATCACGGATACGGTGCGTCACGGCGATCTTGACGATCATGTAGATGTCGCGCGCGACACTTGGGTGCGTTTGCCTGCCGGTGCGGGCATGTATATTGAACCGACACGGGCATTGGTCGCGGTGGATATCAACACCGGTTCCGACACGTCCTTGGCCGCTGGGTTAAAGGCGAATATTGCTGCCATGCGCGCGTTGCCAAGTGCCCTGCGTATCAAAGGGCTTGCCGGTCAAGTCGTCATCGACACTGCGCCGTCTTCAAAGAAAGACCGCAAAGTGATCGAAAGCGCGTTGCGTGCTGCGTTAAAAGCAGACGACGTTGAAACCTCGATTGTTGGATGGACGCCGCTTGGGCATATTGAGCTAAGCCGTAAAAGGGCACGCGCACCCTTGGCCGCAATTGTTGCAGGGATGAGCACATGACGTGCCCGGTGTGTAACTCAGACGTTGATAAAAAATACCGCCCGTTTTGTTCACGCCGCTGCGCTGACATAGATTTGGCGAAATGGATGAACGGTGGTTACGCAATTCCGTCCCAAGATCCTGATGATATCGACGCCGCGCTTGATGCTATGACAAGTGAGGCGAAAGGAAACGAAACCAAACCGCATTAGGTATTAAGTTCAATCGAAGGACACGGCGACTTGGCCAAATGATCCAAAATCGGCTTTGATATGTGTGCCTGACGGACATTCAATGGGTCGAATGAAGCTGCCGGATAATACGACCTGTCCGGGCTCAATGCTTTGACCGTATTGGGCCATGCGGCGCGCAAGCCAGACAACGCTTTCAACTGGGTCGTTTAGAACACCCGCACCGAGTCCGGTTTCTTCAATCTCGTCGTTGCGGAAGGTTAGGGCACCAACCCAACGCAGATCGAACGCGTCTGGCTGGTGACGCTGTGGCCCCAACACAATCCCTGCATTGGCTGCATTGTCGCTGATTGTGTCAAACACATTGCGCGGTGTTTTGGTATCCGGGTCCATACGTTTGATACGAGTGTCCAGAACCTCGATCGACGGGGCCACATAGTCGGTTGCGTTCAAAACATCATCGCGCGTGACATTGGACCCAGCCACAGCAGATTTCATGACAAACGCTATCTCCGCTTCTATCCGAGGCTGGATAAATCGGTCCTTATGGATGCGCGCCCCGCTTTCGATCACCATGTCATCGAACAATATTCCGCTGTCAGGAATGTCGATGTTCAACGCGCTTTGCATGGCCTTTGATGTCAGACCAATTTTCCAACCGACCACTTTGCGCCCTTGCGCGGTCTTTTGTTCTAGAATGGCGTTTTGAATGGCATAGGCGTCGTCCATGTTCATGTCCGGGTAACGCAGCGACAATAGCCCGATTTGAACGCCCGTTGCTTCGGCATTCAGCAAATCGGCGGCAGCGCGGGCATGATCATCGGGTGTCATACCAATTCATCCTCAACACCATTTCGCAGTGTTCCAATGCCCTCAACTTCGACTTCGACCACATCGCCGGGATTCAAATATCGCGGTGGATCAAATCGTGCGCCCGCTCCGGTTGGGGTCCCCGTCACGATGATATCGCCCGGTTTAAGGGTCATGAATGTCGAGATGTATTCGATCTCTCGCCGGATCGGGAACGTCATACGGCTTAGGGTATCGTCCTGTCGCACCTCGCCGTTGACGCGGGTGACAATACGCGCATCATCCAGTTGTTGCGGGTCCGTAAATGGCACAAGCCACGGCCCCATCGCACCAGACTTGTCCCAGTTCTTGCCTTGTGTGACATTGAACTTTGCGTGCCTGACCCAATCGCGAATTGTTCCTTCATTGCACAACGTAAGCGCGGCAATGTGGTCATAGGCGGCATCACGGTGAATACGCCGCCCTTGCTTACCGATCACAATTGCGACTTCGCCTTCGTAATCCAGCGTATGGTTTTCTGGCGGACGGACTAGATTGCGCCCATGTCCAGTAAACCCCGATGCAAAGCGCGGGAAAAGGGACATATATTTTGGCGCAGCGCTGCCGTCTTTGTATTCTGCGTTGCGATCAGGAAAGTTCACGCCCACGCACAAGATGCGCGGCGCGTCTGGCAGTATCATTTCATACTCGAATTCGGTGTGTGTCACTGTCTTGCCGTCTGCGATGGCGTCGAGCTGCCCCAATGCGCCAGCGCGAATGACATCCAACAAACTGGCCCATTGCGGACATTCATCGTTTAAGGCGATCATCCCATCCTGAGTGACGGCGCCGTAATAGGTTTGCCCGTTCGAACGGTAGGTTGCGTATTTCATGATATCCTTTTCCACACATCCTGAATGACATCTGCGGCCATCATGACATCTTCACGTGTTGTATCGAATTGCCCGACTGAAAACCGAATGATCTTACGCCCTTGAAACGACCCTTGGGTCAAGTAAATGCGACCGTCATCATTCAAGGCATCGACCAACCTTTGCTGGTCCTCATCGCTGCCGGGGCAGCGAAACGAAAACAGGCTTAGGATGGGGTCAGTTACAATTTCAAAACCATCTATGGCGCGTATCGATTCACATAGCTCGTTGGCCCATGAAACATGGTTGCGAATGCGTTGGCGCAGCCCTTCCAGACCGTAGGATCGGATCAGGAACCAAATTTTCAAAGCCCGGAAACGGCGACCCAGCGGAATGGTCCATTCAGAGAAATTGGTAACGGCGTCCCCTGATGTCTTCAGGTATTCGGGTTCGATTTTTAGGGTGTTCAGCTGCGCAATTGGGTCGGCAAGGAATTGGACCGAACAGTCGAACTGTGCGCCCAACCATTTGTGCGGATTGAAGACGATGCTGTCAAACCTGCCCACATCTGCCCAGAAATCATCGCGGAATTCGGGGCAGATCATGGCGGAACCGGCCCATGCCGCATCCAAATGTGTGTACAGGTCTTCGTCTTTGGCGACTTGCAGCAATGGCCCAAGATTATCTGATGCACCTATGCCTGTGCCACCCGTGATCCCAATAATGCCCGCAGGAATATGACCTTCAGCGCGGTCCGTTGCGATGGCTTGGCGCAACGCGATATCGTCGATGGAATGCCGATCCCCTTTTGTTGGGATTTTGACCAGATTGGCTTGGCCGATACCTGCAACCCAGCACGCGCGGTCAATCGATGAATGCACCTGATCTGAACAATAAATCCTCAGATTGCCTTTGCCGTTCAACCCATCAGCATTGCCCGAAAATCCTGTGGCGCGTTCTCGCATGGTCAAGACGGCGGACAAGGTGGCCGATGATGCGCTGTCTTGGATGACACCTGCGTAATGGGTGGGCAGGCCAAGTGCTGCGCGCAACCAATCAATCATGACCTGTTCGATTTCTGTGGCCGCCGGAGACGTTTGCCAAAGCATGCATTGGGCCGCGATTGTGGTCGCTAGCATCTCTGCGAGCATGGAAGGCGGCGCGGCGTTGGCAGGGAAATAGGCGAAAAACCTTGGATGCTGCCAATGCGTTATTCCGGGCATCACGATGCGTTCGAAATCCGCCATGATCGTATCCATCGTTTCGCCTGATTCAGGCGGCGTGGTGGGCAGCAGTGCCCCAATCTCACCGGGTTGGGTTTGTGCGCGGACCGGTCTGTCACCCAGCGTTTTGTGATAATCAGCGGCCCAATCGGAAATGTGTTTTCCCCAATGCGCAAATTCATCCCAGTTCACAGGCTCCCCCTTTTTTCCAAGTTTGCGCAATCCATCAGGGTGCAATGATTGGGCTGGCGTCAATCTTTGGCTCCACAAGGTCAACGCCAACAAATTGCGTTCCATGTTCAAACCAGCTTTGCGGTGCGGCGGCCCCCCATAGGGTTTGACGTTGCGGGTCTTTCAAATCCCATTTGATCGGCTCGTGATCTGGATCCAATGTCTGATAATCCGAGCAGTAAATTTCAATCCGATGACCATCCGGGTCCAGAATGTACAAAAAGAACGCGTTCGATATGCCATGCCGTCCGGGGCCGCGTTCGATGTTAGACACATATCCAGTCGTTGCCATCAGATCGAGCAGATCAATGATGTTCATCGGCGTCGGCACCCAAAAGGCAACATGGTGCAGTCTGGGGCCAGTTCCGTTGGTAAAGGCCATATCGTGAACGCCGCCTTTACGGTGCATCCAAGCCGCCCATAATTTTTCGCTGACAGCGTCTTCGGTGTATTCCGTCACGCGAAATCCAAAGTCGTTATAGAATGCAACTGACGCATCAACATCATTGGAAAAACAGTTGAAATGATCGATCCGCAAAGGTTTGACGCCACGATACAGCGCGTATTTCTGATGGATCGATTCCAACCTGTCCATCTTGTGGTAAAACTCGATCGGAATGCCCAAATTGTCAGACGTCAACAGTGTTCGCCCTTGAAATGGGCGGTCGACCCATGATGTCGGGCGACCCTTTGATTGGAAATAAACGTCAGCCTTGTCCAGATCGTCATCGTCAAAGGTTTTGAACCCCAACACCTCAACGGTTCCGGGCGTGTCTGAACGTTGTAAAATCACGCTATGATGTCCGCGTTCCTCCATCGCCCGAAGATAAACGTGGTCGCGCGTTTCATCCGAGACTTGAAAGCCCAAGATGTCTGTATAAAACGTTTTGGATACGCTCAGGTCTTGGACGTTCAGACAAACATGCGACAACCGGATCGTGTTGAAATCTGGATATAGATTGGGCGCAGGAACTGGCATCTGATTATCTCCTCAAAGGGCACCAAGGCGTGAAATTTTGTGTTGCCCGGTGGCAAATCCGACATGCTTTTGTTCCATGTAGAATTCAAATGACCAGTCACCGCCATCCCGGCCAATGCCGCTGTTTTTCACCCCTCCGAAGGGTGTTGGCAGATGGCGTACATTCTCTGAATTCACCCAGATCATGCCGGCCTCAAGCTTATCCGTGAACCGTAATGCGCGGGTCAGATCGTTGGTCCAAACATAACCGGTCAGACCATATTCAGTGTCATTTGCAATCTGCAACGCGTCTTCTTCGGTCGAAAACGGAATTGACGTCAGCACCGGCCCAAAGATTTCTTCGCGTGCGATGCGCATCTGATTTGTGGCGTTTGTAAAAAGGGTTGGGCGCACGAAAAAGCCTGGACCATCAATCTGAACACCCCCGGCGGCGACCGTCGCACCGTCTTCTTTTGCGATGTCAAAATAACGCGTCACCTTGTCGTAATGTTCTTGCGTGACAAGCGGGCCAATCTCTGTTGCGGGGTCCAAGGGATGCCCAACTTTGATGTTGTTCACGCGTTCGATTAACTTGGCTTCAAATTTTGCTTGGATGCTGTCGTGGATCAAAAGCCGAGAGGACGAGGTGCAGCGTTCGCCATTGATCGAATAGATCATAAAGATAACGGCATCCAAGGCGCGGTCCAGATCGGCATCCTCAAAGACAATGACCGGGTTTTTCCCACCCAACTCAAGATGATTGCGCTTAAGCGTATCCGCACCTTGCTTAGTGATCAGCGATCCGGTGCGGCTTTCCCCGACAAACGCAATCGCCTTGATCTTGGGATGCTCGCACAGGGCCTTGCCCGCCTCTTCACCAAATCCGTTCACCGTATTCAAAACACCAGGGGGCAAGCCTGCCTCCTCTGCGATCTCAACCAACAGGCGCGCGGTTAAGGGCGATGCCTCTGCGGGTTTGTGAACAACCGTGCATCCCGCCGCCAAAGCGGGCGCGATTTTCCATGTCGACAACATGAACGGGGTGTTCCACGGGGTGATTACGCCGACCGGTCCGATGGGGACGCGGGTCGTGATGTTCATCAAGGTCGGGGATTTAAGGTGCTGACCATCACGCGCTTGCTCGACCTGATCTGCGAAATACCGAAAGTTCTCGGCCCCGCGCAATGCGGCTTTGGACATAAAGCGCAACGCTTGCCCCGTGTCCCAGCATTCGCACAGCGCGATCTCTTCTGCGCGCGCTTCGATGCCTTTGGCGATGTTAATCAAAATCTTGCGCCGTTCTTTGGCGGCCATGTCGCGCCAGTCCGCAAATGCATCAGAAGCGGCCTGCGCCGCGGCATGAACATCCGATGCGTCGCTGCGTGCGACCTCACAGATCAAGCATTGATCCACCGGGCTTTCATTGTCGAACCGACCACCAGAACCATCATGGTCTTTGCCTGCAATACGATTGCGAATGCCATTCTGCTGAAAGCGGGACGTAAAGCCCCGAAGCTTGTCCAAGTTTCGGTCAAGTTCAGTCATTTCCCGGCCTCCAGATGATCACGGATGGTGCTGTATTTTGGTGAAAGCGCAGCGTCGATGTCGCGCATCTCTAATGACAGAGCGATGGATCGTTTCAACGTGACAGGCGCAAGGAACGCGCGCGCGGCATCAAAGACTTGTGTTGCCGCGTCAGCCTTTGTCTGGTCATCGCGGCCTTCACGCAATCGGATCGAAATGTCGATAAACCCGTGTTTCGGGTCCCCATCTGCAATTGCATAGTGATCCACACATATTGCGCGGACCCGAATGCCTGTCATCGGGAAGGTCGGGATCGATGCCGCCCTTTCACGTATCACTTCGCAGAACGCTGCCATATCAACAGAATCCGCTAGGTTCTTGGTATATTCGATATGAAAATGGGGCATATATTCATTAACATGTTAAATAAATTGAGACACCTCTGTCAACTCTTCGCGTGGCACGAAGATGCGCTTGGCAAGCGATCAAAGGGCTTTGTGCATTGGTGCGTTATGCAAAACCATGCGCATTCTGGGGTGCGCATGGTTGGAACCCCAAAGGGTCTAGGCCCCCAATGACCGGGCTTCGTTCTTGATTTTGCGCCATTTTGATGACGCGCCCTCTTGCTTAAGAGAGGCAAATTTTGCGTCCCCTAATTTGGATTGTGCGCCTTCGCGATATCGCGCGATGTCGGCGGAATCCGTCGGTTCGAATTGAACACCTATCCGTTCCAGATTGGCATCAACGGCCCCCAGAAAACGCGCAGCTTTTTCTGCATCACCGCGTGCCAAGGCGACACCTGCAAAACCAGCTACGGCCAAGCTTCGGACGATCTCGTAATCATAGCTGTCACCCAAATCATAGGATTCAGAGAACAATCCAGCGGCCTCGTCCACATCGTCAGTGCCCAGACGGAAATGGCCGATATTCTGCTTTAGGTTGCCTTTCCAGAACGTGTCGCCAAAGGAATCCAATTCGGCGATGGCGCCCATATAACATTCTTCAGCGGGCTCCAGCATTCCGCCCATTCGCGCACCTTCGCCCATGATGATCAGGCCGAGGGCAGAATAATAAGAATCCCCGTCGATCCCAAATTGTTCGATGCTTTTCATGATCATTGGTGACGGATCTTCGATTTCGCCAAGGGCCGCGCCACATAGAGAATGAAGCAATACAGCCCGTGCTTTGCCAGATTCGTCACCCGCCTCAGAATGTGCAGCGTCCGCATTGCGCCCATGGGGCAGGGCGGCGGGGTAATCCCCTGCGCCCATCATCACGACACATGCGGCCTCGTAAATGATGCCAGCGGCGTTCTTGTCTGCAGTCTTCTGGGCCAGATCAATGGCGTGGGCCGTCCATTCAAAGGCCTCGGTCAACTGAGCTTGTGAGAACCAATACCACTGCAATGATCGCATGAAACGCGCGACACGGGCGGCGTCGCCAGCGTTCAATGCAAAGCGCATAGCGGCGCGAATGTTGTCGATGTCACCGACCAATCGCGTGATGTGTGCCCTTTGATCCGTGTTAAGAGCATTTGCCCCACATGCTTCAACAAGCTTTACATAATGGTCACAATGCAGATTTTGCATGTCCGCCATTGCACCGGATCGATCCAGCTTTTCAGCTGCAAATTCGCGGATCATATCCAGCATATCAAAACGCGGTTCGCCGTTTGAATAATGACGGTCGATCAAGCTTTTGCCGACCAGCGATGAAATCAGCTCCATTGGATCACCGTCATAGCCTTTGACGCTTTCCAACACGCTTTCCCCATCGCGGAATTTAAACCCACCGGAAAAGACAGCAAGCTTGTGAAAGGCGTCGCGTTCTTCTTCGTCAAGAAGCTCATCGCTCCATTCGATTGCCGCACGCAGGGTTTTGTGGCGGGCGACATCTTGTTTGCCGCTGCGCAACAGTTTGAACCGCTCGTCCAATCGTGACAACAGTTCCTCGGGTGTCAAAAGTGTAAGCCGCGCAGCCGCAAGTTCTAAGGCAAGCGGAACACCTTCAAGGCGTTGAACGACTTCCACAATTGTATCGCGCAGATCGTCCGTCAATTCGAATGCACTGTCGGCTTCTTTGGCGCGGTGAACAAACAATTGTACGGCGGGATTTTCGCCAACATCCTTCGCGCCCTTTTCAGGCAATGCCAAAGGTCCGATGCGCACGGTTTTTTCCACGCCCAAACCCAAAGGGGCCCGACTGGTCACGACAATGCGCAATTCAGGGCAACGTTCGATCAACAATCCCACCGCTGCGCGGGCTTCCAATACGTGCTCCATCGTGTCCAAAATCAGCAGACGTTTGGCGAGGCCAATGTCGCTGATGATGTCTTCTTCGATTGGCCGATTGGGGAAGTCCCGGACGCCGATGACTTGTGCAATTGTCGGCAGAACAAAGCTTGCGTCAGTGATGCCGCCAAGATCGATCAGATGAATGCCTGCGGAAAACTGGTCACGGGACTGTTCCGCCAAGCGACGAGCGACACTTGATTTGCCAATGCCGCCAGGCCCAAGCAAGGTCAACAAACGCCCCTTGTGGCTGTCTAGGTGATCACGCAGGGTTTGGATTTCAGTTTCGCGCCCAAACAACGGACCATGTTCGGTTGTGAGGTTGTCATTGCGGGCATCCAAGGATCGGATGGGCCCGAAAGACTGATCCAAACCGGTGGCAACGACGTCAAACAACGTTTCGGGATAACGCAAGTCTTTTAGACGGTGCCGACCAATTGCCCGCAATTCATATCCGCGTTTTTGTTGTTCAATGTCAGAGATGGCTTTCTGGACCTCTTTTGACACGATGATTTGGCCGCCATGACCTGCATCGGAAATGCGTGCGGCACGGTGCACATCAAGACCAACAACTTCGTCGTTCAAGAACCGGACTTCGCCCGTATGAACGCCGATGCGAATTTTAATGCGTATTCCGTTGGGCCAGACTTCTTCAGCCATCGCCTTCTGAGTGGCAATCGCTGCGGAAACGGCTTTGGTGGGATCGGTGAACGTCAGGAAAAATGAATCTCCTTGTGTTCCTTGTTCGTTGCCGTCGTATTGGGTTGCGATCTCGCGGATAATTTCTTGATGTCGTGCCAATACGTCGGCGTACCCAACCCCAAGCGCGTCGACCAGTTTTGTCGACCCTTCAATGTCAGTGAATACCATCGCTACAAAACGTGGGAAATCTCGATCCATTCCCGGTTCGATGTCAAATATTTCACTCACTGTTGTTCTTCCTTCCCTTGTTGCTGCGGCGAAATGTTTTTGCATTCGCCCAGTAACCCCGTACTGCATTCAGCGCCGTTGCAGACGCTGGTGAATTGTCCGCAAGCAACGTGGCCCAGTCAACTGCCCCGTGTCTCTTAATCATTACTTTTTCGACCTCCGCCAGAACTTTCTCGTCCTGTTGGGAATTAATTGGAGCGTGCAGTCGCGCCGCTTGGCAGATGGCGACAAACCGAAGCTGTTCCGATTGCAATGTATCGGATTGTTTGAGTTGATTGGTTAATGCTTCAAATGCAGCGACCAAAGCCGATTTGTCCGGGCCAATATCTTCCCAAGTAAGCTGGTCAAGAGGCGCATTTAGGTCTGGTTTGCCTTTTAAGCTGATCAAAGACCCGCATTTTTTCAACAGTGATGCCGGCGCTCGGCCAGATGCGAACATCCACAGCAAAAAACCAGGTGCGGTGGTATGTAAGTCGCGCCCCAATAGGGGATCGGTTCCATGCGATCGACCCTGACCAAGCAAATTGAACGTGGTGCGGCTTTGACGGGGGCGTTGCAGCCAATCAGGGTTGGCCGCAATTTGGCTGGCCGCGTATTTCAAGGCAACCCGTGCATCTGCGCGTTTGACATCAGTGGCGGACAATGCGGTTTTCAAGCTTGGGGAATAGTCAATTTCCGCAGATTGAAAGACCGCCTTCCACGTTCGTTCGGAATAATGCAGTTGTTCCGCCGCATCTATCAAAGCGGTTGCGTCCTTGGCGTCGATTGCGCGTGCACGAACAGCGCGGCGCAAAGCGACCCGAATATTGACCAAGGAAATGGTTAAGGCGGGATAGGGACGTTCCGGCAAAAACAGAACGGCAACTTCGTCTTCGGATGACAATGTCCCACGCCGAAAAAGCCGCCAAACTGCTCCGACCCCCAGTGCCCCGGCTGGTGCGCAATCTACTGCACGCAATGCACCCATGCTGGAACTGCCAAGGAACACAGCGCCGTCCGACACAACGTCGACAACTTCACGCGGGGAAATTGCTTTGGATTGCGCAAACACACCGTCAATGACGATAAACGTCGAATACCGCAGTAAACGAGCCGTGTATAAGTCACCCCGTTGAATGGGCCCCCGGATTTCGGCCATTGGCAGAAGGTCACGAACTTCATCTTCTGGAATGGATGGCCCGACAAAGACCAAGGGCCGTGTCTTTGGTACGCTGACCTGCGTATTCGATGCGGTCATACCAAACACGCCAAATCGCGCCAGCTGACTCTGCTGCGATCAACAAGGAATACGCTAAGACCGGGCACCAAGACGCGCACGACAGGAATATCAAACTTTGGATGCGTCAGATCACAGGCGTACACATCGTGAAACCCTGCATGTCTTAGAACGTTTAGAACATGATCCATATCATCCAGTAGATCATCGTGGGATGGCCCGTCCGGAAGCGTATCAAAATCAACGTGCCTTTGTGTCGTGGGCTCGGCTGATCCGGGGATGGAATTAAAACTGTCCCGCGCCCCTTGAAGCACCGAAACCCTTGATTGTTCGGCTTCGGTCAATGCCCGCAACAGAGCTGTTTTGGCTGATGCCGCACAGCCAAAGCCAAAAAACGTAAATGTGCGCGGTCCTTCCGGTCCGGGATAGGCAGGGTCGGTCAGATAAGCAGACACAACAGGAAGCCCAATATCGCTGTGGTCAAACAACTTTACGGAATGGCCTGCGGTTTCCGTCCGTCCCATAATAGTCTGCGCTTCTGGCGGAACCGTGGCCGGAATGATTTGTCCAATCAAAGGTTCCTCGCCTGCGTCACCATATTGGCGCGCAAACACGAACCGCCCCAATGCGTCGCGTTCAATCAGTTCGCACAAGCCATGCAAAATAGCCTCGGCCAGCGTATTGCCAGACGCAAGACCATTGGTGTCGGGTTGAAAAATGACACCATCCGAAGGGGGAGCAGCGATCAAATCCGTCGCGATCCAGCAGTGTTCCCCACTGGGAAGACGCACACCAGACGTCCATTTTATCGCTCGATCTGGATCGTATTTTGATTGCGGTGGCAGTGCGAAATCCTTTGGGTCAAGGGCTGGCACCTCATCAGATTTTAACGTTGAATAACTGGCCGTACGCGATGGCACGTTCGGGGCTTCTGCGGATGCACGTTCAATGGCCTCCATCATTGCGCTGACGCGTGCCGCAGCAGGTGTCAGGCCTTTGCCCAAATGGGTCGTCAAATCACGTGCCAACGGCGTGACCGCACCAAACACACAGGGTCGACTTTTGTCGAGAAGACCAAGATTGGCCAATCGAGTCATTGGGATGTTTTTCGCACTTTTCAGTGCTTTTTTCTCTGTCTCATCAATGGGCGCAACGCGCGCAGATTGCAGAGAAATCTTCTTCGTCGGTCCGTTTAACCAGGACGCGAGCTGTCCAGCGCCGCGCCCTGACATTTACTTAAAACGCGCCGCCAGCCGAATCCGACTTGTCAGACGGATGGTTCATAACTTTAGCCTTCAACTTGATCAGCGTTTTCATCTCTTCAGCCGAAAATTCGCTGTTCAGCATTTCCACTTGCTCGTCACTTAGGTCCTGACCATCCAGTGCCTTTGCTTCATGCAGCAGTTCTACATTCGTCTTGTCCATTCTCCACCCCTTCGCGATGCGATAGTACCATTCGTATGCGGATCATCAGTTCAATCGTAGACCCCAGTCAACCTGAAACCTTGTTTGCCAACGATTTTTCGGCAAAGAACAATTCAAGGGCGGTTCAAATTCACTGGGAGGGAAATGTGAACAAGCTGATAGACATGTCCAACAGCCAAATTATGCGCGCAAAAATGCAGTTGACCGGAGGAACGCAGGAATTGGCATTCGCTGATTTTTGGGCCCGCGAAGATTTACCAGCAGTCGCGCCTGCTTTTTTGGTGCTTTTGAACCAGATCATGCGCGCCAGTGTGCCACTGATGATAGAAGCCCGCGATATCTGTGCCAAACGACGCAGCGACGGCCCGTTATTTGTGGCGTTGGAAGAATATTATGCAAAACACGTGCCGGAAGAGACGGATCACGACACGTGGACGTTGGATGACTTGGACGCCGTTGGTTTCCCCCGTGATCGAGTTCTGAGTTTAACACCAGCGCCAGACGTCGCGGCAATGGTGGGCGCGCAATATTACTGGTTACATCATCATCACCCGGTCATGTTGATGGGGTACATCGCAATTCTTGAAGGGTCCCCTCCACCCTCTGCACATCTGGATTGGCTGGAAGAGGCCGCAGGATTGGGCAAAGACGCTTGGCGCACATACCGATTTCATGGTGATGTCGACCCTCATCATCTTCAAGATTTGAATGACGCCATTGATGCGATGCCGTTGACCCGTCACGAGATGAGCTTGATCGGAATAAGTGCAGTCCACACATCCAATGGCTTGGCGCAATGTGTAAGTCAGCTTGATCCATCAGACGCGCCGGACCGTGTGACCAATGAGTGATCTGAAAACCGATCTGTTTTCGCAATTCAACGACCCCGCTGAGCAAGGAAAGAAACAACATACGACCTCGGTTGCTGTCCCATCAATGGCCGCTGCGGTTAAGCCGCTTGGCGATAATTTCCCGATTAAGAACGCATTGGCCATCGCACGCGCAGCTGCAAAACCTTTGACGAAATCGCAGCGTGAGACCATCGTTGAACAGGCGTTGCGTTCAATTGAACATCTCTATGCCCATCTGTTCCTGAAACGTGCGCGCCACGCCTATGATCCGGTCACGGCTTTGCAACGGCTCAAACGCGTTTGCGCTAATCTGGACACCGATCTCGAATTTCATACGGAAATGCTGAGCATCTTTAAAAGGCTCCGGGATATTCACACAGGGTATATATTACCGTTTCCATATGACCGCTTGGTGGCATTCCTGCCGTTTACGGTTGTGCGTTGCAGCCAGAATGGATCGCCCGAAAGCCAAAGGAATTCCATCGTTGCCGGCATTCTGCCGGGGTTCAAACATGACACGTTCACTCCGGGTGTGCGGATCGTGGGTTGGAATGGCATCCCAATTGATGACGCGATCAACCGCGTGGGTGCGGATCAACAAGGGGCCAACCCCAACGCCAGAATGGCCTATGGATCGTTGTTCATGACGATACGTTGGTTGGGCAGTTCGATCCCTCCGGATGATTTGTGGGTCACGGTCGCGTATCTGGATGACAAAGACGACTTGCATGAAATCCGCTTTCAATGGCGTGTTTTGATGCTTCCTGATGCGACCGATCCCGCAAGCCAAGCGTTCCCGCCTATTCAGGCCTTATCGGTTTTGAATTCGCATCTGGATCAATCAAACTTGCAACGTCCGGTTTCCGTTGAACGTGGCAGTCTGACCAGCCGGTCTTTTGCGCGATTGATGTTTCGGGATACCGAAGCGGATGATGCAGCGAGCCCGCAGAAAGGCAAGCAATCCAAAGCACTGAAAGCGAAACGAAGTCCGAAAGACGGAGAGATTTCCAAACGCTCGGATGTGGAAACTCAGTTTCCGGAAACCATTTCGGCTGAAAAGATAAGTTGTATTATCGATGGGAAAGAACGCGAATTTGGCCGAATTCGGTTGCGTCATTTTATTTACCCGGACACGGAAACATATTTGAAAGAGTTTCTGCGTGTGTTGGGTGAAATGCCCAAATCAGGGTTGGTGATCGACATTCGCGGCAATGGCGGCGGTACAATTCCGACGGCGGAAAGGATCATTCGATCTTTGAAGACCGACGGCTATATCAACCCGCTTCCGTTTCAGTTTCGCGCAACGCCGACAGTGGCCGAAATCGCGTCGACCAAAACCTTCAAGGCCGATCCCGCCGAATTGCCGGGATGGGAAGGGCGCATATCTCCGTTGATCGAAGATGCAGCACAATTTTCGCTTAGTGGTCATATGACCGAGGCGCATGTTTTGAATGATTTGCCCGACAGTCAGCGGTATGACGGTCCGGTTGCATTGTTAACGGACGCAATGACCTACAGTGCGGGCGACATGTTCGCGGCCAGTTTTCAAGACCACGATATCGGTAAGATCGTCGGTGTGGACAGCCATACGGGTGGCGGAGGTGCAAATTTGTGGTTCCATAACGTGACTGTTGAATGCGCCGAAAACCAACGCATGTTTAGCAAGCTGCCGGGGGGTGTTCAGCTGCATTACGCTGTTCGTCGCTGTCTTCGTGTCGGAGCGGATAATTATGGTTTGCCGTTTGAAGAAGACGGTGTGCGTCCAGATACGCTGAGGTCTTTGACAGAGGCCGATTTATACGCTGGGGCCGAAGATCTTTTGATGTTCACGGCTCAGACCTATTTGTTCCCAAAGTGACCTAATCCTGAACCTAATATTCGGGGCCCAAAGTCATGGCCCCGAATTCCTAGTGTCTTTCAGATGTTTTGCCAGCAGCGTCTAGCTTTGTGCGGTGTCGTGAAGACCTGTTCGCATGCGGCCAATGTGATCGTCCCAACCTTTGTCGAATGCCATGACAAGGCCAAAGGCGTCGACCGTGTCTGGGATGCCTGAATGTTCAAGACGCAAACGCGTGCCGCCGCTGACGGGTTCAAGCCACCATTTCACATTGGTAACCAAGTCGCCCATCGGTCCTGCACAAAACGTCATTTCCAAATAATTAGGTTCTTGGGCGGACAGAACGTCACCCCAGAGAACTTTGTTGCCGCTCTCAACGCCAAAAAGCTCATAAGGGGCATCAGCTTGCAGCGCGGTTTTGGGCTTGTGAAACCAAATCGCAAGCTTCTCGGGTTGTGTCAGCCACGGCCACACTTTCTCGGGTGGGACGTTCAGAAAAATGGATTTATTGATCGTTAGCGTCATGATTGTTTTCCTGTTCAATTGCAGTTTTCAAAGAGTCGAGGCGGCTGTCCCAGAAGTGCTCAAAGAAGCTCAGCCAATCTCGAATGGGTGCAAACCCCAATGGGTCGACTTGGGTGACAACTTCGCGGCCCTTTGGGGTCATGGTGATCAGACCTCCATCCGACAGCACGGTCAGGTGTTTCTTGACCGCGGCGCGGGTCATTTCAAACCCGTCAGCCACTTCGCCAATGGTCATGTTTCGATGTGTCAGGCGTTGTAAAATTTCGCGGCGCGTAGGGTCCGCAAGGGCGCGAAACGCAGGCTGTTGGGACGACGTCATTGCGTCACCGGATTAAAATCAAAAGCACCGTTTTGATATAACAGCGTGACGCATGGCGTGTCCGATACACATGACGACACATGCGCCAACCCTGCGGGGATATGGTAATATGCACCGGGTCCAATGATTTTGGCGTTTGATCCCGACGGGTGGGGGTGATGTGTCATTTGACCCGAAACCATCAACCCCATCATATCCGCCGTTTTGATATGCGGCGGGCTGATCGTGCCAGATGGCAAGCGAACCATCGCAGGGTAACTTTCGGCGAAACGATCCCCATGCAGGGGCGCAAAGGCAACGCCTTCTGGTGTCGTCTGCCAATCTAGATCAGTGTCTGGCGTCAACGTGATTGAATTCGCCTGAGCCGACGAGACAAACACAAATGTCGCCAATATGGATAATCGCATAGCGCGCTTCCTTGTAATGAAACCCATTGGTATCATTTAATATGAAACCTTTTGGTATCGTGTCAAGTGCTTGCCAAATGTTCATGATATGTTCATGTTGGTGCAATGTTGACTGATATGCAGCCCGGACAGATTTTGGCACGCGGCGTGTCGCGCCACCTTGCAAGCTTAGGCTTTGCTTGCATTGAAGAATTTGTACCTGCACGCGGATTGCGCGTGGACGTTATGGCGTTGGGGGCCAAGGGCGAAATTTGGGTGGTTGAATGCAAATCAGGACTGCCAGATTTCCAAAGCGATGGGAAATGGCAGAACTATTTGGAATGGTGTGATCGGTATTTCTGGGCTGTGGACGAATCTTTTCCGGTCGATGTTTTGCCCGAACAAACCGGCCTGATCATTGCCGACGGATACGACGCCGAAGTGATCCGCATGTCACCCGAGGACAAATTGGCAGGCGCGCGTCGCAAAAAACTGACCCATAAATTCGCAACACATGCCGCGCGACGACTGCAAAGCTATCGCGATCCCGGTGCAGGGTTGGGATAATACGCTGGATCGAAATTTAAGTGACCAACAAGTGGCCTATTTCGACATCTTTGCAGCGGTTTTGGCCGCCGCCAGTATTTCCTGCGCGATCTCTTCAGCTTCGTCAGGGTCGAAATCCATCGGAATTTCAACACCCTGTGCTATGATGAAAAGCCGGACCATACCTTGATCAGTTGGGCCGATTTGCAAGTCAGCTTCGGTCTCGTTTGGTGTATTGATACCCATAGCAACCCCCGGTTTTCAACGTCGGCTGCGTAACCCGAGTGGTTTGAGAAGGCAAGCAATTGCAAATAAGACCGGCGATCACCACGTTCTATGAACCAAAGCAAAATTTGTCTTTTTCCATGTGCAGATGTCGCGATTATCTCTTGCGCCGGAAGAACGCTCGTCTTAGTAAGCCTCCCAGTGCCGCCTTAGCTCAGTTGGTTAGAGCGCTTGATTGTGGATCAAGAGGTCCCTGGTTCGAGACCAGGAGGTGGTACCATTACCCCCATATTTTCTCAGAGCGTTTGGCAGGGTGTCATTTCAGATCGACCGTCTGCCTTAATGTCCCGTCCAGTTCATAGATCAGGATCGCATCTTCTGTGGTGATGGCCACCCAATCTGACCCGCGTGTAAAGGCTGTTGGGTGTGTGCCGTCGGGCAATATAATGGCTTCGGGCAGGGCCGGCAAAGGATCGGACTGTAAGCGGATGACAAGCAGTGTAATCACCGTTAGAACCCCGGCGATCATCGTGATTGTCAGAAACGTCACGAGGCGGCGCAAAAAACGCAGATTTTGAGGTTCGGGGCCAGATTCGATGTCGTCCAAACAGATCACCTTCGAAATAGCGGCAGATCCGCCGTCACGCCTTGATAAGGCGATTGCGCGTGATGTGCCAGTGTCAGCAACGTTGTCACGTACGCGTTTGGCCCGGTTGTTGGCCGCCGGGGCCGTTCAGGTGGACGGCGTTGTGGCATCGGATGCCAAGGCGCGCGTAAAAGAAGGCGCCGCGATTAAGGTCACTGTCCAAGAAGCCGATGAAAGCCATATCGGCCCAGAAGCGATTCCTTTGGACATCCGTTATGAAGACGACGACCTGATCGTTGTGAACAAAGCGGCGGGAATGGTTGTTCATCCTGCGCCGGGCAGCCCATCAGGCACTTTGGTCAACGCGTTGTTGGCGCATTGTGGGGATCGTTTGTCCGGTGTCGGCGGCGTGAAGCGACCGGGCATCGTGCACCGGATCGACAAAGACACAAGCGGCTTGCTGGTGGTTGCCAAATCTGACGCTGCACATGCGGGGCTTGCCGCCCAATTCGAAGCGCACAGCGTCGAACGCATGTACGAAGCGCTTGTATATGGTGTGCCTGACGGCGCTGATCCGCGATTGCGCGGCGTGAAAGGCGCGAGTTTTGAATCCGGCAACATTTTGAAAGTCACCACGCAGCTGGCGCGCCATAAAACCGACCGGCAACGGCAGGCGGTTCTGTTTTCCGGTGGTCGACATGCCATCACACGGGCACGCGTCGTCGAAAGCTATGGTTCACCCACTGTGTTGACCCGTGTGCAATGCTGGCTGGAAACAGGTCGCACACACCAAATTCGGGTTCATATGGCGCATGTGGGCCATGGTTTGATCGGGGATCCGGTTTATGGCGGGCGCCGCCGTCTGGCACAAAAAGCGCTGTCAGAATCCGCAATGGCCGCTGTTCAAGGCTTTTCTCGTCAGGCTTTGCACGCTGCCAAATTGGGCTTTGTGCACCCTGTGACTCAAGAAGATTTAGAATTTACTGCGGATTTTCCAAATGATTTCAATGACCTGATGTCCATCTTAAAGACGGCTTGAACGCGCATTTCGCCCAACCCTGAACTCTGAATTGGTGCTAAACAGTTCGATTGTGTCTTTCCCGGGTTGCGTCGAAACTGCATAATAAACCCTAAGTTGTTGGATCAGGTCTTGAACCTTTAACAGGTCGTTACCATATTCAATGTTAATACCTTAAACATAAGGAGGGGACAGATATGGCCAACTACAAGAATTTACCTGCACCCACACCCGAAGGCGGGCTAAACCGCTATATGCAAGAAATCCGCAAATTCCCGCTGCTTGAGCCGGAACAGGAATACATGCTGGCAAAAGCTTGGGTGGAACAGGAAGACACAGTCGCTGCGCACCAAATGGTGACATCGCACCTGCGTCTGGCGGCTAAAATCGCCATGGGCTATCGTGGATATGGATTGCCACAAGCCGAAGTCATTTCCGAAGCGAATGTCGGCTTGATGCAGGCCGTAAAACGGTTTGACCCGGAAAAAGGGTTCCGTTTGGCGACATATGCGATGTGGTGGATTCGCGCATCGATCCAAGAATATATCCTGCGCTCGTGGAGCCTTGTGAAACTGGGCACGACCAGCGCGCAAAAGAAGCTGTTCTTTAACCTGCGCAAAGCCAAAGCCAAGATCGGTGCGTTGGAAGAGGGCGACTTGCGCCCCGAAAACGTCAAACAAATCGCAACTGATTTGGGTGTGACCGAAGCCGAAGTGGTGTCGATGAACCGCCGTATGTCGGGGGGCGATGCCTCGTTGAATGCGACGGTCGGTTCCGAAGGCGAAGGGACCATGCAGTGGCAGGATTGGCTGGAAGACGAAGACGCGGATCAGGCGGCTGATTACGAGGCGCGCGACGAACTTGAAGTGCGCCGTGAAATGCTGGCCGAAGCCCTTGATGTCTTGAACGAACGCGAAAAAGACATCTTAACGCAGCGTCGTTTGTCGGACAAAACCGTGACATTGGAAGACCTGAGCGAAACCTACAATGTCAGCCGCGAACGCATTCGCCAGATCGAAGTCAGAGCGTTTGAAAAGCTGCAAAAGAAAATGCGCGAGATTGCCAAATCCAAAGGCTTGATGGCCCCGGCATAAACGTCTCGACCGCACCCATATGATCAACTGTGAAGGCCCGGCAATATGTCGGGTCTTTTTCGTTTCTGCGGCTCAGAAAGCGCTAAATTCAGGGTAGGGAATTCCCGGATTTTGAGAATTTTCAAGCTTGGGTTATGCTGTTGTCATTGTCTTAATGATTTTTCAAAGCAACAGGAGTCGCGGTTATGATTTTTAAAAACTGGGCGGTCATCATTATTCTAGCTGCCATCGGGCTTGGTCTTGGTTGGTATTGGCTATCTATCCCAACGGTGCCGGATGGTGTGCTTGCTCAAAGTGGCGATGATGCCACCGTAACTTTGGTCGCGACCCTTGCAGGGGCGATTACGACGATCGGCGGGTCCGTGTTCGGAATTCTTGGAAAGTACAATGATTACCGAAAGGTGAAATTGGAACTGGCCGAAAAAGAACTTGAACTGGAACAAAAACGCCGCGCGCTTGAGGCGGGTTAATGCAACGCATGTGGCGATGGTGTCTGGCATTTAGCTTATTGGGTTCCGGCGCATTTGCGTTGGGTTTGGACGAAGCGAAAATTCGTCCGGACACGACAACCGCGACAGAGCGGCTGTTGGCGCGCGCGGGTTTTCTGGATCTCAAGAAAAGCTATGCTTTGGTCATTGGGATCAGTGAGTTCAACGAATTCAATGACTTGCCAACATCGCAAGACCCAATTCGCGTGCGGGACTATCTATATGACGAAGCGGGCTTTGATCACGTTCACATTCTAACGGACGACATGGTGTCCAAAGAACGCCTCGAAGAACTGATGGTCGATGATTTCCGCGAGCTGGTCGGTGAAAATGATCGGTTTCTGTTTTACTGGTCCGGTCACGGCGAAACCTTGGGTGATGGTCCCGGATCGCGTGGGTTTTTGCCGCTTAAAGAAAGCCGTAAGGGGCGGTTTTCCTCAATGGTGTCGATGGACGATATCGGGGATTGGGACAGCTATATCGATGCACATCAGGTGCTGTATCTGATGGACAGTTGTTTTTCCGGCTTGGTGGGGGCCGCGCCGCAATCGGATTTGGCGGACATCACACGTGCGCAATTGTCAGGTCCATCTCGGCATGTGATCACCGCCGGTCGCGGGGATGAACAAACAATTGCAGTGGATCAGCTCGGCGGATCAGTCTTTACGCACGCCCTTCTCAAAGGGTTGCGCGGGGCGGCGGACGCAGAAAATGCACTGGGCAAGGATGGACTGGTGTCTGTCGGTGAATTGAAAGGGTATCTAGGTCAGGAAGTGACGCGTTTGCGCACTCGATTTGGTTGGCAAAGTGCCATTACGCCGCAAATCCGGGACATGTCTGGGTCAGACGGGGCCTTCTTTTTCCCTATCCCCGCCGCCTTTCCAATCAATCCGGGCGACGGGCCAATCCCGACGCCGGAACCCATCGCAGAAGTACAGCAAGCGCTGAGTGATCTGGGATATGATCCGGGGCCCATAACAGGGACTCTGTCCTTCAAATCACGTGCTGCGCTCATTGCGTTTCAACGCGATCAGGCATTGCCCGAAACGGGCCTGATCGATGATGCCACACTGAATGCCATTCCCTTTGCGTTGGCGGCCTTGGTGCAGCCGCAAGGTGGAGATGGTCGGAAAGATCCCGGTGCAGATGGACCAAAAGAAGACCAGCCCCCGGCAAATGACGACGTCGCCCAAAACAATCGCATTTCACCTTGTGCAACATGTCCTGAACTGGTGCGGGTTGAAGGGGGACGCATGGCCTATGGGCCGCGCCACGTTGATGATCCTATTCCATCCATCACAGTGGACGTCACGCCGTTCTTTATCTCGACGACCGAAGTCACGATTGGCCAATTCAAAACCTATGCAGAAGAAACCGGGGTGGCCTTTGTCGATGCCAAAACCTCGGACGGCCCGACATGTTTTGCGTGGGAAGACGGTGACAAACTGCGAAAATCCATGATGGCGTTCAATGAAGAAAGCGGGTTTCCCGATGAATATCCGCTGTCCTGTGTCAGCCGTCAGGACGCGCAAGGATATATTGATTGGATAAACGAAGATGTTCAGGGGCCAAAATACCGTTTGCCAAGCGAAGCGGAAATTGAACTGCTGCTTGAGGACAATTTGGTACATCGCCTCAAAGACGCAGGATCAAACACGCAATCCCTTTCTGACGCAGATATGGTATGCGCCATAGGGAATTTTGGCGATGCATCATCCCCATTTTCATGGCGCAACACGGCATGTAATGATCGCCACAGCGACGTGGCCCCGGTTGGATCATTTCCCCCTGATGCGAACGGTGTACACGATTTGGCCGGAAACCTATGGGAATGGGTCGGGGATTGCTGGCGGTCAAACTTGTCGTTGCCGTTGCGCACAGATGGCTGCAAAAATGGGACGTTGAAAGGGGGCTCTTTTGACGATCCGATCAAAAATACGACCCCTGAAACGCGCCAACCGGTCCCCGTCAGTCGCCGCCAAACGAATATTGGGTTCAGACTCGCGCGCGACGTTGAATAGTCACTCTTGCTCTTGGGGATACATGCGTTAGCCTGCGCGCAAGCAAGGGAGTTTACATCATGACTAATCCGGTACGTTGGGGCGTTCTAGGCGCCGCGAATTTTGCCCTCGAACAAATGGCACGGGCCATTCATGCGGCTGAAGGTGCCGAGTTTGCGGCTTTGGCAACATCGAGCGCGCAAAAGGCGAAGCCCTTTCAAGCATTCGCACCCGGTCTACAGGTGTTTGACACGTATGACGCCCTTTTGGCTGATGCGTCGATCGAAGCGATCTATATTCCCTTACCCAATCATTTGCATGTCGAATGGACGAAAAAGGCCTTGGCCGCTGGCAAACATGTGCTGTGTGAAAAACCCATCGCAATGCAGGCGCATGAAATCGACGGTCTGATCAAGGCGCGCGACCAATCGGGGTGCTTTGCGACCGAAGCGTATATGATCGTGAATCACCCGCAATGGAAGCGCGCAAAGGCGTTATATGAACAAGGCGCAATCGGCACGTTGATACATGTGGATGGGGTGTTCGGATACGATAACGCAAGTGACACAGAAAACGTTCGCAACCGGCCAGAAACAGGCGGTGGAGCGATCCCTGATATTGGCGTTTACACCTATGGATCAACGCGTTGGTTGACCGGTGAAGAACCGAGCGAAATCACACATGCCGATGTTGAATTTGAAAACGATGTGGATGTCATATCGCGGGTGTCGGCCCGGTTCCCCAGCTTTTCGGCGCATTGGGTTAACTCCATGCGCATTCATCCGTATCAGACAATGACGTTTGTTGGATCAAAGGGCGTCATGCGTCTGACGGCCCCGTTTAACGCCAATGTGTTTTCGCAGGCCGAACTTGAAATTCAAACGAATGTTCCAAGTGGCGATGCGATGCCAACAACCCTTGTCGAACGGTTTCCCGGTGTGAACCACTATGTCCTTCAGGTCGAAGCGTTTGGGCATCACATCAGGGACGGAAACCCTTATCCATGGACATTGGAAGACGCGCGCAAAACGCAAGAGATGATTGATGCGGTGTTTGCCAAGGCGCGTGAGTAAGCGTCAATTTCGCAATTGTGTCGTGATGGCATCCACCATCTGCGTCAACTCGCTGTCCAAGGCGTCAGGATGCAGTGCCACAAATCGATCCTCTAGCGATAATTTCACAATGCCGTGGACAGCGGAAAAAATCGTGCGTGCTCGCAAGGCGCAGGTTTGTTCGTCCAACGCGGGGGCCAGTTGACCAATCGGCACCATAAGCCGTGAAAACAGGGTCTCGTGTTCCTTAAGGTGCCAATCGGGAATGGTTTGGTCCGCAGGCATCCGGTGATCAAACAGCGCCGCCCAAAGTTGACGGTTGTCCACGGCAAAGGACAGATAAGCCCGCGCAAGATTTTGCATCGCTTCTGCGGGGGCAGGGGCGTTGGACAACGCTGTGGCCAATGCACTGTCCAGCCGCTTTAACGTCCGCGAATTCACCGCCAAGATCAAAAGGTCCAAATCCTCAAACGCGTTATACAGACTGCCCAAAGCACACCCGGCGTCTTTGGTCACATCCCGCGCACGCAACGCTGCAAGCCCCCGGACACGAATATGCGTTTCCGCAACATCAACCAGTGTGCGTCTCAAAGCGTCTCTTTTGGTTCCTGCCATTTTGATCACCCAAGTTGTGAACGTCGTTCATATCGCGTAAATGCGACGAATTCAATCCGTTCCGTCAGGCGTGGCATTTGCAATGGCGGACGCCGTTTTTTGCAAGGCACGCAAAGCTTCGTGGGACAAAATGGACGTGGCCGACAATTTCAAGATCGCGATGCGAAGCGGATCAGCGGACAGGCTTATTGCATGCGTGGCGTCAAAACGTTTGAACAACCAATCAAGTTGTTCGCTGTGTGCCGCTGCATCAGCGCTGCGCACAGGGTTTTGACGAAACAATTGCTGTAAGTCGCTGGTCTCAAAATCCTGCAAGCTGCTGTCGCCCAATACCACAACACTGCTTGTGTCGGTCGCGCGTCGAATAAGGGTCAATGCGTCTTGGGGCCCGTGTCCTTTTGCCGTTGCAAGCGCTTGAAGAACCAACCCGTTGCGGTCTTCGATCAACAGGGCGACGGCGGCTTGGCGAATGGCCAGGACCATGATGGCCGCAAGGATGACGCCGCCCACCTGAACCCCCGTCCGCATCGAAAACGGGATCAGCAGGCCAATCACAAACGTCAACAATATTGCCACGGCAGCAATCGTCACAAACCCGCTTGCGATGTCTCGTTTGCGCAAGCCGACCCTGTTCAAGTTGATGGACAGCCAGCACAGCGCCAGAACCGAAATCCCGCCCAACCGAATGGGAATATCGATCATCGATGTGCGCATATAATCGGAGGCAAGAAAGGGAAGGATCACAGCAAGTGACAAAACGATGCGGCCAATCGCTTGATTGTCCGACGCGCTAAGGTTTTCAGTGTCGCGACGCAGCACATAGACAGCAATCAACAAAAGCGCGCAGATCTGAAAACACAGCAATCCAGCCAATTGCCAGAATAACGTCGCCTCGAATTGGAAGAAGGCGGAGACTGCAAAAACCAATCCACCCCCGGCACACAACGCCTTGAGGTGTAGCGGGGCGTGAACGCGCATCAACCCTTCGGCAATCAAAAGGCCACATAAAGGGATGAACGCGCTGGTCAGGTATGTGGCGGTCGTGAACAGATATCCGGCCCCGCCCCAATGACCGATCCGCGCAAGCATCAGGCAAACGATCAACCAAAGGCAGATGCGAAACCGCCGCGCAATGGCAGGGACCGGCATCAGATCGTCCAAACGGGTCAGAACGATCAATGCCCCCATCGCAGCGCAAAGCGACACCCATGCATCTGCAAAAAAGGCGGACATATCCATCATGAACGATCCGTCCGCGCCTTGAGTATTCCGTAATCGCGCGTTGTGTCGGCCCATTGGATCAACGGGATGACCATTTGTTGCAACCCAAGCGTGGCAAGCGCGGCCATCAATTGTAGACTGGATTTTGGCGGAACATCCTTGGTCATGAACCCAAAGGCGCTTGTGAAATCAATTTGTCCCAGTTGCAGGATATCGTCGCCGCGGGCGTAATTCAGCGTGTCTGCACAATAGGTGTTAAACACGTCATCGCGGTGCTTGGCCGTGGCCTCAAAAGTTTTTTTCAGATGATCAGACCCACCTGTATAGGCGTTTGAAATAACGAAACTGTCTTCGTCAAATTCCGCATCCGCGCCCACGCCAAACACATGCCGATGGTGGGCCATGATGCGCCGTGCAAGCAGCAGATGCAGCAAACTGCGCCGCGCATCTTTACCCATTTGCGGGGCTGGAAAAGGCGTGCTTAACCCGTTAGCGACCAAACCAATAACTGCGGGCACTTGGGTCACGTTAGACACCCACACCGGGTGGCAGCCACGCCGCACAAAGGCCAACAGGCAGGTCAGACCGTACAACACCCAGCTTAACCCTTGTTGCCTTGCATTTGGGTCCACCATCACCAGACCAAGATGCAAAACGTCTTCGACGCGATGGCCCAAATCGACAGGGATCAAAGCCAAGGCGTTAAAGGCAATCGGGACACGGTCTGTGCGCCTAACAACCATGGTCACAATTGAATTGCGCAATGCCTTTGGATCGTCGCCCAAAACGCCGTAATCCAAATTCTGCCCATCCAACGTTGTGTCAGCGATGGACCGAAGCTGCGCTTTCAGCGTCGCCAATGCGTCGCGCGACATCCAATCACCGGGACGTTCGACCAAGCGCACTGCCAAAGCAGACGAAATCGGGAATTCCAAATCCAGATGGGATTGCGAGGCCGCTTTGAACAGAAGTTTGAGCAACGCTGTGTCTGCCATTGTTCCAAGTACAAGCGCATTTCTAGCACATGGAAACTGTCAAAACCACCGCCGGTGATGCGTGATGATCGTTCAATCCGGCGTTGGTTCCATTCAGACGATGCCGCCACCTGCGCCGCTTACAACAGGGCGCTTGGCTGCAACCTCTGCACGGTACTTGGATGCACGGTAGGTGGCGACCGGATCGATTGCGCCACCCGCTTGTTGCCGCGCCATCGCCAGAATGGGTTCAACATCCGTGCGAAAGCCATCTTTCAATGCCGTGGTCGCCATCAACGCATCATTATCGCTTTGGTATCCGCTCAACGCTTCTCGATCGACCAACAATGCCTGTGCGTACGCCCGTTGAACTTCCATGGCTGATACCATCAAACTTTCAATTGGGTCCGTCACATTGTGACTTTGGTCCAGCATATGCATCGGATTGAAATCAGGGTCTTTTTCCGCTTCGACAAGTTCGTTGAACACCAAAAACAGCCGGTAGGGATCAATGCTGCCGGTATCCAGATCGTCATCCCCGTATTTGCTGTCATTGAAATGAAACCCGCCCAATTTACCGAACTGAGTCAGGCGCGCGACGATCATTTCGATATTCACATTTGGGGCATGATGCCCAAGATCGACCAAGCATTTGGCTTTGTCGCCCAGTTGCTGCGCAATCAACAGATTGGTGCCCCAGTCTTGAACCACAGTGGAATAGAACGCCGGTTCATAAATCTTGTGTTCGGTCAACAAGGTCCAATCGTCGGGCAGGACAGCGTATACCTTTTTGGTTGCGTCCAGATACCGTTCGAATTGTTGGGTGAAATTGGCCTGCCCCGGAAAGTTCGATCCATCGCCCACCCAGATCGTCAAAGCTTTTGATCCGATTTGTTTGCCCAGCTCGATACATTCGATATTGTGCTCGACGGCTTGCTGACGTGTGGCGGCATTGGTGTTGGACAAGGACCCGAATTTATAGCTGTGTTCCTGTCCGGGTTGATCCTGAAAGGTGTTCGAATTCATCGCATCAAACGTCAGTCCAACCGCCTGTGCCTTGGCATTCAAATCAGCGGCCGGGGCCATATCCCACGGGATGTGCAGCGACACGGATGGGGTCGCGTGGGTCAATTGTTGAATGACACCGCAATCGTCCAGCTTGTCAAAGATGTCGCGTGGTTCACCCGGTCCGGGAAAGCGCGCAAACCGTGTACCACCTGTCCCCACACCCCAGCTTGGAATGGCAACGCCATAGCGCGCGACTTTGGACTTGATGACTTCGATATCGATCCCGCGACGATCCAGATGTTCGCCCAATGCCGCATAATCAGCATCCAGATTGGCGGCAGCTGCTTGGTTTTCTTGTTCGATGACGTCAGATTTGATCATGATCTGTCCCTCTTATCGGGTGAAGGATTGGACGTTACCCGCGTCCACATTGATGATGTTGCCCGTCGATTTGGCCGACTGGTCAGAGGCCAGAAAATACGCCGCTTCTGCGATATCTTCGGGCAGGACGGACCGCTTGAGCAAAGACCGCTCGCGGTAATGTTCTTCTAGGCCTTCTTTGTCTTTGCCATAGGTCGATGCGCGTTCTTTCAGCCAATCCCCTGACCAAATTTTTGAGCCTTTCAAAACGGCGTCCGGGTTGACCACATTGACGCGAATGCCTTCGGGCGCGCCTTCCAATGCCAAACAGCGGGCCAAATGAATTTCCGACGCCTTGGCCGTGCAATAGGCGGATGCGTTCGGCGACGCCGCCAAACCGTTTTTAGAGGCGACAAAGACAACCGCCCCGCCCATTTTCTGGGCCAGCATGACTTTGAAGGCTTCGCGGCTGACAAGGAAATACCCCGTGGACAGGATCGACATGTTCTTGTCCCAAAGCGCCAAGCTGGTTTCCGTTATCGGGGCTGAACTGGCGATGCCCGCATTCGAAACCAAGATATCAACACCGCCAAATTCGACAGATGTATCGGCAAAGGCCGTTGCCACCGCGTTTTCGTCGGTGACGTTCATGATAACGCTGCGCACCACATCAGCCGAATATCGTTGCGCAAGCGTGGCGGTGACATCGACCAATGCGTCTGCATCAATGTCGGCGAGCATCACACACGCACCTTCCTTCAAATAACGCTCTGCGGTGGCCGACCCGATGCCACCAGCGCCCCCCGTGACCAGCGCGACACGCCCTGCCATGGATTTGGGTTTGGGCATGCGTTGCAGCTTTGCTTCCTCAAGCAGCCAATATTCAATGTCGAACGCTTCTTGTTCAGACAGACCTTGGTATTCAGACACTGCATCCGCGCCACGCATGACGTTGATTGCGTTGATATAGAATTCGCCGGAAATCCGTGCCGTCGCTTTGTCTTTTGCAAAGGTGATCATTCCTACGCCCGGAATCAGATACACAACAGCGTTGGAATCGCGAATGGCCGGGCTGTCGTCCCGCTTGCACCGCTCGTAATACGCGCTGTACAGCTTGCGATATTCAACAATGGCGGCATCCAAGCCTGCAACGGTTGCCTCGATATCTGGCTGACCGGGATCGAAATCGACAACCAAGGGACAGATTTTGGTGCGCAGAAAATGATCCGGGCACGACGTCCCCAACGCGGCAAGCCGGTTCATGTCTTTGGCATTCACAAAGTCCAGAACGGTTTCTGCATCGGTGAAATTGCCCACCATATGCTGTTGTCCTGAAATCATACCACGTATCGCGGGCATCAACCTCGCGGCCACTGCGCGCCGTTGATCCGCCGGAAGGCTTTCGCAAACAGGGCCACCAAACGCAGCTTTGCCAGCGGTTTGATCTGCAAACCAATCCATTGCGGTCTGAATGACATCTAATGTCAGATCATAACACTCACGCGCATCATCGGCCCATGTGAACAACCCATGGCTTTCCAGAATGACACCTTTGGCGTCCGGGTTTTTGTCGCAGAAATCCGACAACCACAGCCCCAATTCGTATCCCGGCTTTTTCCACGGCAACCAACCGATGCTGTCGCCGAACACTTGTTGGGTCAGGGCTTTGCTGTCTTTGGCCGCGGCGATGGCAATGATCGCGTCTGGGTGCATATGGTCCACGTGCTTGCGCGGAACATACGCATGCAGCGGCGTGTCAATCGAGGCCGCGCGCGGATTTAAGTTGAACGTGCAATGGGGAAGATATCCAACCATTTCATCTTCGAATTCGACACCGCGATATTTGCCGCGCAGGGCGTTCAACTTGTCCATGTAAAGGGTCGAAAACCCATCCATCTTGATCGAACCCACATCCCCGCCGGATCCCTTCACCCATAGGACTTCGACAGTGTCGCCAGTCAGCGGATCATCTTGCATCACTTTCGCTGAGGTGTTTCCGCCACCAAAGTTTGTGATTCGCTTGTCTGACCCCAACAGGTTTGACCGATAGAGCAACTTCTCGGGTTCGCTCATGCCTGACGCCTTGCCTTCATCCCACTTGTTTTCAAGGCGTTGGCTCTGTTTGGGGTCGGGCATCATCGTCTCCATCAACGTCTGATTTGAATGGTTGGGCTTGCGGATACGCTGCCTTTGTTATGTGCCCAAGTCAATCACATTCGATCATAATCAATCATGCTGCATCGCAGTATGATTGAAGGTGACAAAAAATGATTGACTTGTGTTTGCGATTCGATCCAACGTGACGCATCACGGTCGGGGAATGTGCGATGCACGAGAATGACAGACACAGGGTTATCTTGTCGGCGGTTCAGGACCGCTCCTTGGTGACAGTGGCTGAATTATGCACTCTGACCGGGGCGTCTGAGGCGACTGTGCGCCGTGACATCAATACCTTGGACGAGGTCGGTAAATTGCGCCGTGTCCGGGGCGGCGCCGAGGCGTTGGCCACGACACCGTTTGTCGGGCTTGCAGGGCGTCCGTTCTCTTACAATGAAACGATCAACAACGCTGAAAAACAGGCGATTGCCGCCGCAGCAGTTGACCTGTGCAACGATGGCGATTCAATCATCATCAATGGCGGCACGACCACATTCAAGATGGTGCATCCGCTGGCCTCGCGCCAAATGCAGGTGTTCACGAACTCATTCCCGATCGCTGAACATTTGCTGAAAAACACACGCAACACTGTGCTGTTGTCCGGCGGCGTTATTTACCGCGAACAGAACATTATCCTGTCTCCGTTCGACAATGACGTGACCCGTAATTTCTATGCAAAACGGATGTTCATGGGGGCACAAGGCATCGGTCCATTGGGCCTGATGGAACAAGATCCCTTGTTGATCCAAGCAGAACAGAAATTAATCGGACAAGCCGAAGAACTTGTCGTTCTGGCCGACAGTGCGAAATTCGCCAATCGATCCAGCCTGATCCTGTGCCCACTGGCCCGGATCGACACAATCATTACGGATGATGGCATCGACGACCGCACAGCATCGATGCTTGAGGCCGCCGAAGTGAACCTTGTCGTCGTATCAGTAAACTCAAGCCAAAAGACGGGAGTGGCAACGTAACCCACCCCAAATTGAAACCACTCCAGGGAGGAAACCATGAGTGTATTTAAGACCCTAATGGCGTCAGCAACAGCCGCTGCAATGATGATCGCCGCACCGGCTTCGGCAGAAGACGTGCGTATTGCGCTTGTCGTCAAAGCGCTTGGTATCGGCTTTTTCGAAGCAGCCGCAAAAGGCGCAGAAGAAGCCGCCGCAGAACTTGGTGACGTGGAAATCATCTATACCGGTCCAACGGACACAACCGCCGAAGGCCAGATCGAAGTCATCAACGCGCTGATCGCCCAAAACGTTGACGCAATTGCGATTTCTGCAAACGACACTGACGCGCTTGTGCCTGCGTTGAAAAAAGCAATGAGCCGCGGCATCACAGTGATCAGCTGGGACAGTGGCGTTGCAGCTGACGGGCGTCAGATGCATTTGAACCCATCGTCAAACGCGCTGATTGGGAACATGATCATCAAATTGGCAGCGGATCACTTGCCAGATGGCGGCGATGTGGCCGTTCTGTCCGCGACGACAACATCCACCAACCAGAACATCTGGATTGAAGAGATGAACAAAGTCATGGGCAACTACGCTGGGATCAACGTTGTTGCGACCGTCTACGGTGACGACTTGGCTGACAAATCCTATCGCGAAGCAACTGGCCTGATGCAATCCCACCCTGATCTTGACGCGATCATTGCGCCAACATCGGTTGGTATCGTGGCGGCGGCCCAAGCCGTGGTTGACGCTGGTAAGGTTGGTCAGGTGAACGTCACCGGGCTTGGCCTGCCGTCCGAAATGGCTGGGGCCATCGAATCCGGCGCGTCGCAATCCTTTGCGATTTGGAACCCAATCGATCTGGGATATTCGGCAGCAATGCTCGCCTATGAGATTGCCAAGAATGGTGCAGAGGCCGGGCCAGGTGCCGAAATCCCAATGGGCCGTATGGGATCATTGAAGCTGGACGAAAAATCCGAAGGCGCGATGGCTGACCCGTTTGTATACGACGCCAGCAATATCGACGCATTCAAGTCCATATTCTAAACTGATCAGATCATCCCGGCATGCAGGATTGCCTGCCGGGATGATTGAACCAAACCAACCCCGGATTTGAAAGAAAGCGGAAATGAACGAGAGTTTGCCGCCCGTTGTGTCCCTGGATTCAATCACTAAGACGTTTCCGGGTGTAAAAGCTTTGGATGCGGTTCACCTTAATCTGTATGCGGGCCAAGTGACCGCTTTGGTTGGTGAAAACGGTGCTGGCAAATCCACAACCGTCAAAATCCTAACCGGGATATATAAACCAGACGACGGTACAATCCGCATCGATGGCAACCCGGTCACATTCGCCAATGCCAATGCGGCGGGCAACATGGGCATCACGGCGATCCATCAGGAAACCGTTCTGTTTGACGAACTTTCAGTCGCCGAGAATATTTTTATCGGTCACGCCCCCCGCAATCGCTTTGGGCTGATCGACAAACGCGAAATGCAACGCGCCGCCGCTGAACTGCTGGACAGCATAGGCGCACCTTTCGATCCGCGCGCGCGTCTGCGCGATCTTGGAATAGCAAACAAACACCTTGTGGCCATTGCCCGCGCCTTATCCGTTGAGGCGCGCGTGGTCATCATGGACGAACCGACGGCAGCCCTGTCCCACAAGGAAATCACCGAACTTTACGAGCTTGTCGAAAAGCTGAAAGCACAAGGCAAAGCGATCTTGTTCATCAGCCACAAGTTTGACGAAATTTTCCGCATTGCAGATCGCTATACAGTGTATCGCGACGGCGCATTTGTGGGCGAAGGGTTGATTGCGGACACAGACGAAAATGCCCTTGTCAAAATGATGGTGGGTCGCACGGTCGATCACATATTCCCAGCGCGCAAAGCCAATGTGTCAGAAGACGTCTTGCAGGTTGTAGGATATGATCACCCAACAGAATTTGCAGATATCAACTTTACCCTGAAGCGCGGTGAAATACTGGGATTTTACGGGTTGGTTGGGGCCGGGCGCTCCGAATTTATGCAATCCTTGTTTGGCATCACCAAACCATCCAAAGGTGTGTGCAAGATCAACGACAAAATCCGTGTGATCCGATCACCCGCCGATGCTGTCGCCAATGGCATCGTCTATGTGCCCGAAGACCGTGGAAAACAGGGCGCAATCATCGGGCTTCCTATCTTTCAGAACATCACATTGCCTTCGCTGGGTCGCACATCCAAAAATGGTTTCCTGAAGCTGGCCAAAGAATTCAAACTGGCCCAAGACTATTCAACCCGCTTGGATTTACGAGCGGCCGCATTGGATCAGGACGTTGGGAACCTGTCGGGTGGCAATCAGCAAAAGGTGGTGATTGCCAAATGGCTCGCCACACAACCACAGATCATCATTCTGGACGAACCCACAAAAGGGATCGACATCGGGTCAAAGGCCGCAGTTCATGAATTCATGGCTGAACTTGCCGCGGCGGGCTTGTCTGTGATCATGGTCAGTTCCGAAATCCCTGAAATCATAGGCATGTCCGATCGCGTCATCGTCATGCGCGATGGCCGCATTCAGGCGGAAGTGTCGGGCGATGACCTAACCCCCGAAACATTGGTGCGTCACGCGGCAGGGATAAATGTCACCGATCAACTGGAAGAGGCGTCATAGATGTTATCCCGGTTTGTCCCCATCCGAGAAGCGATCTTAAGCGTCGCCATCATCGCCTTGCTTTTGCTGATTTCCACGCGGTTCTCGGGATTTGTGCAGCCAGACAATCTGGTGAATGTGTTCAATGACACGGCCCCTCTGATCATTCTGGCCTTGGGGCAGATGGTTGTCATCCTAACGCGGTGCATCGATTTATCTGTGGCCGCGAACTTGGCCCTGACTGGAATGGTGGTTGCGATGATCAACGTCGCAATGCCCGATTTACCGATCCCTGTGATCATCGCCATTGCGATCCTGTTGGGCACCGTGATGGGCGCAATCAATGGCTTGCTTGTGTGGAAACTGGAAATCCCGCCAATCGTCGTGACACTGGGAACGATGACGATCTTTCGAGGCATCATTTTCCTGATCTCAGATGGCAAATGGGTCAACGCACATGAAATGAGCGAGGCCTTCACCGGGTTCCCACGCGCCGCTGCCTTGGGTCTGCCGGTTCTGTCTTGGGCGGCGATCATCACCGTCGCCATTTTCGCCGTCATGATGTCACGCACAACATTGGGGCGGTCTATCTTTGCCGTTGGCGGCAACCCACATGCAGCGGTTTATACCGGCATCAACGTGGGCAAAACTCAGTTTCTGGCCTTTGCTCTGTCGGGTGCTCTTGCAGGTTTGACCGGTTATCTATGGGTGGCGCGTTATGCGGTCGCTTATGTCGATATCGCCGGCGGGTTCGAACTGGAAGTCGTGGCCGCCTGTGTCATTGGCGGCATTTCCATTGCGGGCGGGATTGGATCGGTTGGCGGCGCTGTGCTTGGCGCGATCTTCTTGGGCGTCGTCAAAAATGCCCTTCCGGTGATCAATATTTCCCCATTCTGGCAATTGGCCATATCGGGCAGCGCCATATTGATCGCCGTGGCCTTTAATGCACGCGCCGGAAAAACGAAGGGCCGTATCATTCTCAAGTCTGCGGAGAAATCAGGATGACGGACGCAACAGTCCAAAAACGCCACATCCCCAATCAATTAAACAGCCGTCTTCACAACACCTTGCGCAGTTGGGAAGCATTGCTGCTTGCCGTGGCGATTGCCATCTTCTTGGTCAACAGCTTTTCGTCGCCCTACTTTTTGAACGCGTGGAACCTAAGCGATGCGACCTTTAATTTCACCGAAAAGGCCATGATCGCCTTTGCGATGGCGCTTTTGATCATCTCTGGGGAAATTGACCTGTCCGTTGCGTCCATTATCGCCTTGGCCAGTACGGCGATGGGTCTTGCGGTTCAATATGGGGCAGGGACACCAGAACTGGTCGTGATCGGCCTGACCGTCGGTTTGCTGTGCGGTGCGTTTAATGCGTTTTTCGTAACGGTCCTTGGCTTGCCATCCATCGTCGTCACCATCGGCACGATGAGCCTGTTTCGCGGCATCAGCTTTATCATACTCGGGGACGACGCCTATCGCGGATACCCAAGCGATTTTGCGTGGTTCGGACAGGGATACATCTATTGGGTCTTCACGGTTGAAATGGCCATCTTTGTCATCCTCGCCGTGATCTACGGGGTGCTTTTGCACAAAACCAACTTTGGCCGTGCCGTTTATGCAATCGGGAATAACCCAACCGGCGCATTGTTCAGCGGCATCCGCGTGCAACGGGTCAAGTTCATCTTGTTTCTGCTAACGGGCCTGATGTCCGGCGTCGCAGCGATCTGTTTGACGTCACGGCTTGGCTCTACGCGCCCCAGCATCGCGCAAGGGATGGAGCTTGAAGTCGTCACCATGGTCGTTTTGGGAGGCGTCAACATTCTGGGCGGGTCTGGATCGATCCCCGGCGTGGTGATCGCGGCCTTCGTCATGGGATTGGTGACGTTTGGGCTTGGCCTGCTGAACGTACCCGGCATTGTCATGTCGATCTTCATCGGCTTGCTTTTGATCGGGGTCATCGCATTGCCCCGACTTTGGACATTGCTGGCCGCACGAAAGAGAGGATCATGAGCGAACGATTTGTATTTCGGATGCGTTTGCATCCCGGCAAGCGCGACGAATACGAACGGCGCCACGATGAAATCTGGCCCGAGCTTGTCACACTGTTAAAGGCCGCAGGTGTCAACGATTACAGTATCCATCTAGACCCTGAAACGAACCTGTTGATCGGCGTGTTGATACGCCCAACAGATCACGGCATGGACGCGTTGCCAGACCACCCCGTTATGCAAAAATGGTGGTCGCATATGGCTGACTTGATGGAAACGAACGACGACAATGAACCCGTCGCGGTCGCTTTGCCCCGCGTGTTCCATATGCCATGACTGCCCGACGACATATCGCCGTCATCGATATCGGCAAAACCAATGCGAAACTCGCCTTGGTCGATCTGAAAACTATGACGGAAATCGACGTCCTGACACGTCCCAATACCGTTATTTCTGGCCCGTTATGGCCCTGCTTTGATACGGAGGGCATATGGGAATTTCTTCTGGCTGCACTGCGTCAATTCCATAAAGACCACCAGATCGACGGCATTTCGATCACAACCCATGGGGCCAGCATTGTCCTGCTTGATCAGGACGGACAGCTTGCTGCCCCGGTGCTGGATTACGAACACGATGGGCCCGCCCAAACTGGCGCAGAGTATGATGCCATTCGCCCACCTTTCGAACAAACTGGGTCGCCACGTTTGCCAAACGGCCTGAATGTCGGGGCGCAACTGCATTGGATGTTTCAGACCGATCCTGACCTAAAATCCCGTACCGCACATATCCTGACCTACCCACAGTATTGGGGGCACCGATTGACCGGGGAAATCGCCAGCGATGTCACCTCAATCGGATGCCACACCGATCTTTGGTTGCCGCGACAGGGCACGTTTTCTGACTTGGTTGACAAGCTCGGCATTGCCGACAAGATGGCCCCAGTTTCAAATTCCACGCAACGTCTCGGCTCCATCCTTCCCACAATTGCAGCGGCCACGAACCTGCCGCCAGACACACCCGTCATGTGCGGCATTCACGATTCCAACGCGTCCTTGTATCCGCACGTGCTGCAACGAAGCCCGCCCTTTTCTGTGGTGTCCACGGGAACGTGGGTCATCGCAATGACCATGGGCGGAACCGACACAGAATTGGACCCGCGCCGCGATACCTTGATCAACGTCAATGCGCTGGGCAATGCGGTTCCATCTGCGCGTTTCATGGGTGGACGTGAATTCGAATTGATCCAACAGGGCCAACCGCTATCAAACGGACCTGACGCAACCGCTCAGGTGCTTGCGGACGCCTGTATGCTCTTGCCCGCTGTGGAACCATCTTCGGGGCCGTATCCGGGCCGAACCATGAAATGGCATGGCGCTGAACCTCCTGTCGGATCAGATCAACGCTTTGTCGCGCTGTCGTTCTATTTGGCCCTCATGACCGACACATGCCTGTCCCTGACCGGAGCCAACGGCCCAACGATCGTCGAAGGCCCGTTTGCCGCGAACCGCCATTATCTGGCCATGCTGCACGCCGCAACGGGTCGCCCTGTTTGCCACAGCCCATCCGCCACCGGAACAAGCATCGGTGCCGCATTGCTGTTTGGATCAAAGACCGGCATCACGCCACCCGACACCCTGCAACCGCCCGAAAACACGCAACAACTTAGCGATTACGCAACGCTCTGGCGCTCATTGGTTTAAGCCGCGTGTGGGTCGAACTTGACCACTTCGCAATTGTTCGGCTGGATGCCCGTCAACGCTCGAATAAAATTCCCATGCGTGACAATCGCAGTGGAATGAACACCATCGCGCCTTAGCCCCTCGGCAAACACACGCGCGCGACTTTGCAAGACATCTTCCGGTTCGACCGAAAATCCACGGTGATCTTCTTCACCCTTATGCCACCAACGCTTTTCCAGATGCGTAAAATCAAGATGCGGGTAAAGCGCGGCCAATTGCTCAGGCGGGCTGCCAATATCACAGCTGTTGCAAAGCTGTTCACGCACCGCCGCATTGATCTGAAACGGGAACCTGTCTCCAAAAATCAAATGGGCCGTCTGTAAGGTGCGGGTGAATGGCGAAACAATCACATGCTCAAGATCAAGCGTTTCAACTTCGCCCCGCACCTGCCGCGCCTGAGATTCCCCAAGCGCCGTAATCGGCGCATCAAAGATCATCGGATCAGGCATGTTTGGGTCGTCGTGCACCGCATTAAACGCCGACTGAGCGTGTCGAATAAGGTAAATTGCCACTGTGGGTATGTCCAAATGCTAAGAATATTGATGTGTTTGACCAGCCTACGCCAACCTTATCCACGACACCATCGCCATCACAGCGACAATGAATTCAAAACCCTCACATAAATCTGGATCGCTCTTGATCGAGGCCCCTTGGCTGGAACCAGTCGATCATCCTGCATCGATGCATTCGAAATATCCAAGACGCTCTGCTTTTCGACAGATGAAACTGGATTACGCTTTGCGACCATGTGCTGGTATCCCCATTGTCATAGTCACCTGCAAATGGGTCAATCTTCCACAAGCTGATCCGTAGGGAAAAGGTCGTTATGATCGATAAAAAATCGATAAATCATCATATTTGCCGCTTCCAGAATGGCGAAGGTAGCTTTCCTTTCTTCATTAGGAACACACCAAAGCGCAGAGTGATTGCCAAGGTCAGTTAACGTCCCAGGTAGTATCGGTTTCTTTCTGTCACCAAAGAGCTTTGAACGCTTCTTGTGACGATCCTCTGTTTCTTTACTGAGTATTGGGAACTGAGAGCACTCGAAAATATTTTTCAAAGTGAATATTTTTTCCTCACAAAGGAAATTGTATGGATAGATGTTGCGAAATAATCCATATCTATTTTCCAAGTCAATTTGGCGGGCTAAACGCCCATACCAAAAAAGCTCATTGTCGAATGCCTTGTATAATCTCTCATCACAATTGGGGAAACTATCAATGAACCCCACTGATCCTTTTGCGTATGAAGAAAAGAAGTCATATGGAACATCACCGAGAGAAAAGCCAGATACCTTTCCGGTTAGCTTTGCAATCGTGTGTCCAATTTTCTCAATGTGACCTAAGTGATCTTGATCCATAGAAAAGGAGACATCGATCAAAGAATAAGAATTGCCATCAACCAAGCTATGCGTTGAAATGCGGAACCCCTTTAGTATCTCGTGGTTTTCCAAAGAAAATCGGAATATGAAAAAATCACTCGCAGGACGTTTAGCGGATTTTGTCAAAAATCCTCCGATTCTCTTTTTTCCAGTAGCTCGATATTCTGCAAATTTATCCGAATACATGCCATGCAAGATCGAAGGCTTTGCATTGAATTGGCTTTCAATGTGATCCAAAAACGACAAAACCATTGTCGTGTCCATGGGGTCGCAAAAATGGGCAGTATGGCCAACATTCGTGTCATTCAATTGCACGGGCATATTTGTCATTTTCTTTTCATATTAAATTCTTCATGATACATTAAAGCGATCACATTCGGCAATAAATTTGGTCCGCACCCAAAAATTCTTTCAACTTAAAACCTTTCGATCTCATGAAATCGCTAGTGGATTGAGACGCCGTTGGGTTCTCGATGCTGAGAAATTCAATCTCAATTCGATCAAACGGAAAGGTCTCTAATATATCTTGTTCAGCCCCTTCAATATCCAGCGACAGATAGTCGACCTCAGTGATATCGAATTCCTGCAATATACTTACAAGCGTTCGTGTTGGAACGGTCCGCACAGTTTCTTTGTGCTTGGGATGTGCCCGAACCTGCGCCAAAAGGTTAGGGTCATAGGTATCCAATCGCCCGCTCATTTGCCGGTACCCAGAGGTCACTTCAAGGAATTCAACAGGGGCCCCATCGCCCGTCACGACCGTGCCGATACACGGGCACCGGCGTATATTGATTGCGCGTTCTAGGTTTTCGTCGACCCCTTCGATCAACACCCCGGTCCATCGTCGAAACGTTTCAAAAAACAGCGTATTTGAACCGGTTACGCCATCAAACCCGCCAACATCGACAAAAACACCGCCTTCCTTGGATTTCGTCAGCATTCTATCAACAAACCAATCTTGGCCGCTTTGACTGAAATACTCGCGCAGCTCGCCAGTCATCAGTCGCAAATTCCAACATTCCTGATTCAATGCTCCGCGTTCGCTGCCGGTGTTTTGTTTGAGGGCAGCAGAATATTCCGCAAACGCTTCGGACAATAAGGCCTCTGCCTTGGCAATTTTTTTCCTGAGTGTTGTCATGCAAAACCTTCAACTGGTGTCGATTTTTGGGTTCTTGTTATCGAACCCAATCTATTCATAGCCAAAGTTGTCCAGAATATGTGTGAAACGACCTGTTATCAATTCATGTTGGGTTGACGGAAATTCCTCGCGCCAACGTCCTGATGCACCAGATTGGATATGACGATCGTTGATCAATGTGACGCTATCCTCGGCAAGAACTCGGTTTGAATTGTGTTTTCGAATTATGGTTTTTAAAGTACCGTCCTGTACACTCTTCATAATAGATCGATGGTTTTCGATACTGGTTTCTTCGTCAATTATGGAAATCTGGCGCATTGAAGGTCGAAATCCCAAAAACTGTGCGATTTGGTATATCGCCAATCGTTTCCCGGGGATGAGTAATTCATAAGGCAACGCCAAATTATGAGTTCCTCTAATGCATTTTGCAATTTGCGCGAAACTTGCCTCTGTCAGGCGCGCCGCGTATTCAAAATCATGATCGTGCAGCTTCATGAGGGACACGGCAACATCCCGCGGATCCCTGTAATTCACAAGAACGCGTTTGTTTGAATGAGCCGCCAGAACTGTGGAAATCTCTTTCGACCAAGAATGGGTGTGTATCAAGCAAGGCCGGGTTTTATCCTCACCGTTTGATATGATCTTTTTAAGAAGAGGAAGCAGTTCATCCTCGTTGGGATTTTCTTGCAAAATACTTGGGGTGACGTCCTGAAATAGATTGCGAATAATGGAATTAACCAGCACGGTACCCGACCGCGGTACGCCTGCATTGATGATGATCATGTGGTTTTGCCCGTTCCAAAATCGATGGTGACAAGACCGTATTTGGCAAGCCACAGAACAAGGCCTTGAACCCGGATGATCGGTACGTTGCACTGGTCCGAAAGCTCGCTGAGTGTCAAAACGCCTTGTTGATGAACCACAGCTTGAAGGCTGGCCAATTCAGTTGGGCTTGCGATGGGGCGGTCAATCGCGTGGGCCCCCGAAAGAATAAGCAAGCGATGGATTTCCTCATGTTCAACCTGAACTGGGGCGCGTATTTCCGTTTTTGGTGAAATCGTTGTGGTTGGATAATGTGCATATGTTTGAAAGGGGTCTAACTCAGAAAGCGCATTGCGCGGTTTCGCCTGTGCTTCGTTCGCCGCGACACTCAATCTAATCTCGGTTTGCTCGGCCCACAGGGATTGGTACTGAGGAATGACAACGCTCCAATCGAACAGCTCAATCGCCCTTTTTCGCCCTGCATCGCCCATTTTCTTGCGCAGCGACGCGTCAGTGGCAAGCTGAACAACGGCCTCAGAATACGCGCCGATGTCGATGCACGTCTGCTGATTAATCGTCATCAGGTATTGCGAATAACGATCCTGACCAGAGCCATGTCGGGCGGCGAGATCATCGCCGCCACCGGGGGATGGGGCCATAGTTGGAATGCGAAATCCTGTTTCGCCATGCGCTACCGTATCTTTGAACCCATTCCAGTCCGAACATATAACCGGCAGTCCGGCTGCCATCGCCTCAATCGGAGCAAGACCAAAGGTTTCTTGGATATTATCAACGGGCAGCGTGAAAATATCCGCTGCGGCCCAAATATCTGAACGCAATGTCTCGTCTCTGCCATCAACGAACAGAACATCAACACTTGGTGCCATTGCGGCGGCCATGGTTTTATGCAGCTTTTCCATGGTCTTACCCTTGAACCAACCGACCATCAGCAACACCAACCTTTGCCCAATGCGACGTGCTGCGCGTTCCAAGGCCAAAAACATCGGGCCGGGGCTCATCTTTTCAAATGTTGATAGGCGTCCCATCGTCATCAGCACGATTTGGTCGTCGGATAGGCTGAGCCGTTGACGCATCGTCTGGCGTGTCACTGGGTTGGGCGCAAAGCGGGACGTCTCGATGCCCAATGGGATTGTGGGCAAAAGGGGCCGGGGGACTTTATGTGTATCAAAACGCGTGCGTATGTATTCCTCGGCAGCATCAAGGTGGTGTTCGACCACGCGCTTGGCGGCTGTGCTGGTACAGATGATGGCGTCAAAGGGTTCGACCGGTGCGTACAACAGATTGGCCAAGTCCGTCTGAATGGTTTTCGTAGACAACGTGTGAGTTAAACCGCAAAGCGCATAGCTGTTGGCCCGACTGCGCCGTGTCCACGCGAATGTTGCCAGTGAAGGACCGGGAACAAAAAGCGTGCTGGGGTTTGACAATGCCTTTGGATCATCCTGCAACCAGCCAACAACGTCACCTGCCCAATCGTTCTGTGCGCATATGCCAGAGAATTCTTTGATCGCGGATTGCGTATCAGCGACGCAATGCACGACATCTGCCTGAACGTGCTGGATGTACCCCCTCAGGAATGACGTACCAGCCGCGCGCCGACCGACCAGTGACGTGTCTGCACGCTCAACAATGTCAGGATGATAATAAATGGCCGCGGTCGAAGTCATCGGTTAAAACTGTGCCTCGCCATTAGTTCAACCAGAGCAATCCGCAAGGAGCTTATCCGATTAATTCGCCTTTGCCAGTAATCATCTGAAACCGCTTGTGTCAGAGTGTTGGAATAGGGCGTTGTGCTCTGATGCCCGGTGCCAGGGACATTGTGCAAACAACAGTAGAATGAGAGGCGTCTCTGCATTATCGTTCCAAGTGACACGCGGTGATGGCAGGTATTGGCGTCATTTGCGAACACGCGGCTTTTTCCGTCAGAGATGCTTCATCGATGATCAAACCTGTTTTAATAGATGGCCGATACGGGCGCATGATGGTCAATCCAAATGACGTCTACATCGGGCGGTCATTGGTCAAATACGGTGAGTTTTCGCCAGTTGAGGCACAGTTTTACAATTCAATAGTTCGGCCGGGTCAGACCGTGATTGAGGCGGGTGCAAACCTAGGGTGTTTTACGTTGCAGTTCGCCCAGTTGGTTGGCCCAAACGGACGCGTATTGGCATTCGAGCCTCAAAGGCAAGTCTTTCAAATGCTCTGTGGTAACTTGGCGCTGAACGGCATATCCAACACCGAAACATGGCAGGCTGCACTGGGGTCGGAACCCGGACAGTTAATCGTTCCGGTGGCGAATTTTGATGCGCCGGGAAATTTTGGGGGCGTGTCTGTCGCTGAACAAGGGAAAGGCGACGTTGTCCCGTCGATAACCATCGATTCATTGGGATTGAACGCGTGTCATCTGATCAAGGCAGACGTCGAAGGAATGGAGCGCGAGGTGTTATTGGGCGCACGCCAAACGATCGCCGAATTCCAACCGCTGCTGTATCTTGAGAATGACCGCCGCGAAAAATCCCCCGATTTGATCCGGTTGATTCAAGAGATGGATTATTCCGCCTATTGGCATTTGCCCACGATGTTCAGCCCTAACAATTACCGTGGCGACACCGAAAACGTGTTTGGGAACATCCTCAGCGTTAATGTGCTTTGCCTGCCGCGCGACAACAAATTTGTTCTTAAACAATTCAAAAAGATCGAAGGTCCAAATGATTGGTGGCGCAGTTCTTAGGCATCATTTGATGACCTGATTGACCCCCATGGATTAAAAAACTGTGCATCTGCAGGCCGGTTCGGGTATTTCTTTCGCGATTATGGGGCTTTGTCTCGCGATGAGACGGGCGATCGATGTGAAACGCGCATTTTCAGAGGGACACCGATGTATAAAGACGGACCAACGCGTGAACCTGTTAAGGTCGGATGGCTATTGGGGACCAACAAGGGCGGAGTGATGTACAAGCCGCCAGCGCGCGTGCGTTCGGTCGAAATGAGCCGCACACATGCCAAATCTGCATCGCGTTGCCCGGCAATTATGAACTTAGAAAGCCGCTATTTTGAGATTGCTTGCCCATTCGATCTGAGCCTGAAATTCGAGCGCACCGAAGAGGGCGTGCCCGCATTGGTCAATCTTCTGGGGGACGAAAGCCCAGTGCGGTGGAACCACTTGAGCAAACTGCTCAGCCTGATCCCCGAAGCGGAATGGCGCTATCCGGATCGACCAACGCTGCAACTGGCTTTGCCATACATTTTTGTCGCCGATGAACCCGTTTACCTGTCCCAGTTGGCCCCATTCATGCATTACCGCTCCGAGGCATTGCCGGGCACAATTTTTGGCGGCCGTTTTCCGGTACACGTTTGGCCGCGCGCCATCGTTTGGGCCTTTGAATGGCATGACACATCCCGACAGATAAACCTGAAACGCGGGGAACCGTTGTTCTATGTGCAGCTTGAAACGGAACCGCAGGACCGTGCCGTCCAAATGGTCGAAGCCGAACGCACAGACGAATTGTTGGAATACCTCGAAATGATTTCGGGGGCGGTCAATTTCGTCAATCAGACGTTCTCTTTGTTCAGAGATGCCGAGGAACGCAGGCCAGAACAGCTTCTTTATCCAAAGCCCCGGCGTAAAAAGTAACGCCAGCTTAGCCGTCGGGGGGCGCGGTCCGATAGATTTTTGCGTCGCTGAAATCAGAACCGGCCTGTTGATCCATCTGTTTCTTGAGCGCCGCACGTTGGTCGTTCAACCGATAGACGGATCGGGCCAAGGTTATGAATTCCTCATCAAATACCTGCGCGCTTTCCTTCGCCCGCAGGTCATCTTCCACGGTCCACAATTGGGCATTTATTGCCCCCAATTCCCGGCGCAGAGGGGTCAATGACTCTATTATGGCGGCGACCGGCGCTGCTGCATCATTAAATTGGTTGATTTGATTTTGGATGCCGTCTTTCAAGGCGCCGTCTGGTGCGTGTTCGTATTTAAGCTCGAGGATGGTCAACCGGTCCAAAAATTCACCAACTGAGATTGGGATGTGAATGTTCATGTCCCGTCACCGGATCGGGTGGCCAATCGGTCCAGCAACTTTCGTTCAACCACTTTGAACACATCGTTCCAATCGTTGGGTCTGGATTGCCTGATAAGGGTCATGGATGGATACCAATCCGTTTGATCCCCCGCCGTTCCATAAAGCCAGAAAGGCTCCCAATGCAGAAGGTTCCAAACCTCAATACCTAACGAACCCGCGATATGCGCCGTCACCGTATCAGCGGTGATGATTATGTCCATTTCCGCGACCGTGGCTGCGCAATCGGCAAGGTCCTGATCTGTACTGGCCGTATCCAGAACGAATGCCGCTGTGCCATCTTTGTAATAGCTGTCCAGACGTGGCCCCTTGTACAAGGAAAACATCTGAATGCCGGGAATTTTGGCCAGTGGAAGAAAATTTTGATGTGAAAACGACCGCATTGTATTGCGGTCATTCCCTTCGGACCCGGCCCAGACGCATCCAATGCGAAGCTTACTTTGATGCGCGTTGATCATCTTTTGGGCGCGTCTTTTTGCAGGATCGGGCAGTGTCAGACGGATCGGTTCCGGAATCTCGTTTTTGCGCAGGAAATAATCCACCGGAATGTCCAAAGCGGTGGTCCAATAATCGTACTCGGCCCCCGGTGACGTCTTTTCGATCACCGCATCAGCCCCTTTAACCCGTTGCAACAGCCGCAACACCGGCGGGCGACACACCAGATGGACAGTCGCACCAAGCGACTTCAGGTGCGGCAGAAAGCGCGTGAAATTGATCGTGTCTCCGAACCCTTGTTCCGGCAACACCAACACCCGCTTGCCGTCGAGGTTTTGACCTGTCCACCGACTTATTTTATCCGTTGGAACATCAATCTGATCGGTTTCAAACCGCCAAAGGTAATTCAAAAACCCATCAGCGTATCGACCTTGCGACAGCAACATGGTCGATTTGTAAAACAGGATATCCGCATTGTCAGGGAACAGGTGCAAAGCCTCTGCCACGGCTTGTTCTGCGGCATCCATCTGTCTGGCCAACCGTAACGAACGGATCAGCATAACATGTGCTTCTACGTTATCTGGCGTCGCGTTGACCAACTGCTTGCGCAACTCAATCGCTTTTTCATGCTGTCCGATGTCATCCAAAATATTGGCAAAGTTCAAGCAAACAGAGAGTTTGTCGGGATCAAGATCAAACGCCTTTTTCTGCGCTCGGAAGGATTGGAAGATAAGCTTTTGGGTTCGGAACAATATGCCCAGATTGGTCCAAATCTCGACGTCTTCGGGCAGTTGTATCAACGCCCTGTAATAAAGTTGGCTCGCGGATTCCAAGTCATCTTTTCGATGTGCAGCGATTGCAGCCTTCTTCGCAGATTCGCCAGAAAGCGTTGATAGTTTGTCATTTTTCATGGTTACGCGACCCTCAATCAGACAAGATTTCACCGTTCCGACAACGCTGTCAATCCGGTGCAGTCAGTGGTGCCACTTCATGCGCGGGGTCGCATATAGGTGGGCAAGGGCGCGCAAAGGCAACTTTCGTTGCAATCGGAATTTATGGGCATAAGCTGTCATTTACGGCTTCAGAAAGTGAATTTATGCCAACAATTATGATCGCAATGCCGACCTCTGGATATGTTCGGACGGAAACCATGGTTGCACTGATCGGGCTGACTCAGCGTTTGCGGGAAAGCGGAATTGCCTTTGCCATCAAAACGTTTGAAGGGTCTGATATCGTCATGTCCCGAAATGCTCTGATGTCACAGTTTTTCGCGGATACCACGTTCAGCCACACACTTTTGATTGACGGCGATATGTCGTTCGAGCCGTCTGTGGTGTTTCGACTAATTGAATTCGGCGCTGCGTTCACCTGCGCGGCCTACCCACAGCGCAATCTGTCGCTGGAAAAACTACGCAAGCTTATCGAAAACGAGGCCTCCGATCACAGCTCAGAACGGACGTCGACACAGGATTTGCTGGCCAAGGCACTGACATACAACGTCCAAAAGCGCCTAAACCATGCGGACCCATGGCACTCTAAATTCCGTAACGGATTTCGAACGGTTCCGGGGGCAGGTACCGGAATGATGCTTATTGAAAGAACAGTTCCCGAAACTATGATCGCTGAGGGTGTTGCGCGTCCGCGCCCGCGCCACGACAACTTGCCGCTTTATGCAGGGGCGAAATTCCACGACTTTTTCAGCCACGTGACCGATCCCAAGGGCATCCTGATGTATGGTGAGGATCAGTCGTTCTGTCGCCGTTGGGTCGAGGGCTGCGGCGGCGACATCTGGTGTGATGAAACAGCTGTAATTGTCCACCACGGCCATTACCCTTTCCGCGGGGACTTCAGCTTACACGATAATTAAAGGTTAATGACTCGCCCAAAAGGTGCCAAGACTTGCTACAAATAGCATTTTCTGGCAAAGTAGACTTCTTTTTTGATTGAATTTTCGTTTAAGCGATTTGGAGTACGTATGGCCGTTGCCACAGGTGTTGACCTAAACACTCTGATCTCAGAGGCCGCTTCACACGGTGATTTGCTTGCTACTGGTCAGCGCCGTGCCTTGAATAAATCAATGACATCGACGCTCCGACACCCGCCTGTGCGTTCTCAAACGGTGTTCGCACAATGAACGGAAATACCCCAACACACCAAGACCTCACTTTAGAAAGGTGGCTCGCATGGCGCTGATTATTGGAAACAACAGCCCAAATTCGCTCGGGGGTTTAAACACCGACGATTCGATCCATGGTTTTGGCGGCGATGACACGCTCGATGGGGCCGGTGGCGCGGATATTCTCTACGGTGGCCTAGATAACGATGTGTTATACGGGGGATCCGGAAGCGATCTACTCTATGGCGGCGATGGCAATGATAGACTGACCAACGAGTCCGGCTCGGCCAGCCTTTATGGTGGTGAGGGCAATGACACGTTGCAGGGATCAGGCAGTGGTGCGGTTGAGCGGTTGGAGGGCGGCAATGGGAACGACACGTTCCGGCTCAGCACGCCGGGCGGCGACTATTCCAACGAACTCCACC
>JBDWUA010000009.1:0-213710 GCA_039984715.1 Paracoccaceae bacterium | reverse complement strand
GGATCTTCAACACCTGCGTCGATGTCTTCGATACGCTGACCAATGCTCAGGCTCACAGTCTGGCTGAGGCCCGACCCTTGATCCGCGTCACTGTCGATTGTGTCGTCGTTTCCAACGTCTTGGCCAACCAACACTTTGCCGTTCACATCTGTTGGGAACTGCACTGTGTAGTCACCCGCATCGAGACCAAGGAACTCGTACGCGCCGTTCGCGTCAGTTGTTGCCGTGCCAGCCACGTTACCGTTGCCGTCCAACAAAGTAACCTCGACACCTTCAAGACGCATATCGCCCGCGTCTTCAACGTCGTTGTCGTTGTTGTCCATAAACACAACACCCGCCAAGGAGGCATCACCTGTGTCGATCTGCTCAACACCCGCGTCAAGGTCAGTTTTGTCCTCACCCGGTGCCAGATCAAAGCGCTCAGTCGATGCGCCATTGGGGTTCACGATTGCATCGCTGTCGATGGTGTCGTCGTTGCCAACATTCACATCAACAAACTCTTTGCCGTCGACGTTGTCGAACTGAACGCGGAAGCCCGCGCCAGGTGTCACGTCTTCGAACAGGTAGTTGCCGTTTGCGTCCGTTGTGGTGCGGGCAATTTGGCCAACACCTGACTGAAAGAGAATAACCTCAACACCTTCGAGGTTCATGTCACCAGCGTCTTGGACAGAGTTGTCGTTGTTGTCCATGAACACAGTACCAGCAACAGAGGCCAGTTCTGGCTCTTCGCCTGGAACGTATTTCAGATCGTCAATCGCACCAGAGCCGTTCAGCGTCAGGTCGATTTGCGCAACGCCATCAACGCCAATGTTGATTGTCTGAATGCCGCCGTCCAAGCCGCTTGGAATAGTGATTTCTTGGATAAGTTGACCGTTTTCGTTCAACAAGCGGATCACACCGCCTTCTTCAGCGTCCAGAACATTGATGGAGCTGATAGTTGCTGGCAAATCGAATTCGAACCAGATCGTGCCGCCATCGCGGTTATCGTCCGGGTCATTGCTGTCATTGTCTTCGGAAATGATCAGAACATTGTCGCCAGAGGCAGTCAGGTCTGTGTCGCCACCCGTTGGGTTCGCGCCATCAAAGATCATCGCATCGTTTGGCGAGCTGCTGTTAGAGCCACCCTCGCCATCGCGCTGCGCTGAGATTGTTACGCCGTCGAACTGATTTCCGATCACAGTACCGGCTGCGAGACCTTCAAAGTCGAGGCAAACAAGTCCGTCGGGCTCTTGCTGTTGTTCAACTGGCTCGAAGGACAACTGGTCGATACGAACATATTCGCCACCGTTCTTCCAAGCGCGAATTTCAATTTGATCGCCGTTTTCGATTTCCAAACCTTCAACGTCGAAGTCAGTGAAACCGCTATTGTTTGAACCGCGACCGTTGCTTTGCTGGTCTAACAAAATGGTTTGCTGGAATTCACCACCAACATAAATGTCGATCCTCGACACCCCATCTGTCTCGTCTTGCGCGCGCAGAGTCAGGTTGTACGTGCCACTTTCACCGCCAAAGTCAGTCGAAAGTCTGCCGTCGTTTCCTGAAATTTTGACCAGTTTGCCGCCTTCGGCCTGGCCACCGCTTACAACTTGAAAGTTGTTCAGGTCCATATCTTCGGCTTGGACCGTGTACACACCGTTATCCGCGTTCCAAGTTGCCACAGGTTCTATGACCTGGCGAAGGCTAAGATTATCAATGACAGTGCCGACGCCGTCGGACGCACCCAAACCACGAAGTTCGATCTGAGATGTGCCTGCGTCGAGTTCCAGCTCTAGTTCCAGCTTTTGGAAGCCGGGCTGGTTAGGGTGGACTTCTCTGACCAGTACACCGTCGATGTATATAGCAAATCCGTTCGTGTCCGCATTGGTTCCGCGCATCGCGTAATCAAGGGAGAACTGGAATGTGCCCGCTTCGTCGATCGTCACATTCTGAACGACAGTGGCGTTGCGCCCACCATCAAGTTCCATGACGGCGTTGCCGTTGGTATTTCCAGTGCCATAGTCGCGCTGCTGGAGTTCAATCTTGTCGGTTGTCGCGGTCCAGCCTTCGATCGACTGGAACGTGCCCCAGCCACGAGTGCCAAGGTTGTTGTTCTCAAAATCTCCATTTAAAATGAGATTGTCGCCATAATTTACATCAGTCATACTGACCCCCTGGACGCTCTGTTGAATTCAAACAATCAGAACAGTTTTTCACTCACGCACGGCAAAACACCGCAATTATCATTTGAGCGGCCCACAGGCGCATACAATCTCAGGTGGTGAATCGGTCGCGTGTCTTAAAAATCGACGACCGTATTTTTCAATATATGTATCGGCTGAAACTAGCCTAAAACACACAACAACCACCCTGCACCCACGCAGAACACTCTTGGCGCTTATAAGCTGTTAGGGTGCGGACCAGTCAAGTTTCTAAACACGGTTTTGGCTTATTTGTTCCTTGAGATCGTATTTTCCCCGTAAAATCAGGAAACAAACGGAACTGAAACAAGAATTTGTTGAACGTCCTTGCCGCAAAGATGACAAATTTCAACCGTTTACCAATATTTAAGAGAGTTTCGCGGGATCAGTGATTCGGATCGGATGGTTTTGAACCTCACGGCAAAGTAGTGAATCTACTTTAAGTTGTTTAGCGAGCGCCGCATGGACCAGAACAGCGACTTTGGTTGACCGTGTGTGAAACGTCAGACGAATTTGACCTTTACGTCAACAACTGATCCAAAATTAAGAAAATCGGCATAGCTGACCTTCGTGCAGATCGCGGCGAATGGCGGTTGAGAGTCCGATGTGACCAATGCTGCGCGCTGCACGGATGTCTGCTATCGCGAAAGAACCAAAAACGTTCAATAGCTGCTTGGGTTTTGGCAGGGATTTTTGACAGTGCAAATCGAGGAGGTTTGCGGTCGTGTCAAAATGGAGGGTTTGTGGAAGGTGGGTAAATGCAATCGGTACCGTACCAAACCCCTACTTATCCTCCGTTGAAGCATTTTCAGCGATGAAGCTTTTGTAGTCGGCGATCCATTTAACTTCGTACCAAGTCGAATATCCGCGTCCTTCGAGCTGCTTCAGTTCGCTTTCCGGCGTCAGAGTCTTGACCCACGGCAAGACCCGCTCGGCGATAAGAACTCGGATTTTTTGCAGACGTTCAGACACATTTTGTTTGGTCTCATCAGCATACTCTAGACTATCGTATCCCCATCTATGAAAATCGTTGCTTCGATAACTTGGAGGGACAAACGTTCCTGAAAAATCGTGGAATGTTAGCTTTCTAGGAAATTCTGTTACGTCGAAAACATCCGCTTCCATATGGTTTTTTTGAAGCGGTTGGAGGAATTGATGTCGAAAACATATCATTGTCCGTAGAGCACCAACCTTGCGAAATCCTCCCCCCAAATTAATGAATCTAAGGTCGCGTATACCATCTGAATATCTAAGTGATTTTCCTCCGATGCCTTCAAAGCCGAGTGAGGAAAGAGGGTCTGATACCTCATCCTGATAAAGGTGATTGAATGTCTGCCGTTTCATCTTTGCACACTAAGTCGGGGGTCTTAAGGATGGCAAGCCTAGCCATATAGTAGGTGTTAACGCCTATTCCAAAAACCACCGTTTTCGAACGGTTCAGCAAACCGGACATTGAAACACCAGCAGCAGAGGGCAGCAAAGTCCCTCACTGCGCCAGTTCATGCGGTACGCAGCGAACGGGTGGTTTGGGTCAGTATTGCCTGAGGCGGCCCATTGATACGATTCAGAAAATCCGGTTCATCGAGTCAAAAGTGCGCGACGTTCCACAACATAAAACGCCAAGAGGCAACTCGTGAATTGCGAATGGCGCGACAGCCAAAGCTGGCCGACCTCGAGACGTTCGGCCATCGCCTTTTGGCGACCGCCATATAACAGCGCCACCGCATCAACGTAATCAATCGAACGCGTAACCGGACATACCCGCACGATCTCGGATTTCGATGTCACCCAGCGAAACGCTTCTTCGTCGGACAAGTCGCGCACATCGATCAGATTGCGGTGCTATTCGTCTGCAACCAAGACGCTGCGAAATGACGGCGCGCATCACAGTCCATTTCGGATCCAAACGCTGGATCATCCACAGGGCGCACGATTGCTGCAAATTCCTCATGTCCTTGTACGCGGACCCTGTCGAAAAGATCGCAGCAGTTTTCGTCGTTCAGCAGACTGTAAACACGGCTGTTGTGGTCCCACATGCAGCACCGGGCAGGATCAACCCAACGCAATGCCTTTTCATTGACCTCGCCGGACAACTGGCGCTTGTTTCATGTCATCCTGCGTTTGCGGATCAATCAATTCCAAGAAACGCTTTGGTAAAGGCAAAAAAACCGGAGCCGTTTGGAAACGGCACCGGTTTTCATCAAGTTACAGTAAAGCGAAAGTCGGTTTACAAACCTTGCTTGGAATCCTCGGTGTAAAGACCGACAAGCGTGTTCATCCGCCCAGTAAGTTCGTTCATCTTGTTGAAAATGAGCGCCAAATTTTCATCTGAAACGTCTTCGCCAGCGGCAATCGAATCCAGAATGGGTTTTTCAACTTCCCAAATTTCCAAAATTTCGTCCAAACCTGCCTGAATTTCCGGATCGACCGTTGCATGAATTCCGGCATTCGGCATCCCAAAGCGCAACGCGTTCAGTGAAACTTCGTACATTTCGCGGCTGGCTGCCATTTCTTTTTGGGAAAATTCCACGTCCAAGTCAGAGCTGATCAAGCATGCGTATTTTGAAATTCGCTGTGCCAACATCCTTTGACGCCCGGCAATATCGATAGTGAGCGCATCCGCCTGCATCAATGCAGCGGGATTGGAATACTCACCGGAAACGACACTCACCAAATGTTGGGCGATTTTCAGTGTCTCATAGCTTTCGTGAGCAAGGTGCAAGACTTCTTCGTCTGTTCCACCTGTCTTGATAATATCTTCGATTTCGACGTGCAAGTAATCCCAGTGCTCATGGATTTGTTTCAGGTCGAAAAGAACCTTGCGGTCTTTCTCTTCGCCAACCATTCCTAGGCCAGCGTCGCCAAATTCCAGACCGAACAAGATACGATCGAATTCTACCGTGGCATCGTGTAAGACTTTTGCCGAGTGTTCGACATCAATACCTGCATGGTCGAAACATGCGGCACCGGCGATGCGCTGGGTAAGCATACGAAGTTTGCCAGCATAATTTATGCGTTCGCTCGCGCCGATTTCTTCGAGAAATGAAATTCTTTCAAGTACTCCGGGCGGCAAGTGTTTTTCTGCATAAGCAGAAGAGCTCATTAGCGTTCCGGTGACGGTTCCAAGTACCAACACGTGCTTCATCAATGCCTTAAACATGAGGCAGCTCCTACGACATAAATTTGATTTGATTTGATGGGGTGGGGTGGGCGAGAGAAGATCCCTCGCCCTGAGGTCTTATCCGGCTTGGTTCGAAATCCAAACCTCAACCCGGCGGTTGATGCGACGTCCTTCTTCGGACACGTTACACGCAGATGGTGACACTTCGCCAAATCCAGCGGCGGCCAGTTCGACATTAGCGACACGATCACCGGCAACTGTTTTCAGTTCCTCAAGAACCTGCTGCGCACGGCGTTGTGACAGACCACGGTTGCTTTGGAAGGCGCCAACACTGTCTGTGAACCCAACCAACATGACTTTGCTGCCTGCTGGAGCTGATTCCAGATAATGTGACAAGCGTTTCATGTCGAGTTGACCGCGTTCGTCAAGGTTTGAAGACCCTGTACGGAAGCGGAACGTTGTCGACAGACGGTCATAGTCAACCATCGTGCTGAGCATTTCGCGCATTACGCCGCCTTCAAAGGCGTCAACGTCATTGTTCAGCAACGCACGTGCACGTTCACCATCTAGTGGCATATCGCGTTTGTCGATGCCGAGGCCGATAAAGCCCGATTTCGCAATCACGCCATCCGCATTGTCAGAAACAACGAAATCAAGGAATTCGCGTGATGAATCTGACAGATTGTCAGCGCGGTTATAGAGATACAGGCGACGTTGCAGGGCGTATTCTTCAGTCCGAGCCGAGAACGCGTCAGGTGTCATTGTGATCCCGCATTCGTTCACCAGCGACAGCGCTTTTGCGCCACGTTGGAATGCATAGGACACAAATCCGATTGCATGCTCGTCCTGGTTCACAGCCGATGCCATTTTCGAGTTATCTTCAGCAACTTGTGCATCAACGGATCCGGTTTCGCCGTCCTTGCCAAAGACTGCATTCACAAAGACCGAACGCGTACCCGAACCGTCTTGGCGGTGGAATACATTGATCTTCGCGTCTTCACCGCCCAGCTGTTTCCAGTTGGTGATTTTGCCCGAATAGATGTCGGCCAGTTGAGCCATCGAGATCTTTTTGATCGGGTTATTCGGGTGTGTGATGACAACAAGGCTGTCGACCGCGACGATGTGTTCTTGTGTCGGGTTGATCATGTTACCTGCACCGGCATCACGCAGGGCGCGTGCTTCTGCAGGTTTGATGCGACGCGAGGCCATACCAATTTCAGTATCTTTAGCGAGAAGCTTGCTAAACGCATCGCCTGACGCAGTTGAAGACACCAGATAGCTGCCAAGCGGATCGCCGAAACCTTGGTCGCCAATCATTTCAGCAAGAATTTCACCGTCCGTAGACGTCGCTGTTACAGTCGATTCAGCGTCAAGGAAGCCTGCGTATCCTTCAAGAAGGAGAGGCATAACACCAAGACCAACAGTGTCGGAACCGGCAATGATGGTGTCCGCAGACGCTGTTTCAAAGACGGGACAAGCGTCGCCTTCACAACGCACGCGTTCGGCTGAAATACGCAGTTCACCAAGACCAGTTTTGATGATGTATGCGTTTTCTTCAAAGCCTTGAAAGTCGCCGACGATGTTAACCGTTCCGTCAGAAGACTTCAGAGTAACCTGATCGGCGAAAACTGATGCTGGCATTGCGACAACGCCTGCAATGGCCAAAGCGCACATTGCGCTTGTTTGTTTGAAAACCGATTTCTTGATCATAGCATTTCCTTCCTATGATTATCGTCGCGCTGCTCGAGCCGACTAAAGTTTTTTATGAACCGACATTGCCCAAAAAGAAGGCGATCGGTTGGTTGACGCTAATATGTTTGGTGGGCAGATCAGGCAAATTTGGGGCAAATTTTAGGTGTGTGAAATAATCTACTTATGAGAGTACAGTTTCAACTTGACGTAAGCAAAAACCGGATTTTTGATCACGAAAACCGCGAAAAACTGAAACAATTTCCAAAAAAAAGCGCCTCATTGAAGCGCTTTTTTGATTCGTATTAACCAGAATGTGTCAAAGACCAAGCTTCGATTCATCGTTGTAATGGATCACAACTGTTTCCATTGCCAAGGTCAACGCGTTCATGACGTTAAGAACCTCTTCACGGTCGGCGTCAGAAACGGCTTTTCCAGCGACGACGGCATCAAGGATCGATTGCACACCGCCCCACTGAACCAAGATTTCGTCGAGCTCTGAATTGATTTGAGCGCTCTTGCTGGCTTGGATACCGGCTTCTGGCATCCCGAAGCGCAGAGCATTCAAAGACGCATCATAGTGTTGACGAGCTTCGACAAGTTCTTGACCAGCATAGACCGTTTCCAGTCCAGTCGAATACAAGCATGTCGATTTGGCAATGCGCTGCGACAAGGTGCGTTGACGCCCTGCGATATCGATTGTCAGCGCGTCGGCCTGCAACAAAACGGCTGGGTCGGAATATTCTCCGATCAGAACGCTGCTAAGCCAGTTCGATTCGTCCAGCAAAGGCACGCTTTGGTTCGCTACATAAGCAACGGACCATTTGTACCCGCCCAAATCGATGACGTTATCGATGTTCTTTTGCAGCGGCTGCCAAACGTTTTGAACCGTTTTTAAGGCGCGCAATACAGTGAAATCGCCTTCTTTGGATGGGATACCAATTTCAGGTGATCCCTCTTGCAGGGCGGTAAGAATGTTGCTGAATTCCGCCGCACTTGAAGCCAAGGTCGCTTTGTTCTCATCGGTTTGGATTCCGACGTGAGCAAAACAAGCTGTTGCCGGGATACGTTGGCTGAGCATCCGAAGTTTTCCAGCAACGTCGATGCGTTCACTTGCGCCTTCGTCCAAGATAAAGTTGCCGCTTTTCTCTGCAACAGCTGCGGTGCTGACGAAGAGTGTTGTTGTGCCAGCGAAGGCAAGCGTAACGAGAGTTTTTAACATATTACTATCTCCTTAAGTCACATTTAGTCGGGAAGAAAAGCAGGGGTCGCCCAAGCGAACCCCGCTGATTGACCCTTAACCGGACTGGTTTGTGACCCAAATTTCGACGCGCCGATTGATGCGGCGCCCGTCTTCTGAGATGTTGCAAGCTGATGGCGCAATTTCACCGTATCCAGTGGATGCCATCTCGATTCCGCCTAGGCGTCCGCCACCAAAGCTCTTTAGGTCATCCAGAACTTGTTGTGCGCGACGCTGGGACAAACCGCGGTTGCTGGCGAATGCACCAACACTGTCAGTAAAGCCAACCGCCATGATTTTTGTACCTGCCGGCGCATTTTCAAGAAATTCTGTCAGACGCTTCATGTCTTTCACGCCACGTTCGTCCAGTTTGGACGATCCAGTGCGGAAACGGAACGTTGTCGACAAGCGGTCGTAGTTGACCATCGTGCCAAGCATTTCATTGACAACGCGTCCTTCAAAAGCATCAACAGTTTTGTTCGCCAATGCTTGTGCACGATCACTGTCCGCTGTCATTGGGCGCTGATCGATTTCCAGACCAATAAAGCCGGACTTTGCGATGACGCCGTCAGCATTGTCAGACAATGCATATTGCAAGAAGTCTTCGGACGCTTCGGACAGGTTGTCAGAGCGGTTATAAAGATACAAACGACGTTGCAGGGCGTATTCTTCGGTCCGTGCCGAAAACGCGTCAGGCTTCATCGTGATTCCGCATTCGTTCACAAGCGACAGGGCCTTTGCACCACGTTGGAACGCATAGCCAACAAATCCAATGGCTGCGGCGTCTTCGTTAACCAGTGCAGCGGCTTCGTTGTTGTTCTCAGCGACTGTGATGTCGGACGCGAGGGTCCATTCATCTGCTTCACCCAGAATACGGCCATAGAAGATAGCACTTGTACCGGAACCCTGCTGACGACCGATGACTTTGATTTTCAGGTTTGGACCACCGACTTGTGACCAGTTGGTGATTTTACCGGAATAGATGTCGCCCAGCTGTTCCATTGACAAAGTCTGGATTGGGTTTTCTGGGTGCGTGATAACAACAAGGCTATCGACTGCGATGATATGTTCTTGATCAGGGCTGATCATGTTACCAGCACCTGCATCACGCAATGCGCGTGCTTCGGCCGGTTTGATGCGGCGAGATGCCATGCCGATTTCAGTGTCATTAGACAACAGCTTGGTGAACGCGTCACCCGATGCTGTTGAGGACACCAGATAGCTTCCGAGTGGATCGCCAAAACCTTGGTCGCCAATCAGTTCAGCAATCAGTTCACCTTCTTGCGATGTCGCCGTCACAGTCGATTCTGCGTCAAGAAAGCCAGCATAGCCTTCCAACAACAAAGGCATCATACCCAGACCGACGGTATCAGAACCCGCGATGACAACATCCGCAGATGTCGTTTCGAACACTGGACAGGCTGCGCCTTCACAACGGACACGTTCGGCCGAGATGCGCAGTTCACCCAATCCAGTTTTGACGACGTAAGAGTTTTCTTCAAACCCTTTGAATTCGCCGACGATGTTAACGGTGCCATCCGAAGACTTTAGGGTTACTTCGTCTGCAAAACCGGTAGTTGGAGCTGTTAAGGCCCCAGCAACGACCAGCGCGCAAACAGCACTGGATCGCTTGAAAATCGCTTTGTTGATCATGGCGTTCTCCTCTCATTGGTTTGACGTACTGCTCGACCCACACATTTCTTCGGATGCGGATGTAAAAGGTACGCCGTCCAGATCATTTCACAGGAATGAAGATCAGAGAACGATCAGGCGATTTTTAGGCGAATTTTAGAAAGTTTGTGAACAATAGACGGGTCTAAGCTGATGTGTCTATGTTGTCACACAATTCGTCTAAACACCTTGTTTATTGCACTTATGTCGGGTGTCGTACACGCAGAGATAAGCATTTCTGACCCAATTGTGGCAAGACATAGGCTTATGCCAGACTCGATCGCGTCAGCGAAGATCGTCAGGGACGGTTCTGAATGACTTTTGCTCACTTTGTTGCGAGCATCCCGGAAGGCCGCCAGTTGGGTCGTCAAAGCAATCTTTAGACTGACCGTGTGGGCCACTGAACCGCTGGTTTGAACTAAGTTTCCGTCGCGCAAATGTATGGCGGCGGTCATGTAGGTTTCGGTTCTACTTTGAAACCGTTCAAAGACGGGCAAGGCGCTGTCATTTGCACCCAAATCAAGATCTTCGCGCAAGGTCGCGACCGACAGGCTTTCTGCATCGTCCAATACGTCTGCAGCTGCCGGGCTGATCGAAACGGTCAGGGTCGTTGCATCGTCCAGAAAAGTCTTGAGCAATTTTGCGGTTGCGGCACGTAAAATTTCATCGTCCATCGACAATGGCTGATCAATCAATCGGTCTGATGCAGTCAGATCGCCGCCCACACTTTTTACAGCGTGTAATCGGCGCCCGGCGACTTCAAGCGTTAGCTGAGCCGTTCCCGTGTCGAACGTCAGCGCACAAGGAAGAACCGTTGAATCAATTGTATCCAGTAGTGTTTCCAGATCGGCAGGTGCTAAAACCCGTGCACGCCCTTCAAAGTCAGGCGTTTCCTCAGCAAGAGCTGCGATGCGGTCGGAAAGTGATTGCCCCGTACTCATGCTGACCTCATTTACTTCCGTCAATTGTTGCGCGAGCAGCCGTTAGAAACCCTTCCAGGTCAATATCTGGCTGGCACATACACAACAGTGCATCATCAGGTTCGTCGGTGGCGCGCACATAAACAAAAACTGTTTTTTCGAGTGCTTTGATTGCGACTGGACATGGCGTTGCGCCCATCGACGGAACGCCCGATTTGCCAAGCGTCAACGCCGCTTCTGCACAAAGCTCATCCAAGGCTTCGCGTGGAATGTCGGATTGTCCTGCACTGACGAGCGTTATCCCGGTGCCTATGTCGGCATAAGCGACAAGCGAGCAATCCGGAAATTGTTCAATCAGGCGTTCAAGTTCTGCAGCCTGCATGTGCCCCTGTACCCATGAAACTCAACAACCCTATGTCTAGGGCAACTCACGAGAAACTACCAGAGAAAGCGCGACTGATCGACAACAATCAGTCGCATTTTTTCACGCCGAGATAGCACCAGGTCGTGCGCGGCGCAGCATGCCTTGCGGTCTGACACGACGCGGGATTATACGCGCGGCCTGCGGTTCTTCTTCTTCGACAGGCGCACTTGGCCCGACGGAACGCACAAACAACGGATCGGCTTCGACGGCTTCAACCTCGGTATCAGTCTGATTTTCTTCACTTTTTTCGCGTGTGATCCCAAGAGTCGAGATCATTTCAACGAGGTGATCGGTAAAGTCGGCCGCACCGCTGCTTTGCCACAGATCATAGTCCTCGAACCCGTCCAAAGCGTCGGTCAATGAAATCGGAAAGACTTCGTCAAAAAGCCCATCGGTTTCTTTTTTGACACGGGCCAGAACCCGCATCCGATCCAGTTCCGTTACCAATTTGTCATACCGGGTGATCAGCAAGACGCTTTTTGCCCGAACCTCTTCAGGAACCGTGTCCCAAACAGCGGCTTCGGATTGACGCCACGCTTGGGTGGCATGTGTCAGCCACAAAACGGCGTCGGCTTCGACCAAAACACGTTCCCAGACTTCTGCGTCCATATTCGGGTCAGAAATGCCGGGAAAGTCGATAAAGTCGCAGTGATCCAGAATATCCGCGTCAAAATACAACCGCACATGGCGCGTGTCATCGAAAGGAATGTCATCCAACGCATTGACGTCGACCGGAAAGCTTTCGCCATCCAAAGAAACGCCGTGGTTTTCACCGGGTGCTTGCGACATCCAAATGGGTGGCAAACGTGTTGCGGTTACTTTTTCGGGCAATGGGCGTGCGCGCAGCAAGAGATTGCACAATGTGCTTTTGCCTGCGCTGAATTCGCCCATAATTGCGATCCGCGGCTTTGCCGCCGGAGTAAGCTTTGCCTGTGTCATGCGACCTCTCCCGTTCTGTCAGGGTCTATGTCGAGTTCTTCAAATATGATGTCGAACAGTTCTTCGCGTTCTTCCTGCGATGTCACGCCAAACAGACCATGCAGGTCTTCTAGATTGACTTCTGCCTTGTTGCTGATGTCTTTCAGAACACTGCGTTGTTCACTCAGGAAAGCGCCAAGGGTTTCAGTGGCCATAGTGCGGATTTCGCCGGCTTGGTCCACCTTCAGTGCGTTGATCATTGGTGTCGTTTCCGACTCGATCAGATCGTGGAAACCGTTTGCAAAAGACCGATATCCGCGCCGCGCTCCCCACCAGCTTTTCCACCAAGATGTTTTCACATCCAGCACGATAGTTTGCGCAATGGTGACAGGGGGCGGTACTTCGGGAACAGCGGGAGCTTCGACAAAGAAATTCTCCTGCGTCACATCAAAGATGCGCCCATAGGCTTGGGTTAACCGTTCAGCGGTTTCGGTCAAAATGTCTTCGACTTCGGAATTATACCCTTTGCGCATGACCTGATATGCCGTGCGCATCAGCATGCGAAGCCCATCGGGGCTGTAATTCCAAACTTCGTTGTCGCCGTTGCGTTCAAGGTGCTGCATCAGCGCATCCAAAGCCCGCGATAGGAAACGGGAATGCGCTTGATCCAATCGTTGTTCAAACTTTTGGAACACAACATCCAGAGACGCATCCAGATGCATCCGAGCACCGCTTTCGATGTCATCCAGCAGGGCTTCGATTTCGGCTTCGGACAAGCGTTGCAGCTGAGCGCCGTTCGCGGAAAGCGACACAATGGCGGACGAGGCACGCAAACCAGACACGATATTGGCGGCACGCGATCGCACACTGCGCAACATCTTTTCGCCCGCGCTTTCGGAAATGCGTTCTCCCAAGGCCTCGTGCAAGGCTGGTAACCCAGAAAGGGTCCACAGCGCTGTCAATTCATCGTCTTCCTTGACGCCTTTGAATTCCGCATAGGTTTTCAAGGCCGCAAGGCTGGCTTCGGGGAGGTCTTGTTTGTCACCGGAAAGGGCGGCATTGGCCCAAAGCGCGCTGCCAAACAAGACACAAGGGTTATCAGGTCCACCATGCTCGGCGAGGGTCCGAACAAGGCTTTCCTGAATCTCTGGAATCTGTGCGGCCGGGTCGGACAATTCGTCGACGCGGTTCACAAAGATAATAACTTGGCGGGATTTCACGTTTGAGATCAAACGGATCAAACCCATGTCAACGGTGTTCAAAGCCTGATGCGCAGACAAGGCCACAACACAAATTTTACTGTCGCGGATCGATCGGATCGTGATCTGTTCACGCATCATGAACGTGTCGTTCATGCCTGGCGTGTCGCGCAGAGTATATGCAATCGGCAGATTCGGAGCGTCGATATACAGTTCGGCGGATTTTGTAATGTCGGCAAATTGACCCTGACGTTCCTTGGCCGAAGCCGTGTCAAAGTCATCGCCAAGGCACACATAGCGTTGAACCAATGTATCATCGAGATGCTGGTAATGGTGCGTCTGTCCCAAAAGCAATTCGAACTTGCGTCCCAGTCGCGCTTTGGTTTTTTCGTACATTTCGGCCACCTGCTTTTGCAGGCGCTCGTATTCTTTGTCAGCGCCGGTTCGGGCTGACAATTCGCCAATCCGTCCACCGTTTTGCACCAAATGGTCCCATTCGCCTTCGTCGAAAAACGTAAAACTGGCCACGGGGCTGCCTTCCGGGCGGGGGGCATTCATGTGGATCGATGTCACAACCGACGTCCACGGATTCACATCCGCAGGCAACAATCCGGGTTTGCCAGCCATCGCGTTAACAAGCGTTGTCTTGCCCGATTTGATCTGGCCGATGAATGTCACACTGGGTGCAAAAGCATCCAATTCGCGATGCATCGTCTTTGTCTTGCGTGCAACGTCGTCGCCACCAATTGCTTGGATGTCCGCCAAAGTCTCTTGCAGTTCTTCGAAACGTCCCCGCAATTCGTCCAGCGGCTCCAGTCCTTGGCGCGCAAATGCGGCCACTGGCGGAGTTTCAACCGGTTCCGCGGTCGTTTCGCTGGGCGGTGTCATTTCCATCGTAAACAATCCTGTAGGTTCGCGCCGCATTGGTTTCGGCTGGCACTATTGTTTCCAATAATGATCCAAAAATTAGCCGAAATTTTGTCACGCATTTGAATTAACCATGTCAGCCGCCCCTGCGACGACTGTCACAGGTTGTATTTACGCAGCGAGTTCAGCTTGAAAACCGCGCTTGAGTTGAAGCATCGTTGTTACGGCATCCAAAGCCCCATCTTCACCACCTTCAATGCGGAGCAGCTGGACCAGATCTTCGGCGTCTTGTGCCATATCGCGATAGCGATCCAGATCAGAACTGGACGGCCAATGATCTTGTGACAAATGTTCGCTTAGCCAAGAGATGGTTTTGACGGTGTGATCAAGAATCTGACGTGGTTCCTGTTCGTCCATAGTCTTCAACGCGAGACCTGCCGAGCTAAGACGAGAAGTGGCTTCGCGCAATGCGTCGAGCAGCTCACCAGTGGGCTCTGCTTTTTTCTTAGTACGTGCTTTGGACTTCGTTCTATTGAAAACGAATTCTTCTGTTGGTGTGTGTTCCGCATGTGCTTGAACCGTTTCTGGCTCTGGTTCTGGCTCAGGTGTCGTGGCAGGGGCCACTTCAGTTGCGGGTTCTGCGATCACTTCTGCAGCCACTTCAACCTTTTGGTCATCAGAGGTTGGTGTTTCTGTGGCGACATCTGTGGCCGCAACGATTTCAGGCTCAGGTGTGGCTTCTGGTTCTGGCGCGGGTTCTGGTTCCGGCTTTAGTTCGGCGACCTTTGGTTCAATGACTGGCTCAATGACCGGTTCCACGATTGGCTTGATTGTTTCCAATTCGGCAACAGGAACAAGTTCCTTCACCACAGCCCGCTCGGGTTCTGATCGAACAACCAAAGTCGGTTCGGGTGTTTCCAGATTAATTTCCAAGACAGGCTTGGGCGCTGCAGTGGCCGCCGCCTGAATCTCTTTGCGGAAGCGGTGAAGCAGGATTTCGGCCTGATCCGCTGCAAATTGGCGGCCATTTTCGATTTGACGCAAGATGGTCGAAATCAAGTTGTTTGCACCGGACGCTTTCAACATTTTCTTGTCGATGTTGTCGGCATCCGCGCGCGCTGTCAGAGCCTCTTCGGCTGAAATCGCGATGACATGTGCAAAGTCAGACCCGACGCGATGCGCGAGTTCTTTCAACTTTCCGGCGCGGTGCTTGCCCAAACGGTCCGCTTTGGACAGGGCAAGGATTGCGTGGTCTTTTACTGAATCGGACACATTTGCCCAAAGAGCTTGTTCGCCAGAGTCAAATTCCTGCGTGCACCAAACAGCGATATCTGTCTGTTTTGCGGCCCATTTGATCGCCCGAATTTGTTCAACCCGCTCTGATGTTGTGACAACTTCAAGAAGCGAAATTTTGGTCAATGCTGCAATTGGGGCTTCGATTTTGACAAAAGCCGGGCTCATTGCTGCAATGCGCGACATTTCCAAAGGCGCATCAACGTTTATTTGTGATCCATCACGCAACGTGACCGTTGCAGTTTCTTTTTCACCATAAACAAGCTGGATTGTTCCGATGGATAGGCCGACGGGCAAAACTGTGTTGCCCGTCAGGATATTTAGGATGGCTGACTTGCCCGAGCCGGGATTGCCCAGAAGCGTAACGCGCGTCACGCTTTCAAGCCGCTCTTTTAGAGCATTGGCTTGATTGACTGCGTCTTTGGGCAATGATTGCCCTGCGATTGCGTCTGATAACGCAGCATAAGTTTGCGCCTGAGCGTCCCCCACTCGTGTCATTGTTACTTGCCTCCTGCTGCGCGGCGCGTTTCAAACTGCGTCGCTACTTCATCCTCATTTGCCACTTTTTCGGGTTCAGGCGTTTCGCCCGTTTTCAACGGAACAACGCGCGTTAGGCTTTGTCCCTGATCTTCTTGTTTCCCAATTGGCTTCGGTTTGATTTTCCGTATGACGGGTTTCATGTGGTTCAATTTAATGACCGAGAATGAAACGTTGTCCTGATCCGGATCACCCAGTTCTGTAATGGCTTCCAACAGATACCCGGCAATTTCAGACGACTTGCGACGGCGATAGCGATGCAAAACCTTTTGCAGTTTCGCGTCACCCAGATATTGCAGTCCGTCCGATGAAACGACCAGAACGTCTCCGAGTTTCATCTCGAACGGTTTGAGCGGGCAATCCGATTTGGTAATTTTCTGACCCATGATTACCGAGGTCAGGCAGTTACGATCCGGATGGTTTTTCGCCGCTTCTTTGCTGAGCAAACCCTGTTCGACCATGAAGTCGATTTGAGGCGCAAGCGAATGGTCTTCATTCAACTGCTTCAGTTTGCCATCGCGCAGAACATACAGTGGGCTGTCGCCAACTGACATCCAGAACACACGATTTTCAACCATCACCAATGAAACCAGCGTCGCACCCATGCCACGGGCATCAGGATTTGTTTTCACATAGTCTTGGATGGTCGCGTTGGCACCAGCCGTAGCTGCAGCAAAGCAATCCGGAATTCGGTTTTCCATTTCGGCAAATGTTGCCGAGCGGAATTTCAATTCGCTAAAGACTTCGGTGACCACAATTTTCGAGGCCACGTCGCCTGCTTCGTGTCCGCCCATTCCATCAGCTAGAACGGCCACACCACTGTCCATGCCAAACGGAAAATCCGTTACGATGGCATCTTCTTGGTAGTCCCGTCCGCCCTGAGAAAGGCCGGAAGCCACATCATAGCGAGGTTCAGGCGATCGCCACATCATCGTGCTCCTCGCCTTCGTCTGTGTCGGACCAGTCAAAATCAACGCCACAAAGCGTTTTGATTTGAAGAGTGGTTTCGCCGATAGTAACTTTGTCGTTGTCCGCCAGATCTTCGTTCGAAATCACTGGTTTGTTGTTCAAGCGCACAATATTTGCCTTGCCGCCATGTCCAAGAAGGAACTTGCGCGATTCTGGGTCATATACGATGGCTGCGTGGTTGGTGCGCGATATGGATGCGTCGCCAAAATCAAGCTGGATAGATTGATCTTCGCCGCGGCCGATCTGTGCCATTCCCGATGACAGAGCAAAGCAATGTCCACGACCGGGGCCTTCTACGACCAGGACCCAACCCACTGGGAATTGAACACGCTCGGATTGGACAGTTTTTGGTGCATCGTCAAAGATATCAACGACATCACCATCTGATTTATCAAAGCCGATCAAACGCGTGCGATTGCGACGTGCCCGCGAAGATGCGCGGTCAGGTGCTGCAACTGCAGGGGCTTCTGGCGCACTTGCGGTTTCAGAATCTTCGTCGTCCAAGTCCCAAATATTGACAGAAGCCTGTCGTGGTTTTCCAACCGAATCCATTACGGTTGCGACGGTCGACAAGTTCACTTCATCCAGATCACTGGGTTCCGCATCAGAATCGTCGGTGACAATCGTCGTTGGGTTTTTGTTGACGCGTGCGTTGGCCGCCGCTTGCAAAATCGACAAGTCCTGTTCGTCTATGTCAACCTCGAAAGAGGTCTTCGAGACTGATTTAGGTTCCGATTTAGCGGATCGTCCGAAAAGTCCATTCAGGAATCTCATTGCTCTAACCCTAATCCCTATTTTTGTTGTGTTCGTGGCTCAAAATTACTCAGTCGTCTTCCCATCGAAGGGGAATGCAACAGCCCAAGTGGTTTCTCCGCGTTTGATTGCGAAGTTGAAAAGTGTTTCCCCTTGTGCGATTTCGCGTGCGAGAATGTCGCCAAGTGCGGTCCGTTCGGACAACAATTCGCTGCTCGCTAGATAACCAAACATCACGTCGCCCTGTTCCATATCGAGGTTCAGAGAGGGTGGTGCTTCTGTTACACGCGTGATCCAAGTTCCGTCTTCCGGAGCGGCTTCAAACACAAGTCCGTTTGACAAGCGTGTGATTTCAACGATGGACAAGGACCAAACTGTATCTTGCGCAGTGTCCGAAGACACGCCGCTGTTCACTGTGACATCAATTGTATCGCCACGTGGCTTTGCGTTTGATGTGCGTACAGCCGCTTTGAATTCGTCCAGATTGGTGACTTGAACTTCATTTACAGAGAACACGTTTGTGACTGCATTCTCGTCACCGCTGAACCCAACGCCGGCTGGCAATGAAACGCTCCAATCGCGTTCAATTCCTGCGACTGTTACGCCCTTGGTTTCCGGCAATGCGGCAGGTGTTGTGTCGATGGATGCAACAACAATGTCACCTGGAACAATCGGCGCGTCTGGAAGGAAGCGGTTCAATCGAGGACGTGTTGTTGGATCAATAAAGTTAGGCAATTCCACTGTTTTTACAGCAGGTCCGAATGACAGCTGCTCTGGTGATTTCAGTTGAACGTCCACTGGTGGCAACGCGGCGGTTGCGATTGTCGGCAGGTCCGAACCGTGTTGTGACACAAGTGGTGCAACATCCAGAACTGTAACCCGTACAGGAGACGTGGTTTCTGCAACAGGCTCTAGGTTTGGACTGTCTTCAACTGCAACAGTTGCCAATTCAGGTGCTTTGCTTTGAAAGTCTGACGCTGTCAGATCTGCATATGCAATTTCAGGCAATGGTGCCGGATCAGGCGTAACAATTGGTGTCTCAGTTGTTGCCACTGGTGTGTCATTGACGGCAACTTCCGGTTCGGCCGGTGTAGAAGCCGCATCCGGTGCAGGTGTTGGCGTCGCAACGAGCGCCCCGTCCAAGTTGGCCTCATCTTGAGGTGCTTGTGATGGAGTCTCATTAACTTGTGCAAGATCTACAGCGTCTTCAGCAGGCGCAACAGGTGCGTTGCCAGTGGCTGCATCCAACTGCGTCAAATCCGAAGGCGTTGCGGTTTCGGGCTCAAGGTCTGCGATCAAGTCCGCAACCAGATCAGCCGGAGCTGGCACGGGTGCTGGCTCTGGCGCAGGTTCTACGACAGCGACGTCCTCAACGGCGGGTTCATCAATCACAGGCTCTGAAGTCTCGAGCGGAGCAACCGGTGAAGCCAATTCTTCGGCAGGAGTATCACTGGCAATAGCATCACTGGCAATAGCATCACTGGCAATCGCAGTCGTTGATGCAGCGTCTTCACCGCCCAACAGGTTCATTTGCGTGGTAACGCCAATGGCGACCAGGCCAACGATAGCGGCAGTTGCAAGCAACATGCCTTTGCGTGATTTAGGCCCAATTGGTCCTGCAACCACTTCAGAGTCGGCTTTGGATTTCTTTGCGGCGTCGCGTCCCTTGGATTTTTCTGCAACCTTGCGACCTTCAATCAGGTCAATCCAGTCGCTTGCAGATGCAATACGGTCTTTGGGAAGGATCGCGAGCGATGTGTCGATTGCCGCCAAAAAGGATTCTTCGTACCCTTTGATGCGGCCCTTCAGTGGGTTGTAATTGTCCGACTCTCCTGACGCGACAGCGGCAAGACGCGCTTGGCTGTTGGGCGGCAGTTCATCCGTTAGCAAATGGTAGAACGTAGCACCCAATGCATAGAGATCGCTATAGGCACCTTGCTCACTGCCCGCGATGTAGAATTCTTGGGGGCTGTAGCCGTCTTTGACCACACGCAATGCCGACAGAACCCGGCTTTGTTGCGTCGCTTGTTCACGTGCAGCGCCAAAATCGATCAGAACGGGGCTCTTGTCACCATCCAGAAGGATGTTGTCGGGCGAAATATCGCGGTGCAGGATACCTTGGTCGTGAATAAAGCTGACGGCATCCAGAATTTTTCGCAGGATGTGTTTTACTTCATCCGGGTTCAAACCATCTTTCGGATCTTCGATGATATCAAGCAGATCGCGTCCTTCGACGAAATCCAATGCCATATAGGCCGTGTTGTTTTCTTCAAAAACCTGATGCACGCCAACGATGTTAGGGTGGTTCAGTTTAGCAAGACTGCGCGCTTCTTGCACAAACAGGCGCACGATCGAACCAAGCTCGGATTGATGTGCTCGACTGCGTGCCGAAACAAGCGCTTTGGACCGGCGGCAGAAAGCCCCGGGGAAACATTCTTTGATCACGACACGACGGTCCAAACTGTCCCGTGCTTCATACGTGATGCCGAAGCCTCCCGCATTTAGAAAGCGTTCGATCGTGAATTGGCCGTGCATCAATGTGCTGCCCGGCTCTAGTTCGTCCGCAAAGGCGTCCTTGTCGTCGAACTCATCTTTTAATTTCGCGTTGCCCATCGCTCAGGTCCTAAAATCTGGCCGTACTTTTGGCCTCTGTTCGGACCTATAAACACCTTCGAAAATTGTCATAAAAATGTCCGTATAGGGGTATTTGTGCGCAATGTCGGTTTTGCCCCCTGATTGTTTTCGGACAGGAAATAACGCTGGATTCCTGTTGGTTTTGTTCAATCTATGGGGTTTTCCCACGTTTTCAGCATATTGGTCGAAATACGTAACCGCCAAAAAGCCGCGTCCAGCATCACACTGTGTCCACATCGTGGAAATTGGTTCACCAAGAATCGCCAAAAATTGGAATAGTCGAAAGACCTGTGGATAACTGGGCTTGATATAATAACTACCTATCGGTAGGTAGATAATTAGCTGAGTTACCCGCAGCACTTGTGCGCCCCAAACGCTATGATGAGGAAACCAAGATGGAACTGAACGCAGATTTTTCCCAACGTGTTGTTGTTCATTCGGACGAAGTGGAATGGCTTGCCTCGCCGATGCCAGGTGTTGACCGCAGGATGTTGGACAGAATTGGCGACGAAGTGGCACGCGCCACCACGATCGTCCGATACGCGCCCCAAAGCAGCTTTTCGGCACATACTCATACCGGCGGCGAAGAATTCATCGTGCTTGACGGTGTCTTTCAGGACGAACACGGCGACTTTCCTGTCGGGTCTTATGTGCGCAATCCGCCGACATCGTCACACACGCCGGGATCGGAACCGGGGACAACAATCTTTGTAAAGCTCTGGCAGTTCCAGCCAGACGACCGCACTCAGATCATGATCAACATGAACAAAACCGAACCCGTTCCTGCCGAAGGCCGCCCCGGGGTATCAATCATCCCATTGTATATGGATGACAGGGAAACGGTCCGCACCGAGATTTGGTCAAAAGACGCGAACATCGACATCGATCTGCCAGAAGGGGGCGAATTCCTTGTTCTGGACGGAAGCTTTTCGGACGGACAAAACACTTTGCGAAAGCACTCGTGGTTGCGCATTCCCGAAGGCGGGTCACTGAAGGCGACGGCGCTGGCTGACAAAACGCGAGTGTGGATGAAGCTACGTCATTTGCCTCACGCGATTGCACCTGCTGTATAAACGATGCCTGATTTGATCGATACCGCAGTGGTTGGGGCTGGGCTGGCGGGCGTTTCACTTGCCAGACAGCTTCACCTTGCCGGACATTCTGTGCAACTTTTCGAGGCGCGCGACCGTTTGGGTGGGCGTATTCACTGTATCGATGGTTTCGATATGGGCCCCGCATGGTTTTGGCCTGGCCAGCCTCGGATGGCGGCGCGTGTCAAAGCCCACGGGTTGCAAGTGTTTGATCAATTTTCTGAAGGTTCGCTTAGCTTTGAACAATCAGACGGGCGGGTGTTGCGTGATTTGGGGTTCACCTCAATGCGGGGATCGCTTCGCCTGTCCGGGGGGCTGGCGACTTTGGTTCATGCCGAAGCGGCCGCTTTGCCAGCAAACAAAGTGCACCTATCTGCGACGGTGACATCTATTACCGATGAAACCACACATGTGCGCGTCGTTTATTCCCAATCTGGTCAAGACCACACGTTGCGCGCCCGTCGCGTGGTTCTGACCCTGCCGCCCCGTGTGGCTGACCAATGCATGCGCTTTGAGCCAGAATTACCCAGCCCAACACGTCGCGCCATGCAAAACATCCCCACATGGATGGCCGGTCAGGCCAAGGTCGTCGCGATATATGACTCTGCATTCTGGAAAGAGACCGGCCTGTCCGGTGACGCAATGAGCCACCGCGGCCCGCTTGTCGAAATTCACGACGCGTCCCCGTTACAGGGTGGGTCGCATGCATTGTTCGGTTTTGTTGGCCTGCCCGCCGCTGGTCGCACTGACACTGATGCCCTGAAACAAGCCTGCGTCAAACAGCTGGCCAATATCTTTGGTCCAGCTGCATTAAAGCCGCGTGCGGTGCATCTGAAAGACTGGGCCTTTGATCTTAATACGGCGACACCCGCCGACCAAACGCCCGTCCACGCACATCCCGATTATGGTCTGCCCCTTGCAATGCGTAATCTGTGGGACACCCGCCTGATTTTCGCCGGAACCGAAGTCGCCGCACAATTCGGAGGTTATCTAGAGGGTGCGCTTGAAGCCGCCGAAACAGCTGCACGTGACATTCTGGGACCACAAACCAGCGCTGACCATTAATACGGTACTCTGACACGCGAATTTCAGACGTAAATGATGTGGGTTCATCACTTTGTTTTCCATTAGCAAGAAAGAAGCGAAAGCTTCAAAATTCCCGGCCGCGTAGAAAACGTTTAATGTCTAACAAACTCGAACCATCCAAAATGTTCACCGACATTGACGTTTAAAGCCAAAAACCCACCTGCGAAAATGCAGTGGTAAACAGATTTGTGCAGCCGGCTTTTGTCCAAAATCCATTTTGAATGTCTAGGGAACATGTTCGACTTCATGGGTACCCAAGAAGATATGTCTGATACCCTACCACAAATTACCCGTTCACAACGGAATACAACCGACCCGGTTTATCTATGCCTTGTCGCTCGACAAAGTCTTCAGGAATGCTTCTGCGCCCAAGGAAATCCGTTTGCCCGTGGGCCATGCGACGTGCCAATGGCGGAGGATCGGGAAGCCAGATACCTTCAGCTCGACCAGCTTGCCGGATTGCAACTCTAGCCGCGCAGAGCCGCGCGAGATGACTGAAACGCCAAGACCGGCCATGACCGCCTCGGAAATCGCCTCATTCGCGCCCAGCTCCATACGCACGGTCGGCGCAAGCCCGTGGCCCGCGAAGTAGCGTTCCGTTGCAATACGCGTGCCAGAGCCTTTTTCACGCATGATGAAAGCCTCGCTTGCGAGCTCTGACGCCTGAATGTTCTCTTTTCCTGCGAGCGGATGGTCCGGCGGAGCAATCACAACAATGGGATTCTCAGCGTATTGGAGCCAATCCGCATCGATCCCTTCTGGGACGGTTCCCAAGACGTAAAGATCATCTTCATTCGCAGCAAACCGCGCCAGCAGTTCTTCGCGGTTCCCGACCGTCAATGACACGTCGATACCGGGATACATGCTGCAAAAATCACCTAGGCGGCGCGGGATATCATATTTGGCTGTGGACACGACCGATACCCGCAAACGACCCCTTGCCATGCCACGCAATTCGGCCAGTCGCATATTCATGCGGTCCAATTCGTCCAAGACTTCATGCGCCGTTGCGAGAACGACTTCACCCGCTTCAGTCAAGAACAACCGCTTTCCAATTCGTTCAATCAGTGCGCTGCCAACATGATTTTGCAACTGGCGAACCTGTGTAAAAACAGCGGGTTGCGTCAGATTTAGCTGTTCTGCCGCATAGGTGTACGACAGGTGACGCGCGACGGCGCGAAAGATCTGCAATTGGCGAAGGCTCGTCATAAGAATTCATTTTAGTGTATAGTATTCATAATTACTATTCATTTTTCAAAAGTCTCATATTTGGCTAGCGTCCCCTCAACGCAGGCTTGTTTAGCCGCATATCAGCCCACCGGGAGGAGACCACAGAATGAACGTCCAACGGAAAAAATACGACGCCGGGGTGAAGGACTATCGCTCCACTTATTGGGAGCCGGAATACAGTGTAAAAGAGACAGACATTTTGGCTGTTTTCAAAGTTATCCCGCAAGATGGGGTGCCACGCGAGGAAGCCGCCGCCGCTGTTGCCGCCGAAAGCTCTACCGGGACATGGACGACAGTCTGGACAGACCTTTTGACTGATCTTGATCACTATAAGGGGCGCGCCTATCGGATCGAAGACGTACCCGGCCAAGACGAAGCCTTTTACGCCTTCATCGCCTATCCAGCCGATTTGTTCGAAGAAGGTTCCGTCGTCAACGTGATGACCTCCATCGTCGGCAACGTTTTTGGTTTCAAAGCCGTGCGTTCTTTGCGTCTGGAAGATGTTCGATTCCCTATTTGGTTCATAAAAACCTGTTTCGGCCCGCCCCACGGTATCCAAGTAGAACGCGACAAAATGGACAAATACGGTCGTCCTTTGTTGGGCTGTACCATTAAGCCAAAGCTTGGCTTATCGGCCAAGAACTATGGTCGTGCGGTTTATGAAGTGCTGCGCGGTGGTCTCGATTTTTCCAAGGACGATGAGAACATTAATTCGCAGCCGTTTATGCGCTGGCGTGACCGCTTTTTGTTCTGTCAGGATGCCATCGATAAGGCAGAAGCCGAAACCGGCGAACGCAAAGGCCATTACCTAAACGTAACCGCGGGCACGATTGAAGAGATGTTTCAACGGGCAGAGTTTGCCAAGGAATTGGGCTCCCCTATCGTTATGTCTGACTATCTGACGCTCGGCTGGGCCGCGCATAATTCGTTGTCTAAATGGTGCCGCGACAATGGGATGCTGCTGCACGTTCACCGCGCGATGCACGCCGTTATGGACCGCAACCCGAACCATGGCATCAACTTTCGCGTTTTGGCGAAGCTGCTGCGCCTGCTCGGCGGGGATCACCTCCACTCTGGTACGGTCGTCGGGAAACTTGAAGGCGACCGTAACGCCACCTTGGGCTGGATCAACTTGATGCGCGATAAATTCGTGAAGGAAGATCGCAGCATGGGTGTGTTCTTCGATCAGGACTGGGGCTCGATGCCCGGCGTCTTCCCTGTCGCCTCGGGCGGTATCCACGTCTGGCATATGCCAGCGTTGGTTTCGATTTTCGGGAATGACTCGGTGTTGCAATTCGGTGGCGGCACCTTGGGTCACCCGTGGGGCAACGCCGCGGGTGCGGCTGCGAACCGCGTCGCGCTCGAGGCCTGTGTTCAGGCCCGCAACGAGGGCCGCGAGATTGAAAAGGAAGGCAAAGACATCCTGACCAAAGCCGCAAAACACAGCCCTGAACTGAAAGTGGCCATGGAGACATGGAAAGAGGTCAAGTTCGAATTCGATACGGTCGACAAGCTCGACGTTCAGCACCGCTGATCCTGCCCCCTATAGAAAGGAAAATAGCATGAGCGCTATTCAAGATTACCCGTCCCGACTGTCCGACCCTTCCACCCGAAAAATGGAGACTTTTTCCTACCTGCCGTTGATGACCAAAGAGCAAATCCGCAAGCAGGTCGATTGGATCGTCAAGAACGGTTGGAACCCGGGCATCGAACACACAGAGCCTGAGCACGCTCGCGATTACTATTGGTACATGTGGAAGCTTCCAATGTTCGGTGAAACCGATGTCGATGCGATCCTTACAGAGCTAGAGGCCTGCCACAAAGCGAACCCCGGCAACCATGTCCGTCTATTGGGCTATGACAATTTCACCCAGAGTCAGGGCGCGAACATGGTCGTCTACCGTGGTGAAATGGTCTGACAGTGTGCCACGCGGCCCATTGCCTGTTCTGGGCATGGGCCGCCGTAAACTTGAGGGAGCGATATGAACGATATGATCTCTGATCACGCATTAGCTGAAGAGCCGTGGTATCGGCCCGTCAGCGATGAGGTGACGCTGTTTCAGGCAGCCTACGACGCTCGGATGCCGGTGATGCTGAAGGGCCCCACCGGATGCGGCAAGACCCGTTTTGTCGAACATATGGCGTGGAAACTAGGCCGCCCGCTGGTCACGGTGGCGTGCAACGAGGACATGACCGCCTCGGATCTTGTGGGGCGATTTTTGCTCGATGCAGACGGCACCAAATGGCAGGATGGCCCGCTGACCCTCGCGGCGCGGCATGGCGCAATTTGCTATCTCGACGAAGTTGTAGAGGCGCGGCAGGATACCACCGTAATAATCCATCCGCTGACCGACAACCGACGTGTGTTACCACTGGAAAAGAAGGGGGAACTGCTTGAAGCGCATCCCGATTTCTTTCTCGTGATCAGCTACAACCCCGGTTACCAGTCGTTGATGAAAGATCTTAAGCAATCCACAAAACAACGCTTTGGGGCGCTGGACTTCAATTGGCCCGAGACCGAGGTCGAAATTGAAATCGTCGTTCATGAATCCGGTGCGGACCCTGAAACCGCCAAAAAGCTGGTCGACATCGGGGGCCGTGCGCGAAACCTGAAAGGGCACGGACTTGATGAAGGCATCTCAACGCGGATGCTGATCCATGCGGGCAAACTGATCGGTCAGGGTGTCGCGCCTGGTCCGGCCTGTACTATGGCGCTTGTGCGTCCGATTACCGATGATCCTGACATGCGGGATGCGCTTGATGCAGCCGTTGCCACATATTTCTGACCCAACCATTTCTGCCGATGTCTTCGGGGATTTGCCGGTTGAGCACGTGGATTTGCCAGAGCAATTGCCCGAACTCGCCCGTGCTGCCCTTGCCCGCACGCTGCCGGATGTCCGGCGCAAGTTAAGCCCGCGGGGTCTGGACACTTGGTTGCGAAGCACGGATGCGTTGGTGCAAATGGGGCGCGGAGACGGTGCGATCCGCGCGTGGATCGAAGCCATGCCAGAAGTCGCGCGCGATCTTGGCGAGGATGTTTTGGCCGACATGGCGGGTGCCTGTCTTGGCTTTGCTTCCCGCACTTCGGGCCGCGTGATCGAACGAATTCTCGACACCGCGCCCCTCGCCGCTCGGCGTTTGGGTGATGCCGATCTTTTTGCGAGTTACCTGCGGTTTCTCGAGCACATCCTAGCACGCGCACCACGGGCCATGCGGCCGCTTCTCGATCATCTGGACGAATTGATGAACGTGCTGACGTTAGGGGGGCTGCGCCGCTGGGCCGATTGGGGCATTCATGCACACCGCACCGAATATGCAGAACTGGAACGATATTTTTCCCTGCAATCTGACTCTGCCCGTGCGGTGCTTCAGGCGGAACGTAAGGGCGTGGTTCTGGTTGATGTGCAGCGTCGTCTGTCCATGTATCTGCGCGCCCTTTGGGGGCGTGATTTCATGCTGGTCCCCACCGCCGGTGATTTCGAGCAACGCACAGGCCTGCGCCCTTTCGCCGCCGAACACAAATTGCACCTGCCCGATGCCGTGGACGACTGGCAAGACATTCCCGGCCTCGATCTGTTTCGCGCGCAGGCGGCTCATCTTGCGGCGCATTTCGCGGCGATGAAGGCCCCGCTTTCTGCTGAAGGTCTGGTCTCAATGCAAATGGTCTGTATTGGCCTGATCGAAGACGCGCGCATCGAAGAGCTGGCAATAGAGCGGTTCCCGAAACTGCGTGGCATCTGGGCCCGGTTTCATACCGAAACCGCTGCTGGCATGGCTGGGCATTTCGACCGGATCGCCCGCGCCCTGATCACGCCCGATCAACCTGCCGAGGACAAAATCGCGGCATGGGCGCAATCGCAGTTCGCACGCATGGACCTGTCCGATCCGCAGGCCGCGCGCACGTTGGGCACGGCGCTTGCCGATAAGCTGCACGGCATTCCTTATTCGCTGCATAACGACATCCCGTCATGCCCTTATCGGTGCGACAATCGAATCTTGTGGGATTACGAAGAAATCGACTGGGATCAGTCCACCGCCGCTGCAACCGAACAGGTGCGAAAGCATGTTTCGGTCACGGAAATGGTCAATGAAGTCGAGGTGGAAACCGCCGGCGACGACGCACAAGAAATTTGGGTACAATCGGCAGAGTTCTTTGATGATGACGGAACTAGCTTCAACGAGCGCGAGGGCAAAGAACCCGTAGCTCCACCCGTTCTTTACGAGGAATTCGATCACACAATTCAGGTGGCCCGCCCGGCATGGGCAACGGTGCGCGAAGTGCGCCCCAAACTTGGTGATCCCGCCAAAGCGCAGACGATCCTTGAGGAAAACCGACGCATCACAAACCGCCTAAGGCATTTGATGGACGCGATGCGCCCACAGGGGACACAGCGCATCCGCAAGCTCGAAGATGGTGACGAGTTGGACCTGAACGCCGCCGTAATGGCCGCCATCGACATCCGCCTGCATCGCATGCCTGACCCGCGCGTTATGATGCGTCTCGTTCGCCACACACGGGACACGGTGGTGATGGTGCTTTTGGACTTGTCGGAATCCACAAACGACGCGGCTCCGGGCGGACAAACAGTGCTGCAACTCACGCAGTCGGCTTGCGTACTTCTTTCAGAAGCCATTCACCGCGTCGGTGACAGCTTTGCCATTCATGGTTTCTGTTCGGACGGGCGGCAAAACGTTTTCTATAATCGGTTCAAGGATTTCGAACAGCCTTGGGCCGAGCATGCTAAAGCCCGTTTGATGGGCGCCGAAGGCAAGCTTTCGACGCGAATGGGCGCTGCAATCCGCCACGCAACGACCCATCTGGGGCGGGTTAAGGCGTCACGCAAGTTGATGTTGGTTCTCACCGATGGGGAACCTGCCGACATTGATATTCGCGACCCGTTCTACCTGCGCCACGATGCGCGTCATGCCGTAGATGCGGCCCGACGGCAGGGCATAGTACCATTTTGCCTGACCCTTGATCCGCGTGCAGATACCTATGCGCAAAGAATTTTTGGGGCCAGCAATGTGCAGGTTCTTGATCGGGTCGAGCGACTGCCCGAACGCCTGCCACAGCTTTATGCCAGTCTCACACGCTAGCCTTGCCCGGTAGGAACGTGCCGTTTAACTTTTCTATTCTTTCAGCAATGCGTGTCGCGGCTGGTCCGCGCTCTACATGGGCGGGCCAGACCAGATACCAATGGCGGATAATTGGCAAACGCAATCCCCGCAATTGCGCAAGACGCCCTTCTTGCAGCTCGTCATGGACGGTATGAAGCGACAGCAAAGCAATCCCCAGCCCAGCGCGAACCGCCTGCTTTATGGTCTCATTCGAATCCATTTCGACGATTTGGGCCACTGGCCCCTCTTCAAAACGGTCCAGAAACCGCTGCATTAGGATGCGTGTGCCCGAGCCGCGTTCCCGCGAAAGAAAGGTTTCCTGAACAAGCAATGCCGGGTCGAAGCCGTCTTCTTGGGCAAAGGGATGGTCAATGGGCAAGATCACACCATGTGGATGGGGCCCGAGCGGCAGGGATCGAACCGCAGGAACGCGAGGGGGACGTCCCATGATGGCCAATTCGCAGCGCCCGTCATCCAGATCGGCGATAACAGACTCGCGATTGCCAACACGTAAAGAGATACCGATTTCAGGTTCGGTTTGCGACAGGATCTTTACAAGGCCCGGCGCAAAATACTTGCTTGTCGAGACAACAGAAATCGTCACATGACCGATTTGACCTGTGGCACGCGCCCTGATTTGGTCCGCAGCCTGCGACAAAATCCCCTCAATCCGAGTGGCCGCCCGTAAAACCTCTTCTCCTTCGGGCGTCAGCTCTGTCGGCCCTGCTCCTGATGGCCGCACCAAAATCGGCACGCCAACCGCATTTTCTAAGTTCTTGATTTGACTGTGAATTGCCGGAACCGTCTGCCCTATTTCGGCCGCAGCCGCAGTTAAGCTTCCTTGCGATGCAACGGCATGCAAGGCCCGCAATTGTTTAAGAGTGATAGCATCCAGACGTAGCATTTTAAATTTTCTTTAAGTCATCATCATTCTTATTAAATTTCAAAATATACTTCGTTAAGCAAGTGTTCTCTTGCGGCTTGTTCCGCAGGGGAGGACATAAAAGTGCCAAGCATTTTGAGCGAACTACCTACGTCTGTCGCACCGGACTTGGTGCGCACAGTCGAGCAGATGGCGACCGTCATGGTCGAGATAGCCAAACGAATTGCGCGAGGTGGTATCGACGAAAATCTTGCTGACGCTCGCGGCACGAACCTTGGTGGTGACGGGCAGAAGGCTTTGGATGTGATTGCAGATGATGCATTCATGGAAGCGCTGAAACAATCCGATGTGCGCTACTATGCCTCCGAGGAACAAGACGACGCCGTAATTCTCAACCCGAAGGGTAGCCTCGCTCTCGCCATCGATCCGCTGGATGGTTCTTCTAACATCGACACAAATGTTTCGATCGGAACCATCTTTGCAATCTACGACGCGGAAGACACGCCCGAGGCGAGCTTTCTGCGTCCTGGGCGAGATATACGTGTCGCGGGCTATTCGATTTTCGGACCGCAATGCTGTTTGGTCATAAGCTTCGGCGACGGTGTTTTGAATTATGTGCTTGATCCCGAAACCGGACAATTCGTTTTCACGGGCAAGATCAAACCCGTGCCGGAAGAGTCCGCAGAATACGCCATAAATACTTCGAACTATCGCCATTGGCCCTCGCCGATCCGGGCGTATATCGACGACCGTGTTGCGGGTTCTGAAGGGCCTATGGGCCACGATTTTAACATGCGCTGGATTGCGTCTTTGGTTGCTGAAACCCACCGCATTTTGACGCGTGGTGGGATCTTCCTTTACCCCGACGATACCCGAAAAGGCTACGGCAAAGGGCGGTTACGTCTTGTGTATGAATGCGCCCCCATTGGGTTCCTGATTGAACAGGCAGGCGGCCGAGCAACTGATGGGATCGAGCCAATTTTGGACGCGGTCCCCGATCATTTGCATGCGCGAGTTCCCTTTGTGTTTGGCAGTGCCAACAAGGTTGCCCGTGTCGTCACGTATTTCGACCTACCCGAACATGAAGCCTCCGCGCTGTTTAGCGAACGCGGCTTATTCAGAGGATAAGACATGAGCAAGAAGCACCCCATCATCAGCGTAACGGGCTCTTCGGGGGCGGGAACTTCGACGGTCAAAGATACATTTGACCAGATTTTTCGCCGCGAGGGGATTAAAGCCGTTTCAATTGAGGGCGACGCGTTCCATCGCTACAACCGCGCCGACATGTTAGCAGAACTCGCCAGACGGCATGAAGCTGGCGACGAGACGTTCTCTCATTTTTCTTATGAAGCGAATGAACTGGCAGAGCTTGAACGCGTGTTCCGCGAATATGGTGAACAAGGTAAAGGCCGTTCCCGTCATTACGTGCACGACGCCGAAGAATCTGAACGACATGGCGTGGCACCCGGCGAATTCACCGCTTGGGCCCCCTTTGAAGAGGGCACAGACCTTTTGTTCTATGAAGGGCTGCATGGCTCGGTTGCCAACGACGAGGTCAATCTGCCGAGTTTTGCCGACCTGAAAATTGGTGTCGTGCCAGTTATCAATCTGGAATGGACGCAGAAAATCCACCGCGACCGGGCGTCGCGCGGTTATTCAACCGAAGCCGTCACCGACACCATCCTTCGCCGGATGCACGCCTATGTTCACTGCATCTGCCCACAATTCACCGAGACGGATATCAATTTCCAGCGGGTTCCGATGGTTGATACGTCAAACCCATTCATTGCGCGCTGGATTCCTACGCCAGACGAAAGCCTTGTCGTGATCCGGTTCAAGAATCCGCGCGGCATCGATTTCCCATATCTGACGTCGATGATTTCTGGCTCGTGGATGAGCCGGGCCAATTCCATCGTCATTCCCGGAAACAAGCAGGATCTGGCGATGCAGTTAATCCTGACGCCGCTTATCGAGCGGTTGGTCACAAACGCGCGGAAATTGCGCGACTGAGGAGGATGCCATGAACACCCAGATAAGACCCGCAGACGAACGCCTAATGGCCAACGCCATTCGCGCCCTCACCATGGATGCAGTTCAGGCCGCCAACTCTGGCCACCCCGGAATGCCGATGGGAATGGCCGATGTCGCGACCGTTCTGTTCAATCGCTTTGTCAACGTCGACCCAACGGATCACTGCTGGCCGAACCGCGACCGTTTTGTGCTGTCGGCGGGTCACGGCTCGATGCTGCTATATGCGATCAATCATCTGCTTGGGTATGACGACATGGGCATGGATCAAATCCGCGCCTTCCGTCAACTTGGCAGCCGAACAGCGGGCCACCCTGAAATTGGTCACGCGAAAGGAATAGAAGTCACCACTGGCCCGCTTGGACAGGGGATTGCGACGGCGGTCGGCATAGCCCTGTCTGAACGAATGGGCAACGCGCGCTTTCCCGATCTCATTGACCATTTCACCTATGTAATCGCGGGTGACGGTTGCCTGATGGAGGGCGTCAGCCATGAGGCGATCGATTTTGCGGGCCACCTTGGCTTGGGAAATCTGGTCGTGATGTGGGACGACAACCGCATCACAATCGACGGCGACACTGATCTTGCGACCTCAACGGATCAGATGGCACGCTTTGCGGCGGCAGGTTGGCAGGTCCTATCTTGCGATGGCCACAACACAACCGAAGTTGGCGATGCCATCGAATCCGCTCGCAATGACCCACGCCCGTCGATGATCGCCTGCCGAACAACCATCGGTTTCGGCGCCCCTAACAAACAGGGCGGCCATGACGTGCATGGTGCACCACTGGGTAAAGACGAGATCGCAGCGGCTCGGGCGCATTTGAGTTGGGCGCATGCCCCGTTTGAAATCCCGCAAGACGTTTACGCCGCATGGGCGACCATCGCCGGACGTGGGGCCAACAAACGCGCGAACTGGGAGGCCAAGCTCGCCAGCTCAACCAACCGCAGCACCTTTAACGCGCACCTCGCACAAAGCATAACACCGTTAACAAAGGCGATGGCCGCCTTTAAGGCCAAGCTGATCGAAGAAAAGCCCAAACTAGCCACACGCAAAGCAAGCGAGATGGCGTTGAACGTTGTCAATGACGCCCTGCCCTTTTCCGTCGGTGGGTCTGCGGATTTGACTGGGTCGAACCTGACCCGCTCCAAAGGACAAATCTCGGTCACGAAGGGCGACTTTAGTGGCAGCTACATCCACTACGGGGTACGCGAGTTTGGCATGTCGACGGCGATGAACGGTATCGCTTTGTCAGGCTTGTTCCGTCCATATGGCGGCACATTTCTTGCGTTTGCCGATTACGCGCGCCCGGCGATCCGGTTGGCGGCTTTGATGGGGGTGCCCACGACTTTTGTGATGACCCATGACTCGATTGGGTTGGGCGAAGACGGACCAACACACCAACCAGTGGAAACAATCGCCAGTCTGCGTGCCATTCCCAACCTTATCGTCCTTCGGCCATGCGACGCGGTGGAAACTGCGGAGGCTTGGGAAATTGCCTGCGCCTCACAGACCGCGCCAACGCTTTTGGCATTGTCACGCCAAGGCCTTCCGTTGACGCGCGAGAACACATCGCATGAAAACCTGACAGCGCGCGGGGCATACGTCCTGCGCGACGTCAAAGACCGGCAGGTGACGCTGATCGCCACCGGATCCGAAGTCGAATTGGCGCTAAGCGCCGCCGACGCACTGGCCGCTGACGGCATTCGTGCTGTGGTCGTATCGGCACCGTCTTTCGAATTGTTCAAAACGCAAGACGCCGATTATCAGGCACATGTATTGGGCCATGCACCCCGTATCGGGGTTGAGGCGGCGATCCAGCAAGGTTGGGATTTGTTCTTACGACCGTCCGACGGCTTTGTCGGGATGACGGGTTTTGGGGCTTCGGCCCCTGCACCACAGCTTTATGAACATTTCGGCATTACGGCACAAGCCATTGTCGACAAAGCAAAATCAATGATCTGACGAGGACAACATGACTGTAAAAGTTGCTATAAACGGCTTCGGCCGTATCGGAAGAAATGTGCTGCGCGCTATCGTTGAATCCGGCCGGACGGATATCGAAGTGGTCGCCATCAACGACCTTGGCCCGGTGGAAACCAACGCTCATCTGCTGCGCTTTGACAGCGTGCACGGACGTTTTCCCGGAGAGGTGACCGCCGGCGAAGACTGGATTGATGTGGGTCGTGGCCCGATCAAGGTCACTGCCATTCGTAACCCCGAGGACCTGCCTTGGACTGGCGTTGATATCGCCATGGAATGCACCGGGATTTTTACCAAGCTTGAAACAGCTAGGGCCCATTTGGAGAATGGTTCGAAAAGGGTTCTGGTGTCTGCCCCATGCACCGATGCCGACAAGACAATTGTCTTTGGGGTGAACGATAATGTTTTGACGGCGGCGGATACCGTTGTCTCCAACGCATCATGCACCACCAACTGCCTGTCGCCCGTGGCCAAAGTGTTGAATGACACGATTGGCATCAAGCGTGGCTTCATGACCACGATTCACAGTTATACGGGCGATCAGCCGACGCTGGATGTGATGCGTTATGATCTTTACCGCGCTCGTGCCGCGTCCCTATCGATGATCCCCACGTCCACGGGTGCCGCCAAGGCGGTAGGTCTGGTGCTTCCTGAACTCAAGGGCAAGCTGGACGGTGTCGCAATCCGGGTGCCAACACCGAATGTGTCGGTTGTCGACCTGACGTTCGAGGCCACGCGTAATACATCGGTCGAAGAAATTAACAACGCGATCCGGGCCTCCGCTGACGGGCCGATGAAGGGCGTTCTGAGTTACACCGACAGTGCCAATGTTTCAGTCGACTTTAACCACGATGCGCACTCGTCGATTTTCCATATGGACCAAACCAAAGTGATGGAAGGCACGATGTGCCGCATCCTCAGCTGGTACGATAATGAATGGGGTTTCTCGAACCGCATGGCTGACACAGCCGTGGTAATGGGGAAACTGATCTGATGGCGCTCCGCTCAATTCAAGGCAGGGACGTGGCGGGCAAACGGCTTGTGGTTCGAGCCGACCTTAACGTTCCGGTGCAGGATGGCCAGGTGACTGACGCCACGCGGATCGACCGCTTTGCCGCAGGTATGAAGCCGTTGCTTGCCAATGGGGCGCGGCTGGTGATCCTAACGCATTTGGGGCGCCCCAACGGGGAGATGAACCCAGTTTTCTCAGTCGACAAGCTGCGTCAGACTTTGTCCAAAGCTCTTGGCGTGCCCGTGCGTTTTTCGGATGTCAGCGCCGGCCAATCTGCGGAAGTCCACGCCAACGCGTTGGAAAACGGCGACGTGCTTTTATGCGAGAATGTGAGATACCATCGTGGCGAACAGGTCAATGATCCCACGCTTGCGCGCGAGTTTGCGCGGTTGGGCGACATATATGTCAACGACGCGTTTTCCTGCGCCCATCGTGCCCATGCCTCGACCGAGGCCATCGCTCAATTGATGCCTGCCTTTGCCGGACCTCTGATGATGGAAGAGCTTGTGGCGTTGCGTTCGGCGCTTGAAAACCCGCAGCGCCCTTCTGTCGCCATTGTCGGCGGGGCCAAGGTGTCATCCAAGATCGAAGTTCTGAAAAATTTGGTCGGCCGGGTCGATCATTTGATCGTCGGCGGTGGCATGGCCAATACTTTTTTGTTCGCTGACGGCGCGCCAATCGGCAAATCGCTTCATGAAGCCGATCAGTTGGACACAGTCAACAAGATCAAAACCCTAGCCAAGGCCGCAGGCTGTACCATTCACCTTCCGGTCGATGTTGTTGTCGCGCGGGAATTCGCAGCAGGGGCTGAAACGGAAACGGTGGCCTCCGACGGTTGTCCGGCAGACGCGATGATCCTTGATGCGGGCCCTGCAGCCGTTGCGCAGTTCGCACAGGTCTTAGAGACGTCGCGAACGATCCTGTGGAACGGCCCATTGGGCGCATTTGAAATGCAGCCCTTTGATGCTGCAACCAAAGCACTGGCGAGCAAAGCCGCCGAAATGACCCGTGCGCATAAATGCGTATCAGTCGCCGGGGGCGGTGACACCGTCGCGGCGCTCAACATCGCCGGGGTCGCCAGCGACTTCACCTATGTCTCCTCCGCTGGAGGCGCGTTTCTGGAATGGCTGGAAGGGCGCACGCTCCCCGGCGTTGCAGCCCTCATGCAACACGAAAAGGTCTGAATTAATGTCCCTTATCACTCTTCGACAACTTCTCGATCACGCGGCGGAATGCGGTTACGGCGTGCCCGCCTTCAACATCAACAATATGGAGCAGGGTCTTGCGATCATGAAAGCCGCGCAGGCCTGTGATGCACCCGTCATAATGCAGGCCAGCCGCGGGGCGCGGTCTTATGCGGGTGACATCATGCTGCGCCACATGGTGCAAGCGTTGGCTGAAATGTATCCCGCCATCCCGGTCTGTATGCACCAAGACCACGGCAATAACGAACAGACATGCCTCAGTGCCATACGTCACGGGTTCACCAGCGTAATGATGGACGGCTCTCTTGAAGCAGACATGAAAACCCCAGCTTCTTATGAATACAACGTCGAAATCACAGAACGCGTGTCACGCATGGCGCATTGGGTTGGCGCGTCGGTCGAAGGCGAATTGGGTGTTCTGGGCAGTCTGGAAACAGGCGAGGCCGCAAAGGAAGACGGCTCTGGGGCAGAAGGCAAAATCAGCATGGAAGATTTGCTGACCGACCCTATTCAAGCCGAAGATTTCGTGGCCAAGACCAAAGTTGATGCGTTGGCCATTGCCTGCGGAACCAGCCACGGCGCCTATAAATTCAGCCGCAAACCAGATGGCGAAATCCTTGCCATGAAGCGCATCGAGGAAATCCACGCGCGAATTCCAAATGTGCATCTTGTCATGCACGGATCAAGCTCGGTTCCCCAGCACCTTCAGGACCTGATCAATGAGAGCGGCGGCGACATGCCCCAGACCTATGGGGTGCCCGTCGAAGAGATTGAGCGCGGCATCAAATCCGGCGTGCGCAAGGTCAACATCGACACCGATTGCCGCATGGCAATGACCGGTCAATTCCGCAAGGTCGCCTCGGACAAGGCAAGTGAATTTGATCCACGCAAATTCCTGATCCCGGCGATGGCGGAAATGGAAAGGCTCTGTCTTGATCGGTTCGAACGTTTTGGCACGGCAGGCAATGCAAGCAAGATCAGCGTGATCGACATTGACGACATGGCCAAGCGTTATAGCGACGGGGTACTTTGATGCGCAGGCAGATCGCGGCTGGAAATTGGAAAATGAACGGGCTTTCTGCCGATCTTGCTGAGGTGGTCACAATCGGAGAAACCGCGCAAAGTGCTGGCTGTGAGGTCGCACTTTGCTTGCCTTCAACGCTTCTGTCGCAGGCCGTTTCCAAGGGTCTGCCCACAGCGTTGAAGCTGGGTGGTCAAGATTGCCACACTGAAACCAGCGGCGCATTCACTGGAGACATATCCGCAAATATGCTGGCGGACGTAGGGGCGGACTATGTCATCACTGGCCATTCGGAACGAAGGCAATTCCACGGTGAAACCAATGACCAAGTCGCCGCCAAGACGCGCGCAGTTTGGTGCGCAGGGTTAACCGCCATCATTTGTGTGGGCGAAACCGAAGCTCAATACCGCGCGGGCCAGACGTTGGATGTGCTTGAGGCGCAGGTCGCAGGTTCCGTGCCCACGGGTGCCACCGTAGACAACACCATTCTCGCCTATGAGCCAATATGGGCGATTGGCACCGGATTGACACCGACGACGGACGAAATAGCTGCAAGCCACGCACATCTGCGTTCATGCTTACAGGATGCAAACATCTCCATTCTTTATGGGGGATCAGTTAACGCCACCAACGCGACCGAAATCATGTCGCTTGGTGATGTCGATGGTGGTCTTGTCGGGGGCGCATCCCTGACCGCAGATAAATTTACGCCAATCATAACAGCATTGGAGGCAGCCAAATGTCTTTTGACCGCTCAGTGAAAATTGCTCCGTCCATTCTGTCTGCTGATTTCGCAAATTTCGGGCTCGAGATTCAGGCGATCGAGGATCAGGGCGCGGATTGGGTGCATGTGGACGTGATGGACAATCATTTTGTGCCAAACCTAACCTTCGGTCCTCCGGCTGTTGCGGCATTTCGCAAACACGTCAAAACAGTGATGGATGTACATCTGATGATCGCGCCGGTTGATCCGTCGATTGATGCCTACGCCCAAGCCGGCACCGACATTTTGACCGCCCATGTTGAGGCTGGCCCGCATATCCACCGCACCCTGCAAGCGATCCGCGCGGCAGGAATGAAAGCGGGCGTGGCGCTGAATCCAGGTACCTCGGCAGAAAGCGTGGCGGGATTGCTGGACCTTGCGGATTTGGTTTGCGTGATGACAGTGAATCCTGGCTTTGGCGGCCAAAAGTTCATCGACATGACGGCCAAAGTCCGCGCCCTGCGCGACTTGATCGGAGATCGCCCAGTCCATATCCAGATTGACGGCGGGGTTGACCCGACAACTGCGCCCAAACTCGTCAAAGCTGGCGCCGATGTCCTAGTTGCGGGCTCTGCCGTTTTTCGTGGCGGTTCTGTTGATAACCCCGCCGTCTATGGCGAAAACATCCGAGCAATCCGTAACTCTTTCAAATAACAATTAAAATCGAGATGTCCCATGGCCCGAATTGTTTTTGACCTTGATGGAACGCTGATAGACAGCGCGCCAGATATTCAGGGAATCGCGAACACGCTAATGGAAGAGAAAGGGTTGGATCCGTTCACCCTTGCCCAAGCGCGCGATTTTATCGGCAACGGCGTCGCCGTATTTGTCCAGAAAATGCGCGCTGCGCGTGGCATTTCGGACGCCGAGCATGACGAATTGCTGGCGGCGTTCATATCCAGATACCATGGGGCAACAACGCTCACGGAAACATATCCCAACGTCCCCGAAGCCCTCAGTGCTCTTGTCGCTGCGGGGCATTCCCTTGGCGTTTGCACAAACAAGCCAATCGCCCCGACGGGCGCTGTTCTGGTTGACCTTTCATTGGACAAGTATTTCAAAACGATAATCGGCGGCGATAGCCTACCAGTAAGCAAACCCGATCCTGCCCCCCTTCACGTTGCGTTTCACGCGCTTGGTGAAGGTCCGGTGATTTATGTCGGTGACAGTGACGTCGATGCGGAAACCGCTATGCGCGCGAAAGTTCCATTTCTTTTGTTTACCGAAGGCTACCGCAAAGTTCCCATTTCGGAGTTGCCCCACACCCATGCATTTGACCATTTCGACAAACTTCCCGCTCTTGTCGCGTCTGTGATTGCCGAAGCCACATGACACTGCAGGCGTTGATCTTTGATGTTGATGGCACTCTCGCGGAAACCGAGGAAGCGCACCGTGCAGCGTTCAACCAGACTTTCGCGAAGGAAGGCCTTTGTTGGAATTGGAGCGTTGAGCATTATACCCATCTGTTGGAAACCACCGGCGGTAAGGAACGGATGCGCCGCCACCGCGATGACCTAGGCATCGTCGCCCCCTGCGACGACCAAATCGCCGCTTTGCATAAGGTCAAAACTGGAATCTATGCCGATATCCTCGCGGGTGGCGGCCTTCAGTTACGGCCAGGCGTGGCCGCTTTGATTGAAAGAGCGCGCAAGGCAGGGCTACGGGTTGCCGTGGCAACAACGACGAACCGTCCGAATGTCGATGCGCTCTGCCAAGCGTGTTGGGGGTGTGAGGCCGACAACGTATTTGATGTGGTCGCAGCGGGCGACGAGGTCGCGGCCAAGAAACCCGCCCCGGATGTATTCCTTTTGGCGCTCGAACGGCTGGGCCTTCCTGCCACGGACGCGATTGCGTTTGAAGACAGTGTAAACGGATTGCGATCTGCGAACGCGGCAGGCCTGCGCACCCTCGTAACGCCGTCAGTTTACACCGCCCTTCAAGATTTCTCAGCGGCTGACTGGGTCGTGCCAGATTTAACCCAAGACCAATTGCCCCCGGAACTTAATTTCTAGCGCATCGATTGCACTGAACCGCGCTGGGTTTGCCAATCGAACATCTGCCGAGATTGTCGTGTTCTAGGTATTCGGTCCATCCCAGAGCAGTCATTTTATGGTGGATATCTCCGATATTCTGGTCAGCACCGGCATCTGCAATCGTATCGAACTGTTTACTGGAGGCGGCAGAATGCAAGGAGGTACAATGGCTGTGACCGCCGGGTGGATTGTATCGATTTGGATCGACACCAGCATTGAGAAGAGTTTTTACAACTTCTGTTCGCCCAACATTTGCAGCCAAAGCAAGCGCAAGATTAGTTCGAAACTGAATCGTGTATGGAACCCTCGTTCTTGGTCTACATGTCAGGCAGGCCTTCAAAACAGGTCAGCTCCGTCGGGATATGATGGAACGGTTGGGCGTCTTTCGTAAAGATCGCAACACGAGGCGCACGGAATTCAGCGGGATGATCCAGCGTGCCAACTTTCAAAAGCACACCCTCAAAATCCGACCTGCGAGTCACGATGTGCGTGCCGCAGTTTTTGCAGAATTCACGAGTGACAGCATTGGCTAGATCGCGCCGTTGAAAGGCCTTGGGCGAACCCGATATTAACTGAAAGTCTACAGACCTGATCGCCATATAATATTGCGGGCCACCACCCGCGATGTACTGGCATTCTCGGCAGTGACATTGACCCTTCATCAAGGGGGCGCCAGTGATTTCGTATTTCAACTCGCCGCAATAGCAACCGCCAGTTTGTCTCATGATAACTCCAATCTGGAATGTTCTTTATAGAAGGGGCTGCATTGCGATTTGCGGGAAGGCCGCGCAGAAAATTAAGGCAAGTGCGATGGCCCCATAGGTCATCACGAACCCTCGCTTGCACGCCAATGATCCGCCCTTGATCAGAACGAATGTTGCGCCTGTGTTTGACAAAATTCCCATGAACACGACGGCCCAAGGAAAGGTGCCTTGTCGCAACAAGGGGAAGGCCCCTGCATAGCCAATCAGCAGCGCCAATACCGCCACCCCGTACAGACGGTAAAACGTGGTGTTCGAGGCAGAAACCCCCGTGGCTTTGTTCAACCTCTCCACGGGCAGAACCAAAAAGGGTAACGCCACTAATACCAGCGTCACTACGATTTTCAGAACGATCAAGATTGAAACAAAGGGCATTTGAAATCCTTTTGCTATTTGCTAAGTATGATTTTCGAACTCACACATCAGTAGCGAGGCTGAAACCTTTTGTCAAACTCAGGTGAATCAAAACTGACGAAACGCCTTGCCCCCGTGGCGAAGTGTGATTGTGGCATGGCATTGGCTTCGGAACTGCTTTTGGAAAAGTGGACCATGTTGATCATCCGTGAGGCGTTTTATGGCGTGAAACGCTTTGATGACATTCGCGAAGATATAGGCATTCCGCGATCCGTTTTGACCGCACGGCTCAAGCACCTCGTAGAGAACCAAATTCTGGAAAAAAAGCAGTACCAGGTTGAGGGCGCGCGGGCGCGTCCCGGTTACGTGCTGACAGCAAAAGGGCGGGAACTGAGCCTGACAATCTTTGCACTTATGCAGTGGGGCGACAAGCACCTGAAAGATGGGCAACCCGCTATCGCGCTTAATCACCGCGATACTGGCGTCCCCCTAAAGGTGGCTTTGGTCGAGGCGAACACAAACGACGTGGACTTGGCTGAGATTGATCTCACGGTTTTGTAGTGCTGGCCGTTACTGGTTCTCACTGAGGGTCCAGTAAAATAGGTCAAGCGGGCAACACGGGACCGAAACGCTTTTGCCTTTGCCGTTCTAATACACGCGCTAATACGCTCCATTGCCGAACATCATAAACGCGAAGAAATGTCACTGATTGAGATGGCAACGGCGGGTTTGAACGTCGGCTTAGAACCTCATTTGAAAATCATTGAATCGAAAAATCTGCCGGAGTGAGCTCCAGCGTGATCATCACGCGGTTCCGATAACCGGTGCGATGACGTCACGGTCAAAATTCGCGCCGCATAGGATCACGGCACTAACCTTGCCGGTGCGGTTGTGTGCATCCAAATCCCAGGCTGCTTGGGCCAATCCGGCAGACCCTTCGACCAGCATTTTTTCCGTCCAAGCCATGTGGCGGATACCATCGGCGATCTGATCCTCGGAACAATCGATCAACGCGTCAATGACTTCGCTGCCCAGTGGCAATGTGATAGAGTCTTCGTCCACACCACCCGCGCAACCGTCTGCCAATGTATCGCTATGTGTGACTTCAACGTTGTGACCAGCGCGAATGCTGGCAGCCAAAGCCATTGAATTAACAGCGCTCACACCGACAAGGCGGGTGGTTGGCGAAAACGCTTTCAGAACTGCGCCAATACCCGATATCAAGCCGCCGCCGCCAATCGACACGTAAACAACATCAAGACGCGGTAGCTGTTCCAACAATTCCAGCGCAATCGTGCCTTGTCCGGCAATGACTTGGGGGTCGTTGTAGGGCGAGACATAGATTTTGCCCTGCTTGTCAGCCAGCTTTTGTGCGTGCTGCTCGGCCAAACCGGAATCGTTTGAATGCAGAATGGTCTCAACCCCAAGGGCCTTGATCCGCGATAGTTTTTCGCGCGCAACAGTTTCGGGTAAAACCACCGTCAGATCATGACCGGTCATCTGCGCAGCAGTGGCAAGCGCCAATCCATGATTGCCAGACGAGGCCGTGATTGCGGGCACTTCGGTCGAGAGCGACGTTAGTTTGGACACCGCTCCGCGAAATTTGAACGATCCGGTTTTCTGGAAATTCTCGGCTTTGTACATCAGACCGGTGTCGTCCGAAAAGGAAAGGCGCGATTGGATGCACGGAGTCAAATTCAGCAAATGTTTGATGCGACGGTGTGCGGCAACCGACAGGGCTGCTTGTTCCAGAACGGCGGGAGAAGTTGTCATGGTAAGCCCTTTATTTGAGATCGGCAGACGCGGCGGCGTCGAGGATTGTTTGCGTGATGGCGATGTCCTGCGCGGCTATTCCGGTTAAGTCCACCACAGTAATGTCAGTGTCTGAGGTTCGCCCAATATGCGCACCTGACAGAACATCACCCAATTCAGTCACCTCCAACGCTGCATCAGCGCGGCTGGCGGTTTGGAATTCTCCGTGGTTCAGGGACTGGCGTACCATATCGCACACGCGCAGCGATGCCGTGATAACCAAATCGGAAGGGAGTTCCTGTTTACCCGGGCTATCAGCACCAATTGCTGTCACATGTGTGCCTGCGCGGACCAATCCGCTTGCAAACAGTGGCTCGGTTGCGGGTGTCGTTGTGATGATGATGTCCGCAACGCTGATGGCTGCATCCAAATCCAATGTTACACATGCGGTGTGTCCGGACTCTGCCAACTCTGCGCCCAATGTGTGGGCAGCAGATGGATCGCGCGCCCAGATGTGAAACGTCAACGCCCGCTCTGGCATCAATTTCGCAAGGCATGTCGCCTGAAGCCGCGCTTGAATACCCGCGCCGATGATCAACACATGTGTCGCATCGGCACGCGCCAAAGCGCGGGTCGCCAAGGCGCCGCCGATTGCCGTGCGCATATCCGTCAGCCACCCTTCGTCGCACAAAATGGCGAGGGGTTCGCCAGTCATTGCAGAAAATGCCAGCATCATGCCATTGGAAGAGGCCAATCCCATGGAAGGATTGTCGTAAAAGCCAGAGGCGATCTTGATCACATAAATGGCCGTGCCTGCGATATGGCCTGATTTGACATGACAATCTCCATTCGCTTCAGGAAAGGCTAGATGCACCACGTCGCCCGTCTGAACGTTACCAATGGCAGAGGCAATATAGGCATCTTGAATGCTGCGGACGGCCGCGTCGAAATCAAACAACGCCATGATCTTTGGTTTATCTAGAGCTAACATCGACACCCTTTCTTAGAACCGCTCGTCCAAGATTTCATCCAATGTGGTGATAATCATATCCACATCGTCCGGCTGAATGGTGAGGGGCGGGCGGATTTTCAGAATGTTGTCCTTTGGCCCTTCGGTTCCCAGTAGAATACGTTTGTCTCGCATGCGGTTTTTAACGTGAGTGGCAAGGGTGGTCGCCTCTGTTTTTCTGGTTCGGTCGGAGACCAAATCCACACCAATAAACAGACCGATACCGCGCACGTCGCCAATGCAATCATGCTTGTCTTGCAAAGCCCGTAATCCGCTTAACAATCGGTCACCTTGTTGCTTGGCATTGGCTTGCAAGTTTTCGTCGTCAACGATGTCCAGAACCTCTTTGCCGATCCGACACGACAAGGTGGACCCCCCGAAGGTCGAGAAAAATTCAGGCCCTTTGGCAAAACTGTCGGCAATGGCGCGCGTGGTAACCAACGCACCCATGGGATGACCGTTGCCCAATGGTTTGCCCAATACGACGATATCAGGCACGACTTCTTGCTGCTCGAACCCGAAATAGTAATCCCCCAACCGTCCAAGGCCCGTTTGCACCTCGTCGGCAATACACACTCCACCCGCCGCGCGAATTTTAGCATAGACCGCTTGCAGGTAACCGGTTGGCGGGATGATTTGACCACCGACTGAGGGAAACGTCTCAGCGATGAAACCTGCCACGTCGATATCTTTGGTTACCAAACGCTCAATCGCGCCATCAACGAGATCAGCGAATTTGCGTGCGCGTTCTGGATCGGCTCGTCCAAAATTGCCGCGATAGTCATCTGCGACCTCAACCAATTCAACCCAATCTGATGGCCCTACGCCGCCCTTGGCGTTGAACTTATAAGCTGACAGATCAATCGCACCGGTCGTGTTGCCGTGATAACCGTGATCAGGCGTGACCATTCCCTTTGCGCCAGTATGCGCGCGGGCCAACCGCAAGGCCAATTCATTCGCTTCTGAGCCGGAGTTCACAAAGAAACAAACTTCAAAACAATCGGGTAACTTTGACAGCAGCTTGTCGGCAAAGGCGGTCTGAGCAGGATGCAGATAGCGGGTGTTTGAATTCATGCGCTTAAGCTGATCCGCCGCAACCGCTTGGATCCGCGGATGTGCGTGGCCGACATGTGGCACATTATTGTAAGCATCCAAATAGGGGCGTCCCCACTCGTCAAACAGGTGATGCTGCCACCCTCGTACCAACATGAGCGGGTCACTGTAACTCAGTGTAAGGTTGCTACCAAAATGCGTCTTTCGCTTTGCGAGAACGTTCGCCTTTTCAGTTGGCTCATAAGCTGTTTTGGCATCTAGCAGGTTCAACATCGCCGCAGGGTTGGGGCATAACGCATGCCACAAATCGTTTTCATCTGGATCGCCCACGCCGGGCCAATCCTCGCCCAACCCGTCGAGTGTCAACGCGATCTGGAAATGGATATGCGGTGCCCAGCCACCATTCTGGTCTGGCGTTCCCAGTTTGCAAAAGGCAGTGCCCTTCGTGATCGTTTGACCCGGCTTCAACTTCTCGCAAACATCAGGGTTAAGATGCCCATAGAGTGTATAAAACCGATCTCCCTCGGGCGTGTCATGCGCCAAGATCACCACGCCACCGTAATCAAGGTGGCCAGTCCGGTTTTCAATCACATGCACCGTCGCATCCATTGGCGCGTAAATCGGCGTACCGGCAGGTGCAAAAGCATCTACAGCCAAATGGACCGTGCGCCGATCTGAGGCCAACCATGGACCGTTGCGAAAGGCTGGTTCTGCATAGATCAGACGCGGTTCAAAGTAATAGCCCAACCAAATCTGACCAGCTTGTTCGTATTCCTCGCCAATCCGTGCGGCCTCATTCCGACCCAGATGAAAAGGGTTCTGAGGCCAAACCGAGTTTTCCACAGACAAAGACCCCATCGGAGCATCGCCCAGATCAACCCCCATAAGGGGGGCAAAATTCATACGTTCTCTGTCAAGGAACGCCAAGATACGTGGCGCCGCGTCTGTGACGGGCAACCCGCAGGCCGTGCGCAAGCGGGCGCGCAGCAGGCCTGGATCAATTGATGTTTCCTCAAGGAATTTCCATGCCGGCGCTTGCGAGATAACGACATAAGGATCATCGGGGTTCTCTTGCGCCATCAAGGTTGAATTCACAACACTCACTGCCAGACGCATTTGCAACAATGGCCAGATCAGATCAATTTCTTCGGGAGTGAGAGGATTGGCCGAATGATATCCTGCGACAAGCGCGGCCAAACGTCTTTCAGGATCAGGTGCATCCAGCACCAGATAAGCAGCCGCAATTGCCAGATTGCAGATACGTGGTGCGGCACAGATATCCCCCAGATCAATCAGACCTGAGATGCGAAGAGGCTGCGCCAGCTTACCGTCCACCAGTATATTGTTGTCGTTCACGTCGTTGTGGATCGCTTGGCATGGCAAACGTTGCAAGTCAGGGAGGATGGCGTCGAACGCGGTGGCGATATCCTCCAACAGCTTCTGACGTGGTTTGGTGGTTAAGCCTGCAATCTCGGGCGTGATCCATTGCGCCTGCATCAGATCCCATTTGAAATCGCGTGCCAGTGCCGGATCCGTGAAGGTGGACAGCGCCAGATCACTGGCCCCAATGATACGGCCCAGATCGTGGATGAGAGGCGCGGCCTTAGGCAACGTGTCTGCAAAACTGCGTCCCGGCAGACGTTCCAGCAGCCACAAGAGGCGCGGATTGCCATCCAGATCGGCGTGCTGGGTCATCTGATCGCCAGAAAGGGTGGGGATGACAGACGGAAACGGCAATTCTGGATCACGTTCCGCGATGTGGCGCAGGGCAGCGATTTGTAATTCGACCAATTCCGTCGTGCAATCAGGACGCATCACTTTAAGCACGAAACCATCATCGTCAGTTGTGCGCGCCATAAAGTTCAGATCGTATTCACCGGGCAGTTTGGTGAGTTCTGCGTCAATACCCCATTGGGTGCGAAGGACGTTTTGCCATTCAGATGTCACTGATTATTCCATACCTGTTGCCGACATTTCCATTGGGTTTTGGTTACGCAACGACTTCCGGAGCTGCTGCCAAACCTGCCAGAAAACCGCTGACCTTGGCCAATCCCGCGCGCAGGATTTCAGGATCATTGGCATATCCAACACGCACCCAGCCTTCCATGTGCATGACTGACCCGGGCGTAAACATCACACCGGTTTGTTCAAGAAGCTGAATACAAAAATCCCTCGAGGGCATGTCAAAATCATACTTCAGCAACGCGGTCGTACCCGCCTTGGGTTTGACATAGGACATCGAAGGTTCGCCAGCCACCCACGCGTCTAGGATCGCAAGATTGCCGCGTGTGATACTCTGACTGCGCGCAAGGATCTTGTCTTTCGCCTCAAGCGCCATGGCCGCAAAATAGTCATCGAGCATGCCCACGCTAATGGTGTTGTAATCGCGATGGATCGACACAGCGTCAAGCACCTCGGGTGGTCCCGCGATCCATCCCAGCCGCAGCCCCGCCAACGAGAATGTCTTGGACATACCTGCGACGCTGATCCCTTTTTCATAGACGTCCGCCATAGCCGCAGCAAATCCGTCACCCGTTTGGTTGGTGCCACGATACACTTCATCGCAAAGCACATAGGCACCACAACTGCGCGCAATCGCGACAAACGCGTCTAGCGCATCTATTTCCATCAACGCCCCCGTTGGGTTGTTGGGATTGTTGAGTACGATCAATTTGGTTTCGGGACGCACCATCGCATTAAGCTCGGCAAGATCGGGCAGGAAACCGTTCTCGGGGCGTAATTGTAGAATATCAACGTCAGCGCCATAGCTTTCGGGGATCGAATAATGTTGCTGGTAAGTTGGGCGCACGGAAATCACGTGATCACCGGGTTCAACTAACGTCTCATGGACCAAGGCATTGGCCCCAATGGCCCCATGAGTCACCACAACGTTGTTGCGGGTTTGCTTGGTATACATCGTGCAGATCGCATCGCGCAGCCGGTCCGAGCCTTGGATCGCGCCGTAGGTCATCTTCATGGGCAACAGGTCGGACATCACACTGTCGTTCTTGCCCGACATTTCCAATAGTTGTTCTATTGTTAGAGAGGCTACACAGGTTTCGGCCAGATTAAATTCGCAATGGTTTTCGAATTCGTTCATCCAAATTTCAACGCCAAAAGGTTTGATCTTCATGATGTTTCCCCTCCGTTTTTGGCCTGTGCCAATTTCCATACACCATGCGCCATCGCGATGTCTTCCAGCCCCAACCCGATAGAGCGGAAATAGACGGGCGCATCACCTTGCGGAGTTGCGCAAGTGCCGCAAACCAACCCGGCAAGGTCCCCCAGAATGCGGTCTTTGCTCCAGCCGTGATCTTGAGTGGCAAGGCGCATGTCTGCGGCACTGTCAGGTGTTGTTGGCAGGTAATCACAGTAAACCTGCACAGCGCACAAAAAGGCCGGTGGGACCTCGTGAGCGTTTGGCGCATTGGTGCTGATTGACGTGAATAGAGACGGTTTGCCGGTATCTGCAGGGTCGATCACGGGCGTGCCAGACGACGTGCACAACATAACGACATCGCTGCCAACAAGGCAGTCGCGTGCGGTCGCAGCGATAATTATCCGGGGATCGGCCTGACGCCAAAGGGCCGCTCGTTCGTCAGATAGATTGGGGGAATAGACCTTTATCTCTTGCCAGTCCCGCAACCCCGCAACATGGCGCAGATGCGCAAGGGCGGCTGGACCGCTCCCTATGATCGCAAGGCAATTGACCGAAGTGGGCGCAAGCAGATCAACGGCCAGTGCGGTGGTGCCTGCGGTCCGTTCTGTTGTCAGCAGACCAGCATCACACCAGACAAGCGGCTGACCTGTCAGCATCGACATCAGTGCAGTCCAAGCAGTGATCACCGGGGCCGTGTCTGTAACTATATAGGGGGAAAGTTTTGCACCAAACACGCCAGCATCTTTGATCGCACCCAAATAGGTGATGAAGTCACCACCACCGCCCGGAAAATCAGTGATGGATTGTGCAGGCTGTACCGCATTGCCGTCGCTCAAGGCGCGAAAAAGTGCAGTCAATTCGGACTTTACGTCCAACTTCGGCAACAGGTTCGCAACGGCCTTTACGTCAAGTATCTGGGGTTTGTTCAATGGATCATTCCGTCAGAATGGAGATAGCTTCGTCCAGCCGCGCTTTGTCGCCTGCTGCAAGGACATTGCCAGCCATAGTTAGCGTTAAGGGGTTGCCACTCCAATCGGTGACATACCCTCCCGCGCCTTGAATGACAGCAGCAGGCGCGAATACGTCAAAGGAATCCAATCCGCTATCGATGGAAAGGTCCGTGCGACCCGAGGCAAGCACACCATAGGAATAGCAAGACCCTCCATATTGCACGTATTGTGCGCGTTTGCGTAGAACCTCAAATCGGGCACGTTCTGCGTCACTCATGAAATCAGCATTGCTGCATGTCGCATAGGCGGTTTCAACCGACGCACAGGGCCGGACCCGAACAGGCGTGCCGTTATGCTCGGCCATCTTACCCGAAACCCCGACCCAGCGGTCAGCTGTGACCGGGTGGTCAATCACCCCAACAAAGGGACGCCCCTGCCACGCCAACCCAATCAATGTGCCGTAAACCGGAATGCCCGCAACAAATGCGGCGGTGCCATCTATTGGGTCCAGTACCCAGACGAACTCAGCACCGATATTGATATCGTCAAACTCTTCCCCAAGGATACCATGATCAGGGTAAGTCCGTTGGATCATCTCACGCAATGCTGTCTCAACGGCCTTGTCGGTTGCAGTAACAAACGAGGCGTCTGACTTGATATCAATCTCGGGCGCATCGCCTTTGACAGCCAGCAGCATTTTGCGGCTTTGATCAGCAAGGGTTTCGGCAAAGGCGAGGTATTCAACGTGCTGGGGGAAATCTTCGGTCATGGCGGCGGCTTTCGATCGGTGTTTCTAATGCGTCAAAATCTGGCTCAAGAATTCCTTGGTGCGCTCGTTCTTGGGCGCGTTAAAGAAAGTCTCGGGATCGGCTTCTTCGACGATCGCTCCGGTCTCCATGAAGATTACGCGGTCTGCGACTGAACGGGCAAATCCCATCTCATGGGTGACACAGATCATCGTCATGCCTTCACGGGCAAGGTCAGTCATCACTTCCAACACCTCGTTGATCATCTCAGGATCCAACGCCGAGGTGGGTTCATCGAACAGAATAATCTCAGGCTTCATACACAAGGCCCGCGCAATCGCGACACGCTGTTGTTGGCCGCCAGACAGTTGGATGGGATACTTGTCTGCCTGTTCCGGGATCTTGACCCGTTCGAGGTATTCCATCGCAGTCGCCTTCGCTTCGGCCTTGGGAATTTTACGCACCAATCGCTGGGCCAGCATCAGGTTCTTCACAATTGTCATATGTGGGAACAGATTGAAGCTTTGGAACACCATGCCGACTTCGCGCCGCACCGCGTTGATGTCCTCAACCTGATCGGTCAGCTCTTTACCGGCGATAATGATCTGGCCCTCATCATGTTTTTCCAACCGATTAATGCAGCGGATCATGGTGGATTTTCCAGACCCCGAAGGGCCGCACACCACGATGCGTTCGCCTTTTGAGACCTGCAAATTGATACCCTTTAGGGCCTGAAAATTGCCAAAGAACTTGCCCACATTGGACATTTGGATCAGTGCCTGTTCCGTCATGTTGGTCTCATTTCTCCATGTATCGGCCAAGGCGGCGTTCGACCCGGCCAAGTAACTTTTGAAGGATCCAAGTCAGGATCATGTAGACAATCGCCAGTGTGACGAAGATTTCGTATGGCGCAAAGGTTTGGGCAACGAGGGTACGCGCGATGCCGGTCATATCGGCCAAAGTGATCGTGCTGGCGAGGGCTGTAGATTTCAACAAGCTGATGATGTCATTGCCATAAGCAGGCAGGGCCAGACGCGTGGCGATGGGTGTGGTCAGGTAAATAAACTTTTGACGCACGGATAGGCCAAGCGCGCTTCCGGCTTCCAAAATGCCGCGATCCACACCAAGCACACCGCCGCGCAGGATTTCAGAGACATATGCGCCAGTATTCAGCGTCAGCGCAAAAATGGCACAGCCAAACGGGTCACGAAAGACGGGCCATAAGATGCTGTCTCGGATAAACTCAAGCTGGGGAAATCCATAATAGACGATGAAGATCTGCACCAAAATGGGCGTACCACGAAAGACGTAGATATAGACTTGCGCAGGCCACGATAGATACCATTTACTGCTGATACGCATCAACAACAGGCAAACGGCAAGCATTAGACCCAAAATGGCGGAAATGACCAGCAACTGAAACGTCAGCCCAATGCCCATCAACATTTTCGGCAAGGCATCGACGATGATGGCGAAATCAAAGCTCATCGTGTGTTCACCATATGACGGTTGCCGTAATGTTCCAGCCCCATCACCGACAGGGTGATCACAGTTGAGAATGCCAGATAAATCAGTCCCACGACAATATACATGGTGAATGGTTCTCCTGTCGTGCCAATGGCCTGTTTCGCGACAAAGAGCGTTTCGTTCAGTCCAATGATTGAAATCAGCGCGGTGTCTTTGATCAGGGACAGCATGTGATTACCAAAGGCAGGCAAAGCCAGCCGCCACATTTCCGGGATACGTACATAGATAAAGGTTTGCAGGTTTGACATTCCTAGGGCGCGCGCAGCCTCGATGCTGCCGGGATTTACACCCAGAAACGCGCCACGAAATGTCTCGGTCGCGTAAGAACCAACGATCAATGCGATTGCGATGGTGCCCGCCCAGAACGGCGGCACATCCAGAAATTTAACTTCTGGATCAAAGACCTGTGCGATCGATGTCAACGCGATGGCAGAACCGAAGTAGAGTAAGAGAATGACGAGGATTTCCGGCGTTCCACGAAAAACGATTGTGTAGCCGTTCGCCAGTTTTTGGGCGATGACACTGCCGGAAAGTTTCGCTGCCGCTCCAATCAAACCGAAAATGATCATGAGGATCAGTGAACAGACGAAAACTTGGGCCACCACAACAGAGCCCCAAAAGTAATCGTCCCACCATCCGACCAATGCGTCCAAAGTAATTCTCCGGTTGGAGTTAGAGTAAGATCCGCGGCACAAGGATGCGCCGCGGAAAAGGGCGGCTAGATCAGCTGTCGCCCCATTCTTCGTTGTGGATTGGGAACGGGAAATACTTGAGCGCGTATTCCGTCAACTTGCCGTCGTTGATCAATTGCTTGATCGCACCGTCAAGGCGGGCTTTCAGTTCAGGTTGTCCCTGACGCAGGCCGATGCCGACACCGATGCCAAAGTATTCAACTTCGCTGATGGCCGGGCTTACGAATTGGTAATCGCTGCCTTCTTCTTTCGCCAAAAAGCGCAGGTGTGCCTTCATTGGGTTGGTCATGATCGCGTCAACGCGGCCATTCACAAGATCAAGGTAAAGTGGTTCTGACCCATCATAAAGGACGATATCTGCATCCGGCAGTGTCGCATTGAACCAGCTTTCATAAGTTGATGCGCGCTCTAGACCGATGCGCAGACCCGCAAAATTCTCAGCAATTGGGTTACCTGCTGGATCAAACAATTCCTTGTTCATATCCTTTTTGCCGACCAAACGACCCACAGAGTCGCGATAGGGGCTTGAGAAATCCATTTTCTCCAATCGGCTATTGGTAATCGACATTGACGCGATAATCAGGTCAAATTTGTTGGCCAAAAGCGCTGGAATCATGCCGTCCCATTGCTGGCAAACATATTCCAGATCGGCGCCGATGATTTCGGCGACACCTTTGGCGACGTCGACGTCATAACCGACCAAATCGCCGTCGGCTGTGCGGTAGTTGAATGGCGCATATGTACATTCCATGCCGACGCGCAAGGATTCAGCTGATGCAGAAGCCACGCCCCCAAGTGCCAGGGCGGCTGCCAGACCGAGTTTCATTTTACGCAGTGTGATGAATTTCATGATGATCTCCGTTGGTTGCGTTTGGTTGACTTAATCTGGGGGATGCTCCCCCGTGTTGCCCGCTCAATGTTCGAGATGATGGCCTCGACTTCTTCTTTCGTATTGTAATGAGACAGCCCGATACGCACGACGCCTTCATCCAACGGCAGCCCCAAGGATCGCGCGGGCTCATAGGCATAGTTGTGCCCGTGCCAGACAAAGATACCTGCCTTTGCAAGCGTCTGAGCGATATTCGAGGGGGATATCGCTGCATGGCGGATCGACACCGTTGGAACGCGATGCGTGATCCGGTTGGGATTGGTGATGCCAAAAATGCTCACGCCGGGAATTTGCTTTAACCCGTCAATCAACAGGTTGGTCAGTGGCTCTTCGTAGTCGCGCGACATCTGATAAGAAGCCGCGATCAGCGCCCGCCGATCTTTTGACGATGACCCTTTACGGCCGAGGTCTTCAAAATACTGGACAGTCGCAGACAGTCCGGCGAGCAATTCAAACTGTGGCGTGCCACATTCAAAACGGTCAGGATTGTCATCTGACACACAGCGCCCTTTATAAGGATAAAGCGCGCTAAGAAGGTCGCCGCGTCCCCAGATCAGCCCCAGATGCGGGCCGAAAAATTTGTAGGACGAACAGGCCAGAAAATCACAGCCCAAGGCATAAACATCTACTAAATGGTGGGGGGCCAATTGCACGGCATCCACAAACACCAATGCGCCTGCGTCTTTGGCCAGTTTCGTCAGCGTCGGGATATCATTGATCGACCCGGTCATGTTGCTGGCATAGTTTAGGGCAACCAATTTGGTGCGCGGGCCGAGCTGAGCAGCTAGATCTTCGGGTTCAACCTGCCAAGTCTCGTGATTGAAATCGACCCAGCGGATCGTAAGGTCTTTGTCCTTGGCAATCTCAAGCCAAGCCCCAACATTGCCTTCATGCTCCATCCTGCTGATGACAATTTCATCGCCCGGCTGGAAGTCATGGCAAATGCTGCGCGACAAATGAAATGTCAGCGACGTCATGCTTTGACCGATCACTATTTCCTTGAACGACCGTGCGCCCAAAAATAGTGCTGCATCCTCGTGGGCTTTTTGCCAAACAGCATCCGTGGCAGCGCTTGTCACAAAATGACCACCCGCATTAGAGGCCGATGTGAGCATGTAATCACGCACAGCGTTCGCAACAGATAACGGCACCTGTGTGCCTGCCGGATTGTCTGTGTAAATGCGCGGCTGGCTATTGTCGGTAAGAGCAAGGGACGGAAAACAAGCCCGCACATCGGATATCGGAAAAGCCATCTATCCCCCATTTTTGACCACGGTGTTCGCCCGTTGCGGCCTTCTTCTTGGGGAATGTAACGCTGCAAAATCGCAAAGGCATATCGTCCCAAAGGATGAGATTTTCTGCGATGTCACAAAACGAGACCGTCATTTCGTGCATTTTCTTGGTTGGGTCTTGCTATGTCTGCACCCCCGTAATCTAATCGAAGGATGACCCAGAATGTGAAAATTTCAAATCCAACGCGGGAAACAGAAGGTGATATTTCTGCCAAAGAATTACCTATTGATCCGCTTGCATTGATTGAGGCGATAGGCTCAAAAACCTTTTTTGACGATCTTGCTGATATGCTTGCTACCACGTTTGGTTTCGAGTGTTTTCACATCTTCCTTTACGAGGCCGAAGCAGCGCCCGTTAACCTCGCGAACCGGCCAACTTTGTGTCCCTACCAACGAGGTTTGGATAATTTTCTGAACTTCACCTACGTGATCAATCCGGTGTTCCGGGCTTACCAAGCTAGATCCGCATCCGGCGTTTATATCATTTCTGATTTTGTGCCCGATGACTTCAAATGCGTGATTGACACAGCGACTCTGGATATCTTCGTAGAAGACAGTGAACCGATTGGGTATCGCACACCTGGTTGGCCTAGAAACATGGCAGAGAACATTGTTTTAATCCGACTGCCAAACGGCATGGCCCTTGATTTCAGCTTTCTTGAGCGCAAGGGAGGCAAGCAATCAGCCATATGCATAGAGCATCTTAAGCGCTTGTTTCCAGTTTTGGAACGGGTCGTATCCCGGCAATTCGAGATTGATCCCTCAAGCTTTGACCGCGCCTCGCAGCGCTCCAGTCAAGAAGATCGCTTTCAAGACTTTGGCAGCGACGTTTTGACAAGCCGCGAGATGGACGTTTTGAAACTGATCCTTGTCGGGCACACCAGTGCATCGATTTCCTTACAGTTGACGGTCTCTGTTTCGACCGTCAAATCGCACAGGCAGAACATTTACCGGAAACTCAATATATCTTCCCAAGCCGAGCTATTCAGTTTGTTTCTGCTGCACCTTAAGGCCGCTTAACCGCACAAATCTCCGCAAACTAGCCGAGCACCACCCGGTGGAGTATCGTCGGGATCGCAAACGCGGGCTGCCCGGTCATCCGGAATTCAGTTTCTGGACATCGGCGTTGATCAATCCAGTGCGCAGCAAACGCTTTACAACCAACAAACACTTTCTTCATGCATCAACGCTGAGATGCAGCATTCTTGATATCCAAAGGTCGGCTCTGCGAACTTTCCTACCGTTCACCGAAAATATTCCAATGGTCGCTTTCACGAATAAACAAGAACGGCCAAATGCTGGCGATTTGACGCATAGGGTCAACAGTGTTTGATTAATTTGGCTTCTAGGCGCCACACACTTTCAATCTGGCGACCGCAACGAATGGCCAGATTTCAACTGATCTCCGCTAGCCTGTTAGCTTCATACTGAAGTTCAATACTTTGGTCTGAAACTGGATCATAAAGTTCGGCTCGAAACTCAACCGCCGAGCGTACACCGCCAATAGCTGGAAGTGTTCCGCATAACATGGCCGATTGATCGATGTTTTCTATTTGAGCGCACAGAGTTGAGAGCGCGAGGATTTGTTCCAGGCTACCATCCTGATACAATACCCAATCCCCTTCCTCTTTTATCCACGAGCGTAACTTCATTTGATCGATATGATCGCGCACTTGGTCGAAATCCCACAACACAGTCGCACAAACCTTTGCACAAGCTTGTTTTGACGCAGCAACTGATATGGTTTCAAGATTCCGATCAGTGTGATCGGATGCAAGTCCTAACCACAATTTTCCGCCATGATTGATCAAGAATGGCTCTGCTTCACCAGACGTTTCAGGCCCAAGAACTTGAACGGAGTCAGCTTGAGTCAACAATGAGCTCGACACTCGATAATAAAGTGGCGTTGTTGAAGGCGGGGCAACGCCAATTGTGGCGAGTTCATCAATGTGGTGTTGTACCGAAGACTGATCGCGCCCTGTCCAACCTGCTACGACAAGATGCCCAATAACGGTATCAATCTGCGTCGACCCAATGGAAAACTTCATTAATTCCTCCTCTTCGAAACTTGCTCATCCCGCTCCCTAAACTGCCTGCGGCTGAAGAGCTTCAACTATTGATGCAATGACCACATTTAACGCTCACCGACTTGCTGCTGTCTTTTCATATCACGCAATCACATCCCAAACCGACTACCCCCCTGCGCTGGGGAATGGTGGGTCAAATGCGTGGCCCGCCATCCTTTAATCGTAAACATCTTACCCCGTAGCCGTGCATCAAAACGGGTGACGTATGTCGCATTACAAAATCTGATCTTGTCGGCCAGACCTTCGGGCAGGTCGACAGGTCTAGCAACCTCTGAAAACATGTCATCGACATTTTTCAACAATGAGCAGCTCATTTCGTGACCTTTCCGTAACCACCGCCGCCGGGTGTTTTCATCACAAACACATCGTCAACCGCGAGCTGCACCTCATCGTTGCCTTTCAGTTCATTGATATGGCCATCTGCCCGTTCGACACTGTTTTCACCGACGCAGGCCTCATTACCACCTGCAGCGCCGTGTGGCGCGACTTTGCGATGCGACGACAGGACTGTCACTGTCATCGGCTCAAGAAAACGTAACCGGCGGACAATTCCGTTCCCGCCGACGTATTCACCCAGACCGCCCGAACCGTGCCGGATCGAAAACTCATCCACCCGCACAGGAAACCGTGTCTCTAAAACTTCGGGGTCTGTCATGCGTGTGTTGGTCATGTGGCTGTGAACCGCACTTGTGCCGTGAAACCCGTCGCCAGCCCCGGTGCCACCACAAATGGTTTCATAGTTTTGATGCACATCGTTGCCATAGACAAAATTGTTCATCGTCCCTTGGCTGCCAGCAATGACGCCAAGTGCGCCGTACAATGTATCAGCGATTGCCTGACTGACCTCAGTATTGCCCGAGATGACAGCCGCAGGTGCGTTGGGATTGATCATGCTCCCCTCGGGGACAACAAGATCAAGAGGCTTAAGGCACCCCTCGTTCATCGGGATGTCGGTCCCAACCAATGTTCGGAAAACATACAAGACAACCGCACGGCAGATCGCCATCGGCGCGTTGTAATTGAACTCATTCTGCCCAGAGGTTCCGGTGAAATCGATGGTCGCTTGCCGTGCCGGTTTATCGACCGTGATCGCCACTTTGATCTGATCGCCATTGTCGAGCGGATAGGTGAAACCGCAATCGCGCAGCACATCAAGCACGCGGCGCACGCTTTCTTCGGCATTGTCCTGAACGTGGATCATGTAAGCGTGAACGGTGTCTAGGCCGAATTGCTGCGTGATCTTGGTCAATTCATCAGCACCCGTTGCATTGGCGGCAATCTGAGCAGACAGGTCAGCCATATTCTGATCGATATTGCGGCAGGGGTACTGGCCCGAGGCAAGCAATTCGCGAGTCTGAGCATCGCGCAACTGACCTTGCTGTACCAACAAGAAATTGTCGATTAGAACGCCTTCCTCTTCGATGACACGGCTGTCTGGTGGGGCTGAGCCGGGCGTCTTGCCACCAATGTCAGCGTGATGTCCACGACTGGCGACAGTGTAAATAATCCGCGTCCCCGCATCATCGAATACAGGTGTGATGACCGTCACATCGGGCAAATGTGTGCCCCCGTTAAAGGGATTGTTCATCATGAACACGTCACCGGGGCGGATCTTACCCGCATTTTGGCGCAAGATGACCCGCACACTTTCGGACATTGAACCAAGGTGAACGGGGACGTGCGGCGCGTTGGCGACTAAATCGCCTGCCTCATCAAAGATCGCGCAAGAGAAGTCATAGCGTTCCTTGATGTTGACCGAATAGGCCGTATTGGCAAGCGTCGCCCCCATCTGGTCCGCGATAGACATAAAGAGGTTGTTGAATACCTCAAGCATGACGGGATCGACTTTGGTGCCAATGGCCTCTTGACGAGCAACCGCAGTTGTTCGGCGCAGCACGAGATTTCCGCCGCTGACGCATTCAGCCTCCCAATCCTGTTCAAGGATGTTGGTGCCTGTGGGTTCCGTGACAATTGCCGGACCTTGAACAATGTCTCCGACACACATTGTTGTCCTGTCGATCACTGGCACATCGCGCAGTTTGCCGTTTGACCACATCTGAGAGTGTTTAGAAGCGGCAGATTTCATGCCCGCGTCTGGTAGGGTCACGGTTTCACCCGTCGCACCGATGGCTTCGGCCGTCAAGACATCAATCAACAACGTTGCGTTCTCAGGAACAAACCCGAACCTTTGCTGATGTGCCGTCTCGAAGGCTTTTGTCATCTGGCTCATCGCACCAAATGGTACTTCAAGCGTTTGCTGCGCGCCATCTGGGCGGATATGCGCCATCGTCACTGTCGTGATCTGCGCGGCAGGGATGCCCTGACCAATGACTTCGGCCTCGGCGGCGGCTGTCAATCGTTCCAGAACAATCTCAGCGCCTTTGATCTGATCAAAGCCCAATCCAAACTGGTGTTCCCGCATTGCCCGCACGTCGGCCAATCCCATGCCAAAAGCAGATAAAACACCCGCAAACGGATGAATAAAGACGCTTTCCATCCCAAGCGCATCGGCCACCAAACACGCATGCTGTCCGCCCGCACCGCCAAAACAGTTCATGGTGTATTTGGTGACGTCATAACCACGTTGAACGCTGATCTTCTTGATCGCGTTTGCCATGTTCTCAACCGCGATTCGCAAGAACCCTTCGGCCAATTCTTCGACTGACATTTCACCGCCGACCTCTTTGGCGAGGGCCTCGAATTTTGCCCGCACGACATCGACGTCCAAAGGCTGATCGGCATTCGGCCCAAAGACCGGAGGAAACAGATCTGGTTGCAATTTACCAAGCAGCACGTTGCAATCTGTGACCGTAAGCGGACCACCACGCCTGTAAGCCGCAGGTCCGGGATTTGCCCCCGCACTTTCGGGGCCAACCTGCATACGACCATCGCGGAATGACAGGATTGATCCGCCACCCGCTGCAACTGTGTGAATGGACATCATCGGCGCACGCATCCGCACGCCAGCGACTTCGGTTTCAAAACTACGCTCGAACTCGCCGGCATAGTGGCAGACGTCCGTGGACGTGCCGCCCATGTCAAAACCAATCAGCTTGTCGTACCCAAGCTCAGCCGCCGTGCGGACCATGCCCACGACACCGCCAGCAGGACCAGACAGGATCGCGTCCCGCCCTTCGAACAGGGATGCATCGGTCAGCCCACCGTTTGAGCGCATGAACATCAAACGTTCGCAGCCACCCTTTGACGTGCCCAATGCATCAGCCACTTGATTGACGTAGCGCCCTAAGACCGGAGACAGATAGGCATCAACCACCGCCGTATCACCGCGTGATACGATCTTGATAAGGGGACTGGCCTCATGGCTCAGGGAGACTTGGGTAAAACCAGATTGTTCGGCCATCTGCCCTAGTTTTTGCTCATGATCCGGAAACCGATAGCTGTGCATCAACGCAATGGCGACCGAACGAATGCCTTTGCCATAGGCGCGCGATAACGCTTCGCGCGCATGGACCGTATCAAGCGCTGTTATGGTTTCGCCATCTGCGCCGATCCGTTCTTTGATCTCGATCACATCCTCATACAGCAATTCAGGAAGCTCGATATTGAGATCAAACAACCGCGGGCGGTTCTGATACCCGATGCGCAACAGATCACGCATGCCTTTCGTGATCAGCAGCAATGTCCGTTCGCCTTTGCGTTCCAACAAGGCATTTGTCGCAACGGTTGTGCCCATTTTCACGGCACCAATTTGGCCATTTGGAATGGGCTCATCTGGGCCAAACCCAAGAAGCGCGCGAATGCCATGAACCGCAGCATCAGGGTAAACTTCTGGATTTTCAGACAACAGTTTATGCGTCTGTAAATCACCCTCGGGCGTCTTGGCCACGATGTCTGTAAACGTGCCGCCACGATCTACCCAGAATTGCCACATGAGACATATCTCCTTTGTTTGCGGGCGCCATTCGGCCCGCAGTCTTTTGGTTTTGAAGGGAAGGTTTCTTACTGCAAAGCGTTTGGCAGGAAGAGAGCAATGCTTGGAAAAGCGATAAGTAGGAAGGCCATTGCCAACATGGTCAGGCAGTATGGCAACGCACCCAGCATGACTTCATTCAGGCTGCCAGATTTGCGCGCACCCTGCACAACATAAAGGTTCAGACCAACGGGTGGCGTAATCAATGCCATTTCAATGAGAACGATCATCAAGATACCGAACCAGACGACATCATATCCTTGGGCCACGACCAACGGGACGATGATCGGAATGGTCACAACCATCAGTGACAGTGTTTCGATGAAAAACCCCAAGACGATGTACAGGACAACAACCACAAGAATTGTCTTGAGCGGTGTCAGGCCAAGGCCCGTCATGAATTCGGTCAGTTCGCGACCCAACCCAGCAGAGGCGAGCGTGAAATTGAGGAAGGAGGCACCGATAACGATCAACATGATCATTGATGTGATTTTGACCGTGCCCGTAAGGCTCTGTGTGATCATTGACCACGATACGCCACCGAACACCAAGGCAATGACGAAGGAACCGGCGACCCCGACGGCGGCGGCCTCTGTTGGCGTGGCCCAGCCGGCATAGATCGATCCAACAATCATGCCAAACAAGATCAGGATCGGCACCAGATCGATCAGGGCACGCAGCATTTGAACAAATGGGAACGTGCGGCGCGTCCCCCCCAAATCGGGGCGGATCAGGCAAATAATCACGGTAATCGCCATAAACCCGATCGCCAGGGCGATACCTGGAATCAAACCCGCTAGGAACAATTGTGGGATCGAAGATTGTGTCAGAAACCCATAGACGATCAGATTGATCGACGGTGGGATCATGATGCCCAACGTGCCGCCAGCGGCGATTGCGCCTGAGAATAGTTTGGGATCATATCCAAGCTTTTCCGCTTGGGGCATCGCAACTGTGGCCACGGTCGCGGCTGTCGCCACGGATGATCCGGATGTGGCCGAAAACATCGTCGCTGTTGCCACATTGGCATGCACCAATCCGCCCGGAAGCCAAGACACCCAACGATCCAAAGCCGCATAGGTTCGAGTTGCAACTCCGCTGCGCACGAGGATTTCGCCCAGCAAAACAAAGAATGGGATTGCGATTAAGGTCGCCGAATTTGAAGACGACCAGACCATATTGCCAAGGCCGCGCGTCAGTGGAAAGTTAGAGAAAAACGTATCAATCCCAAACCCCAACAGGAACAACACAATGCCAACAGGGATAGAAAGCGCGAGCAGGCCCAATAGCCCAACAGAGACATACGCGATCATTGCAATGTCTCCTGCTCGGCAAAGGCGCCAACGAAATTTTCCGTATCAGAGTGACGACGCTTCAGCAAAAGGCTTAGGGCTGCAAGTGTCGTCAATGTCGTCATCACTGCGAACCAGACCCACCCGGCAAACCAAGGCAACTGCACCCAGACAAGCGGTGTTTCCAGCGGGGTGTTTGCCCGTGAACCGTTGTTGATAGAGCGTTCCAACACGGGCCACGCTTTGATGGCGATTGTGACGATAACACCCGACATCACGATCATCGAAAAGACATCGAATAACGCGCGTTTAAAGCTATCCGCGCGGCTTCGTAAAAGGTCAATTCGGACATGCCCCAGTTCAAGCAACGTATAGGACATGCCCCATGAAGTCGCGAGCGCCATAGCATAGCCCGCGATTTCTTCGGTGCCACCAAAGGACGTACCGATCTGGCGCATAATGATGTCTGCCAGCACAAATCCTGCGCAAAGCAGCAAGCCAAAGCCAACAACAAGGGCGACCCCTTTGTTGATAACCCTCAGGCCATGTATCATTTTGAGTTCCATAACTTCAGTACGTCCTTTGGCCTGTCGATTAGTTGATTGTTACACCAACAACTTTGCCAACGCTGTCGTTCCAACGTGCGGCCCAATCACCACCGGCGCGTTCAGCCCAGTCTGGCAGAACTTCGCTCGTCAAAATATTGCGGGCCCGATCAAAGTCTTCTTGGCTTACGTCAACAAGGGTCATTGAGCGTGCGTCACCAGATGGGCAATCACCATTGCCGGTGAGGCAAGCGATGTCATTGACCAATGCATCTTGTGCGCTTGCCCATGCAGGGTCTTCAAACCCGCTGACGACTTCGCTTGAGATAAGGGTCTGCGTATCGGCGTCCAAGCTGTTCCATTTGTCCAAGTTGATCGCCGTCACAACTGAATCCCAGCCGCCCAATGGAATTGGCATAAGATGCGTCGACACTTCCCACCAACCGGCACTGTAGCCTGATCCCGCACCTGTAACGGCACAGTCGACGGTTCCAGTTTGCAGCGCACCCGGAACCTCACCAAACGAAACGCTGACGCTTTCCGCACCAAGAGCTTCTAGAAGTTTCGCAGTCATCCGGCCAGACGCACGGATCTTTAGGCCTTCGAGATCAGCAAGGTTGGAAATCTCTGCGTTACAGAACACGACTTGCGGCGGGTATGGTGCAATTGCGAGAACATGTGAGTTGAAACGATCACGGTAGATATCTGCCACCATCGGGCGTGCTGCATCGACCATTGCACGGGCTTCATCCGCAGTCAGAGCAAGCAAAGGCACATCCAAGCCTTCCAGTTCAGGCGCATCAGCAACGGCGTAATCGGCAACTGTCATTGCAACATCATAAACACCTTCGCCAAGCAACGGATAGATATCGCCGAGGCCGAGGCTCATTGCGTTGTGCGTTGTCAGCTCAACATTGATGTTTCCACCGGACGCTTCTGGCAAAGTGGTGCTCCAGAAAGGTGCCTCATATTGTTTGTGCAGTGGAAGGCCGGACCAACTGCCGACGACTGAAAGATCTTCGGCAATAGCGGGTGACGCCAGTGCCGTTGTTGCGACGAGTAATGCGATTGTTTTTTTCATTTTCTTAGTTCTCCATGTTGGTTTCGTTTTTTGGTAGAATGGTCGTTTCAGCATCTTCTGCGACGTCCGAGATCAGCATGTGACCCGGCGAATGAGTTATGCAGATCGGTAATCTCGCATCGAGAAGGACGTTTTGGGGTGTGACACCACAGGCCCAATAAACCGGGATCTCGCCTGCCTTAACTTCAACCGCATCGCCCCAATCCGGCTTGGAAAGATCGGCAATGCCAATCTGCGATGGGTCCCCAACGGCAATAGGTGAACCATGCGCCTGAGGAAACTTGCTGCTGATCGCCTTGGCTTGCGCAACCTGCTCTTTGGGTATGGGTCGCATTGTGACAACCATTTGGCCAGAAAACCGACCCGCTGGCGCCAGATCAATATTCGATCGATACATCGGCACATTGCGACCTGTCTCGATATGTCGGACCGGAATACCATTGCGCAAAAGTGCGTTTTCAAACGTAAATGAACACCCAAGTGCGACAGTTACAAGATCATCTGACCACACATCCGACACGTCTGTAACTTCATCATTCAGCACCCCATCGCGAAATATGCGGTACTTGGAAACGTCACTTCGGATATCAATATTATGACCGAGGGTTGGCAGACTTGGACTGCCCGTGTCGCTCACGCCGACGACTGGGCACGGCTTTGGGTTTCTCTGACAGAACCGCAGAAAGTCCAATGCGTACTCTTCAGGGAGAATTGCGAGGTTGCATTGAAGCTTACCCGCGGCCAATCCAGCAGTGTGACCATCATACGACCCACTCCGAATTGCCGCTCGAACCTGCGTGCCAGAAGAGGATTTGAGGTCCGATAGTGATACGGCCTTTGAGTTCATGGTGATCGCCCCAGTGATGTCACACTACCATCACATGGGATCTCTCATTTATTCAAATTATCATTATATATCAGAGGTGATAGATATTTTAGAATTACTTAGAGTGCGATGTGTCCCACTCTAACGCTATGGAACGTGCAATTTTCGCACTGTTTTCAACAAGAAAGCTGCGTGGTTCGGACAGATATGAGGCTGTAAACTCTAGGGGTTGCGGACGAAATCCGGGATCAAACTCGACGATCTGGCCGGACATTAAGAAATCATTCGCAAGCGCTCTTGGATAAGGACCCACTGCGATTCCAGCTGCAATCATCTTTAAACTTGCAGACAGAGATGCAGACGCAAACACCCGCACTTTCGGACCAACAGTGCGCGAAAGCTCTGACATCAGCTCTCGATAGGGGCGCGTTTTACTTGAATAGGAAATGACCGGAATTTCGGTCAAATCGGTGATCGGGTTTGTTGACGCGCGGTACCAATGCAACTCAAAGGGTGGCAGGGCGACGTTTTCCACGGTGAACTCAGAAACGGGGCCCATCAGAAAGACCAAGTCGAGCTTGCGATCAAGAAGTGCGGCACGCAGATTCAAAGAAATGTCTACGGTAAGATCGACGTTGACGCGTGGGTATTCCTTACTGAATGCCTTGAGAAATTCAGGCAACCAAGCCTGTGCAATCGTTTCCGAAGAGCCAACTCGAAACAGCCCTTCTGTCTCGGCTGGATTGGCGACGCGTTGCTTAATCTCTTCCTCAACGAAAAGCATCTGTTCTGCATAAGACAGCAGCAGCGTCCCTTGTTTTGTCAGGACAAGGTCTCCACTCCCCCTTTCAAACAATGAGACTCGGAGTTCTTGCTCAAGATTCGATATCCGCGTGGACACTGCAGGTTGCGACAAATGCAGTCGATTGGCTGCTTTCCTAAAGCCGCCAAGCCTAGCGACCCAAAGAAAAGTTCGGATTTGTTCAAAGGTCATACGGCATCAACAATATTTATCAGAAAGGATACATGACCATAAAGAACACCTTCCAACAAGTATAGCTCACCCAAAAGCAATTTGATGCACCCGTTTGCAGGGTGGACGCTCTAACGCGCTTTCACAAAGCTGACTTTCGGAGGTGTTGAGGCATCGGTCGAAAAGGGTTTCGAACCTCATTTCACTATGATTCAAACAAGGGTCTCCGCTCGCAAAGTTGGTTTCCAATTTGGAAAACTCGTCAACTGTGCCAGCGTGTTGTTCGGTTTATCGCCGCATCCCCATTCAAAACAGGGATTGGTTCAGACAGCGCACCCTCGATCAAGAGGGCTTTTCAACAAATCAGTCCAAAGGGGAAGTACCAGCTTCTCGATGCGTCCCATGATTACTCTGGTATCCGAGGCAAACTGCGGGAAAGGCCGCTTGGGCAAAGTCCATTTCAGGTCGCTTCAGAATTGTTTGGGATGTCGTGAGCCAAGCCGGTTGGACCACGTTCAGTCACGCATCAGGCTCTCAATTGAGTCGTGCTGCGCCACCATGTGATTTGGACTGATCTCGACCAGTCTTGGTTTGTAGTCCAACTGGTTTTGTTGGATTTTGGATGGCAGAAACCGCAAATGCGCCGTCGGATCGGACGGTGACGTCAATTCCCCCTGCAACCGAATGCGCTGTCGTCGGCTTTCGACTTCGGGATCGGGAATGGGGACTGCTGAGATGAGTTGTTTTGTGTAGGGGTGCGTCGGATTGTTGAACAGATCGTCGGTATCGGCCATTTCGACAACTCGGCCAAGATACATAACGAGCGTCCGGTGCGAGACGTCCCTGACAACGGACAAATCGTGCGAGATGAAGATAAACGATAGCCCGAACTCTTCTTGTAACCCCCGCAACAGGCGTAAAACCTGCGCCTGAACCGAAACATCAAGGGCCGAGACCGCTTCGTCACAAATCACAAGCTTCGGCTTGGCGATAATTGCGCGGGCAATTCCGACCCTTTGATTTTGACCGCCAGAAAGTTCGTGCGGGTATCTGTCGGCAAAATTTGCTGTCAGACCGACCCGCTGCAATGTTGCTTTGACTTTGTCTTGCCGGTCGCTCTTGCTCATGTCGGGTTTGAAAATCTTCAAAGGTTCTGCAATTGCATCACCAATGGTCATTGATGGATTTAAACTGGCCAGAGGATCCTGAAAGATAACTTGCAGGTTTTCCCGCAATTTACGGATTTCGCCCTTGTCAAAGCTGGACATGTTGGTGCCCAGCCAACTGACGACGCCATCACTGGTTGGGACAAGCTTTAGGATTGCACGGGCCAAGGTCGATTTGCCGCTGCCGGATTCCCCAACGACGCCAAGCGTTTCGCCGCGCCGCAGTTTGAAACTAATCCCGTCGACCGCATTGAAACTATTGTGCCGCGAAAACAGATTTCCGGGCAAATCAAAGCTCACGCGGATGTCTTTGGTTTCCAACAGCGGCCTTTCACCCGCGATATCTATTAACGGTTCCAAGCTACGGGGCTGGTCGAGTTTTGGCATCGAATCCAGCAACATCCGTGTGTATTCTTGCGTCGGGTTGGCAAAGATGTCCTTGACTGACCCTTCTTCAACATAGTTCCCGCGATACATCACCTGAACGCGGTCACACATCCGGGCCACCACACCCATGTCATGGGTAATCAGCACGATGGACGTGTTATTTGAACGGCGTAGCTCGGCCATGATATCCAGAATTTCAGCCTGAATTGTCACGTCCAAAGCTGTCGTCGGTTCATCGGCAATCAGCAGGCTTGGATTGCAGAGCATCGCCAAGGCAATCATGATCCGCTGGCGCATACCACCGGACAACTCAAACGGATATTGCTGTAGACGCCGCTTTGCATCGTTGATGCGGACACGCTCAAGCCAATCCAGACAAATCCGATCCGCTTCGCCGCCGCGGATACCCTTGTGGACCTGAAGAACTTCTTTCATCTGATCGCAGACACGCATTCCCGGTGTCAAAGACGTCAGCGGATCCTGAAAGATCATGGCTACGTCGTTACCGCGAATTTTGTTCAGTTGGGCCGGGGTCAAGTTAAACATGTCCTGACCAAGGAATTTGATTTCGCCTTCGGCAATTCCGTTGTGCCCCAACAAACCGACGGCGGCCCGAAATGTCTGACTTTTGCCCGAGCCTGATTCCCCGACGATGCCCAAGCATTCCCCGGCATCAACATGGCAATTCACACCTTTCACCGCATGGATTGACCCCCCGGGGGTCGAGAATTTTACATGCAAATCCCGAATATCAAGAACGCGCGTCATGGGGTGTACCTCGTGCTCATTTCAACCACCGCCATCTCTGCGTTGGATCGCTGATGGCTCTGATCCAGCCGGCAAGCAGATTGAAGCTTAGCGTTGTCAGAAAGATCGCCAGACCCGGAAACGTAATCATCCACCACGCGTCGCGCATATATTCGCGGCCACGCGAAATCATCAGGCCCCAAGACGGTTCCGGGGGCAACAAACCAAAGCCCAGAAAGCTGAGCCCTGCTTCGGCCAGAACCAAAAGCGCAACTTCGAGCGTCGCCAAAACCATGAGCGGCGACAGCATGTTACATAAGATATAACGATACATGATCCGAAAATCGCTGGCACCAATGGCACGGGCGGCCTCTACAAAGGGGGCCTCTTTCAATGTCAGCGCGATGCCGCGCGCAAGGCGGGCATACACCACCCATCGAACCAGCGCGAAAATCAGCACCATGTTCACAAGGCCACCGCCAATGATGAACAGCACAAACAACGCGATCAATAGCGACGGCACTGCCATAAAGGCATCCACCGCGCGCATGATCGTCGCCTCAACCAACCCACCGTAGTAGCCCGCGATAATACCAAGGCAGGTGCCAAGGATGCCCGAGACAAAAACCGACACCAGAGCAACAAAGATCGAGGCCCGCGCCCCGTAAATCAGGCGGGACAGTATGTCTCGTCCCAATGCATCTGTTCCCAGCATGTGAAGGTTTTCTGTTCCGTCGAGGGCCGTTGCATAAGACATGGGCGGCAGGCGGTTGGCAAAGATGTTAGGCAACAATGGATCAAAAGGCGCGACAACTTCGGCGAATGTCGCGCTGAAGATCAGGACGATCAAAAAGATGACTGACATCAAGACGATCACGTCGCGAAACAGAGCCCGCAAAATCATACCAAAGCTGATCCGCCCGCTTGGGTTATCAGGAAGCGGCTCGGCGTCTTGGGGTGTCAGATTGCTCGACATGGGGTCACTTTATCCGCAATTGAGGGTTCAGGACGGCGTAGGCAAGGTCCACCAACAGATTGATTGAAAGCACCATCAACACCAAAAGGAACACGGTTGCCTCGACCAAGGGCACATCCCGGATCGACAGCGCGTCAACGGTTAGCGCACCGATGCCGGGCCAGCCGAAAACCGTTTCGATGATGATGACGCCGGTGACAACGTTGATGGTTTCGTCGCCAATGGTCGTGACAATGGGGATTGCCGCGTTTTTCAACGCGTGAAAAATTGCGATACGCCGCATCGGGATGCCGCGTCCCTGCGCCGCGGTGATATAGGGTTTGGACATTTCGTCCATGATCGAACTGCGCGCAATCTGGGTGATACGTCCCATGGGACGCAAGGACAAAGCCAGCGCAGGCAGGATGACATGTGAAAAGCTGCCATACCCGGACGTTGGCAGCCACGCCAATTGAACCGCAAAGACAAGAACAAGGATCAACGCGAACCAATATTCGACAATCGACACACCGGCCAGAGATAAGACACTGATAAGCCTATCCGGCAATGATCTTGGGTGTACCGAGGCATAGACGCCCAAAGGAAGCGCGACAATGACCGCAAAAAAGATCGTGGCACCTGCAAGAAACAGGGTCGCAGGCAAACGTTCGGTTGCAATTGGCAAGGTGTCCATGGCGTTGGATTCACCGCCCTGCCCCATTGAATTGCTCATCCCGAAACGGAATGTTTGACCAAGGTCACCGGTTGCCAATCCGAAAAGAAATCGCCCGTATTGTTGGGGCAGAGGATCTTCGAGCCCCATTTGCGTGCGCAGCGCCAAAACCGCTTCTTCGCTGGCACCATTGCCAAGAACCATGCGCGCCGGATCGCCGATTTGACGGTTGGCGAAGAACACCATCGTCATGACGATGACCAACAAGATCAAAGAGTTGACCACACGTTTCAGGATATATCGGTTGAGCGGCGAGTTAATCTTCATGTGCTTCCACAAGGTATATCTGACGGTCAGGTCGTTGCATCACGAAATGCGATCTAGGTGTTCATCATGTCCTTGCACAGGACAGGACATAGATCAGAAAGGACGGATGGACCGACGCGGCAATTGTTCTTGGTCGCCGCGCCGATCTTTTGTTGATCCTGCACATTGGGTCAATGCGGGATCAACTGTCAGGCGATCACTTGGCTTCGCGCATATTGACCGCGATCATGCGGTGATCGACGCCAAAGTCCCACTGGAATCCCTCAGGCACACCATAGGCACGTTGCAACAGGCCAACCGGTGCAAGGATATAGCGGTTGTGACCCTCGACAACCAAAGCTTCGAGCGCCTCGTGCCGGGCGTCGCCCACCAACTGCGCTGCTGCGTTTGCGCGCTCTTCAAAATCAGGATCACAGAAGACCGAAACAAGACCGCCACAGGAATAATGCGCACCGAATGTCAGGGCGTAGTCCATGAGCGGATTCGCTTGAACGTGCAGCCATGCATAAGACCGATCTTCGGTCGGCTTGGCCACGGCACGCGGATTGAACAGGCCAGGTTCTTCCACTGCAATCCGGGTCGGAATGCCAACAGCCGTTAGCATAGCGCCAATCGCTTCAACCATTTCGCCATTGCGCGGTGTTGACCCAAGGCGTGTAGTGACTTCGATGGTCGGAATTTCGTGACCATCCGCTTGCAGCTTTTCGATAATCGCTTTTGCGCCTGCCGGATCATAGGGATATTGCGCAATCTCATCTGCAAACCCCGTGGCAACAGATGGTAACATTTGACCAGCAAGCGGTTCGCTGAGGGCCATCAGGTTCTGCCGGATGCCTTCCCACTGAATGCCCGTGAAAATTGCTTTGCGGAAATCAAGGTCTTGCAGAAGTGGATGTGCACCTTGGTAGTCGAGACGAAACTGTAGGAACGTATCCGATCCCTTCAGCATACACCCCACGCCCGAAGCACCTTCGAAACGATCACATTCTTCGCGGGTCAGGAACATCGCAACCTGCGCTTCGCCGCTTTCAACCATGGCCGAACGCACCAACGCCTCAGGGCGCCAGACGACTTTCAGACTGTCATAGAAAATCTCACCATAGGTATCGTCGGCGGTCGCCCCCCACCAATCAGCATTGGCCGTCGCAGACCAAAATTGTCCCTGACGCCATTCGTCAAACACATAAGGGCCTGTGCCAATCGGTGTGACGTTGTGATCGTCGGGGTCTTCCAAAATCTGGCGCGCTGAGGTGATGCCGCCAAGATACATACGGCGCGGCAACAAGGGATCGACCTCGGCTGTCATGACTGCAACCGTGTCTTCGTCGATCACTTTTGCAGTAATCTGCGGCCCCATCATGTCGCGGATGACATAGCTGTTCTCTGCGCTCCACAACCAGTTGATGCTGACGGCGGCAGCTTCGGCGTCCAGATTGGTGCCATCATGGAACTTGACGCCCTGACGAAGGTCAAAATGCCATTCTGTCGGGCTGACCTGTTCCCAGCTTACGGCCAACATCGGCAGAACTTCATTGGTGTTTGGGTCAAGGCGCGTGAGTTGCTCAATGACATTGCGAAGACCAATTCCGTTGACTTCCTTATGTGCGACTTGAGCTTGCATCGACTGCGGTTCTTGGTTTCCGACGATCACCAGCTCTCCGCCTCCAGCGGCGCTGGCCGTCGAAAATGAAAGCGCTGTCATTACAGACGCCATGCAGGCTATTTTCATGCGTTCTTTCATCTTCAGTGTCCTCCCTTAGATCTTTTTGCGACAAAAATTGGCTTAAATATCTTATTTTTCAAAGATGTGCGTGAGTTGTGCAGTGAATTGTTTGAGAATTTCGCTGCGACTCCCCCCGTCAGCCAATCGTCAACTGCATACTTTTTACGAAGAGAGATTAAAAAAAGCAAGCGTTTGCATTTTTGATTTTTGTGCTACGGTAATACCGAATGCGTCGTGCACCGCCCGATTTCGACAGCCTTTAGGTGATCCCGGAGACTGGTTGGTGAGGGCATTAAACGGCGAAGTTAGCGATAGCATTTACAGGCGGTTCAACCGGTTGCATAACGCTGACCTATGCGCTCTTGCGCAGGCGTAATGGCGATCAGTTCTTTGTTGGGGGCGTAGAAATGGCACATGAAAAGAGTTTAAGGAAAACGCATGGTGTCGCCACGGCTCAAGACGTTGCAAAAGACGTGGGCGTGTCCCTAACAACTGTATCGCGGTGTTTCGCCAATCCAGAACTGGTTTCCAAAAGAACGCGGGACAAGATTTTCGCTGTCGCCAATCGACTGGGTTATAGCCCCAACATAGCCGCGCGTGTTCTGGCCAGCCGACGCTCCAATTTGATTGGCCTGATGGTCGATGATTTCAAGGATCCTGACAATCTGGATCTGTTCCACTTTGTCTCGGCCGAAGCGCAACAAAGAAACTTCCACGCGATCTTGCTGAACACCAACCACGAACGATCAGCGATAGGCTCGGGCTCTATTGAGAATTCGCTGTTGCAGCAGGTGGACGGCCTTTTGGTTTCGGCGAGCTATCTCAGTCAGGAAACGATCGATCGATGTGCCATCCAGGACAAACGGGTCGTAATTTTGGGACGGAAATCCGGTGATCCGGCGTTCAGTTCGGTTTACAGTGACAACGAAGGCGGCGCAGCCCAAGTGGCCGACTACTTCCATGCCAACAAGATCCAGCGTCCCGCATTTGTTGGCGGTAACGCACAAGCCACTGTGACGGCCGAACGTCGTGCAGGGTTTGTGCAAAGGGTTGAACAGCATTATGGCTTTCAACCCATTGTTCGGGAAATCGGTGCAAACGACTACACAATGGCATTTAATATGGCAGAAGAACTGCTTTGCCTGCCCAAGCCACCCGATGGGTATTTCTGTGCAACCGAACTTTTGGCCGTGGGCTTGCTCGATGGATTGCAGGAAATGAACTCGAATCCTGAGAGAGGCACGCCTTTGGTTGTTGGGTTTGGCAGTTCAACTCTGTCTCGGTTGACGCGATACAAACTCACATCGGTGACTTACCCGATAGAAGACATGGTGCGGACCGCCACGTCGCATCTCATTGATACAATCGGTAGCGGAATGACCGGCCCCAAGCGGATTCCCTTTCCCTGCGTACTGACAGAAGGGGCACCGATAGATTGACCGACATGAAACAAGCGTCGACTCAAGGCAGCTCTCTTGCGGTCGATGACAATCAATCCAGTTTAAAATGAACTCGCGACACGAGCTGCACTGCAGCAGTATTTATTGCCAGCAAAGAAATCCTTGGTCGGGCGTGCTGCGAAAGCCTGCTACGAGCCCATTTTGTTTCGAGTGGCAGATGTAGAGCGGTGGAATGTCCTTTGCGTAGGTTTCTATATTGATGGCCCGATGGAACAGACATTCGAACAACGAGCGCCAATATATACTAGGCTCTAAATGGTCACTTTCTGCGAATATTCCGCCAAAATACGTCAGCGGTCTTTTTGTAGGTCAAAGTAATGTTCTGGGACGCTCACGGTTACGCCGGATCGTGCGTATTGCTGCGCGACGCCCTCTAAAACGTCTGTTGCAGCCAAATTCGAGCAAACTGGCCAATACAGAAAGCGGCAAACGATTTCAGAAATGCGAGTGTTGGGTTCCAGCTGTCCGTTTTCGTTTTCCGTCAACACGGATGCAAGATGCAGATTGCGTGTATCAACAGGCGGTGGCGCGTGATTGGTCAAGACGCTGCCGTCGCGATCCGCGATTAAGGAAAGTTCAGAGACGTGTTCCAAAGATTTCAGATCAATCTCTTTGGCGATGTTCAACGGCAATTCTTCGGCATACATCCTGAGCAAATCTGAATTCGGCATGATCGAACATTGAAGGTCTGGGAACAGATCAAGATAGCCCTGCGGCGAACGCGGTGATCCGGTGAACTCATCAGGAATTAGGCCGTTGTGAATCTGGCTAAGGATCAAACGCCCTTGTGGGGACAACAACCGCATGACCTCACCCGCCAGTTGGTGTTGATCAGGCACGAAGTGAAATGTGTCGGACATAACAACGCTGTCAAAGGCGACGCCACTAAACGGCAAGCCATGAGACACGTCAGCGGCCACGCAGTGCGCACCTTGAACCATACGGGTTCGTGCAACATGAAGATGCGCGAACACGGAATCGACCATGACAATTTGTTCTGGTGGAACGTGATTGGACAGCACCCACGCGCCGTGCCCAAACCCGCCGCCGACATCCAGAACCAGATCATTTGGACGCAGCAAGCTCGACAATGTCATCAAAGGCTTGAAGGTGCGGGCACTAAAGCGGTGCAAAAGCCAGTCCACGAAAATCCCGCTTTCTAGATTGTGCAACATGTCTTCGACGGTACCGCCAGATGCGCGCAGACTGCGCCCGGTGCTGAGGCCTGCAGCAATCATGTGCGCGATCCTGAAACGGGGGGCCACACGCAACAACAGTTTGGACAATTTGCGCTGTACCCGGTTTGACAGGTTTTTGTCCGGCCAGCTGAGGGCAAGATCCGCCGCAGCGTCAAAATCACCTCGCTGTAGCATCGCAACCAAAGGCCCACGTGTGTCGTCGGCAATCAATCGCGGAATGCCAAGGATCATTGGATATAAGCGCGTTTTGCCCAGTAACAGACCCGTTTCAGGGCGACCTTGTGCGTCACGTTCAAGAACAGTCAATTCCAGCGGGCTAGCATCAACCGGACAGGTCAAATACGAGAATACGTTGTTTTTCGGGTCTGTCATAGTTGTCACGCGGGCCGGGCCAGTGCATAAAAACGAGACAAATACAGGCGCATTTTCCAAGAGCTGACTTGCGGCCAGACCCCGATACGGGCCCATTCAAAAGGGCGCGCGGACGGGGAGCGAACGGCTCCGGGGGCGCTTGTTACTGCGGCGCTGTAGCCCGCATCAGCGACCGCCTTGCACGTCGCCGCGTCGTGATCACCAAACGGATAGGCAAATGTTGTGACGGCGTGTCCCAAACCGTCTTGCAATGCGTAGCGGTCGGCTCGAATTTCGGTGGTCCGTTCGGATGGATCAAGGTGCGTGAGATAGGGATGGGTTTGTGTGTGGCCGCCCACATCCATGCCTTCCGCAATCAAGTCGCGGGCGGTGTCCCATGTCATGATCGGTAAGTTTGCAGATATGCGAAACGCGCCAATCGGATCAGCCGCCAAGGCGCGATCTTTGATCGCTGCCACGCCTATGCTCTGATCAAACTCGGCCATTGCCAATGCCGGGTCATCGCCAAAAATTGCTGGAAACTGCCGGGGCAGCCACGCTGCGGTTTGCCCCATCAAGGCGCTGACACAGTACACTGTCGCGGTCATATTCAAATCGCGCAAGATCGGCCACGCGTTGTCCGCAACTGATTGATAGGCATCGTCAAAAGTGATCGCCACGGCATCAGACAGCTGGTCCCCTCGTGCCGCCGCATCAGCCGCCTGAGCCACGCTTAGGACACGGCGGCCGGATCTTTTTACGGCCTCCATCTGCGCGCGAAACTGCGCGGGCGATACAGACAAGAACGAACCACTGTCATCAATCGAATGATAAAGGAAAAGCGTAAATGCCATTAGCCGCCAGTCAGCCCTTTTTCGGCCAACACGCCACGTGGGGCGCTGATCGTCATTGGGTAAATGCGATCGGCAAATGTATCCAGCGGGCGCAGTGAATAGGTGACTTGCGAGGTGATCGCGCGCAAGAACCGTTTCGCCAGCGGGTCGCTGCCAAACCGAAGATCATTGAAAATTTCCTGCAATGGATCGTAATCATACTCTGCGATTAGGTCTTTTACGCGTTGGCCGACGGAATCCCCGGTGACTTCTATCAACAGCAAGGGTTTGTGTTCCGCGATCAGGTCGCGCAGACCTGACAGCACTTTGTCCTCAAGCCCTTCAACGTCGATTTTGATCAGTTGAACCTTTTGCCCCTCTTTCAAAAGAGACGTGCAAAAATTCCCTGCATGACGCAAATCCAGTTCGCCTTTCATCCGCGCACCGGGTTCATCGACGGTTTCGCCGTCCCGCAAAAAGCCACTGCCGCCAAGGTTTGAATCGTGCTGCACATAAGGCAGTTGTTCGTCTTCGTCAGATAGGGCAACGCGGTGAACAGTGACGTTTACGATGTCATTCAACATCATATTCGCCTCAAGAACGCGCGCGATCATTGGGTTTGGATCAAAGCAATGCACATGCCCAAACTTGCCTGAAAAATGCAGCGCGTGGTTGCCGATGTTTGCCCCAATATCCAACGCAACATCACCCGGCTGTGTGCCAATGTTCATTTTGCCCAAAATAGCGTCTAATGCGTTCAAATAGCCCTTTTCGAACAGCACTTCGGCCAGAATGGTTTCACCAATATAATCATCAGGTGCTACGAACATACGCGGGGCGTTCTGCGCCTTGCGCCGCTTTGTCATGGCGCGCACAAGCCGGACGTTCAGTTGATCCAGTAGGGTTGAGGCAAGTGATTTTCGATAAATAACTGTCATATCTGGGCTTCCGTCTTCAATTCGGGGGTCGCGGCAATTGTGGTTTCAGTGTCGGGGCGTGCAGAGAACAGGGCCCATCCGAGGATGGCCAAACCGACACTTCCGCGAATGGCGAACATCGACCAAGCAGCGCCCATTGCGCCGTGGCTTGGGATGAAAATCAATAAGGCTGCGATGATCGCGATCAGGCCCACACCTTCGATGATGCACAGAATATGTGGGGCGCGCAGGTTGATGAAGGGTGCGGCCACGGGTTGGACCGTCAACATGAACAGCGTCAAAGGCAACAAAACTGCGAAAATGGGCCCTGAGGCGCTGAATTCTGTGCCAAAGACAGTTTCCATGATGGACTGCGCATTCGAAACGCCAACCCAACCGATTACACAGGCAAGCGGGACAGCGACTGCCAAGAACTGCAACAACACGCGGCGCAATGTACCTTCGCGATGCCAACGCAGGATATTTGGATAATACACCACCAGCAGAAAGGCCCCGGCGAATTCTGCGATGATGGCCAAATTGATGGCAGCCGCATAGAGGCCCGCATCTTTAGTTGACCCTAAAAAGGCCAACATCAGCAAATCAAGCTTGCCGGTGACGATGGAAAAAACAAAGGCCAATCCGATCCATCCCCCCAGCCGCACCATATGCCCCATCGCGGCACGTATCTGCGCGCGCGTCGCTGCCGGGCCAAGGCGCGCAGGGCTGCCAAAGATCGACAACGCTGGTGCAGCGGCCTGTACGACAAATGCCAAAAGGGTCGTAAATTTACCAGCAAGCGTCAGCGCAAAAAGGCCTGATACGCGCAATGCGTACATGGCCATATCCAGCACCAAATACCGTCCATAATGTTGTCGCGATTGGTGAATGATCTGCGGAATGCTCATCAAAACTGTGGCGGCGACACCGGCACAGATCATCGCAATCATCAGACCCGAAAAGGGCAATTCAAACCCGCCGCTTTGCGCGACTGCATATCCCAGCAGGATCAGGCCAACGGACCCCACGACGCCCAACACGCGCAAAGCGATGTTGGCACGGATCGCCACATGTTCTTGGTCTGCATCCATCTGGTCGATTGCGCGCAAGTAGGCGGCGTCAGCGACGTGCTGAATGATACCGGCAAACACAACCACCATGGTTGTGCCGGCTGCATATACTCCAAACGCTTCACTGCCCAAAGTCCGTCCGACATAAACAGAAATGCCAAAGCCAACCGCGGCCAGCGCGGCCTTGCCCACCGGGACAAGAGCAACTTTGAGCATTTTCATCATACGTCAGTGACCTTGTGCATCATACCAGAAACGTATCTGGGTTTTCTTCGTATTCCTGCTGTGCCCGTTCATATTCACCATGGTTGCCGATATCGATCCAACGGCAAGGGTCAGTAAAGCCAACGACCTTTTGCCCTTGCTCAATCAGCTGCAAAACCAATGTCGGCGCGTCCAGATATTCGCCGGGTTCAATCAAAGATTTAGCCGCAGGCGAATAAACATAAATGCCCATGCTCGCAGCATAGGACATGGTGGGTTTTTCATCATATCCGGTGATCTGATCCCCATCATTCAACGCTAGAACACCCAATTGAATTTGCACCTCGGTTGACACAACCCCCACAGTTAGAGCCGCATCTGCGTCCTTGTGACGTTGCATCATCGCGCCGAAATCAATGTTGGACAGCAGATCGCCGTTCATCACGAAAAACGGTTCATCCAGCCCATCGATTGTGCCAATCGCCCCCGCTGTCCCAAGGGGTTTGTCCTCAAGATGATAACGGATCTTCATGCGTTTCGAAATCGGGCTTTGTTCCAGATAGGTCTGGATGAGACTGCCCAAATACCCGATGGCAATCACCACCTCGGTCACGCCCGCTTTTTCAAGACGTCGCATGATGATTTCGAGGATCGGTAAATCCCCAATGGGCATCAATGGTTTGGGTAAAACCGAGGTATAGGGCCGCAAACGGGTCCCTTTTCCTCCGGCGAGAATTACAGCCTTCATGTCGTCCTCCTCACACCTGATAGCCTTTTGTCGTAAAATAATCCGGATGCGCTGCGACCCATTCAGCAGTCTGCGCCAAGCCGTCTTCCAAACTGACTTGCGGACGCCATCCCAGCAATTCTTCGGCCCGGCCCGTCGCCGCCAGCAAACGGTTCACTTCGCTTTTGGAGGGGCGTTGTCGGTCCGTTTCATTGGCGATGATCTTGGGTGACTTGCCCAGAACATCACAGATTTTCTGGACCAGATCGCCAATGCTGATTTCGACGCCTGTGCCCAATTGAACAACTTCGCCAAGGGTCGCATCCACTTCGGCGACACGCATGGCCCCGGCAACTGTATCCCCAACAAACATCAAATCGCGCGTTGGATGCAGAGATCCAAGACGCACTTCGTCGCTGCGCATGGCTTGGCTGATCACTGTGGGAATGATCGCTCGTGCCGGTTGGCGCGGTCCATAGGTATTGAAGGGACGACAAATCGCGACCGGCGTTTCAAACGACCGATAATAGCTTAGCCCAATCTGATCGGCTGCGATTTTACTGGCGGAATAGGGCGATTGACCTTGCAGTGGATGATCTTCGTCAATGGGCACATACAGAGCCGATCCATAGACTTCGCTCGTGGAAAACAGAACCACCTTTGATGTGTCGTTCAGACGGGCAGCTTCCAGAACATTTGTTGTGCCCATAACGTTGGTCTGAATGACATCCACAGGATGCACATAAGAATATGGGATGCCAATATGTGCGCCCAGATGAAAAATCGTGTCACAGCCACGCGCCGCTGTTGCCACGCCTGCCGGGTCTTTTAGATCGCCCATGATAAAGCGGACTTGGTCCCGCAAACTTGGGTCCATATCATCGCTTGCCCCGCCAATACCCCGGGAAGAATACCGCGTGAAAACGGTGACGTCGGCACCCGCGCGCACCAATGCTTCGGTCAGGAAACTGCCGATAAATCCTGCACCGCCGGTGACCAAAACCCGTTTACCGTTCCAAAAACTCATGAAGCCGTCCTTGTGTCTTTTTGAATTGATTGGCGGGTCATCTCGATGATCTGATCAAGAGCCGTTTCCAGATCGTGACGTGGCGCCCAGCCGGTCATTTGCATCAATCGCGTCGGGTCCCCAAAGCACGCGTAATCCCCGCGCGCGTCATTGGCATTGCCTTGACTGACCCAATCAACGCCAAGGCGCGACTTTAACAACGCAAGAATATCGCCAATGCGCGTTGCGTGGCCAGTTGCAATATTGGCCACTGTTCCGGGGTGTCCATATCGCGCCAGCGCGATCAAGGCATCCGCCGCATCATGGATATCCATAAAGTCACGCACAGCCCCGACCGGTCCCACGTCGTATGTTTTGCCTTTCGGCGTTTCCAGCGCACGCCGCACAAACACTTGGGGTGCCAGATGGTCAGGTTGCCCCGCGCCCATCAAATTGAATACTATTCCAACCTGCACATCAGACCCTGTTTCCGCCGCAACCGTCGCAATTTGCAATGCCTCAAGTTTGGCCCGTCCATAATCGCTGGTGGGTAACATTGGATCGTCTTCGCGCGTGGCCCGGTCTTGCGCGGCGCCGTCCCCAAAGACCGCAGCCGATCCCACGAATACAACACGGGGTGCGCGATCCAATTCGGCGATGGCATCCACCCAGCATTGAGTCATAGTCACGTTGTCACCGACATCGCCGCGCCCTGGCGTAACGCCCGCTGCATCAATCACCATATCCGGTTGAATACGTCCAAGCATCGCGTGCACGGCGCGCGCATCGCGTTGGTCAACATCTTGCCGAGTCAGACCGGTTGCGCGTCCGCCTTGGGCCTTGATCCGAGCCACAAGGGCACGGCCCAGAAAGCCACTCGCGCCGGTGACCAGAACATGACCCAATGCCCGATCTGTGTCAGCGCCCTGCATCACGGCCAAGCGTTTTTGGGATGGGGTTTGCCGGCAAATCTTGCGCGTCGGTTTGGTCATCGTTTTCCATGGACAATGAGAACAATGTCGACCGTCTTTGTTGGGGGAACACGAACATCTGCGTTAGGATGATATACAATCCAACACCGCCAAGGATCGACACAACGATTCCAGCGATCAGGATCACCACCTTGTTGGGTGCGACTGGATTGTCTGACACTGTGATCGGGTCAAGGATGGTAATCCGCGCCGGTCCGCTGGAATCCAATGCTGCCAACCATTCTGACCGCGTGCGTTCGTCTGTGACTTGGGCCAGACTGGTCGCCAAGGCTGCGCGTTTGGTTTCAAGCGCTCGCATAGATGCGTCTTTGCTGGACACTTTGGCTATTTCGCCTTCGATGTCAGAAATCAAGGCCGTGATGCTGTCTGATTTGATGTCAATCAAGATGTCTTCACGTTCAAACTGGCGCATCAAACGCTGAGTGTGTGCAATGTCAGCTTGCCGGATTTCCCCTTGCAGCGCTTCGATCACAGCGCGGCCTTCTTGCACCTGTTGAGACGTCCGGCCAAAACGCACGACGTCGCGTTGCATGTCCCGCACGGCTCGGCCCAGATCGCCACGAAATGTCGATAGCAATTCGCTGCTGTTCAACGGTTCTGCGTCCAATGGTGCGTCTTTGATCCGCGTTAGATCCGCTTCGACCTTGGTGATCTGACGATCCAACCCGGCCTTTTCACGCGCAACAACGCTTTGTTCTGCTTGCAAGCTAGCCAACTGTAATGTGCGCTGTTCAATCCACAGCGGGAAATCAAACACATTCAAATCGACTTTGGATTGTTCGATCTGACGACCCAATTCTGCCATCTCGGCTTCTGTTCTGGCTTGTAGGTCCTTGAACAAATCATTGCCGCGAAACACGGCGCGCGCATCCTGATGCGCCTCAAAATATGCCGTGGCAATCGCGGACAAAATGGCCCGCGCATTTTCGGGCGATCCGGCCCGCACGCCCAGCGAAATCAGATCAGATCGCACTGATTTACTGACGTTCAACGCGCTCATTATATCGCTGATCGCGTCTTCGCGCGGGGTACTTTCACGGGCCATTCGCAGTTTGATCAGCGTCGCCTCAACCGAATCCGTCACGGTTTCCAGCGTCGCCTTGATGACTTGGATCACCCGTTGGCGGAAATTTTCCGGCGGTTCGTCTTCGTCCAAGAAAAAATCCGGACCCAAGCTTTCATAAGCCACTTCGGCCACCTGCCGCCCTGTTAGGATCGATATTTCCGTTGCGACGTCTTCGGGACGCACACCTGTGACAACAATCTGATCCGCCGACGGTCCACCCAATTGCGGCACCGGGGACGCATCGCGATCGACACGCACCAGAATATCCACATGCGCTTCGTATTTGAACGGCAGCAACACCAGAACTGCAAAAATCGTGCACAGAATGCCAAGCCCAAACAGAACGGAAAAAAATTTGTAACGCCCACGCGAAACAGCACGTTTGGACAACGCATCCAAAGTTGGTGTGTCAGATTTAGCGTTCAACTCGTGTTCCTAATACTATCGTTATTTTTGTTATCTTTGGTGTGAAACATCGACAGAATGTCCAAGCGTTCGATTGCCGCGCCGTGCGATCTCGGCCAAGGCCTTGTCGTATACTCCAATCGTCTCGACCGCTGTTCTGTCCCAAGTAAAGCGACGCGCACGTGTCATCCCACGGTCCGTTAAATCCTTACGCAAATTACTATTTTCAGCAAGCCCAAGCATCGCTGACGCCAAAGCGTTAATATCTGTTGTGTCCACGCATAGACCCGCATCGTCAACCACTTCTGGTAGAGAATGGCGATCTGAACAGATGACAGGAACACCTTGCGACATCGCCTCAAGTGGGGGCAACCCAAACCCTTCGAACAAGGACGGGTACACAAAGGCCATCGCGCCGCGATACACGGCCGGCAGATCGGCATCTTCGACATGGCCGGCCAAATGCACGACATCCTCAAGACCCAAAGATTGGATGCGATCCGTAATATCCGATCCGCCATACATCTGACGCCCGACCAATTTCAACGGATGCGCCTGTTGCAGAGTTTTCGGCAACCGCGCAAAGGCATCGATCAACCGCAGCAGGTTTTTGCGCACATGCAAGCGTCCGACATACAGGAAATAACCGGGTTTCAGTCCAAGCCTATGCAAAACTGTATCGTCGCTATCTGCGTCAACAACAGAGCCTGTTGGCAACAAGCCCCCTTCGGCCACGACATCAATGCGATCAGGATTAACTTCGGGATGGCATTGAAGCAGGTCGGACCGCGTTGCCTGACTGACACAGATGATACGGATGGCGCGGCGAATACCCAAAGAGATCGTTTTGTCCAACCGCCACCGTATGCGTGGCGGATACATGTCCGGCATCACTTTGTGGCCCATGTCGTGCAGGGTCATCACATAAGGCACGCGCGAATACAGCGGTGGAATGGACGTGACATGCAATAAATCTGGCGAACGGCGCATCAATTCAATCGGCAATGCAGCCCCGTGATACAAAGCACGCGACCCGGTGCCCACGTATCGCCGCTGAAGTCCGGCAACCCCATCCAACGCAGTTTTGCGTGCCGTATAGGCTGTAAATCGATGTCGCGACTGTCGTTCTGCCAATGCGGTAATCAGGCTGCGTGAATACGCCTCAAGACCACCGGCTTGGGTGCCAATCCATTCCGCCGTCAGGCCGATATGTGCCGTTTGCCCGGCCATCGGATTTACCTCGATCCCAAACGTTCGCTTGCGTGGCTTATTCCCAAAAGCAACAGCTTACGCAAACTTAACAAACATCGCGCCATCACGGCGCGAGGTGCGAACCGCCCCACCTGATGGTGTTCCAAATAGCATCTAAACGCCCCAAGATGGAAATCCCGGATGTGCCAGCGCTGCTTCGCAGGATCGCGTTTACCGCTGCCAAACCCTTCGTAATGAACGATCTTGGCATCCGTGTGCAGCATAACTTTGTACCCTGCTCGGGCGATGCGATCACAAAAGACGGCTTCGTGCCAATAGTAATAGCTTTCGTCAAAACAGCCAACGTCAAAGAACACATCCGCCGGGGACACCATTCCAGCCGCAGACACCCAATCGGCTTCGAATGGCACGGCCGCTTCGATTTCATCGCGGTACAGATAACGCCGCAATGGACCCGCATTTGGTGCGAACTTCGCGATAGGCGAACGGCGCGCGAACAATCCGTTTAAAACGGTTGGGAACCGTCGTCCCGACCATTGATCGGTTTTATCGACATTCAGCAATCGCGCACCCGCAACGCCAATCTTAGGCGTATCACGCACATATTGAGTCAGGCGTTCCAATGCGCCGTCCAGTATGATCACATCGTCATTGATGAAACACAGCATATCCGATTCAGCAATGCGCGCGCCTTGGTTGGCCGCTTTGCAGAACCCAAGGTTGCTGTCATTTTCTATGACGATCACGTCAGGATGTGTATTGCGCAGCACCTCGAGAGTGTCGTCCGTCGATCCGTTATCGACATAGATCAGCTCCATCTTGAAATCGGCACTGCCGCCGTCGGATTTCACCGTGCGCCAGCATTGATCCACAAACTCGCTGGCGTTCAATCCAACGACAATCACACTCAGGTCCGGTTTCTGCATCATGCTGTCCGACGTGACGCCGCAATATGCGGTATCTTTTCCGCTGGTTTGTCGTCCGGTTTATCAGGTTCGTCTGGCACATCGTCCATTTTGCTGGGATGAACCGCAAAGATATCGCAGCCGTCACAGACCGTTTTGCACCGTCCGTTGACCTTCTCAGGCGAAAACAAAGACCGTGCGGATATGTATCGTTCGTTGTTGAAAATGGCGTTGACGTCATTTTCACTGTCCGTGCTCAGTTGCGCAAAATCGCGGTCTTTTTGATACACGACACAGCATGGCGAAACCCCGCCATCAGAGTTCACAACCATCGAGCGGTAAAGATAAAAACAAGCGCCGGGTTTGTGTCCCTGCCCAAATGTCTGTTCATCGTGTTTCGCATCCTCAACACGACCTTGCATATTTGTCGGGAACCATTCCTTTTGCAGCTTTTTACGATCCGCAAAATCATAAGGCAGACCGACCGGAATAAAGCGCATGATGTCGACGCCATATTCCTCGGAAATACGTTCAGCTTCTTCGACTTCGTGTTCATTGTGGCGCATGACGATGAACTGCCATTCCACAACGGGATGAACCAAACCGCGCGCATTCCGGCGTTTGATCAATTCACGCATGTTGCGCATCACGCGATCAAACTTTCCACGCACGCGGTATTTCTTGTATGTCTCTTCGCTGGCCCCGTCCAAAGACACCACGAGATATTCCAGACCGCTATCAATCAGGCGGTCCAAATCTTCGTCATCCAACGCAGATAGGTTCGAACTGAGGTTCGTGCCGACATTCTGAGACTGCGCATATTCTATCATGTCATAGGTCTGCTTGTTCAACAGGCTTTCGCCCCAATTGTGCAGATAGACTTCGAACAGATACGGCACATGCGGATCAAAGTAATGTTTGAAGCACTCAAGCGACATCATCGATTGTTCGCGCCCCAGCGATTTCACACCAGTTGGGCACAAAGGACAACGCAGATTGCAGAAATTTGTCGGGTCAATGATCAGAAGATAAGGGTTTCCCTTCACTTCGACACGCCGCTTTTTGCGTTCCCATTCTACCCGCGCGAGATTGATCCATTTGCGCGGTGTGCCGTGCTGCATCACAGCGCGGGCATGGCGTGAATTCCGCGTATATTGCGGAACCATCTTCAAATATTTCTGGGCCAAGGACGTCATCTGTTGGCACCTCCCTCGTTAAACAGCATTTACAAGTTCTTCCGCATCGGTCTCGTGATCTGAAGGCAGTGTCACACCTGCCGCCACAAGCGTTTTGCGCAACCCTTCGCGCAAAGACGTCGCCGGGCGCCAACCCAGATGTTCCTCGGCAAATGTGTTGTCTGCAAAGCAGCGGAATATTTCGGTTGGGCGCGTATCACTTTCGATCAGAACCGGAGTCAGACGTCGCCCAGCTACGCTGGCCATCTCTTGCACCAATGTGCTGATCGACAGCTCTTTGTCACCGCTGATCGGAATCGCCATACCATCCAACGGCTTGCCCGGTTCCAACTGCGCACCCGCAGCTATGAACGCATCTACTGCATCGTCGATGAACACGGGCGCGCGGGTCTGACTGCCCCCCATCAAAGGAATGTCTTCTGCCCCTTCGGCCAGACGTCCTGCGACAAAACTGAAGATATTACGTCCCTGACCCGGTCCAAAGACCAATGTCGGACGCAGGCTGACCGATGCCATACCGTACAGCCTGCGATAAAGTTCGATCATCTCGCGACCCGCGGCTTTGGCCACTGCATAAGATGAATTTGGCGTCACCGCCTGATCCGGATGATACGGAACAGAGCCGTTGCCATAGACTTTGACGGAACATCCGTAAACGATCCTAGACGTTTCAGCACGGCGCAACGCTTCCAGCAAATTCAGCGTTCCCATCACATTGGTTTGCAAAACCGCATGGCTTTGTTCGTGGCTTTCTGCGCCGTCTGGATGGGCCGCCAAATGGTAACACAGCGTTGGTTTGAATGCTTCAACAGATGCCCAAACAGCATCCGGTTCATTCAGATCAACTTGCATAAACGACGTACTCTGTGACGGAGGTGTACTGCGGCACAACCCGGCAACCTCAACGCCAGAATTCGTCAGTCGTTCGACCAAGGCGCGTCCAATGAATCCGGACGCCCCCGTGACCAAAACACGATCTTGGTTCGCGTGCCCCATCAGAACGCCCCCCGCCTTAGGACAACCGCATTGATTGTCGCAAAGAAGATTTTGACATCCAGCCAAGCCGAACAGGTGTCGACATATTCCAAGTCAAACTTAACCGTATCTGCAAAACTCAGATCACCCCGGCCACGGATTTGCGCCAAGCCAGTCACACCTGGACGGATCGAAAATTTGCGCAACGCTTCGGGGCTGTAGTTTTTCAGCATGCCGGGCACTTCGGGACGCGGACCGATCAAGGCCATGTCACCTGTCAGCACGTTCCAAAAATTTGGCAATTCGTCCAAAGTCAATTTGCGCAAGATTTCCCCTTGCGGGGTCACACGTGGGTCATCCGTGATCTTGAACTTGAAGTCCTCACCCGGAGAATAGGTATAAGTGTAAAGCTCTGGGAACCGGTCTTTGGCATCAACATACATCGTCCGGAACTTCACGAACCTAAACGTCTTGCCACCTTTTCCGACACGGTCCTGAAAAAACAGGACGGGTCCGCGCGAACCAAGGCCAATCCACAACGCGACCAGCAGCATTATCGGCATCGCCAATACCAGACCAAACAAAGCGACGGGGATCTCAACCAATCGACGCAGGGCGTAAGAATACCAACGGGTGTGATACGCTGGCACAAAAGGTTCATCGATTTGAGTACTCGTTGAAAACGTCTGATTTTGAAACGTCACTTTTGTAGCTCCAAACTATTCAGGCGCACCCGGAAAATTGGCATACGCACGCGTCAAGGCTTGGGCCAAATGGCCCAGTCGCATCGGTTTTAAGACAGAGCGCAGTCGCGCCTTTGGCGGTTGCCTAAGAAATTGCTTTAGGCGCGGCGTTTAAGCCTTCGAAATCCGGCAAACGCACCCACACCGCCAAGCAGAAATAGGCCACCAGCCGGTAGTGGAACCGGAGTTGTGTCAAACACGATTGCTGTCGTCACTGAAATCGGTGACCCCGCAATCGCCTGTGTCAAAGTCGCAATGTCGCTCACGTCTCCATTTGGAAAAGCCAGACCAAACGACAGATCGCCATCGATAATCGCAGGGTCAAAGGACAATGCGAAATGACTGCCGGATGTTACGGACAGCACTGGCGTTGGTGGCGTGGCTGGAAACGACAACGAACCTGCAGTTATCGACCCGTTCAGATAGTTGGTGATCGAATAGGTTCCTGAAAGGATCGCATTGGCGATCGGGTCGAAAATAAACGACCAATTCAACTCGGATCCAAGCGGACTAACACCGGGTGCGTTTGCTTCGGAATCGATGATGCCGGTAATTCCGACTTCAACCGCTTCAAAGCCATCGGACAAGTCTCCGTTCAGGTCGGCACCGGCAACAAATGCCAGAGAGTCGCTGGCAACCAACGTTACAGTCGCGGCATTTGTTACGTTTGAGAAAGAAAAACTAGCTGCAAGAGCTATAAGAAATGTGGACAATCTATTCATGGCATACCTCAGAATACGCCGCGCAGAAGCGGCAAAAATACCTGAAAATCTATTACAAAAAAACAATCACAATATCGTGAATGATATCCGAATCACACCCGAATTACAATAACTGTGCCCAAGTCGAGGCCACAATTCAACCACAAGTGGAGCTATTTACGAGTTTCGTCAAATTTTGCTGAAAATACGTGCAGCGCTAAAATCGATGCAACAATAAACCACCAATCCTTAACCGCAAAATGCAAGTAGTCCATTGTGCCTCCGAGAACGAGACCGGACAGGAAACTTGCTTGCAAGGCAACAGCCATCAACGCCATATTTGTGTCGCCCCGTCGACGCGCAACTCGATAGGACTTTTCTGACCGGATCAAAATCAGCGCAAGAAAGGTCAACAAGGCGCCGAAACCAAAAATTCCAACCTCGTTAAACAGCTGCAAATATATGTTATGCATGAACGCGTGACCCAATGTGACGGACGGCTCGTAATGCGCCAAATCCGAGAAATTCCCCATTCCCATGCCAAATAACCAGTTTTCGCGAAGCATCTCAGCACCTGCGCGCCAGTAATCAAACCGTGTCGACAAAGTCGCGGCACCGTCCACCGAATACCTCTCTAAGTCCAACAGACGCACGGTCACGCTTTGTGGGAGAAAACTGAACATAACCGCCGCAGCCAAAACACCCATAAATACCCCGCGCGCATTGATGGTTATCAACCCGCGCCACAACATCAGGCCAAAGATGGGCAGACACGTAATCACGCCGGACCGCGTATGCGTCAAAAGCAAATTGGCCACGGCAAGCATTAGTCCACCAAACGCCAACATACGCCAACGCCAATCGGTACTGGTTCGCATGAAATAGAAGTACAGCGGTATCGCAACCAACAGATTGGCAGCGTAAACATGTGGGCTGCCGCTGGTGCCGCCCGATCTTCGAATTTCACCGCCCAATGTGGATTGCTCAGACAAATCCACCTGAACCCCCATCGCATCCACCGCCGTGTCATCCGTATTCAAAATCGCAAAGCCGGGTAAAATGCGCTGAGCAATGGCGAACACGCCAACGGCTGCCGTCGCGATCAGCAATCCAATCAAGATAAGGCGGATATCCGCAATGTCCCGGATCGCGGCAATGATGACATAGAAGAACACACCAGTGGTGATGAAGCTAACGACGCGCGGCAAACCGTTGTCTAAGTCGGTCGTGTATCCCATCGTAATGACGCCAACCAAACAGAAGATAATCAGGCAGGCAACTTCGGGATGCCACGGTGCCCGCGCCCGCCCAAGGGTCAGGTTCACGGTCAACGCCAGCGCAGTCATCAATCCAAACAGCTTAGCAACAGACACGATAACCGCCGCATCTGACGCCGTAAATCGCCCCAACCCTTCAAGCGGGATGGCCGCAACAGTCAAGGCGACACCCCACACAGGATATCGCAGGAAAAAATAGAAAACGGGCAGACCAGCCAGCATGGCAACCGCCGCCAAAGGATGCACAACAAGTGACACCGCCAGCACGATTATGCCAAGCATTGCGCCAAGGACTCCAAAACCAAGTCCGGCGAACATTATTCTAATCGTGGCCATTGCGAGCCTGAAAAAGGTTTAGTATCTGATTCGACATACGATATTGCTTTTTCTAGTATTAATTGAACACCGATCTTTCGAAAGGGCTGCTGTCTTATGATTTCCTCGCGCCTGTTTTTGCCGGTAATATTGACACTAACGCTTGCATTCTCTGCGTTACACCTAACGCCACACATGGCGTCGGCACAAGCGCCCGACCCGGTTTATCTGGGACCTGGCGATGTTCTGAACATGCGGTTTCAGGGCCGTGATTCCTTGGATGGTGAATATATCATTGGTGTCGAAGGCGATCTATTCTTTCCCGGCATCGGCAGCGTAACTGCCGCTGGTCGCACCGTCGGCGAAGTTGCTTTGGAACTGGATGGGCTGATGCGCGAGACGTTCAGCTTGAATTCGCGGACATTCGCCCTGTCGGTCGCTGAATTCCGTCCCATCTATGTTGGAGGACGTGTGCGTCAGCCCGGCAGCTATCCGTTTCGTCCGGGCCTGCGTGTCGCTCATGCGGTGGCGATGGCCGGCGGCACGCGTGGGCTAAGCTCGGAAGAACCTATCATTGCCTTGGAAACGGGCCGGGAATACGCCCGTCTTCGTTTGGCCGAAGATCAATTGGCCGGGGCTCTGTCGCGTCGCAATCGTCTTTTAAAAGAACTCGGGCTTAGCCCCGACCCAGACGCAACAGAAGACAAACTTAACGATCTTGTCGGCGCAGAGGACACGGTGTTTCGCGCGCAGGTTCAATCCGCAATTGCCAGCATCCAAACCGATCTTGACGACATTCAACGCACCGTTCTGACACGCCGCGCGGAAACCGCCCAAGGCGAAGTCGACGCACTTCAATCCCAGCTTGAAGCGTTGGACGATCTGCTTCAGATCAGCGCGAATGAATTGAAAATTCTAGAAGACCCAAGTGAACGTGGCATCATTCCACGGGCTCGAATCTTGGAACTGCAACGTCTTGTGGCATCCACCAACGGCGAAATCAGCGCCACCTTGTCGCGCCGCTTTAGTGCAGAAAGCAATCTGCGGGCCTTTGACGGCGACAATAAGTTGATCGAAGGCAACCGACGGCTTCAAAATCTGCTGGAATTGTCCTTGGCAGACGCTGATGTCAGTGCCTTGCGCCGCACGGTCCAAACCTCGCGCACAACACTGGACGACATTGGCGGATTGCCCAGCCGAGACGGTGAAAACTGCGGTATCGAAGTGTGGCGGACAACGCAAAGCGGGCTTGATATTTTGTCTGCGGATCAGACGTTTGGCATCCAGCCCGGCGATTTTGTTCGCTTAGTGGAAAAAACAGCAGACGGGACCTGCGACCGGCAAACCCAGTGACTCTAAACCCTGTGATTCCGATCATTCAAGTCATCCACAAATTCGACCGACGTGCAGGCCCTGACCTGTTGGTCGCTGAATTGCTGCACAAGCTGGACCGCACCCGTTGGTCACCGAACGTTTTCATGTTGGACTTTGGATTGTTTGACGGACCCTCTTTGCTGGAACAGACCATGCCGCAGGACGTGCCCTTGCACATTGCGCCGTGGGGTGGTGGCAAAGGTTTGCCCGCTGCAATACGCGCATTTCAGTCTCTGCGAACGCAAACAAAAGCGCAGGTGATCCATTCACACGACATTCCGTCCCACCTTGTCAGCGCACCATTGTTTGCACGAACTGGACCTGCGCGGGTGGCTTCGCTTCACGGCATTGTGGATCAGACCAAACGACAGCGCCAATGGAACGCTTTGATGCGCCGGCTTTTGGCGCGCATCGACCACACAATCGTCAGCTCGGATTACGTCCGCCAGAATGTGCCCTCCTTACCGGACAAGCGTGTGACCATGTTGATGAATGCCATTGATGTCCAAGCGATCACACCGCGGGACCCCGCCCCATTGGCCCGCGCGCACAGCACGAACGACCCCTTGCGCCTGTTATGTGTTGCCCGCTTGTCAGAAGAAAAAGGCCACGCCCATCTGATAAACGCAATGAGCCGCCTGACGGACATGCCTGTCCACCTTGATATTCTGGGCACAGGGCCAATGTCGGAGCAGATTACCGCCTTGGCAGAGCCTGTTTCCAATGTCACCGTGCATGGGTTTGTCGAAGACGCCGCAGGGTTCTTTCAACGCGCGGATATCTTTGCCCTTGCTTCAATCCGCGAAAGCCTGTCGATTGGCGTGCTCGAGGCGATGGCCCACGGCCTGCCCGTTCTGACAACCGATGTCGGCGCTCACCCAAATGTGGTGGGCGATAGCGGGTCAGGCTGGATCGTACCGCGCGCCAACCCGCAAGCTTTGGAAACCGCCATTCGTGACGCGCTACACAATCCCGACAAGCTGCCCATCATGGCCAAAAACGGCCACACGCATGTACATGCAGCCCATTCCATGGAACATTTTGTATCGGAAACAGCGCGGATCTATGACGCCGCACTGAATCGATAAAACCAGAGCCTAATCAGGTGATAGCTTTGCTTTGATCCCAACCAAAACCGGCCCGATATCGCGTTCGAATATCGCCTTGGGATCGTAATTCAGTTCGGCCTGCGCGCGCCGAATATCCGCCACGGAATTACGCGTCTCAACCCGGTGCAGTTGTGCATATGTTGGTGTAATATTTGGGGCAAGCGCTGCACACAGCACGCGCGCCACATCATTCACGCTGCGCCCTTGACCTGCCCCGATATTGTACACCCGACCCGCGTGACCGTGCAGCATCGCCTTGACCAGACCCTGAACAATGTCGCTGACATGCACAAAATCACGCACCTGTTCGCCATCGCCAAAGATAACCGGTGTTTCACCTTGCAACAGTTTGGTGGCAAAGATCGTGATCACGCCAACATAGGGCGTATAGGACTGGCCCGGCCCATACACATTGAAAAAGCGCAACGGGACGATATCCACATCCAGAACTTCACCCATTTGCAACAAATACCGCTCAGCTGCCATCTTGCCTGTCCCATAAGGCGACAAAGGCCCAAGCGCGTGATCTTCGTGGATGGGATCAGGGTTCGGTAAGTCTGGATAAACTGCCATCGACGACGCCATGACGACGCGCCGCACGCTTTGCCCCTCAAGGGCTTCGACCAAAGCCAGCGTGCCCATCAGATTCACATCCGCATCATTCTTGAACGTCTCAACAGAGGCGCGAATGCTGACTTTGGCCGCAAGGTGAAACACTACATCAACGCCCGAAAGCGCATCACGCAAAACCGACACATCGCGTACGTCACCCTCAATCAAGCGTGCTTTGGCCGGAACAGACTCTTTTTGACCCACGCTCAGGTCATCCAGAACCGTCACAGCAAGACCTTGGTCCAACAAGGACTGCACCAGATGCGATCCGATAAACCCAGCCCCTCCGGTGACCAACGCATGCGAAAATTCTGATTTGGTCATTGGCTGTGTCTCCAGCTTCCGAATGGGGCCACGATCATGTCGCGCAAAGGGGTGTCACTGGCCAAATGCGAGCCTTCAAGGATGACACAGTTTAACAAATCAACCGGTCCGTCCGCCGTGACATCCGGACCGATGACGCTGTTTGTGACACGACTGCCTTGCGGCAATTGCGTTGCGATACATTCACGCTCCGGTGCGTTTGGTAAGAAATGCAGGTTGCAGACCAAAACATCCGCAGGAAAGGTCAGATTCAAATCCCAACCAATCGATTGCGCCAGCTCGACCGGGCGACCCATATCGATCAACGTCTGGATCGCGTCAGTCAATTCGTATTCGTTGCGCAACGCCGATCGTGGCGTATTGCGGATCGCTTCGAAAATGGTTGGATCAAAGCTGTATTGACCCGTGCCCTTCAACATGTTCGGGGGATCTTGGGGTTTTTCAATAACCTTGGAAATGCGCCCTGCTGCGTCATGAATTACCGAGAAATTCAAACGGATCGGCGCGACGTCCTGTTCTTCTTTCACAGCAATGCGCCCTGCCACGCCGTCGGGCAGATGAAACAGTTGATCCGGATTGATCAAGGAAAAGGCGATATCGGCAAGGATCAGAACAAATGGCGTCTCTGATAAGGCGGTTTCAGCTTGCAGTACCGCATGACCCAATCCCAATCGTTCCTCTTGAACGTGGAAATGCACCGTCAATCCATCGACCGGATGTGCTGCGACCGCGTCCCTTATCATCTGGCCCAAATGACCGATGACCACATGAACCTCACGCACGCCATGTGCCGCCAAAACTTCGAGATGACGCACCAACAAGGGCCGATTGATGACCGGCAATAGCGCCTTGGGGATGGATTTGCCTAAGTCACCCAATCGCGTGCCATTCCCGGCGGCCAGTATTAACGCCGTTTCAATTTTGCGCCCAGCCATCGCCTATCCTTTCGCGGATCACATTCAGCTTGTCTTCGACCCGCCCTTCCCAACTGTTGTCACGCGCCAAAGCGATGCGCGCCGCCACCCGGTCCGGATCATTATCTTGCATGGCCTGTTCGATCGCCTGTTCCAGCTTGTCTGCACCTTCCGCGATCCAAACCAGATCGGAATGCGGCATCACGGCCGGAATCGGCGTTGACACCACAGGTTTGCCCGTCGCCAAATACTCGTGCAGCTTCAACGGATAGATTCCGCGCACAAATTCATCGATTAGATAGGGGATCAAACACACATCAAACCCTTTGATGTACAAAGGCAGTTCTGACACATCCGCCATGCCCGTCAGCGTGACATTCGGTAACCCATCAAACGCACTGACGTCCAAATTGTCCTGTACAGGCCCTACAAATACCAAATGCCAATCCGGTCTGCGCGCCGCAATCGTTGCCATGCTGACAACATCCACACGCTTGTCCAGAATACCACACAGCCCGATGACCTTCTGATCACTCAGATGCTGCAAGCCTTTATGCACGTCAGCGCTGTCTGACGCCGCCGAGTTGAAATGACCAAAATCTGCCGCGTGTCGTATCAGGTGTGTCTGCTCATTAAACGCTTTGTGACGTTCGAACACCATATCCGACCCGGCAAAGACGACATCCGCCCGTTCTGCCATCGCTTGATCCATCTGATTGATCACTGTGTGCCGTCGCGATCCTTCGGGGAAATATCCTGCCCAGTAATCGATGCAATCATAGACCACCGGCCCCTTGGGCAAATGCGGCAGATGTTGGATCGAAGCTGGTTCAAACACCCAATACAGAGGCTGTTTTTCACCCTGCTCTGCCAAGATTGACCGAAACCAATTGCGCATGGATAATCCGTTGATACCTCGCAATAGACGCGACACCGGAACCGGCAAATTATGAACCGGCAACGCACGCGCGGGTGCCGCCCGACGGGCGACATCAACCGATTGCGCCACATCCATATGACGCACTGGGTCCTGGGCTTTGGAGTCCCACCCTTGCAAACGGCTGGTTATGGATCGAGGCGGATCAATGTAAACAACTGGCACCTCGGCGACAACGCGCCCCATGATCTGCTGAGGGACGCCCAGATGCGAATTCCAATCTTGGGATGCAAGGCAAACGACACCCATTTCTTAATCACCGCTCAGGGGCAACGCCCGCCACTCTTCCCAAATCTCTAAGGCCGGACGACCTGCCCCATCGGCATCCCACAACCCCGCACGCATCCACTGGGCAAACCAGCGGTTCATACCGTTGGCCTTCATCTTTTCCCACAACGCATCATAATCACGCGGCACATACCAAATCACAAATTCCGCATTCAAATCCTGCGCATCTTCGATCAAGCGTTTGACATAGGCCGCCTGCGATTCCGGGTTGGACCGGATCCAAACCAATGACGTGAACTTTGTAAAACTGCCTGCAATAAACCCTGTTTCTGCAATGGCAAATGGCTTGTCTGGCAAGACGTCCGCAATCTTTTGGAACCAATCTTGAGGCAATTTTTCTGCCGCGCCCCCGACACCATCCCAAACATAGGGATAGGTGCTGACCGCTACTACATCAGTAAAAGGCGCCAATTCGCGCATCAAATCGGCCAAACCCGCTTCAAAATACTGGCCATTGCCCAGTGTATAGGTTGGAAACACCTTCAGATTGGGATGGCGCGCTTTGACCTCGGCATAGACATGCGCGGCAAGGTTCACGAACTGCGCACGCACCTCAGGAACCGCTGTCAGGTCCGATATTTCAATCGCATAGGCAAAATACTTGGGCTGAAATTGACGGATCATGTCCAATGCATAAGCGGTAAACGCCTGTTTGACATGCGGCGCATCCAGAGGTGCACCGGCAAATGCCTCGGGGTTTGGCATGTGACTGTCGTTACCCCAATTTTGCGCCAACCCCTGACGGGTCAGTGCCAAAGGCGTCACCGATAAAAAGACGCTTTGCCCCGGTTTTGTGCTGTTAATGCGGCGCTGCAAATCTGCTTGAACATTTGGAGCAAACGCGCCGCCGCTTTGTGCCTCAAGCCACGGAACACCTTCGTCCAAATGATGTCCGATTATGTCACCATGGGCGTTGATCAAATCATAGGTTTCATCAAAGGCCGCATCAGTGAAATCAAATGGCAACGGCGTAAAACCCATGTGGAAACTGCGCGAAGCGGGCAGTTCGTTCGCGACCCCCGGTCCGCCAGCGCCACCAAGCCCAATCGCAAGTCCAGCCATCAAGACCACCGTCAAAACAATTTTCCGCATCATCGGGCGTACCCCTTGCGATAATAAATAGTGGATACTTGCTATCCCGGCGCGGGACCCGGATGCAACCGACAATTGCGATCATGCGCAGGTCCTCGCGAACTGTCTTGGCGCGGTTCCGTTGCATTACTTGAGTTACATTTAAGTGCCGAATTTCAGGACTGAAGTCTCGAACACATCGATGCACGGTCAGCGCAGCGAAATCAGTGCTGAAATATTGAGTGCGTTTGAGACATTCGTAAAGGCTTGTCGGTCATGACAGGCATCGCCACGACTGCGGCGACCTTTACGAGCTGAAGATCAGTGGCAGTGTGGCTGTCACCAAAACAAAGCTGGCGAGCACAAAGTTTATGGTGCGCTCGCCCGTTTTTAGAACTTTGGATCGCCCCCAGAATATCCCAAAGGCCATCCACGCCGTGCAGACGATCACAAGAACAAGGAAGATAACGCCGATCTTGATTGACATATCGGTTGCTGGGGCATGAGGGGCGATAGAGTACGTGCCAAACAAGGTGAAGAAGACGACGTACCCCTTGGGATTCATCAACCCCATGACGATCCCATGTAAAACGTTCAAGGTCGGGCTGATGTCTGTTTTCTTCTCAGCAGGGCGGGCCGTTGCGATCGTCCAAGCAAGATACGTGAAATATCCTGCCGCGAGAATGTTCAAGACTTTCGCAAAACCTGGCATCATCGCCAATAAACTTGCCAAACCCATAGCGCTGAAAACAGAGCACAGCGTTAAGCCTGTCACAATACCCACGTTGAACTGGGCCGTTTCTAAGGTCGTTCGAGTCCGCGCAATCGTGCAGAGTGCGACAATTGCAGGTCCCGGAATGGCGCATAGAATAAACGCCGACAGGATCAAGCTGAACAGGCTTTCGACATCAAGAGAAGTCACAACGGACATCATCCGACTTTGTCCTGTGCCCAAATTGGGTGAATGACTTTGTCCAACCACTCGAATTGCGCCAAGCCTGCTTCATATGTCGCATGCGTGCCAAATATGAAGCCGATGAATCCGCTGAAATCTGGGTAAGGTTTGATTTCTGAGCCGTTGGGAATGAACCGCAGCAAGCGTTGGCACTCTGGATGGTTTTGGACGTCTTCCAAGCCGACAACTTCCTCTAGCCTGCCTGAGCCACTGAGTGGAATGATGTAGTTGCTTGCAAAGCGGATTGGCTTTGGCCGCTCCGGAACATCAGAAAGCGTTTCGCCCAATGACAGGCGCATTTGCGCACCAAAAAGGTCAAACCCTGTGCTTTCCTCGACCACGTAATGACAAGATCCTGACCCTCCGACACGGGCCCCAATTTCAAGTATGTACGGCACCCCATCAACAAGCCGCATTTCGCAATGTCCGGGGCCGTTATCAATGCCAAGTGCAGCCATGCCTTTTGCGGCTTCTTCCACGAGTATGTCTTGTACCGCTTGGGGAAGCTGGGTTGGGGCCAGATAGACCGTTTCTTCAAAATATGGACCGCGTGGGTTTCCCTTATAACCCAGGGACACCACGTGTTGCTTGCCGTCCACAGCGAAACATTCCGCGACATATTCTGCCCCATCAAGAAACCCTTCGAGCAAAACGCCATCATGGGATTGCGATGGCGCATAGCGGCCGAATTGTTGCCTGCTCATGGCAGCGACATGGGACATAGCCACGTCACGTTCCTGATCGTTGCTGACCAATGTCACACCGGCACTGCCAAATGCAGACTTTGGTTTCACGACGTACGGATAGGGCAGTGCATCTAACGCGTCTTGGTCTTGCGGGCCGCGATAATCAAGGAAAGCGGGTACGTTACACTTGCCCGCAGCCAATCTCCTGCGCATTTCGCTTTTGTCACGGGCCGCGCATGCTGCATCCACGGAAAGACCGGGCAATTTCAGGCTTTGGGCTGCTTTGGCCGTCCAAACAATCGCTTCCTCGCGAGACGTCATAATCCCATCCAGCTGATTGCCTTGGTTTACCCATGTTTTCAGATCTGCAAGTGCGCCGTCTGGATTATCAAAAAAATCAAGCTCAAGGCGATCGACAAGGGCGGGAAAGGGCGGTTGCGGTGCTTCGCCTTTTGCAACGATGTCGATTAATTCGACGCCCAACCGTGATGCAGCTTCAAAAACAAACGGAATATTGTTGTTGCGCTGGCTGACCAATCCAATTCGTTTTTTCATGATGTTTTCGCTTTTGGTTGATTGAAAAGGACAAGAAGAACCACCCCGGCCGATGCTGCCAGAACAAGCGCGAAATCGATCATGGTAAGTCCACGTTGTTCGCTGACGAGCGTGTCGAGAAGGAAGGTGGAAATCGGTGCGCAAACGCTGATCGAGCTAGCCGCCAAGGGCCCAGAGATCAGGATAAGCGTGTTGTACATCATATAAACGGGTGCGGCGAGAATGGCGCCAATGACAATCAATTCCAAGATTGTCCGCGCAGAGATGTTCAAGGGTGACCCTTCGAAAACCAGCGCGATCATTACAATGCCAATAATAGATGGTGCAATAAGCCGCGGCAGCAAACGCACGACAGGCGCTGAAGCAGCCCATTTCTTGTACAGCAGCCCATAAAAGCTGTACCCAATCGCTGCGAGAACACCGTATCCAATGCCGATCAAACTATCGTTGGTGGTCATTGTTGCGCCGTCTACGCCAAGGCGCATGGCAAACAATGCGGTCGCGCCTGCAATCAGAACCGTGCCTGCAATCGACAGGGCAGCCAACGGCGCGCCAAAGAAAAGTGCGCCTTGGAGAAACGTTAAGATCGGAATGCCTGACAAAACCAGTACAAGGAGGCTTGGGGGGATCGACTGCAGCGCAAAATATGTGAAGCAAAAGAAACCAGCGAACCCAAGTGCTGAAAGAACCAACATTTGTGGAAGGGTGGGGCCGTCATGCGTTTCCGAAGCAGTATCCGAATGTTTGAAGTGGTTGACCAAAAGGATCACCGCCAAAGAAGCGGACAATCTAATTACGACAGCCCAAAGTGGCGGCGCCTCTGTCAAGACTTGGCCTGACCAAACCCAAGACGCCGCGTATAGCGCCATGATCCCAACGAGCAGCAACAGGACTTTAACACCCTGCGAACCGGTCTTTTGCGTCTCGAAATGCATGTCGAGTTTCGACGTCATTGTGCAAGGCTCATTTCTTTTGCGAGAAATGCCCCAAAGCGCGACATGCCCTGATCCAATGTTTCCGGTTCATATAGGCAAAAGCTCATCCTAAGTGTGTTGCGCATGGATTGATCGACCGTGAAATGGCAGCCGGGAACATAGGCAATTTTTGCTTTCTCAATGGCTCTCTTCAAAAGAAGGTCCGCATCCATTTTTTCAGGCAATGTGACCCACGTGAACATGCCGCCGTTTGGTTTGGTCCACGTCACGCCTTCGGGCATATATTTTGTTAGTGCCTTCATCATTGCGTCGCGCCGCGTGCCGTATGCCGCGCGTAGAACATTGATGTGATCGTCATAAAGAGTATCGAGCAGGCGTAGGGTCACGCTTTGCATCAGAGGCGGCGTTAGGATGTCCGCACATTCCTTCATGCGGATCATTTTCGCGATCAGATGTGACGGACCACAGGCCCAGCCGACCCGGAAACCCGGAATAAGCGTTTTCGAAAACGTTCCGCATTGGATGACCCGCGTTTCCTCAATCGTCCCACGTGCTGTGGTATCCATCGCCAAGAGGGACGGGATTTGGCTGCCGCTATAACGCAGTTCTGCATAGGCGGAATCTTCGATCAGGACGTACCCGCCTTGGCTGGCTGAATCCAAATGGGATTGCCTTTGGGCGCGTGTCAGTGTGCGGCCTGTCGGATTGCAGAAGTCTGGAATGAGGTAACCAAGCGCCAGACGGGATTGCCCGGACAGAGGTGTCACCGCCGCGTCTTCAAACGTAACCATTTCGGCATCAGCTGCCCGAAAGGTCTGAAGCGCACCAAGGTAAGTTGGATTTTCGACGGCAATCCGATCTCCGGGATTGTGAAGGCATCGCGTTGCAAGATCGATCGCCTGTTGCGAACCGGTCGTGATCAGGATGTTTTCAGCCGTGCATTCTACGCCCATGCGATCTTGCATCAGTTTTGCGATCCGTTCCCGCAAATCCTGACGACCTGCCGTCATCCCGTATTGCAGAACAGCGTTTGCCTCGGTCGCAAGTACGTCTTGGCTGAGCGCTGCGATTTGGTCCTGTGGGAACAGATTGGCATCGGGTAACCCGCCAGCGAAAGACAAGATTGAAGGGTCCTCTACCAACTGCAACAAGTCGCGGATCGCATTGGATCTTTGTTGATCGCTGCGGCGCGATAGCTGAATTGGTGTATCTGAAGTGGGCGTGCTGATCACTGTGGGTGTCCAGGGTTTTTGAGTGTTTGCGGAGTGTGGAGCTGTTGGCATGTGTCATTCCTGAAAGGGCGAACCAAAGATTTCATTGGGTCAGACGGCGGGGACATAGAAAAAGGTTTTACGATGTTTGAGCAGGTTATCCCGCACGTCACACACATCGCAGAATCCGACGTCTAGGGACTCGCCTGCTTTGCTGGTTCCGGCGAAATGTCCGTAATAACTTAGCTTATTTTCATTGGCGAGAACGTCATGCACAGTATGCTGACCTGTCTTAATGATGCGCACTTCTTCATAGAAATTCATGACGGAATCGCGCCCCACCAATGGGGCGTATCCAGGACGTTCGTAAACAACGTCATCCGCCAGCATAACATTCAAAGAGGACCAATCGCGTCCGTCGATATTTCGAAAGAGACGTTCAATCCATGGGTGGTCGATTGCGCATTGTATCGCTGGTGTTTGATCAAGTTGGAACATCAACATCAGAGCAGCCTTCTATCTTTTTAGGGGAAAGGTGAGTTAAAATGAGGGACAAAAACGAGAACGATTGGGGCATCGAAGCATTGTGCGTTTGTGTCCAAATTTCGAATTGGGCGTGAGTTGGTGCCCGCAGACCGTAGTAATCGGTATATCGTGCGCCACGATCGATTTCGCTTTGACGCAACCAAGGCTCCATCGGCCAAGTTTTGCACCCAGCGTTACGGTGGTGATAGTCATGAGCAGGCAGAATTGAGACGCAAACAAAGAAGCGTCCAAATAGCATCGGCAGCATCTTAATTGCCCAAAGTGGCCAGCCCAATTTTGTATCCGGTGCAGGCACCAGAAAGAACCGACCATGGGAGACGCGCAGAAGGTAGGCTCCTCGTGTTTCGTCTTCACCTTGCGGCGCGAGCCATTTGTGTTCTGATGGGAATTGAAGGGCGGCGCTGACCGCATAAAGCCAGACCAGCGGCACAACAAGTGCGACCAGAGTTTCTGTGACAAGGCCTGTCAGATACGCCGTCATGGCGACGCCACCCCAAAGGAAAAACGCGACAATCATCCGCCAGTAAGGCGCAGTGATGAACGTCGATTTCAGGCGCAGCAGAGTGTAGACGGCATAGTATCTGGGGGAAATCAGAACCAGCGCATGCCGCAACCTATAATAGCCAAGCGAGCGTCCCATCTCGATGCCCATGACCCGTATCAGGCCAATATCTGGATCTGCCGAAGAGCCGATACCAATTCGCCCGTGGTGACCACGGTTATGCGGCAAGGCGTAATCATCCATGTTAGGAGCAAGCGCTATCAAGCTTAGCAAATCCCCGATAATCTTGTCCAAACGCTTGTGACCTGTGACTGACCCGTGCCCGGCATAGTGGGCATCACTGGTCAATGATCTGGTCGCGTTGACCGTCAATATCCAAGACAGGATCATCGCTGCGTACCACGCGCCGCCTGCTTGCCAAAATAGTGCCGCAGTGACGACCCCGACACCGTATTTGACAAGATCAATCGCGACAGCGGCGAAGGGGCGAAGTGTGAATAACGGTGTGCTCCCTGCAAGGGGGCGACCAGAGATACAGGTGAGAATGGGCTGACACCAAGCAGGAGCCCCACGGAAGGTTTCACGGGCATCCAAAGGAATGCCTGTGTTGTGTTCATGAACTGATTGCAAAGACATGCTTAGCCAGCCTCGCGGAGCGCATTCAGTTGGTGGTACGCCTTGAGGCAATAGTATTTGCCGTCCACCACATACCCATCCAGTTCACGTTCCATTGCATAGGTGTGCAGATCGCTGAGCCGGTTGATGAACCCCGTTCCATTAAAGTTCAGAGAGGTGTTGCACAGGACGCCGTAGCCCGTTGCCTCTTTGAACCTTGTCAGAAGATCGAACATGGCTGGGTTCTGATCCGCAGTGACCGACTGCAAACGCGCCGATCCGTCGACATGGGTCACGGCTGGGATCGCATCTGTACGGACCTTTTGGAACCGGAGCATGTACGGGCTTGGTCCGTCGCCTTCAAACAGGCGAGTGGCCTCTTCCTCCAAACAGATAGGAGCGATGGGGCGAAAGCCTTCACGTTTTTTGATGTCATTCAGGCGGCGGTGGATATCCTTTGAAAACGTGTTGGCAAGGATAGAACGGTTGCCAAGCGCACGCGGCCCGATTTCATACCGCCCACGTGCCCAAGCTATCACGGCACCACCCGCGAGTTGCTGAACAACGTGATCAAGGTCGAGCTCGGTGATGTCTGCTTCTTGCGGTTCTGGGATATCGTGGATGAAGGCTTCGCCTGCGTAAACATTCCAGTTGATCTTAGCTGACCCTGTCAAAGCGAACTGCGCTTCAATCGCGGTCCCAATCGCTGAGCCAGAGTCATTGGTGCAAGGCGGTGTGAAAACGTCAGCAAACAGACCTGTGGCATGCCACGCACTGTTCCAATCACAGTTCAGCCCACAGCCGCCACCAATGACCAGCGGAAGGCCTTCTGTTAAATGTTCGCGCGCGAACGCATGGAATGTCTCAAAGATGGCATCCGAGTGTTTGCGAGCGAGTTCTTTGAAGGCTGGATCTTCTACGCCAATGTTGTAGAAACGGCTGCCTTTGAAATCGGCTTTATCAAGCGACAAAAGGATAGAGTCTTGATCAAGAATCTTGTCGATGACAAATGACTCTTCGGCGGACGGCTCACCGCCGCTACCGTAGGAACACAATGCCATCAGTTTCCCGGCGTCTTCGAAACGGAAGAAGCCTTTGCCGTCGGGGAATTTCGCATCAGCAAGCGCGTAGAGATAGGCGTATTTATTGCCTGGATCTTCCATCACGTTACCGATCAAGGAGATATTCATGTTTTCATCCACGCGGTAGAACGCGCCAATGTTGCCTTCCCAAGTTAGTGCGTAAAACGGCTTGCCTTGTGGAAACGACGACATACCAAATGAGCAGAAGATATGGGACCGTTCGTGGGATGACGCAAAATATTTGACATCACGGCCCATCATCTTGCGGTCTTCTAAAACGATATCGTTTTGATCAATGCCAAAATAATTGCCGTCGGTAGGTTGTGAAACAGAGTGGAAGCCCTTGACCCAACCAGACATAGCAATGGCGTCAGGCACATCGTCGATCAGTTCCATTGCACGTGTTACGATGTGCGGAGTGACGACCTCATAGCGTGGCCAAGAGTCTTTTTCGGCCTCGATTGAGAATTCAAGTTCTCCGTCTTTGATTGAACAAATGTGGCCGTCGTGGCCCGGCTTCATTCCAAGAATGCGCATTGCGTTACTTTCGTTTGTGAGTGTGCTGGCGTGCGGCGCTCAGCTCCACTGAATGGTTTCAGTTCGATCTTTGTGAGCGAGTAGGAAAGCGAGGGTTGCGCGACTTGCGCTTGCTTGCCCTTCAACATCTTCAAGCTGGGTGACGGCATGCACGTAACGGCCGTCAAATGCATAGAGATCACCGGGCGCAATCTTGATGTCGATATGCGCGATATCGGCCAACATTTCGGGAGGATAGGGGGACCCTGTTGTTTCAAGGCCAAGCCGCTTGCGGGTCAGATCATCGGGACGGATATTCCACATCCGCAACAATCCACCCGGACCATTGCGCAGGCAAATGTTCACAGCACACAATGGATTTTCGGCAATGGCGTCTTGAATTTCAAAACCCGATTGCTTTGAATCATTGCATTGCGCTTCATCATCGTGTGGCTTTAGGGAAAATGTGCCCATGTCCGTCCACGCCCGCATAACAAATTGACACGCATCTTGCCCGTTCCATTGCGCCGAGCGAAAATGTTGCGCCCGCTTTTGCAAATGGTCGGTCAGAGTTTCACGAATTTTGGCAACTGGATTTGCAGCATTCGTAAACAATTTTGGTAGGGTGACATTCGCCTGTTCTGAGTCCGCGAAATACTGCGAAAGATCTTTTCCGTAGTGATACGTCCCGGCATAGATGGCAGGCGCATCTGCGCCGCGCTGATAGCGACCCGCGTAATTTTCGAAGTTGTCATATATTGTGTGGCAGTCTTTGTCTGAGACGAAATTCTGAACTTTGAAGCCTAAAATTTCACCATCTAAAACACGAGTAAGATGTGTCGGATCATAGCTGTCCGATTCCAGTATACGAAATTGATCTGACCCCTTCGTTTGGCCAGTTATTTGCGTCTCATCGAGCATTTCGGTCGTCCATATTTTGAGCGAATCAATAAAAGCACCCGTCAAGCGGTCGCTTTCTAATAAATTCAATCTAAGGTTTAAAGTGTCGAATTTCCTACTAAATTCATCTATGAATTGTCAGGAAAACAGAATACTCACCTGCTATAGGTAAGGAACGTAGGATAAAATTATGACACCCCGTAAGGCCAAGCGAAAATTGGATTTAATCGACGTTAAGATTCTTCGCGCGCTGAAAGAAGATGGTCGCATTTCGAATGCGAACTTATCTGAACGTGTTGGCCTATCCACAACTCCCTGTTGGGAACGTGTGCGTTGGCTCGAACAGAATGGGTTTATTACGCAATATACGGCCGAGCTGGATCAAGGTCTTTTGGGATACTCCGAAGTGGCCATGATTGAGATTGTCCTAGAAAAGCACGATGTTGGTGCGGTCGATAAGATGGGGACCGAGCTTGCGAAAATTCCAGAAGTTCTTGAGGTCTATTTGACGACAGGGGATTATGATTACTTTCTCAAAGTCGCGGTGACTGGGACCAAGGGGTATGAAGAATTTCTACGGAAGCGTCTTTATAAGATTCCTGGTATTCGACATTCGAAAACCTGTTTCACACTCAAATGTTTTAAGAAAACACACAGCTTCGTACCTGATCATCTGACTGTGTAAGGTACGAACCGTGTGGCATCCGCATGCTTGCAGCTCTGATGAGAGGCGCTTAGCTTTGTCTAAACACTGCTCGGAGGATTCCCATGAAACTGCTGATGTCACCCGCGTCCCCATTTGTGCGCAAGGTTCTCGTCTTGCTGCACGAAACCAAACAGTTTGATGATGTCGCGATGCAAACCGTCCAAGCCGGAGTCGGAAGCACCGAAGCGGCACTGAAGGCTGCAAACCCTGTGGGCAAAATTCCGGCTCTTGTGCGTGACGAAGGCCCGACATTGTACGACAGCCGTGTCATCTGTCGATTTTTCGATGCGCGTGCTGGCGCTGGCCTTTACCCGGAAAACGGCTGGGACAGTTTGGTTTTGGAATCCACGGCTGACGCCTTGATGGATGCGGCCGTTCTGATGGTTTACGAAATGCGCTTTCGCCCCGAAGAAAAGCAATCACCAGAATGGGTCGAAAACCAATGGATCAAAGTTGAAGGCGCGTTGGATGCCCTGAACAGCCGATGGTTAAGCCACCTCGAGGCTCCGTTGGACATTGGACATATCGCTGTTGCCTCTGCCCTTGGATACTTGGATTTCCGTCATGATGCGCGCAATTGGCGTATCGGTCGAGACGGGTTGGCGAATTGGTTTGAACGATTCTCAGAACGCGAATCCATGCGTGCAACCGCACCGCAAGGTTAGTTCTTTTCTGACAACGTGCGCCGAAGACCGCGTAAAATGGGCAATGTTTCGCGAACTTGGTCATCGCCAAGCTCTTTGATCACGTCCGACACCATGGGGGTGATCGCGGTCAGGGCTTGTTCTCGGGCTTTGCGACCTGCCGGGCTGATCGCGACCATTTTGCGCCGCGCATCATCCCAATCTGGACGAATATGCACATATCCGGCCCATTCTAGTTTCGACAATGTGTTGGTCATCGCCCCGCGCGTGACATTGAACGTTTCTGCCAACTGGGCGGGTGTGCGTTCGTCTCCGTGCCAAACCAAGTGATTCAAGACACTAAAATGGGATATTTCCATACCTTTTGGCAAAACACGGCTGATACGGTTACGCACCATTTGGTCCGCCGCCAGAATTTCGCTGAACAGCGAAATAGCCAATGCTTGTCTTTCCGTGCTCATAAACCCGATCAAGGGCCGTCGAAGGATCTTTTGTTTTGCAAGGCTGGAACACGCTTGCGAGCTTCGGCGACCTTTTCCATATTGAGATCGAAGGTATAAACTCCGGGCTCTGTGCCCGCGTCAAGTACGACTTCACCCCAAGGGGCCACTGCAAGGCTGTGACCAAAGGTCTTTCTGACTACAGAATGTTGCGTTGCATGCGTTCCTGTTTGCGCTGGCGCCAAGACCCAGCTGCCCGTTTCAATGGCCCGCGCACGCAACAATGAATGCCAATGCGCGGCCCCCGTGACCGGAGAAAAGGCCGCCGGGTATGTCAGAATCTGCGCACCGCCTTCGACAAGTGACTGTGCAAGATGGGGGAACCGCATATCGTAACAGACGCACATTCCAACCTTGCCAAAATCTGCATCTGCAACAACCGCCTGCGTTCCCGGACGATAGCCAGCAGATTCGCGAAACGTTTCGGTTTCGTCGATATCCACATCAAACATGTGAATCTTGTCATAGCGCCCACGAATTTTTCCGTCGGGCCCAATCAAAAACGAACGATTGGCAAAACGCCCATCTGGATCTTGGGTTTTTAACGCCAGTGACCCGATTAGAGTATGAATGCCAAGCTCTCGTGATGCAGCGCGCAACGCGACAAGTGTCGTGTCTTGGTCTTCGGTCGCCAAGACATCCGATTGAAACGTGCGCGACATCGACACGCAGTTTGTGACCTCTGGGGTCAAAACAAACTCTGCCCCTTCTGCCTTAGCTTGCGCCATCATTGACAGAACCACATCCAGATTTTCACGTGGATTATCTGACGATGTCAGTTGAAGCAGAGCTGTTTTCATTAAGCCGCGAGCAGTGGATCAAGCTTGCCAGAATGTTCCAGCGCATAAAGATCGTCACAGCCGCCAACATGTTTGTCGCCGATAAATATTTGCGGCACAGTGCGTCCGCCATTCGCACGCTTGATCATTTCAGCTTTGCGTCCGGGCTGCGCCAAAACGTTCACTTCTTGAAAGTTAACGCCCTTTTGTTTCAAAAGACGTTTGGCTGAATGGCAAAATCCACACAACGGTGAGGTATATATTTCCACGGTCTTCATCGCGGTCACTCCAAAAACTAACTCGTCCTCGGATTTAAGCGTCTTTTACCACGCGCGCTAGGCATAACACGTTGACGTGATCTGCACCCGCATCAAGGCAGGTCTGTGCAGTTACCGCCAATGTTGCACCCGTTGTCATCACATCATCGATCAAAAGCACGCCGCGACCCACAATGCGGTGTTTGCGTTTTTGGTGAATGGCAAATGCGTCTTGAACCGTTTCGCGTCTCTGTTCTTGGGATTTTCCGTCCAACGAGGGTGTGCGTCGATGGCGGATCAACAGGTCAGGGCACCAATCAACACCGCTTTGCCGTGACAAAGCCTGCGCCAGAAGAGCCGACTGGTTATAGCGCCGTTTCAACAATCGAATCCAATGCAGGGGAACAGGCGCAATCAAGGTAGACTTGTCCAACAACAGATCTTTTCCTGCCATGGCCAGCCAGTGTGCAGCCGGATGTGCGATATCCTGACGATCGCCATGTTTTAGCGAAAGAACCAATTTGCGACCCGTTCCACCGTAAATAAACGCGGCGCGTCCTTTGTCCCATGGGTGTTCTGATCTTTGGCACGCGTCACACGCCACGTGTTCGTCGGGTGCCGCTTCACCGGGCAATGGTGTTCCGCATTGATCACAGACGGTTCCGCCGATGAATGAAGTTTCGCCCCAACATGAACCGCACAGACCAAAGTTGTCTTCGACCATTTCACCACAAGACAGACAACGCGGCGGATAGATTGCCGACAGGACCGTTTGTATTCGTCGCCATTCCTTCATAGGTACCGCCACATGAATTCTTTGGTTGATCCCATTGCGCTTGCCCGCAACCGTGCCCGCGCAACTGATATGTTCCTGCAATCACTTGCTGCAGACGAACTGCAGGATCGTCTGGGAATGGTTAATAAAGAATTTTCGGCACCGGCAATCGTCACACCTTTCCCTAATGTCTGGTCAGATCGTATCCCAAACGCGACTGTGGTTCCGGCGCAGGATGTGTTGACGTTGGAACCTTCAACGCATGACTTGGTTATTCACAGCCTTGATTTGCATTGGGCGAATGATCCTGTGGGACAGCTTATTCAATGCAAGCGCGCCCTTCGGCCTGACGGGTTGCTTTTGGTTGCGGCACTCGGGGGGCAAACTTTGTCCGAACTGCGCACCAGTTTGGCCGAAGCTGAAACCCGCGTGACATCGGGCCTTTCGGCACGCGTGGCACCGATGGCCGAAATTCGAGACTTGGGTGCTTTGCTGCAGCGCGCGGGGCTTGCTTTGCCGGTCGCCGATTCTGTTGTCCAGAATGTTGAATATAAGGATCTAACCGGGATAATGCAGGATTTACGTCGCATGGGCGAAACCAATGCCTTGTCTGCGCGGCTGCGTGTTCCAACCAAACAAGCCGTTTTTGACACCGCCGCACAAATCTATGCACAACACTTTTCAACGCAATCTGGCAAAGTCTGCGCGACTTACGAATTTGTGATTTTAACCGGATGGGCACCGGACGACAGCCAACCCCAACCATTGCGGCCCGGATCGGCAACTCAGCGGCTTGCGGACGCGCTTGGCGCACAGGAAAAGAAAATACGCAATTGACGAAACGGCAAAAGCAGTTACCTCAGTTAAAACGCCCTTTATCCGGACTTTATGATGCTTGATGCCAGCCAATCCGCCGCACGCCCGAAGCACGCACCTGACGATCACCCAAAAACCCCGCCGCAATGCGTTGGAGTTTTGCTGGCGAATCTAGGGACACCTGACAATCACGACTATTGGTCCATGCGCAAATATCTGGGCGAATTCCTATCCGATCGCCGCGTGATTGATTACAGCCCGTGGCTTTGGCAGCCGTTGTTGCAGTTGGTGATTCTAACCAAACGCCCATTTTCATCAGGCGCCGCGTATAAGTCGATCTGGAACAACGAGGCGAACGAAAGCCCGCTGTTGACGATCACAAAGGATCAGACGGCCAAATTACGGGACACGCTGACCGAGCAGTTTGGCGACCAGGTGATGGTCGATTTCTGCATGCGCTATGGCAATCCATCAACCGAATCCAAAGTCCGCGAAATGGTCGACGCAGGATGCCGGAAAATCCTCTTTTTCCCACTTTACCCACAATATGCTGGCGCGACGTCTGCAACAGCAAACGATCAGTTCTTTCGCGCGTTGATGAAAGAAAAGTGGCAACCAACGGCCCGCGTCGTTGACCCCTATTATTCACACCCGAAATACATCGAAGCTTTGGGTCAATCCATCGAACGGGCCTATGCCTCGATGGACAAAAAGCCAGATGTTCTGGTTTGTTCCTACCACGGTGTGCCCAAGCGGTATTTGATGCAAGGCGACCCGTATCACTGTCAGTGCCAAAAAACGACAAGGCTCTTGAAGGAACAATTGGGTTGGGAAGACACCCAAATCACCACGACGTTCCAATCCCGATTTGGGCCAGAAGAGTGGTTGCAACCTTATACAGTGGAAGAAGTTGCCCGGTTGGCAGAGGGCGGAAAGAAGAACATCGCGGTCTGCGCGCCCGCCTTTTCAGCCGATTGCATCGAAACACTGGAAGAGATCAACGAAGAGATTCGCGAAAGCTTTGAACACGCGGGTGGTGAAACATTTACCTATATTCCATGCCTGAATGATGACGACGCACATATCCAAGCGTTAGGTCAAATCATCAATGAAAACTTGAGCGGTTGGGTTCATGAAGAGTCCTGACAAAAGCAGGTCTTTCATTCACGCAAAGTAAAAGGCGGCGCTAAAAGCACCGCCTTTTCTTTCGGAATACCGAAATAGCTTAGTCTGCAGCAGCGATCAAAACAGCAACCAGCAGCAATGGCAAAAGAATGCCAGCAGAAGAACTAGTAGCTTCATTTACGACTACTGGTGCTTCAACCTCTGCCTCAGCAGGTGCGCCAGCAAATGCTGTACCAGCAAATCCTGCGAAAGCGGCAGCAAGAACGAGTTTTTTCATATCAATCTCCAAATTAAATGCACCAAACATCTTGGTACGTGCCCAAGACGTGACTCATATTCTTGGTTAAACAAGAACCTACAGGTTTTTAAGGCCAGCTGGCAAGAACGTCTTACAAAATGCCCAACAAGATGCTGAGGCAAATCACCAAAGAAAATCCCGCTGGCTGGATATTTTGGTCAATTCTGATGCCCCAAAAGTAAAAGGCGGCGCTAAACGCACCGCCTTTTCTTTCGGAAATCCGAAATAGTTTAGTCTGCAGCAGCGATCAGAACCGCAACCAGCAGCAATGGCAAAAGAATGCCAGCAGAAGAGCTAGAAGCTTCTTCTACGATTACTGGTGCTTCAACGATTGGCTCAGCAGGTGCGCCAGCGAAAGCTGTACCGGCGAAACCCGCAAGAGCAGCAGCAAGAACGAATTTTTTCATGTTAACCTCCAGATTACGCGCACCAAATTACATGGCACGCACCCAAGACTTGTCTCGTATTGTCGGTTAAACAATAATCCACAGGCTTTGCAAACCAACTTTCAAGAACGCATTGCGCTGTTCAGGGCAATGTCGTCAAATTAGCAACACCTGAGTGCCAACCTGCGCCATTTGATACAGTTCTTCAATATGTTCGTTGTAAAGTCCGATGCATCCATTCGACGATTTACGCCCAATTTTGCGCGTGTCATGCGTGCCATGGATTCGGTAATACTTCCAACTCAGGTGCAAAGAGCGGCTGCCCAACGGATTTTCCGGACCGGGCCCAATGTAATCTGGCCACTCGGGATTTCGCTTTTTCATCGAAGGCGTTGGACGCCAATCTGGCGATGGATCTTTCAGCGTCACGACCGTTCTGCCACGACGTGTCAGTTCATCCGTCAACGGAACACTGGATGGATACAGTTTGTATACCGTCTGTTCTTCATTCCAGTAATGAACCGCGCGGCTATCGATATCCACAAGGACTGCGCCTTTGCGCAAATGTGGGAAATATGGTTGCCAGCTTAGGGTCCGGAAACTTGATATGTTACGGCGAACGGACAGGGTTGGGTCCCGCTCGGAATCTCCGGGCAGCTGGTTTTGACGCGATTGCGACAAGGCCGGCGCAGCCAACAATGCGGCGGATCCTGCCAAAAATGCCCGGCGCGATTGCGGTGACTTGGACTTAAGGGACATTTTTCGTCTCCAATTCAGGTGTCTTTGTTCTGACTTGAGTATAGAATATTGCGAGAATGCCGCATTCTCAAATCAAAGGGCTGTTATTACGCGATCTCACGCCGATGTGCGTTTGAAATGCAACTAGCAGCACGTTATGCGAATAGAAACGTGTCTGGAGATCAAACAATGATCCGTAAAATGGTTCTTTTCGCGACCCTCGCCCTTGGGGTTGCTGCCTGTACGCCCGCTTCCAACCCGCCGACAACGTCGGATGGACGTATCGGTAAGGTGTACAAAATCAATCGCAGCGATGTTGGCAAACTGCAATTTCGCATGCTGGATTCGGTCAATGCGCTTCGCAGTTCATCTGGGTCAAATCCACTTAAGTTGGATGCGTCGCTTAACGCGGCTGCAGCAACACATGCGCGCGACATGTCCACCCAGAACCGTCCTTGGCATTTTGGATCTGACGGATCGTCACCAATCGACCGTGTGCAACGCGTTGGGTATACTGGCCGCCTTGTGGGTGAAAACATTTCGGAATCCTATGAAACCGAGCTGCAAACCCTAGCTGCGTGGATGGAGCAACCCGACACACGACGCACTATTCTGTCGCGCAATGCCCGTGACTTGGGCTTTTCTTGGTATCAGGAAAACAACGGCAAAATCTGGTGGGTTATGGTCGTGGGCGATTCATCCAACGCGCCTTTGATTCCAGATCAAAACCCTTCTCCGTCTCGACTTGTACCCAGTGCGACAACAGAAGCTGCGGAACAAATTGACGAATCGGGCAACGTGATCATCACAACGCCAACGGACCCAGCTTAGGGATTCAATTGGATTGGGGTGCCAGTGCGTACCATCGCATAGACGTCTTCCATCTCTTTGTTGGTTACGGCGACACAACCCCAAGTCCAATCATCAGACCCGCGTTTGAACGGGTTTGATTTTCCGTGAATAAAAATGTCGCCGCCCGGGCTTTTTCCCAATTCTCGGGCCGCTGCGACATCTTCGGCATTTGGATATGAAATCCCAAGCGACAGGTAAAATTTGCTGTCAGGGTTGCGGCGGTCAATGAAATACTGACCTTCGGGCGTTTTTCCATCACCTTCGAATTCTTTGTCACCATTTGGCGCAAATCCTAGGTCGATGTCATAATTCTTCAGGACTTTGTCGTTGTGAAACAGGTACATTTTACGCGCACCCTTGTTCACAACGATAAACGTTACTTCTGGTCCATTATATTTTTTGAACTTGGTCTGAGCGCACCCGCCCAAAGCCGCCGCTGCTGATGCCCCGACAATGAGGTCCCTGCGCTTCATCCAATTCCTGTCCCAATTTTCGTTTCTTGTAAAATTCCTAGCACCGAAGCGAACACTCAGCACTTGTTTTTGGCCAAATCCGCCTCACTTACTTGTGAAATTTTTGTCCAAGCGCGCTTCAATCGCTTCAAGACGCCGCAAAACACCGTCCCGATAATCTTCCGTTGCTGCATTGCTTTCTTCTGCATGGGCGTCTTGCATCGAATTCACGATCAGGCCGACAAGAAGGTTCACCACCGCAAATGTCGTCACCATAATGAACGGCACAAAGAACACCCAAGCCAATGGGTACACTTCCATCACAGGACGAACGATGCCCATCGACCAGCTTTCCAATGTCATGATCTGGAACAGCGAATAGGCCGACAAACCAATTGTCCCAAACCAGTCGGCAAAGGTATCGCCAAACAACTTTGTCGCCATAACAGCACCGATATAGAAAATAATCGCCATCAACAGAAACACACTGCCCATACCGGGCAACGCAGTGACAAACCCTTCGACCACTCGGCGCAAGCTCGGTGCGACCGAAATAACGCGTAACACCCGCAGAATACGCAACGCTCGCAATACCGACAGACCCGCAGCCCCCGGCATCAACGCAATGCCAACGATCACAAAATCAAACACGTTCCACCCATTTCGGAAGAACCCAGTCCGATGCGCAAACAGCTTTAGTGCGATTTCCAAGATAAAGACGGCAAGGCACAGCCGATCAAGCAACGAGATCAGGCCCCCAGCCGCGGACATGACCGACTTTGAAGTCTCTAATCCAAGAATAATCGCGTTAAATATGATCACAGCCAGAATGAAATTCCGAACCCGATCTTGATCCAGCCACGCCGCAACTCGTGCTTGATTGGTCATCTTTATCCCTTTCTATTTGCGAAACGCACCAACCAATTCGACATGGGGTGACCAACGAAATTGGTCCACCGGTTGAACCCATTCCAATTCATATCCAGCATCGACAAGGCACGCCGCATCCCGTGCAAAAGTTTGTGGATTGCAAGACACATGCGCAATTGTCGACACATCCGACTGCGCAAGTTGTTTAATCTGCGCCTCAGCCCCTGCGCGCGGCGGGTCGATCACAGCCGCATTAAAGCGATTAAGTTCATCTGGCAAAAGCGGGTTGCGGAACAAATCCCGCCGTATTGCTTTGATAATTTTCAACCCGACGGCCCCGCGCCACGCTTTGTCCAGCGCATCCAGCATCGCGCGATCACTTTCAAACGCTTGAATTTCAGCCTTGCGCGCCAGCGGCAATGCAAATGTTCCGCAGCCAGAAAACAGATCAACGACCTGCTTTGCCGGGCCAACTATGCTTTGGACCAATGCGATCAACTGCGCCTGACCCTCATCCGTTGCCTGCAAAAATGCACCAGGCGGAGGTTCAACAGCGATCCCATCAAACAAGAATCGCGGCGGGTCGCGCAAAGCAACGGTTTCGTCATCCCAGCTTAACCGGGTCAATCTGCGTGCATCCGCCAATTGCGCCAAAGCGGTGCGCAATTCGATGTCTAACGGTTTTCCGTTTTGCACCGCGATATCCAACCCGGTTTCCGTCTCTGCCACCGAAACAGCCAACGCGCCTTTTCGGCTGGATCCCAACACGGCAAGCTCTTCCGCAATTGGCATGGCATCCATCAGTCTTGGACGCACCAAAATGCAATTTGGCACAGGAATAATCGCGTCAGACGCGCGCCCGTGAAACCCAACCATGGCCCCTTTTTTGGTGCGGCGCGCTGCAAAGGTCGCGCGGCGGCGGGATTTGTCCGGCGATGTTAGCGTGTCACGAATATCCGGCTCTAACCCGACTATTCGCAACGCATCCCGCACCACGTCAGCCTTCCAACCAGCGACAAAATCATCCTGCAGATGTTGCAGACTGCAGCCCCCGCACCCGCGGAAATGCGCGCAAGGTGCAGATACGCGGTGATCTGAAGGGGTCGTGATGCGGATGTCAGTCAAATGGTCGCCCACAAGCTGACCGGTGACCACATCACCGGGCGCAGTTAACGGCGCAAATACCGGGCCATCCGCCACGCCATCGCCAAGATGCCCAAGGCGTGTGATCAGATGTTCAGTCATGTAATCTACCAGTTGCTTATTCCGCTGCTTCGGTCCTGATAAAGCCTCCGGACTGGCGGCGCCAGTACTGTGCATAAAGTCCGTCGCTGGCCAGCAAACTGGTATGCGTGCCTTCTTCGACAATGCGGCCCTGATCCATGACGATGATCCGGTCCATTTCTGTCAACGTCGACAAGCGGTGAGCAATGGCCAAAACCGTCTTGCCTTCCATCACCCGAGACAGTGCAGTTTGAATTGACGCTTCGACTTCGGAATCCAGCGCGCTGGTTGCTTCGTCCAAAACAAGGATCGGGGCGTCTTTCAATATAGCGCGCGCCAAGGCAATTCGCTGCCGTTGTCCCCCCGACAGCTTTACGCCACGCTCACCCAAATGGGCGTCATAGCCGGTGCGGCCTTTGTGATCTTCAAGCTCTAGGATGAAATCATGCGCTTCGGCTTTGTGTGCGGCGTCAATCGCGTCATCAAGCGACGCATCGGGGCGGCCATACCGAATGTTGTCCAAAGCGGATCGGTGGAACATCGCAGTTTCCTGCGTCACCATCCCAACCGAGCTGCGCAAGCTGTGTTGCGATTTTGATGATACGTCCTGCCCATCCACCCGCACTTGACCCGTTTCCGTGTCATAGAGCCGCAAAAGCAGATGAACGAGCGTGGATTTCCCGGCACCCGACGCGCCAACAATGCCCAGCTTTTCACCAGACGAAATGGTCAGATCGACATTCGTGATGCCGCCCGTTTGACGGCCATAGGCAAAGGTGACGTTGTCATATTCGATGACGCCCTTATTTGCGACAAGCTGGCCTGCGCCGTCCTGATCAACCAGATCATGTGAAACAGAAAGCGTGCGCATGCCGTCTTCAACTTCGCCAACGTGGCTGTAAATGACCATCAGGGTGAAACTGATCCACCCCGTCATTTGCGCCAACCGGATGGTCACCGCACCAACAGCCGCGATATCGCCCGGCGACACGCCGGATCCGCGCATCATGACAGCCATTCCAACCATGACGACCGGCAAAATACCCGCGATAAAGATCAAACCCAGCCGAAAGAACGTCGTCGCCTCACCAAAGCTAAGCGCTTTGTGGCGCAGGACCGACATAGCGCCAAGCGCCATGCGGTCTTCGTGTTGGTCACCGGCAAACAATTTAACCGTTTTGATATTGCTGAACGTATCAACAATTTGCCCTGTAACCATCGCCTGCGCCTCGGCCCGCGCCGCAGAACGGCCACGTATGACCGGAAGCATCAATCGCAGGAACCCAAAATAGCCGACAAGCCAAATCGCGAGAACGATCACCAACCATGGGCTTACGCTGCCCAACAAAAACGCAGTCCCAGTGACAGTCGCCAAACCAAAGGTAATCGCGTTGACAGATTCAATGACGATTTCCGTCAGGGAACGCGCGGTCTGCATCTGCTTTTGCGCAATACGGCCCGCGAAATCGTTGTCAAAGAACGTGACCGATTGGCCAATTGTCCAACGATAGAGCCGCGCAAGCACCAGCTTAAAGATGTTTGGACCGATCATAACGGATTGCGTCAAAGCCAAACCGCCAAACAGCAAGGGCCGTAAGACAACCAACAAAAGAACCGCCGCCAGAACAATTCCGCCGTGTTCCGCCAAAAACCCCAGCTCTGTCGGAACAGACGCCGCATCGACCACGCGACCCAAAAGATACATGGAAAGGACTTCGGTGATGCCACCAGCAATCGAAATAAAGACGCCCAGCCAAACAACACGCCATCCACCCGACAAGGCCCAAGTCATAAAGGGGCGCAATGTCGATGGGGGCGGACCTTCGGCTTGTTTTTCTGGATCAATCTGATCAGCCGCTGTCCAGATCAGTTTTTGGAACATCTCAATCATCATTCCGCCGCTTCCGTTTCCAAAAATCCACCAGACTGACGTGCCCAGAAATCAGCATACAGCCCGCCCTGCGCCAAAAGATCATCATGACGCCCATCTTCAACAATGCTGCCGCCATCCAGAACAAGAATACGATCCATTTTGGCAATAGTGCTCAATCTATGGGCGATGGCCACAACTGTTTTACCTTCCATCATATCGTACAAAGTGTCCAAAATATCCGCCTCAACTTCGCTGTCCAACGCACTGGTCGCTTCGTCCAGAATGAGGATCGGCGCATCCTTTAGAATGACGCGTGCCAACGTCACCCTTTGTCGCTGCCCTCCGGACAATTTTACCCCGCGCTCTCCAACCTGCGCTTCGTAACCCGCGCGTCCTTTTGGATCTTGTAAATCCAATATGAACTCGTGCGCCTGTGCTTGATGCGCAGCGGCAAGAACCTGTTCTTCTGACGCGTCAGGTCGTCCGTACAAGATGTTATCGCGCACCGATCTGTGCAATAGGGAACTGTCCTGTTGAACCATTCCGATACCAAGGCGCAGTGAATCCTGAGTGACGGCGCTGATGTCTTGCCCGTCAATCAAAATGCGCCCCTGTTCAGCATCATAAAACCGCAACAGCAGCTTGACCAATGTCGACTTACCAGCCCCAGACCGACCCACCAATCCGATCTTTTCACCGGGTTCGATTGTCAGGGACACATTCTCTAACCCGCCTTTTTCGCGTCCATAGTGATGCGTTAGACCCTCTAGTTCGATCCGCCCGGATGTCAGAGCCAACGGTTTGGCCGCCTGTTCATCGACAAGCGTAATGGGCTGCGCAATCGTTTCCATGCCTTCAGCAACAACACCCAGCTGACGGAAAAAGGTGGTCAACGCCCACATGATCCACCCAGTCATCGCGTTCAATCGCAAGGTCAATGCCGTGGCTGCGGCAACCGTCCCAACACTGGCCGCATCTTGCATCCACAAAGCCATGGCCCAGCCAACGACACTGACGATCAAAAGACCGTTCAGAAAAACCAGAGCAACATCCATTTTGGTATAGATGCGCATTTCGGTCAGGAATGTTTTCCGCGTGTCTTCGATGGCCTCTTTTGCGTATTCAAGTTCGTGATCGTGATGCGCAAACATTTTGACGGAATGGATGTTTGTATAGGCATCAACGACACGCCCCGTGACAACACTGCGCGCATTGGATGCGGCCTGACTGGCAGGCCCTACACGTTTGACAGTCCAGCCGATCAACATTGCATAAAGCACAAACCAGCCCGCAAGCGGCAAAAGCAACCGAGGATCAGCAACCGCCAACAACAGACCCGCACCAATAAGGTAGGCAAGAGAAAATGAGATCGCATCAAACACCTGAAACACCACTTCGCCAGCGGCTGGTGGCGTTTGCATGATCCGGTTGGCGATGCGTCCGGCAAAGTCGTTTTCGAACCAGCCCACGGACTGGCGCAACACATGTTTATGCGCGCGCCAACGGATCAACGTGCCAAAGTTCGGCAGGATTGAATTGTTCAACAACGCGACGTCCAGCATTTGCAAAACAGGACGCAGAAACAGGATGAACAGGGCCACCAAAATGAACTCTGTGCCGTATGAATCCCACACCTCGGCAGGATCACCGCCCAACACATCAACCACACGGCCCATATAATAAATCAGACCAATTTCGATGGCCGCCACAACCACAGACAAAACCGCCGTAAAGAAAAAGACCGTTTTGAAAGGCTCTGAATAGTCGCGCATGAATGGCCACAGCTTTTGTGGCGGCTCATCCGTCTCTTCATAGGGCGTATAGGGGTCGATTAGATTTTCAAAGAAGCGAAACATCGGAGGGATTCCTGAAACGAAAATGGCTTTGCGGTGAGGCGACTAATCGGTCGCCCAACTCAAGGGATCCCGATCAAATTAGAGCGGTGTAATTCCCTTGATGCATGCCATTCTCCTCCGAAGGTGTTCAGATGACTTACCGTAAGTTGTAGGAATTGTCACCCCAAAAGCGCGGCGCGATCCAACGTCAAATCAGAAGCCAGCCATTGCACCTCAAGCTCGCGCAATTTTTCGCCCAGCGCAGGCCCCTGAAAATTCGCTTGAAGGTCCGATGCTTTCACCGGAAATTCACATTTAGAGCCTGATTGAACATCGGCTTTCACCGCCGGATCAACGGGTTGACCCAATCCGGACTGCCGCAAGATGAATGCATCCCATCCCCGGACCTCACCCAATCGATATCCAAGCGCCTTTGGTGACAATGCTGCGTCTCGGGCTTCCATCAAAGCGGTCAAAACACGCGCATCCTTGCGCGAAAGACGCAACCGTTCCGGCGCTTCAATTGGATTTAACGCAGCCAATCGGCGCAGTGAATCGGGGGGCGTTTCTGTTTGTTCTTCCACTGCGATAAGCGGCGCAAGGGCGGGCAGGCTTTGTACCGGCAAGATACGTGCCAGAACGCCAATCTGATCCATCGTCGCCAGCGACCTTGCCGGGTCACATGCCGCCAGCAATTTTAGCATTTCTGCGCCGACACGTTCAGCCGAAAGGGTATCAAGACCATCAAGCGTATCCGCAATTGCGGCCAACGCTTCGGGGTCAAATCCAACATTCGGGTCGCCGTAATAGGCACTAAACCGAAAGAATCGTAATATCCGTAGGTAATCTTCGCGTATACGCATAGCCGCGTCTTGGATGAAACACACCCGTCGGGCCAATGCGTCCGGCAATCCGCCGAGCGGATCAAGGATCTGTCCATCGGGTTTGGCATATAGGGCGTTCATCGTAAAATCGCGGCGCTGGGCATCGTCTTCGATACGATCCGAAAACGCGACAACGGCGCGACGACCATCTGTTTCGACGTCACGACGGAATGTGGTGATTTCAAATCCGACACCTTCGACCACAACCGTAATGGTTCCGTGATCAATCCCTGTCGGAACAGGGTGAAAGCCTGCCCCCTTTGCCAGTTCAATAACCCGCTGCGGTTTCGCATCTGTCGCAATGTCCACGTCACTTGCAGCTTCGTTCAGTATCGCGTTGCGCACACAGCCGCCGACAAACAACGCTTGATATCCCGCCTGTTCCAAAGTCGCACAAAGCGCCTGCCCTTTCGGGTCGGACAACCAAGGTGTTTCGGCGGAAAGCTTCATGTCATGACGTCGGCCCATGCACGCAACATACGCGCAGTCGCCCCCCAGATGTAATAAGGCCCGTAGGGTATCGTAAAATACGCGCGCTGCCGACCTTGCCAGCGGCGCGATTGAATGTGGAAGTTCTTGGCAGACAGCACGAAATTCAGCGGCACACGGAACACTTCGTCGACTTCGCCGCGTTCAGGAAGCGCATTGAATTCATTTTGAACCAAGCCGATCACTGGCGTTACGTTAAATTGAGTCACAGTTTCATGCGTTGGCAACTGACCCAACACAGTCACATTTTGCGGGTCTAACCCGATCTCTTCATGGGCTTCGCGCAGCGCGGTCTGACATACATCTGGATCACCGGGGTCACGTTTGCCCCCAGGAAATGCGATTTGCCCCGGATGATGTTTCAAAGCAGAGGATCGTTTCGTCAGGATAACCCAGTGCTGACCATCTTGCTGAATGATCGGGATCAAAACACCCGCATCCCGCAGAACTCTGTCATCCGGCAAAACAACGTCCGGATTCAAATCAAAATCAGACGAACAATCCTGCGCCCGCGCACAGGCAGCCTGTACACGGGCGCAAATTGATTCAGACATCGGCTTCGAAACCGACCGTTTTCGGATCCAAATCGTAATGCGCGCCACAGAATTGGCAATCAGCTGTCACGCGGCCCTCATCCGTGGTCATGGTTTGGATATCGCGCGCTGAGTAAATCGACAGGCTTTGGCGTACTTTTTCTTCTGAACACGTACATCCAAATCGAACCGATTGCGCGTCATACACCCGCGGCGCTTCTTCGTGGAACAAACGCAACAACAGTTCATTGGGCGCAACTTGTGGTCCGATAAGCTCAAGCTCTTCTACTGTATCCAACAGGACGTTTGCGCGGACCCAGTTTTCCTGATCATCGCCCTGAACCAAATCAGTCGCTTGCAGAACCTCGCCGGACCCTTCGCCCTGCGCCACAAAGGGCGACGCTTTTGGCATGTGCTGCAACATGACGCCGCCCGCCCGCCAATGTTCCGGCTGGCCCGGTTCGGTCGATTTGCCAAAACTCAGCTCAAACCGCGTCGGCAATTGTTCGGATTGCGCAAAATAGGCTTCGGCACAGGCTGCAAGCGATCCGCCATCCAATGGCGTAATCCCCTGATAGGGCTTCATACCTTCGCCCTGATCTATCAAGACCGCGAAATACCCTTCTCCGATCTGGTCGAACGGCGCACCATCCGTCAGCTTTTCAGCATCAAAACTTGCATAGGCGCGGATTCGGGCAGGGTCGCCTTCCTTTTTGGGTGCAAGGTAATCCGTGGCAATCATGCGCACGGCCGTGTTTTTCGACTGCACCTGCAGGGACAGCTTCCAGCGTAATTTCACGGTTTGCCCGATCAACGCCGTCAACAAAGCCATCTCGGCCACAAGGGCTTCGATTTGTGGGGGATAGGCATGCTGTTTCAGAATGCCGTGCAACACTCCATCCAATCGCGCCACGCGGCCACGAATGTCAGAAGCATCAAGCTGGAAGGGTAGGACTGCGTCGTCCCACGCCATTTGCGAACCAATACTCATTGGGGTTTCCTTGATCGCCTTGGGTTGGCATATCGCGTCTATATAAGAGGATCAGCCAAAACTGAAAGGGGCAGTATGATTCCGCGTTTCGGCGAACCGCCACAAAAAGATGTCAAATACACCCTGCGACCGGGCGCGTATGCAATTCTTCCGCGCGGCAGGCGTGTCTTATTAACCGTTCAGACTGGTCTGGAATGGGATGTCCAACTGCCCGGCGGTGGAATTGATCCCGGCGAAAGCCCGTTGCAAGCACTGCACCGCGAAGTTCTGGAAGAAACCGGTTGGCGTATCGCTGCCCCCAGACGACTGGGCGTGTTTCAACGTTTCGTTTACATGGAAGATTACGACCTTTGGGCACAGAAAATGTGCACCGTTTATGTCGCACACCCTGTCAGGCAAATCGCTGAACCGACCGAAGTAGGCCACCAATCCTTTTGGATTGGCTTTGACGATGCGGTGCATGAGTTGGGAAACGATGGGGACCGCAGCATCCTGCGTGATTATTCCGGTGTCTGAGGGCCTTTGAATTCGAACAGGACGCCAGACACATCATCCGGAAAGGGCTGGTCATCCGCAAATTCTGACAGGCGCCAAGCTAGGGCTTCAAAAAATGCAGGGCCGTGCACATCGGACAGTTCGCCCATCAGCCGTTCCAACCCTTCTTCTTCAAGCATGTCGCCTTTCTGATTTGGGCATTCGACAACACCATCAGACAAGAACAGAATACGGTCCCCCGCATGCAATTGCGTTTCGAACTTTGTAAAAGTGATCCCCAGCAATAGCCCAACAGGGAAACCACCGGGGCCGTCTTGTTCAACAGTCCCGTTTGCCCTTTGTATGACAGGGTGGGGATGGCCCGCCTGCGCCATCTGCACTTGACCCGTACTAAGGTCAACATCTGCCAAAAGCAGTGTGAAATAATGTTCCGTGTCCATTTCTTCGAGGACAAGCGTATTAAGCTCTTCGATCACTTTTTCCGGTGGGCGCGCCTGATAGCTGCCATCAGGCATTTTGGCCAAGGCAACATTTTGATCCGGGGCCGAAGCTGACAAATATCCGGCCAGCCGTGCCGTCATCAATGCAGAGCTGATGCCGTGCCCGGATACGTCAATTGAGAACAAGCCTAAATGACCATCGCCCGCCGGGAAGAACCCGACCAAGTCGCCGCCAACATGACCGCTTTGGCGCAGCATCAGCGATAGTTCTGCATTTTTGAACACTTTGTGACGATCAGGAATCAGCGACTGTTGAAGCTGTTTCGCTTCAATCAGGTCGTTATCAAGTGAATCGTACAGGCGCTGAAGCTCGCCCAAGGTTTCGGTAATCAACCGGTTTTGATCGTGCAATTCGCGCTGCATCTTCAGGATGCGTTCGCCTGCAGTAATTCGCGCCCTCAATTCATGCGCATTGACTGGCTTTGTCAGAAAATCATCCGCGCCCGCATCAAGACCCTGCGCGACTTCGCCTTTGTCGCTTTTGGACGTAAGCAGAATAAAATATCCGTAGTGATCACCGGGACGCTCGCGAAAAGCTTTGCAAAACTCTAACCCATTCATGCCCGGCATCATCCAATCGCTCAGCACGATGTCGGGTTCATTTTCTTCGCACAGCGCAAGGGCCGCATCCCCAGAATCAGCCTCGATTACATCAAAGCCCCATTGTTTTACCGAGCTGGACAAAATTTTACGTTGCAGGCGGCTGTCGTCAACGATCAAGGCAAGGTTATTTTTGCCAGACTTACCGTTGGGTTCTGACGAAGGTTCCGTCGCATCCAATTTTGTGTTGAGATTCGCGGACATATCAAAAAATCACCTATTACTTACACGGAAACTCTAGACCAACGGCTTTTAAAGGACAGTAAAGACCCGACCAACTAAGGTTAAAAATTTAACGATTACCCCATGTTAACATTGTTGCCGCAGTCTAGCCGCGTTGTGTTGGAGTTTTGTTATGATTGATTGGGCGCAGGTGCAGCAATTGCGCGGCGAAGTTGGTGCAGAAGACTTTGATGAAGTCGTCGAATTATTTCTCGAAGAGGTTGATGAAATTGTGGATCGCCTTCGAACGTCCACATCCCGCGACAATTTAGAAAGTGACTTACATTTTCTGAAGGGTAGCGCGCTTAACCTTGGATTCGCGGACTTTTCCAGCCTGTGCCAAACCGGTGAACAAATGTCTGCAAATGGTCAGGCGCAGGATGTCGATCTTGCCTCCATTCTAAATTGCTATGACGCATCCAGGGCGATCTTCTTGAACGACATGTCAGACAAGTTGAGCGCTTAAATCACAAACTGTGCAAGCGTTTCGTCATTGGTGATATCGGTATAAGTGAAACCAGCTGCATCCAATTTGTCAAAAAATGCCTGAAAGTTATCAGGTTGCGCGGTTTCAATCCCAATTAGAACAGAGCCAAAATTACGCGCAGATTTCTTAAGGTATTCAAAACGCGCGATGTCGTCTTGTGGCCCCAAGAAGGATAGAAATTCCTTTAGAGCGCCCGGACGTTGGGGCATGCGCAAGATAAAGTACTTTTTGACCCCAGAAAACCGTTGCGCGCGTTCCTTTACTTCGGGCAGACGTTCGAAATCAAAATTGCCCCCAGACGTGACGCACACCACGCGATTGCCTTTGATCTGATCCCTGACATCCTTCAACGCCTCAATCGCAAGCGCACCAGCTGGTTCCAATACAATCCCTTCGACGTTCAGCATTTCCATGATCGTCGTGCAAATCCGGTCTTCGACGATGTTTAGAACACGGTCATGTGGAAGGTTCTTCAGGCGATCGAACGTACGCACACCAATTTTTGCAACCGCTGCGCCATCCACAAAATTGTTGATCGGTGACACGTCCACAGGCGTCCCGGCGGCCAACGCGGATGCCAATGACATCGCACCCTTTGGTTCAACGCATGTCATGTGAACGGAGTCGCCAAAATAACTGAACAAACCGGACGACAACCCGCCGCCACCGACCGGAACAATGATGTGGTCCGGCAACTTGCCCATCTGATCTTGAATTTCGACCGCCACGGACGCTTGCCCTTCGATCACATCCTCATCGTCAAATGGGGACAGGAAATGCGCCTGCTCTTGGGCGCAATACATCTGGGCTGACGCCAATGTATCGTCAAAATAATCGCCAGTCAGACGAATTTCGACAGAGTCCCCGCCAAACATTTTTGTCTTTTGGATTTTCTGCTGCGGTGTCGTCACCGGCATGAAAATCACACCTTTCACGCCAAAATGCCGACACATAAAGGCGACGCCCTGCGCGTGGTTGCCCGCACTGGCACAGACAAACACAGACTTGCCGGGTATTTGCTTGCGCATCGCATTAAACGCACCGCGCAGCTTATAGGATCGCACCGGACTTAAATCTTCGCGTTTCAACCAAATTTCAGCGTCGAACTGTTCGGACAGATGATCGTTTCGCAAAAGTGGCGTTGCCGGAAACACGGCTCGCATCGCTTGCGTCGCATTCCGCGCGGACTCCTGAAATTGCATCCGATCCTCCTTGGCTGATATTTCTTGGCCATAAGCGGTTGCCAGACGCCGGTCAATCTTGCCCCTAGGCGTTAAACCCGTTATCGCGCCACCAACTAAAAAAGGATTTAGACGATGAGCGCGCCAAAGAAAGTTGTGCTGGCCTATTCTGGCGGTCTGGACACTTCGATTATCTTGAAATGGCTGCAGACCGAATATGGCTGCGAGGTCGTGACATTCACGGCTGATCTGGGGCAAGGTGAAGAACTGGAACCCGCCCGCAAAAAAGCGGAATTGATGGGTGCCAGCGACATCTATGTCGAAGATCTGCGCGAAGAATTTGTCCGCGATTTCGTCTTTCCAATGTTCCGCGCCAACGCCCTTTATGAGGGTCTGTACCTGCTTGGCACATCCATTGCGCGCCCTCTGATTTCCAAGCGATTGATCGAAATCGCGGCGGAAACCAACGCCGACGCGGTGTCTCATGGTGCGACCGGAAAAGGCAACGACCAAGTCCGGTTCGAGCTTAGCGCCTATGCCCTAAACCCAGAGATCAAAGTGATCGCGCCTTGGCGTGAATGGGATTTGTCATCGCGCACCAAATTGATCGAATTCGCTGAAAAGCACCAAATTCCGATCGCCAAGGACAAACGCGGCGAAGCGCCGTTTAGTGTCGATGCCAACCTGTTGCACACATCATCTGAAGGCAAAGTGCTGGAAGATCCCGCCGACGAAGCACCAGATTACGTATATCAGCGGACTGTGCATCCCGAAGACGCGCCTGACACGCCAGAATACATCGAGGTCGGCTTTGAAAAAGGCGACGCGGTTTCTATCAACGGCGAAGCGATGTCGCCTGCAACGGTCCTGACCCGCCTGAATGAACTGGGCGGCAAGCACGGAATTGGCCGGCTTGATCTGGTTGAAGGTCGCTTTGTTGGGATGAAGTCGCGCGGCATTTACGAAACGCCCGGCGGCACGCTTTTGCTTGAGGCGCATCGCGGAATCGAACAAATCACCTTGGATCGAGGTGCGGCGCACCTGAAAGACGAGCTGATGCCGCGCTACGCAGAGATTATTTACAACGGTTTCTGGTTCAGCCCAGAACGTGAAATGTTGCAAGCGCTGATCGACAAAAGCCAAGAGCACGTGACCGGAACAGTGCGTTTGAAACTGTACAAAGGCGTCGCACGAACCGTTGGGCGTTGGTCAGATCACAGTCTTTATTCCGAAGCGCATGTAACATTTGAAGATGATGCAGGCGCTTACGATCAAAAAGATGCAGCCGGATTCATCCAGTTGAATGCGCTTCGTCTCAAGCTGTTGGCCGCAAGAGACCGCCGGTTAAAGTGATCCTGTGAAGGGCGCTAATCCATGCGCCCTTCGGTCATCAAACAACAAGCTTTCGATCAGCCAACGCCTTGTAATGCGGCAAGGCGTCTTCGACCAGTTTAAGCGCCTCGCCTGTCAATTCTGGCATTGGACCTTCTGGCCCTGCAAACCCCGTTGATTTGTGAATAGCGCCGTACCAATGGCGCGCCCAAATACCATCATCAGAATGCCCGCCACTGGGCCATGACAGCATTTGTGATTCATATTCCAAACCTATGGCCGCACACAGCGCCGGTATCATTTTGCCCGGATTTTCACGAATGTCCGAGCTGTCGACAACCACCCCTCCGATTTTCGCAAATAACTGGGTTTGTTGAAGAAATCCGACGTCGGCCAACGTCATTTCGTCCCGCTTTAACGCATAAGACGCCACCACCCGCGCGGGGTGGCGGATCAGGTGAATGTTGATGCAATCATCGGCCCAATCCAATGGCATGCCATCAATCATGTGATGCGGCATATGCTTCATGTAAAAGACGCTTTTGCCATCAGGGATCGGCCCTAAACATCGGTCCGCAACAACCGCCGCATCCGTTTCATGCGCAGCAATGATGTCCTGGGCCATCGGGTGATCAAGGCCCGTTTCCGCCAAATACGGCGCGTAAAACGGTTCATCCCAAACCGCACAATCTGACCGCATGCCAAAACAATACATCATGGCCGTCGACAGATTTCGCGGACCTGACCACATGGCGATACGTTTTGTCATATTCAGCGTTAGCCCCTTGATTGAAAGAAAGTTAAATTAACTTCACACACGCGAGAGATCACTTCCTCTTGCATTGATTGAAACACGTATTGGCGCGAAACATCTAGGCAAAGGAGAACGAATATGACTTTCGCGATAAATATGAAAACAGCGTTGCTTTCGGTTTCCATCGTTATGGGAATGTTTGCACAATCTAAACCATCTCATGCTGCTGAAGTTGCGACTTTGACAGTAGCCGGCGGGTGCTTTTGGTGCGTTGAGGCCGATTTCGAAAAGGTCAAAGGCGTAAAGGATGTCATTTCCGGATTCACAGGCGGCACCGTTCCAGACGCGACCTACAAACAAGTCACAGGTGGGGGCACCGGTCACTATGAAGCGGTGCAGATCAAATATGATCCAAGCGTCGTTTCAGCGGGCCAATTGTACGGAATGTTCTTTCGGTCAATCGATCCAACCGACGCCGGTGGGCAGTTTTGTGACCGCGGACCCAGCTATCGCACGGCGATCTTTGCAGGTGCGGATGAACTAGATGCCGCAAAACAAGCAAAAGCCGCAGCGCAGTCTGAATTAGGCCAAAAACTGGTGACGCCAATTCTGACCGAGGGGGAGTTTTTTCCAGCGAACGCCTATCATCAGGATTACTATAAACAGACTAAACTGGTGATCACGCGGTTCGGGCCATTGTCAAAAGCGAAGGCTTACAAAAAGTACCGCGCATCCTGTGGTCGTGACGCCCGTGTCAAAGAATTGTGGGGCTCAGCCGCACCTTTCGCCGGTAGCTAAGAAACTAACAGCTAAGCAAAACGTGCATCCTCGATATCCTTAAGATCGGGGATCACATCCGCAGTCCCATCGCGCGTCACCATGATCGCAGCGGCGCGCGATGCCAGATCAAGGGCCTGTAACATCGGCAAGCCGCGATCTAACCCCGCGACTAAGAACCCGGTAAACGTATCCCCGGCGCCCGTGGTGTCGACAGGCGTGACCGGATAGGCCGCGATATCGGTGATTTGCGCGTTGCGTTGATCAAACCAACGCGCACCCTTCCCGCCCAGCGTCACCACAACATCATCCACGGGCAATTCATTCACCGTCAATTGCGTTGCTGCCTCAAGCTGTTGCGCTTCGATCTCGTTCAAAACCAGCAAATCCGTCAGATCAAGGACCGCCGCAACTGCATCTGCCTGAAACGGAGCCGCCGCGTAAACAACCCGCAGCCCCATTTGTTTGGCCAGCTCTGCGGCTGCCCGTTGTCCATTGGTTTCGTTTTGCGTCAGAAACGTATCGTTGGTGTCTGCTTCGGCCAAAGCCAATGCAATTTGGTCGGGCGAAATTTCATGATTCGCCCCTTGATAGAGAACGATTTGGTTTTCACCGCTCGCATCGACATTAATGTTTGCATGCCCGGACGCGCCATCGGTTTGCGTAATGTGACGCGTGTCCACACCGTATTCCAACAGCCGATCACACGCCCAGCGCCCATCAGACCCCACAGCTCCAATATGGCACACGCGGGCGGCGGCTCGTGCAATCGCCACTGACATATTTGCGCCCTTGCCGCCCAATCCTTCGTCAAACCCAGACGCGGCCAATGTTTCGCCGGCCGCTGGTAAATGGGGCAATTTGTAAAATCGATCTATGTTGATCGACCCAAGGTTCCAAACAGCCATTAATCGACCTTACATGCGGCAAGGACAGCCATGTTCAGGATGTCATTTGCCGTCGAAACGGATGAACAGATTTGGATCGACTTATCGATACCGCTTAGGATGGGACCAATCACAGTTGCGCCCGCCATTTCCTGCATCAACTTCACGGAAATACTGGCCGAATGTCGTGCAGGAACAACCAAAATATTGGCCGGTCCGGTCAGTCGTGAAAATGGATATGCCGCCTGTGATTGCGCATTTAGAGCCACATCAACCGTCATTTCGCCTTCGTATTCAAACTCGACGCCACGTGCGTCCAACACCCGAGGTGCCATTTGCATCTTTTCCGCACGTTCCGACACCGGGTATCCAAATGTTGAAAAACTAACGAAGGCAACACGTGGTTCCAGCCCCATGCTTTGTGCGACGTCTGCCGCGCGTTCGGCGATGTTGGCCAAATCTTCTTCGTCCGGCCATTCGTGCACCAATGTATCCGCAATCAGAACGATCCGGCCCTTCAGCAAAATCGCCGTAATACCTGCCGCCTTGGTTGTTGTATCTGCATCAAAGACAAGGTTGATACGGTCCAGAACATGCGCCGATTTGCGCGTCGCGCCCGTGACCAGCCCATCACCGTGCCCATGCGCAAGCATCAACGCCGCAAAAACATGCCTGTCACGCGCCGCGAGCCGGTGGATGTCAGCACTGTCAAATCCACGTCGACCATTTCGGTCATACAAAAAGTCTTTGTACACCTGCAGATGTTCAGTATTGGCCGCGTTCACTATTTCCAGCTCGCTAACCGCGTCGCCCAGCCCAGCTGCCTCAAGCTTTTCTTTCACATCCAAAGGACGGCCCACAACCAACGCTTTGCCGAAACCGTTGCGTTGATACATAACCGCAGCCCGCAAAACGCGAGGATCGTCGCCTTCTGCAAAAATCATACGGGCCTGTGCAGCACGCGCCCGCGCATTGATCCCTGTCAGGATGCTTGCCGTCGGGTCCATCCGCGATTTTAGGCTAAGCTCGTATTGCTCCATATCTATGATCGGACGGCGCGCCGCACCTGTATCCATACCCGCACGCGCTACTGCTGTCGGAATACGATGGATCAAACGCGGATCAAACGGCGTCGGAATGATATAGTCGCGGCCAAATGCAAGACTTTTGCCATAAGCCAAGGCCACCTCGTCTGGCACATCTTCGCGGGCCAGTCTTGCCAAAGCATGCGCACAGGCAATTTTCATTTCGTCATTGATGGCGCGTGCATGAATGTCCAATGCGCCACGGAACAAGTACGGAAAACCAAGGACGTTGTTCACTTGGTTCGGATAATCGCTGCGCCCAGTCGCCACGATCGCATCCGCGCGTACTTCGTGTGCTTCTTCGGGTGTAATCTCTGGATCTGGGTTCGCCATGGCAAAGATAACCGGGCTTGGCGCCATCGATTTTACCATCTCTTGCGTCACAGCACCTTTTACAGACACGCCCAGAAACACATCTGCGTCCTTCATGGCTTCGTCCAATGTCCGCAATTCGGTGCTGATCGCGTGCGCCGATTTCCACTGGTTCATGCCTTCTGTGCGGCCTTGATAAATCACGCCCTTGGTATCACACACGATGCAATTCTGATGCTGCGCGCCCATCGATTTCAGCAATTCGATACACGCGATGCCCGCGGCCCCGGCCCCGTTCAAGACAATCTTGACGTCCTCGATCTTTTTACCCGACAGATGAAGTGCGTTGATAAGGCCTGCTGCGCAAATAACCGCCGTTCCGTGTTGGTCGTCATGGAAAACAGGAATATCCATCTCTTCCTTGAGACGCTGCTCAATGATGAAACACTCAGGCGCTTTGATGTCTTCAAGGTTGATGCCGCCAAATGTCGGCCCCATCAAAGCAACCGCTTTGCAGAACTCGTCCGGATCTTCGGTGTCCAATTCAATGTCGATCGAATTCACGTCAGCGAACCGTTTAAACAGAACTGATTTACCTTCCATCACCGGTTTGGAACCGGCAGCGCCCAAATTACCCAAACCCAAAACAGCCGTACCGTTCGAGATAACCGCCACAAGGTTTCCCTTGTTGGTGTAATCATAAACAGCCTCTGGGTTTTGCGCGATTTCTTCGCACGGAACCGCAACACCCGGTGAATACGCCAAGCTTAGATCACGCTGCGTAGTCATTGGAACCGTCGCCTGCACCTCCCATTTTCCCGGTGTTGGCTCAAGATGATAAGCAAGTGCTTCTTCACGCGTAATCTTGTTTTTGGACATATTCAGTTCCCTAAAGCTTAGACGCTCATAGCCCAGCATTGCTTGTCGCTCAATCGTCTCTGTACCGTCGCGATGAACTGTTATCACTATCAGCAATTTTAATTAAACTTTAACGACACGCCACATTGCGGCCCAATCTTCGCTTTGGCGTCGCCTATGTAGAACCTTAACGTTTCATTGCGTCCGAATAAACGGGCGGCGCTGGAATCGAATGAAACCACCAGCACGGTCAGAACGGCACACGCCCAGAACAATGGGCACCATCAAATTCGATGCAAAGCCGTCGAGATTCAAAGGACTATGTTCATGTCGAGCATCAATACCAACAATGGCGCCATGGTCGCGCTTCAGACCCTAAAACAGGTCAACAAAGATCTTTCCAGCACGCAAACGCAAATCTCAACTGGGCGGGCAATCAACTCTGCCAAAGACGGATCAGCCATCTGGGCGATCTCCAAAGTTATGGAAGCGGACGTTGCTGGCTTTAAAACAGTTTCGGATTCACTGAACGTTGGTGAAGCCACCATTGCTGTGGCCTCTGCTGGTGCAGAGCAAATCGTTTCTGTTTTGGAAGACATGAAAACGCTGGCTGTATCTGCTAACAGCGAAACTGCGGATTTCGCCAAGATCGAAGCGGAGATGGCTGAGAAGCAGGCGCAAATTACATCCATCATCGGCGCATCACAGTTCAATGGTGCGAACCTTCTTGCAACTGATGTTGATGGTTCCGGTGCCACCGGCCTGACTGTTATGTCGTCGTTGAACCGGGTTGGGTCCGCTGCGCCAACCATTGCGACGATTGACGTCGCAACGACCGATCTTGAGGCGAACCTGGATGTAGGAAGCCGCACCGCAATTGCAGATGTGACAACTGCCGCAACGGCCTTGGGCGAAATTGAAGCCTATCTCGATACTGCGATCAACGGTGCCGCGTCATTGGGTGCGTCGTCAAAGCGGATCGATGATCAAAACGAATTCATTGGTAAGCTGACGGATGCAATGAAATCCGGAATTGGCGCATTGGTTGATGCAGACATGGAAGAAGCATCCGCGCGACTTCAGGCTCTACAAACGCAACAACAGCTTGGCATTCAAGCCTTATCTATCGCGAACCAGGCGCCCCAATCTATTTTGTCACTGTTCCGATAGACATCTGATTCATCCAGAAGGACGGGGGCGCATGCATTTGCGCCCTCTTTTTATTTCGAACCTGCTTTTCCTCATCCGCACCCCTTTGTAAGGTCCTCGGAAATAACCTTGGGGGTTTCATGACAGTCACGCCAATGATGGCGCAATATCTCGAGATCAAAGCCGCCCATCCTGATGCGATGTTGTTTTACCGCATGGGCGATTTCTACGAGATGTTTTTTGATGATGCCGTCGGTGCGGCTGAAGCGTTGGATATTGCCCTAACAAAGCGCGGCAAACACGATGGCGCTGACATCCCCATGTGCGGCGTCCCGGTTCATGCAGCCGAAGGTTACCTTTTGACGCTGATCCGAAAAGGGTTTCGCGTTGCTGTATGTGAACAATTAGAAAGCCCAGCAGAGGCCAAGAAGCGCGGGTCTAAATCAGTGGTAAAGCGGGATGTTGTCCGTCTGGTCACCCCCGGCACGTTGACCGAAGATTCCCTGTTGGAAGCCCGCCGCCACAATTTCTTGGTGGCGTTTGCACAAGTGCGGGACGATTGCGCCTTGGCGTGGGTGGACATATCGACCGGCGCGTTTCACGTCATGCAGCTGGCGGATCAGGCTCAATTGGGCCCGGAATTGGCACGTCTTGGCCCGGCCGAACTTGTCGTGTCCGAAACCAAAGAAGAAGATTTGCGTGAATTGGCGTCGGATTTCGGGATTCCGCTGACCTCACAAGCGCGCGCATCTTTTGACAGCACCGGGGCCGATAAACGCCTGTGCGAGTTGTTCAACGTTGGAACATTAGATGCCTTTGGCCAGTTTTCGCGTGCGGAACACGGCGCGATGGGCGCTTTGGTGTCCTATCTGGATTTGACCCAAAAGGGAAAACTGCCCCTGTTGCGCCCCCCGGTTCAAGAAAGCCGGGATTTATCGGTTCAGATCGATGCCGCAACACGTCGCAACCTTGAACTGACCAGCGCGTTGACCGGCGGTCGTGCCGGATCATTGTTGGCAACAATTGATAAAACGGTGACGTCTGGCGGTGGTCGGTTGCTGGAACGTCGGTTGTCTTCGCCTTCGCGACGATTAGAGACTATTCAGGCGCGATTAGACGCCGTTGAATTCGCCGGGTCACAATCTGTGTGGCGCGAAACCACGCGGGATAGTTTGCGAAAAGTCCCAGACTTAGATCGCGCCCTGTCCAGATTAGCGATTGATCGAGGCGGTCCGCGCGATCTGGCCGCAATCCGAAATGCATTGACCGAAGCCGCGCAGATCAAAAGCGCGGCCCCTGACCTTCCTGCATTGTTGCAAGCGGCGACTAGTGATCTTGGCGGCCACGACGAATTGATTGATCAATTGGATGCCGCTTTGATTGCGGAACCACCATTGCTCGCGCGCGATGGTGGGTTCATCGCAGCAGGTCACGATTCCGATCTAGATGATGCACGCACATTGCGCGACGAAGGGCGCAGCGTGATCGCGAGTATGCAGGAACAATACGCCCGCGACACCGGGATCAGTTCATTGAAGATCAAGCACAACAATGTGCTGGGTTATTTTATTGAAACAACGGCCACCCATGCGGACAAAATGCTTGGGGCGCCCTTTTCGGAAACCTTCATCCATCGACAGACAACCGCAAACCAAGTTCGCTTTACGACTGTGGAGCTGTCAGAAATGGAAACCCGCATTCTGAACGCGGGCGGACGCGCGTTAGAGATCGAAAAGCGGCTCTATGAAGGGCTAAAGGTACTGATTTCGAAATGGTCTGCGCAAATCAGCCAAGCCGCCCGCGCCCTAAGCGAATTGGATTTAGCCTGTGCGTTTGGGTTCCTGGCCGAGACTGAAAACTGGTGCCGTCCGGTTGTCGACGCATCCCGTGCCTTTGCAATCCAAGGGGGCCGTCATCCAGTTGTGGAAAGCGCACTGCGCAATGGTGCCGGTGATCCGTTTGTTGCCAATGATTGTGATCTGTCCGCCGAAGATACTGCATCTGTCTGGTTGCTGACTGGCCCGAACATGGCGGGTAAATCGACCTTTCTGCGGCAAAACGCATTGATTGCGATCCTTGCCCAATCAGGCAGTTTTGTCCCTGCGTCTTCGGCACATATCGGTGTGGTCAGTCAGATATTCAGCCGCGTTGGTGCATCGGACGATCTGGCGCGTGGGCGGTCGACGTTTATGGTCGAAATGGTGGAAACCGCCGCGATTTTGAACCAAGCGGACGAGCACGCCTTGGTTATTCTGGATGAAATCGGGCGCGGCACAGCCACTTATGACGGCCTAAGTATTGCATGGGCCACATTGGAACACCTTCACGACGTCAATAAATGCCGCGGATTGTTTGCGACGCATTATCACGAGATGACTGCCCTTGCTGCCCGTTTGGGGGGCGTGGACAATGCAACTGTTGCGGTGCGCGAATGGGAAGGTGAAATCATTTTCCTGCACGAAGTGCGCAAAGGCGCCGCAGATCGATCTTATGGTGTTCAGGTCGCCCAGCTTGCAGGACTACCCCCCGCCGTCATTTCCCGGGCGCGGGTGGTGTTGGATGCCTTGGAAAAGGGTGAACGCGAAGGCGGGACAGCGGGCAAAAAGGCGGTGATTGACGATTTGCCGTTATTTGCCGCATCAGCGCCGCCGCCAGCTGCGAAAACCCAAATCTCGCCAGCGATAGAGATGCTAGAAAGCATACATCCCGACGACCTAAGCCCCCGGGATGCATTGAATTTGATCTATCAACTGAAAGACGCAGCCAAAGATTAGCCCGTCATGGACGACACGCCGACCTGCGCCGGACGCAGCAGACGGTCATGCAGCATGAACCCTTCGGCTGAAACCTGAATGATTTCGCCGGCTTTGGTGCCCGGTACCGGCGCTTCGAACATGGCTTGGTGCACTTGCGGATCAAAGACATCACCCACTTCGGGTGTGATCACTTCGATACCGTGCTTTCCAAAAACACTGATCAATTCGCGCAATGTCAGTTCGACACCTTCAAGAAGCGCGCCTGCGGCTTCGCGTTGTTCATCTGTCGCGGCTTCAAGCGCGCGTTTCAGATTGTCATAAACGGGCAGCATATCACGCGCCAAACGGGATCCGCCGTATTGATGCGCTTCGCGGCGGTCTTTTTCCGACCGCTTGCGTGCGTTTTCCGTTTCTGCCAACGCCCGCATGAATTTATCTTTCATGCCATCACGTTCCGCACGTAACGCTTCGATCTCGTCGTACGGTTCTGCCATTTCGCTTAATGAAACGGCCATTTCTTCTTCTTCGGCCATTTCGATGTCGTCTAGGAACTCTTCGCCTTTGGGCTCCGCCATGTCTTTACCTCTAGCTGCGCCCGCCGATCATTTTGCCGACGAGTTGCGCTGTATAATCCACAATCGGAACGATGCGCCCATAATTGAGTCGCGTGGGTCCAATGACTCCAATCGCTCCGACAATCTTTCGATCAGCGTTCATATAGGGAGAGACAACCAAAGAGGAACCCGAAAGTGAGAAAAGTTTGTTCTCTGAGCCAATGAAAATGCGCACACCTTCGCCACTTTCAGTCAAAGACAGGAATTCTTCGATATCACGTTTGCGTTCTAGGTCGTCAAATAATGATCTGATCCGTTCTAATTCCTCCGCTTCGGCCATGTCTTCCAACAGATTCGCACGACCACGCACGATCAAACGTTCTTGCTGGTCGGCGTCTCCGTCCCATACAGCAAGACCACTATCAACCAAGGATTTCGAAAGTGTATCGATCTCTTGTCGACGCGCTTCTATTTCTGTGCGGATCACGGTGCGCAAATCGCTAAGTGTGCGTCCTTCGATCAATGCATTCAAGAAATTGGCCGCTTCGCGCAAAGACGATGGCGTTAATCCCGGTGGCGGTTCGAAAATTCGGTTTTCAACATGCCCATCCGCAAAAACAAGAACAACCAAGGCCCGGTCATGTCCGAGTGTCACAAATTCGATGTGCTTGATTGGCGCTTCGTGTTTTGGCGCTAAAACCAGCGATGCACTTTGCGTCACGCCAGACAAAGCAGACCCTACTCGGTCCAAAATGCCGGCTACATCCTGTTCACCGTCGCCCACTGTTGCTTCGATATGTTGGCGATCGGTGTCATCGGGAACCCCGACTTCCATCAACCCATCAACAAACATGCGCAGCCCTGCTTGCGTCGGGATGCGCCCGGCGCTGACATGGGGGCTATTCAGCAATCCCATGAATTCGAGGTCCTGCATCACATTTCGAATTGTCGCCGCACTTACTTTTTCGCTGAAGTCCCGCGTTAGGGTACGCGATCCAACTGGTTCCCCATTTGACAGATAACCTTCGACGACACGGCGAAAGACTTCGCGGGATCGATCATTCATTTCAGAAAACAGATCGGGATGTGTGCTCATACAATTGAATAAAGGCACTTCGACGGAAAAGGTCAATCGGGCTTGCTCTTTCTGCGGCACCAAGGCTATCCCCCTTATGAACAAAAAGGAGTACTTAAATGCGTCCGTCCGGCAGAGCCCTTGATGAAATGCGCGCCGTCTCAATCGAGACTGGCTTTACAAAACACGCCGAAGGGTCCGTGCTGATCCGTATGGGTGACACGCATGTTTTATGTACCGCCACAATCGAGGACCGCGTTCCACCGTTCATCAAAGGATCGGGCCTGGGTTGGGTCACCGCCGAATATGGAATGCTGCCGCGCGCCACGAACACGCGGATGCGTCGCGAAGCTGCGTCTGGCAAACAGGGCGGCCGCACGGTTGAAATTCAACGTCTCATCGGGCGATCATTACGCGCAGGCGTTGATCGTGTTGCATTGGGTGAACGTCAGATTACCGTAGATTGCGATGTTATTCAGGCCGACGGCGGCACTCGTTGTGCGTCGATCACCGGCGGTTGGGTGGCCCTGCGTTTGGCGGTGAACAAATTGCTGAAGGCTGGCGAAATCACATCTGATCCCTTGGTATCCCCTGTGTCGGCCATCAGCTGTGGAATTTACGCCGGTCAGCCGGTCCTTGATTTGGACTATCCAGAAGACAGCGAAGCCGGTGTTGACGGCAATTTTGTCATGACAGGCGACGGACGCCTGATCGAAGTGCAGATGAGCGCCGAAGGTGCAACATTCTCGCGCGCTCAGATGGATGATCTGATGAGCCTTGCGGAAGCTGGCAATAAAGCTCTCGCTGAAATGCAGTTGGCTGCGGGTGCATGACACGCAAATTTGAAGGGGATCGCATTTTAATTGCGACCCACAACGCCGGAAAGCTGGAAGAAATGGGGCAACTCTTCGCCCCATACGGCGTTTCGGTTGTGGGCGCGGCGGAAATGAATCTGGATGAACCCGAAGAAACGGAAACAACGTTTGTTGGAAACGCCCGGATAAAAGCCCGCGCCGCTGTTGAGGCCACTGGATTGCCCGCGCTTGCCGACGATTCCGGAATTGAAATCGATGCTTTGAATGATGCGCCCGGTGTTTACACTGCCGATTGGGCCGAAACACCCAATGGGCGCGATTTCATGTTGGCGATGACCCGCGCACATGACGAGTTGATTGCCGCCAAAGCCCCCAAGCCTTGGACAGCTCGATTTTGCGCCACATTGGTCTTGATCTGGCCCGACGGTCACGAGGAAATCTTTGCTGGCGCAGCGCCGGGATCTTTGGTTTGGCCCGTTCGCGGCCAATTGGGCCACGGGTATGATCCGATGTTCATTCCAGACGGACATGATCGCACCTTTGCGGAAATGACTGCGGATGAGAAAAACGCGCTGTCCCATCGTGCGGATGCCTTTGCAAAACTGATCCGGGGCTGCTTTGGCGGATGACTGGCAACAAGGCGGCTTTGGTCTGTATGTCCACTGGCCGTTTTGCGAGGCCAAGTGCCCCTATTGCGACTTTAACAGTCACGTTTCGCGCGACATTGACCAGAACATATGGCGCACCGCCTATCTGGAAGAGCTAAGAAAATCCGCCAACGAAACACCGCATCGCGTGTTGCAATCCATCTTCTTTGGCGGCGGCACGCCTAGCTTGATGAATCCCGATCTGATCGCAGACATTATCGCGGAATCTCGCAAACTGTGGCCCACGGCCAATGATTTGGAAGTCACCTTAGAAGCAAACCCAAGTTCCGTCGAAGCCGGTCGGTTCGCAGGATACCGGGATGCTGGTGTCAATCGTGTGTCCTTGGGCGTTCAAGCGCTGAATGATGGCGATCTTCAACGTCTTGGCCGTTTGCATGACGTGGCAACAGCGCGCGATGCCCTTCATATTGCACAAAACACATTCGACCGTGTCAGTTTTGATTTGATTTACGGACGCCAAAACCAAACCCTAGAGGATTGGCGATCAGAGCTTAGCCAAGCTGTCGAATTTGGCACCAATCATATGTCACTGTATCAACTGACCATTGAACAAGGCACCGCGTTTGGCGATCGATACAACGCTGGACGGCTACGCGGGCTGCCAAGTGATGATCTATCCGCCGATATGTATGATCTGACGCAGGACATTTGTGAAACGAACGGCCTGCCCGCTTACGAGGTGTCCAACCACGCCCGCGATGGCGCGCAATCACGGCACAATCTGATCTATTGGCGATACGGCGATTACGTCGGCATTGGCCCCGGCGCACATGGACGCGTCACAATTGACGGCACGAAACACGCAACAGAACACGCACGCATGCCCGCAAGCTGGTTGGCCGGTCCTCGTGAAACAGTACGAACAGCGCTTGATCCAAATTCATGCGGTGAAGAGATGCTTTTGATGGGCTTGCGTCTTGCTGAAGGTATTGACCTAAACCGCTTTGAATCCATGTCTGGTTTGCGCTTGGACGAAAAAACCCTCGCCGATCTTGTCGACGAGGGTTGGATTGACATAGAGCGTCGTATTACTGTTAGAAAACAAGGGCTTATTGTCTTAAACGCCATTCTCGAGCGTCTTTTGACAACCGCACGCGCTTCCTAACCTGCGCTAAGCTTTCGGCACAGTTCATCCAGTTGATCCAGGGATGAGTAATGCAATGTAAGCGATCCTTTTTCCCCATTTGGAGTGTGAGACAGGTTCACTTTCAATCCCAAAGCCGCCGCCAAATCATCTTCCAAGGCGCGCGTATCCGCGTCTTTTTCTGGCGCCGCCTTAGCCGGAGCGGCTGACGGCGTTGTGTCGTGACCAAATTGCGTTTTTTTGACCAAAGCTTCCGTTTCTCGAACGGACAAGCCTTTCTTTATGACCTCTTTGGCCAAATCAGTCGGATTGTTTGCTGTGATCAAAGCGCGCGCATGGCCAATCGTCAGCTTGCCTTCTTCCAACCAATCAATCACGTCGCGCGGCAACTGAAGCAAGCGCAAAAGGTTCGCAATATAGCTGCGGCTTTTGCCAAGCGCTTCGGCCATACGTTCCTGTGTATGACCAAACTTGTCCATCAGCGCGCGATATCCCATCGCCTCTTCCACCGGGTTCAGATCTGCGCGTTGGATATTTTCGACAATCGCGACTTCCAAAACCTCAGTGTCCGAAAAGTCTCGGACAACAACGGGAACTTCGTGAAGCTGTGCTTGCTGTGCTGCGCGCCATCGACGTTCACCCGCAACAATTTCAAAAATATCACCGACCGCGCGCACGATAAGCGGCTGAATAATCCCCTTCTCGCGAATGGACGCCGCCAGATCATCAAGGTGATCTTGTTCAAACCGTTTACGTGGCTGTTCTGGGTTTGGCTGCACCCGTTCAATTGGCAAAGATTGAACGCCGCCTATACCAGATGTCGAAGCCGGATTTTCAGCATCCGCTACATCTGCCATCAATGCGGACAAACCGCGCCCCAAACCACGCTTCTTTTCTTTCACCATGATCCTGCCCCCCTAGCGAAAACTATTTTTACTGATAACTTCCTGCGCCAACGCGCGATATGCCTGTGCACCTTTTGACGTCGTGTCATAGTTCAAAACCGGCACCGAAAAAGACGGTGCTTCGCTTAAACGAACATTTCTGGGAACAATCGTGTCAAACACAACCGTACCCAGCGTGTTTCGGGCATCCTGCGCGACCTGTTGGCTTAAGTTATTTCGCGAATCAAACATTGTCAGCACAACGCCTTCGATCCGCAGATTGGGATTCCCTGCCTGACGGACTTCGCGCACGGTCAGCATGAGTTGCGACAACCCTTCAAGCGCAAAAAACTCGCTTTGCAGCGGAACCAGCACCGAATCCGCAGAAATCAGCGCATTTACCGTCAGCAAATTCAAAGACGGCGGACAATCAATCAAGATGACGTCGAATTCATACGTATCCATCTGCGGCTGCCGCAACGCATCACGCAACAGAAACGAACGTTTTTCGTTCGATACAAGCTCAATGTCAGCCGAGCTTAGGTCTACGGTCGCTGGAATAATGCTGAGGCTGTCTTGGTTCGTTGGTTGGATCGCATCGTCCAAATCAACATCTTCTAATAATAGCTCATATGTTGTGGTTTCGCGGTCATCAGCATCAATACCTAGTCCCGTGGATGCGTTTCCTTGCGGATCCAGATCGACAATCAGGGCGTTTAACCCGGATTCGGCTAAGGCTGCGCCTAGATTGATGGCTGTTGTTGTCTTTCCCACCCCGCCCTTTTGGTTCGCAATAGCGATTATTTTGGGTTGCTTTGGGCGCGTTGGGTCACTTGTGACGGACATTCATCAATTCCAGTAAACGAGCGTTGGTATTTGTATGGCTTGAATGAGCCGTGAGGTCAAAGCTCCATTTACGTCTTGCGCGAACTATTTCCTCTTCCCAGCTTTGACCCTTGGGAAGTAAAAATTTGGTGTGTGTTTCGCTGAGAGGAACGGCCAATTCCAGCAATACGTCCAACGAGGCAAGCGCCCTGGCCGAAATCACGTCGGCCGTTAAGTCCGTTACGTGTTCGATCCTGTCTGTTCGAACTTCTGCGTTCAACTCAAGCTCTCGGATTGCCGTTCTTAGGAAGGTACATTTCCGTGCGTCGCTCTCAATCAAGGTGATTTTCAAGTCTGGGCGTATTTCCTTTGCCAAAATGGCGACAACAATCCCCGGAAAGCCCCCTCCGCTGCCTAAGTCGATCCAAGATTTTGCGTCTGCAACAAACGGAAAAATCGGCGCGGAATCCCAAATGTGACGCTCAGAAACCTGAGAAAGGTCCTTTTTGGATATCAAGTTTATCCGTTGCGACCACTTAATGACCAACGCTTCAAACGCTTCGAAAGCCTCCAATGTTTCACGTGAAACATCGCCCTGGAACCAATCCGGAGTGTTAATCATGCTGATTTCGGCTTTGAATGACGCAAAACAGCCAGAATCAAGGCCAAAGCTGCAGGGGTCATGCCCTCCACACGTCCGGCTTGAGCCATGTTCGCGGGTCGAATAGTGTTCAACTTGGATTTAAGCTCATTAGAAAGACCAGAAATTCCCGAGTAATTGAAATCCGTCGGAATCGTCAATTTTTCATCTTTGCGCACGCGCTCAATGTCAACAGATTGGCGATCGAGGTAATTTGCATAAAGTGCATCGTTTTCCAACTGGCGACGCGAAACCACACCTACCTCCGCCAAAGTGGGCATCAAGGGAACAAGATCACCAAAGGAGACCTCTTGAAACGCCAAAACTTGAAACAACGTTCGTTTGTTTCCGTCCTGATTAACTAAAATGCCGCCAGTATTCAGCTCTTTTGGCGTAAATTGCCTTGATTCCAGCATCTCACGGGCTGAATTCAAGTTCGACATCTTTTCTTCGAACGCGACACGACGCTCTTCTGAAATAGCATTCAGCGAAATCGCCCGCGGCGTAAGCCGTTGATCCGCGTTATCGGCACGCAAAGACAAACGGAATTCAGCCCTGGAAGTGAACATACGATAAGGTTCGCTCACCCCGCGCGTTGTGAGGTCATCAATCATCACGCCGATATAACTGTCAGAGCGGCCAAAAGTTACCGAATCTCGGCCCAAAACGGCCAATGCGGCGTTCATTCCCGCAACCATTCCTTGGGCTGCCGCTTCCTCATATCCAGTTGTTCCGTTAATTTGACCCGCAAAATACAGCCCCGGCACGGATTCCAGCGATAAACGATCAGTCAGAACACGCGGGTCCACGTAATCATATTCAATCGCGTAACCCGGTTGCAAAATCTCTACGTTCTCCAAGCCGGCAATCGAACGAACATATTCTTCTTGAACATCCTCCGGTAACGACGTGGAAATCCCGTTTGGATAAATCGTGTGATCATCCGCGCCTTCTGGTTCCAAGAAGACCTGATGGGATTCCTTATCCGCAAATCGCACAATCTTATCTTCGATGGATGGGCAATAGCGCGGCCCAATTCCATCGATCATTCCGCCATACATAGCCGAGCGATCGAGATTTTTCCTGATTATCTCGTGTGTTTTGGCGTTTGTATGCGTAATTCCGCAAGAAATCTGCCGTGCAGTCGGTTTTTTGGACATAAAAGAGAACATTGCCGGGTCATCATCCCCCGGCTGCATCTCAAGACCGTCCCAATTTATCGTCCGTCCATCCAAACGCGGGGGCGTGCCGGTCTTCAGTCGCCCAAGCGTGAGGTCAAATTGATCAATCCGCTCTGCAAGCTTTTGCGACGGCTTATCGCCCATTCGTCCGCCCGCATAGGAAACATCGCCGATATGGATAAGGCCACGCAAAAACGTCCCCGTCGTCAAAACGACCGCTGAGCTCAAAATTTCGCTTCCATCTGCCATCACGCAACCGACAACGCGATTTCCGTCCATCTTGAAATCAACGATCTCGCCTTCCAACACAGTCAAATTTTCCTGTTGATTGGTAAGCGACACCATGGCTTTTCGATACAGAGATCGGTCCGCTTGGGTGCGCGGACCTTGAACTGCCGGGCCCTTCCGCCTGTTCAACAGGCGAAATTGAATTCCGGACGCGTCAGCCGCACGCCCCATAACCCCATCCAAGGCGTCGATTTCACGCACCAAATGCCCTTTGCCCAAACCACCTATAGCTGGATTACAGGACATAACGCCTAGATCTTGAGCCGACATAGAAATTAGCGCGGTGTTGGCGCCAATCCGAGCGGACGCATGCGCGGCCTCACAGCCCGCATGCCCACCACCAATAACGATCACGTCGAAATGTTTCACGTGAAACACTCCTTACTTTCCAAGACAAAAACTGGAAAAGATTTCATCGAGAAGATTTTCAACATCAATTCTGCCCACAAGAACCTCTAGCGTTCTTATAGCAGTACGAAGAGATTCGGCCCCCAAATCATACGACACCGGGCCATCTTTTACAAAAGCACTCGCCCCAATCACAAAGCGCGACGCTTCCGAAATCGCCAGCCGATGCCGTTCGCGCGTGGCAACACCGCTTCCTTGGGCGCGCGCGCTCAGCACAGAAGAAATTTCTGCAACGAGCTTATCAACGCCTTCACCCGTCAAACCCGAGATTCCAAGCACGTCAGGCGTTATGTCCGCCTTTGGTCGTCGGACAATATCTGTATTCGTCCGCTCAACCGGCACCGTTTCTCCATCTTGCATGAGAAAAACCCGCAAATCCGCTTGCGTCGCGCGGTCAATTGCGCGGGAAATGCCGATTTGTTCAACTTCATCGTCACTGTCGCGCAAACCTGCCGTATCCAAAAGCGTAACAGCCAATCCATCCAGGTCCATGCGGACTTCGATGACATCGCGCGTCGTTCCAGCAATGGAGGAGGTTATCGCCGCGTCCCTGCCCGCCAGCGCATTCAGCAACGTGGACTTTCCTGAATTTGGCAATCCAACAATCGCGACTTCAAATCCTTCGCGAATACGTTCGGCCACGAACGACCCTTTCACTTCAGATTCGAATTCCTGTGTTAAAACAGAAAGGATCGCCAAAACCTCGTCTGATACGTTTTCTGGAACTTCCTCATCAGCGAAATCAATTGTGGCCTCAATTAAGGATGCAGCCCGGATAAGATTACCGCGCCAGCCTTCGACCAATTTCGACAATGACCCGCTCAAGGTTCGCTGTGCTTGACGCAACTGCGCTTCGGTTTCGGCGTCGATGACATCAGCAAGGCCTTCGACAGCTGTTAAATCCAGCTTACCGTTCTCAAGTGCGCGTCTGGTAAATTCACCAGGTTCGGCGTGGCGAAAACCGTCAATATCCCCCAACACGCGAAGAACGCCGCGGACAGATGCGATACCGCCGTGAATTTGAAGTTCAATGACATCTTCGCCCGTAAAACTTGCTGGCCCCGGAAACCAGATAATCAGGCCTTTATCTATAACCGCTCCGTCAGAGCCTTGGATCGAACGTAAAGCAGATGTGCGCGGTTTAGGAAGCTGACCACCTATATATTGCGATAACTCACACGACCTAGGGCCTGACACACGAATAACGGCCACGCCAGAGCGTCCGGGAACAGTTGCCAGTGAAAAAATAGTATCCATCAGCCTAACTCATTGTTGTCACACAATAAGTTACGTGTTCATTGAATCGAAGAAGTCCGAATTCGTCTTGGTCTGTTTCAGCTTGGAAATCAGGAACTCGATCGCATCTGTGGTGCCCATTGGGTTCAGAATACGGCGCAGCACGAAGGTTTTCGTCAAATCCGTCTTCTCGACCAACAGCTCTTCTTTCCGAGTGCCGGACTTCAGAATATCGATCGCTGGGAAGACGCGCTTGTCGGCAATCTTACGATCCAAAATAATTTCCGAGTTACCAGTCCCTTTGAATTCTTCAAAGATCACTTCGTCCATCCGCGAACCGGTATCGATCAACGCTGTCGCGATAATAGTCAGGCTGCCGCCTTCTTCGATGTTCCGAGCCGCACCAAAGAAACGCTTAGGACGTTGCAAAGCGTTAGCATCAACACCACCTGTCAAAACCTTACCGGACGACGGCACAACCGTGTTGAAAGCTCGGCCAAGACGCGTGATCGAATCCAACAGGATGACAACGTCGCGTTTGTGTTCAACAAGGCGCTTAGCCTTTTCGATAACCATTTCCGACACAGCAACGTGACGGGTCGCAGGTTCATCAAACGTGGACGAAATAACTTCGCCTTTCACGGACCGCTGCATGTCTGTCACTTCTTCTGGGCGTTCATCAATAAGAAGAACGATCAGGTAACATTCTGGATGGTTCTCTTCGATTGACGCCGCGATATTCTGCAAAAGAACCGTTTTACCAGTCCGTGGCGGCGCAACAATCAAGGACCGTTGGCCTTTCCCTATGGGTGAAACCAAATCAATGATACGCGACGACCGGTCTTTGACTGTTGGGTCCTGCCGTTCCATCGACAGACGTTCATCCGGGTAAAGCGGTGTTAGGTTATCAAAAGCAATCTTGTGGCGTGCTTTTTCTGGATCTTCAAAGTTGATCTTTGCAACGTCGACAAGGCCAAAATAACGCTCTGTATCGTTGGGCGCGCGGATTGCACCTTCGATTGTGTCGCCTGTGCGCAATGAATACTGGCGGATCATATCCGGCGAAACATAGATGTCATCTGGGCCTGACAAATAGTTTGCTTCGGGTGAGCGTAAGAAACCAAACCCATCCTGCAACACTTCTAGAACACCATCACCGGCGATTTCCCAACCTTCATCCGCACGTTCGCGCAGAATTTGGAACATCATTTCGCCTTTTCGCATGGTCGAGGCGTTTTCGATTTCCAGATCTTCGGCCATCGACAACAAGTCTTTTGGGCTCTTGGCTTTCAGATCAGCAAGATTGAGACGTTCTTGGGTCATATAAATGCTACAAGGTCAAGGGACTGACCTTCTCATACAGTTTCTAAGAGGCTGATGCAGGTTCCGAATGGAATGCCCGGTTGGCTTAGTGAACATTCTGGGTCGAGTCAATCTGTCGAAGACCGTCAAATATTTGAAGACCAATATAATAATAAAGAAAATATAAAGTGAATGAAGAGTTAAGTAGGGATACGAAAACCTGTGGATTTCGAAGTTATACGACCAGAAACACACACCTTAGGATGAACACAAACGTTAGGACGGACCATCTGTGAATCATTAATATTTCTTAAGATTAACAATAACTTACTTCAAAATTAACACTCCTATCCTGTGGATGAATTGGTGGATGATTTTGAACAAGGTTAACAATCCACAAAGGACGAGTTTTCCTTGTGAACAGCGGGATATCACCCGTAAAACTATGGAAAAGACGATGAGAATTTCGACGTTGCCCTGAAACGGACAATCGCGCACAAACCCTGCACCCCAAAACCAACAGGTTCATCGACAGGTTTATCCACATGAAAAACCACATCATTCTTGCCTCAGGTTCGCAAATCCGGGCGACGCTGCTGCAAAACGCGGGTGTTCCCTTTGAAACTAAGGTGCCTCGAATCGATGAACAAACAGTAAAGGAATCGCTTGTCTCCGAAGGGGCCAAGCCCCGCGACATCGCGGATACGCTGGCCGAAATGAAGGCACGCAAGATTTCGGGGACGGATGCGTTTGTTGTGGGCTGCGATCAAGTGTTGGATTTTGAAGGACAGCTTTTATCCAAACCGACCAGCCCAGACCACGCTTTGGAACAGTTAACTTTGATGCGGGGTAAACCACATGCATTGTTTTCGGCGGCTGTGGTCTATCACGAAGGTCAACCAATCTGGCGACATGTTGGACATGTCCGATTGCGGATGCGCGAAAGTTCGGATGCGTTTTTGTCAGGTTACGTGACGCGCAACTGGGACAGCATTCAACACAGTGTGGGTGCATATAAACTGGAAGAAGAAGGCATTCGCCTGTTTCATTCCGTTAACGGGGACTATTTCCACGTCCTCGGTTTACCGCTATTGGAGCTTCTGGCCTTTTTTGGTCTTCGAGGAGTGATTGAGCAATGACACAGCGTATCCCACTTGCGGGCGTGATCGGGAATCCCATCGGGCATTCAAAGTCGCCGCAATTGCACAAACATTGGCTGGATACCTATGGACTGCCCGGCCACTATATACCGTTAGAGGTGTCGTCGGAAAATCTCGGGAATGTTCTGCGTACCCTACCCCAAGCTGGATTTGTCGGCGTCAACATCACGCTTCCACACAAGGAAAGCGTTCTGGATATCGCAGACATCGTGACGGATCGCGCAACGTTGATTGGCGCGGCGAACACGCTGATCTTTCGCAAAGACGGTAAAATACACGCGGACAATACAGACGGGTATGGGTTTCTTGAAAATCTCAAAAGCGGTGCACCGGATTGGTTACCTGGAAAAGGACCTGCGGCAGTATTTGGTGCAGGTGGTGCATCTCGCGCTGTTGTTGCGTCATTACTGGAATCCGGTGTGCCCGAAATATTGCTGACCAACAGGACGCGCGTGCGTTCGGAAGCTGTGGCAGATGAATTTGGCAACCGCGTTACTGTGGTTGATTGGGTTCAGGCCGGAAATATTCTGGACGAAGCGGCCTTGGTCGTGAACACAACATCATTGGGTATGGTCGGAAAATCGGAATTGCGCGTGCCTTTGGACGGATTGCGGTCTGATAGTGTTGTCACCGATTTGGTTTACACACCCTTGCGCACGCCCTTGTTGGCCGAAGCCGAAGCAAGAGGATGCACAACAGTCGATGGCCTTGGCATGTTATTGCATCAGGCGGTTCCGGGTTTTGAACGCTGGTTTGGCAGAAGACCCGAAGTCGACAGCGCGACACGTGCGGCCGCGCTGAGATGATATTCAAGATCGGGCTGACCGGATCCATCGGTATGGGAAAGTCCACAACCGCTGCACTATTTGCCGAAGAAGGATGCGATGTCTGGGATGCGGATGCGGCTGTTCATCGGCTTTATTTAAAAAACGGAGCCGCGGTTGGCCCTCTGGGTCAGATTTACCCCAATGCAATAGTCGAAAACGCAGTGTCTCGTGATGTTTTGAAACAGATCATAGCACAAGACGCATCTGCTTTGCCCAACATTGAAAAGATAGTGCATCCATTGGTTGGGCAAGACCGCGCGGCTTTCTTGGAAAACGCGACGTCAGATATTGTGGTGTTCGACATCCCGCTCCTGTTTGAAACCGGCGGTGACAAAAACGTCGACGCCACGGTTTGCGTCAGCATCGATCCAGACACGCAGGCGCAACGCGTTTTGGCACGTGGAACAATGTCACAAGAAACGTTTGAAAACATTCGCGCCAAACAGATGCCAAATGATCAGAAATGCGCACTATCGGATTTTGTGATCGTCACGGATGATCTTGAACATGCACGACAGCAGGTCCAAGCTGTTCTAGAAGAAATACGGGAGCGGATGCATGCGTGAGATCGTGCTCGATACAGAGACAACAGGGTTTGACCCCGAAAGCGGCGACCGCATTGTTGAAATCGGCGCTGTTGAGCTGGATGGGCACATGCCCACCGGTCGCACCTATCATCAATATATCAATCCAGAACGCTCAATGCCGAAAGAGGCGTTCGAAGTGCACGGGCTGGGCGACGACTTTTTACGGGACAAGCCTAAGTTCGCAGCCATTGGTCAGGAATTTCTAGATTTCATCGGAACCGCAAAGCTGGTCATTCACAACGCGGCCTTTGATATGAAGTTCCTCAACGCCGAATTGGGATGGATGAAACTTCCCCTGATCCCGTATGATCAGGCAATTGATACGCTCGACATCGCACGCAAGCGGTTTCCCGGATCGCCCGCATCTTTGGATGCGTTATGTCGACGGTTTTCTATAGATAACTCGTCACGCACGCTTCACGGCGCGTTGCTGGACAGCGAAATTCTGGCCGAAGTTTATCTGGAATTGACCGGCGGGCGCCAACCGGGTCTTGTTTTGTCGACCGCTTCGCAAAATCAGCGGGCGGATGGCTTGGCCGAATGGAAACCCAAGCCACGCGCGACGCCGTTGCCAAAACGAATAAGCGCGGCCGAAAAGGCCGCGCATGATGAGTTTGTCGATAAGCTGGGCGAAACCGCCCTTTGGAAAACTTAGGCGTCCGCTTTTTGCGGGTTTTCAGCCTGACGTTTTGCCAATTCGTTCCGGTACAACGAAACAAAATCGATGTTCTCAAGGTTCAGCGGCGGGAAGCCACCGTCACGAGTGACGTCGCTGACAACACGGCGCAAGAACGGGAAGATCATGCGCGGGCATTCGATCAACAGGAACGGATGCAGCTGTTCTTCCGGAACGTTTTTGATCTCGAAAATGCCGACATAATCGACTTCCAGAACAAACAGAACGTCGTCCGCGTCTTTTGCCTTTGATGTAACCTTCAGCGAGATCGAAGATTCAAACTGATCTTCAACAGTACGCTTTTTTGCATCCAGATTTACCTGAACCTGCACGTCTGGTTGCACATCACTCTTGGCACCTTTTTGCGCCATGATGTTCTCAAACGACATGTCCCGAACATATTGCCCGAGGGTCCGCATCTGAGGTTGCGGTGGTTGTTGCGGTTGTGCGTCTTCTTCAGCCATTGAAACACTCCAAATGAAATTCGTTACAGTTCTGCTACCAGCTTGTCACGCAGTCCTCAATGCTTTGTCCAGCCTGACGAGCCAGAGCGTTCGTGATTGTTGTCTTCCAAGTCCTCATATTCCCCATCGATCACATCCGGATTCGAGCTGTTCCGACGTTGAGGCCCACTTTGAGTCCCGTGGTGGGACCCGTGTTGTGGCCCTCCGTGTTGGGCATTATGTGCGGAAAAGGACTGAACTTTGACGCGTTTGCGAATATTGGTGAATGCAAACGACCGAAATTTTGGAATCAAGAGCAGAAATCCGAAGATATCCGTGAAGAATCCAGGGGTCAGCAAAAGTGCGCCGGCAAAAAGAATCATCGCGCCATGCGCCAGCGGTTCGCTTGGATCACGGACTTCTGAAAACGATTGACGCACCTGTGTCATCACCTGTGCACCCTGATTTCGCACCATATATGCGCCTAAAACAGCAGTAATAACGACAATTAGCAGGGTCCAACCCAAACCAATTGCACCACCGACCTGAATAAACAGGGCGATTTCAATAAGTGGTACAGCAAGAAACGCTACCAAAAGCCACATTTAGCTATCTCCTTTTTCAGGGGCACAGTGGACTTGACCAACCCCAACCCCTAAATAGGGACAGGTAACGCCTGATACCATGTCCTCGGGCAAATTGAGGTGCTGATGAACTCTCCTTTGATCCAACTCCTGGTTTTGGCCGGGATCGCTGTTTTTCTGATTTTGCGTTTGCGTAATGTTTTAGGTACGCGCGATGGATTTGAACAACCTCCAGTCCCAACCGCTTCGACGGAACGACGCAATCGTCCCGATCTAGAAGTGATCGAGGGCGGGCCTGATCTGGATATTACAGATCACGTCAAAGAAGACAGTGATGATGCCAAAGCGCTGGCAGAAATGAAACGTCTTGAGCCAAGCTTTGGCGTGGCTGACTTTCTTCAGGGCGGGCGCGGCGCTTATGAAATGATTTTGATGGGCTTTGAAAACGGCGAATTGGCCGAAATTCAGCCCTTTCTGGCCGAAGACGTTTACGAAAGCTTTGTGGACGCTGTGTCGGCCCGCGAGGACCAAGGTCTGTCAATCGAAGCTGAATTTTATGGCGTTCGTGAAATGAAAGTCGTCAGTGCGACGCTGGACGAGGACACAAAAGAAGCCGAAATCTCAATTCGGTTTGTAGCGGAACTTACATCCATTGTGCGCGACAATGCCGGGGATATCATTGAAGGCAGCGACGCAGATGTGAAGCGCCAGAAAGACACCTGGTCATTTGCACGCATCATGGGATCGGATGACCCCAATTGGCTGTTGGTGTCCACAGACGCTTAAGGGCGCTGGGATGCGCTCTTGTGATGGCCATGTCGGGCTCTGATTCCGCCGCTGAACCAGCGGTGCGGGTTCTGGAATTTTCAGAACTGGAATCTTGGGCAGATGACGATCACGCCGCAGCCCTGCGCGTTTTTCGCAATACTTGTCAGGATTTCAAAGACTCTGACTGGCAATCGCTGTGCGCTTTGGCAGAAAAGCAATCAAATGCGCGCGCGTTTTTCGAATTGTTCTTTCGGCCTGTTCTGATCGACGACGGTGCACCTGCGTTGTTCACCGGATATTTCGAACCGGAACTAAGTGGATCGCGTTATCGTTCGGCCCGGTTTCGACACCCGGTTTACAAAATGCCAAGCGAAGCCATTACAAATTCACCTTGGCTGTCACGCCGTGAATTGCTGGAAAGTGGTATCTTGGAAGGCCGCGGACTTGAAATCGCGTGGATCGACGATCCGGTTGAACTGTTCTTTCTTCAAATTCAGGGATCGGGCCGCATTCGCCTTGATGAAGGCGGAACCGTTCGGGTTGGATACGCGGGCGCCAACGGCCAGCCCTACCGATCAATTGGTGCGGAACTGGTCCGGCGCGGAACGTATCAGCCGCATCAGGTCAGCGCGCAAGTCATCGCAAATTGGGTGCGACGCAACCCGTTGGATGGCCAAGAGCTTTTGTACCACAACCCATCTTATGTTTTCTTCCGCGAGGTCAGCAAAGTTCCATCAGACAAGGGTCCGCTGGGCGCGATGAACCGATCGATTACCACCATGCGTACAGTGGCCGTTGATCCTGCGTTCATCCCTCTTGGCGCGCCGGTTTGGATCGAGAAAAAGGGCAAAAATCCCTTAAACCGTTTGATGGTTGCCCAAGACACCGGTTCAGCAATCAAGGGATCGCAACGCGCCGATGTGTTCTTTGGCACCGGCGATGAAGCAGGCCGAAGCGCGGGCCAATTGAAAGACCCGGGCCGGTTGTTGGTTCTTTTGCCGATACAACGCGCCTATGCAATGTTACCGGAGGGCGGTTCTTGACCCGCCGTCGCAAGTTGCGACCCGAGGAAGAAGCCCTGTGGAACAAAGTCGCCAAAACAGCCGAACCTCTGAATCCGAACAAGCCGATAATGGATATCGACCCGAAACCGGTCACCAAACGACCGATGCCCGAGGCGCGAAATGAATTCACCCTTCCGGTAAAGGCTATTCGCAATGACAAAGGCAGCACCGCGTTCGATTTGACACCGTCAATTTCGAAACAAGTCGACGACGCACCACTGCGGATGGATCGCAAAACATTTGGTCGGATGCGACAAGGACGATTGGTACCAGAGGGCAAGATTGACCTGCACGGAATGACACAAGACCGGGCGCATCCGGCATTGGCGCAATTCATTCTGCGCGCGCATTCCCAAAGAAAGCGGCTGGTTTTGGTGATAACAGGAAAAGGCAAACAAGATCGTGGTGATGACTTGATGCCTGTTCGAACCGGAGTTTTACGTCACCAAGTGCCACAATGGTTGTCGGTGCCCCCATTGTCGCAAGCGGTTTTGCAAATCACGCAAGCCCACCAAAAGCACGGCGGCGGCGGCGCGTATTACGTTTATCTCAAACGAAATCGCTAGGCGGTCTGCCCGACAAAGTAACGCGTGACGCCATGATACAGCAGTGCAGTGGTGAACAGAAAGTAGACCGCGACACCGATATATTGCGTTTCAAGGCCAACACCAAAATCGATCAATATGCCCGTTAAGAAGGGCCCCAAAGCAGACCCCAAAACCATAACCGCTGTGGCCATCGCTTTGATCGATCCGATATGTGCGGTTCCGTACGCATCCGCCCAGAACGCGTTTGGTAGGGTCGAATTTGAACCCGCCGTTAACGCAACAAGCGCAAAGGCCAACGCCATGGCCGGAATGCCTTGCCCGGTTGCAAAGACGACAAACCCGATGACTAGCGGTAGCTGATAAAAAGGCAGCATTTTCTGCGTGCCAAATCGATCCAACGCGATGCCAGATCCGATCATCGATAAAATGGCGACGGATGTGTAAATCGGCAAAAGGCTAACAAACGCCAGATGACTGATGCCTTTGATCGCCGAAAAATGCACCTGATGGAACAAAAGCGCTGTGCCAAACGCGGACAGCCCCAAAATCGCAGGAACAATGCACCAAAACAGCGGATGACGAAACGCTTCGGCCCGTGTCCAATGATGATCTCCAATTCCGGCACGTTGGTCTTCGTTTGCATCTGCATTGGGCACGCGCTCTGTCTTCAAAAGATGACGCAGCAACGGCAGGCTGGCAAAACAAACGCAGGCCGCGCCGATCCAAAGCAAACGCCAATCAACGAATTCCAGCAAAAACACAAAGAGAACCGGCAATATCATTTCGCCAACCGCAACCCCAAGCATTGCAATCGCCAGCGCCTTGCCGCGTGTTGCAACAAACCAACGCGCCATCGCAACAATAGCGATATGGGTCGACATACCCTGCCCCATTAATCGCAAGCCTAAGACGACAAGCGGCAACAGCAAAACATATGCGTTGAATGCCATGAACAAACAGGCCAGCCCAAGGCCGCCGACGGAAATCACGCCAAGACTGCGCGCCCGGTATTTGTCAGTCAGGCCTCCCGCCCAGACCATGATCGCTGCAGCGGCTGTTGTTCCAATGGCGTAAATAGCACCCCAAGACCCATGAGACAGATCAAAAGCCGCCTGAATCTCTCCGGCAAAGACAGAGATGAAGAAGGTTTGACCAAACGACCCAATAAAGGTCAGCAAGGCCCCAGCGGCCAACCAATTGGAATTGGAAGTCAGAAATTGAAGTGTGCTGCGCATGTTGGCGAATCCGGTGGGTGAAATGTCCCCTCCGAATCCGCATATCAGCAATTGTTAAAGGACGTAACGGCTTAGATCGGTTGATTTTGCCAATTCGCCCAAATGTTTCTGAACGTAATCGGCATCAACGGTCACTGCATCCCCGCCCCGGTCAGGCGCTGCAAAGGACAGCTCTTCGAAAACGCGTTCAATAATCGTGTAAAGACGCCGCGCCCCGATGTTTTCGACCGATTGGTTCACGTCTGCCGCAATTTGCGCAACAGCTTCGATACCGTCTTCGGTGAAATCGACGTCGACCCCTTCGGTTTTCATCAAAGCGGTATATTGGCGCGTCAACGCATTGTCGGTTTCCGTCAAGATCCGCACAAAGTCCTTTTGCGTTAACGCCCGCAATTCAACGCGGATCGGCAAACGGCCCTGCAATTCAGGCAACAAATCCGAAGGTTTTGCGATGTGGAACGCACCAGAAGCGATGAACAGGATGTGGTCTGTTTTGACCGCACCATGTTTTGTGCTGACGGTTGTGCCTTCGATCAAGGGCAGCAAATCCCGTTGCACGCCTTCGCGGCTGACATCGCCGCCGCGCGCTTCGGACCGGGTTGCGACCTTGTCGATCTCATCAATAAAGACGATTCCGTTCTGTTCGACGGCCTCCAACGCAGTGCGCGTTACGATCTCGTCGTCCAAAAGCTTGTCGGCTTCTTCGCCAATCAACACTTCATAGCTTTCTGAAACGGTCAGTTTTTTGCGTGCCGTCCGCCCGCCCATTGCCTTGCCGAACAAATCGCCAAGGTTCATCATCCCCATATTAGACCCGGGTTGACCCGGTATTTCCATCGACGGGAACGGGTTCGTCGTGTCCGCGACATCCAGTTCGATCACTGTGTCGTCCAACTCGCCAGATTTCAGCTTTTTGCGGAACATATCGCGGGTGCCTTCGCGGGCATCTTCACCGGCTATGGCCGAAATAACGCGTTCTTCTGCGGCCTTGTGTGCGGCTGCTTTTACATCTTCACGCATCCATTCGCGGGTTTGCGCAATGGCAGCATCCGCCAAATCGCGGATAATCTGTTCGACATCGCGCCCGACATACCCAACTTCGGTGAATTTGGTCGCCTCGACCTTCAGAAACGGCGCGCGGGCCAATTTGGCCAGACGGCGGCTGATCTCAGTTTTCCCGACACCGGTTGGCCCAATCATCAAGATGTTCTTTGGATAGACCTCATCGCGCAGATCGTCGGACAATTGCTTGCGCCGCCAGCGATTGCGCAGCGCAACAGCAACAGCGCGCTTGGCGTCATTCTGACCGATAATAAAACGATCCAGTTCAGATACGATTTCACGTGGAGTCAGGTCAGTCATGCTTCGATGCTTTCTACGGTCAAGTTGCCGTTGGTATAGACACAAATACTGGCCGCAATCGCCATCGCATCGCGGGCCACGTCTTCGGCGGACTTGTCGGTTTCCATCATGGCGCGCGCAGCAGCCAAGGCGTAATTCCCACCCGATCCAATCGCCGCAACATTATGTTCAGGCTCAAGAACGTCTCCGGCCCCAGTGATCACCAACAAATCGGCGCCATCTGTCACAATCAACATCGCTTCGAGCTTTTGCAGGTATTTGTCTGTGCGCCAGTCTTTGGCCAATTCAACACTGGCCCGCGCCAACTGTCCTGGCGTCGCTTCTAATTTGACTTCAAGCCGTTCCAGTAATGTGAACGCATCCGCCGTTGATCCGGCAAACCCGGCAACAACATCGTGCCCGCCGGGGGACAAACGCCGCACCTTGCGGGCCGTTCCTTTGATCACAGTCTGACCAAGAGACACCTGCCCGTCACCAGCGATGACAACTTTGCCGTCCTTTTTGACGCCAACAATTGTTGTTCCATGCCAACCGGGAAATTCATTTTTGCTCATCTTGCGTCCTTTCGGCCTAATTATGGCGTATATGGCCTGCGTATCGCGCAGGAACAAGCCCGCAAAAGGCAAAGAAAAAAGGCGCCTGCATCACTGCATGCGCCTTTTCAGAATGTCGGTTCAAATCTCAGAGAGATTCTTCAATCCAGCTTTGCAGGGCAGCTTTGGGTTTTGCGCCTGCCATGTTGGAAATAACTTCGCCATCTTTAAAGATGAACAATGCCGGAATACCGCGCACGCCCATCTGTGACGGAGAGTTGGGATTCTCGTCCACGTTCACTTTGACGATTTTGACCTTACCGGCCATTTCGTCAGAAAGCTCTTCGAGGGATGGCCCGATTTGCTTACAAGGGCCACACCATTCAGCCCAAAAATCCACAACAACAGGAATGTTCGATTTGCGGACTTCGGTGTCAAAACTGTCGTCGGTCACTGCGAGGGTGGCCATGCTATATCTCCTTGGGCTCCGGGTCAGGCTGTCAACCTAAGTAGGCCTTGCGGTCACGTCAAGATATTGGCTTCGGCGCAGTGCATCCGTCACGATATCGTGTGCGACTGACATAAAAGTCTCGGTTTCCGTCCAAAGAACGGCCGTTTCAATGGGGGTGTCGGGATAGATTTGGGTCAAAGCAGCCGCATATGCACCCAACTGGCGCAAAACCCCTTCGGGAATGTTATCAGGCGAATTCGGAACGACACGGTTGGTTTTGAAATCGATCGCCAACACACGGTCAGGCGTCACAAGCAGTTTGTCGATTGTGCCGTGTATCCTTTTACCCTCAACATCCGCCGTGATCGACACTTCGGACAGAGTGTCGGGTTGGAACAATGCCGTAAATTCCGGGTTCGACAAAATGCGCTCAACACTGCGCCGCGCATCTTGTTTTAAGTCTTCGCTTAACGCGACCTGTCCTCCTGCATTTTCAAAGATGCGATTACATCGCTCCAAATCTTGACTCGGAAACCGCTCAAGTAATTCATGCACAAGGCGTCCGTATGCCTTGGCGGTGTCTTCATTCAAACCTTCACCGGACAATGCTTTTGCACCACCCAGATCAGATGGCGAAAGCGTTTGGGGCTGTGTTTTGGTTTGCTCATAAGGCGTGAAGGCGAAATCAGGCAGTTCAGAAGCGCGGTGTTCTGAAAGTTCTGCTGGCTGGACTTGAAATTTCGACCAATCGCCAACTTCAATGCGCTTGATGGCATCAACAGGCCCCGCAATTGTTGCTGCGCCGATCTTATCCGCACCCTCTTCGATGATCTGATACCAATCGGGCGCATCATCCGAACCACGCTTGCCCGCTGCTGCAACAATCAACCACTTTTCTGCCCGTGTTAGGGCCACATATAGCAGGCGAAGGCTTTCTTCTTCTTGGGCGGCACGTTTGTCATCAACGCGTTCTTGAAGGGCAACCCAAGTTTCCTTGCTGCCCGGCTTCCAAACGGCACGGTCTTCCAAAACGGCAATGTTTGATCGATCCGTTTGCGCCCTTTGTGCCGTGTCGGGAAGGATAACAATCGGTGCTTCCAACCCCTTTGATCCATGCACCGTCATGATCCGCACTTGGTTTGATGCGCTGTCAATTTGACGTTTGATCTGAAGATCGTCGGTTTCCATCCACGCTAAAAACCCGGTGAGCGATGGCACCGAATTGCGCTCATAAGCCAAGGCCTGATCCAACAAAGCGTCAATACCGTCCTCGGCCTCGACCCCCAATCGACCCAATAGCTTTTGACGTCCCTTGTGGCGAGTCAGCAATCGTTCCATCAAATCATAGGGGCGCAGAAAGTCGGAATGTTCGCGCAGATCCATCAGAATCGAGACTGTTTCAGGGAATTCTGCACCTTTGTCGCGCAGCACTTGCCACAGATGTTTGCGCCCGCGTCCATGGGCCAGCCGAAACAGTTGATCCTCGCTCCAGCCAAATAGCGGGGATTTCAAGATCGTCGCCAATGACAAATCATCCTCGGGCGTGGCAAGAAAGGACAGCAGCGCGCCAATGTCACGCACCGCCAATTCAGCGCCAACACGCAGAACATCCGCACCCGCAATCGGGACCTGCTCTTCTTTGCAGGCGCGAATAAGTTCCGGGAAAATCCCGCTGCGCCGACGCACAAGAATAAGGAAATCGCTGGGCTGAACCGGACGTGCGGATACGACACCGTCTTGCACCCCGCTGGGCAACGCGACCTTGTCATCAATCATGCGTTTGATTTCCTGCGCCACCTGTTGCGCAAGGATACGGTTGTGATGTGTGCGGCTTAGACGATCAACAGGTTCGTACCACGGGCCGGACTCGTCTTCGTCACTGACGGGCACGGGCGGCCAAAGATCGACCCGACCGGGCAATTGTTCGTGAAACGCAATGTGCTTGGTCTCTTTGGGAAAGCCGGGCCCGCCGCGATCCTCGAACACGGTATCAACCAGCGACAAGATGGCAGAGCTTGATCGAAACGAATGATCCAAAGACGTTTCCTGCAACGCCTCACCGCTTTGTTCGAGCCTGTTTTTGAACTCAAGCTTCATCCGGTCAAATTCGCGCGGATCAGCCCCCTGAAAGGAATAGATCGACTGTTTTTGATCCCCAACAACAAAGATCGTGCGCAGTGTATCCGTACGCGCACCCTCGCCCGCTGCGAATTCTTCGGCCAGCTTCCAGATCACATCCCATTGCGTTGGGCTGGTGTCTTGCGCCTCGTCCACAAGGATATGGTCGATCCCGCCATCGATCCGATACAACACCCAAGCCGCGACACCTTTGTCAGACAGCAATGCGCGGGCCTTGCCAATCAGATCGTCAAAATCCAACCAGCCACGTTGATGCTTGTGTTCGGTGTACCGTTTCAGGAATGCCGCACCAAACGCCGAAATTGCCGCAGATCGATCCGCCCCAACCAGTGCGCGATAGGCATCTTGCAGTTCGATAACCTGTTCTGCCACGTCCATCGCGTCCTCAAATGCTTCGGGGACAGCGGTTTGAACCTTTTTGGTGCAAAACTGCGATGTAACAGTGCCCTGTGCGGTCAAAAACGCGTTGATCAAGTTGGGCAACAGTGGCCCGGTTCCGTGCGCGACGCGTTCCAGCTTGATCAAGCTGCGTTCGTTCCACGTACCTTTCGTCATCCGCAATTCAATCATCAACGGCTTGAGCCAAGTTAACCCGTCACGCCCGCCCAGCTGATCTTCGATCTGGGCATGGGTCAGCGTTTCGGGATGACCAAACAGCCTAAGATATCCGGCCGCATCCATGGGTTCGGCAAAGGCAGGTGCGTTATTCACGATTTCCTTGGTCAGCGCGCCAAAATCGGCACCTGTGAAAAAGCGGGCCACCTGTTTCAATAACGGCTGGTCTGACCCTGCTGCTATCGTGTCCACGACATCTTCGCGCAACAGATCCGCCGCGCGTTCTTCGATTTCGACAAATTGCGGGCTAACCCCGGCCTCGAGTGGAAAGCGTCGCAACAGAGCCGCACAAAACGAGTGGATCGTTTGAATTTTCAAACCACCCGGCGTTTCAATCGCACGGGCAAACAGCGTTCGCGCTTGGGCCAGATCGCTCGCGTCCAAATCTCGGGTCAGGCCCAAGCCGCGCAACGCCTCGTGCAACTGTGCGTCGCCCAGCATGGCCCATTCGCCAAGACGCTTGAACAAGCGGTTTTGCATCTCTGATGCGGCGGCTTTGGTATAGGTCAGGCACAGAATGTGCTGAGGCAAAACCCCGTCAAACAACAACCGCGCCACCCGGTCCGTCAAAACGCGCGTCTTTCCAGACCCCGCATTCGCGGCCAACCATGTGGATCGCCGAGGATGCGCAGCCGCTTGTTGGCGTTGGCTTGCGTCGTTCATCCGACATCCTCCGCTACAGGCTCTTGGGTCGAATCCCATTCACCAAACCGCGCCAGATGATCGTAATCGCCTGTATCCGCATCGCGAAAATGGGCGCGCCGCGACGAATATCCCTGATCCTGTATCAAATAGGCGGCCAACAAAGTGCGAAGTTCTGTCAAAACCTTGTCCGGCGTTTCCTTGGCAATGGGCGCATCAACGATACTGGGTACTGCGGTTAACCCGATGTATTGCGCTTGGCTTATCACGCGCGGCCCCAATTTCTGGAACGCACCGTTTTCGACCATGACGGCCTCGATAAGCAATTGCCGTTCGAATTTGACCTGCGCCGCAGCGGATGGCGGCTTGCCTGTTTTGTAATCCAAAACCACGGCTCGACCATCTTCGGTCAGGTCAATCCTGTCCGCCTTGGCCGTGATCTGCATTCCAATATCGGGCAAATCCATCAGGCCCGGAATTTCGAACGCAAATGGCGCGCCACTATCCTGACGCTGCTGTTCGGTTGTCACAAACCAATCTGCGATGCGCTCAAGACGAGCAAACCACAATGTGCGTGCGGTCGCCCACGGAACACTTGTCTCAAGTTCATGCTTTGCGACCTTTAGCAATTCGCTTGAATTCAGCCGATTAGGGTCTTCTTTGATGCCATGAAGAAAAGTCTCGAACACAGAATGAAGCGTGGTTCCGCGCAGCAGATGATCCGCCGTGGGTCGCAATGCACCCAAGGCCTGCAACCGCAGACATTTACGGGCATAAACCGCGTAGGGGTCGCGCACCAAGCGGCGAATATCGCTGACGGAAATCTTGCGCGGACGTGCGGCAATGGGCGGACGCGGGGCAGGGCGATTGGCCCGCGCGCTTTCGATTGGCGCTTCGATCAATCGCGCCTGATCCAGATATATTCGCCCGCGCGCCCGCATCGCGTCCAACGCTTTAGGACCACCATTTTTTGGGTCTTTCAGCCCGGACATCAAATTTGTCAGTCTGTTCAGCCACCGTGACGGAACGGTTTCCGCATCACTGCTGCGCACCGACCGCGTTAACCAAACATCTGGCGCACCAAAGGCCTGCTGAAAGTCATGTGCAGCCAACCCAATGCGTCGATCCGGCAGCAATAGACCCGCTTTGTGGCGTAATGCGCGGTTCAGCCAAGGGTCAGGGTCTGGGGATTCTGGCCAGGTGTTTTCATTCAAACCACCCAGAATGACCAGATCAGCGCCTTGGACACGAGCCTCTAATGTACCCCAAATCATGACACCGGGTACGGGTTCGTCGCGATCGCGCACCTCTTCTGCTGACAACAACGTTCCCAGCAAATCCGCATAGTCATAGGCACCCATATCGGTCGCGGCATCCGATTGGTCCACAATCGCATCCATGACCGATCGCGCCTTTTCACCGGCATTGCGCGCCCACAATTCCGCAGGATCACCAGACGGCCCAGCGGCGACGCGTTCTGCCAAAGCGCGATGGGATTGTGCCCAGCCCAACAGGCTTGCGTCACCGCTGCGTTCTTGCCCGCAAAACGTTTGAACCACCCATGTCAGCCAATCGGTAAACGCCTCGCCATGCGCGACAGACAACTTGGCCGATACAGCATGCAGCGTGTCTGGGTCAGGAAACGGCATTGCCGCGTCCCGCATCGCCAGCTCAAGCCGTTGCGTGTTCAAAAGATGTGCATTCCGATCCGCGCCCCGATTGGTCAGCGGGTGCTTTAACAGGGTCAGCAACAGCTCGGCATCGAGTTTTTGCGAAAACAAACTGGCGACATGACGCAGCAATCGACCCGGAGGCGAATGATGCAGTGGCAATCCCGCACTGTCATCTGGCGTGATGTCCCAGCGATCCAAAGCTGCCGCAACCTGACGGGTCAGCATCCGATCCGGCGTGATAAGCGCAGCGGCTTGCCCGTCCTCTGCCGCCTGACGCAACCGCAAGGCAATCGCCAACGCTTCTGCGCGGGGCGTTTCGGCCTCGATCAGGGTCAAATTTTGGGTTGGTTCGTTCAGATCACCCAAATTAGGGCCTTCTTTCAACCAAGCATCCGTAACTGGCGCTGGGCGCATGGCCAACGAAATCAACGCGTTTCGCTTGGGGGATGGAGGGGGCAGATCGCTCCATAATCCGACATCTGTTTTCGTCATGTCCAAAGACCGCATGATGGCCTGAAACCGGTATTGAGGATGATCCTGCGTTGGCAATAGATGCGCATCATCGCCGTCCATCCGACCCCACACGGATGCGGGCAGGTCAAAATCAAAACCAGGCAATACCAACGATCCGTTGTCCAATTTGGCAACGGCTTCGGCCAACAGACGCGTTGTGCCGCGCGATGCGGTCGAACCTGCCAAGACAATCGGGTCTTTTGGCGGGTCGACTTCCCATTGTTGGATCAAATGCGTGACGATGTGGCGTTGGCGTTCTTCGGCATCTGGGGCCGCCCGCGTTTGGGCAAGGTAACTTTGAACAATCTCAAGAAACGCTTTTGTTTGGGCGAAATGTTCCGAATGATTGGACACATCCAGATTCGCCAGCGTTTGCGCATCCACGCCTTCGCCCTGCATTTCGTCCATCAAGGCAGCCAAACTATCGGCCAACCCAAACAATGACGCCTTTTCGGCAAGGCTTGAATCCCCGGCCACCAAAGGTTCAATCATGCTTGCTAATTCAAGACGGCGTCGCAAGCTGGCAACCGGGGCGGGCGGCGAGACATCTTTTAAAAGCTGCTCGACATCGCCCAGCAAGACAACGCGCGGCAACAGACGCGGGGGCCCAGCGTCAAAAATCGCCCGAATACGGCGGGCCATACGGCGCGTGTTCACGATCAGGGTGATCCGCGCGAAATCGGTGGGGCTTGTGTCGGCGAACCGAACGTTCAGCCCGTCAACAAACGCCTTGGGAAAATCCACACCCGGAGGCAACCCAAACACATTAACCATGCGCGTCACGCAGCATGCTTTCGGCCAATGAAACGCCTTCGGGCGTGCCCACATCGCACCAACGACCGGGATAGCGCAGGCCAAACAACCGATCCTTAGCGCTCAATTGATCCCAAAGAATGTTCAACGAAAAGGATGTTTCGGCAATGTCGCGCAGCCCATCGGTTTTGACAATCTGCGCGCCGCCATACACGAAATCTGTACCACGCGATATTTGATCGTCCGAATTCAAGTCAAAATCACCCGTTCCCATGCGCCCAACAGTCTGTGCAATCGGAACACAAATCAACAGGGCATCCATTTTGTCAGGCCGCCATGCAGCGCGCAACATATCCAACGGATTAGGCCCGTCCCAGATTGCATCGGGGTTCAGGGTCATCACCGGCCCATCGCCCAAAACGGGCAGGGCATTGCGTAACCCGCCCCCTGTGTCCAAAATCTCGGGTAATTCAGTGATCGTGGTCACGCCGGTTCCGGTCAAATGATGTTCAAGACGATCCGCCAAATAGTGTAAATTGGCTGCAATAGGGCCGCATTCTGCACCCTTGGCCAGATCAAGCGCATGGTCGATCAGCGGACGTCCCTCCACATTGACCAGCGGTTTGGGCCGGTCCTGTGTCAGGTGTTTCATGCGCGTGCCAAATCCGGCAGCGAACATCATGAGGGGATATTGTGCGTACCGCATTGAGCCTTCAAAGATGTGAGGATGCCCTTGGTCGGGGCGGGCAGGGCGGTTTTAAGAATGTCACTGACGTCTGCACAAACCGGCGCATCTAATGCACGCATCAGCAATCCCCAAACGCGTGGGATCAAATCGACGTAATGCGGTTTGGAATAGGCTAGGGATAAACGTGAAAACACGCCCAAAATGCGCAGATTTCGTTGAACACCCAACAACGCATAGGCGTCTTTAAAGGACGTCATATCTAATTCACGGGCAGCCACGTATCGCGCAATCATTTGTTGTTCCACATCCGGTGAAACATCTCGTCGGGCGTCTTGCAGAACCGAAACCAGATCATATGCCGGGTGCCCAAGGCGCGCGTCTTGAAAATCAAGCAACCCAACGCGGGCAACACAGGTCCGATCCGGCAGCCATATCAGATTTTCAGCGTGATAATCGCGCTGAATGACTACACGCGGCTCTAGATCAAGCGGCAAAAGAAGGTTGCGCATCGCATCGCAAAATTCGGACCGCAATATGCTGTCCACTTTGCCCATCGCGCCCAGTTGATACCAATCAAACGCCAGAGCGGCTAAATCAGTCATAACATCGGCATTATATGTCTCTAACTTGATCAAAGGCCGCGCATGAAGGGCAACAAGAACGTCTGTTGCGGCTTCATACAGCTTGGTTTCCAGATTTGGGTCACGTTCCAGAACGCGCGCGAACACGTCATCCCCCAGATCTTCCAAAAGAAGAAACCCCAGTTCAGCGTCTTTGGCCAATATGCGCGGCGCCGATAGGCCTTGCGCGGACAAGTAATCCGCCACTGTCACAAAGGGCCGAACATCTTCGCCCTTGCTGGGCGGTGCGTCCATTAAAATTGCCGTTTCGCCATTTTCGCGACTTAGGCGGACGTACCGACGATTGGATGCGTCACCTGCAATGATCTTCGGGACGGCTGAATCCCAATTGGCGCACACCAACATCGGATGGGCCAGTGCCAAACGTTCATCCATTAGCTGCCTCAAAAACCCGTTTATCCCAACGGTCATCCGTCCAACGGGCCGTCATCAAGCGTCCATTTCCGCCAGCACTGGGTCGAAGCGACACAGAAATCGCGTGATCGGGAATTAGATCGCCTAACATCTCTGGCCACTCAACCAAACAAATCGCGGTGTCGAACGCTTCTGTCAAACCAAGCTCTTCGACTTCGGAAATCGACATCACACGATACAAGTCGCTGTGCCAAATTTCGCCCTGTGGCGTATCGTAGGTTTGGACCAACGTGTAAGTTGGCGATGGAACATCTTCATGCGTTGTTAAAAGCGATTGTATCAATGCGCGTGCAAAGGCTGTTTTGCCAGCGCCAACAGGGCCGCTTAGCAAAATCACATCACCGGGCGCAACATGCGCGCCAAACCGCGCCGCAAACGCTTGGGTGGCGGCTTCGGTCTTTAAAACAGATTGGTGGATCGTATCGCTCATGCCCGTAAAATGACGGGCGACGGAATCACCTGCAAGCAGATTGATAGATTTACGGGATTATTCGTGCACTTTTTCGTGCTCATCCAGCGCAGATTTGTCTAACGGAGCACGGGAATCAAAGCGCACGACTGTCGCGCCCGATGCAATCGGTGCCACTGTGACGAAAATTTTGACACCGTTTTTCCGTTCAATCCACGTATCCCAAGTCGCCCGATCACCGATTTTCATGACAAATTCGCGAATGTCGCCCCATGCCGGGTTTGGCTGGCATTCGGCGGACCAGGTTTTGACGCTGTCATTTATTGAAATATCCACAAAAGTGGCTTCGGGATCGACGCCCCAAAATTCGCAATAGGATCGATTGCAGAAGGTCAGGATGCCAGCGGATGAAAACACGACAAGCCCGTCTTGGAACGTATCAAGCAATGATTGACCAAGCTCAAGCTCTGCACGAAAATTCCGCGTTAGAGACACTTCAGCGCTGATATCCTCCAAAAGAAACGCCACAGCACCATCCGGGTGCGGACGGCCGCTGACACGGAAAGTTTGCCCACTGTCCAGGCTCCAGGTTTCTTGATACGTGCCGTTGGTCGCGGCTTTGATCACATTGGCGATTTCTTGACGCCATGATGAGTAATTCTTTGGTTCTGGCATGACCCGATTGTCGCGTAGTCGGTCAAAAAAGGTCAGCAAATCGGGCCGCGTGCTTAAGAACACGGCGGGCAAACCGGATAAATCGACAAGCGCGGGGTTGAACAAAGCCAATTGACCGTTGCGGTCAAAAATCGCCAACCCGATGGAAAGCTGCGCAAATGTTTTGGCCAATGTCTGAACAAAATTGCGCTGCGCAATTTCGGCGCGGATAACGGCATCAATATTTGTTGCGTGATGAATGACACCGTCCGGCTGAGGTGTTGCTGTCACGTCGTACCAACTGGGCGTTGGCAGATCTTTTAATGCGACAGATGCTCTGGCGCGACGTGTCGTGTTATCAGTGGGCTGCAAATCCAAAATGGACCGACGCCCGTCTGAACCATCCTTTTGTTCCAGAACCTTTTCGGACAATTGCGCATAAGCATCATTCGACCAAACGACATCTCCAGTCTTGTCTGTTTGCCAAATGGGATAAGGTGACGCTTCACAAATTCGTTCCAGTCTTTCGAATTTTGCATTGGCTGTGTGCAGTTCATGTGATGATTGGCTCAGCTCTTCATGGGACGTTCTTACCAGTTCGACCCGTGCATGTTCACCAAAGGACTGAATGCGCAGTATTCCGTCATCCTTTGGATCAAACGGGTCGATGTCTATGGTTTCGCCGGCTGTATTTGGTGGCTCAATCGGAAACTCGGGAAACCGCGCCAAAACGCCGTCCCGCAGCATGCTCCAGTCAGTGGCGTCGTCATCATGCTGAACCAGCTCCAAAGAGCCGGGCGTGGAATGCACCAGCACATTGCCATTAAACAGGAACGAAAACGGGCTGTCAGTATTGCATAGAGGCGCGCGATAATCCTTAAAAGCGTGGGCCAGAAACAGAACCGCGCCAAGCACAGACACTGCCGCAGCAGCCACGATAACTAAGATTTCGATCATCGCCATGATTAAAGCACCATATACCAAGTTTAGCTAAGTTTTGTGCCACAGTGGTTAACGCGTGGTAAAAAGCTACCTGTATTTACACAACAATCGGTTGATTCTTACCCAAAGGTATCGAATTAGACCCAGTTCGGGCATCAATTGCGTCTCTTTGCCAGATAACCTCAACAATCGCGCCCACACCGGAATCGCGATCATTGTTGGATCGATAAGGGTCAGACCCGTTGTCAAAGGCAAGCTCGGCACCTGATCGTTCTAACAGCGTTTTGGCAATGAACAGGCCAAGCCCCATACCTTCGTATTCCGGCCTTTGCTGGCCATCGTCACGGGATTTTCTCTTCTTAACGAAAGGGTCGCCAATCCGCCCCAAAAGATGCGGTGGAAACCCTTGCCCATCATCCAGAATGCGCAATGAAATAAAGTGATCCGTCCAATGCGTTTCAATCCACACGTTTTCAGCGGAAAAATCGACGGCGTTTTGAATTAAGTTGCGCAAGCCGTGAATGATCTCGGGTTTTCGCAAAATCGACGGTTGATCGATTTCGGAACCTGCATTGGGATCATGGGTGTAGTGGATGAATTTTCCGCGATTTGCGTGGGGCTCTGCCGCCTCTTGCACAACGGTCATCAAGGGCGCTTGTTTTAGGTGCAAGTCTTCCTTGCCCGCCCGTCCCATATCGTGAAGGATATCGCGACATCTGTCCGCTTGCTGTCTGATCAAAATGGCATCTTCGCGCAATTCTTCATCTTCGATTTCTTCGATCAATTCCGAACTTGCCAGTTTAATCGTGGCCAGCGGAGTCCCCAATTCATGCGCGGCTGCCGCGACGACACCACCCAAATCTGTCAGCTTTTGTTCCCGGGACAAGGCCATTTGCGTGGCTGACAGGGCATCCGACATAGAATGCATTTCAGATGTCACGCGTCTGGAATAGGCGCCAATAAAGCAAATCGCGATGACCAATGCCGTCCAGTTCCCGAACACAAAAATCTGAGGAATATGCAGCAAAAACCCCTGATCGGTTCGCAAAGGAAGGTGAATAACGGCCAAAATAGAGACGATTGTGATCGCAACTCCCCCCATAAGAAGCGTTGAGCGTGTCGTCAAAATGGTCGCAGAAATAGTGACAGGCCCAAGCAACAGCAACGTGAACGGATTATGCAAACCGCCCGTTAAAAACAAAAGAAACCCAAGCTGCAAAAGGTCAAACATGACCATAAATAGGTTCTCAGACTCGGTTAGACGCTTGTTCTCAGGAAAGATGAAAATGGCAATCAAGTTGCCCATAACCGAAACGCCCACGGCCAAATAGCAAAGACCAATTTCTAGCTGTAGCGAAAACAACCGCTGTGCGACGGTCAGTGCAATCAGTTGTCCAATGATCGCAACCCACCGCAAAACAATCATCGTTCGCAACCGGATCCAGCTGGATCTATGTTGGCCGGTCAGCAGTCCAAAATCTGGTTGTGCCATTATGTCACCCTGACGTGAGTTGCGTTAATCGCAACAGACGTTACCTCTGCACCAAGCCTACTGTTTTTGTGGAGGGAATAAAATGATCCGCTTGATCGCTGCTGGCGCTACGGTCGCCGCAATCGCTGGACTTGGCGCCACATGGTACGTTAGCCAAAGTGGTTTCGAGGACCAATTTGCCCAATGTAGAACCACAGTTGTCGCCGGCGCACCCGAAATTGGCGGACCATTTGAGCTGGTGAACAAAACCGGACAGACCGTGACTGAAAAAGATGTCATCACCGAAGCCAGCTTGGTTTATTTCGGTTATTCTTATTGCCCCGACATTTGCCCGCTGGATGCGGCACGCAACGCCGAAGCAATCGACGTCTTGCAAGAACGTGGCGTGTCATCGACCCCTGTGTTTATTTCGATCGACCCAGAACGTGATACACCGGAAATCATTGGGGAATACGCCGAGAACCTGCATGAAAAAATGATAGGACTGACGGGTTCATTGGAACAGGTTGATGCGGCCAGTAAAGCCTATAAAACCTATTATAAACGTCACGAAGGTGATCCAGACTATTACCTCGTCGACCACTCGACATTCAGCTATCTTGTTCTGCCCGAACATGGGTTCGTAGAGTTCTTCCGGCGTGACCTAACGGCAGAGGCTGTTGCGAACACGGTGCAATGTTTCGTTGACAACGCGTAAAATAAAGCCAGTTTGACCTTGTGTTCTTAGCACTGCATCATGCACTGCAACTGAGAATAAGAACGCGTGGGAGGAACCCGGATGGCCGATGCGTCTAATCTGGAAATTGGTGAAGACAACACTTTGCTGCTGGTTGACGATGACGAACCGTTTCTGCGGCGTTTGTCTAAAGCCATGGAAAAACGTGGATTCGCCATCGAAGCAACGGGTTCTGTTGCAGGCGGCAAAGCCATCGCCACAGCGCGCCCACCTGCATATGCGGTTGTGGACCTGCGGCTTGAGGACGGCAACGGATTGGATGTCGTCGAAGTTTTGCGTGCCAAACGCCCTGATGCGCGTGTCGTTGTTTTGACCGGATACGGTGCAATCGCGACCGCCGTCGCAGCCGTCAAAATCGGCGCGACCGATTATTTGTCCAAACCGGCGGATGCAACGGACATTACAAATGCGCTGCTGGCCACGGGCGACGACCTTCCACCACCACCCGAAAACCCAATGAGCGCGGATCGCGTAAGGTGGGAACATATTCAACGCGTATACGAGCTGTGTGACCGCAACGTGTCCGAAACAGCCCGTCGCTTGAACATGCACCGCCGTACATTGCAACGCATCCTGGCCAAACGCTCCCCCAGATAGGGGATTGCGGAGCGTTACCCCTCTTGACTCGATGCAGTGGGTTTTCTGAATCCCATTCAGGGCCGTTTTAAGCAATATTGACCTATGCCAGACCTTCAGCGCGGTCTGAGCCTAAGTCAGCTATGCGGGACCAAGCCGACACGGCCCACTTTCACCCCAACGGCTGGTTTCGGCGGTTCGCGACACCAGCCGGTAAAATCAGTCAGAGATTGCCGGTGTGAATGTGCGGCAACGTAGCAGCAAAAGCAGTCATCCGATCAGATTGCAGCAAAGTTGACCCTCAGATGGCTGGGTTGCGGGACTTAGCTACCTCAACCAGATATCTATCCACAGCCCTTATCGCTGGGTATTGTTAGGAAAATAGGATAGGGCAAATTCGGCACGCCGCTTAACTTGAGGGTCACTTGAATTCGTACGGTTGCAAACTTCATTGCGAAAGTCATCAGTATCGATCTTGTTGATCAGCTGACAAATTCGGCGGAAGTTCCTGAGAGCTCGCGTCTCTATGCGTTTCAGTATCAGGCGTTGCAGTGAGGTCTTTTCGTCAGTCGAAAGGGTCAAACGCTTAACGCGGCGCAACAAGTCTTCTAAAATATATCCCGACCTAAAGAAATAAGGGTCTTCGTCGATGTAAGCAAAGGCAAAACGTCGCAAATCGCTGTCCCTTTCCAGTCCATATTCAAAGCATCTGTCTATCAGATCATCTATCGGTGACTGATGGTTGTTGAAAGCATCGGCAGCACGATGCCATTGTTCGCGTTGATGTGGTGACTTGCCTCGGTGTTCGACTGCTTTCCAAAGTGCTGCATGGAGTTCATTTACCTCACGTTCGCACTCAGTAATCATTTTCCGATAGTTCTCCATATTAAGTTTTTTTCATACCGGGCCCTCTTTGTGAATGCTTACTTCCGCAAAATACGTTTGTTCGAAGGCGGTCATTTTGGGCTCTGAGCCGACCTTGACGCCTTTGATCTGGTGCTGTTGATGCCAAATGGCCGCAAGGAGCCCAAACCTACATGGGTGAGGCCTCCCCCAGTGGGCGATACCAAACAGAAAATGAATCCCCGAGCTCCGTTTGCAATGTGTTCAAAACAGAGAGCGCTTCGATCTCGAAAAGGTCGAAATCGCTCTTTCCCCAAGGGCTTGGGCCAGCCGGATCACCCCAGTTGAGCGCCTTATCATGCAACTCGCTCAATTCATCTAACTTGTTCTTTATATTTAAAGAAATTGGCAGTACCCGTTCTATTTCAGCGTATCCGTACAACGCCTTTGCGGCCTCGTTCATACCCCAAAGGCAACCACCGCCCCATTCAAACATCAGCCGTACTTCATAGGTTGCCATTGCAAAATTCCTCTTCAGAGCAATAGCTCCATTCCATCGTATTTCAATCGCAAACGAGTTTTGCAAACGGCAGCAAAGTCCGCAACATGATCCTTGGGCTGCCGAGAACAAGCGAAATGCTGTGAACGGCTGGTTTGGGGAAAACGGTTGATGTCGGCCACTAGCCGAGAAATCAGGGCGCAATTTACTGAACGGCAGGTTTGCGCAGCTTCAGGTCTTTCATGCAGCGTGCAGCATCGGGGAGTCTGGGCTCGTAGGAGACCTTAGCTGCGTTTTGCGCGAAGGTCGGCTTTCACGGTTTTCATAACCTCAGGTCAGCGTAATCACATAACGGTCAAAGCTATCCGAGGTTCTATAGGTCAAACCGCTTCAGGGTTTTGTCTACAAGCTGACCATCGGCCATTTTGTATCCTTCGATTTTCCCATAATCGGCAAACCCCCGTGACTGGTAATAGACCAAACCGCCTTCGTTGTCTGACCGGATATTGGCGTTGATCCAAACATACCCCAACGCCTTGGCCGCCCTTCGCGTGGCCTCGAAAAGGTTGGACCCGATCCCCAAACCCGTCTGGCCAATCTGCACAAAGGTTGCGATGTCGGCGGCCTCAATCGGCAGATACGCAGCGGGTTCGATCCATTGAAATCCAACCACGTCTTCCTTGTCATTCAAAGCGACATGCCATGCGGATCTGTTGGGATCAGCGGCCATCCAGTCTTTGATATCTTGCCCAGTGACCGGACGTGTCAGGGCCGTTGTCCCGCCTTGATCAATGATCGCATTCAACAGACGCGCCATTGATCCGGCGTCCAATTGAATAGCCGGTCGCGTGGTGATCATACCATATTCTCCAACAATTCCGCGTGCCGAGCCATGAAATCCGCCCGTGTTTCCAGAGGCGCGCGTAACACAATTTCGCAATCCGCGATCACTTGCGGATCAGGGGCACCAAAAATTTTGTCGGCCTCGCTCACGGAAAAGCCAGCGATACGTGTGGCTTCCATCCACGCGCTGATTTTGTCCGCCTTCTTTATCTTTTTCTTGATGGTCTGCGGAATTTTTGCAGGCAATCCAAACCGGATATGGATCGCGGCCGCTAAACGGTCATCCAATTCTTCATATCCCGGACCAACGGACGCTTTGACCGGGGAAATCATGTCGCCAATCACGTATTCCGGACCATCGTGCAACAAGGCCGCAAGACGCCATTTATCCGGGGAATTCGGCTCTAACTTACTGAAAAGACGCTCAACCAACAAAGAATGTTCCGCGACTGAATACGCGTAATCGCCAATGGTTTGCCCATTCCAGCGCGCCACAAACGACAAACCATGTGCAATGTCGTCGATTTCAATATCCATCGGTGTCGGATCAAGCAGGTCCAACCTGCGTCCGGACAACATTCTTTGCCAAGCGCGTGTCTGCCGTGCCATGCCAATCTCCTTCGAATTCTTGATCTTTTAGACACGGCGCGCCCCATTTTGAAAGAATGTTTCCATTTCTAAAACACAAACTCACCACAAATTTGTGCATCGTAGGTGATGGGTTGGGGCCCCATTATTGGGTCAACAGTAACTGAAGCGGCTCTTCAGGGTCGCACAAGAAAGGATGCAACCCATGTATAAACGTACAGTCGCCGCCGCTCTTGTCTTTGGTGCCGCAGCCATTGCGCCCCCTGCCGTTCATGCGCAAAGCAATTGCGCCCCTCGCGAATTGATCACCGAACGATTGCAAAGCAAGTTTTCTGAACGCCTGACCGGGGGTGGTCTGCAAAACGCAAACCAAATGCTGGAAATTTGGACATCCGACAGAACGGGCAGCTTTACCGTTATCGTCTCTCGCGCTGATGGGATTAGTTGCATTGTCGCCTCAGGTCATAACTGGGACACCATCGTCACAGCAATGATACCAGACGGAACAGCCAGCTAGAGTCCGCCAAACCTGCGGCGTCAAGGCGATTGTCCATAAGAAGATCCAATGCTATTTGCGCGGTGACCGATGGAAAAAGGACACACGACGGATGGCCAAGGACTATATTGTCAAAGACATTGCGCTGGCAGAATTTGGACGCAAGGAACTCGATATTGCCGAGACCGAGATGCCGGGCCTGATGGCCCTGCGTCAAGAGTACGGCGAAAGCAAACCTTTGACGGGCGCACGGATCGTCGGTTCGCTGCACATGACAATTCAGACGGCAGTTTTGATTGAAACGCTGGTCGAATTAGGTGCCGATGTGCGCTGGGCCTCATGCAACATTTTCTCAACGCAGGATCACGCGGCATCTGCAATCGCTGCAGGTGGCACACCGGTTTTTGCGATTAAGGGTCAGACCCTGACTGAACATTGGGATTACCTTGATCGTTCATTCATGTTCCCAGAAGGCGCGAACATGATCTTGGATGATGGTGGTGATGCGACACTGTATGTCTTGCTTGGCGCACGCGTTGAAGAAGGCGAAACCAGCCTGATCGAAGTTCCGACATCCGAAGAAGAAGAAGCCATTTTTGCGCAGATCAAAAAGCGTATGGCGGAAACTCCGGGTTGGTTCGTCAAAACACGCGAAGCGATCCAAGGTGTTTCGGAAGAAACAACAACGGGCGTGCATCGCTTGTATGATCTGCACAAGAAAGGCCAATTGCCTTTCCCTGCGATCAACGTGAATGATTCCGTGACCAAGTCGAAATTCGACAACAAATACGGCTGTAAAGAATCGCTGGTGGACGGCATCCGCCGCGCCACAGATACGATGATGGCCGGTAAGGTTGCGGTCGTTTGCGGTTATGGCGATGTGGGCAAAGGCTCGGCTGCGTCCCTGTCGGGCGCTGGCGCACGCGTCAAAGTCACCGAAGTTGATCCAATTTGCGCCCTTCAGGCGGCCATGGACGGCTACGAAGTTGTGACGTTGGAAGACGCCGTTGAAACTGCGGACGTGTTTATCACTACAACCGGCAACAAAGACGTCATCCGGATCGAGCATATGCGCGCGATGAAGGACATGGCGATCGTCGGCAACATCGGCCACTTTGACAATGAAATTCAGGTCGCAAGCCTGAAAAACCACAAGTGGACGAACATCAAAGAACAAGTGGACATGATCGAAATGCCATCAGGCAGCCGCATCATTCTGCTGTCTGAGGGTCGTTTGTTGAACCTTGGCAACGCGACAGGGCACCCGTCATTTGTGATGTCCGCATCCTTCACCAACCAAGTTTTGGCTCAGATCGAATTGTGGACACGCGGCGATGCGTACAACAACGAAGTCTATATCCTGCCCAAACATCTGGATGAAAAAGTCGCGCGCCTGCATTTGGATCGCATCGGTGTGAAACTGTCGACTTTGGACAAGGATCAGGCGTCTTACATCGGCGTCAGCCCAGACGGCCCGTTCAAACCAGAACACTACCGTTATTAATAAAACATGGCGCCGGGCAAGGTCCGGCGCCGTTATTCGACCCTATACAGGCCATTTGTATCGCAAAAGTGCGTGCCGCAGCTGGTCTGACGCATCCGTACTTTCCAGGTCGATCCCGTTTAATTTCCAAAACCAAAAAATATAGGCGGCGAAATCCGGCATAAGGGCGCGCGCTTCTTCAAACGCACCTGCAATTCCGGACCGAGGCACCGACGCGCAGATGTGGTGAAATTCGATCCGCGCAAACAGGATCGACACTTTCCCATAAAAGCACGCATGAAATCCTGCACTTGAATTTTCGGTAACGACAAAATCACACGCCGCCAGCGCGTCTTCCATTGACCGTTCCACGACCTGAAAACGCGGGTGTTCATCTGCCAACTGCGCCAATGCGGCATGTTCCGCTAGGGTATAGGTTTCATTGGGGTGCAGGGTCGCCTGAATCGGCTGGTCGCATTGCGCCAATGTGTGTCGGATCATGTCGACAGGGGACGTCGATTGAAAGGAGCGATGCTCCAGCAACCTGCCCTGCAGAGGCATATAGACAAACCCGTCCTTCGTCGCGCCCTTGGCTTTCGCACCATGAAGATGGTTCTGCCACAGGTCAAAAAACGCCTGCGCCTCATGACGATCAACCGATGCAGGGTCGAATTTGGCCTGCGCCAACGACCAATCCCACCGGGCGCCAGTGTCTTCGACGCGCCAAAATGCTTCGGAATACAGCTTGCGAAACGTCAGCCCGCGTTCGCTGACCGGGTCTTGCATGTGAACCAAACTCAGGTCTTTGGGCTTTAGGGTTGCGCGACGGTCAGGTGTGTCTTTGTCGGTGACGATATTCACACCGCTGGTTTTGGCCACATCCCGCAACACGTTGGTGAACACGTGACTGCCGCTGCGATCCCGTTCAAGACTGTTTTCGGTCAACAACACATGCACATTTGGGCGTGATTTGGTCTGGAACGCGTTTTTTGCCACCGGGCGCAACCGTTTCAAAGTCCGGGTTTTTCCCGCTGATCTGTGCAGCGATTTTGGCGGCACCAAAAGCAAATCACCCAAAACGCGGGCAAACTGTAATATACCAAATCCCGGATCATCCGGCCCAACCAGCGTATAGCCGTCGAAAAACGCATCAATAATGTCTTGAGGAATGGGCATACCGGGCTTTGCGTCGCTGACCCGCCCCGTCACACCCGTAAAATCCACCAGCAAACGCGCAATGTCATAGCCAACTGGGCCGGGCTTGGTGGATGTCAGATCGATCCCGATGATCTTTTGATCGGACACAACCACGTTGCGCGAATGAAAATCACCATGCTGTACCGCTGAAACAGTTTGGCGGTTTTCATACTGCGGAGCGATTGTTTCGAGGTGATCAATGCCACGCAAGAACAATTCCCGGTTCGCGATATGTGTTCGGCCGGCCAAAATATCGTTCCGAATACCCTGGTAAAATCCAACGGTGTATTTGGGATGGAACACTCTGTGTTCATCAATTTGCAGCCGATGAAACGCATCCAGCCACAGCCCCGTGCGCCGCAACAGTTCATTTTGCGCCTCTTTGTCGTCACCCAACTTATGCGCCGCAGAACTTAAGGTGCTGCCTTCAATGTACTTCGTTAGCGATGCATGGCCTTCTTCATCCAGTAAAACCGGCTCTAACGTTCCTATTTCGCCCGATTTTGGGAATTCAGAATGCAAACGTTGGTTCCATTCAAACTGGCGAACCATTTCATCAGTATTCGAGGGGCGGATTTGAAACTTGAACGTGAATTTTGCACCATCCTCATGGGCGGCCAGCAGCGAAATACGGGAAATTTTTTCATCATCGCGCCGGGCCAAACGCTTCATCGACCATCCATCCGCAGGCAAATGCGCCAGTTCGATCATGCGTTGCCAAGCAGCCATTGCGGACACGTCTAGGTCGGTTGGTAGAAATGTAGACCACATAAGACGGAGCGAACCCTGACTATCCTGCTAACAGTGGAAAAAGTTTAGGGTCTGAAAGACAGTAAGACAATGACGTTGATGGCTTGCCTCTTGCGGTGATTTCCGAAACTCTGGCCTCCAAATCAGTGGATGTATTTATGGATTTTCGCGCGATTGGCATGGGGCTGGCCTTTGCCTTGATTTGGTCTTCGGCCTTTACGTCCGCCCGCATTATCGTGGCCGAGGCGTCCCCATTGGGGTCCTTGGCGCTTCGGTTCCTCATCTCAGGGCTGATTGGCGTCGCGATTGCGCGCGCGATGGGGCAGACGTGGTTTTTGACCCGTGACCAATGGCGCGCCACGTTGATATTTGGACTGTGCCAAAACGCGATTTACCTTGGGCTTAACTTTGTTGCCATGCAGACGGTTCAGGCGTCCTTTGCATCCATTATCGCATCAACAATGCCATTGATTGTTGCCTTTGCTGGTTGGGCTATTTTCAAGGATAAATTGCCAAAAATCGGTGTTTTGGGTCTATTTTTGGGGATTGTTGGCGTCATCATCATTATGTCCGCTCGGATAGATGCAGGCGTTGATTTGTTCGGCGTCGCATTGTGCGTAATTGGTGCGATTGCCTTGGCCATCGCCACGCTCAGCATGCGATCGGCGTCTTCGGGTGGAAATCTGATGATGGTCATCGGTCTGCAAATGTTGGTGGGGTCTGCTATTCTGGGCGCAACGGCGATGCTGTTTGAACCTTTCTATTTCAACCCGACGGGTCCGGTAATTCTGGCCTTTGCCTATACAACCTTAATTCCCGGATTGCTGGCGACTTGGATCTGGTTTTCACTGGTGCAACGCATCGGTGCGACACGCGCTGCAACGTTCCATTTTCTCAACCCATTCTTCGGCGTTGCCGTCGCAGCGGCCCTATTGGGGGAATCTTTAGGCGGGCGTGACATGTTGGGCGTTGCCATCATTACTGTGGGAATTTTATGTGTGCAGTTGTCGCGTCAGAAAAAAACGTGATATCGCCCCCATGTTTTCAAGATTAAGGTGTCTAAGCCTTCTCGATCTACGTTGGAGTTCACTATGCTGCCCCGCCGCCGTTTTATCATGTCGTCTGCCGCGATGTGTCTGACCCCTTCAATGGGACAGGCTTATTCGGCGCAAATGTTTTCGCCCAACCTCTGGAGCGAGATGCGCGAATCTTCGGACGTGGTCATTATGAATTACCGGGCCAGCTGGTCGCTGACCTGCCAGATCAAGGCTGATATTCTTGCTGAATTGATCGCAACGCATCCGCAATATCAGCGCCTGACATTTGTAGAAGTAGATTGGGATACGTTTGGACCGTCGGTTTTGACCCAACGTCTTGGTGTTAAACGGCGTTCGACGTTGCTTGTCATGAAGCAAGGCAAAGAAGTCGCGCGCGTGGTCAACGAACCATTTGTGCCGCCTATTCAGGCCTTGCTTGATCGCGCGTTGACGGCCTGATGAAGCTTCTCTTTGTTCACCAGAACATGCCGGGCCAGTATCGCGAACTGGTTCAATGGTTGGCGGCACAAGGACGTCACGAAATTGTCTTTCTGACCCAACGTACCGATCCGCCCAATATTCCCGGTGTGCGATCTGTTGTCTATAAACCGCATCACCGCGCCAAGCAGGATGCGTTTGGGTTGTCTAAAAACTGGGAAACCGCTGCCGGTGCCGGGTATGGGGCCGCGCAAGCATTGGCCAAATTGGTCAATGGCGGGTTTGTCCCGGATATCATGATCGGACATGTCGGTTGGGGCGAAATGACGTTCCTGCGCCAAGTGTTGCCAGACGTGCCGCAGATCGGGTTCTTTGAATATTACTATTCTGACAAAGGCGGCCCGGTTGGGTTTGATCCTGAAAGCCCCGTGAATGATCACACGCCGTTCCTGATGCATTCAAACAATGTCGTGCCTCAGATGAACATCGATTCCGTGGATGTCGCGCACGCGCCAACGATGTGGCAGCGAGATCGCTTTCCCAAGCGCTTTCATGACAAAATGTATGTGTGCCACGACGGTATTCGCACGGACATCTTACAACCCAATCCAAAGGCCAGCTTGTCCTTGGGTCGCGTCGATACCCCGCTGACCCGCGACGACAAAATCGTCACCTATATGGCGCGCAATTTGGAAACGACACGCGGGTTTCACCAGTTGATGCGGGCGCTGCCCCACATTCAACGGGATTTCCCAACGTCGCGTATCCTGATCGTGGGCGGCAACGAAACGTCCTATGGCGGAAAAAGCGCGCATAAGGGTGGATTGCGTGGCCAGATGGAATCCGAAGTCGGCGATTTGCTGAATTGGGACCGTCTGCATTTTCTGGGCCGCGTGCCGTATGCGGATTTTCAGAAGATTGTGCAGATTTCATCGTGCCACATCTATCTGACCATGCCCTTTGTCATGAGCTGGTCCTTGCTGGAATCGATGTCGATGGAAGCAACCATAGTGGCCAGCGATGTTGCACCCGTGCGCGAGGCGATCACACATAATGAAACCGGAATGCTGGTCGATTTCTTTGATCCCAAGGCGCTTGCGGCACAGGTCGTCGAGGTGTTGAATGCACCCGAAAAGTTCGCCCATTTGGGCCCGGCAGCACGCCAGTCGGTCGTATCCAGGCACGATTTTCTAACCGTTTGCCTGCCCGAGCATATCCGTCAGATCAACGCGTTGGTGCCCAACGACAAGCGTATTCACTTGTCTTAGGCAACATAGGTTGCGCGCTGGCCACAGCTTTTTGTACAATAGGCCCTGACAGCGCCCTTTATGGGTGTGTGACTTGCAACGCAGCAAAACCAACGTCCTTATTGAGGCGGGGTTCATTGGCAAGGGCAGGGTAAACATCCGTCAGTTTCAACATATGCCATGGGGCAAAAGGCTGTTTGATGTGGTTTTTGCCAGCATCTTGATTGTGCTGTTGTCGCCGGTCATGGCTTGGGTTTGTCTGTGCCTTTGGTGGAAACAGGGCGCTCCTATCTTTTACGCAGCCGAACGAATGAAGGACTCGCGACGCTCTTTTCGCTTACTCAAGTTCCGCACCATGTCAGTCACGGAATCCGACCAAGGCGTGTCTGGCGGACACAAGGCATCGCGGATCACCCCAATGGGTGCAAAACTGCGATCCAAGCGTTTGGACGAATTCCCACAGCTTTGGAATATTCTGAAAGGGGACATCAGTTTTGTTGGCCCGCGCCCGCCGTTGCGCGAATATGTCGAAAAGTTCCCCGAGCTTTATGCCCAAGTGCTCCTCAACCGACCCGGTGTGACAGGTTTGGCGTCCGTCAGATTCCACCGTCACGAGGAACATTTGCTGTCTCGGGCCAAGACTCAATCCGAAACGGAACTGATTTACACAACCCTTTGCATCCCGAAAAAAGCCCGACTGGACCTGATTTACCAACGTCACATCTCTGCGTGTTTCGACATTTTGATTCTGTTTGAGACAGCCAAAACAGTTTTTCGGCGCAAAAATTCTAGCCATAGGCGAAAAACCGAGCATGGTTAGCCGCTATTTAACCACATCCAAACCAATTCGAGTCAATGCGATTGATTGAAAATATCCTTTCAGTGCAAGACATAACCATAGATTTCGCAATCTGGATGGGCAAAGCACCATTCTTGGACTGGGTCAGGAGCAACAACGTTGGTTAACCCACTGTTAATCAAATCGGGCGATTCACCTAAGACGTGTCGATCAGCGCAATCCGCGCCGATCGCAAAGCGTTACTGCGAGGGTCTAGATTGTTGATAAACTGGGTCAAATCACTGTCGAGAAAACGGAAAAGCGCCGTACTCGCAGGTGTGGACTGCATCCTTATTCCGCTGGCCTTTTGGGTCGCTCTTAATCTCCAAATGACATCTGGTCTGGCTTTGGACACGTTCCTGTCAAGCTTGGCGATTATGCCGGCGCTCTTGCTGTCATCATTGATATATTCGTATTGGCTTGGCGTCGCATCGATCCAGCTGAAAGATTACGAAGCCAGCGCCATTGGAGACACTGCGATATTCAGTATCTTGGTTGCCCTTACCGGGTTCCTGCTGTGTCGCTTTGTAGGGATACCTGTTCCAGACACGGTATACGTGGTCTTTGGCATCTACTTCTTTGTTTTCTCCGTCATCAGCCGCGCAGTTCTGTTGCAGATTGTTTTGGCGGTGTATCGGCTTGGAACCAATCGTTGCCGCGTATTGATATACGGTGCGGGAACGACCGGGGTTCAGCTGGTCTTGGCCTTGCGCACCCACGAGGTGATTGATCCGGTCGCTTTTGTTGACGACAATATTTCGCTGCAAGGGCAACAAGTCGCGCGCTTGCCAGTCTATTCACCGCGCCACATCGACAAGCTTGTAAAAAACCACAACATCGACCGCGTTCTTTTGGCGATGCCTTCGCAGACCCAACCAAAACAAGCACAAATCGCCCGCAGCCTTCAGGAAATGGGGCTTGAGGTTCAAACGCTTCCGTCCTTCTCGCAGTTGATTGGGGAAGAGGCGCTGGTTGATAAACTGAAGCCGGTTCAACCAAATCGCTTCCTGAACCGCGACGAAGTTCGAAACACTTTGGGTGATGCGACGCATGCCTATGCTGACAAAAACGTTCTGATTTCCGGGGCAGGTGGCTCAATTGGTTCAGAGCTGTGCCGCCAAATCATCGGATGCCGCCCTTCGCGGTTGGTTTTGTTCGAAATGTCCGAAATTGGATTGTACCAAATCCATCGGGAATTGTCGGATTTGGCCAAAGGCAGCGGTGTTGAAATCGTGCCAATCCTTGGCACTGTCACAAACCGCATCCAAGTCGCAAAGGTTCTGGCCGAAAACGAAATACAAGTCATATTGCACGCAGCGGCTTACAAACATGTGCCGCTGGTCGAAATGAACCCGTTGCCCGGTCTTTATAACAACGTCATAGGCACGCAGACCCTCGCACTAGAGGCGGCATCCGCAGGCGTAGAACGTTTCCTTTTGGTTTCGTCAGACAAAGCCGTTCGTCCAACAAACATAATGGGCGCCTCCAAACGTTTGGCAGAACTTGTGCTGCAAGACCTGGCCAGCCGGATCCCGGACAATGGAATTCCCAAATTTGCCGTCGTGCGATTTGGCAATGTGCTTGGGTCGTCAGGCTCTGTTGTGCCGTTGTTTCAGGATCAGATCAGCCATGGCGGACCGGTAACCGTTACCCACCCGGACGTTGCACGCTATTTTATGACGGACCAAGAGGCGGTTAATCTAGTTCTTCAGGTTGGCGCAATCGCAGATGGCGGCGAAGTCTATGTTTTGGATATGGGCAAGCCTGTCTTGATCCAAAATCTGGCGCGCCAAATCATCGAAAGTGCGGGTTATTCTGTCATGGATGACCGCAATCCAGACGGTGACATTGAAATCAAGTTTATCGGTTTGCGTCCTGGCGAAAAGATGCGCGAAGAACTCAGCGTGACCGGCACGTTGGTCGGCACGAACCACAAAAAGATTTTTCAGGCCATCGAAGAATCTCTGAGCGAGATCGAAGTTGCAAAGGTCGTCCATGGGTTGCGTGATGCAATCCAAGAACAGGACGAAGACGCAGCCCGCGCCATTGCTGATCGATGGGTTGAACCTTGGGATCCAAACAAAGACGCGAATGTAGCGGATCAAACTACCGCTGAACGTCTGATACCGGTTTCCTAACACTTCAGATAAATTGCGGCTCTGTTTAGAGCCGCGATTTCACACTGAAAGTTCTCCTTAACCATTTTTGATTAACAAACAAAAACAACAAGATAATACTAAGTTGCCCCGTGTGATTTAGCGTCAGAAAGAGCTGCCAGTATGTCCGATGAACGGGGATCGATTTGACCAGAACTCTTTGGGTTTCTGCACTTGCGTCCTGTGTGGCGGTGACCGGGAATTTTGCTTGGTCGCAAAACGCGCCTTTGGACACGCAACCTTACAAGGCACCGGCCGAACAACCGTCGTTGAACTTTTACGGCTTGCCCGGTGTCATCGACACGCCAAGTGCCTTGGCCATGCCCGATGGGCAATTGGCGGTTTCTGTGTCGCATTTTGCAGGGCAAACCCGAACGTCGATCAGCGCGCAATTCACGCCCCGTCTGTCCGCGACATTCCGTTATATCGGACTGCAAGACTTCAACGATTTTGGATTCAGTACGTTCCGCGACCGCAGCTTTGATCTGCGATATCTGATCCTGAAAGAGGGCAAGTATCTTCCCGCGGTGACTGTGGGTCTGCAAGATCTGGCAGGGACGGGGATTTATTCTGGTGAATATGTTGTTGCGACCAAAACCTTTGATCAACCACTGAACCTGCCCGGACAAATCCGCCTGTCTGGTGGTTTGGGCTGGGGACGGCTTGGCAGTTCAGGCGCGATTGGAACACTGTTTGGATCAGCGCGCCCAGCCTTTGTGACCAACGACACCGGCGGCGAACCGTCAACGGATCAGTGGTTTCGCGGTGATGTGGCCCCATTTGCAGGCATCGAGTGGACAATAAACGACCGAATTGGCCTAAAGGCTGAATACTCATCTGATGCATACGAACCCGAAACATCACGTGGGTTATTCACACGTGACTCACGTCTGAATCTTGGCGTCGAATACCAATATTCTGATCGTTTGCGTTTGGGCGCGTATTACTTATACGGCTCTGAACTGGGTGTTTCGGCTCAATTGCAGCTTAATCCGAACCGCGCGTTGACGCCGCGCACAGTGTCAGGCGCCCGCCCAATCATCGAACGCCCGTCACGCGCAACCAATCCAACCGACTGGACCACAGATTGGGCAGCAAGCTCGAACGCTCCGGCCACGATGCGAGACGCGCTTGCACCTGATTTGGCCACCGATGGATTACGGATCGAAGCATTGCAAGTTTTGCCAACATCGGCTGAGTTGCGGTTCACGAACACCCGCTTTGAAAACACCAGTATCGCGGTTGGTCGCGCCGCACGTGCGATGGCGCGCGTTCTGCCAGCTTCGGTGGAAACGTTCCGCCTTACGCCAATGCGTAACGGTCTTGCGTTGTCGACTATCACAGTGCGCCGCACCGATCTGGAACGTCTGGAATTCGAACCCGATGCAGCCAGCGCGCTGTATGCCTCTGCGCAATTTGAGGACGCCCGCCCGACATTGCCCCAAAGCGTGCGCCCCGCGGATCTGTACCCACAATTGTCGTGGTCCTATGGGCCCTATGTCTCACCCAGCTATTTTGACCCGGATCGACCCGTTCGGGCGGATGCGGGATTGGCCGCCCGGATGCATTACCGACCCGCCCCCGGTTGGTTGATTTCAGGCGAAGTCCGAGCACGCCTCGCAGGCAACATAGAAGACGGGCGGGAATCCAATTCCGTTCTCCCGCGTGTGCGGACGGATGCGGCTTTATTTGCCCAAGCAGCCAGCACGCCCATCGACAACCTGTTTGTATCTCGGCAATGGAAACCCGGACGCAGTGTCTATGCACGCGTCAGTGCGGGGTATCTGGAAAGCATGTTTGGCGGCGTCTCTGGCGAAGTGCTCTGGAAACCAACAAACAGCCGTTTGGCCCTTGGGGCTGAAATCAACTATGCCCGCCAACGCGATTTCGATCAGCGTTTTGGGTTCCAAGATTACGATGTCGTGACGGGCCACATCTCGGCCTATTACGAACTGGGTCGCGGATATACTGCCCAAGTGGATGTCGGCCGGTACCTAGCTGGTGACAAAGGCGCGACTTTCACCTTGTCTCGTGAATTCGAAAACGGATGGAAAATTGGTGGGTTTGTCACGCTGACGGATGTGTCATCTGCCGATTTTGGCGAAGGGTCTTTCGACAAAGGCGTCACCCTAACGATTCCGTTGGGCTGGTTCCTTGGCCAGCCATCCCGTCAAAAAATTTCCACAACGATCAGACCCATACAAAGGGACGGTGGCGCACGCCTTCGCGTACCGGGGCGCTTGTATGAACAAGTGCGCAAAGGTCATCGTGAAGATTTGGCGGAAAGCTGGTCGCGAGTCTGGAACTGATACGGAATTGGGACGGAGAATGGCAAAAACAATGCGCATATATCTAGCGACCATACTGCTCAGTGCTTTGGCGGCTTGTTCGGGCGGTACGGGTTTCGAGACGGGTCAGACACAAACGTTTCAAGAAATCCGAACTTCTTTCCGGCAGGCGATCAAACGGCCAAGCGGACCACGTCCGCCATTGCCTAAACTGTCCCGCGCATTTCTGGATTCTTTGCTGAACCCTGCATTGGAAGCGGTTCTCGAAGACCGGGATGCCAGCGCATATTTGGACCCCCTTCAAATCAAAGGGAATGTAACGGTCTGGTCCACAACCGACTTGTCACAACTGATCACCAGAGGTGGATTGGTGACCGGAACACGCGGCTTAGGCTCTGATATTGTCTCGTCCAGCTATGCACAAACATTGGCAGCACTTGCTGCGCGCGGGGGGATGGCACAACGTCGATTGAACCTTACCAATGACTTGGATCAGTCCATTCAGGTTTCTTTGTCCTGTCAAATCAGGGATGTCGGGCCAGAAACTCTTGAGATCGTCGAGCTGACATTTTCAACCCGCCACTTGCTTGAAACCTGCACGTATTCCGGCGGAACAATCGTAAACGACTATTGGGTCGACTCCAGAGATTCAGGAAAAATCTGGAAATCGCGGCAATGGTTGGGTCCCGAAATCGGCTGGATCAAATTGCGCCTATTCGGACGGTAGTCGGCCAAAAGTGTCGAAAAAGTTAATAACTTATTGAAAACAATATGTAATAATTCTGGCTGGATGCTCCCCTCTCGGAGAAAAGCAACCAACTCTTAAGTAAGTTCATGGCAAGGAAGCGCGGAGAACAGGAGAGTTTTTCATGCGTACAGGTTTCTTTGCAGGCTTTATGGTGATTGCGTCAGCATCCATGTCTTTGGCGCAATCCGCGCCCACAACTGACTTGCTAATCGGGCAAGCCGGTGATGAATTTATGATCGGCCAAGCTGGTGCCGGTGGCGCGGCTGGCGGCGGCGGTGCAGGCGGTGGTGCCGCTGGGGCTGGCGGCGCTGCTGGTGGTGCCGGTGCAGGTGGCGCTGCGGCTGGTGGCGCAGCCGGTGCCGGTGCAGCGGGTGCCGCAGGTGCGGCTGTCGGCGGGCTAAGCGCTGCGGCAGTTGCGGGTATCGCGGTGGCGGCAGCCGTCGCGGCGGCTGTTGCAGCCCAGGAAGAAGAGTCCGGCACAACCACAACTACCGGGTCCAACTAAACCCGACCTAGGTCAATTACAGACACGCAACAGCTCTTGCCTTGGCAGGGGCTGTTGTGGATTCAGAACTTGTTTTGATCACAGAATCTTTGATCCCCTTTCCTTTTGGCACGCAGACCCCAATTATGGGTCAGCACATCAAAGGAATTGTGGGATGGGACAATACACCAAAGATCAAACAGCCATCGCAGGGCTTTCCCCAGAAGAATTCTGGGTCACACAAGAAAGTGGAACAGAACGCGCTGGAACTGGAAAGTATCTCAAGAACAAGGAACCGGGCCTCTATGTCGATATCGTGTCTGGCGAACCCTTGTTTGCCTCTGCTGACAAATACGAATCCGGATGCGGTTGGCCCAGTTTTACCAAACCCATCGAACCGGCTCATGTCGCTGAACTCAGTGATGCAACGCATGGAATGATCCGAACCGAAGTACGTTCGACCCATGCAGACAGCCATTTGGGGCACGTATTTCCCGATGGTCCCGTTGATCGTGGTGGATTGCGGTATTGCATCAACTCGGCCAGTTTGCGGTTTGTGCATCGTGATGACATGCAGGCCGAGGGGTACGAGGCCTATTTGGATCAGATAGAGGACATAAAATGACCGAAGAACGCGCAGTACTGGCCGGTGGCTGTTTTTGGGGTATGCAACAATTGATCCGACGCAAGCCGGGTATATTGCGGACGCGTGTTGGATATACCGGTGGCGATGTTTCTAACGCGACATATCGCAACCACGGGACACATGCCGAAGGGATCGAAATTGTGTTTGATTCGGGTGTGACGTCCTTTCGGGATATTCTCGAATTCTTCTTTCAAATCCATGACCCGACCACCCCGAATCGGCAAGGGAATGATGTCGGGCTTAGCTATCGCTCGGCGATTTATTTTGTGAACGACGTCCAAAAGCAGGTTGCGTTGGATACCATTTCCGACGTGGATGCGTCGGGAATCTGGCCGGGAAAAGTGGTCACCGAATTAGAACCCGTTGGTGATTTCTGGGACGCGGAACCCGAACATCAGGATTATCTGGAACGTCAGCCCAACGGATACACGTGCCATTTTCCACGCGCCGATTGGGTGCTGCCAAAACGAGCAGCTGAGTAGAAGTGGCTAACTAATAATTAAGTTAAAATTTCTAACGTCCTTTCGAATCTGATGGGAAGGATAAGAATGGATCAGCATCTAAACAGCGAAGAAAATGGTACCGGAATTCAGCACGACGAGGCGATTGACCGTTTGGCAGCAATCGATCGTGCCATGGCCCGTATTGAATTTACACCGGACGGAACGATTCTGGATGCGAATGATCTGTTTTTGGATGCTGTCGGGTATTCATTGTCGGAAGTGAAAGGACAGCACCACAGAATATTCATTTTTGAAAAGGAACAGCAATCTGCTGAATACCGCGCACATTGGGCGGACCTGGCACAAGGGAAATTGTCCACGGGCGAATATTTACGAAAATGCAAAGACGGAAGCGATCTATGGATCAACGCCAGTTATGCGCCAATTTTCGGGAAAGACGGCAAGCCCTATAAGGTTGTGAAATACGCCCGCGACATCACCAATAGGGTCAATGCCGTGAGTGGGTTAAAGGACGGGCTCAGCCGCTTGGCCAGTGGTGATTTGCGCAATCCGATCCGTGGTCAAATGTCCCCTGAATTCGATGGTCTCCGCGAGAATTTCAACGAAGCGCAGATGAGGCTGTCCCAAGCGATGCATGACGTTATTCACAGCGCTGTCGAAATCGAAGGGTCCACAGCCAAAATGTCAGGCAGCGCGGCTGAACTGGGGCTTCGCACTGAAACACAGACGAAATCAGTTGCCGAAACGGCCGCCGCCATCCGCAATCTGTCTGGTCTGGTGGATCACCATACGGAAAATGCGCAGCATGCCCGCGACATGGTCCAAAAAACCAAGGACAGGGCAGAGTCCAGTGCGACCATCATGGCAAAGGCTCGCGAAGCAATGGACGGCATCGCAGATAGTTCGTCCGAGATTTCAAAAATCACTTCGGTCATCGATCAAATCTCGTTTCAAACAAACCTTCTTGCCCTGAATGCCGGTGTCGAAGCCGCGCGTGCAGGTGAGGCGGGGCGTGGATTTGCTGTCGTTGCTTCTGAGGTTCGCGAATTGGCGCAACGCTCATCAGAAGCTGCAACGCAAATCGCATCCCTCATCGAAAAGTCATCAAGCGAAGTCAAAAGCGGTGTGGATCTCGTATCCCGCACGCATGAATCCTTGGCTGAAATCGGGGAATTCGTGTCCGACGCGTTGTCACAGGTCACGGAAATTGCGGATGGAACCACCGAACAGGCGAGTTCACTGCGCCAAATCGACGATTCTGCGACCTCAATGGATCGACTGACACAGCAAAACGGGACGATGATCGACGAAACCAATACTGAACTCGAACTGCTCGTCAAAGAAGCCGCAGCACTCAGGCAGGCGGCGACTTTGTTCAATATCAGTGAAGAATTGGGCGATACACAACTGCGCCAAGCATCCTAAAGCTTTGTTGCACTCTGGTCGGCCGTCAAACGTGGTCGACCAGAGGCTTCGACACTGATTTCCGCCTGAATAAAGACCGTCCGAGATTCAATTACCGCCTCTTCGATCTTACGAGTTGGCGTCACTTCGACATCAACGGCCCCTGCCGCAATTGCCGCTTGGATCGCTTGTTCGCGCAGCTCAGATTCTAACGCATCCAAGGCGCCGTCGCGTGCCGCAAAATCCTGCGGACCAGTGTCAAAATGCACGCGGAACCGGCCTTCGCCTTCTGACGTCACGCTGCCTTGCTTGCGCACAACAACGCGCCCAACAACCGCGCCAATGGCATTGGCCACGCCCGCATGTTCAGGAACACGCATTTCGGTGCCCAGCAACGCACCAACAGCCGGATAATAACTGGCGGCAGATGCACCCAAGGCAACAACGGGCAAGGCCAAACCGGCCTGTATACGAATGACGTTGGTATGGTTCCGCAATCCCATCTGCATCAATGGATGCTGCGCCAGTTCTGCGGGCGGCAATTCTACGCCTTCTTCTGCGAAAGCGGTCTCTAGCAGGGTCAACCCAGTTTGCCGGGTCATTTGATCGATAATGATCTGTGCCAAATCTTCTGACGTTTTGGCCAGCATATTCCCGGCCCCGTCACGTCGCCGCCCAAACAGCTTTAACGCCATATGTGCCGCATCCGTATTCCAAACCGACACCAAGCCCAAAACATGCGCCGCGTCTGATGGCGTAACCCCCGCGACCTGAACCAAACCCCGCGACACCAATCGCTTTAGCGCACCCAGTTCAAGCCGATTTCGCAAAACAGCCGACAAAGGCTGTACGCGCCCATCCAACCGATCAAGCAACACCTGTTCGCGTTCACCAATCCCTTCGGTTCCGATACCGGGCACCGGACGCGCAAACCGGGCGTCATATTCTCCGGGCACTGTTTGCAGCAATTGCTGCTCTAACGCGGGCAGCACAACATCGGGGGCGTCTTGCGCGATCAAGGAAACGGGCACCAAACGACGTGGCCCCAAAGTGACCCCACCCAGCAACCCTTGGGCCACCAATTGCACTTCACTGTCGCCACCCAATCCAAATGTGCGCATCTGCACGGCTTCGACCATGGTGCGATAGGGCCCGACGCGCGCGCCTTCGGGGTCCAACGCCGGCCGCCCACCCCGCAACAGCGCCACATCAGTCGTTGTTCCGCCGATATCGCTGACCAACGCATCCTGTACGCCAGTCAGCCAACGCGCCCCGACAAGGCTGGCAGCTGGACCGCTTAGGATGGTTTCGATGGGTCTGCGCCGGGCTTCGGTTGCGCTCATCAATGCGCCATCGCCGCGCACGACCATCAAAGGCGCGACAACCCCCATGTCTTTCAATTGACGCTCAGTGCGCCCGATCAAGCCTTCGATCATGCCGATCAATCGTGCGTTCAACAAGGCCGTCAACGCACGCCGCGGCCCACCCAGTTTTGCCGACAATTGATGGGATGCGGACACAGGGCGACGGGATTGTTCGGCAATCATCGCCATAGCGCGCAACTCATGTGCGGGGTTACGGGTCGCAAATCGACTGGCAACGGCAAAGCCACTGACACTGTCACTATAAGTCTCTAAAAAGGCCAAAAGACGGGCCTCATCCAACGGTTCGCCTTCGTGTCCTGAATGACCATGACCCCCTGTCAGCACGCAAACCGGATCACCCTTCAAGGCGTCGGCCAAGCCATGGGTTTCCAGATCAGCCTCGCGAAACCCGATATAGATCAGCCCAACACGCCCACCTTGCCCTTCGACCAAGGCGTTGGTGGCCAAAGTTGTGGACAGCGCGGCCATGTGAATGTCGCCCGCTTGCACCCCGGCCGTGTCGATGACGGATTGCACCGCAGCGCCGACCCCGATCGCCAGATCATGACGCGTCGTCAGCGATTTCGCCGTGGCCAACACGTCCTTTTCGTCTCGGATCAGAACCGCATCGGTATATGTGCCGCCCGTGTCCACACCCAAAAGCAACGTCATGGCGTGTCTAACCTTTCCACCGCCCACCGCGCCGCATCGGCCACGATGGCATTGTCGTCATCACACAAGGCTTGCGCCACAGGTCGCAAATGCGCCGCATCCGAATTCCCGATTGCATAAAGGACATTGCGCACAAACCGATCTCGACCAATCCGTTTGATGGGCGATCCGGAAAATTTGGCACGAAACGCCGCGTCGTCAAGCAGTGCCAATTCAGCCAGATCAGGTGCCAAAAGGTCGGGGCGCGATTGATAGCGCAGCTCGCGGGCCTCAACGGCGAATTTGTTCCAAGGACAGGCCGCCAGACAATCATCACATCCATAAATGCGATTGCCCATCAAGGCGCGCAATTCGGGATCAATTGGCCCTTTGTGTTCAATGGTCAGATAGGAAATGCAGCGGCGCGCATCCAGCTGATAGGGGGCCGGAAAGGCGTCTGTTGGGCAGATGTCCAAACAAGAACGACAAGACCCGCAATGATCGGGTTCTGCGGCATCCGGTGTCAGGTCAAGCGTCGTGAAAACAGACCCTAAAAAGGCCCAGTTTCCCCAATCCCGACTGACCAGATTGGTGTGTTTGCCTTGCCATCCAAGACCCGCCGCCTGACCCAGCGCCTTTTCCGGAACAGGGGCTGTGTCCACAAAGACTTTTAATTCGCATCCGGTTTCGCCGACCATCCAACGCGCCAACCGTTTAAGCCGCTTTTTGACCAGATCATGGTAATCCTTGTTCTGGGCATAGACGGAAATGGCCGCTTGTTCGGGGTGGTCCAGAATCTGCAATGGATCGTGCTGCGGGGCATAGCTTTCGGCCAGCATCAAAACGGATCGCGCTTCGGGCCACAGGGCAGTTGGGTCGCCGCGCCAATGCATGCGGTCTTCCATCCAGCCCATTTGACCGTGGTATCCGCTTTCAACGTAATGGCGCAGGCGATCCTTGACCTGTGGCACCGCGCTGGGCGCACAAACGCGCGCCGCGACAAAGCCTTCTTCCAGCGCTTTTTCGATGATGCGTGCCTTGAGGTCCATGATCAGGGTCTTAGCACATGCAGACATGCGCGGATCATGGGATCAGAAATCCAGATCATTGTAATGTCGAGGCGGTGGAAATCCCGAAACCTGATCCGCCAGAATGGATCGGAAGGCCGGGCGGGATTTGATTTTGGCGTACCAGTCTTTGACGGCGTCGCTGCGATTCCAATCCACATCAGAAATATAATCCAGCGCTGACAGATGCGCGGCAGCGGCAAAATCCGCCAAAGACATGCTGTCCCCGGCCAGCCAGCGACGGTGATCCAAAAGCCATGTCATGTAATCCAGATGATACTTGATCGCCTTGGCCCCGGCTTTGACGTTCTTGCTGTCGGGATACCCTGTTTGGGTCAGCTTTTTGTTGACCCGCTCGTACAGCAGCTTTGACGTGACTTCGGCGTGGAACTTGTCGTCGAACCACCCGATCAATCGGCGCACTTCCAAACGTTCTTCTGGCTCTTTGGGCAGCAACGAAGGTTCGGGACGCGTTTCTTCGATATATTCGCAAATGGCCGAGCTTTCGGACATCGTGATACCGTCAATCTTGAGAACTGGCACTTTGCCCGCAGGATTTCGTTTCATGAAATCCGGGTCCTGTTCCCAGTACCGTTCCTCTACCAATTCCACCTCGACCTTCTTTTCCGCAAGGCTCAAACGCACTTTGCGGCAGAAGGGGGAAAGGGGTACGTGAAATAGTCGCGCCATCACAATCTCTGATCCAAGTTTGAGCATGAATGCACTGTGCTGCGTTTGATTTCAACTCTCGAAACACTTTGCACGGCCATCTGCTTTGATCGTGGCTGCCCCATCTTGTATCGAAGCGGCCCGTTTACGTATACGCGCAGAGGGATTTTTCGCCGAGCGCCCTTTGGGGTTGGGCAGAACCGCAGCCAACCGTGCGGCTTGTTGATTGCTTAATCCTTTGGGTGTTTCGCCAAAGTAATGCAACGCGGCGGCATCCACTCCAAACACACCCTCGTCAAATTCGGCCACGTTCAAATAGACCTCAAGAATACGCCGCTTGGACCACAAGGCTTCGATCAGCGGTGTCATCCCTGCCTCAAGCGCCTTGCGCAGCCAGGTGCGCCCCTGCCAAAGATAAACATTCTTAACGACCTGCTGGCTGATCGTTGACGCCCCGCGCCCCCGACCTTCTTCGATGGCCAGACGGATGGCCGCAACATCCAGACCCCAATGCAGGCAAAAATTCGCATCTTCTGCTGCCACAACAGACCGCACCATCGCGGGCGAAATATCTTCGATATCGACCCATTCCTGATCCACACCGCCCAAACGGCGCGATTCCTGCATCATGTAAAACGTTGTGGGTGGGTTCACGAGGCCCCACAACAGACCCAAAACCACAGCCAGCAACACCACAGCGCCCACACCGCGCATACCCCAACGCACCATAAACCGAACAGCGTCGCGTATCGGTTTGGGCTTGGTTTTTCTCTTTTTGCTGCGCGTGGTCTTTTTTGCCATGGCGCAGATATACCAGCGCCAACGCGCAATTGAATGCCCCATGCGATAATTTCCGCACCGCTGTTGTGACTGCGACATCAACGCGTCGTTCAGATCGATCAACACCAAGTTCATCAGAATTTCGAAAAAATGGAATAAATTACAAACTGTTAATCGCTCGGGGAATCTACAACTTTCTGTTACATCAGTTATGCGGACTTCGGGGGCAGTCCACCGTGTTACGGTCGGTTCCGGAGTATAAAAAATGATCGATGTATTAGGAGCATCAAGCGAAGTACAAATCCCGACACAAGTGCGGGTCTTGAACAACACAGAAGCAGCCCTTGTTTGGTTGCTCAGCTGGTCCGGGGATGCGGATTACGTCATCGCGGCCAAGATGGGCACAATGCCAGGTAAAGTGGCAGGTATCCTTGCTGAAAACACACATGTGGGCAGCAAGGACTATGCGACAAAGATGGTGGGTTCAGCGAAAGACTAGACCCATAAAAGATTACGCCTGAGAAAGACTAGGCCCGAGGTTGAAAACCTCAGGCCCCGCTTGCAGAATTGCATGGTAAGGCGCTCTATTCCGCAGGAATAGCGCCTTTTTCCAAGCTGATTGGAACTGCCAGTTTGTTCAGCATCTCTTTTGGACAGACCTGAACGAAATGATGACGTTCTGTGTCCCAATGCTGAAGAATATCGGCGGCTTTTCGGCTGCCTGTCTCGACGAGATGTCGTTCAAGCAACTCTTCCAATTGCGACTTCCAGTGGTCCACAGTGACCGGGCAAGTCACCAGCGTCTCCATGTTCATCAACGCGGCACTTGTTCCCTCAGGATCATACAAATACGCCATGCCACCCGTCATACCGGCCCCAAAGTTGGCTCCGATTGACCCTAATATGACGGCAACGCCTCCGGTCATATATTCACAACCGTTCGATCCACAGCCTTCGACAACAACCTTGGCCCCCGAATTGCGCACCGCAAACCGTTCACCTGCGCGCCCGGCTGCAAACAAAAACCCATCCGTTGCACCATAAAGGACAGTGTTGCCGATAATGGTGTTCTCGGCCGCGACGATTGGCGATGCCATGGGCGGACGCACGATGACTGTTCCGCCAGACAAACCCTTGCCGACGTAATCATTGGCATCCCCCGACACTTCCAGTTTCAGGCCGGGTGCTGCAAACGCACCCAACGATTGACCGGCAGATCCGTTCAGTTTGACGGTCAGATGATCAGGTTGCAGCGTGTTGCGCATCCCGAATTGCTGAACAATATGGCTGGATGTGCGTGTGCCTACAGTTCGATGCGTGTTTTGCACCGCGTATTGCAGCTGCATCTTTTCACCATCGTTCAGGAACCGCGCCGCATCCCGTACAATCTGTGCATCCAACGTGTCTGGAACAGCATTGCGATCACGGTCGCGGTTATAAACGATCTTGTCTGACCCATCGACGGTGATCAGCATCGGGTTCAGGTCCAAATCATCCAGATGCGCAGACCCACGCGAAACTTGGCTTAACAGATCGGCACGGCCAATCACGTCATCAAGGCTGCGCGCCCCGATTTGAGCCAGAATTTCCCGCACTTCAGTTGCATAGAAGGTGATCAGATTAACAACCTTATCCGCGTTCCCTGTGAACTTGTCGCGCAACTCTTCGTCCTGAGTACACACACCAACGGGACAAGTGTTTGACTGACACTGACGCACCATGATGCAACCCATCGCAATCAACGCCGCGGTGCCGATCCCGTATTCTTCGGCCCCCATCATCGCCGCCATGACAATGTCACGACCAGTGCGCAACCCACCATCGGTGCGCAGTGTAACGCGACCGCGTAGGTTGTTCATCGACAACACCTGATGCGCTTCGGTCAGACCCATTTCCCAAGGTAGACCCGCATGTTTGATCGATGTGGCTGGGGATGCACCTGTGCCACCGTTATGGCCTGAAATCAGGATCACGTCAGCTTTGGCCTTGGCCACACCCGCCGCAATTGTCCCAACACCAGAGGATGCGACCAGTTTCACAGTCACCTTACAGCGTGGATTGATCTGTTTCAGATCATAGATCAGCTGCGCCAAATCCTCGATGGAATAGATGTCGTGGTGTGGTGGCGGTGAAATCAGCGTAACACCCTTGGTCGAATGCCGCAGCCGTGCAATCAGGTCAGTGACCTTCATACCGGGCAATTGCCCGCCTTCGCCGGGCTTTGCGCCCTGTGCGACTTTGATCTCAAGCTCTTCGCATTGGTTCAGGTATTCCGCAGTGACCCCAAACCGACCCGATGCCACCTGTTTGATCTTGGCGCTTGGGTTGTCCCCATTTGGTTCCGGGTGGAAATGCGCCGGATCTTCGCCGCCTTCACCACTGTCGGATTTTGCACCAATCCGGTTCATCGCCACGTTTAGGGTCTTGTGTGCCTCGGGGCTGAGCGCGCCCAAGGACATGCCCGGTGTGACAAACCGTTTGCGGATCGATGTGATGCTTTCCACGTCTTCGATCGGGATCGCGGTTCCGATGGGTTTGATGTCCATCAAGTCGCGCAAGTGGATCGGAGGGTTGGATTTCATCTTTGCGGAATACTGCTTCCACATCTCGTACGAGGCTTTGTTACACGCCATTTGCAACATGTGCATGGCGGTGGCTTCCCATGCGTGGGTCTCGCCAGATTTGCGCGCTTTGTAGAAGCCGCCAATAGGCAGAACCTGCCCGCCAGCCCAGCCTTGGGTGTGCACCTCTTCGGCTTTGGCTTGCAGACCGCTGACGCCAATACCGGAAATACGGCTGATCATACCGGGGAAGAATTCGTTGACCATGGCACGGCTCAGGCCGACGGCTTCGAAATTCAGACCACCGCGATAGGATGACACAACCGAAATGCCCATCTTGGACATGATTTTCAGCAATCCTTGATCAATGGCGTCACGATACCGCGCCACCGCTTCGGTCAAGGTGCCGTCAATCAGACCCTTGTCGATGCGTTCGGCCAGTGAATCTTCGGCCAGATAGGCGTTCACAACAGTCGCGCCGCAGCCGATCAGAACCGCAAAGTAATGCGGGTCGATACATTCTGCCGACCGCACATTCAGCGAACAGAAGGTGCGCAACCCTTTGCGGGTCAGATGGCTGTGAACCGCGCTTGTTGCCAAAATCATCGGCATCGAAACTTTGTCACCGTCGGAATGCTGATCGGTCAGCACGATATGCCCAGCGCCTGACCGCACCGCATCTTCGGCTTCGGATCGGATGCGCAAAAGGGCGGCGTTCAAGGACCCTTGCCCGGCCTCAAATGTACAATCGATTGTGGCCAGATCGGCGTTAAACTCTTCGATCAGTATTTCGAACTGCGCGTTGCCGACAAACGGACTGTCCAGCACCAAAATTTCGGTCTGGCTGCCATCTTGATCCAACACGTTCTTTAGGTTCCCAAACCGCGTCTTCAGGCTCATCACGCGGTATTCACGCAATGAATCGATGGGCGGATTGGTCACCTGACTAAAGTTCTGGCGAAAGAAATGGCTCAATGGGCGATACTTTTTGGACAGAACCGCGCTGGGCGTGTCATCCCCCATAGAGGCCAAAGTCTCTTTGCCGTCCTCGGCCATCGGTGCCAAAATCTGTTCAAGCTCTTCGATGGAATAGCCTGCAGCGATCTGGCGTTTGCGCAGCTCTTCTCCGCTGAACATCGCCTTTTCAGTCGCCCCAGCCAGCGCGCTGTCTAGGTTCTTGATCTTGCCGACCCAATCCCCAAACGGAAGTGTTTCCGCCAACTTGTCCTTGATGTCAGTATCGTGGAACAGCTTGCCTTCTTCCATATCCACAGCCAGCAATTGACCCGGACCCAACGCGCCCTTTTCAATCACGCGCGCTTCGTCCAGCGGCACCATCCCGGTTTCCGAACCAGCAATGACCATGCCGTCATTTGTCACGACATACCGCATCGGCCGCAGACCATTGCGATCCAGACCCGCACAGACCCAGCGTCCGTCTGTCATCGCCAAAGCGGCCGGACCATCCCAAGGTTCCATGACGGCATTGCAATAGGAATACATGTCCCGCCACGCTTGCGGCAATTCCAACGCCTGCTTGGACCAGCTTTCTGGCACCATCATTGTCTTGGCCATCGGCGCACTGCGTCCTGCACGCACCAACACTTCGAACACCGAATCCAACGCCGCCGAATCCGAAGACCCCGGCGCCACGATAGGCTTGATATCTTCGGCCATGTCGCCAAACGCACCCGACGCCATGCGGATTTCGTGGCTTTTCATCCAGTTCAAGTTGCCCTTCAGCGTGTTGATCTCGCCGTTATGGGCCAACATCCGGAACGGTTGCGCCAACCACCACTGTGGGAAAGTGTTTGTCGAATACCGCTGGTGATAAATCGCAAAGGCCGATTCAAAGCGTTCATCCTGCAAATCGGGATAGAAATCCGCAACCTGCTCGGCCAACATCATGCCTTTGTAAATGATCGACCGGCACGACAACGACGCGATATAAAGCGCCCCCACCTGCGCCGCCACAGCCGCCTTTTCGATCCGACGCCGAATGACATACAGCTCGCGTTCGAATGTTTCCTCGTCAACGCCCTTGGAATTCGAGATCAAGATCTGCTCAATCTCGGGCCGTGTCGCGTTCGCCTTTTCACCCAGACATTCCACATGCACAGGCACATGACGCCAGCCATAGATGTAATAGCCCATGCGCAAAACTTCGGTTTCGACAATGGTCCGACAGGTTTCTTGCGCTCCAAAATCGGTACGCGGTAAAAACACCTGACCCACAGCGATCCGTTGATCTTTGTTGGGTGTGTGACCAGTTCGTTCAATCTGGTCGTAAAAGAACGGCTCAGGAATTTGCACATGAATGCCAGCGCCGTCGCCGGTCTTGCCATCCGCATCCACAGCACCCCGGTGCCAAATCGCCTTAAGGGCCGCGATCCCGTTTTCAACAACCTCGCGCGACCGCGTGCCATTGACAGACACAACAAGCCCAACCCCACAGGACGAATGTTCCTCGTCCTCGGAATACATCCCGTTTTCAGCCATCCACGCGCGCTTTTCAGTCTCAGCACGTGCCCATTCTGCGTCATACTTGGTCATCTCAGAGATCCCTTCTCCTCATCAGTTGGTGCTATGATCAGCAACCAAACTGGCCTTTGTCTGATAGAAATCCGGCTTCACCCGGACCAACAATATTTTGGATCGATTTGTTGAACGTCTGCGTGCCCCGCGCACGCTTGATCGTTTGCCGCCCCGTCAGATGGATACCCGCTGGGTTCGAAATCATTAGATCATAGGTGATCGACGTCTTTTTGCCCGTCGCCAAATCGGTCAGCTTCATATCGCCTTTGCCGGTTACGAATTCATATCCCGCAAACGACACGCGTTTCTTTTTCAATCGCGCTTTGTAGACAACATTAACGCGTTCGGTCAAAGCGCCGGTCTGAATCCGAATGACGGTTTCAGACGTTGATTTACCTGTCCGCAGCAACTGCGTAGCTGAAAATTTTGCCTGTGTACTTTCGACGGTAATATCGAGCGCCTCATCAAGGCGATGGAAATCGCCCGTGTCACCGTCGCGATCAGTGAATGCAACGCTACTGCGTTTGCCGCCGGTCGCAGTCAAATACCCAAACCCGCGTTGGCCACAGTCATATACATGTTCGACTTCACATGATTTCTTATGCGCCGACAGGATCGGTTTGCACCCTTTCAACAGCTGATCGGCTCTGTCTGCCGATGCAACGGCCGGAAACAAGCACAGTACCGCAATAAGGGTCCCAAAGAACTTCATCCGTTGTCTCCTTGATGAGCGATCGAAAAGATCGATTTCGTGGCTTCGATGACTGAGATGGTAAAGACGCCACCCTTGGCGTCCTTCCAAGTGGCGTACCCGCTTTCCAGAGCAGTTACATCAAAAGGTTCTGAAAGCAGTGCTTCCAATTCTGGATCAATCATGCAGTTCTCAAAGGACCCCCCAGAGAATGGCGCATGGCCAATCATGGGAAGGCCTTCGGGTTGCACTGGAATGACCTGCACGTGGTAAATCAAACCAACTGCGTCTTGCTCTTCGATCCGGAATAACTTGAGCGCCAAGGCAAAGTCGCCTTCGTCGGAAAGACACGAATATACCTGCCCTTCGCGCGCTTGCGCCGCAAATTCCGCTGGACTTGCATATGTTATTCCGGCCGCTGATCCCGCGGCCAACCCCAAGACGCTCAGTATGCTATTAATCAACTTCTTCATGAGTCGTGACTTTCCAAAAAGGCGGCCACTTGGGCTTGATGCAAATGGATCATGTTTTCGTGTCTCTCAAGCAAGTGCGCCAAGCAGCACTTTAGAATCCAGAGCTTCTTTTTGTGCGTCTGTGATGCGGCGGATTATTCGGGCGAAAACGTAAACCGACACAACACCAAAAGGCGCAGAAAATAAATCCATCTGAAGCACAGCTAAGTGGGATTGTGGGCCATCTCTCAACGCCAGCCTAAAAGATTGGATGCTCAACACACTTTTGATGACCCAACAGATCCACCACACCCAAAAGAATGTAGGCGCTCGCGCATTAAGCGGGTCGTTATTGCCAAGCGAGCTGTGCCAGACCTGTGTTACAGATTTGAACGGCATCCACCAATTTACGAAAGGGATGAAGTTGTACAACAAAGCCATCCATTTCTTGATGCGTCCTGGTTTTGGATCAATTGCTTCTGCGTTGTGGGTTGATCGAACAATCCAAAACAAATTCAAGGTGATTCCGACGATAAAAACGACAACGTACGCCAGTCCCGGCAGCAAAGCTAAATCCGCAGCGAAATCATATGCCTGATCATATGCCTGAATATACGCGTCTACAGGGTCAAACCCTGGGGCTGGTGCGTTCATGACTCCCTGCCTGTATGCATTGAGCGTCGTTACAAAATACACTAACTTAAGAAAAATCAATGTATACAACAGACGAACACACCAGTTTCCCAGTGTTGCAATCGGTTTCAATTGAATAACTTTATTCTTTGCGGCGTCGCTCATCCGTTGTCTCCTTCACCGGTAAACAACGCGATTGTCTGTTCTGCTGTCAGTTTCTCTTGGTCCCCCGCCAGCGCATAGGCGCTGGGGCAGTTGTCTGAGAAAAACTCCATTTTCATAGGCGCGTGGGCGGCGTTTTCGAACAGACCTGCAGATAGGTTTCGCGCGCCGTCTTCCTTGGTGCTGTAAAAGATGACAGACCCGCAGGTGCGGCAAAATCCGCGTTCTGCCCATTCGGACGACGAATAAACGGCGACATTGCCTGTAATTTGTATGCTGTCCTGATCTGTGTTGATGGACATGAACATCGACGACGTCAATTTGCGGCACATCTCACAATGGCAGGCGCGCAAGGCGGGCTTGCTGACCTTGGCCTGAACCTTGATCGCACCACAGAGGCACGACCCAGAGATTTGCTTGGACGCCATCATGATTGCCCTTCCAAAAAGTCCCGAAGCTGCGCTTGCATCGCGGCTTCGTCTTGTTGGTTGGCATCTTGATGCGCGGGCAACCAATTTGGTCGGCGGTCCACAAAGATTTCTTCGCGCACGTCCATGCCGTTTTGATCATCAAACAAACCCACGGGCAAAAATGTGATCGAATGATCCTGCATCTTCCAATACAGGTTTGTTCCGCAGACCTTGCAAAAGGCACGTTCGCCGTGGGCGCTGGCGTGATAAGATTGGATCATGTCCTGACCAGAGATTTCGACGTCTTTGACCCGCACAACAGACAGGGGTCCGCCCCCTGTCCAACGTTGGCATTGTTGGCAATGGCACAACTGAATCGCAGAATCAGGCACGTGGGCACGGAATTTCACCGCGCCGCACAGGCACATTCCTGATTTTTTGCGATTTGCCGTTGCCGACATTTTTTGTCTCCGCTCGCTACTCAGTTTCGATTGACACGGTTTATGTCAAAACTGTTGTCCTAATTGGACGGTTTCGCTGGTTGGTCTTGAAAGCTGGCTTTCAGGTCTCAAAGCTGTCTTTCGTGGTTTTGGGCTGGTCAGGCCCGGTTTTTGATGGCTGGCTTTCGGGCGCGAAAGCTGTCTTTCACTCGGCTGCGATGGCCGTCGCGCCTTTGCCAAGCTGTTCAAGAATCGCTTCTGCACAGTCGCGCCCATCCCGAATGGCCCAAACCACAAGAGACGCGCCTCGCACGATATCACCCACGGCATAAACCCCATCAAGTTCGGTTTTACCGGTCGTGAATTCGGCTTTGATCGTGCCCCAACGCGTCACTTGCAATGCGGGTTCGCCCCACAAGGTTGGCAAATCTTCGGGTTCGAACCCCAGCGCCTTGATGGCGATATCTGCGTCTTCGACATAGTCTGAACCTTCGATCAGTTCAGGTGCTTGGCGACCTGTGACATCCGGCGCGCCGAGGCGCATGCGCTGTACGTTCACACCAGTGACGCGGCCATCGGATTCGACAAAGCCTTTTGGGGCAGTCAGCCATTCAAAGACAACGCCTTCTTCTTCGGCGTTTGTGACTTCGCGTTGTGAACCGGGCATGTTTGCGCGGTCACGACGGTACAGACATTTGACTGATTCAGCGCCTTGGCGGATGGCTGTACGAACGCAATCCATTGCGGTATCACCGCCGCCAATCACAACGACGCGTTTGCCCTTGGCGTCCAAGCGTCCGCTGTCGAATTCTGGCACATCATCACCAAAGGATTTGCGGTTTGACGCTGTCAGGTAATCGATTGCTTTTTCGATCCCGTCTGCAATCACCTGCGGCCCGCCCAATTCCCTGCTTTTATAGACACCTGTGGCCACAATGATGGCATCATGCTCTGCACGGATCGAGGCGAATTTATCGGCGTCTACATCGCAGTTTTGAACGAATTTTACGCCAGCTTGTTCCAACTGTTCATTGCGGCGCATGACCACGTCTTTTTCCAGTTTGAAGCCGGGAATGCCATAGGTCAGCAATCCACCGGCGCGGTCGTAACGGTCGTAAACAGTAACCTGTAATCCCGCACGGCGCAGCACATCAGCCGCAGCAAGGCCACCGGGGCCAGCGCCAATGATGCCAACGCTTTCTGTGCGTTCGGATGTCGGGGTGCCGGGTTGGACCCAACCGTTTTCCCACGCAGTGTCGGTGATGTATTTTTCGACCGATCCGATGGTCACGGTGCCATGGCCGGATTGTTCAATGACGCAATTGCCTTCGCACAGGCGGTCCTGCGGGCAAATGCGTCCGCAGATTTCCGGGAAGGTGTTTGTGGCTTGGCTGATCTCATACGCTTCGCGCAGACGCCCTTCGGCGGTTAGGCGAAGCCAGTCGGGGATGTTGTTGTGCAGTGGGCAATGGGATTGGCAATACGGAACGCCACACTGGCTGCACCGGCTGGCCTGTTCCTTGGCCTTGGCGTCTGCATACTCGGCATAGATCTCGTGAAAATCCTCACGGCGAGTCTCAGCAACCCGCTTTTCCGGCATGTCCCGGTCGATCTTCACAAATTTCAGCATCGGCTGCTTCGCCATACCCATTCTCCCAACGTCATGTCTGCGGTTCTTTAAGGGATCATGGGATCAGATAAAAGTCAAAACTACTGACCTATTAAGGAGTTTCTCAAACATTTTTCTGATCAGATCGGCAAAATTTGTAAAAATTAATGTCCGATACGGACCTTAATTCACGCTTTGCCTTTGGAATCAACCCCTTGTAAAGGTGATGCTAACAGAAGATTGGCAGCTCAATGACTCTTTTTCAACTATTAGTAGTGGCAGTGATTCAAGGCATTACGGAATTCTTGCCGGTATCCAGCTCGGGCCACTTGATATTGTTGCCGAAATTGACGGGTGCGCAAGATCAGGGATTGGCCATAGACATCGCCGTCCATGTTGGGACGCTTTTTGCCGTGGTTCTGTATTTTTGGGGCGACGTCAAAGAAGCGCTATTTGGTGTTCCTCGCCTGATCCGTGGCAAGGTGGACACAAAAGGCGCGTTTCTTGCCCTGTGCCTGATTATTGCAACCATCCCAGCGGTGATTGTTGGCCTTATCATTAAAGTCACAGGACTGGACGAAGCCTTTCGTTCTGTCGCCGTCATCGGTTGGACGACCCTTTTATTCGGACTTCTTCTATTCTGGGCGGATCGAAAAGGCGCAGTTGATCGTTCTTCCGAGGAATGGACAGTGAAACATGCTGTGTTCATGGGGCTCGCGCAATGTTTGGCGCTTGTTCCTGGCACATCGCGTTCGGGCATCACGATCACCGCAGCACGTCATCTTGGGTATGACCGACAAGGATCAGCCCGATTGGCGATGTTGATGTCCATTCCTATCATCATAGCATCTGGCGCGGTGCTAAGCTTGGATGTTGTTGGACAAGCCAATTGGGATTTGGCCAAGGACGCGTCGATCGCTGCAGGCTTTGCTTTTGTCGCAGCTCTGCTGGCTCTGAAACTGATGTTTCAATTGCTCAAGTCGGTCAGCTTCACACCGTATGTGATTTACCGCGTCTTTTTGGGTCTGGCGTTGCTCACGTGGGCTTACGCCTGAAGATTACGCGCGCTGTTCTTGATATCGTCATATTGCCCGGATGGGCGATAGGGCCAAAGATATTCTGGTAGAACAGCGTCCAATGCGACGGGTTCGATCCCTAGATCATCAAACCCAAGCACGCCATCGGACACCACATTGTCGTTCTTCAGGTTCTTGACCTGATCGCGCGTCACCATCGCAGGAACAAGCCCCAAGGATATCGCGTTTGCCATGTCAAAGCCAAATCCCATGATACGGGCAGCCCAAAACGGTATGTTCAAAACCAGACGTTGGCGATGAATAACACCCAACATTTTTGACATGAGATCGCGGAACGTGTGCACGTCAGGACCGCCCAATTCATAAACACCCGCAGTAGCCTGACCCGACAACGCCAGTTCAGCAGCGTGCGCAACATCGTCAACATGAACGGGTTGGAATTTCGTATTGGCCCCGATCACCGGCAAGATGGGCCCAAACCGCGTCATTCCAGCAAAGCGGTTGAAAAACGAATCGTCAGATCCAAAAATAATGGATGGGCGCAGAATAGTTGCATTTGGCATGTGCTTCAGCACGCCTGCTTCACCTTCCGCTTTTGTCTGCTGGTATTCGCTTTCTGCCGTTGCATCAGCGCCAATCGAAGACAGGTGCACCATTGTTTCAATGCCCTGCTCTGCCGCGATCCGCGCGATTCGCGCCGCGCCTTCCGCCTGAACGGCTTCGAACGTGTTTTTGCCGTTCGAGGCCAGAACACCCACACAGTTAACAACCGCATCCGCACCGTTCATGACCGAAGCCACGGATTGATCATCGCGAATATTGCACAAAACAGGCTCTACTTGACCAACAACACCGTATGGTTTGACGAAAATAGCTTCGTTCGGGCGCCGTACAGCAACCCGCACCCGCCAACCGGCCTTGGCCATACGACGTGCAATGTAACGCCCGGCAAACCCGGACCCTCCATAGATCGTTACCAGCTTGGACATGCTTTCGGCTCCCGAATAGTGCGATGGTACTTCGAGATACAGTTGTCTGCGCATGTGAACAAGACACCAATTCGCCGCTGATCGTTCAACTTGAATACAAAACCCAGAATCCGTTTGACAGCCTTCAATCACAGCCTTACATGCGCTTCTCACGCATCTGTGCCCAGATGGCGGAATTGGTAGACGCGCTGGCTTCAGGTGCCAGTGGCCGCAAGGCCGTGGAGGTTCGAGTCCTCTTCTGGGCACCAACAATACCCTAGAATATACCTAAAAACAGTGTGTTAGAAGCAGAGCATTTTGCTGAGCCCCATCATCAGCCCCACCCACCGTCAATGGTTATCAAGTGCGATTCAATCGGATGTCGCGACCAATTTGCACTACCTATTAGCAAGAATTGTGAGTAGGGCCGTAATCTAGACAAAGCGGAAAGCTCACGGAAAATAGTTCAGTGACCATCACTTATACGAGCGTTTATACGAACGAGTTGAGTTCTGCGGTCTATTCAACCTAAGCTACTTTATTGACTTTCAGAAATTTAGATGGCCACCGATATAATTTCCAGCAACGGAGAAAATGCATAGAGACCAGGTGCGCGCCCTGATGGAGCGACGATGCTTCTTAACAAGCCTTCGTCAACTAGTCTGGGTGTGAAACTTCTGAGGATTGAATCAGGTGCTTTAGCACTTTCTATGAAGCCGTTATTCAAAAAATTGGATTTGAGAAAATGTAATCAACGGCTGCTGAAAAATGTTGCGAGCGAAGAACATCCCTAAAGCTAAGTTTCATCTCTTCGTGCAGATTTTGAATTTGAGTTACTACTTCAATATTCGCGGTAGCTTGGGCATCAATCGCCCTGAGAAAGAATGCACACCATTCAGTGGCTTTGTTGCACAAATCGGTTTGAAGTCGGATCTCCCCTTACGCTGGACGGATTTAGGCTACGGCCACTGTCTTTGGGATGCCAAGCGCTGTGAAGCCATTTGGGATCGCGGCACGGATTTGGATTTCTGCGACCTGGCGATCGAAGTCGCGGGCCATGAGAGATTGACCGAGCAATTTCACACAATGCATTTTGTTTCGACGCGGCTTCGGCGGTGGTATCCGTCACCTGCCGCCATAATGCGCGGCCCAGATACTTTGATGCTCGAACAGCTTCGTTTCGCGCCCTAGCTCCGGGCGTGTTAGACCTCCACAACTTCGCATTCTTACGCGGTGGAATGACCGCATGGGCATTACGAGCTGCAATTGCATCGTGGCATTTGCGGGTATCGTAAGCCCCATCTCCAGTGACACTCCCAATCGCCTCGTCCGGTGGGATCTGATCGAGCAGGTCAGGTAGCATGGGTGAGTCACCGATGCTGCCACTGGTGATCTCCCCTCTCGGCAGATTTGCCATGCAAATCGCCTGCCGGGCAATGGACATCACGTGTTTCCAGTGTTTCTTCATCAATCCCGATGTGGATCTTGCGCCATAGGCGGCGTTTGGGGCCGCCATGCTTGCGGGCATTCCATTCACCTTCGCCCTCCGCCTTGATGCCTGTACTGTCTATCAGAAGCTGCAAGGGCCCCAATGAGCCCCGGAATGGGATCACGACCGACAAGGTCTTCTACCGCCGACACAAGGTGCTGAAGTCTGGCACCGTCCAATTCAGCCACGCGAACTTCAGCAGGCTTTCCATGAACCCGGTCGTCTGCCCCAAAACCTGAATTAGACTTCGCGGCAAACCGAACAGCACTTTCATGGTCAGACAAGCTTGGATCAGCCGCATCGGTATAAGCCTGTTGACGCCCCCTCTTGCCAGATGCCGTCGCATCCCACACCATCTTAGCGTCAAACCAGATCGACAGTGAACCACGCTGTTTTAGGGCTCGGTTATAGTCTGACCAGTTCTTGGTCTTATAAGTCTTCGGTATCCAGCTGCTCATGTTCGCCAGCTACCATACTGGATTCATAAAGTGAATCCCATCAACCGATTTGTGCTACAAAGCAACGCCCATTCCTAACAGAAATGGGCGTTCAATCGTTTTGGGATTGGGTGTCTATAGTCGCTGGATTTTGCACACGGACGTTCGAGTGACCTGATCTCCTAGAATACGGGTTATTTTGGATGTTTGGTCGAAGGCTATCGGAAAATTGCTTCGCAATCGTCAATGGAACAGCCGAATGCCCAGCCCTCAGCTTAAACCCCTCTGACTCATGGGACTCTTGTGGGGGGGAGGCGTTTTCTCAATGACCTTGTGAGAATTTTCCATTAGGCATTCAAGCTGATGAATCTGGACCAAATCTATCTATGCCCAAAGCCTTGCCTCTAAATCTGAGGCAGGTTGTGTTTGCGTCAGTCTGTGGGTGTTGAGGTGCGCATGGAAACTGAACGAAACGGGTCTATGCATGTCGTCTCCATTCTCAATCTTTTGTTCAGCAAAACAAGTGGGAATGAGGTGTAGGTTAAATCGCGATACTTTATGCAGAAAAGAGTTCATTTTTTAGATTTTCGGAAAAATTGATGACTTTTAGTATGGACAGGGAATTATTTTTGTGGATGAATACACGTTCTGGAGGAAGGTGCGAGGTGAAATAAATCATGGAATTAGGCGAAGATATCCAAGAGTAAACTAAATAGGAAATTTTTTTTCTCGAGGATCGGATCTCCCCAATTTGTTAAATAAAACATGAGTGCAATCTTTAAAGGTGTTTTTAGTTTGTGCTTTTAGTACTAAATGGAGGCGCGTTTTTGTGGACGGGAATTTAAAATTGTGGCGATCGTTTTATACTGAATTTCATTGAATGAAGCCTCTAACGATCTGAAAAATATAATCAACGAGAGCGCTGATGAGTTGTTCGCGTGGAGTGGATTACGCATACGTATTGTACGGGAGGTACAGATTTGTCTAATGACAGGGCAGGATGCCTAAGAATGCTTGGTTATGGCGTGATACATCTTTTTCTTTGTTATATAGGGCTATATGACCCTGGAAGTTTTAGCCACACAAGGGCATTTCCCCTTGTCTATTTTGGTATTGCTTTTGGACCGATTGCTTTTGCCGTTGAAAATTGTGTCAGGTTTTGCATGAGGAGTGCGGAAAATGAGTGACATAACCGTAAACTTTGGGGACATTCAGGATTTTCTGGAAAATGAAACTTTTGGTAGAAACAAAGAAGGTGAGCACAATATTTTCAACTCCACTGGGGTTCTCGCCAACGCTCCCTACGAATTAGTTCCGCACGCTCCGACTAGATATACTGCAATGGTAGTTAATGATGTTGTTTTTGGGGCGGCACATCACGTTTCTGACGGATCGTTCACAGTTCGAGATGGTTTTGAGTTGGCGGGCAGTGTAATTGGCGGCCTTGCAGGGTCCATTGTTGGTGGGATGGCCGGTGGCGTACCTGCAATAACTGGCGGGATTGGCGGTTCTGTTGGCGGGGGAGCTTTGGGTGGAGCGTTGTATGACGTTGAGGTACTTGGAGGAGATCGGACTCACACAGTTGCAACACAGGTGCATGGTGAAGGCCGCGACCAATTGAAACAACAATTCGGCGTTATTGGCTCAAAGTGGGAAAACGGTGAGCGTGTCGATATCATCCACGTTACGGAAGTTGGCCCAGGTGGGCCAAAGCAATGGATTTATACCGTCCCGAATGGGCAAGCGGAAATTGACCGACTAAATGCAGAGGCATCTGCGGTTGCCAGCGTCAATCATTGTTTCATCTCTGATACATCAATTCAAATGTGGCCACTTGATCAGTCGATTGAACTACGTGCTGACGGAACATACAGCGAACAACTTGTCCTATCCAAGGTCTGGGACAAGCCAATCGTTGAGGTCGAAGTCGGCGATCTAGTTGTATCTTATGACGCCAAAGGGCAAATCAAACCCGGTCAGGTGACACGCACGATGCAAAATCACGCTGCGCATGTGCTGGATTTCTGGGGCACCGGTATCACCCCCGGTCATGCCTGTTTTTGTGCAGACGGAAAGTTCAGGGGCAACCACGTCCCGATCATGGACATCCTGCGCACTGATGCGGCGATGATGCGCGCCGATAGTACGATGTTCCGGGCGGCCACCAACTGCGAAGTTGGTTCGATTGGCGACCGACTGATCCATGCGGCGGCAAGCGTGCAGGCCCCGAATGGTTCATGGACAGAGCCAAAGCCGGGTAAGGTCCGCTTTGGAACGCAGATCGTTCTGTCGGATGGTCGGCACATTTCCTTTATGGAAATAGCTGAAAGCAATGGCTGGCAGATATCTAACGATGGCTACATGGTCGTCATGGCAAAGGGCGACGACGGAACGCTTCAGGCACAAAAATTCCATTTTCCTTATACCTATGGCGAAAATCTTCCCAAGCCAGAGGATTATATCCTTGCTCGATCTGCGGTCACTCTGGAAGAGATTTACGCCGCCGGGGAGTGGGAGCAAATCGGCACACGGATGCCGGCGCCCACAGGTATGGTCGGACTGAACACCAATCACTCCAACGCGTTGTTGCAGCCATCAAAGCCGCAACCCAATATGCCGCCTGCTTTTGAAAGCCATCCAGACGCGCCACGGGTTGGGGTGGACCATCCTAAAAACCGCAAGCAGGGGAAGGCAGTGGAGGCCACGCAACGCAGGGATTCCATAATATGGCCCAGAGCGGTAAGTTAGAACTTTTCTCCAGATATCACATGTATTTGAAGCGCTTGCTTGAACTATAAGATCGCGCTTGCGACTGACCAGAAAGACCATTTGTTATGACAAAGTTCACGTCTCCTACACACCACAATGGCATGCAAAATTCCGTATCGCGAGCGCTTTCAAGTCAATCGAGAGCCTTGCGTGACGGGGACTCAGTCGGTTGGCGGACTTACAATTTCGAAGTTGCAGAGCATCATACCTATGTCGCAGATGGTGTTCGGGTGCACAATATGTCGGGATGGTTGGGTGAGCTTGGTAATAAAATCGACCAAAGGATTGATGAAGCTTTGGGCTTCGAACCAGGTAGTGTTGGGGATCAGGTTACAAACGTTCTGACGGGCGTATTTCATATACCGGGAAGTTTTGCTCATGCTGTCTCTGAAGGAATTAAAGCATTTCCGGGTGCATTAGGGGCAAGTTTAACTGACGCTTTCAATGGCGACGGGTTTTATAATGGCCGTGAAACCAACTCCTTTGGTGACTGGTTCGGGGATCGAGATAAGGATGGTATTTTAAACATCTTCGATACAAGTGACGGAATTGGTCTCCATGACACGCTTGGCAAACCGAGCGGCTTTAGTGCGTTCAACCCTGCTACTGGGGAGACCGAGCATTACAGTGGCAATGGGGCCTTCACTGGTTCTTCGCGTGTTCAGGTGGATGAGAATGGAAAGCCGACCGGATTGACTGTGCACACAGGTCCGAACGGTGAACCGGCCGGAAACACTTTTTCTGGAGGGTCATCGAGTGGTTCCGTAGAATCCAATGGCTGGAGTACTCATGATGATCGCCCTCTCATCTTAGATTTAGACGGCGACGGGATTGAGATCACCGATCTATCCAAATCTACTACATTTGTGGATTCTGGCGGCGATGGCTTGTTGCACCGCACGGCGTGGGCCAGTGTCGGAGATGCTGTTCTTTTCATTGACGATGATGGTGATGGTGCAATCTCTGAAAGGAAAGAATATGTCTTTACTGAATGGGACCCTACGGCTACGGACGATCTAGCAGCGCTGAGGGCTGTATTTGACAGCAACGACGACGGGGTTCTCGATGCGTCTGATGCTGAGTTTGCCAACTTTAAGCTTTTGGTCACAAATCCCGATGGTTCAACCACCTCTAAGACGCTTGCAGAACTTGGTATTTCTTCGGTCAACCTGACCGCAGACACAACGCGGATAGAATTGCCGGATGGCTCGATGATCACCGGGCAGACGACCTTTGCGCGCAGTGACGGCACCACGGGCACTGTTGCGAATGCAACACTGGTAGCTGAGGCTCAGGGGTATCGCGTCGAACAGGTTGAAAGCACAGATGGCGCTGGCAACCGAGTTGCGACCAACGCAGCCTATGCGGCGGATGGCGAGGTGGCCTATGTCATCACTTCTATCAGCAGCCCGGACGGTGCAAGCGTTACTAACAAATACGACGATAATGGCGATGGTGTCGTTGATCGGGTTCAGACAATTGATACGATCACTCATCCGGATGGCAGCAAAACTGAGACGGTTGCAAACCATACGGGCGCGGAGCTGGCAACGGCGATCCTCGTAAGTCGGGTGGTTACAGCAACTAGTGCTGATGGGTCTTCGGTGACGGTGCAGCGAGATTCTTCAGGTGGTGGCTGGTTTGACCAAGAAGAACTGCGTACGACCAATGTGGATGGCAGTCGCAACACAGTTATCCGCGATCTTGCAGAGGATGGCTCAGTCATTTGGAGCTCTAGCGAGGGGACATCCATAGATGGCTTGGCTCGCACAAAAGGCTCAGATGAGGATGGCGACGGGCAAGACGACCTAGTCGTTACACATACGATTCTGGAACATAGTAATGGTAGCCGAACGGAAAGCTCGGTTGGAACCAATCAGGATGGTAGCCTGAGATCATCAGAAACGCTAATTGTTGACCCGGTTGGTCAGAGCAAAGTCATTACCCGTGATGTCGATGGCGACGGCAGCGTCGATACGCGAGAGGATTTGTCTATCGTGTTAGATGCCGGAGGCGGAAGCACGTCCAACCTAAGAATTGAGAATGGTGACGGAAGCCTGCGGAGTGCCGTGGTGCAAACCCAATCCGCTGATGCGTTGATTAAAACCATTGAGTCTGATGTGGATGGCGACGGAGATTTCGACACGATTGTAGTGGATGAAACATTAATCAATACAGATGGTGGTCGTGTAAATACCGTCACTGTTACAAACACAGATGGATCGGTTCGTACCAAACAGCAGACAACCCTTGGTGCAGACAAAGTTAGTTCTGAGACATGGGTTGACCTGAACCAAAACGGTATTTTTGATGCTGATGAACGAGTCCGGTCGGTTACTGTTGATAGTACGACACAAGATCGCACGACATTGGACGAAGACCGGTCTCTGGATGGCACAGTTCTTTCAAGTAGTACGACTGTGTCAACGGCTGACGGTTTGTCCACTACCACCTTGGTCGATCGGGATGGCAATAATCAATTTGAAACGGTTATCTCGAATGTCACAACTGTAGACGGATCAGGAGAGTCCACCCGGACGCTTACAACCACAAACCAAGATGGAACCCTACGTAACCAATCATTCGTTACAAGTAGCGCCGATGGTCTGTCCATTACATCGCAAACGGATACCGACGGTGATGGTGGGTTTGATCGGCAGGCTGTCGACGTTCAAGTTTTGGAACAAGACGGCAGCGTAACACGGACAGTTTCAAATTTTTCTGGTGATGGCTCTACGCTTTTGAGCGAGACCATTTCAACGGAAAGCGCGGATCGCCGGACGCAAACATCAACGTCAGATACCGATGGTGATGGGGCCATAGATTTGGCGACAAGCTCGATCGAAGCGTCGGATGGATCGATCGTTGTCATTGAAAATCAAACAGCCACAGATGGGTCAATAATCTCGTCGTCACAAACGTCGATCAGCGCGAATGGCCTGACATCAACCACGACGGCTGATTTGGACGGTGATGGTCAATTCGACATCATCTCAGAGACCGCTGTCGTTTTAAATTCCGACGGCAGCCGTACGACGACGACTGCCATAAAAAATGGTGACTTGAGTACCCGGCAGTCTTCAGTCTCAATAGTCAGTGACGATGGTTTGACCGAAATCATGAAAGACGACGCTGACGGAGATGGCACGTTTGAACGGGTAGAAACCAGCGCAACAAATCTAATTGCAAATGGAGAAAGTGTCACGACACAAGTGACAAAGTCAGCAAACGACGATCTGTTGTCTTCGGTTGAAACTACGCTTCGCGACGATGGCCTACGTACGGTTACATTACTTGACAATGACGGCGATGGGATGGGTGACTTAAGGCTAATAGAAGTCGACAAACTGAACGATGATGGAAGCGTTCAGTCGATTACCGAAGTTAGGGATGCGAACGACGTTAAACGTAGTAAAACAAACGTTTTAACGACAGATAATTCCGATCAAGTTATCACCCGAGTCGACGTGAATGGCGACGGTCAAATCGATGACTGGTCACAGGAAACCGTATTTCAAAATGGTCGTCAGAATACTGTCATCAAGCAATTTTCAGAAACCAATAGTTTGCAAAGCCGTCAGGACGTCACCATATCCGGCGACGGACTATACGAAATTACTGAAAACGATAGGGATGGTAACGGCGTTGTCGAACACAAACAAACCGTTCTGACAACACTAGAAGCTGACGGATCTAGAAAAACTAAAACCCAGGAAAGGGCCGAGGATAACTCCGTTTATCACAAGATCGTAACGCAAATTAGCGGCGATGGTCTGACCTCATCCGAGGCAGTAGATGCCAATGGAGATGGACAGTTTGACCGTACAATAACCAATACTCGGACACTTGCCCAAGACGGCAGCGAAACCAATGCGTCCGAAAGCCGTGCTGCCGACAACACTGTCATTGGGACATCAATGTCGGTGATCAGCGCAAACCAAAGGCTTAATATCTCCGAAGTGGATGTCGATGGTAACGGTTACTTCGATGAACGCTCAGTCACATCAATCGAAGATGATGGAGAACGTCGAATAGTCACGACCTACCATTCTTCTGGGGGAACGGAAGAGGCCAATCGCGTCGAGACGAACAGCGCTGATGGCTTTTCGCGACGCATTGCAACGGATCGCAATGCAGATGGCATGGCAGAACATATTATCTCGGAGACTGGAGGCATTCGATCGAACGGAACAACTTGGCGTTCGGTGGAGCACTATGACGGGCGAAATATCAGCTTAGGTGAAGAAGAGTACACCGCCAGCGATGATGGTCTTTCTACGAAGGCGCGCTTTGATTTAGATGGAGATGGATTGTTTGAATTCACGACAGACGTCGAGATATTCTTCGAGGCTGATGGCGACGTTGTCACAACGACTTCCACCATCGATGAGACATTCGATGTGGTCTCAGAACTTGAGGTGACGGTAAGCGGCAATGGCCTGTTTACGCGTGATGTGAGCGACTTTGACGGTAACGGGAGTATCGATCGGATCATGGAGACGACACTCGGTGCGTCTGGTGGTCTTACAGAAATGACCTACGAATATGGTGGTGGCTTCCGACTTAGTCGGGCGACCACGACATCGGTTAGTGAAGACGGTTGGTCTACCACTCACGAGACAGACCGTGACGGCGATGGTCGGGTAGATCAACGTATGACAGTAGATGTTGATGACAGCCGAACAGTGACGACGATGTACGAAGACCTGTCCTGGCCTGGAGTTATCGAAGCTCGAGCCAGTATAGCGCAGACTAACAATGGTATGGTACTCACGGCTAGTTTCGACAACGACGGCGATGGCACTACAGAGCGGACGCACATCTCTACGACGGAGTTCGATGATGCTGGTAATACGATCACAACTTATGACGAGACGCTCGCGAATGGTAAGCTGATTTACCAAGAGATCACGACCGGGGCAGCCAATGGTTTATCCAAAACGACGACTATCGATGTGGATGGAGATGGTACGATCGACGGTACGGAGTCGGAAGAGACAACACTGAATGCTGACGGAAGCCGCACAACCGTCAGCGAGACGATCTATGAAGACGGGGACCTCCGCTCAAAATCCGAAATGTTCGTCAGTAGTGATGGACGTCAGATAGTCGAAACTCATGATTATGATGGCAATGGCATTGCAGATGAATGGCGCAACATCGAGGTCCGTGCTGACGGTGAAACGATTGTTACCCATCGATCCTTCAACAATGCAGGGAGAGAGAACAGCACCTTTGTCACAACCACGTCTTCGGATGGCCTGATACAAACTGTTAATCGTAATGGGGCTATCCAGACATATACCAAGTCGGCGGTCGATAATGGCAGTTACACTTGGGACAACGGGCTTAGCGGTGCGTCTGGCATCGTTGCTGAACACAAATTTGATGCTGCGGGCATTGAAACCTGGACGGTGACAGAGGGCACGTCAACCACAACTATACGACTTGATGCTACGGTTAAATCGCGCATGCTCGCAGAAGCTGCAAGTATTTATGATACTGTCTTGGATCGAGACATTGACACCGCCGAACAGGAAATGCTGGTCAATCATTTTGCAGAAGGGCAGTTGGATCGCGCGGGCTTAACAGCGTATTTGATCAGTTCCTCCGAATTCTTCACTCGCTACGGCACAATGAGCAACGCCGAATTTATAGGTCAAATTTATCTAAGCTCCTACGGTCGCGGAGCCAGCCTCGACGAGCTTGACACGGCTTTGAGCGGTTTGGCCGCAAACACTCTTACACGCGCAGAAATCGCGCTAGCCGTTTCGGAATCTGCTGAACACATGGTTGTCGGCAATGGCCATAGACCCACCAATAACTTTGATGTCATCATGAACCCGGCCGAATATGAGCGCAGCCTTGACCGTGCTTATGTCGAAACGCAGATTAAGAGTGTTATCGACATCGTCTACGATCGCGATGCAACAGTGCAAGAATTGTCTGTTTTGTCGCAACGTCTGCTTGATGGCACAGATAACCTTGATGACATTGCATCTACGCTTCTGTCTTTGGATGGTGACATACTTGGAGTAGGTACCAACACACTGAAAGGGCTTTCTGGACAAACATTTGTCGAAGAAGCCTTTCAAAATGCTCTTGGTCGAGCGCCGACCTCAGAGGAGCGGTATGACTGGACAAACAACCTGTCCTCAGGACGCATCACAAAAGAACAGTTTGTTGCGTCTCTTGCGCAGAGTTACGAGTACTTGCAGGTTGGACATTCGCAACATGTTTCAGAAATTCCAAATTATGAAGTGATTGAAGATCCATCAAGCAATGGAACAAACTTAACAAATGGCACAGGCAGTCAAGAGCTGTCGGGGGGTGTTGGCGATGATACTTTGTCTGCTGGGGACGGCGCAGATCGACTAATTGGTGGATTGGGCGATGACGAGTTGTGGGGTGGGGATAGTAATCACTATTCCGACATACTTGCGGACAACGGCAGCGACACCTATGTGTGGTCGACGGGCGATGGCAACGATGTGATTTATGACTGGAGCCAATCGCAGACCGAGACGGATGTGCTGCGTCTGACGGACGTGGGCTCGGACAATGTGGTACTGAGCCGCAC
>JBDWUA010000008.1:0-333708 GCA_039984715.1 Paracoccaceae bacterium | reverse complement strand
TGCAGCGCGAAGGCGGGCATATCCGCATGGACATTCTGGTGGGAGCGTTGCGGGGACGGCTGTTGTGGCTGTTCGAGCTGATCTCGGTTCTGTTGATCCTGGTGCTGATGGTGGCGCTGGTCTGGGGCAGCTGGTCGCATTTTGATCGCTCGTTTGACATGACGCGCCCATTGTGGAGCCGGGACAGCTCGATCGATATCGGCCTGCCCATCTGGCCCTCCAAACTGATGGTGCCGTTGGCCTTTGGGCTGTTGTGCTTGCGCCTGTGCCTGCAGGTCTGGGGCTATGGGCGGGCGTTTGTTTTGAATCTTGATCGGCCCGTGGCCGTGCCTCTTATCCAAAGCGTGTCTGAACAGGCCCGCGCTGAGGCGGAACAACTGGAAGGGGCAGATTGATGGATCCGATCACCATCGGCCTGTGGGTTACGGGCGGTATGTTGGCCATGGTTGTGCTGGGCATGCGGGTGGCTTTTGCGGCGGCAATGGCTGGGTTTGTCGGCCTTGTCTGGCTGCGCTGGAACGGGTTTGACTATGCGCCCGACCGCTTTGGTAAATCGCTTGAGATCAGCGTCAAAGTGGCGGGCCAAGTGCCCCATTCCAAAGTCTCGGCGCAGGCGCTTAGCCTGATCCCGACCTTTATCCTGATCGGCTATCTGGCCTATTACGCCAAACTCACAAGTGCGCTGTTTGAGGCGGCCAAACGCTGGATCGCATGGGTGCCGGGGGGGCTTGCGGTGTCGACGGTGTTTGCCACGGCGGGCTTTGCGGCGGTGTCGGGGGCATCTGTTGCCACGGCGGCGGTGTTTGCGCGTATCGCCATCCCCGAGATGCTCAAGATCGGGTATAACAAACAGTTCGCCGCAGGGGTTGTGGCGGCAGGGGGCACGTTGGCCTCGTTGATCCCACCTTCGGCGATTTTGGTGATCTATGCGATCATCGTGGAACAGGATGTGGGCAAGCTGCTGCTGGCGGGCTTTATTCCGGGGGTCTTCTCGGCCATCGTCTATGCCATCCTGATCATCGGGATTGCGGTGATCTTTAAATCGGTCGGACCGCCTGTGGGCGGCTTCACCTGGCGCGAACGCTTCAGTGCCTTGTTGCCTGCCTTGCCGATTGTGGCAGTGGTCGTGATCATTATCTTCTTTGTCTACAACCCCTTTGGCGATGCTTGGGGCACACCCACCGAAGGCGGAGCCGTGGGGGCGTTTATCGTCTTTTGCATGGCTTTGGGGCGGGGCATGCGCTGGCCCGAGCTGAAAGAGGCGTTGATTGAAACGGCCAAGCTGACGGTGATGATCTTTACCATCATCTGGGGCGTGCTGATCTATGTGCGCTTTCTGGGCTTTGCCGATTTGCCGGGCGCATTCAGCGATTGGATCACGTCCCTGACGGTGTCGCCGATGCTGATCCTTGTGTGCATCCTGCTGGCCTATGCGGTGCTGGGCATGTTCATGGACGCGATTGGAATGTTGTTGCTGACCTTGCCTGTGGTTTATCCGGCGGTGATGGCCCTGAACGGGGGCGAAACCGTCGCCGCCGCTGACAGCACCTTCGGCATGAGCGGCCCGATGTGCGCCATCTGGTTTGGCATCCTGGTGGTGAAAATGGCCGAGTTCTGCCTGATCACGCCCCCCATCGGCCTCAACTGCTTTGTCGTGGCCGGCGTGCGCGATGACCTGACAGTGCAGGACGTGTTCAAAGGCGTCACACCCTTCTTCATCGCAGACGCCATCACAATAGCCCTCCTCGTCGCATTCCCAGCAATCGTCCTCTTCCTTCCATCACTCGCTGGGTGAGGGGGGGGCGAATTAGAACAAAGGTATCGGTGCGCTTGATCAAACACTTGGCGTCCTGATCATTCATGATCTGGACGCACAGGGGGCAAATAACCTGCCTTGCATTGTGGTGCGACCGAAGTGTCGACGCCCTAGGTTAGGGAACAGCGCTTTGAGCAGATCAATGGCCAAAGACGCCTCACAAGAGCTGTGCCACCCAAAAACGCCCGCATATATCAATGCGGGCGTTTGTCGGTTTGAGAGGGTTACAGATCAAGCCGGAATTGGGTGAACCCTTCTTCGCTTTCTCCGACAGGGGTCAGTGTCACGCCTTCTACGCTATCGGCGTAATCCTTGGCCTTGGGACCCGTTTCAAACAGCACGCTCGTGCCGGGCATCGGCGCAAAGCTCCAATTGGAATCCGCACTTGGGTTGATCGTGCCCTTGTCCACGATATAGCGCACGATGACGTCCCGATTGGTGTCGGGCCCTTCAAAGATGATCGTATCCCCCAACGCGCCGGGGAATTTACCGCCCCCTGAGGCCCGGTAATTGTTGGTCGCGATGACAAATTTCTGTGCCGGATCTACGGGTTGCCCGTCAAACGTCAAATTGACGATACGCGCGCTGTCTGGATTGATCAGCTCGCCCTTTGGATCGAATTTGGACGGCTGGCTCAGGTCGATCTGATAGGACACACCGTCGATGACATCGAAATTGAAGGATGGGAAATCCGGGTTCAGCAGGACAGACCCTTTTGATCCTGCCTCAACTTGATTGAACATCCCGGCAGATCGTTCCAGCCAGCCTTTGACTTGCGCGCCGGTGACCAGCACGGCGCGGGCTGTGTTGGGATACAGATACAGATCGGACACGTTCTTGATGGCGACATCGCCCTTGGCCACATCCGTATAGTATTCCGGCCCGCCGCGACCGCCTGCCTTGAACGGGGCGGCAGCGGAAAGGATCGGCAACCCAGCGAATTCAGTGCTCGCCAGCATCTGTTCGATATACCATTTCTGGGCAATCGAAACGATCTGCACCGATGGGTCATCCGCAACCAATGCAAAATAGGAATGCAACGGCGCGTCTGTCTTGCCAACGGCTCGCCGCACATAGGCCAGCGTTTCCTCATGATCCGTGCGCACACTGTCCTCAACCGCGGTCACGCTTTGCACCAAGGGCGTGATGGATCGATCTTCGTTGCGCTTGGAAATGGGCCGCGCTTCGGCAGTATGCGCCACCACTTTCCATTCCCCGCCCGAGGATTCGATCATCAGGTCGATCAGCCCCAAATGCGATCCCCAGAACCCGCCCATTGCGGCCGGTTTGCCAAAGATCGTGCCGGCGGCTGTGTCGACACCTTCGACACCATCATAGGCTTTGGATGGGAAAACACGGTGATGGTGCCCGGTCAGGATTGCGTCAATGCCTTCGATGCGCGCCAATGGAACAGACGCGTTTTCCATCATCTCTTCTTCCTTGACCCCGCCAATGCCAGAATGGCTAAGCGCGATAATCAGATCGGCGCCTTCTTCTTTCATTTGCGGTACATAGGCCCGCGCCGTTTGCAGAATGTCGCGCGCAATGATGTTGCCCTCCAAATGACGCCGATCCCATTGCATGATCTGGGGCGGAACAAACCCGATCAAACCGACTTTGATCGTGTGGGGTTGGCCCGCGCCATCCACCACCTCTTTGTCCACGATCACGTAGGGCTTGAACAAAGTCTTGTCCTTCAAAGGGTCTGCACCCTCTTCCAGAACGACATTCGCGCTGACGACCGGGAAACTGGCCCCGGCCATGGATTTTGTCAGGAAATCGAGCCCGTAGTTGAATTCATGATTGCCCAACGTCGTGGCATCAAAGCCCAACGTGTTCATGGCCGTGATCACCGGGTGCATGTCACCTTCTTTCATGCCCCGTTCATAAGCGATGTAATCGCCCATCGGATTGCCCTGAAGAAAATCACCATTGTCGATCAACATGGCATTGCCAGCCTCGGCCCGCACATCTTCGATCAAGGCAGCGGTTCTGGCCAAACCAACCGTATCAACAGCGCGATCCCCGTAATAGTCATAGGGGAACACATGCACATGCAGATCGGTGGTTTCCATAATGCGCAAATGCGCTTGGTTTGCGGCGGCGCGCGCAGCAAACGGATGTAACGCAATGAAACTGGCACTGGCTCCGGTTGCCAAAAAAGACCGGCGAGACATCGGAAAAGACATAATGCACCCTTTCGAATCTGTTGAAAAAACGTCGTCTGCGTTCAATCTAGTCAACTATTCTTGGGTTGGGGATTTTAAACGCGTGTAGGTTGAGAATAACGGGAATCCCGCACAATCAACGCAAAGCTCTGCACGCCAATGCGTCAACGTTTGGCAGTGTGCCTGTCAAATCAACCAAAACATAATCGCAACGGGCAAGGGGCGATCGTTCACTGGTGGCCAACCTGTTCGCGTCATCGCGCATAAAGATGTCAGCGAACAGGGCAGAGGGGGCCTGAAACGCATGACTGGCGCAAATTCTGCGGCCCTCATGTTCCCCCATGCTCCAAATGGCGGTGCGCGCCCATCCCAATGCCTGCAATTGCGGTTCCAGATCGCAAGGCTTGCAGCGCACAAACGCAACGGTGCTGCTTTGTGGGTCCGCTAAGGCCAAGGGTCCAAAGGATTGGCTGAACAACGACGGGGTTTCAGTGCGTTCAAACCCGATGCCCCGGATGAACACAGGTTCGCCCAGCCGATGCTTTTGCGCAAATTCTGTTTCATGCGCACGGTCTGCCGCGCTCCACCGCCATGAACCGACACCCGACAATTGTGTTCCTGTGTTCAGACGCGTTGCGACAATGTCCATGCTATCGATCAAACCGGAACAGGATTGGGGCAAGATCAGCGGCACAGGTGCGGTTGCGGCCAAACCGGGGATATCCATGACCGGCGCGTGCATCAGTACAATCCAAGCGGCCTGAAATCCATTACGGTCCAACATGTTCTGGATGGACAGCTCAAGCGGGATATAGCCGTCCAACGTGTCTTCGAACACCTGCGCGCGCACTGGTGTGGCATCGCATGGCAGACCCAGATCATTGCTCATGCCCCGACCCGTCAGAACAGGTTGAAATATTCGGTATGTTCCCAATCCGAAACAGTCATCAAATAACGATCCCATTCGGCCCGTTTGATGTGAACAAGGTAATCCACAAACGCGTCACCCATGGCCTTGCGATAAAAGGCGCTGCCGTCAAATGCATCTATGGCCTGCGCCAGATTGCTTGGCAAATGGGCGGCGTCTGTATCATAGGGCGTGTGCGTCGGGGCAGGGGCCTTGGCCTGCCGTTCGATCCCATCCAGCCCAGCCAATAGCTGTGCCGCGAAGGCGAAATATGGGTTGGCTGTGGTATCCGCGACGCGATTTTCGATGCGGCTGGCCGTGTCATTTGCGTATAACAACGCGCGGACCATCGCGCCGCGATTGTCGCTGCCCCATTGAATGCGATTGGGGGCCAACTGAAACGGAGCGTACCGTTTATACCCATTGATCGTCGGCGTGGTCAGCAAACAAGACGCGCTGGCATGATCCAACAGCCCCGCGATCCAACCATCCGCATGAGCGGTCAACGCGTCATCGCTGTGCGGCATGAACAGGTTTTGCCCGGTTTTCAAATCAGACAGCGACTGGTGAATATGCCAGCCATTTGCCGCCGCATTTGGCAATTTTGGCTTGGCCATAAACGTGGCATGCAACCCTTTGCGATGGCACAGCTCTTTGACCAATGTTCGAAACATGACGAACCGATCCGCTTGGGTCTTTGGATCTGCCGGATCAAAGGTGAATTCAAACTGGCTTGGGCCCATTTCGATTTCAACGGTGCGCACCGCCAATCCCATGTCATCTGCCGCACGTCTGATATCGTCCAGAATTCCGTCCGCCGCGTCATAACGGGTTTCGGTCAGGTACTGATGGCCTTGGTTCAAATTGCGCGTCTGCACTGGGGCTGGCGGCATTGTCGCTTGGGGATGGTCCAGCGCTGCATCGACCCGTTCGAATATCTGAAACTCGACCTCAAGCCCAAACAACGCGCCATATCCCGCTGTGGCCAGTTGGTCAGTGGCCCGCGTCAGCACCGTGCGCGCACTGATCGACACTGGATCACCGGATCGATGGACGACGTCACATAACATAATCGCGGAATGGGGCGACCAAGGCACCGGATAAAACGCATCTGGATCAGGCACCAACAACACATCACTTGCGCCCTTCAGCGGATGCGCATCAATGGCGATGTCTTCGTCCCAAACGGGGAAAACCGTCCGATGTGACGTGTCCTTAAGCAACAGCGTCGAGGCGACACCGATGCCAGATGAAAACGCCGACGTCAACGCCCGCGCCACAATCGTTTTGCCGCGCAAAATCCCGTGCTGGTCAGGAAACACAAGCCGGATGGTTTCCAACCCATCCGTTTCAACACGCTGCACCAATGCGGCGGCTTTGCGAATGCCTTCCTCATCAAGCACACCGCGCGCCGCCATCGTCCCCGATGCAATTTGTTCTGACATTGACGCACGCATGCGGTTTTCCTTACTGCCTGTGATCCGGCCCAACAGATGCATCCCAAGGACACGCGTCCCGTCGTTGCATGTCAGCTTGCCAGCTTGACGCATCCCAATCGTGGGTTGATGCGATTGCGTCATTGGACAAGGGACCAATAATGCCAGCCACCTCAGCATCTTTTTGCATCAACAGCGAGTCTTGATTGCCCTCTTCAACGGCCTTGATCGCCTGTCTTAGCATCCGTCGGTATCGAATGATCGCCACATCACTGCGCCCCAAATGTTCGCGCGTGCGGTCTTGAATGGGCCCCATGCCTTCAACCGCCCATTGATCATGCACGTTAATGTCCAGCCCCATACCAGTATAGGTCAGCCGTTCCTGTTCTGCCGGATCAAAGTGGTACTCATTGTCCATGTTCTTCAGTGGCGCATAATCAGGCAGGCGATGTTCCTTGAGCCGTTGCGCCCGCATAACATCTTTATCGACAGGTTTTTGAAAGCTGGTGAACAGCGTGTACCAATAACATGTCTCGTCATCGACCGGCACATGCCACTGCGTGATCGTCATTTCGCGCGACATCGGAATACAGATCGCATCGGGAAAGATCTGGTTGGTCACACGCACATGGGTCAGATCGTTCTCCATATGCCGCAGCGCCGTGATCTTTAAACCATACCCGGTTTCTTCCACTTCGATGTCTGGGCGCGGATATTCCCTTAGGATTTGCGTCATCGGCATATCCGTATGCGCCGCCTTGTCGCGAAACTGCTTGCCATAGCCGTCCTCGGGGTCGTCATCCTCAAGGAAGCGATGCAAGAACGACGCGTGGGCAGGGTCGATTCCGATCTCAAGCGCTTGCAACCAATTGCAATGCCACAGGCCCTTGAACGCAAACACATGCGTGTCCGGCGCCCTGAAACAGTCGAAATTCGGGAAGGGCGGCGGATCACCCGGACCCATATAGGCAAACAAAATGCCCTTTTGCGCCACCACCGGATACCGCGGCCCATCCGGATCAATCGTTATGGCGTCCGGCGCTGGATAATGCGCAGACGGTTCTGAGGCCTGCGCCACACGTGTCGCCAACGACAGCGCTCCGTCTGTATGTTGAACCAGAACCAGCCGTTCCCCCAACAAGTTCACGGGAACTTTGGCGCGACCTTCCAATTCATCGACCAACGCTGCGGGCTGCCAGTAATGACGCAACACCCGACCAGCAGGGTCCGCCGGTCCGACACGTGTAATCTGATCGTTCAGCTGTTGACTGATCATCTGGTCATTTCCTTTTGCCGTGAGACACTTTCGGATGAAAACTGCGTTGATCTAGGCATCGCAGGTCAATCCGGACAGGCCATGATCAGGCCGTTCAATTCGACCACTTTGATCATGGGCACTTTGATGGATTTATACATGAGTGACCCTTCCGGTTCCGCAGGTTGTTCCACACACTGGCCGGTTCTGTCGAAATGCCACCCATGAAACGGGCACCGCAAACCGTTATCTTCGAGCCGACCAAAACACAAATCCGCCCCGCGATGCGGACAGTTGCGCCCAATCAATCCCAGTTCGCCCTCGTCATCCCGAAACAGCACCAGATTCTGACCGTTCAACGTGATTGGCTTGACCGGTCGCGCAGTGTCCAAGTCTTCTGAGCGCGCAATCACAACCCACGTATCCGCCCCTTGGTCCAGCGAGGCCTCGGTCTTTGTCTGATCGTTTTGGGTCATTTTAGCCTTAGATACGTTCAGATTGTGCGTTATACGAACTTAACACCGCATATCGTACAATATCGCATCGAAATGGCGATACGTCGAGCCTCTTGAACCCGATCAGATGGATTTTCTGAGTTTGATCAGACGGGCGCAGCTCGTCCTTTTGGGTTAAACGTCACGCAAGTCTGACTTAAACTGGACGTTCGGCAGGGCTGCGCCAAAGTCGGTTAGGCGGACGAAGCCGCCGTTCGCTGCGGCTGCGCCAATGGCAGCTTTTAAGATGGGTACACGTTAAACTAGGGCAGCCAAAAGGGCGTCTCCTCGATTTGTAGTAGCTCGCAACATCCGTTGAAGATAGGAACACGCAGACAAGATGATATCTCTGTCTTGGGGGTCTTGTTGATCCCAAATGTTAGGATACACTTCCGCTTGCTCAAATAACTCAAAGTCGAAGGCGGCGTTGAGTGAAGCAGCGTCACGCAATTTTGTCTTTTCGGTGATTGTAGTTACCAACTCACTGGTCCAAACGCGCGCAGGTCCATATCCTAGGTCCTCGCCAATTTGCTCACCCGACTCGGTTAACCAATTGCGAGAGAACGATGACTGATCTGCCCGATAAAACAGAAAGTCGACACCATCCCAATTCTTATCTAGGTCAAGTGCATAGTCGCTTCGGGCTTCAAAGTGTTCATCCAATAATTCTTCAATTGTGTCGCCAAGCGACAGCTTCTCTATGTCCTGAGGGTTAATAGAAATTAACTGTAAGCACATACTCATAGTGAGCAATTCCTTGATCCAAATTTGAGCAAGGCCTCCACAAACTTTTAAGCTACAAATGAACTCGAAACGGCACAACTAGATCAGTCGTGGGGCCTCCGCTTTCTTATCAGAAGCGTGATAGCAGACTTTCATGCAATATGCAGCATCCTGCACCTTGGGCTCACAGCCACCATTCGCTGCGATCTGCACGAAGGACCGCGTTCCCGATCTTCTGAAATGTCGTTAGGTTTGTGCCGTGATGGTCAAAATCATCTGGCCTTCGATGGAAATTTCAAGTCAACCATAGCCGGAATCGAAAGGGTTTCACGATGAGCAGCAATGACAGCGCTTCTACTTTTGCAAAAGGTCTCAGCGTGCTGGCTTGTTTTGAAACCGGACGCCGCGACCTGACGATGGCCGACATCGCTCGCCTGACCGGGTTTGATCGGGCCACGGTGCGACGCTTGTGCCTGACCCTTTTGGACACCGGATACCTCAGCAAACGGGATCGCAACCTTTGCCTGACACCGCGTGTTCTGGCGCTGGCGGGGGGGTATTTGACGGCGCATGATTACGGACGCTCCATTCAACCTGTCCTCAATCAATTTGCAGAAGAGCTCGACGGAGAGATTTCGCTGGCGATCCGCGACGAAGACCGCGCGATTTACGTGGCGCGCTCTGCTATGGCGTCAGCGCGTGTGTCTTTGGGGTTTTCCGTGGGCAGCACATTGCCGCTGTTGCACACGGCCATTGGGCGGATGTTGCTGGCGCGCACGCCTTTTGAATCGGCCGTGGATATTCTGGCCAAGACCGAAATGCAGCGTTTGACAGAAGCCACCGATATGGACCTGTGGTCGATCAAATCGAAAATACAGGAGGCGAGTGCACAAGGATTCGCCGTCGTGCGGAATGAATTCGAAATGGGCATGTGCGGCATTGCCGTGCCTGTCGGGGTCATCGGATCGGTGCAATCCGTGTTGGGTACGGCAGTGTCCGTCAACCATGTCTCTGACCCTGCTACGCTTGATCATATCTTGGATGTTTTGCGGCGCACAGCGATGACACTTCGGGGCCAACAAGCCATCACTTGACCCGTTCGCGTCGCAACATCAGGCATACGCAAGAGTTCGGATTTCAACCCTGAGTTACGATAATTCTCGAAAACTCAACGAAAACCGAACATATTTTTGCCATGGCGACTTGCAATCTTTGCGCGCGGTAAGGCAGTGTGAAGCATGTAAAGGTGACTGTGGGCGCATTCTCGAATAGCGTCAATTACAAGCATTCACTGGAAGCGAGGTGGAATGAGCGAAGCCAAGATACGGAATATGGAGGAGTTCGCAGCCGTGATCGGGATATCCCGACCAACGGTTTCGAAGTTCTTTCATGATCCCGAAAGTGTACGCCCCTCCACACGCCAGCGTATTGAAGCGGCGCTGGAAGAACACGACTATCGACCAAACATCTATGCGATGAATCAGAACCGAAAGCTAACCAAGAATGTCGGTATCGTTGTGCCTTATCTGGCCGACCCGTTCTTTGCCGAAATTGCGCGCACCATTGAACAACGTTGTATTGATGCGGGATACCGTCCAACGTTGTACAGCGCGCATGGGAACCCAGCTCTCGAAGTTGATATTCTGGACAGTCTGCGTTCCTTGAAACCGGCGGGTGTACTGCTTGCACCTCTGGGACGTGCATCCGAACGTGGGGCCATAGAAAAGTTCTGCGACGACGTTCCAACCGTCTTGTTCGACAGTAACATCCAAGACCTTGGTTTGGCTTTTGTCGGCTCGGATAACCCGCAGTTTTCAATGTTAATTGTCGATTATCTATGTCGCACTGGCGAACCCCCCTGCTTTTTCGAAATGCGCAATCCGTCAAACCCAAACGCCAATAAGCGGCGGCAAGGGTATATTAAGGCGATGGAGCAACTGGGCCATGAACCGATTATCGTCAAAGCGGAAGGCCAAGGCTGGGCGATTGAAGAAATTGGGCGCGTCGAGGGTGGCAAAGCGCTTGAACGTCAGCAATTCAGTACAAATACGGTTCTGTGCAGCAACGACAGATTGGCCATTGGCTTTCTGACTGCGTGCTATGAACGACGTCTACGCGTGGGGCGTGATCCGGATTGTACGATTCGCGTGGCAGGTCAGGATGACCACCCTTTTTCGCGTTTTACATGTCCGCCTCTAACAACCATTGCGCAGGACTATGATTCGGTGTCACGGTGTGTTGTGGAGATTCTGTTTCGCTCGATTGAAGGCGACGACACGCCGCGCGAGGAAACTTTGTTCGAGGGCAAGTTGATTATGCGCGCTTCCGCTTAAGGAAAAATTAAAACTTGCCGCGCGTAAAATTTTATGTTGACACCAAGAACAGTTTTTTCATACCGTACTCCTACAACATCCAATCAAGGGAGGAGTCGGATGTACTTACGAGACGCACTTCGTGCGGCGACCGCGATGTCGCTTATCGCAGTGGGCAGCGCACAAGCTGACACTGTTACCATCGCAACTGTGAACAACGGCGACATGATCCGCATGCAGGGTCTAACGGACGACTTCACAGCTAAAACGGGTCACTCAGTCGAATGGGTTACACTAGAAGAGAACGTTCTTCGCCAGCGTGTGACTACAGACATCACCACTAAAGGTGGGTCTTTCGACATCATGACAATCGGCATGTACGAAACCCCAATCTGGGGCAAAAACGGCTGGTTGGTTCCACTGGACAACTTGTCTGCTGACTATAATGCAGACGACATTTTGCCAGCAATGAAGGGCGGTCTGTCCTACGACGGAACTATGTACGCTGCACCATTCTACGGTGAATCGTCCATGATCATGTATCGCGCTGACTTGATGGAAGCTGCCGGCATGGAAATGCCTGACGCCCCATCTTGGTCATTCATCGCCAAAGCGGCGCGTGCAATGACGGATCGCGACAACGAAATCAACGGTATTTGCCTTCGCGGTAAAGCTGGTTGGGGTGAGGGCGGTGCCTTTATCACAGCAATGTCGAACTCGTTCGGCGCTCGTTGGTTTGACGAAGACTGGAATGCACAATTCGACACACGCGAGTGGTCGGACACGCTGAACTTCTTCGTGAACATGATGAATGACGCGGGCCCTCCCGGATATGCGACAAACGGGTTTAACGAAAACCTGTCGTTGTTCCAACAAGGCAAGTGCGGCATGTGGATTGACGCGACTGTTGCAGCATCGTTCGTAACTAACCCGAACGATTCTACTGTAGCAGACAAAGTTGGATTCGCTCTGGCACCAGACAATGGTCTTGGCGTTCGTTCTAACTGGCTTTGGGCTTGGGCTCTGGCAATTCCTGCCGGAACTCAAAAAGAAGCAGCAGCAAGAGAATTCATCGAGTGGGCGACTTCTACGTCCTACATCGAACTCGTTGCTGAAAAAGAAGGTTGGGCAAACGTACCTCCAGGTGCGCGTACATCACTGTACGAAAACCCCAACTACCAAGCTGTACCGTTCGCTCAGAAGACACTGGATTCCATCCTGTCAGCTGACCCGAACAACTCTACAGTCGACCCGAGCCCCTACGTAGGTGTTCAGTTTGCGGCTATCCCTGAGTTTGCTGGTATTGCAACTGACGTGAGCCAAGAGTTCTCGGCAGCCTATGCAGGCCAACAGACTGTGGAAGAAGCACTGGCAAAAGCTCAGGCTCTGACAAACGAAGCTATGGAAGCCGCTGGCTACAAATAAGCTTTGACTATCAGAGGGCGGTTTACGAACCGCCCTCATGACCACTAAAGACCCCGATCATTTCAACTGCTAGGTTGAGGCGGCGAATGTCCGTCAACAAAGGAGCTATGTCTCATGGCAACTCAGCATTCCAGATCCGCCGCGCGTCTTATGATGGCACCCGCTGTCACTCTGCTGCTTGGCTGGATGTTGGTCCCTCTCACCATGACCTTATGGTTCTCGTTTCGGAATTACCTTCCCTTACGAGGCGGTGACTTGGGCTTTGCAGGTTTCGACAACTATGTTCGTTTTGTGAGTTCCAGCGCCTTTTGGCCATCCGTATTGGCCACACTCGTCATTGTTGGTGGCGTCCTTGTAATTACCGTATGCTTCGGCATTTTGCTCGCGATGCTTCTTGACCAACCTATGTGGGGTCAGGGCATTGTACGTATCCTTGTGATCGCACCGTTCTTTGTGATGCCGACCGTGTCGGCGCTAGTCTGGAAGAACATGTTCATGGATCCAGTGAACGGATTGTTCGCGCATCTGTGGAAATTCTTCGGAGCCGAGCCCGTCTCGTGGCTAAGTGAAGCCGCCTTGCCGTCGATCGTCATGATCGTCAGTTGGCAGTGGCTTCCCTTTGCGACGCTCATTCTTCTGACGGCGATCCAATCGCTGGACAGTGAACAGCTTGAAGCGGCTGAAATGGACGGCGCACCAGTTTTGAAACGGTTCTGGTTCATCATTCTGCCCCACCTTAGCCGCTCGATCACTGTTGTGATCCTGATCCAGACGATCTTTTTGCTGGCGGTCTTTGCGGAAATCTTCGTGACCACAGGCGGTGCATTTGGATCCAAAACACTATCGTATCTGATCTTCCAGCGCGTATTGGAAAGCCAGAATGTCGGACTTGGGTCCGCCGGTGGTGTCTATGCAATCATTCTTGCCAACATCGTTGCCATCTTCTTGATGCGCATCGTCGGCAAAAACCTGGACGCGTGAGGAGAACTTAATGGCACGTTCTGTCACATCACAAAGAAAAGCGTTCAATACAGCGGTCGCATGGGCGATAGGTCTTTTGATCTTTTTCCCGATCCTTTGGACGATCCTGACCAGCTTCAAAACTGAAGCGCAGGCAATCTCAAGCCCTCCAGTCTTCTTGTTCTTTGACTGGACCCTCGAAAACTATTCAGTGGTTCAAGACCGCTCTGACTATATGCGCTTTTTGTGGAACTCTGTGATCGTTGCAGTTGGTTCGACAATTTTGGGGATCATCGTCGCGGTTCCCGCAGCATGGTCGATGGCGTTTGTTCCGTCAAAGCGGACCAAAGATATCCTACTGTGGATGTTGTCCACCAAGATGTTGCCTGCTGTTGGCGTTTTGTATCCGATCTATCTGATTTTCATCCAGCTTGGCATTCTGGACAGTAAGATTGGTTTGACCGTCATCTTGATGTTGATCAACCTGCCGATCATCGTCTGGATGCTGTACACGTACTTCAAGGAAATCCCAGGCGAAATTCTTGAAGCGGCACGGATGGACGGGGCCAAGCTCCGAGAAGAAATCCTGTATGTGCTGACACCGATGGCCATTCCTGGAATTGCCTCGACGGTTCTACTCAACATCATCCTGGCCTGGAACGAAGCCTTCTGGACACTCAACCTTACGGCCGCCAAAGCCGCACCGTTGACCGCATTCATCGCGAGCTATTCCAGCCCCGAAGGGCTCTTCTATGCCAAGCTCAGCGCAGCCTCGACTATGGCTATTGCGCCGATCCTCATCCTTGGCTGGTTCAGCCAGAAACAACTTGTGCGCGGCCTTACTTTTGGCGCCGTGAAATAGGAACAGACCATGGGACGTATTCAACTTAACCAAGTCACGAAAAGCTTCGGCGAAACGCAGGTCATTCCTCCTTTGGATCTGACAATCGAAGATGGCGAATTCACTGTATTTGTTGGGCCTTCGGGCTGCGGTAAATCCACGTTGCTTCGCTTGATTGCTGGATTGGAAGATGTTTCATCCGGGCAAATCCAGATCGATGGTCAAGACGCGACCATCGTACCACCTGCCAAACGCGGCCTTGCGATGGTGTTCCAGTCTTATGCGCTTTACCCGCATATGACTGTGCGCAAAAACATCGCGTTTCCGTTGCGGATGGCCAAAATGGATCAGGCCGAAATCGACAAGCGCGTCGATAACGCTGCATCGGTTTTGAACCTGGCGGACTACATAGACAGAAGACCGGGTCAATTGTCCGGTGGACAACGTCAGCGGGTTGCAATCGGACGTGCGATTGTGCGTGAACCAGCGGCCTTCTTGTTTGACGAACCATTGTCAAACCTTGATGCGGCTTTGCGTGTCGGCATGCGGATGGAAATTTCCGAGCTGCACAAAAAGCTTGAAACCACGATGATCTACGTGACGCACGACCAAGTCGAAGCCATGACAATGGCCGACAAAATCGTCGTGCTGCGCGCAGGCCACATCGAACAGGTCGGCAGCCCACTGGAACTGTACCACACACCGCGCAACACGTTTGTAGCTGGGTTTATCGGGTCACCAAAAATGAACCTGATTTCCGGCGAAGAAGCAGCAAAACACGGTGTTCACACTATCGGTGTACGTCCGGAACATATCGAAGTGTCCGCTGAAAGTGGGACATGGAAAGGTGTGATCGGCGTGTCTGAACATCTTGGATCAGATTCGTTCTTCCACATTCATGAAACCGGGCTTGCTGAAACAATTACAGTGCGCGCTGACGGTGAAGTGAAATTCAACTACGGCGATACAGTCTATCTGACTCCGCGAAGTGACGTCATTCACAAATTCAACGAGCAAGGCTTAAGGGTTGAATGACACGACTAAACGGTAAAAATGCTTTGATAACCGGTGCCGCTCGCGGCATCGGTTTAGCCTATGCAAAGGCATACGTGAACGAAGGTGCGCGTGTGGCGATTGCAGATGTTGATTTCGAACGGGCAAAACAGGCCGCCGAGCAGATCAATGCGACGGTCGACGGGGCTGCTATTGCCGTTGAAATGGATGTCACCAAACAAGACAGCATAGATGCAGCGATTGCCCAGACTGCACATGCCTTTGGTCATATTGATATCCTGATTAACAACGCGGCGCTGTTTACGGCGGCTCCGGTTGTTGACATCGAACGCAAAGATTTTGATCGCGTGTTTGACATCAATGTCGGCGGCACGCTGTTCACCTTGCAGGCTGTGGCCCGTCACATGATCGAAAACGGCATACAAGGGCACATCATAAACACAGCCAGTCAGGCCGGACGCCGCGGTGAATCGCTGGTCGCCGTCTATTGCGCCACCAAAGCTGCGGTCATTAGTCTCACACAATCGTGCGGACTGAACTTGATCTCTCACGGAATTAACGTAAATGCCATCGCGCCGGGTGTCGTTGACGGTGAACACTGGGATGGTGTTGATGCCTTTTTTGCCAAACATGAAGGCAAAGCACCCGGACAAAAGCGAAAAGAAGTTGGGGACGCAGTCCCATTTGGCCGCATGGGGCGCGCCGAAGATTTAACGGGTATGGCAGTGTTTCTCGCGTCCGAAGACGCAAGATATGTTGTCGCCCAAACCTATAACGTCGATGGCGGCAATTGGATGAGCTGATGGAAAATATCGACCGGGGGTACGAGCCGATGAAACTCTGCAACGCGACGCTTGATCTTTTGCCTGAAGGTATCGAACGCCCGAATTATGACCGATCCAAACTAAGTGCTGGAATTGTGCACATTGGCTTGGGTAATTTTCACCGTGCCCATCAGGCATGGTACTTGCACCGTTTGATGCAGCAAGGGCTGGATCATGACTGGGCCATCATTGGCGCTGGCGTGCGGTCATATGATGCGACGATGCGCGAAAAGCTGTTGTCACAGGATTGTTTGACCACGTTGATCGAACTTGATCCATCGGGCACTTCAACCGAAATCACCGGGTCAATGATCGATTATCTGCCAATCGATGACGACAACCGGTCTCTGATTCAAATGATTGTCGATCCAAGTATTCGTATCGTGTCTTTGACCGTCACCGAAGGTGGATATTATATCGATCCCGTGACCGGCGGATTGGATGAATCTCACGAAGACATCCAGCACGACGCGCACAATCCCTCAACACCCAAAACCGCATTTGGGGCGTTGGTCGCTGCGCTGCGACTCCGTCGCGACGCCGGGCATCCTGCCTTTACGGGTCAAAGCTGTGACAACCTGCAAGGCAACGGGGACATCTTGCGCCGGACTGTCGTGTCTTTGGCACGTATGTCTGATCCGGAATTGGCCGATTGGATCGACACGCATGGCGCTTTTCCAAATTCCATGGTGGATTGCATCGTGCCTGCAACCGGACCTCAAGAATTGGCCTTGGTCAACGAAATGGGGATCGACGACGCAGCACCTGTCACCCATGAGAACTTTCGCCAATGGGTGATCGAAGATCAATTCGCCTGCGGTCGTCCCGATTGGGGGCAGGTCGGCGCCACGCTGACCGATAACGTCCACGCCTATGAAGCCATGAAAATCCGCATCCTGAATGCTGGCCATCAGGTTTTGGCAAATGCGGGTGAACTTCTGTCCATTCCATCGATTTCGGGGTGCATGGGGGATGCGGATATCTCTGCGTTCTTCAGCAAGGTCCAAAATGAGGACATCTTGCCCTTTGTGGCAGAGGTGCCCAATCTGTCATCGACGGATTACCTCAAGCTGATCGAAGGTCGCTTTGCCAACCCTGCGATTTTGGACACCACACGCCGCGTCGCGTTTGATGGGTCTTCGCGTCATACTGGGTTTGTCATTCCCACGATCAACGACGCTCTTGCGGCCGAAGGGTCTATCGCCGGATTGGCTCTGGTCGAAGCGCTTTGGGCGCGTATGTGTGAAGGCACGCGTGAAGACGGCTCTGATATCGAACCAAATGATCCATACTGGGATCAGTTGAAAGACGTCGCATCCCAAGCGCGTCACCGCCCGGTCGTGTGGTTGGAACAGGCGCAATATTACGGCGAACTGGTCAACGCTCCGCCCTTTGTGCAGGCCTTTGAACATTGGTTGAACATCCTGTGGGACCAAGGCACGCGCGCTGCATTAACCAAATACGCAGCCAGCTAACTCAGCCGGTTTGCAGCTCTGAAGGGATGTCGCCAAAGCTTTTGTTTTGGCGACATTTCTATTTGTGCCTCTTTGAATCCCCCATCAATGACAAACACTGATGTCGGCGGGTTCAATATATAGGCCCGATTTCGCCGTTTGCTGAAACCCACCGATCCGGGTTTTTACCAGTAAATGGGGACAATCGCCGTCGGGGTAAGCGGAATTGCGGTCTTTACGCAGATGAAAATGAGAATAGTTCGCAATTGGATTGACAGTTGCGAGTGATTTGCATTTACATGTTGTCAAAAGCGCAGTTCCGAACGGAGATTCGAATGTTGCCAAGATTTCTGACCCTGACTTTAGCGCTTGTGTTAACCACGGCACTGGCAAGCACGGCGCACTCCAAGGACAAGCTGAAGGTTGTGACGACCTTTACGGTTTTGGCGGATATGGCGGCCAATGTGGCAGGGGACGCAGCCGAGGTTGTGTCAGTGACCAAACCGGGCGCAGAAATTCATGGATATCAGCCAACACCGCAGGACATCGTGCGCGCCTATGATGCGGACCTGATCTTGTGGAACGGTCTGAACCTCGAATTGTGGTTTGAACAGTTCCTGTCCAATTTGGGCGACATTCCATCAGTGACCCTGACAGACGGCATTTCACCGATCTCAATCGCATCAGGTAGCTATGTCGGAAAGGCCAATCCGCATGCGTGGATGGGTCTGGATAATGCGCTGATCTATATCGATAACATCGAAAAAGCTTTGGCAGGCCAAGACCCGGACAATGCCACCGCCTATGCGGAAAACGCGGCCCAATACAAAGACGCTTTGCGCGCCACTATTGAACCGCTACGCGATGCCATCGCGACTGTTCCCGCAGATCGACGTTGGTTGGTCACCTGCGAAGGCGCGTTTAGCTATTTGGCGCGAGATTTCGGGATGAAAGAACTGTATCTATGGCCAATGAATGCCGATCAGGTCGGCACACCTCAGCAAGTGCGTGCGGTGATTGATGGCGTGCGCGACAACAATATCCCGGTCGTCTTTTGCGAAAGCACGGTCAGTTCGGCACCGGCCCAACAGGTTGCTCGCGAAACCAATGCAACATTTGGCGGTGTTTTGTATGTCGATTCACTCAGTAATGCTGATGGCGAGGTGCCGACATATCTTGATCTGTTGCGTGTCACTGCGCAAACCGTTGCCACGGCTTTGACAACAGCGACCAATTGAACCACGCGCCCAAAGGGCCGGTACACAAGGAATGCGCCATGCGCGATGACTATAAGCCTGAGACAGCCACCCGGCTGGACGAACACCCCGAACCGGGGGTGAGCGCGCAGGACGTGACGGTCACCTATCGCAATGGCCATACTGCATTGTGGAACGCCAGCTTTGAAATCCCACGCGGGACTGTGACGGCTTTGGTCGGCATCAACGGGGCGGGTAAATCCACGCTGTTCAAGGCGATCATGGGATTTGTGCCCACGGCCAAAGGGGACATCCGGATATTGGGATTAACTGTGCGCGAGGCGTTGCGTCAAAATCTGGTGGCTTATGTCCCTCAATCCGAAGAGGTCGATTGGGCCTTCCCCGTGCTGGTCGAAGACGTGGTGATGATGGGGCGCTATGGCCATATGGGCTTTTTGCGCCGTCCCAAATCCCAAGACCACGCCGCCGTCGACGAGGCGTTGCGCCGCGTGAATATGCAGGAATTTCGGCACCGTCAGATCGGCGAATTGTCCGGGGGACAACGCAAACGCGTGTTTCTGGCGCGCGCACTGGCCCAAGACGGGCAGGTGATCTTGCTTGATGAACCGTTCACCGGGGTCGATGTCCAAACCGAAGACCAAATCGTCGCCCTGTTGCGCGAATTGCGCGACGAAGGCCGGGTGATGCTGGTATCCACGCATAACCTCGGCTCGGTTCCGGAATTCTGTGACCGCACCGTTTTGGTGAAAGGGACCGTGCTAAAACACGGCCCGACCGAAACCACATTTACGCGCGAAAATCTGGAACATGCGTTTGGCGGCGTGTTGCGTCACTTCACACTGGGCGGCACCGCCCTGCACGACGACGAAGACGCCCGCGAAGTCACCATCCTCACAGACGACGAACGCCCTTTTGTGCAATACGGCGAAAAAACCCAACGCACCGAGGTCAAAAAGTGATCGACCTTTTGTGGGAACCTTTCACCTATGGCTATATGGCCAAGGCCATGTGGGTTTCGGCGCTGGTTGGGGCCGTCTGCGCCTTTTTGTCGGCCTACCTGATGCTGAAAGGCTGGTCGTTGATCGGCGATGCGTTGTCCCATTCCGTCGTGCCCGGCGTTGCGGGGGCCTATATCCTTGGATTGCCCTTCGCCCTTGGCGCGTTCATTTCCGGTGGGCTGGCGGCGGGGGCCATGCTGTTCCTCTCCGAACGCTCAGGCCTCAAAAGCGATGTGATCATCGGCCTGATCTTCACCTCGTTCTTCGGCCTTGGCCTGTTCATCGTGTCCATCAACCCCATCGCCGTGTCGATCCAGACCATCACCATGGGCAACATTCTGGCCATCACCCCCGAAGACACCCTACAGCTTGCCATCATCGGCTTTGTGTCCCTCGCTGTGCTGCTCGCCAAATGGAAAGACCTCATGGTCACCTTCTTTGACGAAAACCACGCCCGCACCATTGGCCTGCGCCCCGGCTTGCTCAAGGCCGTGTTCTTCATGCTGCTCTCGGCCTCAGTCGTGGCCGCCATGCAAACCGTTGGCGCCTTCCTCGTCATCGCGATGGTCGTCACCCCCGGCGCCACCGCCTATCTGCTTTGTGACCGCTTTCCCCGCCTGATCGCCATGTCTGTCGTCATCGGAGCCCTCACCAGCTTTGTCGGCGCCTATGCCAGCTATTTTCTGGACGGCGCAACAGGGGGCCTGATCGTCACCCTGCAAACGCTGATCTTCCTGATCGCTTTTGTCTTTGCCCCCAAACACGGCCTTCTCGCCGCCCGTCGCAAAGCCAAAGCATCCTTGCGCGAAAAACAAAACCCGGCCGCACAGCCCACCCAAAAGGCCGCATGATGGATCTCGACACGCTGCTCTTACCCTTCCGCTTCGGCTTCATGCAGAACGCGTTTTTCATCTGCATGATCGTGTCCGTCCCCACCGCCCTGCTGTCCTGCTTTCTGGTGATGAAAGGCTGGGCGCTGATGGGCGACGCCGTCAGCCACTCTGTCCTGCCGGGGATCGTACTGGCCTACATCCTCAACATCCCCCTGATCATCGGCGCGTTTGGGGCCGGCATGACCTGCGCCCTGCTGACAGGTTACCTTGCCTCAAACAGCCGCGTGAAACAGGACACCGTCATGGGAGTCGTGTTTTCCGGCATGTTTGCCGTCGGCATCGTGCTCTATGTGTCCGTCGAAACAAACGCGCATCTCGACCACATCCTGTTCGGCAACCTTCTGGGCATCGGAGCGCAAGACCTATGGACCGCTGGCCTGATCTCGCTCGGCGTCTCTGTGGTCCTTGTCCTGAAATGGAAAGACCTGCTGCTCCACAGCTTTGACCCCGCCCAAGCCCAAGCTTCAGGCCTTTGGGTCAACTGGCTGCATTATGGTTTGCTGACGGCCCTGTCCCTGACCATCGTTGCGACCCTCTCGGCGGCTGGCCTGATCCTCGCCATCGGGCTCTTGATCGCACCGGGCGCCATCGCGTTCCTGCTGGTGCGCAGCTTTTCCCACATGCTTTGGGTGTCGGTGATCGTCTGCATGGCGTCCATGCTTGTGGGAACTTATGCCGCCTTCTTCATCGACAGCGCACCCGCCCCCACAATCGTGCTGATCCTGTCGGCCCTCTTCATCGCAGCCTTCATCCGCCGCCAAATCCAAACCCGCCGCGCCTCTCAAATCCGCACAAGCACGCAAGCCTGACGCCAAACCGCAGCAGATCAGACTGGACTAAAACGCCTTCATATGCTTGGTTAACGCATGTATCCTTGTTCAAATCGTTGCCAATTCCATTATGAAATTTAACGTCAAAGCCATTATTTTGATCTTGGGTCTCGCGGCAATCGCGGGTCTAGTGACCCTCAATCCGATCGTGCGCAACCAGGTTGCGAAGTTGATCCCGATTGATACCTATCTCTGCTCGAAATTCCCTAACGTTGCTTGTGAATTTGCGGCACGCTTGACGAACGATGCCAAGAAAAAGCGCGAACTCGCCCTTGTCGCCTGCACGGCCGGTTGGATTAAATGCAGAACGACTGCTGAAGAATTGAAAACTGTACATTGGGCGGATTCGATTGCCCATTTCAGTGCGCATTGCAAAGGCGGTAACGGAATCAGTTGCACAGATGCTGGCAAGATGCTGGAAAAGTCGCCAAACTTTGACAGTCATCAGACCCAAGCCGCCAATATGTATCGGGCAGGATGCGAAGCAAATGACGCAAGGGGATGCACACGGCTTGGAAACCTCTACCAATCAGGCAAAGGCTTGCCAAAGTCTTTGGAAAAAGCGGTCGAGCTATATGGCCGCGGATGTGATGCCGGCCATGCGCGCGGTTGCTCGGATCTTGGGATTTTGTACGAAAAAGGCAATGGCGTTTCGAAGGACAACACCAAAGCTTTCAAACTATACAGTCAAGGATGCGACGGGGACGACGCGAACGGCTGCAATGATCTCGGCGTAATGTTTCAAAATGGACGTGGCATAAAGACTGACTTTGCCAAAGCCGTTAAACTGTACAAACGCGCATGTGACGAACGCTTGCCAGTCGCTTGTACCAATTTGGGTTTCATGTACGACCGGGCCTTAGGTGTGTCCAAGGATTATGCTAAGGCCGTTGATCTCTATGGCCGGGGCTGCGCTGGAGGACATCCGCGTGGATGCTCTAATTTGGGTTATTTGTATCAGCATGGTTTGGGGATCGAACAAAATCTCAATCAAGCCAGGCGTTATTTTTTTAAGGGGTGCGCTCAGCGCAATGGTTTCGGGTGCAGGTCACTGGGATATATGTACGCGAACGCAATTGGCGTTCCTCAAGACTATGTAAAAGCTGTTGAGCTCTACAATAAAGCATGTAACGCCAAAAATGCCATCGGGTGCAACAACCTCGGATACATGTACGAAAAAGCAAATGGCGTCTCTCAGGACTATGCCAAGGCGCTCGAATTGTATCGTCGGGCCTGTGAAAAAGGGGCCAGCCTTGGGTGCAACAATCTCGGGCACATGTATGAACTGGCGCTCGGGGTTCCTCGGGATTATAGCAAAGCGATTGGTTTCTATGGGCGTGGGTGCGACGGTGGAGATGGGCGTAGCTGCTCCAACCTCGGAGTCATGTACGAAAGGGCACGTGGTGTTCCTCAGAACTATATCAAGGCATTTGGTCTTTACCGCGAAGCCTGTGATGAAGGCCATGTGCGAGGCTGCGCAAATCTTGGAAACATGTACAGACTTGGAAAGGGCGTCCAAATAAACCTTTCCAAGGCTATGGAATTGCTTTTGGACGCTTGCGAGAACAATGACACATACGGATGCGAATTGTCAGCAACGATGAATGTCAGTGCGGGCGATCACTTAAAACGGCTACCTAAGCTTGCCCAGACAAAATATGCCAACGCGATGAAGCAGCATGGGTTGGCATGTGATGTCGGACATATGGAAAGTTGTGTGCATTTGGGCGTCATGTTTCGCGATGCAAAAGGTGCGTCACGAAACTATAGCAAGGCGATCTCATTCTTTCGCAAATCATGCGAAGGCGGTTACGCGAACGGATGCACTCAATGGGGCTGGATGTACATAAAAGGGTATGGTGCAAAAAGAGATATGGGCCGTGCCACTGAATTGTACGGTCGAGCTTGTGACATGGGTGACAGTTGGGCCTGCGAAAAAAAGAAAATGTTCAAGGATGTGCCCAAGTAATTTGGGGATTGTCCTAACGGCGTCTTAACGCGCCTTTGCAAAGGTTAACGCAAATAATTATGCGCAACGCTTTTGGCGCTGGGCGTATTTGCAAAAGCCAGCTTTCAGCGCCGAATGCCAGCTTTTGCGCGAAATCGGTCGAAATGCGCGGATTTGGCACCAAGCCAAAGCTGGCTTTGGAACGCGAAGGTTGGCTTTGCGCGGGAAAACCCGGTCAATCGCCATCGCACGCTGGATTAAGGGTTTGGCCCTGAAGGGGACAAAAAACGCGGCAAAGGTCTCCCCTTGCCGCGTCTTGATGGTCTATTGGATTTACAGATTTCCGGCTGACATTTCCCGGGCCAGATGGTCGGCTTGTCGGATCGCCAACGCGACAATAGTCAGCGTTGGATTTTCCGCAGCACCCGTCGTGAACTGCGATCCATCCGAGATGAACAGGTTCGCAATGTCATGGGTCTGACCCCATTTGTTCACCACGCCATCGCGCGGGTTTTCTGACATCCGGTTGGTGCCCAGATTATGCGTCGACGGGTAGGGTGGCGTTGGGAAAATCCGCGTGGCCCCCACAGCGTCATAGACCGCAGCCCCTTGTTTATAGGCGTGATCACGCATGGCGATGTCATTTGGGTGATCATCGAAATGCACATTCACGACGGGTAAACCATGCTGGTCCGTGACGTCATGGTTCAGCGTGATGCGGTTGGTTTCTTGAGGCATATCCTCGCCCACAATCCACATACCGGCCATGTTTTCATACATGTCCAGCGCCGTTGTGAACTCGCGTCCCCACGCTCCGGGATCAAGGAACGCGGCCATAAACGGCAGGCCAAGCGCCAGTGTCTCCAGCTCGTAGCCGCCCACAAATCCGCGGCTTGGGTCATGACGGCTTTCGTCCTGAATGATCCCAGCCATGGTTGTGCCGCGCCACATTTTGACCGGCTTATCAAACACCGCATAAACCGATCCCGTCATGTGCCGCATATAGTTGCGACCCACTTGACCCGAGCTGTTGGCAAGCCCGTCCGGGAACATGCTGGATGCTGAATTCAACAGCATACGTGGGCTTTCAAACGAATTGCCCGCAACACAAACGACACGCGCTTTTTGCATCTGCAAATTGCCATCCGCGTCGAAATACTCAACGCCAGTGACCTTGCCCGCATCATTGTGCAAGATGCGCGCCACATGCGCTTTTTCACGCACTTCAAGGTTGCCTGTCGCCTCTCCACGCGGGATATCCGTATAGGCCGCCGACCACTTGGCGCCCCACTTACACCCTTGAAAACAAAAGCCAGTTTGCTGACAAGCAAGCCGGTCGTCATTGTCGGCCGAGTTGATGGCCATGTTTCCGGTATGCACCTGTTCGTACCCAAGGGCCTTGGCGCCTTTTTCGAACACAAGATAGTTGTTGTTGCCCGGCAACCCTTCGCGCCCGCCGGTGCGGGTCACGCCCAGCTTGTCTTCGGCCTTGGTGTACCATTGCTCCATCTCGGCAGGTTCGATGGGCCAGTCCAACAGGTTCGCGCCCTGTACGTTGCCGTAGTTTGTGGCCGCTTTCCACTCGTGGTCCTGAAAGCGAAGCGATGCGCCAGCCCAGTGTGTGGTGGTGCCGCCAACCGCTTTGACGATCCAAGCTGGCAAGCCTGAAAAATCCTTGGCGACACGCCAGTCGCCGCTGGTTGTGCGGGGATCAACCCACGCCAATTGGCCAAAGCTGGCCCATTCATCATTGACGTAATCTTCGGGCAGATATCGTCCGCCCGCTTCTAAGGCGACAACGCTCACGCCCTTCTGGGCCAGTTCGTTGGCAAGGACGCCGCCACCGGCGCCGGTTCCAATTACGACAACAACAGAGTCATCGGTAAGATCAAATGGTGCAGCCATTATATTGCCCCCTCAAAGCCAGTTGATGTCGTTAAAGCCACGGTCGATGTAACCGCCCAGTTCGAAGGAGGACCCCTCATAGCCAAAGATCGGCCAGACCGATTTCTGGTTGTACAACCCAGTGACAAGGCCGCCCCGGATCTGTTGGAAAAACGCGCTGTCTTCCATGCTGCGCAGTATGTCGACGCGGTCACGTTCCCAGCCTGCACCCAGATAATTGGCGTGCCCTTTGCCTTGTGCCGCAGCATTCAGACCCGCAATCCCGGCTTCGATCCCCGGTGCCGCATCTGCAGTGTCATATCCTTTCACCGCCGTCACATAATGTTCGTCGGGCACTTGATCATGTGGGTAAATATCCCGCGCCATTTGGACCAAAGTGGCGAATGTCTCAGGTGTAAGATGCTCGGTTTCGGCGGCCCATGCTGCATCCGGTGCTGCGATAAAGCCTGCACCAATCACAAACGAAGCGCCTGTCGCACTGGCACGTGATAAAAGCTGGCGTCGGGTTAACCCCCGATAGCTTGCTGTTTTCGTCATTAGTTCCTCCCTTTATTGAAACAGCGCGCTCCGCTCCAAAAACACGCTGATCAGTTGATTTACAGATATCTTCCCGCGCGCTGGAGAACTTCGATTTCGTACCCATCCGGGTCCGTTACAAAGAAAAACCGCGCGATAATTTCGCCCCCCGGCGCGAATTCGACCAGCTTGCGCGGGGCAAGCCCTTCGGCTTGGAAACGAGCGTGTTCCTGATCAAGATCGTCAACGGAAAATGCGAGGTGACCATAACCATTGCCAAGGTCGTATGCCTCGGTCTGATCTTTGTTGATGGTCAGTTCCAGTTCGAATTCACTGTCTGAATTGCTAAGATACACCAGTGTGAAGTTGGGAAAATCCAACCGGTCCGCAACGCGCAAACCAAACGCCTTGTCATAAAAGGCGATGGAACGGGATTCGTCCAACACACGGATCATGGAATGGATTGCTTTGGCCAAATGTGTATCCCCGCTTTGCGATCATATCGTCACAAGAAGCGTACGCGCCGGAGGCGGGCGCGTTGGTAGTATCGGGGTACTACGACCGGTTTTTAGCGAAAACCTATTCGGCGGCGATGGCAGGTTCTATCGTCTGGCTGTTCAGTTCCACGAACTTCAAGCAGGCACAGCGCAACAAAGACGTAAAGTTTGATGGCTCTCCGTGCAGCTCAAGAACCTCGGAATGCAGTTTGGAAATGAACGTCGGCGTGGTGATATCTTCGCCTTTGGCGATGTCATCCAATATGGCCCAAAACGCGTTTTCAAGGCGAATACTGGTGCTTTGCCCGTTCAATCGCATGCGTCGTGTTGTACAAGCGTATCGTTCGGGGTCTTGGCCTGCAAACACATGGCACATCTCAAATCCTCCCAGATAGGGCTCGTTTTGTCCGGGTCATAACCCAACGAGTCACCTTGTATGGATTACCTTACGTCGAGAGTGCGAAATTTCAAAATAGCGCGTCCAACACATTGACTTGATTGATCGCGCTATATGTTTGTCCCAAGATCATGCACGGGGTCATGCGCATGGGGCGTATTCGTCATACGAGCCAGAATGCCAAGGCGCTGCGGTTCTAGAGTTCGGGGCGTTTATCTAAGAAAACTGATCAAACGCCTTCAGGGCTTTGGCCGAATAGGCATAAGAAGGACCGCCGCCCATATAGGTCGCCATTGCCAAGGCCTCGCACAACTCTTCGCGCGTGATTTCCAGTCTGATAAGCGATTTGACGTGGAACCCGATGCAACTGTCGCAGCGCGTCGCAATGGCGATCCCAAGGGCCATGATCTCCTTGGTCTTTTCATCCAGAGCGCCGGATTTCTTGGCCGCTGCCCCCATAAGGTTAAAGCCTTTGACCGTCTCCGGCATTTCCTTGGACATCGTGGTGATTTCAGCCACGGTTGCGTCCATGAATGTGTCCCAATCCATGTTTATCCCCTTTCGTCAGATCCCATTTTACGTTCAAGCCATCGCACCCCGGCGCTGATCACAAGAACCAGCACAAGATATTCCAAAATCAACAGCGTATAGATTTCCAGTGGGCGGTATTCAGTGACCACCAATTCGTTTGCGCGCCGTGTCAGTTCTTGCATGCCAATCACACTGGCAAAGGCGGACATTTTCACGATGTAGATGAACTGATTGGCCAAGGGCGGCAGAATGCGGCGAATGGCTTGCGGCAAAATCACGTAGCGCATGGATTGAACGTAATTCAATCCGACGGTTTGCGCCGCTTCGGTTTGACCTTTGGCAATCGATTGAATGCCTGCGCGATAAATTTCTGCGGTGAATGCGCTGTCGGACACGGCCAACGTTATAATCGCGCCCCAGAATGGATCGATGGGGATATCCAAACCCATTGAACGGAAGACGATGGGCAAGCCGTAAAAGACCCAGAACAACATCGGCAGCAAGGGAATCGCGCGCACGAATTCGACGTAAATCCGGTTGATCAAACGAATGTACCAACGTTCCGACAGCGCTGGCAATGCGATGAACAATCCCAAAACAATCGAAAGTGTCGCGGCGATGACCGAAATTTGGATTGTGGCCCACATTCCACCGACAAGGAATTTGATATTGGTCCAGCCCGTCGCCTTGGTCGGGTCGATGACATACCAGCCCCATGTTGTGGATGACGCACACCCTGACAGAAGGACTGTCAGCGATAATAGAAGAAGCCCAATGCGCATCAATGGCTCAATATCTGACTGAGGAAAGTCCGGCAGCGCTCTGATTTCGGCGCTTCGAAAAATTCGGCCGGCGGTCCGGTTTCGACAATTTCGCCCGCGTCCATGAAAATCATTTTGTCGGCGACTTTGCGGGCAAACCCCATTTCGTGCGTGACCACAATCATGGTCATGCCTTCTTCGGCCAACTCCACGATCACGTCCAACACTTCCGAGATCATTTCGGGATCAAGGGCAGATGTCGGTTCATCAAACAACATCACTTTGGGTTCCATGCAAAGGGACCGGGCAATCGCAACCCTTTGCTGTTGACCACCCGACAATTGCGCGGGGCGTTTGTCGGCCTGTTCCGGTATCTTTACGCGTTCCAGATACATGCGGGCGCGTTCTTCTGCCTCGGCACGGCTAAGATTGCGCGATTTCATCGGACCAAGGATAAGATTTTCCATAACGGACAGATGCGGGAACAGATTGAATTGCTGAAATACCATCCCGACTTCGCCACCCAAATCTTCGGGATTGTCTGTTACTTCGTGGCCGTGGATGCGAATGGTGCCTTGTTGGTGCTTTTCCAGACGATTGATGCTGCGAACGACCGTGGATTTACCTGAACCGCTGGGGCCGCAGATCACAATTCGTTCTCCGGTTTTGACGCTGAGGTTAATGTTTTTGAGGACCTGAAAGTCGTCAAACCACTTATTTACATCGATCATCTCGATGGCTAACGCTTGATCGCCTGTGGCCATCCATTCCCCCTAATCTTCTTTCCCCAGAAGATTCCGCTTGAGGTTAGGTTAGGAATATCCCCTATTTCAATACTGAAAGCGCCACATCCCGGCGTTAAAACAATCAGAGGACCCGAAATGAAACAGTGGACCAAAATTCTTGCAGCAGGTGCGATAACTTTGGCGTTAGGTGCAACGGCGCAAGCTCAATCAGCATTGAATGAGATTTTGGACAGTGGTGTTTTGAAATTTGGCACGACTGGGGATTGGAATCCAATGTCAGTGCGTGACCCCGCAACGAACAGCTATAAAGGGTACGACATTGACGTGGCGAATGAACTGGCTGCCGATCTGGGGGTTGAGGTCGAATTTGTTCCAACGGATTGGAAAACACTGGTGAACGGTGTTGTTGCGGGTAAATACCACATGTCTGGGTCCGCTTCGATTTCGCCCGCACGTATGAAAGCCGCAGGATTTTCCGAAAGCTATATCTCAGTTGAAATCATGCCTTTCACATCGGCCGACAAAGCTGAAAAATTCGACGGGTATGACAGCATCAATCAACCGGACGTAAAAGTCGCCACAACACTTGGCACCACATTCGAAGGATTGGTGCGCGATTGGTTCCCGAATGCGGATATCAAAGTCGTCGAAGCCCCCGCGCGTGGGTTCCAAGAAGTGCTGGCAGGGCGGGCTGATGTGTTCATCACCTCAAACATCGAAGGATCAACGCTTCGAGACAAACATGGCGTCGTGCAAGTTCCTGGTACTGGACCTCGGTCGCCTTCCCCAATCGCAATGTTGTTGCCACAGGATGACCAGGTTTGGATCAACTATGTGAACAATTGGGTCAAAGTGAAAACGGCGAAAGGCTTTTTTGACGAAACCAAAGCCAAATGGGGTCTGTAACTCCAACGCTAAGTCTGAACATTCGGGCCGCCGACAGGGCGGCCCTTTTTTTGCGATGTATCCTTTTTTACTGCCACCCTTGCCCAGATCGGCAGATCAGGCTTGGCGGCAAGCCCGCGCTGCAGTAAGGCTGGGAAATGCTGGCCATCTTCCTGAAAACCTTACCCTTCTTTCTGCTCATCGGCCTTGGTTACTGGGCAGGACGCACGCGGTTCTTTAGCGAAGAAGCAACAGCGTATCTGACAAAGTTTGTGTTTTACTTTGCTTTATCGGCCATGATTTTCCGCTTTTCATCCAGCTTGGAGTTTGCCGAGTTTTGGGACGGTCAATTGGTTTTGGCTTATCTAAGCGCGACGGCATTTGTGTATATTCTGGCGGCGTGTGTTGGCATTCTGCGCGGGTTGGATGTGCCGACAATCGCGATCGAAGCACAATGTTCTGTCATCGGGAACGTCGGGTTCTTGGGCATTCCAATGTTGGCATTGTTGTTGGGGAATGCGGCTGTTGGTCCTGTCATTTTGGTTCTGACCGTGGATCTGATCGTTTTTTCATCGCTTATCGTGATCTTGATCGTGGGGTATCGGGATGGGCGGATGTCGATTGGCATTCTGCGCACAATTGGTCTGGGCCTGATCCGCAATCCGATGATCGTTTCGATGTCGCTTGGTCTTTTGTGGTCTGCTTTGCAGGTGCCGATACCAACGCCCATGGCGGATTTTTTAGAACTTTTGGGGGCTGCGGCTACGCCCGGCGCATTGTTCGCTATTGGGGCCTCGTTGGCGTCAAAATCAGCGGAACGATTGTCCATCGCGGTTTGGTTAAGTGCCTGCAAGTTGTTCCTGCATCCGCTTTGTGTCGCAGTGGCTGTGTTATACCTGTTCGAGATCAACCAGTTTTCAGCGGGCGTTGTGATCGCGGCGGCAGCGATGCCAGTGGCGGGCAATGTGTTTATACTCGCGCAGCATTACGGGGTTGCACCACAACGCGTTTCGGCGGCAATTCTGATTTCAACTGTCATCAGTATCGTCACACTTACGGGTGTGATTGCGTGGGTCAGTGGCTTCCAAGCTTGAGAGAATGCCCAAGCTTCGATAGCAAATGGGTGTAGGGGAGAGTTCAACTTATGAAAACCGTTTCGGAAAATCGCTGTTTTGGAGGCGTTCAAGGCGTCTATTCCCATGCAAGTGAAACATGCGCTTGTGATATGACCTTCGGATTGTTTCTGCCCGAAGAGGCGAAAGACGGTTCGGTTCCCTTGCTTTGGTATTTGTCTGGACTGACCTGCACACATGAAAACGCGATGGTTAAGGCCGGTGCTCAGGTTTGGGCGGCCGAACAAGGGATTGGGTTGATTTTTCCGGACACGTCTCCGCGTGGGGATGATGTTGCGGATGACGAAAACTATGATTTGGGACAGGGCGCTGGGTTTTATGTGGATGCCACGCAATCCCCTTGGTCACCCCATTTCAAAATGTGGTCCTATATCGCATCCGAACTGCCAACCCTTGCCGCTAAACACTTTGCGGTGGATTTAGAACGGCAATCCATCACCGGCCATTCCATGGGGGGCCATGGAGCTTTGACGTTGGCGATGGCACATCCCGGTCGTTTCAAATCAGTGTCCGCCTTTGCGCCGATCTGTAATCCAACGGGTGCGGATTGGGGGCGCAAGCAACTGTCAGCCTATTTAGGCGACGACGAAAGCACATGGCAAAAGCACGATGCCAGCGTTCAGATGTCAGATGTCGGCTTGGATATCCCCTTGCTTGTCGACACAGGTGCCAGTGATCAATTTATTGACCTGTTACGTCCAGAAACGTTGGCCCAAGCGGTCGCAGCGCGGCGTGTTGCCGGAAATGTTCGCCTGCAAAAACGATACGATCACAGCTATTTCTTCGTCTCAAGCTTCATGGAAGATCACGTGGCATTCCATGCCGAGGCGCTTTGGACGTGACGATTTACGTGGATGCCGACGCTTGTCCGGTCAAGGCCGAAGCCGAACGCGTTGCGACACGCCACAAGCTGGATTTGAAGTTTGTGTCCAACGGTGGGTTGCGTCCATCGCAAAACCCGTTGGTTGAGATGGTGATCGTGCCAGACGGACCTGATGTTGCGGATATGTGGATCGCGGACCGTGCTGGGGCTGGCGACGTTGTGGTGACATCAGATATGCCATTGGCCGCCAAATGTGTGGAAGCTGGCGCGCGCGTGATCAAACACAACGGAGAAGCCTTGACCCAGGCCAATGTGGGCGAAGCATTGGCCATGCGCGATCTGATGACCGATTTACGCTCGGCCGACCCTTTTCGGCAGGGCGGTGGTCGCCCGTTTTCAAAATCCGACAGGTCCCGGTTTTTAGATGCGTTGGAACGCGCGGTGCGCGCGGCGAAAGGATAACACGATGACGATCAAGGCAGTTGTTTTTGATATTGGTAATGTTCTGATCCACTGGGATCCGGTACCATTTTATGACAACCTGATCGGGCCAGAGCGTCGCAAACAATTGTTTGAACAGGCGGGTCTGGACGAGATGAATGAACTGGTCGATCTGGGTCATCCGTTCCGCCAGACGATCTATGACTGGGCGGACAAACACCCAGAATGGCGAGAAGAAATTCGGATGTGGCACGATCATTGGATCGAATTTGCCCGACCGGAAATTCCGTTGTCGGTGCATCTGATGAAGGCGCTTCAGGCCAAGGGCATAGCCGTTATTTCGCTAAGCAATTTCGGCGTCGACAGCTATGATTATGCGGCCACGTTTTACCCGTTTTTGCGAGAGTTCGATCAGGATTTCGTATCCGGCCACATGCGCGTGATTAAACCGGACCCGGAAATTTACGCGATGCTTGAGGCAAAGACAAAATTGTCCGGTGCAGAGCTGATTTTCACAGACGACCGAGCGGATAATATTTTTGCTGCATCCGAACGTGGATGGAAAACGCATTTGTTCACTGACCCAGAAGGCTGGGCCGCCCGGCTTGTCGCGGAAGGGTTGCTGACCGAAGCGGAGGCTCAGCCATGAGTAAGTCCATGATCCCATACATATCGTTTGCCGAAGGGGACGCATGTGCCGATTGGATTGGCCTGACGGACGCGCTGGCCTCAGGTCACACGCTGCCAAAGGCGGAAATCGGGGACACATTCCTTTACCGTGACAACGACACATTGCTCAGCCGTTCGGCATGGATAAACGGGCTTGGCATTGCGGTTAAATCAGCCACGATTTTTCCCGGCAACCCTGATGTAGGCAAGCCGATGGTCAATGGGGGGGTCACGCTGTATTCCGACCAAGACGGAACACCTGCTGCGATTGTCGATTTCCATTTGGTGACCAAGTGGAAGACAGCCGGGGACAGCCTTTTGGCGGCCCGTCGATTGGCCCGACCTGATAGTGAACGCATTTTGATTGTCGGGGCAGGGACGGTTGGACGCACGTTGCATGCAGCCTATTCAGCGGCCTTTCCAAAGGCGCGATTTGCCGTTTGGAACAGGACGCCGGATAGCGCACATAAAATGGCTGATGAACTGAACATTGATGTAGCTGATGAACTTGAGATCGGTGTGCAAGGCGCTGACATCGTCACATCCGCCACGATGACGACGACGCCGATCCTAAAAGGGGAATGGTTCCAGCCCGGCCAGCACATCGATCTGATTGGTGCTTACCGCCCTGATATGCGCGAAGCTGACGATGCGGCATTGACGCGATCACGTGTGTTTGTGGACAGCTTTTCCACCACAATCGGACATATCGGCGAAATCGAAGACCCATTGTCGCGTGGCGTGATCTCGCGCGATGACTTGGTGGCGGATTACTATGACTTGCCCCGCTTTGTCAGATCGTCGAACGACATCACAGTGTTCAAAAATGGCGGCGGCGCGCATTTGGATTTGATGACAGCGCGTTACATTCTTGATCGGTGGCAGGGATAAAGCCCCGTTTGGGTTCTAGGCAATCGCAGCCGGTCAATCAGCGGGGTTTCTTTGATTGGCAGGTGAACAATGGCGCTAAAGGCTCCGATGGCAATTCCGACCCACCACACTGCGTTATACGACCCAAAAGCGTCATACATCCGTCCACCCAGCCACACGCCCAGAAACGACCCCAGTTGATGGCTAAAGAAAATGATGCCGTATAGCGTGCCCATATACCGCAACCCGTAAATATGCGCGACCAACCCGCTGGTCAAGGGGACGGTTGCCAACCATAATGATCCCATCGCGATCGAAAACAGAACGACAGTCAGTGGCGTCATCGGGAACAAGATAAACGCTGTTCCGACAATGGCGCGCGCGGTATAAATCCCGGCCAGCAGGTATTTCTTTGGGAAATGTTTACCAGCCCATCCGGCCAGCAATGTCCCCGCAATGTTGGACAACCCGATCAAGGCGATGGCCAACGCACCCAAGCCGCTGGTGGTTGTCACCCCCATCCCATGCAGGATCGAGCCGGGTTCAATTGGGCCACATACTTCTGTCACAAAGGCGGGGAAATGCGCCGTTATGAAAGACAACTGATATCCGCAGCTGAAGAACCCCAGAAAGATTAGCGTGTAAGACGGATCCTTGAATGCCTTCTTTAGGATGCTGCCAAGGCTTTCTTCTAGCTCTGCTTTGGTGACGGGGGCAGGGGATCGCAACATGGGCAACAGCACCATGACGGCAATGATCGATGCTGCATAAATCAGGAAGACGCTTTGCCAAGGCATCATCGTCAACAGCCATTCTGCAGATAACGGCCCGACGATTTGCCCTGCCGATCCCGCAGCCGTGATTATGGCCAAGGTCATGGACCGATTTTCATCAGATGCCGCACGCCCCACCACAGCAAGCAACACACCAAACCCAGTTCCCGCAATGCCAAATCCGACAAGCCATTCATATGTTTGATGTTCAAAAGGCGTTGTCGCGCCGGCGCTTAAGACAAGCCCCAATGCATACACAATTGCACCTGTTATCAGGGCTTTGCGGTCACCAATCTTGTCTGCGATTGCCCCAAAAATGGGTTGCCCAACACCCCACGCCAAATTTTGAATTGCAATCGCCATCGAGAATTCGGATCGCAACCACCCAAATTCTTCGGCGATGGGTATTTGGAACACACCAAAAGAGGCGCGAATGGCAAAATTAACCAAGATAATGACACAGCCCACGAAAAGGATGGGCGTGAAAAGTGGCGTTGATTTGGACATTTTAACCCCGTGATGACCGATCTGACCCTAAAAGGATCATTCGGCACGTCAAATCAGAAGTTCTTTGGTGACCATCACGAAATTTGATGCGATCGGCAGCTTTTGTTCTCGTGAGCAATTGGGTAAGCGATTCATATGCGCGACATCATGGCATTCTATACTGACCTTCTGGATGCGGGGACTTTGAACAAAGACCCAGCCCAAGAAGCTGTCATCCCTGAGTTTTCTCGAATCCAATCCGAGCTGAGCGTGCCAGAAAAGCGGGGTTTGTTTCGCAAGCCCCCACCACCACCCAAAGGTCTTTATCTTTGGGGTGGGGTCGGGCGCGGCAAGTCGATGTTGATGGATATGTTTGCCGATCAGTTGGAAGGTGAAATTCCTGTGCGGCGCGTGCATTTTCATGCCTTTATGCAAGAAATCCACGAAGCCATGCACAAGGCGCGGCAATCCGGTGTCGATGATGCAATTGTGCCTGTTGCACAGGATGTCATCAGCTCGGTCAAGGTGCTTGCTTTCGATGAAATGCAAATCTCGGACATAACGGATGCAATGATTGTCGGGCGGCTGTTTCAACAATTGTTTGATGCGGGTGTCGTGGTTGTGACGACGTCGAATCGCGTTCCGGATGATCTGTACAAGGACGGTCTGAACCGACAATTGTTCCTGCCCTTCATTGAGTTGATCAAAGACCGCATGACCGTTCATGAATTGGCCTCACCGACTGATTATCGGCAAGACCGTCTGTCTGGATCACCTGTCTATTTTTCACCTTTGGGTGCAAAAGCACGTGCGCAAATGGATGAGATATGGCGTGATTTCAGCCCTTCTAAAGCGGAACCATTGGTGTTGCGGATCAAGGGGAGGGATGTTGAAATCCCTCAGTTTCGGAACGGAGTTGCGCGCGCATCCTTTTTTGATTTTTGCGCCAAACCTCTGGGGCCGGGCGATTTCCTGGCGATTGCGGATGCTGTGAAAGTCTTGATGTTGGATGATATTCCTCAACTTTCACGCACAAACTTCAACGAGGCGAAACGCTTTGTTACGCTGATTGATGCGCTGTACGAGGCAAAAGTCCGATTGATTTGTTCGGCCGCGGCACGACCCGAGATGTTGTACCTTGAAGGCGAAGGTACATTTGAATTCGAACGCACAGCCAGCCGCCTGCGCGAAATGCAAAGCGCGGATTGGGGCGTTTAACGGGCTTCTTGGATCAATTCATCCAGCAGCCGTTTTGTGTTAAAACGACCATCCTGATCACGCAATTTGACCGGAATAGAAATATGGCCCTGACCGGCGGCTGTGTTGATCAGCGCGTCAATATACGCGTCCGTTTGTTGTTCCGCCAAAGCTTGAACCAACATGGCCTGCAATGACACTGTTGCCCCAGAAGCAGAATGCCCTAACCGTTCAAGGGTGACCTGTGCCACGTCAGATAAACTTCGATGCTGCGCGGAAAGATCCGTCAGGCGAATAGGTTGACGCAGCAAGCGTGCAATCGTTTTGGATGCGGGTTGTCCCGGGATGTTCAAAAGAACAGGTGTGTTTCGCGTGACAATTTCTGCTGGCGTTGTTGGCACGTCTTCGGCGGTAACATTCCGCACGATGATTGGCGGACGCGTGGTATATTCAACGGGCGGCGCAGGGACGTGGGGCAAGGCATCGGGCGCTTTTATGATCGCAACGCTTGGCGTGACTTTGACGTCTTCTGTGACAGCCGTGATGGGATTGTCCCCCGGTTGAATTAAAGCCAACACAGCCGCGACAAACAAAAAACTGATAAGAACCCCGTACAGCGTGAGATTGCTGTGTGATTTGGTTGCGCCTTTCGGCGACCGGCCGTCTCTAAACGGCGATGTGTTTGTTTGCCATTCCATGTCCGCTTCCCCCAAAGCGACGACAGCAGCAAAGAAAACGAGATCGCCCCTGTCGCCGCAATATATGGAGCGAGCAATGAGGGATGGTCAATATAGAGTGACTTTCTCGACATATAGAGAATGACTTTTTATGCGTGTTCACGCAAGATGTGACCCGCAAGGTACAATGATCCGCAGATCAACACCCGTGCGTCAGGACAATCATTCAGAATTCGCTCAAGCGCGGATGTAGAATCGGATGCGATTTCGGTTTTGAAACCGACAGCTTTGGCCGATTCTGCCGTGTCTTCGGCGGATAACGTGTTTTGTTCACCGGGAATGGCAATGGCCGTTAGATGTTCGCTCGCGTTAGCAAGGGGGCGAAGATATCCCTGAACGTCTTTTGTATTCAGCATTCCACAGATCAAGAAAACTGGACGTTTTGACATTTGGCCTAGAGTTGCAGAAAGCGCTTGGCCGGCTGCGGGGTTGTGTCCACCATCCAACCATAGTTCTGCGCCCGAACGTGTTGCCATATCAACCAGCGGCCCTGAACGTAGCTTCTGCATGCGGGCTGGCCAGAATGCGTCCGTCACAGCGCGTTCACATGCATCGGGTCCGATACCCAGCTCGCGCAGGGCGGCCAGTGCGATGCCAGCGTTTTGGATCTGATGATCACCCAACAATGCAGGGCGTGGCAGGTCCAATAATCCGGTTTCGTCTTGATACACCATGCGATCACGATCCGGCGCGGCATGCCAATGTTGACCATATGCCAATACTGGCGCGGCATTGCGCGCGGCCTGTGCTTCGATCACCTCCAACGCGTCGTCCTCTTGTGGTCCGACGACACAGGGGACGTTGCGTTTGATGATGCCGGCCTTTTCGCCTGCAATCTTGGCAACTGTATCACCCAAAAAGGCCTCGTGATCCATCGATACTGGTGTGATGACAGTCAGGCGCGGTTGATCAACGATGTTAGTGGTATCCAAACGTCCACCTAACCCCACCTCAAGCAATGTGAAATCAGCGGGGGTTTGGGCAAAAGCAAGGATCGCGGCACATGTCGTGATCTCGAAATAGGTAATGGGGGTTTCCCCATTGGCCTCATAGCACACGTCTAAAACCCGGGTAAGATGATCTTCCTCGATCACCTTACCGGCCAGCCGAATGCGTTCATGGAAACGGGCCAGATGCGGCGATGTATAGGCATGCACCGCGTGGCCTTCGGCCTCAAGGCCCGCACGGATCATCGCTTGGGTCGACCCCTTGCCATTGGTTCCCGCAATATGAATGACCGGAGGCAGGTCATTTTGCGGATTGCCCAATGCGTCAAACAGCCGAAAAACCCGGTCCAAAGTCATGTCGATGAGCTTTGGATGCAAAGCCATCATTCGTTCCAGAATGACGTCGGATGATGTGGTTGTCATTTTTCGGCTGTGTCGACGTTTGGTACATCCGCCTCTTCCAACTCTTCCGAAGGCGCAGGTAGGTCGCCTTTGACGGCGGGGGGCAGTTTCATCAGCATCCGTGTGATTTGTATCAGTTCGTCGCGCATAGCCCCGCGCGAAATCACGCGGTCCAACATGCCATGTTCCAGCAAGTATTCAGCACGTTGGAACCCTTCGGGCAGTTTTTCACCGATGGTTTGTTCAATGACGCGTGCGCCAGCAAAACCGATCAATGCATTCGGTTCGGCAATGTGTACATCGCCAAGCATCGCGTAACTTGCCGTTACACCACCTGTCGTTGGGTGTGTCAGTACAACGATATAAGGCAGGCCCGCTTCTTTGAGCATTTGAACAGCCACAGTCGTGCGTGGCATTTGCATCAGGCTCAAAATGCCCTCTTGCATGCGCGCGCCGCCAGCGGCGGAAAACAATATCAAGGGGCGATGAAGTTTTAGCGCTTCTTCGGCGGCGGCAACGATTGCATTGCCCACATACATGCCCATGGATCCACCCATAAAGCTGAAATCCTGCGCTGCGGCTATTACCGGCGTGCGCCCAATTTCACCGGCAGCAATCAGCATGGCATCCGTTTCGCCAGTTGTTTTCTGTGCCGTTTTCAGACGATCAGGATATTTTTTCTGATCGCGAAACTGGAGTGGATCGACCGATGGAGCGGGAACGTCGATTTCAGCGAAAATTCCACCGTCAAACAAAGCGATGAACCGATCACGCGGAGTAATCCCCATATGGTGATCGCAGTTCGAACAGACGTTCAGATTGTCTGCGACTTCGCGGTGAAACAACATGGTTCCGCAATTGTCACATTTGGTCCAAAGATTGTCCGGCGTTTCGCGACGCGAAAAGATCGAATTGATGCGAGGCCGCACATAGTTCGAAATCCAGTTCATTCAGGAAATACCCCTTGATCGATTTGACGCAGAGATAATCTGCTGATGCAGCGAATGCAATCAACGCCGCAGAACAAGTCGCGCAACCAGCCAACTGACACTCATGTAAAACAGGTCAATCACCAACAAAATACGTATTGCGTCTCCGTCACCAAGGCCAAAGGGCAATGTATACAGTGCCAGACCATTCAATTCGTCTGCCGGAGCAAACAGCAAAATGGCCATGAAATTGTTTACAAAGTGGATCGCGATAGCCGGCCCAAGTGTGCCAGCACGTGCAGTCAGATCGGCCATCAAAATCCCGAAAAATACAGCCGAGGCCACGAATGCGATGGCATTGCTACCTGCGTCCGGATTGTAGTGCATTACTCCAAAAAGGGCTGAAGGGATGATCAACCAGATCGCCGTATTTTTGAAACGGGCCGCAAGTTGTTGCTGGAAATAGCCGCGAAACACAATTTCTTCTGCGGCGCATTGCAGAAGAACCACGAACATCGAAAGAGGCAGCAAAACCAACCAAAGTTCAAAGTCCAAATTGGTTTGACCACTACCATCGTTACTGCTGTAGGGAGGTAAGAAAGTGACAACCGTGTCGAGGACAATCAGGGCCAAGACAATGCCGACAAACTGCTTCAAGGCCAGTTTTCCCGGCCCAATTATGCTGCTTAAGCGACGCCCATGTAATGCAGAAGCAATCAGCGCGACCACTGGAATCAGCAACGCGATGTTCAGCAATAAATGAAACATCTCACCGGCAGTATTGCCGTAGGAGCTTTCTTCGAGGAATAAATCCGGATCCAAGTCGAAGGTGGATTGTTGGTCGATGAAGGTGAACTCTTGGAATATCGGCGTAAAGAACAGAACGACCGATAACGCCAGAAACAGCGAAATCGCCAAACCTACGCACAGTAATAAAAAACCCACAAACAACCGCCAAAGCTGTGATGTCGGGCGAGCAGGATCAACCAAGGCAGCATGTGCCCGGTAGTCAGGACGAAGGATATCTCGGATCATTTTTGCGGCGGTGTGGGCGGTCCCACTTGCTGAGGGACGCGTACTTCGGATTGCCTTAACAGCTCAGCCGCCCCAGAAAGATGGCTGGCCACGGTTTCCAGCAAATTCATCAGGACCCCGGTATCGTTTTCAATGACGGATTTAAATTCACGTGCCCCGATGCGCAAGAACGTCACTTCGGTCAATGCCTCAAGATGCAATTGTCTTGGTTCGTTTAGGATTACGGCCAAATCCCCAATCAATCTGCCGGGTTCAACTGTTGTGACTGGGACGTTCTCATCTTCATCTGACGAATAGCTTAGAACAGCTTGGCCAGTGACACACAAATACGCGGCATCGGGTTTGTCTTCCATAGAAAAGATGCGCTGGCCCGGCTTGGCGGTGTACCATTGCGCGGCAAAAGCAAGCAGGCGTTGATTTCGTGCGTCTAGACCTGCGAAGGTTTCGTTGCGCGAAATCACTTTGATTTTGTTGCGCAAGTCGTCCGAACCTTCTTCGTCTTCTTCCGCTTCGTCCCGTGCGCGCTTCACACCGTCAACATGACCGCCCTTGATTTCGACAAATAGGTCATAGGCATCCGGATTTTCAAACTTGTCTTCCATGAAAATCAGAGTTGTTTCAGGGAACAGTTCGCGCAGGGCAATGCGTGTTTTCCGTCGGGCTTCTGCGTCGTGGCTGGCCAGCGCTTTGTCGAGGATCAAAACATCTGGTCGTTTGATGCCCGCCCGCGAAAACGCTGCCCGTTCTTGAAAGACGGTTGCGATCTTGGTGCCGCCCAAACCGGTTTCAATGTCAAAGATGATCTCAGCTACCTGTCTGCGCAATCCACGCGCCTTAAAGACTTCGGCCACGACGTTTTCGATCTCTTCTGCCTTGTTACCCGCAACCAGAGAAATCCGACCGTAAAGCGCATTTTCCAGCATTGTGAGACGTGGCAAATAGTTCTCCGGCGCGATCGGAATGAACAAATCTTGCGTTTCGCTGCGCAAACTGCTCGCATGGCGGTGACGGATGTCAACGATCTCTTTTTTGAAGCTTTCCGGAAAAGCAGGACCGATTTGTTCGGCCGTGAACGCAAACGGAACCGTCAACAAAAGCGCAAATTCATCCTCGGTCAGCGCTTCATCACCTTTGGCGCTGCGCCGTAATGCAATGTCGACCAGTTGTTCGTACAGTTCTTCTTCGATGTTTAATGCGGTGAACAATGGATGTTCAGTTCCATCGCGACCAAATGTTTGGTGCAATTCTTCGACCAAAGTTTGTGAGATCGCGATGGCCTGTTCAGCCAACCCATGCTGGAAAATCAAACCAAGGAACCGTCCGTCCGCCGCAAGACCCGTTTGGCTGATCTGACGTTTGGGGGCGGCGAATAGAATGTTACCACCCAAAGGAACCGCCGGGTTGAAATAATCCGGATCAAATCGGTACACTTCGTCGTCCAACCCAAGTTCAACAAGCTTGGCGTGAACTTCTTCGCGAATTTCGACAACGGCGCTGGCCAGTTCTGGATGGTCATCGGGGACCATGTTTGACGTCAACATGCGACGGAACATGAATTCATCGATGCCCATGGCTTGCACCAATTTGAACCACCACGCTCCGATTTCGTCGTTGCTGTCCAGGCCCGCTATTGATGGATCAATCCATTTTGACGTTAGCGCATCAGTACTATTACCAGTGCGTTTGGCTTCCATCCGTTCGCGATTTCTGGCCCGGTTTTTGGTGTCTTCCTCATGTGGGGCAGGCATCAGCGGCATCAACAAATTGGACCCAAGTGTGCCATCAAAAAGATAAGGGCGCGAATGCGCATACCCAATCCGAGCTGCGATAACCGATTGATGCAGTGTTTCAAGGTTATAGCCAGCAAAGGTCACATGCCCGCGCGATGGTAAGACTTCGCGAGTAAGGACTTCGGCCAATGCCAATCGTTCAGATTGCGTCCCGACCTGAATCGCAACGCGCGAGCCCGCGGGTATTGTCAGGTCAATGTCCTCGATGACGGGGTTGCCATCTGAGTTCCGCACCGTGACATCTTGCAAGACGATATCACCTTTCAGGTGTGGAATAACCTCAGGCTCGCCTTCAAACAGGCTTTCGTCGACCATATCCCGAGGGGCAAACCGTTCAGTCACGATTTCCCAACGCAAGGCCATGTCTTGAGTCTGGTTGTAATAAAACAGCAGCTCTTTCCACGGGCTTGATAGGTCCTTGTAAGCGCCCAATGCTGCGACCAAAGCCCCCACAGAAATTTCCCCGCGAATGGCAAGGATGCCGCCAACCAAGTAGAAAAAGAAAGGCGTAAGCTGGGTGATGAAGTTGTTGAGAAACTTCATAAAGAACTTCTTTTGGAAGATCTTAAAGCGGATGTGAAACAGGTGACCCAATCGTTTGGTAAACACCGCCAAACGATACCGAACGCCGCCATTTGTTCTAAGGTCGGAAATACCGGCAGCGCTTTCACCGATTTCAGACGCAAATGCGCGAATTTCTTTGATGCGGTCTTTGTTCAACAAGTTGATCTGGCGTTGCAGGATTGGAATGACCCACGCCTGCAAGGGAATTAGGGCGACACTGGCAAGTCCAAACCAGAACGATTGAAGGAATAGGAACACCACAATGATCAGCATTTGACCGGCCTGAAACACAGGCTGCGCAACGGCGTCGCCCATAAGGCCACCCATTGGTTCCGCTTCGGATGTCACCATGCTGACCAGTTCGCCTTGGCTGGTCGATCTGAAATACGCTTTTGGAAACCGCAACATGCGTGACAAAAGCTTGAACCGGAATCGGCGCAAAAGGCGCTCTGCGACAACACCTTTCATCGTGTTCAAACGCATTTTGAGAAGACCGTGCGCCGTCACGGCGGCCAAATAACAAAGGCAAAGCACCAAAAGAAACTGAATTTGCGTCAGGTCCATCCCAAAGATTGGAATGACTTCCGTATCGGCTTCAATCGCATCGTTGATGATGCGTTTGGGAAGCTCTAGCGAAACATAAAGGAATGGAAACGTTATCACGGTCATTGCTAACAACATCAATTGATCGCGCCGAGAGTACTTCCAAATAAAGCTGAAAAGTGTCCGTTCCATAATGCCTGCTGGATCGTTTTTGCTGGCCGGATTAAGTCCGACGGCTTGCTAAGTCAGAGCAAGTTATGTGTCCCAAGACTTTATTACAACCTCGCATGACAACGGCTCTGCTTGCAGGGGCGCGCTGCCTTGGCTATTCGGGGGTTAAGTTATCTAGGGAGATGCACATGCTAAAGCGTGAGTTCGATAAATCCAAACTACCGAGCCGTCATGTTACCGAAGGTCCATCCCGCGCACCTCATCGGTCGTATTACTATGCAATGGGGATGTCGGAAGAAGAGATCCACCAACCGCTTGTTGGTGTTGCGACCTGTTGGAACGAGGCGGCACCGTGTAACATTGCGCTAAACCGTCAGGCTCAGTCGGTGAAGATGGGCGTGAAATCGGCTTATGGCACACCACGTGAATTCACGACGATTACGGTAACCGATGGCATCGCGATGGGGCATGAAGGTATGCGCTCATCTCTCGCATCGCGTGAGGCGATTGCCGATACGGTCGAATTGACCATGCGTGGCCATTGCTACGACGCCATTGTGGGCTTGGCCGGGTGTGACAAATCCTTGCCGGGTATGATGATGGCGATGATCCGTTTGAACGTGCCATCTGTATTTTTGTACGGCGGTTCAATTCTTCCGGGTCGTTTGGACGGCAAAGACGTTACAGTTCAGGACGTGTTTGAGGCCGTTGGTCAGCACCAAGCTGGCAACATGTCGAATTGTGAGCTCGAAAAGCTTGAACGGGTTGCTTGCCCGTCTGCTGGTGCGTGTGGTGGTCAATTTACAGCAAACACCATGGCCTGTGTGTCCGAAGCGATCGGATTGGCGTTGCCCAATTCGGCAGGTGCACCGGCACCGTACGAAAGCCGGGATTCTTACGCCGAAGCATCTGGTTCTGCCGTAATGAACTTGATCGAAAAGAACATCCGTGCGCGCGATATCGTGACGTTGAAGTCGCTTGAGAACGCTGCACGTGTTGTGGCCTGTACGGGGGGATCAACAAATGCAGGTCTGCATTTGCCAGCCATGGCACACGAAGCGGGTATTGAATTTTATCTGGAAGATGTGTGCGAAATCTTCCGCGATACACCGTACTTTGTCGACCTAAAGCCCGGCGGACAGTATGTCGCCAAAGATTTGTACGAAGCAGGCGGCATTTATGTCGTGATGAAAGAGTTGCGCAAAGCGGGGCTTATTCACGAGGATTGCATAACAGTTACTGGCAACACAATTGGCGAGGAAATCGACAAAATCGATCTAGAAGCTGATGGACGTGTTATCTATCCGATTGAAACCCCAATTTCGAAAACGGGTGGTGTTGTCGGGTTGAAAGGCAATCTTGCACCAGAAGGCGCGATTGTAAAAATCGCCGGTATGGAACCGCAGCATCAGATATTTACGGGTCCGGCGCGTGTGTTCGAATGTGAACAAGACGCATTTGATGCGGTCCAGACGCGCGCATATGAAGAAGGCGATGTCTTTGTTATTCGCAACGAAGGTCCAGCAGGTGGCCCGGGAATGCGTGAAATGTTGGCGACTACGGCTGCGCTGTCTGGGCAAGGGATGGGCAAGAAAGTCGCTCTGATTACGGATGGTCGGTTCTCTGGCGCGACACGCGGTTTTTGTGTGGGACATGTTGGCCCAGAAGCCTATCACGGAGGGCCGATTGCATTACTGAAAGACGGTGATGTCATCACGCTGAATGCGATTGAAGGCACCATTTCAGTTAACATTACAGATGACGAAATGGCTGATCGTAAAGCTGCATGGGCGGGTCCACGCGAAACGATCTATGCAAGTGGAGCGCTTTGGAAGTATTCCCAGCTTGTGGGTGAAATCTACAAAGGCGCTGTAACGCATCCGGGGGGAGCCGCAGAAAAACATGAGTATATGGACCTGTAAAACGGCCCTGATCGCAGGGGTTTTCCTTGCGGGATGTAGTGATGTGCAAAATGTATTTGCGGTTAAGGCGTCGGGGTCGCAGAGCACCCCGCCGCCCAAGCAAATCGTGTTTGGAAAAGGAAAAATCCAACTGGCCGCTCCGGATGGATTTTGTATCGATCCCGGCAGTGTAAAAGATCATTTTGCGTTGATGGCGCGTTGTGATGCCTTGGGTGGACAAAACCTGGAGGAAGATGCGCCGCTTGCTGTCATCACCGCCAGCCTTGTTGCAGCTGAAACACAAAGCCTACCGGATCACGCGGGCCTTGCCGCGAAGGACGAGCAGGTCATCGATCAAAGCGATGTCGGAGATCTTCGATTGATTTCTGTGTCGGGTCGCCCGCCAGTTGGTGGATTGTCAGACAGATACTGGCGTGGGGCCGGTTTAGTCGGGCCATATGTCTTGGGTTTGGCCATTTATACGCATGCAGATGCGCTAGACTTGGGTGACAAAGGACCGGCCATTCTGGCGCAGGCCTTTGATCGCACGCAATCCCAGTCTGTTGCACAGGCCGTGACCTATACGGGCCCACCAAAACCGACATCCGAAAGCCAGCCTGCCAGAAATAATCACAACGGTGGTCTATTTGCTGGTTTATTTCAGTGAAACCATTTCGTTAGATGATCTGACAGGGCAAACAAAGGTGTCGGGCTTCGCTGGACATCATCATGGAAGAGGCAATGTTCGACAAAGGACTTGGATTTCTGGACAAACTTCTACATCGCCGTTCAATGCGGCGATGGTCGCGAGCGGCACGTCGAAGCAAACAAATGCCTCTGTCTGAACTACGCCGATTGCGAAATGCGGCGCGCGGATTACGCAGTCATTTGGACCGTGTACTTTACCGAGCAGAAGAACGGCTTGCCTTGTCTGGGTTTGCGCCAAATTCCTTTCCGCGGCCCCATGACACTGATTGGGCGTGGCGTCCTGAACTGTGGCGCGGACCTTTGGCCAAACCGGGGTTAAGTTCGGTTTCCACTCGGGCCGAACTTGGAAATGAAATTTCAGTGTTCCACGATTGTGCGAATTCGGAACTGACACTTCGTCAGATCAGAAACTTAAAAGAAAAAGATCTCGCGCCGTTTGGCCTGTCGATGGATGTGTTCAGTTTCGACGGATCGTTCTTGTCAGTCGTCGTGGATTTACCCGGTCAAGCGACGGATGATCTGCGCAAATCCCATCTTATTCGGATGGATTGCATTGTCGAAATGGAAGAGCCGTTAGAGATTTTCGCGCGATTGAACGTCAAACATGGCCCAAACACAGAACAGTTGGTGCGTGAATTGCCTTTGCATGAAGCCGACGTTTTTGTTGAATTTGATCTGGCGTATTCTAAGCTAAAAGAAAAACGTGTTGATCGCGCATGGATTGATCTGATCTTTGAAAATCCAAGTATGAACCGTGTAGTCGTGCGTGATTTGACATTTTCACGCCGCCCGCGTGCCGCGCTTTAACTGTGAGAAACCGATCATGAGCACTTTGACATTGACGCCAACCACTATGCGCGAAGCTGTTTGGATTGGCGTGATCGATCAATCCGGACATGGCGTGCCACAGATATCGGCCACGCATCAGGGCGAAGAAGTTCCAGATGTCGAACTTCGAGAAACAGATGAAGAAAACCGTCAATGGGAATTGCGTATTCCTATCCCAGCATCAGCCATTGCTGAGGGGCTGCAAACCTTTGTCATTAGTGACTCTTTAGACGGAGAAGTGTTGGGGCATTTTAGCCTGATGGCAGGCGAAGCTTTAGGTGAAGATCTGCGCGCCGAAGTCGACCTGCTGCGTGCGGAATTGGATATGCTCAAACGCGCTTTTCGCCGCCATTGTGTCGAGAGCAGTTGACATAAAGGGGGACATTTCTTGGTTTTTCCCATCCACAGCAACGAGATAGCCACGCTAGGCTTTGGGCATGAATACTGCATGTCTTGCTCATTTTTCTAAAGAAACGCCGATCAACGCGCCCTATCGGACCATAACGATCAACGGGGGCGGGCCTGTCATTGGATATCATGTTGCAGGTCGTAAGGTCGGACCCAACTTGCTTGTCGCAGCACAAACCAACGAGACGAATGAAGTCTTTCGTCGGCTTTTGTCAATTCCCACACTGCCATGGTTGCGGGGCAACCTATTTTTGCTGCGGTTGGATAACACGCGCCAGTCTATCGCCCAGCTGATGCCCAAAGTGATAGGCGAACACCTAAAAGAACTTGATGGTAAGTTGCTTTTGACAGGCCGAAAGAGTGCGAATGCAGGATATTGGAGCATACTCAGGTTTTGCACCCATTACGGTATGATCTCGGGTCGAGGGGTGCCAGCACCCGCCTTGGCTAAGGCGGATGCCGTTAGATGATCCGCTTATTGTGCGGGTGTGAAGGCTGTTAGGCCTTTAAGGATGTCAATCGCGTAAGCCAATTGATAATCCTCTTCGCGCAATTCAGCAGTCTTTTCCGCTTTCAAACGATCTTCTTCGATCTGGCGAATTTCGTCTTCGCTAAGCGAGTCATTGTTCAGTCGGCCGCGCAAATCAGCTTCTGATCTTTGACGCACGTTTGAACGGGCTTCCTCTTCTTCTTCCTCGTTCGGACGGCTGCGTGGTTGTTCCACGACGATGTCAGGCGAGACACCCAAGGCTTGGATGGAACGGCCAGACGGTGTGTAATACCGCGCAGTTGTCAAACGCATTGCGCCGTCTCCACGCAGTGGCATGACCGTCTGAACGGACCCCTTACCAAAGCTTTTTGTGCCCACGACAATGGCGCGACGATGATCTTGAAGAGCCCCAGCAACGATTTCAGACGCAGATGCTGAACCACCGTTGATCAGAACAACGATTGGTTTTCCTTCAGCAAGGTCGCCGGGTGTTGCATTGAAACGGTCGCCATCTTGTGGATTGCGGCCTCTGGTCGAAACAATTTCACCTTTTTCCAGGAACGCATCCGAAACGCGGATCGCCTGAGTCAGCAAGCCGCCCGGATTGTTGCGCAAATCCAGAACAAAACCGGTGACATTTTCCATGCCATCCAGTTCTTCCACTTGGGCTTTCAGCTTTTCGATCAGGTTCGGCGTGGTCTTGTCGTTGAAGGTTGTCACCCGCAAAACGACGGCTTCGCCTTCGGTGCGTGCACGGACGGCCTGCAATTCGATTGTGTCGCGAATGATGGTTACGTCAAAGGGCTCTGTTTCACCTTCACGTGCAATCGTGATGATGATCTCTGATCCAACTGGACCGCGCATGCGATCCACCGCTTCATCAAGGGTCAGACCCAACATGCTTTCGCCATCCACATGGGTGATGAAATCACCGGCTTCGACGCCAGCCTCGTCAGCAGGGGTTCCATCCATCGGTGAAACAACTTTGACAAAGCCTTCTTCTTGCGTGACTTCGATGCCCAAGCCACCAAATTCGCCGCGTGTCTGAACTTGCATTTGTTGCGCGTCTTCAGGCGACAAATAGCTTGAATGGGGATCAAGCGAAGTGAGCATACCGTCAATGGCTGCTTCGATCAGTTCGCTCGAATCGACTTCTTCAACGTATTGTCCGCGAATACGTTCGAAAATATCACCAAACAGATCCAGCTGCTCGTAAACACTTTCTGGCCTTTTGCCCTGCGCCAGCAATGGACCCGCCACCTGCGTGGTGGCCAATATTCCTGCCACAGTACCGCCAAGCGCGGCCATTACGAATTTTTTCATTTGTTATTTATCCTCATCGATCCGGAACCATTCAGCCGGGTCCTGCGGCGTATTGTTTTGTCTTACTTCTATATAGAGCGTTTCGCGGCGTTCAGTACTACCCCTTTCACCACCAATTGAAGGCGGATTTAGGCTTAGATCGGGCTTCAACCCGCCCATTAGCCCCACGGGGGTCCCATCTGTGATCACTTGGCCCGCTTCTCCATAGGCGCGATCAAGGCCCGCGAATATGAAAAGAGTGTCTGCACGTGGTTCCAAGATTACCACTGTGCCAAAGTCCAAAAGGGGGCCAATATAGCGGATCGTTGCCGCCGTCGGGCTTGCAACCAATGCGCCGGAACGTGTTGCCATCAACAGGCCCGGGCGGGTAATTCCTGCGGCATCTGCTTCGTTTGCGCGGCGTAACGTGACACCGCGGACTGGCAGGGGCAACATCCCAATCTGATCTTGAAGCGGAGGAGGTGTCCAACCAATGTCGTCATTTGCCACGGATGCAAGCCCCGAAGAAAACGCATCAAGCGTTTCGGACGAAGCCAAAAGTGTTGCGGCGCGTTCATCGTCTTCAAAAAATCGCATCGGTAAATCTGTGCGCTCTGCCATCGCTGTGTTCAGAGCGACGCGTGATTGTGTCACAGCGCTTAAGCCCCGTTGCAATTGTGCGCGGGCATTGCGCTGAAGAAGAGCCAAATTTGCGACGTTTTCAAGGTCAAGACGAAGGTCCACTGCTTGCCTGTTCAATTCTGGCGTTAGGTCGGCCAACAACATGCCCGCACGTGCAGTGCCTGTAGGGCCGTTTGGGTGCAAAAACGTGCGTGGATTCGTTCCGGGTTGAATGGCCAACAAGATGCCCATCAACTGCGCGATTTCTTTGTCACGCGCTTGCAAGGAATTGCGTAACTGCGACTCGCGCAAGGATGCGCTGCGCAGACTGTCCCGGATCGCTGTCAGGCCGGCTTCGTATGCTTGGACGGTTTCCGTCAATGCGCGAACCCTGTCACGGGCTTTGTCCGCGTCTTGCAGCTTTTGGGCCGCGGCATCCAATTGGATCAGTGCTTCCCGTGCCTGTTGTGCAGGATCGCTTTGCGCCGATATCGGACTGGCCAAAAACCAAAGACTAAACCAAAGCCACCTCATGAAAGCAGAGATACCCCTGTCATTTCAACGGGCTGAGGCAGACCAAGCAAAGCAAGCAGTGTGGGCGCCAAATCTGCCAGACGTCCATCCCGCAATGTTCCAGTGGCCCCGACGACTGCAACGGGTACGGGGTTAAGAGTATGCGCCGTATGCGCACCGCCCGTTTCAGGATCGATCATCATTTCACAATTCCCGTGGTCTGCGCATAGAACCATTGCGCCCCCAACCTTTTCCAAAGCGTCGATAGCCCGTCCCAACCCGGTATCCACCGCCTCACATGCCATTTTGGCAGCTTCCACATCGCCCGTGTGTCCGACCATGTCAGGGTTTGCGAAGTTTACGACAATCAAATCGTAATCCGCGTTGATCACTTCGACAAATTTGTCGCTGACTTCGGATGCAGACATTTCGGGTTGTAGATCATAAGTCGCAACCCTTGGTGATTTCGGCATGAACCGATCTTCGCCGGTTTCAGGGGCTTCCTTCCCGCCATTTAAAAAGAAGGTGACGTGTGGGTATTTCTCGGTTTCAGCAAGGCGAAATTGTTTCAGACCATGCTGTGCAACCCATGCGCCGAGCGTGTTGACGATTTTTTGTTTGGGATATGCGGTCGTCATATACGTGTTGTGCGCGTCTGAATACTCGGCCATGCCCAAAACCCCGGACCACACTGGCCGTTTGCCTGTGTCATAGGCGTCAAATGCTGGATCAGCCAAGGCCGCCATGATTTGGCGGGCACGGTCTGCCCGAAAATTCAGACAGAAAAAGCCGTCGCCATCTGCTGCGCCCGCATATCCCTCAAGGACATGTGCTTGCACGAATTCATCATTGATGTCCGCCGCATACGAAGCAGTCATTGCCGCGCTTGCAGTTGAAGCGCGCAAGCCTTCGGCGTGCAAAATCGCGGCACTTGCGGTTTGAACACGTTCCCATCGGGTGTCGCGATCCATCGCATAATAGCGACCTGTAAGCGTTGCGATCTTCGCGCCATCCGGAAGGCCCGCTTCCAAGGACTCGATGAATGCGGCGCCTGACGTCGGGGCAACATCTCGTCCATCTGTCAGCGCGTGAATCCAAACCGTTAATCCAGCATCTCGGCATGCTTTTATTGCGGCATTCATGTGTTCCAAAGACCCGTGAACGCCGCCGTCCGAAACGAGCCCCATAATATGAGCTGCCCCGCCCGTGGCTTTCATGCCGTCGATCCATTCGGTCAGTGCGGCGTTCGTGAAAAAGCTGCCATTCTCGATCGCCAAGTCTATCTGCCCCAGATCCATGGCAACAACGCGTCCAGCACCGATATTTGTGTGCCCGACTTCGGAATTTCCCATCTGTCCTTTTGGCAATCCAACATCTGGACCAAACGTGGTCAGTGTTGCGTTCGGGCAGGTCGACATGATCCGATCAAACGTTGGCGTATCAGCCTGAGCAACGGCATTGCCTTCCACTTTTGGCGACAGCCCCCACCCATCCAAAATACAAAGAACAACGGGTTTTCTATTCATCATCTGCCTGACCTTGTTGTGTTTGGATGTCTTTTAATCCTCTCGCAAAGGAAATTGAAGCCAGCATGTACGCGGCTTTTGTTCATTGCGGTTTTGGTTCGGATGGCGTGAGGCAAGAGGCGAGGGCAAAATTTAACCGTGGCAGCACGAAGTCGCACTTATCATGAACCTACGGGTGACAAGAACCTCTTAACACACGCGCTCAATGATCTCGGTTTTGTGCACCCCAAATGACGACTTTTTCTTCGGCAAGGGAGCAAACCCTGCGAACCCTGATGTTACAGACCAAAATGCACATATCAGCCGCTTAGAACTTGATTTTTTGCCCTTGGTCCGCGGATGTATACGCCGCTTCGGTCAGGTGCATCACGGGTAGATATTCACGTGCGGTATTCTCAGGCGTTTCTCCGGACAGCGTGGCATCAACAACATGATCGATCAACGCAGCCACACATCCACCCCCAAAACTGCGCGCATCCATAGGCCGTGTTAACGGCAAAAGCTCGGGTGTTCTTTCGCCAAACTTTCGCAACCAAAGACGTCCATTGCTGTCCAGCGATAAAGTGCCAGTGTCGCCTTCGATATCCATAACACCCATCGTTCTTCTGGGGTCATTTGTGACGAGATCGCCCAACCGGTTCCCGTCAAAAATGGAACGTGTGCCAGTCTCGTGTTCCATGATGACAAACCCTGCGTCTTCGCCTTCGAGGATGAAATTCAAACGCCGTATCTCACAATAGATGCTTTTGACGTCGCCAAACATCCATCGGAACAAGTCGAGGAAATGCACGCCAGTTTCTTGAATGAGCAACCGAGGCATTGTTTGAAAGGCAGGTTGTCGTGACAGATAGGCATCGGCGCCGCGCCCGTCGCCCGGGCGCAGGGCAAAACGCGCTTGCCAAACAGTTCCCATTTTTTCTTGGTCTAAGAAATCTTTGATTTCCCGATGCCAAGGTTGAAAGCGGAAGTTTTCGTGAATGACAATTTGCGCACCGACAGCGTCGGCTTCTGCGATGACAGCTTCTGCCTCGGCTATCGATTTGCAGAACGGTTTTTGGCATATGACCACGCGATCAGGGGCCAAAGATGCGCGCACCAATTCCGCGTGCGCCGATGGGGGTGCAACAATGTCGACAATTTGCGCTTCGGTGTTTTCCAGCATTTCCGAAATGTCGAAAAAGGCTTGAGTTTGAAATGCGTTCCCGACTTTGGTTGCCCGTTCAGTGTTTGTATCACAAACCGCGGCAAGGCGTGCATTGGGGTTCGCGACCCATGCACGCATATGGAACTGGCTGAAATATCCAAGTCCGACGACGACTACATTTAAGGGTGCCATATTAGGCCTCCAGAGTTTTCAAAATTGTATTGGTGACGGCTTTTGTGCCCATGTCTCCGCCAAATTCCATGGGGCGGATGTCATTGGCGGCAAAACCTTTTTCGATGGCGGCGTCGATCAACAATCCAGCTTTGGCATATGCAGGGGTATCAAATCGGTCCGCCAAGTAATCCAGCATCAAAGCGCCCGAAAGTATGGCCGCCAAGGGGTTGGCTTTGTCTTGTCCCGCGATGTCTGGGGCGCTGCCATGTGCGGGTTGAAACAACCCATGTGCGTCGCCCAGTTCGGCGCATGCAGCCATACCCATGCCGCCGACCAAACCACCGGCCAAGTCTGACAGGATGTCCCCGAACATGTTTTCCATGACCAAAATGTCAAACGCCCAAGGCTGACGCACAAGATCAAGCGCCATGGCATCAACATAGTTGTAATCGGCCTGTGCATCGGGGTGCGATTGACGGATTTCGTCAAATATTTTTCGAAAGAAGGCCATGGACGCAAAAACATTGGCTTTGTCGACACAGGTCACCCGCGCAGTTTGGCCTCGTTCTTTGCGCTTTTGTGCAAGCTTAAACGCAAATGCGTGCAATCGTTCGGTGACATTTCGTGTGATTCGCAATGTGTCGCGGACTTCGGTGTCACCCCTGATGTCGGATCGACCATGCACGGCTGCAGAATAAAACAACCCTTCTGTGGATTCGCGCAAGATCACGAGATCAATGCCTGCCGCGCGGGGATCTGCCAACCTTTGCGGAGCGTTTGGATAGGCACGCACGGGTCTGACGCCAGCATACAGTTCCATCTGATCGCGCAGGCGCAAATGCGGGGAAATTTCTGTACCGTCTTTGTGCCTGATAGACGGTAACCCAATCGCGCCCAGAAAAACTGCATCTGCTGATTTGGCACGGTCTTCACCGTTTGGTTCAATATCGCGCCCGGTCTCGCGGAAATATCCCGCGCCCGCATTTACGACATCGCGGTGCAGCTTCGGTAACCCGCATTTTGAGAGGGCCGCGTCTGCAACGGCCAAAGCTGCCTCGGTTACGTTTTGCCCAATGCCATCGCCGGGGATGGTGCAAATGTGGGCACGAGGCACCATATGAAATTCCGCTTTATCAATTGATTTGCGCGCAACGCTATGAGGTCAACTCCGCGAAGGCCAATAATTTTATGCCTGTAAGCGAACTAAGACTTAAATCCGTTTCCAAACAAACACAGATTTCCATTAAACCGAGCGCATTATCGCCCAAACGCGTCTTTTTGCTGAATGTCCGAGCGGTTCAAATCGTCAGGATTGCATGGGGTTGATGAACCGTTGCTTGCTTTTGGCAGGTGGTTCAATGCCGAACCGACGGTGGTTAAATCTGTTCCCGTTCGCATAACCTGTATCGGCGAATTTTAGTATTGGCGTTTCTGACGTGCTGATATCACAACCTAGCGGGGAATAATGTGCCAATGCATTTTCCGATCATTGACTCACCCCCTGTGACGCGTGTGAATGACTGGAAATTAGAACGAAGGAATGTCTGTCATGAGAACACGAGCCGCAGTCGCAGTTGCCGCCGGTCAACCGCTTGAGATTATGGAGGTTGAACTTGATGGACCTCGTGCGGGTGAGGTTCTTGTTGAGATCAAAGCGACGGGATTGTGCCACACGGACGAATTCACGCGGTCTGGCGCAGACCCCGAAGGCATCTTTCCGGCCATTCTGGGCCATGAAGGCGCGGGCGTTGTTTTAGAAGTCGGCGAAGGCGTGACGTCCTTGGAAGTGGGCGACCATGTGATCCCTCTGTACACGCCCGAATGTCGCGAATGCGAATATTGCCTGAACCCGAAAACCAACCTGTGCCAAAAGGTGCGCGCGACCCAAGGGGCGGGGCTGTTGCCGGATGGATCAACGCGGTTTTCCATGCTCGATGGCACGCCGATCCACCACTATATGGGCTGTTCGACCTTTGCCAACCACACGGTTGTGCCGGAAATTGCGCTGGCCAAGATCCGCAAGGACGCGCCCTTTGACAAGGTTTGTTACATCGGATGTGGCGTGACGACGGGCATTGGGGCGGTGATCAACACGGCCAAGGTTGAAATCGGCAGCCGTGCGGTGGTCTTTGGTCTGGGCGGCATCGGGTTGAACGTGATCCAAGGGCTGCGCATGGCCGGGTGCGATCAGATCGTGGGCGTTGATCTGAACGACGACAAAGAAACCATGGCGCGCCATTTTGGCCTGACCGACTTTGTGAATCCGTCCAAAGTGGATGGCGATATGGTCGCGCATCTGGTCGAGCTGACGGGCGGCGGTGCGGATTACACGTTTGACGCCACTGGCAATGTGGACGTGATGCGCACAGCCCTTGAGGCCGCGCATAAGGGGTGGGGCGAAAGCATCATTATCGGCGTGGCCCCGGCAGGTGCAGAAATCGCGACGCGCCCATTCCAACTGGTCACGGGCCGGGTCTGGCGCGGCACGGCGTTTGGCGGGGCCAAAGGGCGCACGGATGTACCCAAGATCGTGGATTGGTACATGGACGGCAAAATCGAGATCGACCCGATGATCACCCACAAGCTGACACTGGACGAGATCAACCACGGCTTTGATTTGATGCACCAAGGCAAATCAATCAGAGCCGTCGTGGAGTTTTGATCGCTTAGAGCCCAACAATCCCGATGAGCTCGTTTCTACTGCGTTGGGGCGTCAGTCCAACGCAGGTAATTTAACGGGGAGTTGGTTAAACTGAAGCTCTTCATAGCTTGCTTCCATCAATGGTGCACAGGCAGGACGATTGGCTATTTCCTGCGCCAACTCACCATAATCGGTATCGTTGATTCTTAACCCACTGCCTTTCGTACAATTTCCCACGCCTGCAGGCGCGACAGCGCATTCAAATTCATAAACGCGAAAAGCACGCAAATAGGGGCAAAACATATCCGCATCAGGATCCAGAGTCAGTATATAGTCACGCTCTGCGATTTGATGATCTTGTCTGGGCGCGTGCTGCAGGACAGCATAGTGCTGCCAGCGTTCAATGCGCCGATTAAGCTGAAACAGATAACTCCTGAGCACAGTTGCCGGGTTCGTTGAATAGTAAATGGCATTGGTGAAAGCGGAGTCCGCTTTTGCTTTGTCGGCGGCGTCATAGGCTCCGCTAAGCTCAAAGGCATAGTCTAACCAACTTTGCGATGTGTACGGAGCCGCCACCAATCGCCTTTCTAAAATCATGCGGTTCAATTGCGATAGATCTGGGTCTGTTCCAAGCTCAATACGGTTCGGTTCCATACGTTTGGCTTCAATCGCATTTGCGAGAAAGTCCAAGATCGTCTTGTTTAACGGGTCCTTTTCGAGACGTGCCAACGCAGGTACGAACCCATTGCCCAGAATTTCGTCCGACAAATAGGGATCTTCGCTACTGTTTCGTGGTGCAATCCTGTCCCACCGTCTTGCCAAGTCTACATAGTCCCATGGCTGCGGATGATTACGGATGAAAGAACGGGCAAATTTGATATCTTCGGGTGTTTTGCGTGACTTGATCCACGGGTTCGCGATAAATCGCACCCGCATTTCGTCCAAAGCACTGTCAAGAGCCGCATCTTCACGCGTTTCGTCCAACCATTTAGCAGCTTGTCGCGTATAGTACTTACCCCACCCAAAATAGTAGCAGCGCAGTGTCATATTGATCTGATTTCCGGGCGGTACAAATGGGGCAAACTCGTCACAGAGCTCTTGCACATCTTGCGGTATGCCCCCCCAGCCGGGATTAGCTGCATACAGACCACGGGACAAAGACCCCCAATTCGGATGCTTCTGCATAATCAATCGCAATGTCAGAAGTGGGTCGCGCATTCCTTGAATGTACACCGGCATTGTTATCATTGCGTCGGAAGCGGGAATTAAGTCCGGGTCCAATTTGTACGCGTGACGCGCGTGTTTCGCCGCGCTTTGATTTTGTGCATTGAATTCTGAATACGCGTCGCGATGTATTGATCGGCGTGCTTTGGGGCCTCGCATCTGTGCTGCACGCACTTGTATGTTCCAAGCTAAAGCGATGTGAGCAAATGCACTTTCGGGATCGGCATTCACCCAAGACAGAAGAGTCCGTGTCACGTCGGGATGGGTGCTCTGCAAGGGCCGCATAAGGTCGCGCATGTCATCGGCAGAGATTTCTTTTGCAAGATATCGTTCTTGAGCTTGCGAAAACACGTTTTCCAACGCTTCAAAATCGCCGCTCACCGCATATTCGAACACCTGCTCTTCGGTTTTGTTTGCCGCGGCCACAGCCGTACCAATAGCAACGCACAGACAAATACAAAGCTTGAGAAAAATTCGCATAACGGGCGTCTCCGATTGATCATCATAATCTTGTTATGGATTTGTGGCGAAATTTTGGAGAAGATCGAATTCAATTTTATTTAACGTCGTCGGGATGCGTTTTTAATTGGGTTTGGAATACAGTGATCAAAAAATTGAAGCATCATTCAGGAGTTAATGAAATTCGTATTAAATTAAGAGAACTGTTGCGTTATTTGGCCTCGACTGTTTGATTAGTGGGGGGGGATACTATTTCATTAGGCTGGGAACAGATGTTGGGAAAACCGGATATCTGTATTGATGTTCGGGATCGCCTCAATCGCGCGTATTGTTGTTTTGACCGATCGTAAAGATCGAAAGTTCTGTCGGTATCCTAGACCCGCTTCATGGCAGCATGACCGTTGTCGATCAGTTGTTTGCCTACAACAGAGGTTTTATCTCGTCCTCGTGTCATTTGAGGCTCGCGCGACGCAAATGTTTTTCGGTACGCTTTGCTTTTTGAGAATCAAATTTCTGGACCCTTAAAAAAATGGTCGCTCAACCGTGGCCTCGTTCGGCAGGAAGGTCGACAATGTCCTGAGACGAAAACGAATTGCGCAATTGCCAACGTATTGCCCGGCATACGTCAACTAACAGCGCAAAAGCTGGCCAAATTGACCGGCCAATGCGACGGCTCCAAATGAACGGCCTATTGAATAGGTGGCATTCAAAAATGCAGTCGTTGTACCGACGACGCTTACTGGTTTAGGGATCAGGCCGCTTGAAACCCCAGACCTGATAATTGACGTACATGCGAAAGTATTTCGTCAACACCAGTTCCATGGCGCAAGGCAGAGAACACAAACGGTTTTCCAGAACGCATCCGCGTTGCATCCCGGTCCATTACGTCAAGTGATGCACCAACATGCGGTGCAAGATCCGTTTTGTTGATGATCAGCAAGTCTGACTTGGTAATCGCAGGACCACCTTTGCGGGGGATTTCTTCTCCGGCTGCGGTGTCGATGACATATAAGGTTATGTCTGCCAGCTCTGGCGAAAAGGTGGCTGACAAATTGTCACCACCCGATTCAATCAAAATGACTTCTATATCTGGATGACGTTCACGCATCTGCGCGACGGCCGCCAAATTGATAGAGGCGTCTTCGCGGATGGCCGTATGCGGGCAACCACCTGTTTCCACACCAATGATGCGATCGTTCGGCAGGATTTGGCGACGCATCAATTCTTCGGCGTCTTCTCGGGTGTAAATGTCGTTGGTGATAACACCGATGGAATGTTGATCCTTAAGAGCTTTGGCAAGCTCTGCCGTCAGGGTGGTTTTACCTGCACCAACAGGGCCGCCAATTCCGATGCGCAACGGACCGTTCATCTGGGTCATGTTCGGAAAATCCTTGTGTCCAGTGTTTCATGCCGCATCGAGGCGATGTCGGATGCAAATGCCGACGAAGATATCGCGCTGAGTGGCGTCGCCATTGCATCTGAGCAAATGCCGGCAATGTGTGCCGATAGGTTTGACAAAACGCGCTGGCCTTCGGTCTGTCCCAATGGAACCAAGCGCACCGCAACAGAAACCAGATTGGATAGTGTTGCGTGTAAGAAAAGGGGGGCGGTTTGTTCAATTGGTATGTGTTTGGCCTGTGCTGCGGCACCAACGGCCACAGGGTAGGTCAACCTTGGTAACCCAAGCGACCAAAGTGCATTTACGGTGCCGCAAAAAGCAGTGCCTTGCAGGTCCGTTTCTTTTAAACGTTCGGCACTTGGACAAAATGCACGCGCGATTGCATCGACGTTCAATCGTTCTTCTGTGGACGCTGCATAACTGGCATTCAGCAAAACGACGTCTGAATGTGCAGCACCGTACGTGCAAACACCCTTCAACCATTCTTCAAGGTGGGCAGCGGTTGTGATCCTGCTTTCGGCGATCTCGGTTTCGAGACCGCTGGAATAGGCAAATGCTCCGATGGGGAAGGATGGCGACATCCATTGCACAAGATGCAGCAATGGATCAGTCATGCGAATGCGAGTGCCCGTTTTCGTGCCCGGTTTCATGCTTGTGGCCGTGGCTGTGACCATGTGTACGGCCAAAGCCATATGCGCCACCTTCTGGTGTGAAAGGTTCAATCACTTCGCATACCTTGGCCCCGATTTTACTTAGCATGTCAGCCATGACGTGATCTTGCTGGATCAAAAGGCGGGTGTTTTCGATCTGACAAGGCGTATGCCGATTGCCAATATGCCAAGCTATGCGTGGCAAGTCGTCTCCGGTGACTTCAAACAGCGCTTCGGGTGCGGCAAGAACTGTGATTTCACCACTTTGTGTGACTAAGACACCGCCATGATCCAATGACGTTGTGTTGGGCAAATCTACAAGAAGAGATGCGCCCGATTGCAACGTTAAAACCTTACGCCGCAGGAACCGGTCTTCGTAGGTCAAATACACTTGGTCCAGCGGCGTGGCGTGCGCGTGACCGTGAAAGGATTGCGCGATTAGCATGTCGAAACTCGGTAAATTTGGACCGAATCCAGATCATCGAGGGCGCGGGCCCAAAAGGCGGTTTTTGATGTCATCACTGTCATCCGCGCAATCTGTCCAATTGCGTGGGCAAGAGCCACCCCTGAGGATAGCATTCGCGACCAAGTTTCGAGCGGATGATTAAAATTTAATCGTTTTTGCGCTTATTCCGAAATGCAGCCATGCCAGCCAGCGCACTTAGCATCAAAAGAAATCCAAACCCGCTTGCTGGCAGAGGTACCAATGTCGGCGCATTGCCTGTGTCGACATTTGTGAGGCTTTCACTTTCTGCCAAAGGGTCCAGTCCGGTCGTCCCCAAAGCATCAAAGTAGGGTTGCACAAACGGAATCCGACCTGTGCCCGAAGAGACCGCGCCATTAGACTGCTCGATCGAGCGTTTATTCTGCGAGGCTGGGTCGTCCAACCCGTTTGAGTCTATTTGAGATTTGGCATTGGCATCAATATTTGCGTCACTTGAAACTGGCGTTTTCGATTTTTTGACGATCATAAAACCTGAAAACCGAAAGACGGATTCTGCCAGCGTGTTTACACCGTCACCAGACTGGTTTGCGGCACCAGAGCCTAGGGAAATGGCAAGCGAAGCGATGTCAGGCATTGTTACAGGCGCGCCGACTGGATAATCGACATCTGTGGAATCGAATTTGGCCGTAGGCGGGGTGCTAGAGAAGTAACCCAATGCGTCACTTAGGTTCTCAGAAGGTTCCGGAACCTCCCAAAAATCAGCGTTGTTTGTTGCTGCATGCGCAAGCGTCGCACACAGAAAAAGTCCAGCAACCATGCTGGTTAATGCTCCCCGTAAAATCATTTTTTTCACTCCCATCGTGAATTGAATATGCGTACCCCCAAGTACTACTATGACGTGTTTCGTTGAGATGGCGGGGAAAAAAAGTCGTAATAGGCGAAAACATGCAAATGCTGTATCTGATTGAACAAGGCCCAATAGGTATTTGAACTCATTTGATTTCTATATTTTGTGATCGGACATGAACGCTTTGATTTGACCCTGTATGTGGTGCTATTTTGATGTCATCGCCCATTGGCAAACAGCTTGAAGGTTCACATGGCGCATTGGCAAAAACCACCTCGGGGCTTCACTCAACTGGGCACATCGCTCGAAGCGCCGTTTCATGCATTGGACAGTGTTCTTACCCCTCCAGAGCAGTTTTTCGTATGCAATGCAGGCGACAGCGTCAAAGTTGATGCGTCGCAGTACCGTCTAAAGATCAAAGGTGACGCGGTCCAAAATGTGGTCACGCTGAACCTTGATGACTTAATGGCCCTGCCTCAACATTCAGTCGCTGCTTGTCTGGAATGTGCGGGCAATCAACGGACGTTGTTTTCCAAGGTGGACGGGCAATTTACTGCGCGGGAAAGCTTAGGGGATGATGTCGCGTGGACATTGGGCGGTGTGGGAATGGCGGAATGGTCCGGCCCGCGCTTGTCGGATGTTCTTGCTGTCGCGGGCGTACGTGACACGGCCGCTTGGGTCGCCCCAATGGGGCTTGATGTGATGAACCCTGAATGTGACATCGAAATTCCGATACCAATTGGCAAGGCCATGCATCCTGACACGCTTGTTGGTTTGCATATGAACGGGTCACCACTGTCTGTGGATCATGGCGCACCAGCGCGCCTGATCGTTCCGGGTTGGATTGGCACCTATTGGGTGAAATGGGTTGGTTGGTTGACGGTGTCTGCCCATGAAATACGGAATTACCGCACTGACGAATATTATGTCATTGATGGGCAAACAGTGACGCAGCAGAACATTAAGTCATCGCTGACCTTGCCATTTCCTGCTCGATTACATCGCGGGCAGAACCGCATTTACGGGTTTGCGCGTAGTTCTGGGCAAGAGATCGACCGTGTCGAATGGTCTGTCGATGGCGGCGCTTGGCAAGACGCGGCGCTTGTTTCAGGAAGTTCAAAATGGGGATGGGTTCGGTTTGCATTTGACTGGGACGCGGCACAGGGTCAGCATCATGTACGAACGCGTGCTTGGGATGTGTCAGGCCAATGCCAGCCGGAAAAGGCGTACATGAATCCGGGGACGATGCTGTATAACGCGGTTATCCCGCATCCAGTTGAAATCCTTTGATCTGCACCACAGGGTTTAGCGGGCGATGACAATCAAATGCGACGCAGCAGGTATGTGTCCATGATCCACCCATGCTGTTCGCGGGCGGCTTTGCGTGTGTCCACTATTCGCGCTGCCGTGTCCGCTAGGGGGCCGCTGTCCAATATCTGTTCCGGCATGCCAAGAAACGCGCCCCACCAAATGTGCAGGTTATCGTCTTTCAGTGATTGAAAGCTCGACTTGCCATCCAGCATGACCGCCACAGTTTCGGCATCTGTCGGCCACCCCTCGTGGCGCAATCGACGACCCGTGGTGATGGTGACGGGACCATTCACAGTGTTTAATGGAATGGCATGGGCTGCGGTTAGGGCTTGCAGCGCTGTGATACCGGGTACGACCTGAATGTTCGGTCGGGGCGACAGCCGCTGCGCGATACGCATTGTGCTGTCATACAGTGATGGATCGCCCCACACCAAAAGAGCCACGGGCCCATCGACGTCGGTTTTCGTTAAGGCATCCATCCATCGCGCTGCGATTTGGTCATGCCAATGATCAACACGGTCCAAATACGGAAGATCGGGATCACGAACAGGATATTCAAACGGAATGACGGTCCCGGTCGCACCACAATCGGCAAGTATTCGGGTGCGGATTTCAGCCAGATCATCCTTACCGGTGCCCTTTTGAGGCATCAGGATCGCATCGGCGTCGCGCAAAGCTTGTGCGCCTTCTTGCGTGATATGCGCAAGGCTGCCTGTTCCCACACCAACGAGCCACAAGTCCTTGATCACATTCATGTCCACACAAAAGAAATGCCCGGCCCCAAGAGTATTGGAGCCGGGCCATAAAAGACAGGTCTTAAACTTCGCTGTAAAGGCGCGGAGTGAACAAACCTGTTAGCGACGTCGACCGCACTGTTTTGGCAATTGCAAGAATGGCCAGATCAATGACGGGTTCGATAATAACAACCAACATATAGGCTGCACCAAAGGTCCAAACTGCGCTAAATGTTTCTGCGCCCACGCCCTGACCATAGAACACCCAAAACGCGACCCAAGCGACAACGCCACCCTGATACAGCGCGGACAGTTTCAAAACATCCGCATAGGCAAGATCAACATAAGCCTGATCTTGGGGAATGATCCGGCGGGCAAGGGCGTTCATTGCAAACAACGGCACCAACAAGGTCGTCGCGTTGACAAAGATCATCGGCATGTCCGTTGGTGCGAACAACGACCCTTGAATCAAAAGCCCTAGGACAAGGCCAAACGCCGCTGGGACTGCCCCAAGTAGCAAGAACAGCGAGGTTGCTAAAATAAAGTGGACTTCGGAAACGCCGACTGGGAAGTGCGGCAGAATTTCGAAGAAAAAGAAGGTGCCAATGGTGGCCAGTCCGGTTCTAAGGCCGAAGGCGGCAACATTGTTTTTGGCAATCTCGCCAACGGCAAGTTTTGCGGCGTACCCTGTTGCGCCTGCCGCAGTGGCATAGGCGAGAGCCATTTTGGCTCCGTCAACGATTCCGGGTTCGATATGCATGGTAGTCCCTTTCTAAGATGCTGCCCCACCGGCAGCGTATAAGTGCGCGAACGCAATTGACGTGTTTACGGCAGGTCTCCTGACTTGTGGGTTGTCGCGCTTTTGGCCTTCCCAGTCCGTGATTGGACCAGTGGATATCCTAAGCGCTCTCCACTTACAGTTGCGGGGGCAGTCCGGGGCTTTCACCCGGTTCCCTTTTCAGCCACGATCCGTGGCACCGTAGAAAACACGTAGCCTAGAATCCGAAATTCGCACAAGTGCAAAGAGCGACATTTAAGCTTCTGCGAGCGGCCCAAACACGATCAATGCGGGTTGTGAGCTGATTTCAGCCTCAAGACTGTTTGCGAGGTCCGTCACAGTGGACCGCGTGATGCGTTGATCCGGCCCACTGACGTCTTCGGCAAGAATCGCAGGCTGGTCCGCAGGCAGGCCCAATTCGATCAATGTGGCGCATAATTGGGGAAAGGTCCGCTTGCCCATAAAGATCACAGTCGAGGCTGTTGGGTCGGCCAATGCGTTTAGGTCGATGTCCTTTGGCAACTGTCCGGATGCGTCATGCCCGGTGACAAACTGAACGCGTCGCGCCGTCATGCGTCGGGTCAAGGGAATGCCAGCCGCCGCCGCTGCTGCACAGGCAGAAGGAATGCCGGGAATGATTTCGTATTCAATTCCTGCCTCGCGTAACGCGGTCAGCTCTTCTTCGAGGCGGCCGAAAATCCCGCTGTCGCCAGACTTCAGACGCACCACGCGATGACCCATTTGGGCGTAATCGACCAACAGGCGACTGACATGATGTTGTTTAGGCGAAGGGCGACCCGCACGTTTCCCGACGCCAACCAAATCGGCACCGTTGCGCGCGTGTTCCAAAATTGGCCCCGAAGACAAATCATCGAACAACACAGCATCTGCCCGTTTCAGGCGATCCACGGCCTTTAGGGTCAGCAATTCCGGATCGCCGGGACCTGAACCCACAAAGCTGACAAACCCGCTCATTTGTTACCCTCAGTGGTGATCATGTGAAAAAAGGTTCCGGTGACATGGCCACGGTGTGACCCGGTTTCAGGCACCGGGTTTCCATCTGCATCCGCGACGCGGGCCAATGGTGCGTCAGGCTGATCCAAAATCGAAGAATAATGGAATTCATGACCGCGCAAAACAGTCCCCTTGGCGAGGCCTGGCATTTGCGCATCTAGGGTCGCTTGTCGATATCCAAGGTGGAATTTTCGTTTTTCATAGCTGGTGACCAAACCCAATAAGCCAGCCATCTGATGCGCGTGACCTTCCTTATCGATCAAGGTTTCACCCAAGGCCATATAGCCGCCGCATTCCCCATGAACGGGACGGGTTTGGGCGTGCTTGCGCATCCCGTCCAGATAGACATTCGCCGCAGCGAGCTGGCCCGCATGCAATTCCGGGTACCCCCCCGGCAACCAAACCAGATCGGCCGATGTGTCTGGCGCTTGATCTGCCAACGGGGAAAACGGTAAGATTTCCGCCCCCGCATCGCGCCAACCTTTCAGGATGTGCGGATAGGTAAAGGAAAACGCCGCGTCCCGCGCCAACGCGATCCGCTGGGCGGGTGGTTGGGGCAGGGTGCCGGATGTATCAGGGATGGATTGGCCAAGTGCGGCTGATCGAATGGCCTCTAGATCGACATTGTCGCGAAGGAACGTCGCATACCCGGAAATCGCAGCCTCTAGATCGGGGTGTTCGACGGCTTGTATTAACCCAAGATGCCGTTCAGGAAGGGTAAGATCGCCTCGGCGTGGCAACGACCCCAAGACTTTGATGCCTGCTTGATCCATTCCAACTCGTGCAAGGCGTTCATGACGCGGGCTTGCGACCCGGTTGAGGATCACGCCAGCGAATGGCAATTCGGGATTATAGGTCTTGAACCCCAATGCAGTTGCGGCAGCAGATTGCGCTTGGCCACTGACATCGACAACCAAAATGACAGGCCAGCCCATCTGTTTGGCTGTTTCCGCGCTGCTGCCAAAACCGCTTTGTCCACGGGTGGCGACACCGTCATAAAGGCCCATGGACCCTTCGGCGATACAAATATCTGCCCCGCTTGCTTGAGACGAGATGGCATTGAACAGGCCGCTGTCCATGGCCCAAGTGTCCAGATTGAACGACGCATGCCCGCTGGCGGCCAGATGAAAGGCCGGGTCAATGTAATCAGGTCCCGATTTGAACGGTTGAACGCGCAAGCCATCCTGCGAAAGCGCTCGCAATAACCCCAGCATAACCGTCGTTTTCCCGGTGCCCGAAGACGGAGCCGAGATCATCAATCCACGTTGTTCAATCATCGCCATGTGTCCAATTTGCCCATTGGCTGTCTGCGGTTTGCGGGCGGTATCTGCGATCGTAATCCGCCGCATAAAGACAGCTTTCGTCAAACCCTTCGCCTGCAAGGACGGGGCCAACCAATATAAGTGCGGTTCGCGCGATGTGTGCGTCCACTTTCGACGCAATATCACCAAGTGATCCGCGGATGATGCGTTCATCAGGCCAGCTTGCGCGATAGACGACTGCGACTGGACAATCGGACCCGTATGTTGGGGTTAAATCGGCGACAACCGTATCAAGGTTCTGGATCGACAGATGCAAGGCAAGTGTGGCCCCGGTGGCTGCGAAATTTTCCAGTGTTTCGCCTTCGGGCATTGACGATGCACGCCCTCGGGTGCGGGTCAAAACAACGGATTGCGCCAAGCCGGGTAAGGTCAGTTCCGTGCCCAATGTTGCCGCCGCCGCCGAAAACGACGGGACACCCGGCGTGACGCTGACGGGAATGGATTCCGCCCGCAAACGGCGCATTTGTTCCCCCATAGCAGACCAGACCGACAAATCACCTGAATGCAAACGGGCTACGTCCTGCCCCGCTGAATGGGCCGTTTTGATTTCATTGATGATGGCGTCCAAATCCATTGATGCCGTATTCACGATGCGCGCATCACTTGGGCAATGGGCCAAAATGGCTTCGGGAACCAAAGAACCTGCATAAAGACAGACGGGGCATGACGCGATCAGGTCGCGACCACGTAACGTTAGCAGGTCCGGTGCGCCGGGTCCGGCACCAATGAAATGAACAGTCATGTGAAAGCTCCTTGCGCCAAGGCACATGTGGCCAGACGGTCAGTTGATATAGAACGCGGATCAAGCAAACGCGCACCGGGACCAGCTGCAACCAAAGCCGAGGCTTCGGCGACGCTTCCGGTGTGACGTGCAGCCTGCGACGCGGTTGATTGGGTTTGCGTGGGTTGTGTCATCATTTCGGTGGCGCAGACTTCAACGATTGGCACGCCCAATGCTTTGGAAAATGCCAGAAACACGTCTGTTTTTGCTTTGTCACTTACTGTCGCCAGATGCGTTATGTCATGGGTCCCAGAGGCTTTGGACAGAGCATCCCGTAAGCTCGCAACTGAGGCGGACCCCCGAAATCCAAAACCCGCGACGATCACAGTACCACACTCCATTGCACGATCGGGAATTGAGATTTCCAACCTGTGCGCGATCCGATTTCTGTGGCTTGAGACATTTCAAAGCGCATCAGTTGGCCGCCAGTTTGTTTATGCGCTTGAACCAATAACGCTTCGGTTTCCAGCGTGACGGCATTGATGACGATGCGGGTCCCGGCCTCAAGCGACTGGATCAACCAGTCCAACAGCGGTTGATCCAAACCGCCCCCGACAAATACGGCATCGGGTTTGTCCAGCGTTTCGATGACGTTCATTGCCTTGGCGTTGATCACATTCAGATGTGGAACACCCAAAGCATCAGCATTGCGCATTATGCGTTCTGCGCGGTCCGCGCGGGGTTCAATGGATGTCGCAGCCACCGTCGAATGGGACAAAAGCCATTCAATGGCTATGGAGCCCGAACCCCCGCCAATGTCCCACAAATATTCAAATGGCTTCGGTGCCAACGCTGACAAGGTCAAAGCACGAACCGGGCGTTTGGTCATTTGTCCATCATTGTCAAACAGGTCATCGGGAATGCCGCTGGCGGTGGGGACGACTTTGCCGGGTCCCTGAATTGTCGCCGCAACACAGACCGGATGTTTGAACGACTGCTCAGACAGTCCATCAGCACGTAAATCGGTTAGTTTTTCGTTTGGTCCGCCAAGCGCTTCAAAGACCGACAACTGCGATGCCCCAAACCCAATATCCGTAAGATAGGACGCAAGGTCTGGAACGGCGGTGCCGTCCCTCAAAAGGGTTATGATCTGTTGGTTCGGGGCAAGATGCGGACGAAGCTTTGAAATTGGCGTTGCATGCAGGCCAAAGCATGAGGTGCGCTCCAACGCCCACCCCAAACGATTTGCGACCAAGGAAAACGTGGACGCACCCGGAAAGGCTTGCCATTCGCCCGCGTCCAAGCGACCTGCCAAGACTGTTCCAGCGCCAAACCAAAATGGATCGCCTGATGCCAGCACCACGGTTTTTTGACCGCGCAACGTCATCAAATCATCTACGCCCTTGGCAAACGGAACGGGCCATTCGAGCATTTTTGCACTGTTATCTGTGACAAGCGCCAAATGACGGGGAGGGCCCATGATGACGCTTGCGGATGCAAGAATAGAACGGCTTGCAGTCGACAGTCCTTCAGGTCCATCTTCGCCCAATCCAATGATCGTCAACCAAGGAGCATCAACCATCGCACATAACCTGCTTGTCCTTGGCGGCACCACCGAAGCAACGGCCCTGTGCCAACGCCTTGCTGAGGATGGTATCACAGGCACCGTATCCTTTGCCGGACGCGTGAAGCGGCCTGTGCGACAACCCTTGCCGCAGCGCGTCGGTGGGTTTGGTGGCGTGGAGGGTTTGGCCGATTTCCTGCGCGTTGAAGGCATTAGCCACGTGATCGATGCGACCCATCCTTTTGCAGCGCAAATGAGCACGAACGCAATCGAGGCCTGTGCGCAGGTGAATGTTCCCTTGATCGCGTTGACGCGAACGCCTTGGCACACCCAAACCGGAGATCAGTGGACCAACGTGCCCGACATTGCCGCGGCAGTTCAGGCCCTGAAGGGGGCGCCCAAACGGATCATGTTGGCCGTTGGGCGCATGCACTTGGCTGAATTTGCGCCGAACCCTCAGCATTTCTATTTGCTGCGCTTGGTTGATCCGCCTGCTGTCGATCTGCCGTTCCCAAGACACTCTGTTGTCGTTGAACGGGGCCCGTTCAGCATCGATGCGGATTTGGATTTGATGCAAGCGCACGACATTGATCTTGTGGTGTCGAAGAACTCGGGCGGGGTTGGGGCTTATGCTAAAATCGCGGCGGCACGTACGCTGGGCTTGCCCGTTGTCATGATCGACAGACCGTCTATCCCCAAACGTCTTGAGGCGCATAGTGTTGAGGCTGTGATGGACTGGTTGCCTCATGCTTTGACCGATCGAGGTGTGTAAACAATTGGTGTCCCGTCACGTTCGATGATGCGTGTGGTTGACGACCCAACAATGACGACGGTGCGCATATCGGCCATGTCTGCCGTGGTGTCAGGCAAAGGGACGACGCGAATGGTTTCGTCGGGCGTGGATACGGCCCGCGCAAATATGACGGGTCGTGCATCGCCGCAAACGTCTTTCAACAGATCAAGGGCGCGTTCAAACCCTTCGGGGCGCGATTTGGACCTTGGGTTATAAAATGCCATGGCAAAATCAGCCTCGGCAGCCAGCCGAAGGCGGGTTTCGATCAGTGACCAAGGTTTCAAGTTGTCCGACAGATTTATGGTGCAAAAATCGTGGCCCAAGGGCGCACCAGCGCGCGCAGCTGCCGCAAGCATCGCGGTGATGCCGGGTGCGACGCTGATGTCCAAAGACCGCCATTCTGCAGGGCCATTTTCAACAGCCTCAAACACGGCAGACGCCATTGCAAACACGCCTGGATCACCTGAGGACACGACAACAACGTGTTTGCCATTTGCCGCCATTTCAAGAGCATGACGCGACCTATCAAGTTCCACCCGGTTGTCGCTTGGGTGCAATCTTAAACCGTCTCGTTCTGCAACCCGTGCAACATAAGGGATATACCCGACGACGTCAGTTGCTTTGGCCAGTGCTTCGTGCACCTGAGGCGTCACAAGGTCATCTGCACCGGGGCCAAGGCCTGCTATGACAATCGATCCTGTCACGGTCGTCTGCCTTGACCGTGTACGATGATAATCGAGAAATAAGGGGTCAGCTTGTCGGGCGCGTCAGCCAATTTTTGAACGGTTTGGTTTGGCATGCTGGCAAATTCCACCAACCACGCGTCATCATATTTACCCGCATCTTTTAAGGCAGTTCGGATTTTTTCGATGTTTTGCCCGATTTTCATCACCACCAACGCGTCGGTCGATGTCATGCGCGCCACCAACTCTTTGCTAGGTAATGTGCCCATCAGAACAGTGAGAACGTCATCGCCCCATGTGATCGGCTGACCCGTTGCGGTCCAAGCGGCGGACATTCCTGTTGTGGCGGGCACGACGGTGACCGGAACGTCATCACGCAGGCGGGTATACAGATGCATGAACGATCCATAGAAAAATGGATCACCTTCAGACAGTACAACGACGTCTTCTCCGGCGTCGGCAAGACGTCGAAGATGTGCGGTACAATCGGTGTAAAACGCGGACAGAATTTCGTTATAGCGCGGATCACTCAGAGGAATTTCGGTCGTGACCGGGTATTCCATTGCAAATTCGACGACGTCATCGCGCAACATGCCGTCTACGATCCGACGGGCCTGACCTGATCGCCCGGCCTTGCGAAAGAAGGCCACGTGTTTAGCCCCACGCAGCAATCGATCCGCGCGGACGCTCATCAGATCCGCGTCGCCGGGCCCCAATCCAACACCATGTATCGTGCCTGTGCTCATTCCGCACGACTCGCGATTGCGTTGACGGCTGCCACGGTTATGGCACTGCCCCCTAGGCGGCCTTGTACGATGCAGCTTGGCACTGGCTGATCCGCCCAAAGCGCGTCTTTGCTTTCTACTGCGCCGACAAAACCCACAGGGCATCCAATGATGGCTGCAGGGCAGGGGCAATCTGGGTCTTTGAGCATATTCAAAAGATGGAACAACGCAGTGGGCGCGTTTCCGATGGCCACCACAGCACCTTGTAAATGAGGCCGCCATAATTCCAAAGCCGCAGCAGATCGAGTGTTTTGCATCTTTGCAGCTAGTTCATGCACGCCGTCATTGTGAAGCGTGCAAATGACGTCGTTGTTGGCAGGCAGGCGCGGACGTGTCACGCCTTCGCTGACCATTCGCGCGTCGCATAGAACGGGCGCACCTTGTTCTAGGGCGTGTCTTGCAGAGGCTGCAAAGTCGGGCGAAAACCGAATATGTTGTTCAAGACCAACCATCCCGGCTGCATGGATCATGCGCACCGCGATTTGTTCTTCGTCTGCACTAAACCGTGCAAGATCAGCTTCGGATCGGATCGTCGCGAAGGATTGTTTGTAAATCGCTGCGCCGTTGGTTTCGTATGTGTATGACATCATCAAAGCTGCGTTATTTCGTTGAGTTTTGTTTGGCTTAATTCACGGTCGGCGGGTTCATCCCACGGGGCACCGTTTCTGACAAGATCGAAATCGCCGTTGCGTCCGACAAGCGTGAAGTCAGCACCATGAGGGAAGGCACAGCCCTTTTCGCACCCAGAGACGTGCAAGGATGCGCCTGCTGGTAAGGATCGGATCAATCCCATGGCTGTTGTGCGGGTTTGAACACTGGCATGCGGGCAGGCCGGGGCACCAGGGCACGCATGGGCGTTCAGCACTGGATCATCCTGTGCCGTGACAAAATCGCAATCGGGAAACGTTTGAGCCTGTAACAGAGTAATGCGTCGATGGGGCGACACCCGAATGGCAGTCGCTTTGCTGTCTTGTACAAGTGTTGCCAGCGCTTCGGCGTTGATCTGACCAAAAGGCGCGCCAAGCGTCCAGCCAACTGCATTTGCCCCAATTTCCAAGTCGCTGTGTTGATCCCGAGGATTGGCCCCAGTCCATTGGTCGGGCAGGTCATGCACAGCAAGATGTCGTTTCATGCGTCCTGATGAAGGTCCGTCTGTGTCCACGTACCATTGTATCAGGTCTTGCAAAGCATCCAGTGCGTTGGATTCAGTAATGACACGCCCGCTGGTTGCAGCATCTGCGCGCAGAATAAGCTGACCATCCTGCGACAATTCAAATCGAAAGTCGGCGGAACAGTTTTGCAATTGGGCGGATGTTCCGGTGTCGACGGCAAAACCCATCTTGGCGGGTAAATTTGGCAAAGCGGGCAGTATCGCCAACAATGCGCGCCCAAGGCGATCTGTCAGGTCACCGGATGTCCAATGTGGCATTACCAGAATATTTCGTTTGGCCTCAATGGTTGGATCGACATCCAGCAGGCCAAGTCGGGCCAATTCGTGAAGCAAAGCGTCATGGTTTTCGGGTAAAACACCTCGGATTTGTAAGTTGGCCCGCGATGTCAGATCCATGACTCCATTGCCAAGCCTGGACGCGACGTCGCACAAGCCAATGATTTGAGGGGCGTCCAAATGCGCCATGATCGGGCGAACGCGAACGATCAATCCATCACCCGACATCATGGGCTTGTAAGCGCCGGGGCACCATCCTTTGACAGGGGAACGGGCCGTCATGGATGTTCCTCCAACGCGGCACGAATTGAATTTCGTCGCGTTTGCCACAACCCGGCCTCCAGCAATTCAGCGAACCGTGCACGCATGGCCGCATGGGCGTCCGGATTGGCGTCTTTCAGGAATTGGTCGGTTTCTGGATCACCCAATGTCGCATCATGATAAAGGTCAAACAGATGTGGCGACACGGCCCCCGCAAGATGCGCAAATGCGGCCATGTGATCCAGCGTCGCAGAAATTTCCGCGGCGCCTCGGAAATCATGGGCACGCATGCCTTTGATCCACGCAGGATTGGCGGCGCGGGCCTGAACAACTCTGGCGATTTCTTCGCGCAGACCACGTGCCCTTGGGCGGGTCGGGTCGGTGTTGTCGACATGGTACAATGCTGCTGTCCCGCCAGTCAGCGCTTGGGCCGCAGCGAACCCGGCCTCGTGTGCGGCGTAATCAGATGCCAACAACAGATCGGTTTCGGGCAAGTCCTGCAGATGGACAAAACTGTCAGCAGCGCCAACACGTGCGCGAATTCCATCCTCGTCGCGCATGGGTTCGGCGTGATCCAACGCCCATGAACTGGCATTCAGCCACGCCTGTCCGGCGGCGGCTCTGGCTTCTGGTGTGAAGACCTCAAGATGTTGGCCCATTCCAACCCCGAAACTCCCCGGTGCCGGGCCATAAACGCGTGCAAGGTCGCCGCGTCCCACAAAGGGGTTCCAATCTGCTGCTTCGTCTCTTTCAGACAATACGCGGATGGCTTGGCCAAATAACGCGGACAGGGTCGGGAACACGTCTCGAAACAATCCCGAAACGCGCAATGTGACGTCGATGCGGGGGCGTTCCAAATCGGTGATGGGCAATACTTCGATGCCCGAAACCCGTTCGGATCCTTTGTCCCACACAGGTTTCACGCCCAAAAGATGCAACGCCATTGCGAATTCTTCACCAGCGGTGCGCATTGTGGCAGACCCCCACAGGTCGACAATCAGCCCCTGTGGCCAGTCGCCTTCGTCTTGCAGATGTCGACGCACCAGTTCTTCGGCCAGTTTGACCCCTTGGGCGTATGCTGCGCGCGTGGGCACAGATCGCGGATCCGTTGTGTAGATGTTGCGACCTGTGGGCAAAACATCTGTGCGGCCGCGATAAGGCGACCCTGATGGGCCTGCTTCGATACGTTTGCCATCCAAAGCATCCAGCAAGGATTGCCGTTCAGATTGGGCAGACCCATGAGTGTCAAAATGCGCATTGCCAGCGGGTCGGCCCCAAATATGCAGCCCTTCGCCAAACTGGCTTTCTTTGATATCGCAGACGAACCGATCAATACGCGTCAGGGCTTCGGCGGAACAGTTGGCTTGGTCTAATCCAAGGTCCTGTTCCACGCCAATGGATTGGGCCTCGGCCCGGATGTCCTCTTGCAGACGGTCCCTGCGTTTCGGGTCCAGACCATCTGCGTTCGAAAACTCATCCAACAAGGCTTCGAGACGGGACAGACGATCAGGCGTTTCGCTTTGGCGCAAAGGTGGAGGGACATGGCCCAACGTGATGGCCCCAATGCGCCGTTTGGCTTGTGCGGCCTCACCGGGATCGTTGACAATAAAGGGATAGATGATCGGCAAATCTTTGACCAACGCATCCGGCCAGCATGTGTTGGACAAAGCGACTGATTTCCCCGGGAGCCATTCCAAAGTGCCGTGTGCACCAATGTGGATCAACGCATCGACCTGCGTTTGCATCCACAAGTAAAACGCGACGTAGGCATGGCGCGGCGTGCGGGCAAGATCGTGGTAATCATCGTCTCTGGTCAAGGAAGATCCGCGTTCAGGTTGCAAAGCAATACGCACGTTGCCGCGATGTGTGACAGAAAACCGGAAACTTCCGTCAACAACGTCCAGATCAGCTTCCGGCGCGCCCCAGACCGTTTGCAAGTCGTCTCGCAATTGTTGGGGCAACGCGTTTGAAAGGGACGCATAGTCAGCCAAAGAAAGCGACGCAGTGCGCGCCATGAGCGATGTCGTCAGTTCAACATCAGGCGCATCGGTGTCATAACCGGCTTGATGTAGGTCATCCAAAATCGCGCGGGCGGATTGAGGTGCATCCAGCCCGACTGCGTGTCCCATATTCCAATCTTTGCCGGGATATGTCGACAGAACCAAGGCCACACGTCGTTCCTGCGCAGGCAAGCGGGCAAGGCGCAACCAACCATCCACCCGGTCTGCAATCGCTTTGATCCGGTTTGTTTCAGCCTGATGGGCAAATCGAGAAAATTCTAGATGTGGATCGCGTTGTCCGGGTTCTTTGAAGGAGGCGACACCGCCCATGATGCGCCCGTCCACTTCGGGCAGAACCACGTGCATGGCTAAGTCCGCTGGGGACAATCCGCGTTCAGATTCGGCCCAAGCATCCCGAGTTGATGTCGCAAGTGCGATCTGAAACACCGGGACATTTGCGGCATCTAGGGGCGAAGTGCCAGAATCGCTTTTGCCACTGAAGGCCGTGGCATTGACGATGGCCGATGGTTTGAGGTGCGCCACTTGTCGCCGCAACCATTCAACAGCATCGGGGGCTTTCAGGGACGGGGCAAACAGACCGATGACGTCGTAACCGCGCGCCCGAAACGTGTCGAACAGGGCCGAAATCGGCGACAAATCCGCAGACACCAAATAAGAACGATAGAAGGTGATCAAAATTCGCGGTTTTTGATCCAATTGAGGAAAGGCCAATGGACAGGCGACACCATGTTCCGGGGTCCACATCCCAACCTGTGGTATGGTTTTGGCGCCGATTACCGGCGCGGTATAGTGACCCGCCGCCAATGCCATTTGCGCCAATGCAGCTTGCGCGGCAACAGTTCCGCCATTGTCGCATAAGTGGGTTAGACGACGCAACGTGGACACAGGCAGCGTCGAAAATTCATCAAGGCGCGTATCAATGCGGCCATCCGCCGGCAGCACAGCCACGGCTATCCCTTTGCACTCGGCGAGAATGCGTATTTGTTGCAACCCGTACGCCCAATAGGGCACCCCGCCAATAAGACGGATCAGGATGCCCTGCGCGCCTTCGAGGGTTTGTTCAATGTAAGTGTCGACAGAAAGCGGGTGTTTCAGGGCGGCAAGATTGGCCAAACGCAATGTCGGCATTTTGCCTTTCGGTCCGCCGCCCCGATGCCATGCTTCAGAAAACGCGCCAAGATCGCTGTCCGAAAAAGACATCACAACCAAACTGGCCGGGCTTTGGCCCAGATCAGTTGGTGTGTCGGTCTCTTCAAGACCGTGGCTTTCGCGAAAGACGACATGCATGGGCGTGGCAAGTGGGGGCGAACCCCACTTCCTTTTATTCGGCCGGAACAGGCGTGGTGGCGAGGGCGGCAGTGATCACGTCAGTCTTGATGTCATGATGTTCAGCAATCACAACCAGACGCCCTTGCCGATCTTCGCCGGGTTTCCATGGGCGATCAAACTGGTGACGCACACGCGCGCCGACAGCCTGAACAAGCAATCGCATGGGTTTACCGGCAACGGATGCATACCCTTTGACACGCAGAATGTTCTGTTCATTGGCCAGTATTTCAATTGCGTTCACAAGGTCAGCTGGATCAGCTACTTCGGGGATGTTCACAACAATACTGTCAAAATCGTCATGTTCGTGATCGTCATGGTCGTCATGATGAGACGGACGCGCATCCATGTCGTCCTCGGCTGCGGCCTCCAGCCCCAGAATGATGCGAGGATCAACCACCCCTTCGGCAACTTCGATCACTGGCACAGGGCGTGGGGCTTCAGCCGCGATAACGTCTTTGGCTTTGGCGACACCCTCAGGCCCAGCAAGGTCAGGCTTGGTCAACAGGATAATGTCGGCGCAGGAAATCTGATCCTCAAACACTTCGGACAAAGGCGTTTCGTGATCGATGCTTTCATCCGCCAAACGTTGCGCATCTACAGCTGCAACATTTGGTGCAAAACGCCCCGCTGCCACGGCTTCGGCGTCGGCAAGCGCGATGACACCATCCACTGTGATTTTGGACCGAATATCAGGCCAGTCGAACGCCTTGAGCAGTGGTTTGGGCAACGCTAATCCACTGGTTTCGATCACGATGTGGTCGGGGCGCGGCTCCAACGCCATCAAGGCTTCGATTGTGGGAATGAAATCATCCGCCACCGTGCAGCAGATGCATCCATTGGCCAGTTCCATGATGTTTTCAGCCGGGCAGTCGGGTATGGCGCAGCTTTTCAAAATCTCGCCGTCGACACCGACATCGCCAAATTCGTTGACGACAATCGCCAAACGCTTACCACCGGGGTTTTGCATCAATTCCCGGATCAAAGTTGTTTTACCTGAGCCCAGAAAACCGGTGACTACGGTGACGGGCAATTTTGCGAGATCAGTCATTCATCAAACTCCAAAGGCGGAATACGCGCAACGCAGTTACGCTTGAAATGTTCGGGACGGCTGCGCCACGGGATTAGCCCGTCGGTCGAGTCGTGATATAGCGCGGCCCCTTCAAGGATCATGTCCGGATGCGTCACTTCGTCGACGTTTCCGAACACATAGGTCCAACGATTGCCACCGCGCAGCGCCAAGGTGCAGCCGTGATCGCAATTTTGCAGGCATTCGACCGCGCGCAATCGCACGCCTTCGGGCATGTCGCGTTGTTCCAATTCTTGGTGAAGTCGTTCGCCGTGGCGTCTTTCATCGTCGGGGGCGTCTTGGCCCCGCCTGCATTTGACGCAGATCAGTAATTCAGTCTGAGGGAATCCCTCGGTCATTTGTCGTGTCCCATACAATTATGGAACGTGGGTCAGATGACGGGGCAGGGTACACTAATACCCAATCCCGACACCGGAACACCCCGTCCGGTTTCGTCCTGTCATGCTGGCAGGTCTCCCGGCTTGCGGATGTCAGCAGCGAAACTGCTTTTGGTTGCACCTGCCTTCCCGGCTTTTGGCCAGTGGCATTTGGGCAACCTCTCCGGTCACGGTCGCGGGGGCGGCTGTACTTGACCGGTACTTGTCCGGCTGCACATTCCCTTTTCACCTGTTTACACAGGCACCAGCAAGATGTCAGGTGCGCTGGAATGCCCGGCAATGTCAAGAACGAGGATTACCGCATGACCGAAGACTTAAACGCCCGTCACGCTGAAAAGATGCGTAAAATCAAAGCGGCGCGGGATAAGATGATGGAGGGCAAGACCGAAGAAAAAGGTCTGATCATAGTCCACACGGGTAAGGGCAAAGGCAAGTCATCCTCGGGATTCGGTATGATCATGCGCTGTATCGCCCATGAAAAGCCCTGTGCGGTCGTTCAATTCATCAAAGGCAATTGGGTCACGGGCGAAAGAACTTTTTTGCGAGATCGGTTCGCCAAGGAGTGTAAGTTCTTTGTGTCGGGCGAAGGGTTCACTTGGGAAACGCAAGACCGAGAACGCGATATTGCAGCGGCTCAAAATGGCTGGAAGATCGCGAAAGAACAGATACTGGACCCGGAAATTCAGTTTGTCCTGTTGGACGAGATTAACATCGCTTTGCGCTATGATTATTTGGATATCGACGAAGTGGTTGAATTCCTGCTGCATGAAAAGCCTCAGATGACGCATGTGTGTCTGACGGGTCGGAATGCAAAAGAAGAATTGATCGAAGCGGCTGACCTTGTCACTGAAATGGAGCTGATCAAACATCCGTTCCGGGATGGCGTGAAGGCACAGCAAGGCGTGGAATTTTGATTGATGTCTGATGTCGAACTGGTTGTCTGGGATTTTGACGGTGTGCTCAACGCGAACGTTGTCAAAGGTCGTTTTGTTTGGGCGGATCGAATGAAGGAAGATCTTGGCCTCGATCCAAAGGCTTTTTCAGCGTATCTTTTTGGGTCAGGTTTGATGAAGGATGTGGTGCGAGGCCGCAAAAACCTATCTGATGTCGTTGGCACATGGCTGGCTAGTCAGGCGGATGCCCCAACACCAGATCGCTTTCTGGACTACTGGTTTGAACAAGACGCGCGTCCTGATCCTGAGGTGATCGGGTGGATGCAGGCGCACACGGGACGGCGCGTTATTGGTACCAACAATGAAGCATTGCGCGCGCATTACATCGAAACCTCGATGGGATTTGCAGAACGGGTAGATCACGTTTTTGCATCGGGTCGATTGGGCGTTGCCAAGCCTGACCCGGGGTTTTGGTCGGCGGTGGAACGCTGGGCGAAATTGCGTCCAGATCAGATATTGCTCGTGGATGACAATGCGCCCAATATCGCGGCCTGTCAGAAAAGGGGCTGGCAGGGGTTTCATTTTACTGATGACACTCGCGCCGATTTGCCGATGCGTTTGGGGATCGTATGAGCAAGGCTTTGATGATCCAAGGCACTGGTTCTAACGTCGGAAAATCAATGTTGGTGGCGGGTTTGTGTCGGGCCGCGCGCAAGCGTGGTATGTCGGTCGCGCCATTCAAGCCGCAAAATATGTCAAACAACGCAGCCGTCACATCGGATGGCGGCGAAATTGGACGGGCACAGGCGTTGCAAGCACGTGCCTGTGGACTTGCCCCCCATACTGATATGAATCCCGTTTTGTTGAAGCCCGAAAGCGACGTGGGGTCTCAGGTTGTGGTTCAGGGAAAGCGACTGACAACAGTAAAGGCGCGCGAATACGCCCGGCTAAAGCCAAGCCTGATGCAACCGGTTTTGAACAGCTTTGAGCGGTTAAAGACCGAACATGACTTGGTTCTTGTCGAAGGTGCGGGCAGCCCGGCTGAAGTCAATCTGCGGAGCGGTGATATCGCGAATATGGGATTTGCCGAAGCGGCAGAGGTGCCCGTTGTTTTGTGTGGTGATATTGATCGGGGCGGCGTAATCGCGCAGATCGTAGGAACTCAAACGGTCATGTCACCCAAAGACGCGGGCCTTGTCGCGGGGTTTCTAATCAACAAATTCCGAGGTGACCCAACACTGTTTGATGATGGGCACGCCTTGATCGAACAGAAAACGGGCTGGCGCGGGTTTGGCGTTGCACCTTGGTTTGCAGATGCATGGCGGTTGCCAGCCGAGGACGCATTGGACATCTCTGTAAATCCCAAATCAGATGGTCTGCACATCGTTTGTTTGCGTCTAAGCCGCATCGCAAATTTCGACGACCTTGATCCACTGACCCAAGAGCCGGGTGTGCGGGTCACGATGCTGTCCGCTGGGCAACCCATTCCCGGTGATGCGGATTTGGTCATCATACCGGGAACCAAATCGACGCGGAGAGATTTGGATTTTCTGCGGGGTCAAGGCTGGGACATAGATATTCTGGCGCATCGCCGTCGGGGGGGACGTATTCTTGGGATATGTGGTGGATATCAGATGCTGGGCCACGTGGTGTCGGACCCTGACGGTATTGAAGCCTCTGCCGGGGACACGCGTGGACTTGGGCTGTTGGATATTCAAACGACGATGGGTGGCGACAAAAGCTTGCGTGATGTGTCGGCCAAACATGTGAAGTCCGGTGTGGATTTTAATGGATACGAAATTCACATCGGACAAACGAAGGGGCCAGACTGTGATAGACCATTTGCCCAGATCGGGACCCGCGTGGACGGCGCCACGTCGGCGGACGGCCTTGTGTCTGGAAGCTATCTGCATGGGATGTTCTCGGATGATGCATTTCGCCGGGCATTTTTGGATGATCTTGGCGCGCGGGCCTCTGATCTGAACTATGATGCACAGGTTGACCAAACATTAGATGATCTTGCCGCACATCTGGAACAGCATTTGGATATTGATGGATTGCTTGGTTTGGCCCGTTAGTCACGCAAGGCTGCGGTGACGCGTTCAAATGCTTTGGCAGATCCCGGCAAACCCAATCTGATCCAACTTTGCGAATACGGGAAAATACGGCTCCAGATATGGTGGCGGGCGAGCCTGTCTTGCGCGTCATTCGCGTTTGCAGTTGCATAGGTTCGAAACAGGGGCGTGCCGCCAACCAAAGACCAACCGCACCTTGTCGCGATTTCATCCAATTGCGCCGCGTCTTGCGTCAGCCGTTCTATGGTTTCGGCTTGCCATGACGTATCTGCCAACGCCGTTTGCGCGATTTCGATGGCGGGTCCGGCAATCGGCCAAGGCCCTGCAAGATCGGCCAAACGAGCGCGCAGCGTGGCACCGGTTAGGGCAAACCCCAGACGCAGACCGGCAAGCCCGTAGAATTTGCCGAAAGACCGCAAAACAACCACGTTTTCGGTTTTGTCATTTATCAGCGATGCAGTTGAAAGGTCCGGTTCCGGGTCGGCAAAGCTTTCGTCGATGATCAGCAATCCGACCTGTTGGGCCAGTTCAATAAGGGTTTGAGGGTCATAACGACCACCATCCGGATTGTTTGGATTCACAACGACGGCCAGATCAGCGCCAACCAGATTCTTTAAGGTTGTGACGCTTTCCACATTCCAGCCATTTGCCTGCAACGCCGCGGCATGTTCATTGTAGGTTGGCGTCAAAACACGCGCCGTTGTCGGGGACGCCAAGAACGGAATGACCTGTATCGCGCCTTGTGCCCCGGCAAACGCAATAGGGGTCGCGTTCGTGCCGTATGCTTTTGCGGCCACGATATTCAAACGCGCCATATCGGTCTTGCGCGGCAATGCCGACCAAGCATCCAGGGAAATTTGCGGAACCGGGTAAGGGGTGGGGTTTATGCCTGTGGACAGATCAATCCAGTCGTTGAATGTCCCGCCATACGTCTCAATCGCGGCGTCCAGATTGCCGCCGTGATCCCGAGTATTAGATGCGTTAACTTTGGTCATGTGCGCGTTAGATCAGGGCAAGCAGGCCAAGTGCAAGCACGGTCAGCACCATTGTTGTGCGATAAAGCGACAAAGCGCGATGCACATCGGGGGCCTTTGGGTCTGGCGCGCCGGGGTTCAGCCATGGTTCGTCTGCAATCCGATCCTCGTAAATGCGGGGGCCGGACAACCGAATATCAAGCGCGCCGGCAACTGCACTTTCGGGCCAACCTGCGTTTGGAGACCGATGTTTATGCGCGTCGTTTTTGATGACAGACCAAGATTTGGCAATTGTTTTGGGTCGAGCGGCGGCAAACAGAACCCCAGATAATCGTGACGCGGGCAAGTTGACGACATCATCCAGACGCGCAGCCGTTGTCCCAAAATGTTCGTAACGATCTGATCGGTGGCCAATCATGGAATCCAGTGTGTTGATCGCTTTATAGGCAACCAATCCCGGCAAACCGGCGACAACGCCCCAAAAGACGGGCGCAATCACGCCATCAGATGTGTTTTCTGCAAGGCTTTCTATGCTGGCTCTCGCAATGCCATTTTCACCTAGCTTGCTCGGATCACGCCCAACGATCATCGCCACAGCGGCCCGCGCCGACACGATATCACCATGTGCCAGGGGCACAGCAACCGCGCGCACATGGTCGTGCATGGACCTGACGGCAAACATCGGCCACGCGAGTATTCCACCCAAGATCAGACCAATTGGGCCATCAGGCAGCGCCCATTGGATCAACGCCGCAGGCAATGTTACAATCACCAAAACCGCGACAACACAGATCGCACCCGCAACGCGCCTTTGGTTTTCGGATCCGGTATTTAGTCTGTTTTCAAGGATGGTGATTAAATGACCGATCCATGTCACGGGATGTCCGATGCGCGCGAACAACATGGTGGGCCAGCCTAAAATGACATCAATGACAAAGCCCACAAACATCATGCTGGCAAAGGTCACAACGGCCTCGCATTTGTGGAAATGATCGAAAATACGCCACCTTCGCCTACGCGCAGCCGGGTTATGGAAAGAGGATCGATTTCAAAACTTAGCCCTTGGCTGGGATGATCCAAAACGGAACCAAGGGCGCTGCGTATGACACCTGCATGCACAACCAACGCGACCGCAGATTGCATATCATAGGCTTTCTGCGCCCAGTCGTTCAAAGCGGGGCGTGTTCGCGCACAAAGATCATCAAAGCTTTCGCCATCTGGCGCGGCGTATTTAGCCAGCTGCGCATTGGTCATCGGCCCAAGATCGGGAAGTGAAGTGTAAGGCATTCCTTCGTGTTGACCAAAGTTCTGTTCCCAAAGGCGTGCATCTTGCGGGGCATCTGATCGGTCGGGCCAAAGGGCTTTTGCGGTTTGCTGACAGCGCAACGCGGGGCTGGTGATAACTGTTTGAATTGCTGTCACCGCTTCAGCTATGGGCGCAATGGCCACGGGATCAATACGCGCAGATACGTCCGTTTGACCGCATAAAATTCCGCTGTCTACAATTGGCGCATGCCGGATCAGGACCAGTTGCGCTCCTTTGTTTGGCAAAGCCGACACAGCGGTCCTTTCCTCTTTTCTTTTCGAACCAAACCTGCTTTTTCACGCCGAGATGCAAAAGTCGATACTCATAACTGGTGGTGCACGGTCAGGTAAGTCGGTCTTGGCTGAAACCTTGGCATTAAAGCCTATGGGGCGCGCGATTTATATCGCGACGGCACAAGCGGGCGACGCAGAGATGACAAAGCGTATTGCCCATCATCAAGCCCGACGAGGCACCGAGTGGAGCAACCTTCACGCTCCACTCGATTTGGTTGCAGCGTTGCAGCAAAGTGATGGCGACGCGCCACGCCTGATCGACTGTCTTACGTTGTGGCTGTCGAACCTGATGTTGGCGGACCTTGATTGGCGCCAAGCCGGACAATCACTTGCATCCGAGATTGCAAACCAAACAGCGCCTGTTGTTTTGGTCACAAATGAAGTGGGCGGCGGCATCGTCCCCGAAAACAAACTGGCCCGAGACTTTCGAGATGCAGCAGGGTGGCTTAATCAAATCATCGCGCAAACCGTGGATGAGGTTTGGCTGTCTGTTGCGGGCTATCCGGTAAAGGTGAAACCGAATGACCATTCTTTCTGATTTGCGTTCTTTTGAATCCATTGCAAATCTTATCGACACGTTGCCAGACGCGGACAATGCCGCAGCAGATGCAGCACGTGTGCGTCAAAACAGTCTGACCAAACCGCCTGCATCGCTTGGGCGGTTAGAAGATTTAGCAGAATTCATGGCCAGCTGGCAGAAGGTTGAAAAGCCAACAATCGACAAGGCGCAAGCCGTTGTTTTTGCCGGAAATCACGGTGTGTGTGCAAAGGGCGTCAATCCTTTCCCGCAAGAAGTGACGTTTCAAATGGTTGCGAATTTCGAAGCCGGGGGCGCGGCCATCAACCAATTGTGCCGTGCATCGGGTGCCGAGCTTTCTGTTGTCGCATTGGATTTGGAAACCCCAACTCAAGACATATCCGAAACTACCGCCATGACCGAAGCCGAGACATTGGACGCAATGCGACGCGGTGCGGCCGCCGTTGATAAAGACGCGAATGTTTTGGTCTTGGGTGAGATGGGGATCGGAAATTCGACGATTGCGGCCGCGTTGGCCTGTGCCGGATTTGGTGGCGATGCCGAAGGCTGGGTTGGACGTGGCACCGGATCAGATGAAGACGGTCAGGCGTTGAAAGCGCGCATCGTTGCGCAAGCCGTTGCGCGGCACACGACTGCGCGTGGGTTGGCAATGCTTGCGGCATTGGGCGGTCGGGAACAGGCCGCCATCTGTGGTGCTGTCTTGCAGGCGCGGGCTTTGTCGATACCGGTTCTTTTGGATGGATATATTTGTACGGCAGCCGTCGTGCCATTGCATGACCTAAGCCCTAAATTACTAGACCACTGCCTTGTTGGTCACAGCAGTGCAGAACCCGGTCATGCCCGAATGTTGCGTGAAATGAACAAGGTGCCAATTTTGTCGCTGGGAATGGCCTTGGGTGAAGGGTCGGGCGCCGCACTTGCCTTGGGCGTGCTGCGTGCTGCATTGGAATGTCACAACGGTATGGCGACCTTTGCAGAGGCCGGAGTATCCGGCGGATGACCGATGTTGCGGTGCGGATCAAAGAGTTTCGCGTTGCATTGATGTTTTTGACGCGCCTGCCTTCCCGAACGCTGGATGCACCAGTCCCGACCTTAAGCGAATGTAAGTGGGCCTATCCATTGGTCGGCGTGCCAATCGGGTTTCTCGTGTGGTTTGCCCACGTTGTTCTGCTGGCCATTGGCGCGTCGGATTCTATTGCGGCGGTCATTGTACTTGGCGTTTTGGCGATGCTGACGGGTGCGCTGCATTTCGATGGTTTGGCGGATTTTGCAGATGGAATTGGCGGTGGTCGCGATACGCAGCATTGCCTTGAGATCATGCGCGACAGCCGCATCGGAAGCTATGGGGTTCTTGCGCTTGTCATTGCTTGCGCGCTTTGGATATCGGCTGTCACGGACCTTGGTGCGCAGGCCAACCTATGGGTTTTTGTGGCGATTTCTGTGACCAGCCGTTTCGCCATGGTGTCGTTGCTGCAAGCCTTGCCAGCGGCACGGTCTGAGGGCCTGGGATCGGTGGCCGGGTCGGGCCAATCTTCGGCGTTTGTATTCGGCGCAATTCTGAGTTTGGTTTTGATGCTGGCCATGGGATTTGCAGGGGTCATCGCCTTGATTGTTATGTCGATGGTCACATGCTTTGTGGGCTGGCGCGCGCTGAAGCGGATTGGTGGCCAAACGGGGGATGTCTTGGGGGCTGCTCAATTGATGTCAGAGGTTGCCGGTTTGACGACGATAGCCATTTTGTTGTCTTAGCGATTTGTTTCGCAAAAGAGCGTGAACAGCCCATTTGCCACATCGTGATTTGTTGTGGGATGTCGTGAGGTGAGCCGATAAAAAGGGCCTGTAATAATGGGTGGGCAATAAAGGACCATACATGCTGCTTGAAGTTAATCAGTTGACCAAGGTTTACCCGAGCATCGACGGACCTATCGAGGTTTTGCGGGGTATCGACCTTCAAGTGGCGGCAGGCGAGACACTGGCACTGACCGGGGAATCCGGGTCTGGCAAAAGCACATTGCTGCATCTGGTCGGTGGCTTGGACACTGCGGATGGCGGGCGGATTACACTGGCCGGGCACGATATCTTGGACATGGATGATCGCAGCCGCGCAGAATTGCGACGCACAGACGTTGGTGTGATTTTTCAACAATTCAACCTGATCCCATCATTGGATGTGTCCGCGAATATCGCGTTTCAAGCGCGCCTTGCCGGATCGTATGAGGCGTCCCGATTGCAGACTTTGGCAGCGTCGCTTGGGTTGGACGCCCATTTGAACAAGTTCCCCGAGGCTTTGTCAGGCGGACAGCAACAGCGTGTGGCCATTGCAAGGACGCTTCTTGCGCGCCCGAAGCTGATCCTTGCGGATGAACCAACGGGCAATTTGGACGAAGAGACTGCCGACGAGGTGTTGGAACAAATGCTTGGTCTGGTTGCCGAAACGGGTGCCGCGATGATGGTCGTCACGCATTCGGAAAAGGTCGCATCGCGCATGCAGCGGCGGGTGCGATTGAATAAAGGGCGCCTGTTGTGATCCGTGTGGGTTTCTCTGCGATCTTATCGCATTGGCGGCGCAACCTGTTGCAACTGTTTTCACTGGTTTTTGGCCTCGCTTTGGCGACAGCCCTTTGGTCAGGTGTCCAAGCCATCAACGCCGAGGCGCGGGCCAGTTACGATGCTGCTGCGACCACATTGGGAGAAGGCCAATACGATCAGGTTTTACCGCGGTCGGGCAATACAATTTCGCAGGATCAATATATCGCGCTGCGACGTGCTGGATGGCAGGTGACACCGGTTTTGGACGACGCACTTGGCCCAATCAGACGCCAAGTGCGGTTGTTGGGGATTGACCCTCTGACAGCGCCGGCCGGGTTGATGCCGGTTGGACAAGGGGAAGGTCGCGATATTGTCCGGGTTTTGACAACACGATTTGTCTTTGTGAATCCAAACACGGCGGATTTGCTGCCCGAAGACCCAGCATTGCAAGTAATCATCGACGACGCTGTCGCGCCGGGTGTGGCGATCACGGATATTGGGGTCGCGCAACAATTGTTGGGCAAACCTGCCCAGATCAACCGGTTGATCGTTGCAAATACTCAACCGATTAACATCCCGAATTTGGACAAGATTGCACCCGAACTGTTCGTTAAATCAGCCATTGGTGGTCAGGACGTGCAACGCTTGACGGATAGTTTCCATCTGAATCTGACCGCGTTTGGATTGCTAAGCTTTGCGGTCGGGATTTTCATTGTTCAGGGGGTTATCGGCCTTGCATTTGAACAACGCCGCAGTCTGGTTCGGACATTGCGCGCGTTGGGTATGCCGTTGCGTGTTCTTATTTGGTTGTTCGTCGGAGAACTGATCGCGTTTGCTTTTGTCGCAGGCGCCTTGGGCGTTGTTATGGGGTATTTGATTGCGGCTGTTTTGCTGCCTGATGTCGCTGCGACGTTGCGGGGGTTATACGGCGCGGATGTCGTTGGGGCGCTGCAATTGCGACCTGTCTGGTGGGTCTCTGGCTTTGCAATCGCCTTTGGTGGAACGGCAATCGCTGCTGGTGGTGCGTTGTGGAAAATTGCACGAATGCCCATTTTGGCAAGTGCGCGACCACGGGCATGGGCGGTCGAATCCAACAAGAACGCAGCCCTTTTGGCACTGGCGGCCTTGGCCTTGCTTGTGACGGCGTTGGTGCTGGCGATTTGGGGGCGCGGATTGCTCGTTGGTTTTGTCCTATTGGGATGCCTTTTGACGGGGGCGGCCTTAGCATTGCCCTACTTTCTGCTTGGCGTGGTGTCCTTGGGCAGGAGGTTCGCACGGGGCCCCATCTCGGAATGGTTTTGGGCGGACACACGCCAACAAGTGCCGGGATTAAGCTTGGCCTTGATGGCATTGCTGTTGGCAACCGCTGCCAACGTCGGCGTTTCCACCATGGTATCCAGTTTTCGTGAAACCTTTGTCGGATTTTTGGATCAACGCCTGGCCCCAGAATTGTTTGTATCTGTCTCAAGCGATGAACAAGCCAAGACATTGGATGCATACCTGTCTGAACATGCACGCGAAGTGTTGCCGGTCGTGTCCATAGACCTTCAGGTGGCAGACGTTCCAACAGCATTGTTCGGGGTCCGTGTTGAATCAACCTATGAAGAAAATTGGCGGTTTTTGAGGGCGCAAGGCGATGTTTGGTCTTTGGTCCAGTCTGGAAACGCCGCCATCATCAATGAACAGCTTGCGCGCCGGGCGGATTTATGGCCGGGCGACATGGTGCAAATCTTACCAGATCTCACTTTGCCGATTGCGGCCGTCGTTGCAGATTACGGAAACCCTCTGGGGCAAGTGGTCATCAACGAAGCGCAGTTCTTGCAACGATTCCCGGATCAACGCGCACAACGGTTTGGCGTGCGTACGGACGACCCTGAAGGGCTAAGCCAACGTTTGATGGATGACCTATCCATCGAGGCCGCCAACATCGTCAATCAGGAACAGATCAAAGCCTTTTCGCTAAATGTATTTGAACGCACATTCAAAGTTACGGGCGCCTTGAATGTTCTTACACTGGCCGTCGCGGCCTTTGCTATTTTGATGAGCTTGCTGACCCTATCCGCGATGCGCATTCCGCAACTGGCACCGGCTTGGGCGCTTGGAATGACGCGCCGCGAGCTGGGGCAACTTGAATTGGTCCGGGCAGTTGTCTTGGCGGCGTTGACCACGATTTTGGCGTTGCCTTTGGGGCTGCTTTTGGCGTGGGTTTTGTTGACGGTCGTAAATGTCGAAGCCTTTGGGTGGGAATTGCCGATGTACTTGTTTCCCGCCCTTTACGTGCGTCTGGGGGTATTCGCATTGGTTGCCGCCGCCGTCGCCGCGATGATCCCGGCCCGCAGATTGGCCTATACGCCTCCGGGAACCTTGTTGAAGGTGTTTGCGAATGATCGGTAAAGCAATTGTCTTGGCCTTGTTTCTTTGGCCTGCATCAGTGTTTGCCCAAGGATTTGCTGGATTGGGCTCTGAGGCAGAGGAATTCACACAGCCACATCAAGGGTATCAATTCGTATTTCCGCAAGATCACGGCGCACACCCCGATTTTCGCATAGAATGGTGGTACTTGACCGCAAACCTGAAAGCCGCGGACGGGACGCAATACGGCGCACAATGGACGCTGTTTCGATCCGCGCTTGCGCCGGAAACCAAGGAAGGTTGGCAAGACCCGCAGGTTTGGTTTGCACATGCCGCCATAACGACACCGGACAGGCATTTTGTAACAGAGCGGTTTGCGCGCGGCGGCATCGGTCAAGCGGGGGTCACAGCAAACCCCTTCAATGCTTGGATTGACGAGTGGCAGATGTCAGGGGCGTTCGACGGACAAATGGCAGTATCTGCTACGGGCCCTGATTTTGGATACGCGTTCGACATGACCGCATCTGGTCCGATGATCTTTCACGGGGACGCGGGATTTTCAGCCAAATCCGCTGATGGGCAAGCAAGTTACTATTATTCTCAACCGTTTTTTGATGTGACGGGACTGCTGCAACTGCCAAACGGGGACATCCCAGTCTCAGGTCAGGCTTGGCTGGATCGTGAATGGTCTTCGCAACCTTTGTCGGACAACCAAACAGGATGGGATTGGTTTTCGCTATCCTTTGACACTGGCGATAAGCTGATGGGGTTTCGGTTGCGCCAAAGTGATGGTGACACGTTTAACTCGGCGACATGGATATCACCCTCGGGTCAGACGACATCCTATAAAGATGGCGCGTTCAGTGCAGACCCGATCAGCGTCGCGGACGTGAAAGGTAAAAATATACCGGTGTCTTGGCATGTGCGATTACCCGCAAAAGGGGTGGATGTGACGGTTGAGGCGCAAAACAACGACTCGTGGATGGACGTCTCATTGCCCTATTGGGAAGGGCCCGTAGGCATCCAAGGCAGCCATACAGGCCAAGGATATCTGGAGATGACTGGATATGAGTGACCTGAATGATCTTGGGGCGTTTTATGATCTGGCGTGGAAGCAGTTAGAAAACGCGATGAAGACGCGTGATTTGGCGTCTCGTCAGGTCTCGCTTGCGACTGTATCGAAGGACGGCAAACCTGAAGTTCGAACTGTGGTTCTGCGCGATGTATCCCGCACAACATCGATCCTGCGTGTGAATACAGATGTCGTTTCGGCCAAGGTTACGTCGCTTGACGCGCACCCATATGCAGAGCTGCTGTATTGGAACGCTGAAACGGTTTTGCAATTGCGCCTAAAAGCACGTGTTGAGATCATGCGGGGTGATGAAACGGCTTCGATTTGGCCATCCATTCCAAAGGAGTCCCGAGACAACTATGGGTCCAACCCCGAGACGGGAACGCCAATTGCGAATGTCTTTGACTATGAAAAACTCGGCCTTGCGCAGAATTTTGCGATTCTGACGTTTCACGTGGATGATATCGACGTTGTTGAACTGGGCGACCGTCATCGCCGCGCGCATTTTAGCAGGAAAACCGATTGGGCAGGGCAATGGTTTGTGCCTTAGACGCTTGCCGAAATACTGTTGTCGGACGAAGATTATGGAACCGATGAGATGGCGGCTGTTTATGTTCGCGCTTTTATCGCACGGTTCAGGCCGCTTGTTCCGATGTAAACGCGTCTTAGTCAGGGCCGACTAAATAGGTTCGCTTCCAGAAGATCACGGCCAAGAAGAGCAAGCTGATCAGGTTGGGTATTAGAATTTGCGCAAGACCAAGTTGATCGCTCAAAGTGATCAAAGCGACAATCCCATTTAAGATAAACAACCCGATGTAGAAGAACGCCCATTTGACACCCCAACTTCTCCGGTTCCAAAGCGCATAAAAGAAGACTGAGGGCCCTATGAAGTCAAAAAACAGGACCATCAAAAATGCGGGAATGCCAAATACGAGCGTGCCTAAAACCGGTAAGCCGTGTTCCATCAGGTTAGACAAGTTCATCGCCGATCCGATGGCCCATACGACCATCACGACCGATAGAATCTTGAGTGCAATCGGGATGGGCCTCCAGCCCGATTGCCGTGAGACATCTGCATTCATTTGGTCTTTCCCATAAATGCCGCGAGTTTGTCGAAGGCCTGATTCCATCCACCTTCACCTGCTGACCCCTCTGGTACGCCATAGTGGACCATCGTCATCCTGGTCTTACCATCGGTTTCGCTCAGTTCGACTATAACTTCGGTAATATCTGGGTGTCCGGCAGGCATGCCCATGCTTTCTGGCGATATAATCGTCCCGTGTTCGTCGCACATGCTTTCAGTGTAAACGAGGCGGGTCGGGCTTTTGATCTCTTTGTAGATACCTATGAACCACATCGACATTGTGCGTTCCGGCGATTTCATTTCCATGCAGATTTTGCGTGTCCCGCCAACCGTAACATCCATTTCTGCGGTGGGAACTGACATCCCCATCGGACCGTACCATTGTTTAAATAGTTGAGGGTCTGTCCACATGTTCCAGACCTCTTCAATCGGAGCATCAAATTCGCGCTGTATCTTTACCCAATTTTGCTGATCACTCATTTTTTAGGTTCCTTCATAGCTAAGAGAACTTTGGCCATTGCATCAAAACGTACGTCCCAGATGTGACGATATTGATCGGTCCAGTCGGAAACCGCCTGAAGAGGTTCTGTATTCAACGTGCATGGTCGAAACTGTGCGTCCCGCCCTCGTGTAACGAGCCCAGCTTTTTCGAGAACGCGAATATGCTTTGAAATCGCGGGTAGGGTCATATTGAACGGTTCGGCCAAAGTGTTGACCGTTGCCTCGCCCTGCGCCAGATGCGCAAGGATCGCTCTGCGGGTTGGGTTGGCCAAGGCAGCAAAGGCCATGTCAAGCTGACTGGTTCTGTCCATGATCACGTAATATACCATATGGTTAATTAAGCAAGAGGTTTAATAATAGACTCAATTGACCCCGTGAATCTAGACATGGTCGCGTTGGAGAACGCTTGAAACCGGTTTCGTATTTTGCCCGATGTCCTTTAAGCGCGGAAAATGACCACCTGCGACCTCCTCCGAACATTCTTTGGTGAGTTCCACTTGACGCCCATATTGGTATCAAATAGTACGTCATCTCACTGGGCGGGCGTTGTGTAGTGGTAAGACCTTAGCCTTCCAAGCTAATGACGCGAGTTCGATTCTCGCCGCCCGCTCCAGAAATTATCCCCTAGCATATCGTCTGTTGAAATGGCCTTTGGGTCTGATTAGTGCTTTGAAAAAAAGCTAATTTGATTATGAACTCTTGTTTCCCGTACGGAGTGCTGGGTTCGATCAAATCAATGTTTATTTGCTCAATCTGCGTGATGCGTGTGCTTGACCTTGTGCGAGCGATAGTAAAAACAGTTGCCGGTCTTAAGGAGTGAACATGAGCGATCCGAAGTTGGCTCCACCTGTCGGTGGAACGGAAGCTGAGCGTGAAAAATCAAAGCGAATTGGGGCGTTGCGGTCGCTCTGGCCGTTTATGCGCCCGTACTCTGGATTGATGACGGCAGCTTTGGCTGCACTGGTTGCAACGGCAATCATTTCTTTGACTTTGCCCTTGGCGGTCCGCCGAGTGATAGACAGTTTCGGCAGCGCAGATGGCGCGATTCTGGATCAGTATTTTATGGCGGCTTTGGTCATCGCCGGTCTTCTCGCGGTTGGAACTGGGCTGCGCTATGCCTTGGTCACTCGACTGGGGGAACGTGTTGTCGCCGATATCCGAAAAGCCGTATTTAACCGGGTCATCGGAATGTCACCGGCGTTTTATGAAAACATTATGACGGGCGAAGTTCTAAGCCGGATCACGACGGACACCACATTGATCCTAAGCGTTATTGGGTCTTCTGTTTCGATTGCACTTAGAAATGTGCTGATATTTCTGGGCGGTCTGGTTCTGATGATGTTGACGTCGGCCAAGCTGACGCTTTTGGTTCTATTGATTGTTCCGGCAATTGTGGTGCCGATCCTTGTTCTGGGGCGTCGCTTGCGGGTCTTGTCACGCGAAAACCAAGATTGGATCGCTGCGTCATCCGGACGTGCGTCAGAACAATTAAGCGCTGTGCAAACTGTTCAAGCGTTTACACAAGAAGCCGCAAGTCGGTCGATGTTCAGTGATGTCACCGAGGCAAGCTTTGATGCTGCGCGTCGCCGGATTTGGACGCGGGCGCAAATGACCGTCATTGTGATCTTTTTGGTGTTTGCCGGCATTGTTGGCGTGCTTTGGATTGGGGCGAATGATGTGCGCGCTGGTGATTTGTCTGCGGGGACATTGGTTCAGTTTGTGATCTACGCCATTCTGGTCGCAGGCGCGGTCGCGGCGCTGTCAGAAATATTTGGCGAATTGCAACGCGCAGCCGGGGCGACCGAGCGTTTGATTGAACTTTTGCATGCAGAAGATTCGGTGTTAGATCTGCAAAAGGCGACGCAATTGGTATCTCCGGTGGTTGGGAAAATCACCTTTGAAAATGTGCATTTTGCCTATCCGTCACGTCAGAATACGGCTGCTTTGGATGGGGTTTCTATTGACATATCGCCGGGCGAAACTGTCGCGTTTGTTGGGCCGTCGGGTGCGGGAAAGACAACGATCTTGCAGATGATTCAACGCTTTTATGATCCGCAAAAGGGCCGTGTTCTTTTGGATGGGGTCGATGTGGCGCAGCTTGAGCGTGAAGCGTATCGCAGACACTTGGCGCTGGTTCCACAGGATCCGATGATCTTTGCGGCATCCGCCCGCGAGAACATTGCGTTCGGACGTCCCGACGCGACAAATGCGGAGATCGAGGACGCAGCCAAGGCGGCCGCAGCGCATGACTTTATTTCAAATTTACCGAACGGGTATGACAGCCCACTGGGCGAACGCGGGGTCATGCTGTCGGGTGGGCAAAAGCAACGCATAGCCATTGCGCGCGCCATTTTGCGGGACGCCCCAGTTTTGCTGTTGGACGAAGCGACCAGCGCATTGGATGCTGAAAGCGAGCGTGTCGTGCAACAAGCCGTAGATCGTTTGTCGCAAGATCGAACGACCTTGGTGGTTGCGCACAGATTGGCAACGGTAAAGCGGGCTGACCGGATTATTGTGTTGGAAGACGGACAGATCGTCGCCCAAGGGTCGCATGATGAACTGGTCGCAGAGGACGGCATTTACGCGCGCTTGGCGCGCCTGCAATTCACAGATGGGATTGCGGCCGAATAATTCCCCGTTAAATTGAAGCCATCCTTCTTCATATGCCTGTTCAAGTATTGATTGAATCGTTCTGCTCTGCCAATTGGGCAATCGATTCTGTTTTGATGCGTTTGGTGATCGCCCATTCCATTGGTGGAAGAGCGAACACACCATAGCAAGGGCATTCTGCGGGTTCCGCAGTTCGCAGTGCACGGGGGCGCACACCACCGAAGTTGCAGATGGGAGCAACTTTGGTGGAGCCCCGGTCGCCTTATTGATCCTAGGTCAAAACACAATGACGCTGCGTTTTGCGTCCTTGCAGCATCACGAGATACTTGCGCGATGCCCCGAAAGTCCGCATTTTGCTAAGTTAAGGGAAGCAAAGCTGCGCAAAGCCAACATTGGCCGGACGTGAGAGGGAGGAGACGCCCATGACTTTTGTCGGATATGAAGACCGTGATGCCATCGAAGCGGAGATGACGTGGGACGAACGAGACTTGCCCAAAACACTGTATGGTATGTTGTCGGGCACTGCGCAAAAGTTTCCAAACCACAACGCAGCGACGTTCCAGATTTTCTCGGGCCCTAAAGACAAAGCCGAAACGCTGACGTGGCAAGAATTACATGCGAAAGTGACGCAAACAGCGAATTTGTTCCGCTCGCTTAATGTTGGGCCGACGGATGTCGTGGCGTATGTCTTGCCCAACTGCAACGAAACGATTTTGACGCTGCTTGGTGGCGCGGTCGCCGGGATATCCAATCCCATCAACCCCTTGCTTGAGCCCGAACAAATCGGGGCCATCCTGCGAGAAACGGGTGCCAAAGTGGTCGTGACGTTAAAGGCATTCCCCAAAACCGATGTGGGTGACAAAGTCGCGGAAGCGGTCGATCTTGCACCGGGTGTAACGACAGTGGTTGAAGTTGACCTGTTGAAGTATTTGACGCCGCCAAAGTCGTGGATCGTGCCATTGATCCGACCAAAAGGGCGCAAGGCGTCAAGTGCGCAATATCTTGATTTCACGAAAGAAATCGCGAAGCAGCCGACCAGTCTTCAATTCGAGGATGTTCAAGAAGACCGCGTTGCAGCCTATTTTCACACGGGCGGCACAACCGGCATGCCAAAGGTCGCACAGCACAAGTATTCTGGGATGATCTACAATGGCTGGCTTAGCCACAAGTTGCTGTATACCGAAGATGACAACATTCTGTGCCCGCTGCCCTTGTTCCACGTCTTTGCCTGCGAACCCATTCTGATGGGGATCATTGCAAGCGGAGGCCACGCCATTTTTCCGACTCCACAAGGGTATCGCGGCGATGGCGTTATGGATAACTTTTGGAAATTGGTTGAACGGTGGAAGGTCACGTTCGTCATCACCGTACCAACCGCAATTTCCGCAAAAATGCAGCGTCCGATTGATGCTGATATTTCAACGCTGAAATGCGCGTTTTCGGGATCTGCGCCGTTGCCACAGGAACTATTCAAACGGTTCGAAAAAGCGACGGGCGTGAAATTGGTCGAAGGATATGGCATGACCGAGGCCACGTGCCTTGTGTCCTGTAATCCCGTCGATGGTGAAAAGAAAATTGGGTCCGTCGGAATCCCGTTTCCCTACACCAAGATCAAAATTTACAAAGCCACAAATGATGGTCCAATCGAGGCGGGCATAGACGAAGTGGGCGAAATCTGTGTGTCCAACCCTGGCGTTTTTGCAGGCCACACATATACCGAAGCCGAAAAGAACAAAGACCTGTTTTATGATGGTGAATGGTTGCGGACGGGCGATTTGGGTCGCTTTGATGCGGACCGGTATTTGTGGATCACGGGGCGCGCAAAAGATTTGATTATCCGTGGCGGTCACAACATTGATCCGGCAGAAATCGAAGAAGCTTTGTTAGGTCACGAAGCGGTTGCCTTTGCGGGCGCGATTGGTCAGCCGGACAAGCATGCAGGCGAAATACCATGCGTGTTCGTCGAACTGATTGATGGTGCAAGTGTGACAACGGAAGAACTGCTCGAGTTTTGCAAAGAGAACGTTCATGAACGTGCGGCACATCCCAAACATCTTGAAATCATGGATGAACTGCCGAAAACCGCAGTTGGCAAAATTTTCAAACCTGACCTGCGCAAAAGCGCAATCACACGGATTTATAACAAGACACTTGAAGAAGCCGGTCTAGCTGCGCGTGTTGTGGCGGTTTTGGATGACAAAAAACGGGGTCTTGTTGCGCAAGTGGAAGCCAACGACGATAGCGATACGGCCATCCAAACTGTGCTGGGTGACTTTGTTCGTCCATGGGAAAAGGCAACGGGTGCGGCTCAGGTGGCTGCTGAATAAATGCCGAACTACGATTTGCTTTTGGACGACGAAGTTCGGGCCTTTTTGGCCCGGGCAGAAACGTTTTATCCACCTGATGCGGTAACCTTGACCGTTGCAGAGCAGCGGTCTGTCTATGACCAAATGTGCGCCGATTTTGATGCAGGTCATCCTCGGACGGTATCAACTCAGGATCGAACATTCGGTGGTGTGAATTGCCGGGTATATAATGTCGATGGGGCGGAAAATTCTGTGGTTTATTACCATGGTGGCGGGTTTGTTGTTGGCGGGCTTGAAAGCCACGACAGCATTTGCGCCGAATTCGCCGCAGGGTCCGGGATGCGGGTTGTAGCCGTCGATTACCGATTGTCGCCTGAACATCCACATCCCGAGGATTTCAACGATGCAATGGCCGCGTTTGAGGCGATTTGCGATACGTATAGCGGTACGATTGTTTTGGCCGGCGACAGCGCCGGTGGCAATCTTGCTGCGGCAGTTGCGCATGCACAACGAAACACGGGGTATAGCGCGCGCATTTCAGGGTGTTTGCTGATCTATCCGGGCCTTGGCGGGGCATGGACCTTGCCGTCGTATGTCGAACACGCAGACGCGCCGGGTTTGTCCACACGGGATATGCAGTTTTACATGAATCTGCGTTCAGGCGGGCGGGACAAGACGGGTGACGCAACATACGCACCTTTGCAAGACACCGATTTCAGCGGTTTGCCCCCCGTTGTCGCGATAACGGCGCAATGTGATCCTTTGTCCTCTGACGGTGATGTGTATGTTCAGAAGCTGACCAAAGCGGGCGTTCCAGCGATCTGGCGAGAAGAAAAAGGGTTGGTGCACGCGTACCTGCGGGCGCGACATATGTCGGCCAAGGCGAATGCGAGTTTTGCACGTATGATTGAAAGTCTAAAGTCGCTGCAATCCGGGCGGCTTCCTGACTGGTCTTGATACATAATCTTACATTTTGGCTAGCGGGTTTTTGAATGCGTCTTGATGCGCTACAATCGCCCGACGTACGGTATGGAGCCCGCCTTCAATGAAAAAGCAACGCAAATCCTCAAAGAAAAAACAGTCGAACCAAACGCCTGCCGCCGCACCAAAGAAAACGCGTCGCGATGTTTTGCGAATGGCGCCGGTCGGTATTCTAGGGGCGGCTGTGCTGGGCGGCGCTGGATATCTGGGTATAGGCGCTGTGCGGGCCGGGGCGGCCGAATATGATCTAGATCGGATTGGCACGGGCAAACCCGCAATTGTTCAAATTCATGACCCGCAATGCCCTGTATGTACTGCGTTGCAAAAAGAAGTACGCAAGGCGCTTAAGGACATGGACGAAGAAGGCCTTGTGTATTTGGTCGCGAATATTCGCACGACCGCTGGGAAGCAGCTTGCGCAAAAGCACCGAGTGCCACATGTGACGCTGTTGTTGTTTGACGGCGATGGCAACCTGCAAGAGGTGTTGCGCGGTATGCAAAACAAAGACGCCCTGTTCCAACAATTTCAGGCCCATTTCAAAGAGTATGGTGCTTCTGCGTGATGTGATGGAATGAACTGACCTTAAGGGTTTAAAGGCACAAAAAATGTGTTGCTGTTGTCAGGATTCCAACCACCTATTGTTGAGCTCTGTGAATAGTACCAACCAGATTTTTTTGGCGTATTTACACACGTAAACGAATGAATCTGCTGTAGTTGCATCTGTGGCGATGGCGCGCTGTACGCATAAAACGCCAATTCAGCGTTCGCCCAACCATGTCTGTCATCATTGAATGTAGACAGCATATACCGGTCGGGATTTTTGGCGCTTAATCGATAAATGGGAATAACATTTGCATCGCCGTCCTTGGGTTTGTCCTTCAGCCCATAAAATGGTGTGCTGTGATACCCAAACCCGCGTGGGTGATCATTGGCGTCTTGGGAAAAATACCATCGAGATGGCGAACTCACGGCATGGAATGCATAAATCGGGACCAATTGCGACATGTCGGGCAATCCGTGTTCTTCCAAATGAGCATCGATCGCGTCGTCAATTTCTTTCTTGCGTACCTCGTCGCCGACCAGATTGCTGATGCGAACAAGGCCATCTGAACAATCATAGAACTGCAAATTGTCATCGACGCTATTGGACCATGTCTTTAGATCGCCATGCATGATCGTGTCGATGGTGTTTGGATCTCCGCCAACGATACGGACTGTGGTTTTCGCCTTTTCCTGAAGTCGTTCCATTGCCGTTTTCACATCGCCTTTGGCTTCTATGCTTGCGGAAGCTGTCAGATTTTCAAAACTGGCTTTGGCGGCGACTGCAATATCTACGTCACTGGCGTAAGTTTCCGATTCAATTTCACAGGCATAACTGCACCGGGCCCCCATGAACAACTTTGACAGATAAAAAGCACCGTATTCCTTTACCAGGTCATCAGCTGGCATTTTGTTGAAATCCTTTCGGGCGGCCTTGGTCAAATGCCCACGCAGTGACGTATAGCTGGGAAGGTCGATCCCATAACTTCTGACAACAAGGTTATGCTGCACAAAGTTTGTTGCTTTTGTTCGTCTTTCCGAAGACCCAAATGACGCAGCCAACTCGCCTTTGAAAAACCCATAAGACCCTTCAAGTTTAACCTGTGCTGACATTTCCTTGTAAAACTGGGTTATCGATTGCCCTGAAATACTTTCGCCATGCCCTCGTTTGTCTGGAAGGACGTTGACCAGTTTAGATGTGCGTTTGTTTAAGAGATTTTCCGTGCAGTCCAATGGTCCGATATCGATGATCTTCTTTTTCAGCGACGATCCTGAACAATATTCGCCGAACACGTCGATGCCGCGACCGATGATGCCGGAACCGGGAAGAATATCGGATTGATTGTCTGGGCTATCTGCCGATGGAACGAATTTTACATCTGGGGAATTGGCCATAATACAAACACCTGAATTTTGAAATATTCAGGGTTCATATCATACATCGCGTTAAACGTTAAATTCGCCCCAAGCCATGCTCTAGGACCGGGGCGAAATGTTAGTTTCCAGCACTTTCCATTTTTCGATTGGCGAGCACATCTTCGAGCCAGCCAAGACGCATTTCCGGAACAGAACTTAAGAGCAGATCGGTATAGTCATCAAAGGGCGGGCTTAGGACTTCGGTCTTTGTGCCATAGCGTTGCACTTTGCCTTGGTACATCACGGCGATGCTGTCAGCGATGGCGCTGACGGTTGCAAGGTCATGCGTAATGAAAAGATACGCAACATCATCCGCCTTTTGCAGGTTGAGCAAAAGTTTGAGAATGCCGTCCGCAACCAAAGGATCAAGCGCTGACGTGACTTCGTCGCAAATGATGAGCTTTGGTTTGGCCGCCAGTGCACGTGCAATACAGACGCGTTGTTTTTGACCACCTGAAAGTTCGGCAGGATAGCGGTCAATAAAGCTCTCGCCCAATTCGATCTCGTCCAGCAGGTCAATTGTACGTTTGCGTTTGTCCGCACCTTTGTGACCAAAGTAAAATTCAAGCGGACGGCCAATAATCGTACCCACAGTCTGGCGAGGGTTCATTGCCACGTCTGCCATTTGATAGATCATTTGCAGTTCGCGGAGATCTTCGATTGATCTGCTTGGTTGATCGGGGGTTAATGTGCGGCCAGCAAAGGTGATGACACCATCGCGTGGCGGCAAAAGCCCCGTGATGACACGCGCCAATGTTGATTTACCAGACCCACTTTCACCGACGACAGCCAGTGTTTGGCCCGCAGACAATTCAACGGACACGTTGTGAAGGACGTCGAAATTGGTGCCTTTGTAGCGGGCGGTGATGTTTTCGACCTTGAGGATTGGGTCATCGGTCGGCGATTTTTCGGGGTGATCGATCTGGCGAACGGTGACGAGGGCGCGTGTATATTCGTCGCGCGGGGCGTTGATGATTTGGTCGGTGTCGCCATATTCGATCATGTTGCCATGGCGTAAAACCATGATGTGATCTGCAACTTGCGCAACCACAGCAAGATCATGGGTGATGTAAACGGCTGCTACGCCGGTATCACGGATGGCTTCTTTGATCGCGGCCAAAACGTCAATTTGCGTTGTCACATCCAATGCCGTGGTTGGTTCATCGAACACCACAAGGTCTGGTTCAGGACAAAGGGCCAGTGCTGTCATGCAGCGCTGAAGTTGGCCACCCGAGACTTGGTGAGGATAGCGGCTTCCGATGTTGTCGGGGTCGGGCAGTCCCAATTTGGCGAACAAAACGCGCGCTCTGTCTTCTGCGTCTTTGCGTGAGAATTTGCCTTTTGCGACAGAGGCTTCGATCACTTGTTCCATGATCTTTTTGGCTGGGTTGAAAGATGCCGCTGCAGATTGCGAAACATATGTTACTTCAGCGCCGCGCAAGGCACGTACGTCTTTCAGTCCGGACGACAAGATATCTCGTCCGTTCACTTCGACGGTGCCGCCAGTGATTTTCACGCCGCCGCGCCCGTAGGCCATTGTGGCAAGGCCGATCGTGGATTTTCCGGCCCCGGATTCGCCGATCAGACCCAGAACTTTGCCTGGCATGATGTCGAAATCTACACCGTGGACGATTTCAATATCATGGGGTTTTTCATCGGGAGGATAGACAGTCGCGCCGATTTTTAGTCCGCGTGCTTTGACAAGAGGTTCGGTCATGACATGCGTACCTTGTGCTGTGTGGCGTCGGAGGGTGTTCTGTTTGGCTGCGCCAAAGGCGCCCACCCACCGACCCTGATGTTGCGTAAATGGGTCATCCGCGGCCTCCTTTCAGGGAGGTGGTCCGGGTCAAGACCCAGTCAGCGACCAAGTTGACCGATATAGCCAATGTGGCGATTGCGATGGCTGGATAGAGCGCTGCACCGATGCCAAAGTTGATGCCTTCTTTGTTTTCTTTCACGATGCCACCCCAATCCGCGAGGGGAGGTTGGACGCCGATCCCAAGGAAGCTGAGCGTGGAAATGAAGAGAACCATAAAGATGAATCGCAAACCCATCTCGGCGACAAGGGGCGACAGCGCGTTTGGCAGGATTTCCCTGAATATGATCCAGGCGATTTTTTCACCACGCAATCGTGCGGCTTCGACATAGTCCATAACCGAAATATCGACGGCGACCGCTCGGGACAGGCGGTAAACGCGTGTAGAGTCCAGAAGTCCCATCAACACGATCAGCGTGAACACAGTGGCCTCGATTGAGCTGAGGATCACAAGTGCGAGGATCAACGATGGGATCGACATCATCAAATCGACGAAGCGCGACAAGATTTGGTCGAACCATCCCCCCATGACGGCGGCCAGAAAGCCAAGCACCGATCCGGTGACAAAGCTGAGGATGGTGGCCAGTGTGGCGATCCAAATGGTTGTGCGACCGCCGTAGATCATGCGGGTCAGAAGATCACGACCGATTTGGTCTGTGCCAAGCCAGTGTGCGGATGACGAGGTTTCCCACACATCCCCTACTGTTTCGGCCATACCATAGGGCGCAATGAGTGGCGCGAGGAGTGCGGCAAGAAAATAAAGGCCGGTGATGCCAAGGCCCAATGCTGCGGAGAGGGGAATGTTCTTTAGCATGGTGTTCCCCCAAAAGCGGATCGTGTGAGTGTTCTAACATTTGAGATCAGGTCACCCTGAACACAGCTATCGAATGGTGCGTGTTTCATTTTGGGTGCCTCAATCTTGGGTTGGCCAGAATGGAGACGACATCGGCCACGATGTTCAGGATGATGTAGACCGCTGCAAAGATGACGCCGCAGGTCAACACCACTGGAACGTCGCGTTTGACCACGGCATCCACTAGATATTGCCCCATGCCGGGATAGGCGAAGACGACTTCGACCACGACGACACCGACGACGAGATAGGCCAGATTAATCATCACAACCGTGATGATTGGAGCGATGGCATTGGGAAAGGCATGGCGGTAAATCACGTTAAATGTCGTGAGACCCTTTAATTCAGCCGTTTCGACATAGGCCGATTGCATCACGTTCAAAATTGCTGCGCGGGTCATGCGCATCATGTGCGCCAAGACGACCATGGTTAGAACTGCAGCGGGCAGAGTGATTGAATAGAGCTTTTCACCCAAGCTCATCGTGGAAGAGATCGACGCGAATGAGGGGAAAGCAACGGGATCAAGGCCAATCCAGCCCCAAATGCCCCATCCTAAACTTTGAACTGCGAAGAAGAAGATGAGGATGTAGGCAATCATGAATTCGGGCAAAGAAATCGAGGCAAGCGTTACGCCCGAAATGACTTTGTCGGGCCAGCGGTTTTGGTAGCGTACGGCAATCAGGCCAAGCAGAATGGCGAGCGGTACAGATATCAATGCGGCCCAGAATGCAAGAAAGAGTGTGTTTGCCATGCGGCTGGACACTTGGTCCGCAATGGGGAGTTTGTTGGTGAGAGCATTGCCCATATCGCCTGTGAGCACGCCGCCAAGCCATTCAAAGTAACGCGCAGTCGCAGGGCGGTTTAGTCCCATTTCTTCGCGCAAATTGGCAAGGCTTTCGGTTGTGGCTGCTTGACCAAGGATGGCTTGCGCTGCATCCCCTGGTAAAATTTCGGTTAGTCCAAAAATAAGGGCTGAGGCTGCAAGGAGGAGCATAACGCCCAATCCGAGCCTTTGAGATACGAGGAGCAAAATGGGGTGCATGGTCACCTGTCGCAGTTGTTTGGCTGTTTCGGTTGCACCGGTCATTTAGGGCAAGCCCTTTTTATTTGCGCTCGACCAATCCCTTGGGCTGGGAGCAGATCTGCCCCAGTTTTCTGGGACAGATCAAAGCGCATATCACCGATGGTGTGTGGCGCTAGTTGGTTAGGCTTTCCACGTGTACTTGGATGTTTTCCAGTACATTTGTGGGCCACTTGGGTTGGCTTCCCAACCTTTGACTTTCGCCGAAACAGCATCCACAAAGTCGTTGAACATCGGCACCATCAGGCCACCTTCTTCGTTCAACATGCGACCCATTTGGGAATAGATTTCCTTGCGCTTTCCTTCGTCGACTTCGGCGCGGGCTTTCAAAAGCAGCGCGTCAAAGTCTTCGTTTTTCCAGCGTGTGTCGTTCCATTCCGCAGATGACAGATATGCGGTTGTGTACATTTGGTCCTGAACCGGACGGCCACCCCAGTAAGAACAGCAGAACGGTTGCACGTTCCAGACTTCTGACCAGTATCCGTCGTTTGGTTCACGTTTGATTTCCAGCGGAATGCCAGCCGCTTGGCAAGATTGCTGGAACAGAGCCGCCGCATCAACCGCACCGGGGAAGGCACCATCGGCTGTGCGCAGAATTATCGGTGATCCATCGTGGCCGGATTTTTTGTAATGCTCAGCCGCCTTTTCAAGATCAAACGCACGTTGTGGGATGCTTTCGTCAAACAGCGGATAGGCTTCGTTGATCGGCATGTCGTTTCCAACAGATCCATAACCCTGCAAGATCTTGTCGACCATCTCTTCGCGGTTTAGGGCGTATTTCAGCGCCAACCGGATTTCAGGATTGTCAAAGGGAGCTTTGTCCATATGCGCGATAAACACATAATGGCCACGACCAGCTGTGCGTTCCACGTTGATTGTTGGTGCGCGGTCCAGCAATTTTGCAATCTTTGGTTCAACGCGGTTGATGGCGTCGACCTGACCTGACTGCAACGCAGCGGTCCGTGCTGTTGCATCGTTTAGTACGATCAATTCGACCGTGTCGTAGTGTGCGACAACCGTTTGGTCGCCTTCCCAGTAATCGTCACGGCGTTTAAAGACCATGCGCACGCCGGGTTCGTCTGTTTCCAGTGTGTAAGGGCCAGTGCCGATTGCGTCAGTTGGTCCATCAAACCCGCCATTTGGCTGGATGATCAGGTGATAATCCGCCATCAGATAAGGCAGATCGGCATTGCCAACAGCCATGGTCATTTCAAACACATCGCCATCTGTGCGCATGGACTCGATACCTTGCACGATGCCCAAGGCACCGGACTTAGAATCTTCGTTCGAGTGACGCGCCATTGTTTGTTTGACGTCTTCGGACGTCACATCTTGACCGTTTGAGAACTTTACACCTTGGCGGATTTTAAAGCGCCAGACTTTGGCATCTGCTGATCCTTCCCAGCTTTCAGCAACAAGGCCTTTCAGCTCGTTACTGCTTGTCAGCTCGACCAAAGGCTCACCCCAGCAGAAGCCACCAGCAAGAGGCACATCAGATGCCCAGACGGCAGGGTCTTGGCTGTTTGTGGATTCACCGCCTTGTATACCCATTTTGAATGTACCACCCGCGACCGGGCTGGCCGCATTTGCAGCATCCGCAAGCAATGTATTGGCGACAGCAACTGTCACACCCAATGCGGCGGCTTTTCCCATGAACTCGCGGCGAGACATTAGGCCTTCTGCCACTTTTTGTGATAGGAATTTCAATTCGTTTGACATCGTACAGCTCCCAGTTGATTTACCGCCTCTTTTGCGGGCAGACGTTTTTTAGATTGCGGCTTAGGGTAAAGATTTGCGACAGGCCCGCAAGAAAAAAGCCGCATTTTTTATAGGTGATCACGACGAATTTCGTCGGAGACTTCCTTAGAAAAGACCTTAATACCGTTTTCGTAAGCGACCACAGTCGCTTTTAGTCGAAAATAGGTCGCATCACTGGTCATGCTGCAATGTGCCTCTGTGCGCAAGGCAATTCCGTCGCGCTCCAATTCATCGGTCCAATGGCATTCGCCCGTCGCAGAAAGCGGGTTAAAAGGATCAATGCACCAAGATTCCCGCGCTATGGACGCGGTGATCAAGCCATGATCAAGGTCGCGGATTTTCCCAAAGTCGTCTTCAATGTGCAAAGCGATCTGGCCAGTCACGTGGTCGATTTGTGTTTGGCGAATATGGTTCTCTGGACGCAGCTCTTGGGTTTCCCACGGGGCTTCTGCATCTGGCGATAAGAAGGTTCTGGCCTGTTCGTTTGCATCTGCGGGAACCGGCAAGCCAAGGGTGCCATGCGTCAAGGTCAGCGTGCCCATGGTTGGGCTTGGCCAAACAAGCGGCCAATATGCGCTTGAGATCGATAGACGAATGCGATGCCCGGCGGGAACGCGATAGGCAATGTTGTCCAGAGAAATCGAGACGTCTTGCGGTGTATCCTTCGGCATAGACGCCGGATTTTCGTGCCCAAACCGATGAGACAGGTTCAAAACGCCATAAGTAATGCGTGTCGATGCTCCATCAGGATGGACATGGCATAAACGCACGGCAATTTGCGCCTGTGGATCTGACGAAGAAAGCGTCAATTGCACATTGGGTGTGCCCACGATGTCCAAATCCTCGGACAGAATATCTGAGTCAAAAACTACTGACTTGGCGTCATCATTTCGCTGGTCACCGGGCATTTCAGGCCCCAGCCAGATCGCGCAATATTCGCCAGCGTCTGCGCCCGTGTCTTGTGGGCTGGCAATAACCTGCGAAAACGGTTTTGACGTGCCAAGCGTGCCAAGAGACAAACCAAACTCTTTGGTTGAGGGCGCATCAGGGTTCGCACTGATCCATTGCCCTTGGCGTTCGGTGTACCATGTGGCAGGGCGCACCCCATCCATCAAATAAACCGAATAGTCAGGATCGGCTTCAACGCCTGTTTCTATGTCCTTCAACCAGCGGTCCCACCATCGCAATGCTTCTTGTAAAAAACCAATGCGTGGTTCGGGCACAGCGAAATGGGGGTACTTGTGGACCCATGGTCCAATGATGCCCTTTGCGCCGGGTATGTTGGACACCAACCGCGGGACCGCGTTTTTATAGGCGTCTCCCCATCCGCCGACGGCCAGAACCTTAGCCTTAATGGCACTGAAATCTTCGCACACTGATCCATGCTGCCAATACGCATCGCGGCTTTGGTGTTTTAACCAAACGGATGGCAGAAAGGGTTCCGCATCCAATCGTTCCAACCACATGTCGCGCCAATCATCTGGACGCAGTGCGGGATCGGGTGCGCGGGAAGAATAAGACCACATTGTCGCCCCCCAACCGAGATTTTCGTTCAGCAGGCACCCACCCTTGTAGTGGATGTCATCAGCATAACGATCATCGGTTGAACACAGCGTGACAACAGCTTTCAATGGCTCTGGGGCAAGGCCTGCAACTTGAAGCGCGTTAAATCCGCCCCAGCTGATGCCCATCATGCCAACCCGTCCATTGCACCAAGGTTGCTTGGCGGCCCATTCAATGATCTCGACGGCGTCGGCAAGCTCTTGTTCGCTGTATTCGTCTTCCATGATGCCTTGGCTGTCGCCGTTTCCGCGTATGTCAACGCGCAGGCAGGCGTATCCACGTTTGGCAAACCACGGATGCGTTAGCGCATCGCGCGCGCATGTGCCGTCTCTTTTGCGATAGGGAAGGTATTCCAGCAGCATGGGAACTGGATCGTCGTTGGCGTCATCCGGAATCCAAGCGCGGCACGACAAACGAATTCCGTCTGAAAGCACGATTTCCATGTCGGGTGTTTCGGTGATGGACCGCAATTCATTCTTCATGTCCGAAAGGCTTGCCAGTTCCACGCGGACTGTCAATTGCTTGTGGCCGAAATTTTGAAACTAACGTTTTCGCGCGATCAGCAGGTCCATGACATTTGTGCCCGTTGGTCCCGATTTGAACAAAGCACTGGCATCGCGCAGGAACGGGTAAGCATCTGCACGGTCCAAAGCGTCTTGGGCCCAGTCTGTCCAGGTTTTTCCAGTTACAATCGCACCGGCGGCGTCTGTCGGGCCATCCGTGCCATCTGTTCCAGCAACCAAGATTTCGATATCCGTGCCTTGCATTTCTCGGGCAAGCGATAATCCAAGCGCCATATTGCGCCCGCCCATACCTGGGGTTTCAGGCAAAATAACTGTGGGTTCGCCGCCAAAAAGATACAGACCGGCGGGCCCAGACTTTAGCGTTTTGCCAAGACGAAAGGCCAACGCCCCGATGTCATCATACAAAGTCTCTTCGTTACAGATCAGCGGTTCGCCCGCCGCTTTTGCAACAGCATCGCGCGCAATCGCGTTGGACGCCACAATGCGGGCGTCAAACGTAAAAGTGGCATCAGGAAAAGCGTCGCCAATGCCCGAGCCGATCACTCCAAGGACATCTCCTTCGACGTCAGAAATTGCAAGCGTCGTTACTTTGGCACCTTGAAACAGAGCTAAGAGTTTTCCGCCTTTGATTTGGCTGATCTCTTTGCGGCGTGCATTCATTGCGTGGATATCGGCACCTGATGCCAACATGCGCTGCGTTTCCGATGCCAACCTGTCCAGCGACCAACCTTCGGGCAAAACTTCGGCCAGTGCGGATGCCCCGCCCGAAACCAAACACAACAAATGACTTCCGGGTTTGCATCGCTTGACTGCGTCGCAAAGCGCTTGCCCCGCGGATATGCTTTGGGCGTCAGGAACGGGATGGGCGGCTTCGATCAAATGGGCGGATTTTGGGCAATCCTGTCCGTGGTCGTACTTCGTGACGACAAGGCAGGGTGTATCGGGGAAAAACTGGACCGCAGCCTTGGCCATGGCACTTGCGGCTTTGCCAACTGCGATGATCTGATCGGGGGGAGTGATAGGGATATCTGTCAGAGCTTTGTGCACCGAATTTTCGCCGCCAACAGCATCAACACCCGCGCGCCATAGCGTTTCCAGCGATAATGGATTGTGCATTTGCCCACCTTTCAGGTTGTCGGAAATCGGGTTCGATCCGTGATTCAAAATTCTATGGCACAATACTACATATCGCGGTCCCAGAATGAAAATTGTCCGAATTTTGAAAAAATGGGCTAGCCAGTGATTCGGTCTTCCGTTACAAGAACGGTTAAGGGCACGCAAGATCAGCAATAAAAAACCTTCTGCAAAGAAAATATCTTGCGCGCATTGGGGAATAGAGACGAGCAGTTATGAAAATGATTGAATGTGTCGTTCGCGGTGACGTGGACGCAGTCCAGATAGGAGTCCTAAGTGCGCAGGCGGTTGACCCCGTCGATGTACCTACGGTTGCTCGGATTGGCGCATTCAAATCAGGTCGAATTGACCATGGGATGCAGGTTTTCAAAAAGGCCGATAACGACGCGGCACCTGTCTTGGGGTGTCAAGCTCAGCATGAAATTTCGGCAAGACCAATTACTGGGTCTTGCGAAGCTGGCATTTTGGGAAAAGGCACCCAAACCGACGGTGTCAATTCAAGAGTTAAGCAAGAACTGAGGCGCGGACCGGTCAGGCCGCAACCGCGCCCCAATAACCTAAGAGCAGCAAGAACTAAAAATTGAGGGCGCGGATCGGTTTTGCCGTAACCGCGCCCCATAAATAAAGTGACCCGGTCAACCGGGATGGACGATAATGCAAATCATGTGACCGGCGCTTGGCAAAGCGTTTTGGCTGTTGGCTCGGATATGTCTGGGCGTTTCGGCATCGCATTTTTTGCGCTTTAGGGCGTTTGGCGACGCGGTCATGACGGTGCGCATTTAGTGCGTGTTGGCGAAGGGAGAGCCGATAATGACGGCCACAAACAACCTGGCAACTCAACATGTCCATGACAATCAACAGGCTAACGCAGCGGCAAGACCAACCAGCGTTGAAGATAACACCATGTCAGATGAACGTATTGCAGCCCGCGCCGACCTTGCCACTGTTTATACGGGCGTTTTGGGCCTCGAGATCCTTCGCAATGGGTTGCTTGAAAGCCTGCGTTTACATTCAACGACATCATTAGACGGCCAAGCACAGGGTGCGTCAATGGTTGCGGCTTTGACCAACATGGGGCTGGACTCAAATCTGAGCCGAGTGGACGAATTGCATCCTGATCAATGGCCCGCACTCGCCTGCATGACCAGTGGCCAAATCATTCTTGTGTTGGGTCAAGAAGCGGATCAGTTGGTCATTTACGACACGACATGCGCAGACGATCACACCTATGTGCCGAAATCAGATTTCAATCCGTTCTTTTCCGGTTTTTTGGTTCGCGCCGAACTTGGCCAGACCCAAGTCAGTGAAGTTGAACACCCTTCTTTTAAACCTGATCGGTTCTGGGATGAGGTGGCGCGGTTTCGTTCCGCTGTCGCGAATGTAAGTTTGAAAACTTGGGCAATAACCTTGTTGGTTGTCGTCGCTATCGCAGGCGTTTTTTGGTTGCCCGTTTTCGGAATTGTAATGGTTGCGATCATCGCAGTGGGCACATTTGCATGGCGCAAGAATTGGGTCGGAAAATGGGTGCAACGGCGACGCGACAAGGCTGTGAATGATGCCGTTAAACCAACAATTGAAATGGTGCCAGAACCTCAGCACGATCCGCGCTTTGTACGTTGCAATTCATTTAAGGGACGGTTCGAACTGCGAAATGTGTCCTTCTCTTCAGACGTTGACGGGACCGCGATTTTGGAAATTCCGGCATTGGATATCAAGGCCGGCCAAAAAGTTGTGGTTCTTGGCGCAAATTCATCGACATTTCTGAACGTTCTCATCGGAACACGTGCGCCGTTGAAGGGGCGCGTTTCGATTGACGGTTTAGAGATGGAGCACATCAACCCGACGGACCTGCAACGATTGATCGGGTATCTGGGGAATGATGTGCGATTGGTGACCGGCACATTGCGAGACAATTTGAACCTTGATCTGGTTGAGCAAGACGAAGAACGGTTGTTCGACGCCTTGGCTTTCGCCGGATTAAGCCCGTTTGTACGCAGTCACGCGCAAGGCTTGGATTTGCCGATTCACGACGCCGAACGCGACCTGACGAAAAGCCAACGCCAGTCAATTGGCTGGGCGCGTCTGTGGCTGCAAAATCCCAAAATTTGCGTGATGGATGAACCAACCGATGGGCTGGAGCAATTGTTAGAAGCGACCTTGGTGGATCGATTGTCGCGCTGGTTGGAGGGGCGGACAACAATCGTTGCAACGGATCGCAAATCGATTGTCGCGCTTGCAGATCGCATGTTGGTTTTGCAACATGGACATGTGGTATTTGATGGGCCCAAAGATCAGGTGCTCGCTCAGCTTCGATGGGCGGACTCGGAACCAACGCAAACCGCGATTGCATCTTGAAATCGGGTTCACAGCGGCAACCGTGCGGCCGACACATGACCTTCGCCTGATGGCGGCAATTTCAGAGACAAAGCGCGTGGATTGCGCTTTGAAAGTAAATTTCGCCTCAGACAATTGACCTTGCTTATGGTAGGGTAAAACATGAGCTGGAACCCAAGCCAATCATCGGATCACCCAACTGCTGGGCTGGACAATGTGGAAACGTTGATCATTCCGCGTGCACGCGATCTTGGCGGGTTCGAAGTTCGCCGCGCACTGCCCAGTCCAAAACGCCAAATGGTCGGGCCGTTCATTTTCTTTGATCAAGTGGGCCCTGCGGAATTCATCACGGATGGCGGCATTGATGTGCGGCCACACCCCCATATCGGGCTTGGAACCGTCACTTATCTCTATCAGGGCGAATTTGAACATCGCGACAGCCTTGGAACACATCAGATGATACATCCGGGTGAAGTGAACTGGATGCTGGCCGGGCAGGGTGTCACCCATTCTGAACGGACCTCGGAAGCGACCAGAGCCACGCGACACAAGTTGTTCGGTATTCAAACTTGGATCGCGTTACCCGAAGACCGCGAAGACATGGCGCCGGATTTTGAGCACCACAAAGAAGCCGCGCTGCCAGTTCTGGACGATAATGGTGCGCAGGCGCGTTTGATCCTTGGAACCGCTTGGGGTGAACAAAGCCCAGTGACCATGCAATCCGAGATTTTTTATGCGGACGTCACCCTTGCGCCCCATGCGCAATTCCCTTTGCCGGATAATCACGAGGATCGCGGGATTTATATAACGCAAGGATCAGTCGAGATTGCGGGCGATGTCTTTGAAGTCGGGCGCATGATGATCTTTCGCCCCGGTGACAGTCTGTCAGTTCGTGCAGGCCCACAGGGGGCACGCTTGATGGCGTTGGGGGGCGAAACACTGAATGGTCCACGCTATATTTGGTGGAATTTTGTGTCGTCCTCGACCGATCGCATCCAAGAGGCAAGGGACGCATGGAAAACTGCAGATTGGGAAGGCGGGCCTTTCAAATTGCCTCCGGGTGACGAACAGGAATTTATTCCAATTTCACCCGAACTGGATCGAACCAAACCCAAAAGCGGCTGATCAATCCGTATCCAGCCAAAGCGTCACGGGGCCATCATTCACCAAGCTGACCGACATGTCCGCGCCAAATTGCCCAGTTTCCGTCGCGATGCCAAGGTCCTTTAAAAAGTATGCGAATTGCAGGTACAGGGTTTTCGCCACGTCCGGAGGAGCAGCATTGGAAAACCCCGGTCGATTGCCGCGCGACGTGTCCGCGGCCAAGGTGAACTGACTGACAACCAATGCACTGCCACCCGATTGCACCAGTGATTGGTTCATCTTGCCATCGTCATCTTTGAAGATGCGTAGTTTTGAGATTTTCAAAGCCAGCGCCTTGGCCGTGTCCGCGTCATCAGTGGGCATCGCACACACAAGGATCAATAATCCCGGTCCCGTTTGCCCTACGGTTTTACCGTCGACGTCGACGCTCGCTTGGGTCACTCGTTGAATGAGGGCGCGCATTAGGCTTTCCACTCGATGACGTTTTGCACGTCTTCGCGGTCTGTTCTGAACGCATTTACCGGATGATCCATATCGGCATATCCAAAAGAAATCGCACATAGGATGGTGCGGTCTTTTGCAATCTGAAACCAGTCTCGGACAAAAGGGGCATGGGCTGCGATGGCCGCTTGGGGGATGGTTGCGACCCCCATTGCCTGTGCGGCCAAACAAAACATGCTGACGAAACCGCCGCAATCCATCGCGCCGTAAGCACCAAGATCTGATGGTGAATGCAAGATCGCGACATGTGGTGCCCCGAACAGGCGATAATTTTCCATCATTTGGTGCGCGCTTGCGTCTCGGTCGCCTTTGACGATGCCGACCGCATCATACAATTGCCACCCACATGCGCGGCGCCGTTCGCCATAAACACCCGGATACCCTGTGGGCCATTCCATATCAGGTTGAGGCGCGGCACCATGCGCATGTTCATACAACGCGGCCCGAAACCGTTCGGTTTCCTGGCCTTGTGTGATCACCAATTGCCAAGGTTGCGCGTTGCACCAAGACGGCGCGTGTTGCGCAGTTTTCACGATCTTCGTGATGACGCCCTTGGGGACAGGATCAGATTTGTAGGCGCGACAAGACCAGCGCGATTTGGCCGTCTGTTCCAGCTGTTCCATCGCGTCCATGGTCAATACGTACCCTCACTTTGCCCCACAAAGTACCCAATCGAGGCGGCAATAATGACGCCGATAATGACGGCGATTGCGATCTTGACCGCCGAATATGGGCGTTCACCCTGCACGCGGCCCGTGCGTCCGTTGACGACAAAATTGTAGGTTTTTCCGCGGTATTTATACGCAGCTACCCACACAGGCAAAAGCACATGTTTGAACGTCAGTTGACCAAGTTGTGTGTTGGCCCCGTGAATGCGTTGCCGGTCGCCGCCGATGTCAAATTTGATGTCACGTGCGATGATCTGATCCATCTGAACGCGTGCGGTTTCAAACGCGTCGTCCAATTCGACCTGATATCCTTCCGCACGAAACCCAGCAAGAAATTCGGGGCGATAAGGTTCCAACGCGCTTAGATCCCACGGCTCCAACGCATCTGTGTATTTTTTGGGCAAAGAACTGGATGCCAAAACCAACACGTCATCAAAGAACCGCGAAACACGTCCCGTCACTGATCGCCATCGCACTTTGGGCACTCTGATTTGTTGGCGCTTGCCGTCGCGCATAACGGTGCGGGTTTCGTGATATACAGTGCCTCGTTCGCCTTGATATGCAGTCTGTGTGTCGGCATCGAAGGTCCAATAGGGGACGTAAACACCCTGCAATGCGCGTCCTTTTCTGGCGTATTCCTGTAACCCAGATGGTGCAAACCACAACTGACCAAGCCAATTGGTCATGGCGGTTCGGGCTGACTTTTCCTCAAGCGCAAAGGGCAAAATCCCTTTGGGCTTAATGTGGCGGTGCACACCAGTGTCTGTGACGACGGGTGTCGCGCAAAAAGGGCATTCGGCTGAATGAACAACGGCGTCAAATTCAACTTGAGCGCTGCAATTGGTGCAATTCAGTACGCGCGTTTCTTCGATTTCTGCCTGAGGCAGTGAATCCGATAAAGCCGCGCGTAAATCCAATTCCGCCAAAGAATGTGTATGCGCTCCGACGCCTTCAATTTCAGCGGTGTTGCCGCAATGGTCGCAGCACAGTGACGACTGTTCCGGATCAAATCGAAAGTCACCACCGCAATTGTCGCATGGAAAGCGATGCTGGGATGGCGTGGGGTCAGCGAGGTCTTGCATAGGTCACATCGTCGGTCTGATGAAAATTAAGTGCTTCTTTTAGTGCCTTGCTGAACATGACGGGGCAAGGGGGCAATGCGGAATTCGACCCTAGAAAGCAATGGGAGATTGGACAAACTAGAGCTTTGTTCTTAGCCAACGATGACGCATCAGAATTGAAGGACGCGTCACCTTTGTCACTGGCAAGGGCGCGAGATCCCTTTAACCGGCAGGTGGCGGAGGAGGAGGGAGAATGGTGAACAACTGCGCCAATTCCCTGACGTCTTCTGCACGTAACCAGCCGTCTTGACCTTGGGTCCAAACGTGGCTTTCCCGTGTAAGTTCACCCACCTGAGCCATCCGACCCATTTGCGCCTTGGAATATGGCCCCTTCGTTTCGCCGTTTTCGGCCACGTGCCACACATGTTCGACAGGCAAGGGGGGCGGTGTTTGTGCAGCGGGCTGCGCTTGGGGTGCCGTCGCGTTCGCGCCCCATGGGCCCAGTGATGCACCCATTTGCATGCCAAGTCCTGCGCCAAGTCCAGTTTGCATTGCCGCAGCACCAGCGCCGTCTCGACCAAGGGCTTCGGCGGCTTGAAACTGAGTGTATTCATTCAGATTACCGATCACACCGATCGAGGAACGCTTGTCCATGACCTCTTCTACGGCGGGCGGCAAAGAGATGTTTTCGATGTAAAGTTCGGGCACTGATAACCCATATTCTGCAAGGGTCGTTTCGATTTCCTTGCTGACCAATTGCCCAAGCTCGCGGGTGTTGGCCGCCATGTCCAACACCGGAATGCCGGACCGTGCCAATGTGCGCGAAAACTCCTGAACGATTATGTTCCGGATTTGAAAGCTAATCTCGTCCATTGTGAATTCGCCGTCAGTTCCGACGATTTCAATAAGGAACCGAGCAGGGTCTGTGACGCGGACGGAATACGTACCAAAGGCGCGCAATCTAACCGGACCAAATTCGGGATCACGGCAGATAATAGGGTTCTTCGTACCCCATTTCAGGTCGTTAAACCGGGTCGTGTTGACATAGTAGATTTCGGATTTGAACGGGCTTTTGAAACCGTGATCCCAATGCTGCAACGTCGTCAGTAGAGGCATATTGTTGGTTTCAAGCATATACATGCCGGGCGTAAAGACATCGGCCAATTGCCCTTCATGCACAAACACTGCAGCTTGGCCTTCGCGTACGGTCAGTTTGGCACCGTATTTGATTTCGTGACCCTCGCGTTCAAAACGCCAAACCATCGTATCGCGGCTGTCGTCGACCCAATGGATGACGTCGATAAATTCGCCGGATAAAAAATCAAAAATTCCCATGGGTCTGCCCCTTTTCGTGTCATTCTTTGATCAAGTGTCTCACATGCCCGAGCGGCGCACCATTGAAAATAGAGGGGAATTTGTTGTTCGTCACCCCAAAGCGCTAAACATATCGGGGAATTGGCGTTGATCCAATTAGGTCGGGCTGTCGGGTTCAGTCAGTTCAACGCTGATTTCACGGACAATGGGCCGTGCGGCATCCAAAGACATCCCAGTTTGAAGGCGCTTGTCATACAACATCCCTAACAGCAACTCGTCGTGATTGGTCAACAAGGCAAATTCATCATCATCGTTGTATATAGAAGGGCGGGCCTGTGGACTGTCATTGGCCAATCCCAACCCTTGCGACAACTCTTCGTGGATGCAGGACAGGCGCAATAGATCCGGGTTTTCGGCGCGAATGACGGCGACGGCCGCACTGTAACTGGCCGGATTATTCATTTGGCCAAATGCAATCACTGCGCAATAGGTTTCGCGGCTTAGATTTTTAAGCGGCGCAAGTGCGGCGGGTGTCAAATTGGGAAACCGCCCGGACAATTTGTCAATTTCATCTGGTCTGTCATCTTCGCTGACGAACAACACCAGAAAATTCGCAGATGGGCCGACCGAAATCGGGTGCTTGGTGACGCGCGACAGGCGCGTTGCGAATTGTGCCACATCCTGTTTGTCAGCCCGACGTTGGGACGGCGGAATGGATGCACCAAAGATAACTTCCATCCGGACGGGCGTATCCCAGCGACCCAAAGCACCTGAAACCCCAGATGACAAAGCCCCCGTATATTCGTTAAAAAACGCAATGCGTTCAAAGTTTCGACTAAGCATGTCCGATGTGAAGGGCGTGTCCGGCCCGCCGCCATCGCGGCGCAACAATCCTTGAGTCAATTGTGCGGATTGGACTTGTGTCAGATAGGCCCTGATTTCGGCACTGGCCTGCGACGTGGCGCGGGGGCTGGGCACAGTTGCATCGGTGTTCAAACCGGATGGACGGCTTTGTGGTTTAAGGGTGGGTTCAACGGGCACTAATAAATCACAAGCAGCAAGAGCCAGTGACAAAAAGGCCAGTAGAACCCAGCGTTTCATAACAATTAGCCCTTTATCCCGGCACAGATGTCGATGCGGTGTCACCGACGCCGTCACGACGGGCTTTAGCCGCTGATAACGTTTCGCGCAATTCCGTTTCCATTTTCTTGAGCTCGGCTTCAGCCGCTGCACGTTTTGCTTTGCCTTCATCAGCAATCTCAAGGCTTTCTTGAATCGTTCCGATCAAATCCGCATTGGCTTGTTTGACGGATTCAATATCAAACACACCGCGTTCCATTTCTTCGCGGATCATCTTGTTGCTGGATCGCAAGTTTTTGGCATTCGACGTCAACAATTCGTTGGTCAGATCGTTGGCTTCGTTCACCGCAAGGGCGGCCTCGGCGGATCGTTGAATTGTAACGGCCTGCGCAAGCTGCGTTTCCCACAAAGGAACCGTGTTGACGAGGGTCGAATTGATCTTGGTCACCAGCGATTTGTCGTTTTCCTGAACCAAACGGATCGAGGGCAAGGACTGCATTGTCACCTGACGGGTCAGTTTCAGATCATGCACGCGCCGTTCCAAATCATCACGTGATGCGCGCAGGTCGCGCAGCTCTTGGGCTTTCATCACCTGATCATCTTCTGGGGCTGCTTTCACTTCGGCTTCTGCTGCCGGAATGACCGTTTCGTCCAGTTCTGCAATCTTTGCTGCGCCGGCCGAGATGTACAACGCCAGTTCATCGTAAAACCCAAGTGTCTTTTCATAAAGGAGATCAAGCGATTTGATGTCCTTTAACAACGTATGTTCATGGTTCAAAAGATTGTCGGTGATGTTGTCAATCTGACCTTGGACAGTCTCAAACCGAGCAGTGAATTTTGCGATTGGGGCGGCGCGTCCCAGCAACTTTTCCCACCAACTGCGTTCACGACGAAGATCCATCTCACCAACCGAAAAGCCACGAATGGTGGTGACGATATCGCGCAAGCTGTCGCCCGCGGGGCCGACGTCTTTGTTGCGCACATCGGCCAGCATCGCTTGGCTGATTTCTTGCAACTCAGCCTGCGCCGCAGATCCAAAGGACACAATCGACTGCGTGTCCCCCATATCAAGCTCGTCCATCCGAGATTTGATTTCTGCGGCCACGGGTGCATCGGCTTCGGTCAAGGCAACAACTGCGTTCGCCTCAATAGGTTCGGGCAGTGTTATTGCAGATACCTGTTCAACAATTGCTGTTGCTTCGGCGGCCTTTTGGCGAACGGTTTCGGACATGTTTTACCTCATTCCTTGGCATCATTGGGGGTCGGAAGGCGAACGCCCTCGCGACCAAGACGATCTCGCAAGACGTCGATTTCGACAGTCAGATCAGTGCGGTCGTCGGTGAGTAATTTTTCAGTGCGGGCGGCGAAATTCTGGCTGAGATCATCCAACAATGCCGCATAGTCTTTTCGCGCGTCTTCGCTGCGCGAGCGTGAAAAGATATCTGCAAATTTGGCCGTCGCGTCGCGGGCACCCATTAGATAAACGCCCAGATATTTGCGCGCTGCAGTCAGATCCCGGGGATCGTCTTCGACGGTACGTATCAGTTTGCGCGCCTGTGTCTGGAAGGTTTCAAGGCGACCTTCCATTTGGCGATCACCTGCGCGCCGCATCGCATCCGACATTTCGGACAGGTATTGTTCGGCTTCGTCCACGACGCGCGCAACGCGATCTTGTTGGAACGTATCCACCCCTTCCATGCCTTTGGATTTCAGAGGGTCAATGCCGAAGGCGATCAGGTGCAATGCAGCGGTCGCACTGGCAAAAAGAATAGGGGCAATCAGGCCAAAGCTGCCTTGGTGGGCAACAACAGCACCCGCAGCACCTAAGGCACAGAGCACTGCGGCAAAAATCTTGCGCGGAATGGCAGGGCGACGCGCGGCCTTTCGGTCGTTAAATGCGGCTTCTGCCTTTAGACCTTCGCGCAAAAGAAACGCGGCGAGCCCCATAAGGCCCGCGCTGATCAACCCTTGGGTCATGGCCACTGCGCCATCTGTGACTGTTGTTGCGATCAACACCACAGGGGGGACAAACATCAGATTGGCGCGTGCACCGACCGGGCTGACCTGTGCGCCGGTATACGCATTGGGTGTCTCTGCCGGAGGCAGGTCAGAGGACTTGCCCTGTGGGCTGTATTTCCCACCAAAACGTTGTGCCATCAAAGACCACCCAGCCAGCCAGAGCTGACACCCAAAAGGATCAAAAGCAGTATGCCATAGGCGGTCTTCTGTAAGGCTGTTGATTTCATGCGTCCCACTCTTTTGATTTCGAATATATACGCAGATTAACGATACAGAACTAGTGCGTGCCCATTTTTGAGGCGGTACGACGTTCTGCGTTTAGCTTGCGGGTGTACCCGGATTGAATGATCTCGACGACGAACAAAACCAAGACCGAGAAATAGAAGGTCGTTTTGGACATCGGGATGACTTCGTATCCAAAGAGTTTCAACGCAAGACTATCATCATGCATCGCGTGCGCCGCTGCTTGACCCGCTTCGCCCAACAAAACCACGCCGACGATCAATAGGATGAACAATCCCAGCACTTCGTACATGCGGTTCTTTTCCAGAAACCGCGTCACGCCATCAGCAAGCAAAAGCATCGCCAACCCTGACAAAAGAATGGCCGTTGCAAGAATTGGGAAAACATCTGTGATCGCAATCGCGGACAACACTGAATCAAACGAGAAGATCAAATTCATCAGGACGATCAGGCCGACGACTTTTGCCGCGGATTTCCCGCTTTTGCCTTCAATATCTGTGTCTAGATGTTCGACCGACAGCATATGACTGATTTCTTTCACAGCGGTGTAAATGATGAAGATGCCGCCAACAACAAAAACACAGGTGGCAAAGTTGATGCCGCCTTCGATCCATCCGCCTTCGGAAAAGACGATGAACGGTTCCGCCAAGCTGTCGATCAGACGGACCATCACGAACAGCAGAACAACGCGCAATATGACGGCCAATATGATCCCCCAGCGTCGCACAGATTTCTGCTGAGCGACGGGCGCACGTTGGCTTTCTATGGAGATGTACAAGAGATTGTCGAACCCCAGTACGGCTTGCAAGAAACATAACATGAGCAAATTGCCCAGATTTTCGATTGTTAAAAGCTCGGCCATAGTGTCCCCCTGTCGACGCCTTTATGTGTTGTGCACGAGAATTGTGATACCGCGAACAAAGGAGCAAGGGGAAATATTCAAGAATTCGCCCAAATTAGCTGCTCTTTTGTATGTGTTTGCTTGTTTGGTTCGCCTGATTGACGTTTGGCGCGTTTCCAGATCCGTGCATTGTGCTCGGTTTTAGCGAATACGCCTTTTGCGTTGAACCTTTGATTTGGGTTTGGTTTCCGGTTCCGCGTTCGGAGCCAGACCCAATTGATCACGCATAATGCGTTGGCGCACTTCTTCGACTTCGCCCTGGGCAAGTTCGCCCAGCTGGAAGGGTCCATAGCTTAGCCGGATCAGACGATTGACGGTCAATCCAACCGCTTCCATAGCACGACGAATTTCGCGATTTTTGCCTTCGCGCAATCCGATCGTGGCCCAGGCATTCGCGCCTTTTTGACGGTCCAGCGTGACTTGCATCGGTTGAAAACGATCGCCTTCAACCGTGATTCCGTCACGCAATGGTTTAAATGACTCGTCCGATGGTCTGCCGTGAATACGCACACGATACCGGCGCATCCATCCCGTCGACGGAAGTTCCAGCTTTCGCTTGAGTTCGCCGTCGTTCGTCAACAACAGCAAACCTTCTGAATTGATATCAAGACGCCCAACAGTCATCACCCGAGGCAAATCTTCGGGCAGCTTGTCAAAGATTGTGGTGCGCCCTTTTTCGTCCTTCGCAGATGTGACCAACCCGGTCGGTTTGTGATACCGCCACAAACGCGCAGGTTCAGCCGCCCGAAGGGGCTTGCCATCGACGGTGATTTTATCAGCTTCGGATACGTTCAGCGCAGGGCTGTCGATCACTTTGCCATTTACGGCCACACGACCTGCACGCACGATATCTTCTGCGCCACGGCGGCTGGCCAAACCAGCGCGGGCGATGACTTTGGCGATACGATCACCTGGGGGGGCTTTGTCAGACATGTCGCGCCTTTAGGGGGTTGTCACCGGCGGCGCAACCGGCTTGAAGCCTGCCACGCTCGACGCGCACCCGTAAAAGTGTGACCTCTGACTGACATATAGCCCCTCTGCGCGCAATGCGTCGGCAAAGTAAGTGATGTCGCCAAAGTTGCGCGTATAGACTCCCAACATGCTGAAATCCTGAGCGCCCTTCAAAAATAGCCGTTCGATCAAAGGCAGCACAAAGTCGAGGTGAAACCGATAGAGCGGGCGCAAAACCCAGCCTTTTGGATCAGACGCTTCGATCAAAGTAAAAGCACCGCCGGGCCGTAAGACCAACGCAATGCGTTTGGCCAGCAGCGACTGTTGGGTCTGCGTGAGGGTCTTCAATCCGAAAGTCGACATGACGATATCGGCGGATGCGTCGGGCAGATCAGCGTCCAAGGCGTCAGCCTGACGGTGTTCAATGCGATGTGCGATCTGGGTGTGCAAGCGGTCCACTGCTTGATCGTGCATGGATTTGGAGATGTCGATTGCCGTGATCGAGGCCTTTGGAAACACCGAAAGAACGTGAGACCATGCTTCGCCAGTTCCGGCCATCAGATCAAAGATCTGTGGGGTGTCTTGATTGATGTCGCTGCCTTTATGGCGGGACAGAACCAATTGGCCGGGCAATCTGGACACACATTGGCGGCGCCAAAGCCAGATAAACCCCATAGATCCGACGGCGGACCAGCGACGGTAATTGCTTGAGCATCTGTCAAACAAGTCAGCCACAAAAGCCGGGTCATAAATGTCGTCTGAATCTCTATCCATTCTGCGTTGGTAAGGCGCGCCGCTGGGATTCGCAAATGCAGGCTTGCACGGCGCGGCGGGGCATGGGACTGAACCGTATGGTGTTCAAAAGCTTCATGGATCAGGCATTGGCCGAAGCGCGCGCCGCGGCCGAACGGGGCGAGGTTCCCGTGGGCGCGGTTGTCGTCGATCCTAGTGGTTCGGTTGTTGCGTCTGCCGGAAACAGAACCCGCGAGCTTTCAGACCCATCAGCCCATGCAGAAATGTTAGCCTTGCGCGCAGCGTGTGCCGCATCCGGAACACAACGTTTGCCGGACCATGATTTATACGTGACGTTAGAACCTTGCGCGATGTGTGCGGGGGTTATTGCCGCGACGCGCATTGCGCGGGTGTATTTTGGGGCATCGGATCCAAAATCTGGTGGCGTTTTGCATGGAGCTCGCGTGTTTTCGCATCCGCAATCTCACCACGTTCCCGAAGTCTATGATGGGATCGCTGAAACAGAAGCGTCACGACTTTTGCAGGACTTTTTTGCCACGCGTCGAAATTCTTAACGGCTGTCGTTGACCCGGCGCGGATGACGAGCTTTGTTCTTGATCCATCGGCCTAGCTTTGGATCACAGCCCGAAGTCTCAAGCGCGGCAAACAACGCGGCGCGCGGCGCATAAGTGCCGCCGAACCCGTGAACTTCAAGCGTCACCCCGTAGCTGTGCAGAAAGTCCCGATGCCGTGCGGCCACACCCACAAGGGGGCTCAGCGATCTGCGATCATCGCGCAATTTCTGGCGAAGCGGGCAATCGGCGGTTGCAACTGATGCACCAGTGATTGCGATAGACAATGACACTAAAAACACCGTCGTCTTCATGCATGGCCCCTTTAGGTGTTGCATTTTGAAGCGGGGTTAAGGCCCCACAGATGCAAGTATAGGTAACAATTATCATCCCTGCGCGCACTTTTCCGTGCGCTTCACATTTCGATGAGTTGCATGGCTTTGGGGTGACCATATCGATGTCGCCGCAAACTGGCTTTGCAACTGGGAATGAAACGAACCGTTCAATGTGCAAATGAAAACGGAACAGGAATAATCGAGAGCTCTACTGGCTATTTCGATGCACGGCTCGGAATGATTTTGGCGATTGGTTCGTTTTACTTTCGAACAAGCGCGTGAATGCGCTGCGCGATGCAAATCCGACAAGGGCCGCGATGCGTTTCACAGGAAGATCGGTTGTGCTTAGCAGTCGCGCAGCTTGATGCACTCGCAATTCGCGCAGCAATTCCATCGGCCCCGACCCATATGCATCCGCAAACCGCTTAGCAAAAGCGGAACGGCTCATCCCGACATGGGCAGCCAAGCTTTCGACAGTGTGTGGATCACCGGGTCCATCAAGCATCAGGCGTAGCGCATTCCAGACAGAGGGATCTGACAACGCCGCCATCCACCGAAACGTGCTGTCCCTCTCGCCTAAACGCTTTCGCAACATCTCGATAAGGCACTGTGTCAAAATCGCGCGGATCATTGCACGGCTGCCCAGCCTTGGGTTCGATATTTCGATCAAAAGCGCCGCCAATGCATGTTTGACTTCGCTTGTGTCAGAAATGTACTCGACCAACGGTTCGCGGATCAGTTCGATTATGTCAGTGACGCCGCGCAATCCAATCGTGACATGTGCACAAAGCGCCGTAAGCTGACTGGCGCTTTGCTCCTCGGTTCCAGCCATTAAGCTGGCAAGTTTTAATTCGGCTGGTTTGCAGTCGGGTATCAGATCATCGGAATACCCAAAGCAGCGTAAGTTGTGGCTTTGCAGTGCGGGTATTAACACAAACGAGCCCTTGGCAACCTTAAGAGGCGGGCGCCCGGCGATTTGAATCTGGCCTTTGCCTGATAACACATAATGAAGCGTCACAGCCGCGTCTTTGCCCATCCCAAGATCGCATTGCCCTTGCAGCTCGCAAATGGCGAAAGGATCTGTGGCAATCTCTAGTTCATTGAAGACGTGCTCGAAGTTCATGAGGCAGTATTGCAGAACGCTGGACGAAAAGAGACCTAAGTTTACACTTGAGATCACAATCTGGACGGAAAGGCACGTGAGGCTTCCTAGGTTAAATCATCGAAACACATGGAGGAACCCGACAAATGTGCAATTGCAACGATCATGACAATGACGAAACACGTATTTCACGTCGCACCGCCCTGCGCGGTGGAATAGCAGCAACCGTCGCCGCGGCCTCGACTGCGGCTGCAACATCGGCAAGCGCGCAAAGTGCAAATCCTTATGCCGATCCGGCAGAACCTGCTTTGCCCCCTTCAGATATGAAATTGGACCTTAGCCGGGCGGCATTGGTCGTGACCGACCCACAGATCGATTTTCTAAGCCCGGACGGCGTAACATGGGGTGTTGTCGGCAAGTCGGTGACTGAACATAACACCGTCAACAATATTGAAACTCTGTTCAAAGCGGCCAAAGCGGCTGACATCACAGTCGCTGTGTCACCGCACTATTACTATCCAACCGATCATGGTTGGAAATTTGAGGGTGCATTGGAAAAACTGATGCACAAAATCGGTATGTTTGATCGCAAGGGACCATTGAACATTGATGGTTTCGAAGGGTCTGGCGCGGATTGGATGCCGCAATACAAGCAATATATCGAAGACGGTAAGACCATCGTGACGTCGCCGCACAAAGTATACGGCAACGACACCAATGATCTGTCTTTGCAGCTGCGTAAACGGGGTGTTGATCAGGTAATCTTGTCCGGAATGTCGGCAAACCTGTGCACAGAATCCCATATGCGGGAATTGTTAGAGCAGGGATTTGAGGTAGCTGTGGTCAAAGATGCGACAGCCGCTGCAATTATCCCTGAAGGGGATGGATATCTCGCTGCGCTGACAAATTTCCGCTACATGGCAAACGCCGTTTGGTCCACTGATGAAGCGGTCGCACAAATTGGTGCCGCAGGCTAAATTGACTTTGAAATACTGCGCCGCCCGTTCAGTAGGGCGGCGATTTAGCTTTCGACTTGATGAACTTCGATGACGTTTCCATCGGGGTCGTAAAAGAAAATCTGACGCCATCCTGCGACTGCCTGATTGCCCCATTCGGCATAGGGCACGCCTTGTTCTTCTAGATGCGCAATAAAGGATGTCAGATCATCCGTGCGATAGGCTATGTGGCCGTGGCTGACGGGGTTCACGGTTTGACCGGCGCGAATTCCGGCAAGCACATCCTTTTGAGCCAGATGCATCTGAACCGCACCATCTGTCACAAAGGCGACATCACCTGCATACCCTTTGTTTTTCTCAAGTTTGGGTAGCCCTTGGGTTTCACGGTTTAGACCCAGAACCTGACGATAGAAATCGTCCATGCGTTCAACGTTTTCCGTGGCTAAATTGACGTGATGCAATGTAAGTTTCATGACTGTCCCCCTCGCGTTATATCATGGAGCAATCGCAACCAACGGCAAGCCCCACCTTGAAGCCGGACGCACAGAGCGCTAAAGCCAGCGAAAGCCTGTCACGGAGACCCCTTATGTCTATCGACGTCAATACCGCAGCCCGCGTGGCCAAGCTGGCCCGGATCAAGGTTGAAGAAGCCGATCTTCCGGCGCTTGCGGATGAATTCAACAAAATTCTTGGCTTCATTGAGCAGCTCAATGAAGTGGACGTAGAGGGTGTCGAACCCATGACTTCGGTCACGCCGCAGCGTTTGAAACGTCGCGAAGATGTTGTGACAGACGGTAATCAGGCGGAAAAAGTTATCAAGAACGCGCCTGAAACCCGTGAAGGATTTTTCGCAGTTCCGAAGGTGGTGGAATAATGAGCGAACTAAACAAGTTTGGACTGGCACAGGCGCGTGACGCGTTGCGGGCCGGGGATGTCACAAGCGTTGAGCTGACCGAGGCGTGTTTGCAAGCCATCGAAGGTGCCGACGCGTTGAACGCATTTGTGCACAAAACGCCAGAAATTGCGATTGCTCAGGCCAAGGCGGCGGATGCTCGTATCCAAAAAGGTGACGCGCCTGACATGTGCGGCCTGCCATTGGGCATCAAAGATTTGTTCTGTACCAAGGGTGTTCCGTCGCAGGCGGCGTCAAACATCCTGAAAGGTTTCAAACCAGAATACGAATCCACTGTGTCCCAAAACTTGTTTGATGCAGGTGCTGTGATGTTGGGCAAGCTCAACATGGACGAATTCGCGATGGGGTCGTCTAACGAGACGTCCTGCTATGGCGACGTGGTTAATCCATGGCGGCGCGGTAATGACGACACGGCCCTGACACCGGGTGGATCATCAGGTGGGTCTGCGTCTGCTGTGGCGGCTGATTTATGTCTGGCCGCGACCGGAACGGATACGGGCGGATCGATCCGTCAGCCTGCGGCTTTTGTGGGAATTACTGGTATTAAGCCAACCTATGGACGCTGTTCTCGTTGGGGTGTTGTGGCGTTTGCCTCGTCGCTGGATCAGGCGGGGCCGATGACGAAATCCGTGCGCGACGCTGCGATTATGCTGGAAACGATGTGCAGCCATGATCCAAAGGATTCAACCAGCGCAGATTTCCCTGTCCCGAATTTCGAAGCCATGCTTACTGGCGATGTCAAAGGCAAGAAAATTGGAATTCCACGCGAATACCGTATGGATGGCATGCCGGACGAAATCGAAGCGCTTTGGGCCGACGGGCGCAAAATGCTGGAAGCCGCTGGTGCCGAAATGGTCGACATTTCGTTGCCGCACACAAAATACGCTTTGCCAGCTTATTATGTGATTGCCCCAGCAGAAGCGTCATCGAACCTTGCACGATATGACGGGGTACGCTTTGGCCACCGGGCCAGCTTGGAACAAGGTGATGGCATCACCGAAATGTACGAAAAGACCCGCGCCGAAGGTTTTGGTCCAGAAGTCCAGCGACGTGTCATGATCGGAACTTATGTTCTGAGCGCTGGTTTCTATGATGCCTATTACAACCGTGCTCGCCGCGTTCGCGCGTTGATCAAGAAAGACTTTGACGATGTGTTTGAGCAAGGGATTGATGCGATCCTGACGCCTGCCACACCATCTGCGGCCTTTGGATTAGGCGAAGGGTCTGATGACCCTGTTCAGATGTATCTGAACGATATTTTCACAGTGACTGTGAACATGGCCGGATTGCCCGGTATCGCCGTGCCTGCTGGGCTGGACAAACAAGGTTTGCCACTGGGTCTGCAATTGATTGGCCGCCCATGGGAAGAAGGCGACTTGCTGAACATTGCCTATGGTTTGGAGAATGCAGCCGGGTTTGTGGAAAAACCCGCGAATTGGTGGTAATCCATCGTAAAGCGGGATGAAACCCGACTAAATTTGGGTGAGGCTGATGTGGAAGCTTAGTGTTCTAATTTGTTGCGGCATTGTCGGATTGGCGGCGTGCCAGCCGTCTGTTCCTGACAGCGGGGGCTTCAACGGTACTATTCCAGACACAGGGCGAGGTGTTGGGTTTAACAATTCGTTGGCCGAAGCTCGAGCGCGAGAAGCCGCATTGGCGCGTGAATCAGCCTTGGCAGGTCAGACCACAGCCAGCCGCCCGCCTATCGCCGGGGTTGCTGGCGTTGCCGGTCCGACCACACAGGTTTCGGCGCAACCAATACCTCGTTCAGTTGGCGTCAGCGGACGCGACCCTGAACTGGCGCAAATCGAAGCGGACGCTGATGCGCGTGCACGGGCCGCCAATTCAGGCCAGAGCATTGTAAATGCCAGCCCAAGCAATGCGGCACCTGTGATTGTAAGCAATCCTGGAATTTCGTCTGAGCAGGACTTTGGTTCGGTGTCGTCCCAACGGTCAATCGAAGCGGACGCGGCGCGTATCGCTGCAAACCGGGCTCAGCGCGAAGTGGTGCAACCCACGGCTTTGCCAACACGCAGTGGCGGGAGCCAACCTAATATCGTTGAATACGCGCTGGCGACGTCGCATCCTCTGGGGACGCGCGTACACCGGCGGGTGTCGTTAAGCAGTGCGGCAAAGTTCCAACGCAATTGTGCCGCCTATGCATCCAACGATGATGCACAGGCCGACTTTCTGTCCTCAGGTGGACCAAGACGCGATCGCAAAGGGCTGGACCCGGATGGTGATGGATATGCGTGCGGTTGGGATCCTGCTGCGTTCCGGCGCGTTGGCGGCTAAGTGAGCCCGAACGTTCACCTGTCACCTAATTGTGGACCACGGCGCGACGGACTAAAGCCAGAATTTGTTGTTCTGCATTACACGGCTATGGCGCTGGCCGAAGACGCTTTGCGCATTCTGTGTTCGCCTGAACGCGAAGTTTCGGCACATTATTTGATCTGTAAGACGGGCAAGCTTTGGCAATTGGTGCCCGAGATAGACCGCGCTTGGCATGCGGGTGAGGGCGAATGGCTCAGCTTGCCTGATATGAATTCCCGTTCCATTGGGATCGAGTTGGACAATGATGGCCAGACGCCGTTTGAAGAGGCGCAGATGAGTGTCCTTGAAACCTTGTTGGCGGACATCTTGAATCGTTGGAGTATTCCCCCGGCACATGTGATTGGTCATTCGGACATGGCACCGGGGCGCAAGATTGATCCCGGCCCACTGTTTGATTGGGATCGCCTTGAACGCGCGGGTCTTGCCGGGCGTCGTGGATCGGACATTGGCCCGGGCGATCCGGATACAAGTACCTTTCGAAAGGTTGCACAACACGCGGGATACACAGCGGATGTGGATGATGAAACGCTTTTGGCTGCTGTACGGCTGCGGTACCGGCCAAATGCCAGCGGACCATTATCCCCCGAGGACTTTACCCCAATCGGACACGCGGCTCTTTGGACCTAACCCATTGACGCGGGCCTGAAACCCGCACTAAAGAACGCGACGCGCGGAGGATCGGATGATCGCGGGGGGCAACTCTCGAGGAAAGTCCGGACTCCAAAAAGCAACGGTGCCGGGTAACGCCCGGGCGGGGCAACCCGACGGAGAGCGCCACAGAAAACAAACCGCCTTTGTTCGCAAAGGTCAGGGTGAAACGGTGGGGTAAGAGCCCACCGCGGACCGGGCAACCGGGACGGCAAGGCAAGCCCCACCGGGAGCAATGCCAAATAGGGATCGCGTGCCGCGCAAGTGGCGGGGTTGCTTTTGCCCCAGCAGATCCGGGTCGGCAGCTAGAGGCATCGTGGCAACGCGGCGCCAAGAGGAATGATCATCGAAGGGGGCAACCCTGGAACAGAATCCGGCTTACAGATTCTCCGCGCGTTTACTTGGTTGTGTATTCCAAAGATCGACCCTTGCCCTTTTGGCGTGTGATCCGAAAGGTTTTTCCGTTGATTTCCCAAACCTGACAATCAGTGTTCTTAGTGTGTGTGGTAATTGTTCGGCACCAAAACTGACCGCGCCACGCCCAAACACCTTTCAATCGTTCGCCCCCAAACTTGCCGACAAGCTGGCCGTTTTTGCGCGCGGTGACATGATCTCCATCCAGCCAAAGTTTTTTGCCTGCAGCTTTTTGAAGAAATTCAGCCTCTGACGTGATGCGTTTAAAACCTTCGGCATGGGCCGGAACAGCAAAGGCCAAGGCGACACCAACGGCGACACAACGTGAAAAATTGTTCATTTAATTTATCCCATTTGAAATTGTGCAAGCAACATACCGATTTTTTTCACAAGATCGCAATATCCTTGCGGGTCATTTGCATATTACCAGTTGACTCCGGTTGCAGGGTGGATAAAAGCCGAACTTCAAGTTTTTGCATGCGGAGCGCCGCTTGCCCCGAGGAGATATATCATGGCGAAGCCAACAACGATCAAAATCCGTCTGAATTCGACAGCAGACACAGGCCACTTTTATGTGACCAAGAAAAATGCACGCACCATGACCGAAAAAATGGTCGTGCGGAAATATGATCCAGTTGCGCGCAAGCACGTGGAATACAAAGAAGGCAAGATCAAGTAAGTCTTGTTTTCATACCGTTCCAAAGGGTCGCGCCGAAAGGTTGCGGCCCTTTTTCGTTTCAGGAGGAGACAGCTGATATGGCGAATGTTCTGGTGCCGGAATTTTCTGTGCGTGATTGCGCTTTATCACAAGCATTCTATTGCGATGTCCTCGGGTTCTGTGTGCGCTATGCGCGGCCAGCAGAGGGGTTTTGTTACCTTGAACGCGATGGCGCAGAGCTGATGCTGGATCAGATCGGTCTTGGGCGCGACTTTGATGATCACTTGTCCAAGGAACATCCCTTAGGTCGCGGCGTGAACCTGCAAATTCTGGTGAAAGATGTGGCCCTGTTGGCAAACAACTGTGCAACCGCTGGTGTGGCGCCGTATCTACCCTTAGAGGACCGATGGTATCGCAAGGGCAAAGAAGAGGTCGGGAACAGACAATTTGTCGTCGCTGACCCTGACGGATACTTGTTGCGGTTTTTTGAAGATTTGGGGGCACGTCCCCATGTTGATCACTCGGTTTAAGGGTGTCACAGACCGGAGGCCAATCCATGAAGCGTGTTATGATTGTCGGCGGATCGGGATCCGGGAAAAGCACACTTGCGCAAGCTTTGGGTGACCTTACTGGATTGCCAGTGCATCACATGGACCGCATCCATTGGATGTCAGGGTGGCAAGCCCGCGCAACCGAAGATCGGTTGCCGATGGCGCTGGCCGTTGAAAACGGCGAAGCTTGGATTTTCGAAGGCGGTTTTTCAAAGACCTATGATCATCGGGCCACACGGGCCGACACGTTGATCTGGATCGATCTTCCAGTTGGCTTGCGCATGTGGCGCGTTACCAAGCGTCTTTTCCGATATTGGGGTCAACAACGCCCTGACATGGCTGATGGCTGTACAGAGCGCGTTCACAGCGAAACCTTGCCCTTTTATCGCTGGATTTGGAATACGCGACACAGTCACAAAACCCGACTGCATGAATTGATCAAGAGACATCCGCATTTGCATGTGTTTCGGCTGGAATCTCCGCGTGCGGTCAAACGGTTCTTAGAAACCGTTCAGGTAGATATGGCATGACATTCCGAATTCGGCCGGCCGTGATGTCCGATATTGGCGCCATAGATCAGATGTTACAGCGGTCATATCCGCGCCTTCTAAAGGCGGATTACCCTCCATCCGTATTGGTGACCGCTTTACCCCTTATGACGAAAGCTCAGCCCAAACTGATCATGTCGTGCACCTATTTTGTCGCCGAAGATGATCAGGGGCTTCTGCTTGGGGCTGGGGGATGGACGGCGGATATACCGGGTCGCCTGCGCGAACGGCAGGAAGGGCGTGCGAATATACGCCATTTCGTGACAGACATAAGCGCCCTTAGACGCGGTGTTGCGGGCGCTTTGATGGATCACTGTATTGAAACGGCGTCTGTGTTCGGCGCGACGTGGTTGCATTGCATGTCGACCCGAACCGCTGTCCCATTCTATGCAGCAAGGGGTTTTGAGACGCTTGGCCCGATTGATGTGCCAATGGGGCCGGGCGTCGTCTTTCCCGCCCTCGAAATGCGCAGGGACTTGTAACGAAAAAGGCCGGACACTTAAGCCCGGCCTTTTCAATACTGTCGAATATCTGTCAGTTATTCTTGCGAGCCCATAAACATCAGCAAGAACTGGAACATGTTGATAAAGTCCAAATACAGGTTCATCGCACCATGTATCGCTGACTTGTCCAACCAGTCCTGATCACCTGCATGCGCGTGTGCGACATACATGTTCTTGATGTTCTGCGTGTCATACGCGGTCAAACCGGCAAAGATCAAAAGACCAATAATCGAAATCGCAAACATCACGGCAGGAGAGCCAAGGAAGATGTTGACGATGGATGCCACGATAATGCCGATCACGCCCATGATAAGGAATGATCCCCATCCGGAGATGTCACGCTTGGTTGTGTATCCCCACAGGCTCAAACCTGCGAACGAGATTGCTGTTACAAGGAATGTCTGCACAATCGAGAACGATGTGAAGGTGATGAAAATCCAGCTCATCGAGATGCCGATCAACGCAGCAAATGCGTAAAAGGCTACTTGAACTGTTCCTGCGTTTGCACGCTTTAGGACGGAGCCCCATCCAAACAAAATGAATGCCAAAGGCGCAAACATAATCACCCAACGCAGGGGCGACGTGTAAACGGCCGCACCAATGCCAGTCAGCATTTTGCCATTGCCAAGTTGACCAACAGCCTGTGCAGGATCAGTCGTGATCGCGAGACCCGCCAAAGCCCATGCCGCCAAGGCAGTAATTACCATGCCCACGGACATAGTGCCGTAGACTTTATTCATATGGGAGCGAAGTCCCTCGTCAATCTGTGCCGCGCGTGCGCCGACGCCAGATCTAATCGTATTCAATTCAGCCATTAAGACCTCCGAATCGAGATGTGTGTCCTTTTTGGGTTCTCCCCACCCGCGGATTGACGCCCGCGCTGTATGGAATATTGGCGCTAGCGGTCATTTTTTCAAGTGAAATCGGGGCAAATCTGCATGATCTGCCCCCTAATTCCGACACTTTTAGTTATAAATTGTGCTTAGTGTCAGTTGCGCCACGTCTGAGGGACGTCCCAAATGGGCTTTGCCGCTTCTTCAGTAGCCGCTTTTGCGCTGACACCGATATCGCACAGTGCGTCGGCATCCAATGCAGCCAGAGCGCGGCGTGTTCGCCAGATTTCCAGATATTGCAGCGGGGACCGTAAGGATCTGCTTTGCGAACGGAGCGGAACCGAGCGGGAAAAGATGTCTAGAATTGCCATTTGAGGGCCTCTCGGAGTTTATGTTTCGTGATGGGTCGATTGTTTTTCATCGTGTTACTTGATGTATATGACTGGTTGTGAGACATTTGGAAAACGAATGTTTGTGACGGAACCCATCAAGGATTGTGAACAATGAGAAATCTGGACATGACGACCCTAAGATCTTTTGTCGCGGTGGCTGACAGTGGTGGTGTCACGCGCGCCGCTGGTTTCCTGCACCTGACGCAATCTGCGGTGTCCATGCAGTTGAAGCGGCTGGAAGAGTTGCTTGGCGTTGATCTGTTTGACCGGTCAGGTCGATCAATTGCTTTGACAGCCGAAGGTGAACAATTGCTGGTATTTGCACGGCGTATGTTGGCGTTGAACGACGAAGCGGTGCGGCGTCTAACGGATCAAGCATATGAGGGCGAAATCACGTTGGGTGTTCCTCATGATATTGTGTATCCGGCGATTCCGCGTGTTCTCAAACAATTCCACTCGCTGTTTCCACGCGTCAAAGTGCATTTGGTGTCGTCTTATACGCGCGCGCTGAAGGCGGACTTTGCCAAAGGCAGCTGTGACATGATTCTGACCACTGAAATCGAGACGGATTCTGGTGGCGAATTGCTATGTGTACGACCATTAAGTTGGATTGGTGCTCCGGGTGGGGCTGCGTGGCGACAACGCCCATTAAAGTTGGCTTTTGGTCGGATGTGCACTTTTCGCCCGCGCGTGATCGAACAATTGGACGACGCTGGTATGGATTGGGAAATGACTGTCGAAACGGACAGTGACAGAACAATCGAAGCAACAGTAAGTGCGGATCTGGCTGTTCACACAATGATCGAGGGCACCCAACCGCCCCATTTGGAGCTGATTGACCACGGTGATGTTCTGCCTGAATTGCCCGAGCAACGGATTAATCTTTACGGGGCGCAAGGGCAGGGGGGAGAAGTGCATGATTCGCTGGCCAACGCGCTTCGGCGGGCTTTTACATCCTTTGATGCACTCCAACTGCGAGCAGTCAGATAGGCAAGAAAACGCCTAAAATTTAAGCATGTTGTAGGCAGGCGAAGCCGTACATTAACTGTATTGGCGAAATGGTTAATAGAAGCTTGAATTTTTGTTGAGTTGTAACCCGTTGAAAAATGGTGCCCTTACGTCACCTTTTCAGATTACATTGTATTTTCAATACTTAAGGAAGCTCTTTCGGCTCACAAAAGTTAACATAACTTTAACGTTCAGGTAATGAAGATTAAGTTTTACTCTACCATGCGTAGAGTGGTTTTTGTTGATTTTGGAAATATTTGAAATTATTGTACTTTGGATATTGGATGGGCCGACTACCGGACTAGGTTATTTTTTAACCTAATTCGAAAGCGATTTGTGGCCTGACGCAACTGAAGCAGATTGGAAAGCCCATGACACATCCAGTAGATGTGCACGTCGGGAAGAGAATTCGTCAGCGTCGCTGGTTGATCGGCATGACGCAGCAAACGCTTGCAGATATGGTTGGTATCAAGTTCCAACAAATTCAAAAATACGAGACCGGTGCAAACCGCGTCAGTGCCTCGCGCCTTTGGGACATCGGTGAAGCAATGGGTGTGCCTGCATCGTTCTTTTTTGAAGGAATGGTCACCAGTGAGGGATTGACCTTGGAAGACCCTCAATCAAGCGAGAGGGCAAATAGTATGCCCGCTGACTTGATGGCAGACAAAGAAGCAATGGAATTGGTGAGGTCTTACTATTCCATTCCTGAAAATCAGCGTCGACGCTTGTTTGAATTGGCCAGGGTTCTAAGCGACGCGGCCTGAACCGTCGTACTTGCGTATCGGTTTCGCTTCTGGCACGCCCATACACATGACCTATGACGCGCAAAGTTTGACACTTGTGGCTCATGCGCTGGCGGATGCAGCGCGCGACGCTATTCTCCCTCATTTTCGCCAAAGTACTTTGAGTGCTGAAAACAAGTTGGTTGACGGATTTGATCCGGTCACGATCGCAGACAAAGATGCTGAAAAAGCAATGCGGAAAGTGTTGGCAGATCAACGCCCTCAAGACGGTATCCTCGGCGAAGAATTTGGGCACCATCTAGGATCAAGTGGTTTGACTTGGGTTTTGGATCCAATCGATGGCACGCGTGGTTTTCTGGCGGGGACCCCTACATGGGGTGTATTGATCGCTGTTGGTGACGAAGACGGCCCGATTTTGGGTATGATTGACCAACCCTATATCGGCGAACGGTTCTGGGGTTCGCAACAACAGGCGTTCTGTACAGGCCCGTTGGGTCAAACCGCGATTCAAACACGTGCTGCGCGCCCATTGAGCGAAGCGATCTTATTCACAACATTTCCCGAGGTCGGGACCGAAGGGGATCGACGTGGATTTGAGGCCGTGGCGGAACATGTGCGATTGGTGCGTTATGGCATGGATTGTTACGCTTATGCGTTGCTAGCCGCGGGTCAAATCGACCTTGTGATCGAAGCGGGGCTACAATCCTATGATATTCAGGGACCAATAGGTGTCATTCAGGCTGCGGGTGGTTTGGTGACCGATTGGAGCGGCAATCCGGTCCATAATGGGGGGCAAGTCTTGGCTGCTGCCAATGCTGAAATCCACGCAGTTGCTTTGGATATCTTAAGAAAATCATCATGAACAGCGTCACATTAAAGAATGCTGATATTGTCGTTACGATGGATGACGGCCGGCGAGAGCTGCGTCACTTCGATATCATTTTGCGTGATGGCGTTATTGCGGATTTGGGATCAAACCTAACCGCAGTGGGCGAAATTGTTGATGTATCAGGCTGTGTTGTTACGCCTGGCCTCGTGAACACGCACCATCATTTGTACCAAAGCATGACGCGGGCTGTGCCGGGTGGCCAAGATGCTCTTTTGTTTGGGTGGTTAAAGACGCTTTACCCCATTTGGGCGCAATTTACCCCAGAGCATATGTACGTATCCGCACAGGTTGGTTTGGCCGAACTTGCCTTATCCGGTTGCACCTTGTCGTCCGACCATTTGTACCTATATCCGAACGGATCCCGTCTAGAAGACACAATCCACGCGGCTGCTGAATTGGGTCTAAGATTTCACCCGACACGCGGTTCGATGAGCATTGGTGAAAGCGATGGCGGTCTTCCCCCGGATTCGCTTGTCGAACAGGAACGTTTGATCTTGGACGACTGCATCCGCCTAATTGATGGTTTTCACGACCCAAACGTTGGCGCGATGTGCCGTGTGGGCGTGGCGCCGTGTTCGCCGTTTTCAGTCAGTCGCGATTTGATGCAGGAGTCCGCAATTTTGGCGCGTGACAAGGGCGTGATGATGCATACGCATCTGGCCGAAAACGACGAAGACGTGGCATACAGCCTTGAAAAGTTCGGCTGTCGTCCCGGGCAATATGCACAGGATTTGGGTTGGGTCGGCCCGGATGTGTGGCATGCGCATTGTGTTAAACTGAACGCCGATGAACAAGCGCTGTTCGCAGCAACGGGCACTGGAATTGCCCATTGCCCTTGTTCCAATTGCCGACTTGGATCAGGCATCGCGCCCGTTCGCGCAATGCGAGACGTTGGCGTGAAAGTTGGACTTGGGGTGGATGGATCAGCATCCAACGATGCGGGGAATTTGATCGCTGAAGCGCGACAGGCACTGTTGCTGCAACGGGTCGCAAACGGTGCCGATGCTATGTCAGCGCGTGAAGCTTTATGGATTGCAACGCGCGGCGGGGCGTCTGTTTTGGGGCGTGATGATGTAGGCCAAATTACGGTTGGCAAGCGGGCAGATATCGCGATTTGGGACGTCCAAGGGATCGAAAGCGCCGGAAGCTGGGACACAGCCGCGTTGCTGTTGGCAGGGCCGACGACTGTGCGCGATCTGTTTGTTGAGGGACGTCAGATTGTGCGAGATGGCCAGATCACAACGATTGATATGCGTTCCGTCATTGACCGCCAAAACACTCTGGCGACGATGCTCCAGTGATGCGGTTTGTCCTTGCCTTGATCTGTATGACCCAATCGGTCGCTGCTGACACTTCGGTTTTGTCCGTTGTTAATGCCGAACGCAGTGAACGTGGATTGGCCGCCCTAACGTGGGATGATGATTTGGAGCAGGCGGCGGCCCGACATGCGCGGGATTTGCATCGCACTGGTCGCTTTAGCCACGAAGGATCCGACGGTTCCAACGTTCTTGACCGCGTTACACAAAGCGGATTTCGCGCCTGTTTCGCAGCCGAAAACATAGCCAAAGGTCAACGTTCATTGACTTCAGTTATGGACAGCTGGATGCAATCAAAGGGACATCGGCGTAACATTCTGTCAAGACGGGCAAAATCTGTGGCAGTTGTGCTTGGAAAAGACAATATTTGGGTCATGGTTTTGGCCGCGCCCTGCTGATTTCCAATGGTCATTCGACCTCAAACTTAATGATCTAGAATTTCGAAAAAACCACCTGAGGTGGAATTGAAGCCTTTATTGTGCTGTGATTCCCTTGTCGCAATATTTTTCGCGGCACTTCGAAATACATTTTTATTAGGAGTTTTAAGTATGTCCGATGAGGATGAACAGGATTGCTGTTGTAACGGATTGTTAACCAGCAACGACGTTCGAACAGCGATCATTTCCGGTGATACATTCAAGAATAAAACCGTCACATACGCGGCGGTTGATGGCATGGCCGTATTCGAGGGATGTATCGTTTTAGGAAGCGTTGACGACGTCGAAAAACAAACCGCCGCAGCCAAAGTTGCGCTTGATGCAGGTGATGACCCTGAAGGCGTGGCGCATGGTGTGGTTGTGACCGGCGCGGACAAGCGTTGGCCAAATGCATTGATGCCGTATGAAATCGCCAGCAACTTGCCTGCGGTCAATCGCCAGCGCGTCATGGACGCCATCGATCACTGGACGACAAATACGTCGATGCGATTTGTGGAACGTACCTCTGCCAATGCTTCACAATATCGCAATTACGTTCATTTCACGCCGGCCACCGGGTGTTGGAGCTATGTGGGCATGCAGGGAAACAAACAGGACATTGGACTGGCCGGGGGTTGTGGATTGGGTGCGACCATTCACGAAATCGGGCATGCATTTGGCCTTTGGCATGAGCAGTCGCGAGAAGATCGGGACAGCAAAATTCAGGTGCTTTGGCAGAATATTCAAGCTGGCAAGGAACATAATTTTAACCAACACATCTCGGATGGGGATGATGTTGGCGCGTATGACTATGGTTCAATCATGCATTACGGACGGTACGCGTTTTCCAAAAACGGTCAGCCGACAATTGAATCGATCCCGGCGGGTCAAACTTTGGGTCAACGCAATGGATTAAGCCCGGGCGATATCGCTGCGATCCATTCGATTTACCAAATCTGGGACACGACTTCGCTCAGCCGGGTGTACGCATCTAACGGCAGCAAGAACTGCTGGGTGATGCCCGCCGGAAAAGGGTGGCGCAGGGTTGATCCAAAAACGACGGATGGCTGTGAAAATCTATTTGATTTGTGCTGCTTTGCTTATGCGTTCGACAAGCAAGTGTCGTTGTACATGGACGGCCAAACCGTCTTTCGCGCTCAACTTGTTTAAGTATTAAAACCAAATTTTTAGGAGAAATTTCATGTGGCATAACAACAAAACCGTTTCACGGACATACGCGTCTTCGGGATCCGAAAACTGCTGGGCTATCGTCAGTGGTGTCACCGGTTGGAAGCAAGTCAAAACCGGTTCGGACGACGGTGTGTCGAACGTCTTTACGGCGTTAAATGCGGCGCGCGCGGGTGGCAAACGTGTCGATGTTTACATCGTCAGCGACAAAATCGAACGCGTGGTGATGCATTGAGTGGCCAGAGGAGATCAGAAGATGTCTGATAGTATTACAGTGACAGTTCAATTGGACGGTCAATCCACCGGTATGGCCAGTTTTGACATGGCCTCGGATGATGCCGCACCGCCTCCGGTCGTGGAGACTCGATCAGGTGATGCAGAAACGGCACCCGCACCGCCGTCCATAAACGCCGGCAGTGAGGCTGGCGCAGAGGCTCAAGAGGACAGCGCGACTGCGCCGCCACCTTTAGAAGGTTCTGGCAGCGATAGCGCTGATGCGCCGATGATGGACGCGGGCGGGGATGTCGATCTGCCACCTCCGCCTGATGTGTAGATAAATCAAACGCGCCCGAAGCCATCAATGAGTTCGGGCGCGTGTTCTAATAACGCAAAGGTCAATGGCCCGATGGTGTCTGGATTGCTGAAGTTCGAAGGACCCATCACCGGTGGCCCTTATCGTTTCGTGTTGATTTTCATCGAAGACACGCGGCGTGTCGGTGCGGATGCGGTCGTTGTGGCGCAACATCGGGTGGATTTACCGGAAGATTTTGACCCGGAACGTGATGCGCTGCCATTCGAATTTGAGGTCAGTCAAGACCTAGAAGGATTAACCGTTCGTGCCCACATGCCAACGCATAACGCGCAGGATATTCGGTCTGGGGATATGATCACAATGGGGGCCCATGCAGCCAACACAGGCCAAGACCCAGTGATTTTGAAAGTTGTCTAAGAACGCGCTGATCGTTGTCGTCCATTGACCCAGACGTCGGCGATGGCACGGTCATCGCCCATCATGATTGTCGGAAAGACTTGTTCCCAAACATCTTCGGTGCGTTCACTGCGTTGTGCAATGGACGGGGTGGAAGCCAAATCTAACACAGTGACATCCGCAGCTTTGCCGACATCCAATGATCCGATTTCCTCAGAACGATGAAGGACGCGTGCGGAACCTTGCGTTGCGAGCCACAGTAACTGCGCCGGATGCAGCGCTTGATGTCTAAGTTGAGCGATTTCGTAAGTGGCCGCCATTGTGCGAAGCATCGAGAACGATGACCCACCGCCTGTGTCTGTCGCAAGCCCAACTGGCAGACGTTTTGCCAGCGACATGTCAAACAATCCCGATCCGATAAAGGTGTTGGATGTGGGACAATGCACAAGGCCTGCACCAATCTCGTCAAGCCTTGCGATTTCGCGTGGTTCCAGATGGATCGCGTGGCCATAAAGGCCGCGTGCGCCAAGCAAGCCATGTGTCTCGTAGGTGTCTAAGTAGTCGCGCGCGTCTGGGAACAGCGATCGCACCCATTCAATTTCATCCAGTTGTTCGCTGAGATGTGTTTGCATGATGCAATCGGGGTACTCTGCCCAGAGCGCGCCCATTGCGGATAACTGTTCAGGGGATGATGTTGGAGAGAAACGCGGGGTAATCGCGTATTGCGCCCGTCCTTGACCGTGCCAGCGTTGCAGCAGCGATTTGCTGTCATCATATGCCGACTTTGCGGTATCGCGAAGCCCATCAGGAGCGTTGCGATCCATGCAGGTTTTGCCCGCCGTGACGGCCATGCCGCGTGAGGCGGCCGCTTCAAACAGTGCTTCCACGCTTTCTGGATGAATGGTGCAATAGCTCGCGACTGATGTCGTTCCATGATCCAGCAATAGATCGAGATATCGATTAGCAGTGGTCGCCGCATATTCAGGATCACTAAAACGCATTTCTTCGGGAAATGTGTAACGGTTCAACCAGTCAATCAGGCGTTTTCCCCAACTGGCGATGATCGCGGTTTGCGGATAATGTGCGTGGGCATCCACAAAGCCGGGGCAGATAAGGGCATTGGAATAATCGAACCGCTTGGCATCCGGTGCTTGGGCGGTCAAATCCTTTGTCGCCCCTATGGCTTGGATGATACCATCACGGATCAAGATTGATCCGGTTTCAATGTGAACGGCGTCATTTATTGCGTCAGAAAACGGGTCACCCGCGAAACGCAATATTTGGCCGGTCAAAAGATAATACCTATTCATTATGCCCTTATGGCGTTCTCACCCGCAAAGCGAAAGGGTCAGTATTGAACACAGTTTGACGCTTGCCTATGGTCTCCGCAGGATCAAAAGGGTGCGGCCATGACAGAGACAGCAGATCGAGCGGAGCCGCCGCAAACCGAGGACCAACACTCGATCTATGCATTGGGTCGTAAAGACGTTGCGGCGATACTTTATGCCGTTGATATCGAAGATAAAGCGCAACTGAGCGCGCTTATGGAGCCGTTGCACCCGGCTGATATCGCCGACCTATTGGAGCAGATCAACGCGTTTGATCGGTCGCGGTTGGTTCGCCTGTATGATCGCGAATTTGATGGAGAAATCCTATCTGAGCTTGAAGAAGGGATACGCGAAGAGATCATTGCTGTCCTTAAGCCACAAGTGTTGGCTGAAGCCGTTCGAGATTTGGACAGTGATGATGTCGTCGATCTGGTCGAAGATCTTGCCGAACCACAAATGGCTGCCATTCTTGATGTTCTGCCCGAAGTGGATCGCGCGGCTGTAGAACAAGCGCTGAGCTATCCTGAATATTCAGCCGGGCGCATGATGCAGCGCGAAGTTGTGATTTCGCCCGAGCATTGGACCGTGGGCGAAGCCATTGATCATTTGCGCGGGGCCAAAACCGATACATTGCCTACACAGTTTTATCACATCGTTTTGGTCGATCCGCGTTTGCATCCCATTGGGAACGTGACCTTGGGCAGTTTGATGCGATCGCCTCGAAATGTGCCCCTTGTTGATCTGATCGAAGAGGTGTTTGAGGTTATCCCAGCCCTGCAAAGCGAAAGCGATGTCGCCTATGCGTTCAACCAGTACCATTTGATTTCTGCGCCGGTTGTTGACGAAGAAGGGCGATTGATCGGGCAGGTCACCATCGACGATGCAATGGGGGTTTTGGATGAAGAGCATGAAGAAGATATTTTGCGATTGGCCGGTGTCGGAGAAGAAAGTGCGCTGAGCGACACGATCATTGAGACCACGAAACAACGGGTTCCATGGTTGGCAGTGAATTTGATTACCTCGGTTCTGGCATCTTTGGTTATCGCGCAATTTGAAGAGGCGATTACACAATTTGTAGCGCTGGCCGTTTTGATGCCAATCGTGGCCTCGATGGGGGGCAACGCAGGGACGCAAAGCCTGACCGTTGCTGTGCGTGCAATTGCGACCAAAGATTTGACCGGCGCAAATGTCTGGCGGGTCATTCGACGTGAATGTGCCGTCGGTTTAATCAATGGGATCGTCTTTGCAGTCGTCATGGGCGTGATTGGTGTCGTTTGGTTTGGATCACCTGCGCTGGGCTATGTTATAGCGGCGGCTATGGTTGTGAACCTTGTGATCGCGGGGTTTGCGGGAACTGTTATCCCTGTGATGTTGGAACGACTTGGAATTGACCCGGCCTTGGCGTCGGGGGCATTTGTGACAACCGTTACAGATGTCGTGGGTTTCCTTGCTTTTCTAGGCCTTGCTGCATTGGTGTTGTTGTGAGGCGACTTTGGGACGCCGCTGTTTGGCCGTTCGGCCAAATGCGCCCCGCCCGCCGTCCCACTGGAGGCAGTGCATGACATTGGAAGATCAAAAACAAGCGGCACGAAAGGCAGCTTTTGCACGACGCAAGGACGCTTTTGCTCTGGCCAGTGGGGCGAGCGCTGGAGCATTGTCTGAGGTTTTGGCCGCGTATCGGGGCGTTCCGACAGCAGGGTATATGCCGATCCGCACTGAGATTGATCCGCGCCCGGCAATGGCAGAGGCAGCGGCACATGGCCCAGTTGGTGTTCCAGTGATCTTGGGCAATGGATTGCCATTGTCGTTTTCGCGTTGGACACCGGATGCCGAAATGTGCGCAGGCGCATTTGGTGCGCAAATCCCATGTGTTGAAGATTTTTTCGAACCTGAAATTTTGATCGTACCTTTGGTTGCGTTCACCCGTTCAGGTGGGCGGTTGGGATATGGGGGTGGGTTTTATGACAGAACCCTTGAGAGATTGCGGGCCAAACGCGCCACGTTGGCCGTCGGGTTTGCCTTTGCAGCACAAGAAGCCGCGACTTTGCCATTGGAGCCAACGGACCAACCGCTTGATCTGATTGTGACCGAAGCTGGAGTCATCGAAACCCGATAGGCACGTTATACTAATGCGATCCCAATGGTCATCGATGCACATAGAAATTCATGCTGGGTTACCGCCCAATTGGACTGCTGGTTCCAAGAGCTCTTGCCTCTATAGCCCCAATTCTCTAGGGGCTTAGGGCATGAAAATGCTATTTTTAGGTGATGTAATGGGGCGCGCTGGCCGGCGTGCGATTTCGGAAAACCTGCCGCGATTGCGTGCGGATTGGGGATTGGATTTTGTCGTTGTAAACGGTGAAAACGCGACATCGGGTGCTGGCCTGTCGGGATCACATGCAAAGGCTTTGCTGGACGCGGGTGCCGATTGTGTGACGCTTGGCGATCACGCGTTTGATCAACGCGATATGAATCAGTTTATCGAAAGCGAACCGCGCATTTTGCGCCCTCTGAACTTTGCTAAAACCGCGCCTGGATCTGGCGCGCGCGTGTTTTCCGCGCATAATGGGCGTAAGGTTCTTGTGGCACAGGTGTTGGGTCAGGTCTTTATGAAACGTCCATTTGCGGATCCGTTTTCTGCGCTTGAGACGGTGTTTCGGACCCATCCCTTGGGCGGGGCCGTTGATGCGATTATCGTCGATGTCCATTGCGAGGCCACGTCTGAAAAGATGGCCATGGGCCATTGGTGTGACGGACGTGCCAGTCTGTGCGTTGGAACGCATACCCATGTGCCGACAAGCGATGCGATGATCCTAAAGAAAGGATGCGCTTACCTTAGCGATGCAGGTATGTGTGGTGATTACAATTCCGTCATAGGGATGGAGCGCGATGAACCTTTGCGTCGCTTTGTGACAGGAATGCCCAAGGGTCGATTTACACCAGCTTTGGGCGACGCCACCCTGTCTGGTGTTTATGTCGAAACAGATGATGCGACCGGCAAGGCAACGCGGATTGTTCCCGTTCGACAAGGCGGGTTGCTGCAAACCAGCGGTCCATGAGGCACTCTTGTATCTCAGCATAATGGCGTGGCTTTGGGGGAAGGTGATCCCATCCAGCGCTTGTTTGAAGGGCAATCGTTGTGACGATGTAGGACAGGACATAGGTTCTGCCATGCGAAATACGTGTTGCGCTTGCTACTGTGGGCGCTGTGGGCAAAACTGACGATTAACGCTTGGAACAGGAAACGCGTAATCTCATGGGTTTAATCGAGTTGTCACAAACACATGCCGCGATCCTGACCTTGGTTGTTGTCGGGTTCATGTTTGTGCTGTTTTTGCGCGAAAGTTTACCGCCAGAGGTCGTGGCCTTGTCCGGTGTGACATTGATGTTGGCATCCGGCGTACTGCCCTACGAAGCTGCATTAGAGGTTCTGTCAAACCCTGCGCCATGGACCATTGCGGCCATGTTCATCATCATGGGCGCTTTGGTGCGCACAGGCGCGTTAGAGACCTTTATCGGTCATGCGGATCGACAGGCGCGCACGCGGCCCGTTTTGGCAATTGCGATGATGATGACTTTTGTCGTGTTTGCGTCGGCAATTGTATCAAACACACCCGTGGTCGTTGTCATGATCCCGGTTTTTACGCAACTGGCCAAAACGATGGGTTTGTCAGCGTCCAAATTGCTGATCCCTCTCAGCTATGCCGCAATCTTAGGGGGCACGCTGACCTTGATTGGGACGTCGACAAATTTGCTTGTTGATGGGGTTGCGCGGGCCGAAGGGCTTGAACCGTTTTCGATATTTGAGGTCACCCCGCTGGGGTTAATCCTTGTTGTATGGGGCATGGTGTATCTGCGGTTTATCGGGCCTTGGCTTTTGCCGGATCGCGATAGCATGGCGAATTTGCTATCCGACCGCAGTCAGATGAAATTCTTTACAGAGGCTGTTATCCCGCCGGAATCGAACTTGATAGGGCGCGAAGTTCTTGGAGTTCAACTGTTTAAACGGGATGGTGTTCGGTTGATCGATGTGGTGCGCGGGGATGCATCGCTGCGGCGTAACTTGCAAGACGTGACGCTGAAGGTGGGGGACAGGGTGGTTTTGCGGACGCGCATGACTGAACTTTTATCGCTCCAACGGGACAAATCCCTTAAGCGTTTGGATCAAGTGGGTGCGGTGGAAACTGCGACGGTCGAGGTGTTGATCACACCGGGATGCCGCATGATCGGGCGCGCACTTGGGGCGATGCGTTTGCGTCGTCGCTACGGTGTTTATGTTCTGGCGGTGCACCGGCGAAACCAAAATATTGGTCGGCAATTGGATGTTCTTGAGGTCAAAGTGGGGGACACGCTTTTGCTGGAAGGCGCCCCGGAAGATATTCAACGTTTGGCCGCGGACATGGAAATGGTGGATGTTTCTCATCCGTCGCAACGCGGATTTCGTCGGGGCCATGCGCCGTGGGCGATTGGAGCGTTGTTGGGGATTGTGACGTTAGCTGCGTTTGGTGTCGCGCCGATCCTTTTGCTGTCCGTTGTGGGTGTTACATTCGTGTTGGTCACACGCTGCATCGATGCCGAAGAAGCGTTTTCATTTGTGGATGGAAGATTGCTGACATTGATCTTTTCGATGTTGGCGATTGGGGCCGCATTGCAAGCATCTGGGGCCGTTTCGTTAATCGTCGAGGCTTTGGCCCCAACCTTAGGGCAGTTGCCGCCGTTTCTTATCATTTGGGCGATCTATTTGCTGACCTCGGTTCTGACGGAATTGGTGTCCAACAACGCCGTGGCTGTCGTGGTGACACCAATTGCGATTGGTCTGGCCGGGGCCGTTGGAGTAGACCCACGCCCGCTGGTTATCGCAGTCATGGTGGCAGCGTCTGCCAGTTTCGCCACACCAATAGGCTATCAAACGAATATGCTGGTCTATGGGCCGGGTGGTTACAAGTTCACAGACTTTATGCGCGTTGGAATTCCACTGAACCTCAGCATTGGCATCCTGTCGTCGATCTTTATTCCTGTGTTCTGGCCGCTTTAAGCGATATCGTCACTGCGCCCGGCCGCACGCCCCGAAAAGATGCATCCGCCTAGAAAGGTACCTTCTAATGCGTTGTATCCATGGTACCCGCCTCCGCCAAATCCGGCCACTTCGCCAGCGGCAAACAAGCCCGGAATTACATTGCCATTCGCGCCGACCATTCTTGATTGCAAATCGGTTTGTAGGCCGCCCAGTGTTTTTCGCGTCAGTATGTTCAAACGAACTGCAATCAATGGACCATTTGCCGGGTCAAGAAACTTGTGCGGTTTGGCAACCCGGATCAGTTTGTCGCCCTTGTAATTGCGGGCGGCTAGAATGGCCTGCATTTGCGCATCTTTGGTGAATGGATTGTCGACCTGCGCATCGCGGGCTTCGATTTGTTCGCGCAGGTGCGTCTGGTCGATCAAATCACCACCAGCAATCTGGTTCATCCCGCGCACAAGGTTTTCGAGCGTGTCACTGACCACAAAATCAGCGCCTTTATCTTTGAACGCTTCGACAGGTTCGGTTGCACGCCCGCCGGAAAACACCCGTTGGCGCAACGTCTCACGCCAAGATTTGCCGGTGAAATCAGGGTTCTGTTCCGACCCTGACAATGCAAATTCTTTCTTGATGACTTTCTGAGTCAGCACAAACCAACTGTATTCGTATCCAGTCGCCAAAATCGCCTTTAGCGTGCCAACACTGTCAAATCCGGGAAGAACCGGCGCCTTGAAGCGGTTGCCTGTTGCGTCAAACCACATCGAGGACGGACCGGGCAGAACACGAATGCCATGCGCAGGCCAGATAGGATCCCAGTTCTGAACGCCTTCGGTGTAATGCCACATGCGGTCACCATTGATGACATGAGCCCCCGCGGATTTCGAAATATCGATCATGCGACCGTCGACATGTGCCGGAACGCCCGCAATCATCGTCTTTGGTGCAGGACCTAAACGGTCCGTCGGCCAAACCTTGCGCACCATGTCAAAGTTGCCGCCGATACCACCGGATGTGACAATGACCGAGGTTGCATGAAACCGGAAATCGCCGGTGATATCGCGATTGGTTTTTTGTCCGCGCGCGGCGGGGTCCTGTGCCAGAACGGACCCTGAAACACCATTGGCCGATCCGTTTTCCATCTCGATCCGGTCGACTTGATGTCGGAATTTGTACGCTAACAGGCCGGATTTTTCGTGTTCGCCACATCGTGCAGCAAACGGTTCCAAAACACCCGGGCCCGTCCCCCATGTCAGGTGAAAGCGCGGCACGGAATTGCCATGCCCGGTCGCCGTTCCATCGCCTCGTTCTGCCCATCCAACAATCGGAAACCAACGCATGCCCATGCCATGCAACCAAGACCGCATAGGGCCTGCGGAAAACTCCAGATAGGATTGCGCCCATTGTTTTGGAAAGTCATCTTCGGGGCGATCAAACTGGGCTGATCCCATCCAATCGCGCGTGGCAAGGTCTTCGCTGTCCTTTACGCCAAGCCTGCGTTGTTCCGGCGTGTCCACCATGAACAGGCCACCCAGTGACCAAAAAGCCTGACCGCCCAAGTTTTGCGGACCTTCTTGATCGACCACGATGACTGATTTGCCGCGATCGCAAAGCTCTGCTGCGGCAACAAGGCCGGACAGGCCACCCCCGACGATGATTGCATCAGCGTTGTCCATTGGCTTTTCCTATCTTGTGCGAAACCACGCCACAAAGGGCAGGGCGCAAACATACATGGTGATCCCGTACACTGCTGAGGGCAAGGCCACTGTGCTAAATCCTTGGGTCGTGCCACTGATCAATGCGGCAAGGGCAATCCCAAGCGTCGCGTTTTGAATGCCAACCTCAAGCGAGATCGTTTTACGTTCAGCCCACGTCAGGCCAATTCCTGTGGCCAATCCCAATCCCAGCAGCAAAAGCGAGACATTCAGGAATATCAAAGCGGGCCCAATTGTGATCAGGTTTTCCGTGAAAATAGTCCAGTTTCCAGCAAGGGCGGCAACAACGATAATACCGAATAAAATTGCGGCCACGCGAGACAGCAGGGGGTCGATCTTGTCCGCAAAGGACGGGCCAATTTGACGGGTCAATAGACCCAGAAGAACAGGAACAGTCGTGATCAGAAAAACCGCAATGGTCAGATCGCGAACACTGATCGGTGGGGCCAAGTCACCCATAAAGTGGTGCAAGGACCATGCAGTTAAGGCGGGAACGGTCAACAAAGACAAAAGGCTGACGACTGCTGTCAAGGTCACAGACAACGCAACGTCGCCCTTGGCAAGTTTTGAGACCATGTTCGATGTGACGCCACCGGGACAAATGCTGAGCACCATAAACCCGACCGCTATTTGCCCGCTCAGTCCAAATACTTGAATGACGGTAAACGCCACCAATGGCAGCACCACAATTTGCGCCACTGCACCCAGAGCAAACGCTTTTGGTCGTGTCAGAACTCTGGTGAAATCTGCGAAGGTCAGACCCAATCCCAGACTGAACATGATGAACGCCAAGGAAAGCGGCAATACCACATTGATAAGTATGTCCATGACTGCCCTCCGGTTATTTAAACCTATGAGAGAGCGCCATGGACGAGCAAGTATTACGCACCGTCAGAGTGGCCAGAAAACCAGAATTGCTGGGATCGAAACGACAATAACAATAATCTCAAGAGGCAGACCCATCCGCCAGTAATCCCCGAATTTATATCCACCGGGACCAAGAATTAACGTGTTATTCTTATGCCCGATTGGGGTCAGAAATGCAGATGAAGCAGCGACCGCTACGGCCATCAAAAACGGGTCAGGTGACACGCCCAAGGTCAAGGCCATTTGGATGCCAACCGGTGCGGCGACAATTGTTGTCGCTGTGTTGTTGAGGATGTCAGACAGGGTCATTGTGACAATCATCAGAACGGTCAGAACCGCCCAAGCCGGTAATCCGTCCGTCAAGGCAACGAGCCAGCCAGCAATTAATTCCGTGCCTCCAGACCCTTCAAGGGCGGCACCCAATGGGATCATCGAGCCAAGCAACACAACGACGGGCCATTCAATATGCGTATACAGTTCAGACAACGGCACGATTTTTGCCAATACATAGGCAATGACAACAAGGCCAAGGGCAATGGGCAAGTAGATTAATCCGAATGATGCCAGCGCGACGGCGCCCGCAAAAAGACCAATGGCCAGCCAAACTTTGCTATCGGCAGTTACGTTCAATCCCCGTTCGGCCAACGGCAACGTACCCAACCATGTGCTGACATCCGGACCAGTCCCCGCAGGAACCAGCAACAAAAGGATGTCGCCGGTTTTTATCGCCGTTTTTCGGATTTGCTGGGTGATCTGCGTGCCTTCCCGAGAAATGCCCATCAACACAGTGCTTTGCCGCCATGAAAGACCAACCGCCTGTGCTGTGCGTCCGACAAGGCGGCTTTGATCGGTTACGACAACCTCGATAACCTCGACCCCTTCACCAGCCGCATTCAAACGCTCTTCTCGTTTTGTGTCTGCCAACGCCAGACCAATTGCAGTGCGAAATTCGTCCAATGCTTCGGGGGCTGCTTCCAAAACCAACGCGTCGCCCGCCTGAAGGGTCGCGGTTTGCGCCCGCCCATAGCGACGCTTGCCGTCTCGGATCAAACCCAAGATGGCGACATCGGTTTTTTCGGCTTCTTCTTCCAATTCGTTGACGCGTTTGCCGATATGCTGGTTGCCCTCAGGAACGGTCAATTCCGCGATATAGGCGGACATATCATTTGTGCCGACGGCGTCTTCGTCTCGTTTGGGAATCAATCGCCAGCCGACCAATGCCACAAAAAGCAAGCCCGCGATCGCTGTCACGCCGCCCACAGGCGCAAAATCAAACATACGAAAGGGTTCGCCCAACGTATCTTCGCGAATGGTGGCAATAATGATGTTGGGCGGTGTTCCGATCAACGTAACCATACCGCCCAGAATTGTCGCGAAGCTTAAGGGCATCAGGCTTAACCCAACAGGGCGTCCCGCTTTTCTGGCGGTTTGAATATCGACAGGCATCAAAAGAGCAAGTGCGGCGACGTTGTTCATGAATGCTGACAGCACCCCGCCGATGGCGCCCATCAAAGTGATATGGCCACCCAAGGATCGCGACGCGTCAACCAAAGTGCGTGTAATCAAAAATACGGCGCCGGATCGAACAAGACCTGCGGACACGACAAGGACCAATGCGACAACAAGCGTTGCGGGGTGGCCAAAGCCGGAAAACGCTTCGGATGTAGGGACAACACCCAGAACGACGCCAACCATAAGGGCGGAAAACGCGACTATGTCATAGCGGAAGCGCCCCCAAAGAAGCAGAATGAAAACAGCGCCAAACAGCGAAAAGAGGATTATCTGATCTTGTGTCATGGGCTGAGATTAACCGGTTCAACCAAAAGGTTCGATGGAAATTCTGTCAGTGCATCATTTTGACCAACGATGATTTGGCGAACGTGACCTTTCTGTCCAAGTGTGGGGCTGGCATAGTGATTGCAACGAAAACGTTTTGGCGTTGAGAAAGAAGCAGAAGGTCGGCAATCCGATCTGAAGTTGGAAATTCAAACCTGAGCAGGGATTGAACCGACGGGCCAGCCTGAATATAGACCTTTGTACAGTCGATACGTGAGGAGACGCACCGTGGCAGGCCATTCGAAATGGGCGAATATTCAGCACCGCAAGGGGCGCCAGGACAAGATCAGAGCAAAGCTCTTTTCAAAATTGTCCAAAGAAATCACCATTGCCGCCAAAATGGGCGATCCTGACCCAGAGAAAAACCCTCGTTTGCGTTTGGCCGTGAAAGAAGCCAAAGGCCAATCCATGCCCAAAGACAACATCGAACGCGCGATCAAGAAATCGCAGGCGGGTGATGGCGATGATTACGAAGAAATTCGGTACGAAGGTTACGGACCGGGTGGAGTCGCTGTTATCGTTGAGGCGATGACAGACAACCGTAACCGAACGGCCTCCACTGTTCGTTCCACATTTACCAAAGCTGGTGGAAATTTGGGCGAGACAGGCTCGGTCGGGTTCATGTTCGAACGCAAAGGCGAAGTTGTCTATAGCGTAGAAACCGGAGATGCGGACACGATCATGATGTCGGCAATCGAGGCGGGTGCGGAAGATGTCGAAAGCAGTGAAGAGGGACACATCATTTGGTGTGCAGACACCGATCTGAATGATGTTTCATCCGCATTGGAAACCGATCTCGGAGAAAGCGACGCCACGCGTTTGGTCTGGAAGCCTACGACGACGACGGAATTGGATTTGGACGGTATGGAAAAGCTAATGCGGCTGATCGATGCGTTAGAAGATGACGATGATGTTCAAAGGGTCACTGCAAATTTCGAAGCAAGTGACGAAGTCATGGAACAATTAGGCTGATCCGGAACTAACGTGATGTAACCTTCGGTCGCTTATACAGCTGGATTTCCGAATTATGAGTCGGGCATAATCGATGCCCGCTCAGCAAAAAACCGAGATCGAATGTCCGACCTCGGTTTTTGTATGTGGCTTAATCTTAAGCGTATCTTGGCGGGCAGAAGTGGACTTGTTTATGCAACGAAACGATCGTCATCTGTGTCTTGATCGTCTTGCCAACCTCGGAACCGGCCGACCAATTCGCCTAGCTCCCGGACGGATAAGGCCAGCGCACTTGTTGCAGCGGTTGTTTCTTCGAACATTGCAGCGTTTTGTTGCGTTGACACGTCCAATTTGTCGATTGACACATTTACTTCTTCGATACCTTGCTTTTGTTCTTCGGCGCGCGATGAAATGCCGTCAATCTGATCTGCAATGGCGTCGACGCTTTTTGTAATATTGGCAACGTTCACGCCGTTATCCTTGACCAAAGCGACACCTTCTTTCACGTGAAGAGTGCTTTCCGAGATAAGATTGTTAATCTCACGTGCTGAGTCAGCTGCGCGTTGTGCCAGTGCCCGTACTTCCGATGCGACGACCGCAAAACCGCGACCAGATTCACCTGCGCGGGCTGCTTCGACACCAGCATTCAAGGCCAGCAAATTGGTTTGGAATGCGATGTCATCGATAACTTCAATGATCTTGCCAATCTCTTCTGAAGAGCGCTCGATTTTGTGCATGGCACTTTCAGTGCGTTTTACCGCGTCAATGCTGGATTTCGCGCGTTCAGTAGTTTCATGGGTCAACTCTCTTACCGACTGGATACCATCTGTCGTCTGCTCAACGAGATTGGTCATGACTTGCATCGTCGAAGACGTTTCGTTGATGGCGGCTGCGGCGCTTTCGGTGCGTTGCGACAGATCCAATGCAGCGGCTTCGATTTCGCTAACTGTTGTTCCCAAGTGAGACGTGTTCTCGGAAATTTCGCCAACAATTTCTTTGAGAGATTGCAAGGCGGCATTAAAATCCAAGCGCAGGGGCTTGTATTGTTCATCGAAGAAATGCTCGATTGACACATCCAGGTCACCATCTGCCATTCTTCTCAACGAATTTGCCAAGTCTGTTACAACTTGCGCCAATGCAGCGGCTTGCCGTTCTTGTTCCGCTTCGTGTTCTTTTTGAGCTTTGTCGTTAGTCGCACGCAGTTCGTTTATTCGGGCTTCTTCGGCCTCATTTGCCTCATGCTGCCGTTCTTCTTCTGCGACCTGTCGTTGCCGTTCTTCTTCTGCGCGTTCCAAGCTTTCTCGTTCGGCTTGTTCAGCATCGGATTTCGCCTTCTTTAACGCATCTCTCATATTCGCAAGGCTTGCGGACATTTGACCAATTTCGTCCTCGCGATCTGTATTCAAAATTTCACAATCGTAATTTTGTCCACCCAACTCACCCATTGAATTAGAGACGTCAAGAATTGGACTAACTATGGATTTGGAAATCCATAGAGAGATTGCAGTTGTCAGTGCTGTGATTATGAGACCCAGAATGATGAAATTGTTACGCATTGCATTTACAGGGGCATATAATTCAGAAGCAGGTTCTTCTGTGATGATCGCCCATGTTGCACCGTGAAAACTCGTCGGGGAATAGGCCGCAACCATTTCGCCGTGTTTGTCACTTTCGAATATTGTGACACCCGTTTCGTTCTTCAAACCCAATTCGATGGCCGGGTTGTGTTTGCTGGCAGTTAAAATTTCGTTTTCTTCAGTTGAAAGAATGTCACTTCGCAAAAGCCCGTCTTCGCCGACAACGTAAGTGACTGCTCCTTCGCCCAGCCCCAAATCGACGTTCACAGACTCATTGATTTTATCAACAGGCATCTGAATGGCGAGCACGCCGATGTAACGGTTTTTCAAGTCGTAAACCGGCCGTGCGATAAATGCTGCGGGCGCTCCTGCTGAAGGAGCGTAAGGCGCATAGTCAAAAAAAACGGCTGTTTCTGAGGCGTCCATTTGTTGAGCGGCACGAAACGCGTTTGCGAGATCAGTATCTTTCCATTCACCAGAATTTAAATTGGTCGCAAAATCCAGTTCTTTGAAAACTGTGTAAACAACATTGCCGTTGGGATCGATGAGGAAAATGTCGTAATAGTCCATCACTTCAAGACGAACATTCATACCGTGATGAAAGTGACCGTGAATGGCATCGTATCGACCATTAGAATTGGCTTCGACCAAATTATTTTTTTCGCCGGCAGGGTGCGGGTTATTTTCAATATAAGAGCTTTGAAGTGACTGCGCTGGGTTGGATATTTCGGAAAATGCAGCGGTAAATTCGATGAGACCATCGATTGTTGCCGCGTCATAAGCCAATGCATAAAGGTCCGCGTCAACGGAGTGAAGTAAATCATCAAGTCGTGCAGCCGGCCCGTGACTGGCGGCAGAAAGGCGGCCAAACATCTCTTCTGTTAAAGAACTTCGGGACTGTGTGTATGCAGCTATCGAAGCAACCAAAATTGACAGAACACTGAGTGCGATCATTATCGCGGGCAGTTTAACTACTAATCGAGTGTTATGAAACCGAGACATTATTTTTCCTGTTGCTATGGACGCGGGACATAATAGGCACGCACGTCATCCTAGGTGGCACAGGTTTATTAGCCCTTAATGTCGGTCTAATCTGATCCGTAATTTTAGCCAAAGCTCAAGATCGTTATGTACGCCATCAAGATACATGTTCCGGACAGACGCGGATTGATTGAAGTGCCTAATTTTTGAGCGAAATAGCGGAGGAGCTGCCGGGTAACTCTAGTGGTTTGACATTAAAAAAGCGCGTGGCAGGTTTGCCGCGCGCTTTACATGTTCACTTCAGCAGAATTTGACCGAAATCAGTCGTCGATGCTGTCAAGATACGCAACGACGTTTGCACGATCTTCGATCTTTGCAAGGCCGGAAAAGCCCATGGTTGTACCGGGCGCATAGCTTTTCGGGTTCTCAAGGAAACCATTCAAAGCTTCGGGGGTCCAATTGCCTTCAAGACCAGTCAACGTTTCGGAATACGCGCCGAATCCGTCAGCAGATCCGATGTCGCGGCCCACGACACCATAAAGATATGGTCCAGCGCCGTTTTCACCTGATTCCACCTTGTGGCAAGCGCTACATTTGCGGAAGACTTTGGCACCAGCGCCCGCATCGGCAGTTGCCAGAACGTCGGCAAATGCGACCTCTACAACTTCTTCTTCGGCTTCATCCGCGCCCGTATCAATAACGTAGGCTTGTTCGCCACCGTGGCTGCCCGTGCTGTAAGTCGCTTCTGCGGCCCACTTTCCAAGTAGTAGCACCAGAAGAGCTCCGCATAGGCTTGCAGTGATCTTTGTCATGGTCATCGTGTCGAACATCTTGCACCCGCGATTGTATTTGCAGTTCGGGCCGGTATCTATTTGTTCCCCTTTGCGCTGGCAAGGTGTAGAAGGCGCGACCAATCGCCCTGCCTATGGAAGGGGCGCGAAAAGAACATGGATGAGGACTGGTTTGATGTCACAAAAGATCGCATTCCAAGGAGAGCTTGGCGCTTATGGCCATGAAGCTGTAAAAATGGCGCGTCCAAATGCGGTTCCGGTTCCGTGCGGTTCGTTTGATGACGTGATTGATTCTGTGCGGTCTTCGGATGCTGATCTGGCGATGCTGCCTGTCGAAAATACGACATATGGGCGTGTTGCCGACATTCACCGTCTTTTGCCCGAATCGGGTATGAACATAGTCGACGAAGCTTTTGTTCGCGTTCGCATTTCTTTGATGGCACTGGCAGGGCAGAAAATTGAGGATATCAAACTTGTCCGATGCCATCCGGTGCTTATTCCACAGGCGCGCACTTTTTTGGACGCACATAATATGACGGCTGAGGCGGCAACAGACAACGCCGGGGCTGCTGCGGATATCGCACGTGACAAGGAGATGGGCGTCGGCGCGTTGGCATCTCGTTTGGCGGCCGAAATTCATGGGTTGGAAGTTATCGCCAGCGATATCGAAGACACGTCATACAACAGGACGCGGTTTCTTTTGATGTCCCCAAAACCGGATCACACACGTCGGTCAGAAAAAATGCTTACAACTTTCGTATTTGAAGTGCGAAACATTCCTGCGGCGCTTTACAAAGCAATGGGCGGGTTCGCGACCAATGGCGTGAACATGACCAAGCTGGAAAGCTATATGGTGCGTGGCGCATTTACAGCAACCCAGTTTTACGCGGATATTGAAGGCCATCCCGATGATGCGCCTGTTCAGCGTGCGTTGGAAGAGCTGGACTACTTCACGAATCGCCTTGATATTTTGGGTGTTTATCCGGCTGCTGCGGGACGCGATTGATCAAGCAGTTCGTTTCAACTGGTCTTCGATCACTTTTGCATATTCAGCGGCGCGAAGTTTGAAGCGTTTGTTAAGCGACGACTTGGCCAGCTTTAGCGATTGAATCAAAAGGCGCGCGGACAGATTCATTGGCTTTAGTTCCAATGCAATTGCCATCCGCGTGCGGGTGCGCGACAACGCAATCAATTCAACCTCAAACGATCCATCAATCCCTTGGGATTTGGCAGATAGCCCTATGAAAGTGGGCGATGTGAAGTCTTGCATAGTCAAACGCACATCACGCTTTTTCCCGCGCAGGGTAAATGACACATCCCATGTCATACCCAGTCCGGGTTCACACATTTGATCGACACGTTCAACAACCGCACCACGACGCATTGCTTGACGTTCAAAGCTGTCAAAATCGCAAAGGAAATCAAAAACGTCCTGTATCGGAGCTTCGATGTCTTCGCGGCTTGAAAATTTCATGCGCGACCTTGTTCAGTTGTGCCGGTTTTGCCAATCAGTATTTCCATCTGATTAATCGAGCGTATCTGCGAGCCAATTTTCAAGTAAAAATTGAGCTATAGCGCCTTTTCTTGCCGGTAAGATGCTTTCGTGTTCGCCGGCGAAAGCCTTAGCGAGCTCTTCACGACTGACCCACAAAGCGTCTTCGATTTCATTTGGGTCAATTGTGATGTCTTCATTCAACGCTTCGCCTTGGCATCCAAACATCAAAGACGCAGGGAATGGCCATGGTTGACTGGCCAGGAATCCTACGTGACCTACTCGAATGCCGGACTCTTCCCAAACTTCACGCCGTACAGCCGCCTCAATGGTTTCGCCTGGCTCAACAAATCCGGCAAGCAGTGAATACATCCCCACTGGCCACCCCGGAGACCTGCCCATGAGAACGGAATTACCTTTAGTTATTAGCATGATAACAACAGGATCGGTTCGCGGAAAATGATGGCTGCCGCAGTCGCCACACGTGCGTTGCCAGCCAGCGGCGTTGATGGTGCTGGGCTGCCCACAATTTGAACAAAACTGATGTGCCTCGTGCCAGCTTAACAAAGCTTTGGCCGTTGCAGCCAATTCAGCGTCACGGGGGGTTAGCCACGTCATAATGCGGCGCAATTCTGCAAAGACTTCGCCCTCGGACAGGCTGGGGTGGCATTGTTCGCTGGTGTCGGCAAATCCACCCAATTGTGTCTCATCCAAATCGGCTGGGGTCCAATCGGAAAGGTCGACTGCAAATCGACCCGCACCGTCTTCTCTGCCCAGAAAAAGAGGTTCTGCGGCGACGTCTTCAAAGATCGGGTGCGTCAAAGGCAATCGCACAAGATGCGCAGGGCGTTCCTTTTGAATCAGTGGTTTGCCACGCCAAAGGATTATCGCTCGGCTGGCGGCATCGTTTTTCAACGCGTTCAAGGCTGTTGCGTCAGAGCGCAGCTCGGCAGCGCGGTCAAGATTGCTGCCGCCAAATGTAACTGTTTCAGCTGTTTGCATGATGCCCCTCTTAATTCGATGTTCACGCTTTGCATGACCTGCACCTGGGCGCAAGCATTGCGTCTAAGCATCACAATTCAGAAGAATTGCAGGACTGAAAATAATATTGCCAAAGGACTGGACGCTTCTGTGAAATCACTTGAAGTTGATGTTTATGAATACAGAGGGCGAGAGCGCTCGGATAAATGCCGATTTACGGATTCTGGCCACGAGTGATGTGCACATGCATCTTTCGGGGCACGACGATTTGCGTAATCGCCCCTCACTTAATTCCGGTTTAGCACGCCTTGCCCCCCTGATTGCGCAACAACGTGAAAATGCGCAAGGCGCAGTGGTGTTGTTTGACAATGGCGATACGTTGCAAGGAACATCTTTGGGGGCAACGGCCGCGAAGAATGGCGTAAATGCCGATCATCCTCTTTTGCAGACCATGCATCTGCTTGGGTATAACGCGATGGGTGTTGGCAATCATGATTTCGATTTCGGAATGGATTACCTGAACCGTTTCGCTGAGGCCGCGCAATTTCCAGTTTTGTGCGGGAATTTGCGGAGCAAAGGCAAAACATCAATGGAAGCGGGCACTCTCGTTGACCTTGAGGTGTCATGTTCTGATGCGCAGACAAGACCTTTCAAGATCGGAGTCGTTTCAGGGCTACCACGCCAAACCGAGCATTGGGCCGGGGATCGGCTGGGTGAAAACGTTACGTTTTGCGATCCGGTTGAAGCGATGTGCGATGAAGCGCGGCGGTTGCGTCAAAAGGGGGCAAGCATCGTCGTTGCGCTGTGTCATTCTGGATTCGATGACACGTCGGATAAGGCGGGACTAGAGAATTTTGGGTTGTTCTTGGCAGACACACAAGACTTCGACGCAATCATTGCAGGGCATACGCATCAGTGTTTGCCTGGGCCTCATCTTCAAGGCGTCAAAGATGTCGATTCCGTCAATGGAACGGTAAAGGGCGTGCCTGCTGTTATGCCGGGTTACGCTGCTTCGCATTTAGGGTGCATTGACCTGAAGCTGACGCTGTCAACTCAAGGTGTTTGGGAAATTGTTTCAGCGAAGTCCGAATTATTCGCTGCGTGCGGACAGCCAGCAGAACCACAGATCAATCAGGCGATTAAATCTGCCCAACGTCTGACGGATATGCGTTTAAACGAAGTGGTCGGGGAAACGGATGTTCATTTACATTCGTATTTTTCATTGCTGTGTCCTGACCCTGCTTTGGGTTTGCTGTCCCAAGCATTTTTACACGGACTGGATCAATGCGACATTCCTCCTGACTTGGCTCAATTGCCAAGGTTGGCTGTGGTGGCACCGGGGTTGTCAGGGGGGCGTTCAGGCCCAGATCACTACGTCGATGTCCCGCCGGGGCAGATACCTCGGCGGGCCATCGATATGCTTTGCCCATTTGAAGATAGGCTGAGTGGTGTTGTTCTGACGGGCCAACAAATAATGGAATGGCTTGAACGTTCTGCCATCGTTTTCAATCAAATGGATGGATGCGCTCCGTTTCCCCGACTGACGCAAAACGGGTTGCCCGGTTTCAACTTTGATATGTTCTTGGGGCTGTCAGTCGTCATAGATCCGCGCCAACCAGCCCGATACGGTGTGAATGGGCAAATTGTTGATCCAACAGCTCGTCGGATCAGTTCAATCAAATGGAACCGCTCTGAAATTGATCCAAAGCAAAGGTTTTTGGTCGCAATGAGCAATTACCGCGCAAACGGTGGCGGCAAGTTTCTCAGCCCTGTTGGGCGTGGTGCGGATGTCGTTTCAGACATCACGTTAAAGCAAACGATTGTGAATTTATTGCGCCGCGGAAACTGGAAAGGTCACGTTTTGGCCGATTGGCATTTGCATCCCAAGATTGGTCACAAAGCCATATTCGAGACCGCGCCAAACGCTGTTTCACACCTCAGCCAAATTGACCACTTTGAACCAGCACCATTGAATGAAACGACGGACGGATTTTTGCGGGTTCAAGTGTCGCTTTGATTTCAAACTCGGTCATGTAGGCATCTTGCGAAGTAGAAACTTGATCGCTATATCGTGAATCGAGAGGTTGGCGCGGGTAAGCGCCTCGCCAACCCGGTCAGATCCGGAAGGAAGCAGCCGTAACGAGCCCCGCTTGGGTCGATGTCAATCTCTCACCTTATCCCCATCTTCGTCGAATGCCTTAGGACCCCAAAATTTCGGGCCAAAGGACTTTGTTGTCTGGGGCGAATAAACCCAAGTGCCCAACTTGGCCAAGGTTATGATCCGTGGGATCAATCGTGGTGTGTTTTGCCGTTTTATAGAGATCGGCCAGTTTTTGAATGCAATCTGGCGTCGTCATCACATCGTCTTTCAGGCTAAACAATTGTACCGGCGCGTTCAGCTTGTCAGGACGAAATTCCGGTAAATCGTGCCCAAGTTCGCTTTGGAAACAGCCGTGTGACGTACACCAACGTCGCCATTGCCAATACACGCCACTGGGCAAGTCTTCTCCGAAACCAAGCGCACGGCCCGGCAAAAATCCCAAAAGGGCGGTCGCGGCGGGACCGATGCCGAACCAGAAAAGCCACGCTAACCATCGATATGAAGGGGGATGGTCCTGTATGTGAACCAATCCACTGGATACGCCGATGATGCGGGCAATATCCGCCAGATCGTCCTGCGCAGGGATCAACATCGTCCCCAACGAATGACCAATTACCCAAACAGGAGTATCCGGCACCAACTTACGCGCGGCGCGTCGTGCGGCTTGAGCGTCAGTGATGGCCCAATCGCTCAACTTCGCAGTTGAACCGCGCATAGAACCCGACATTGATCGTCCAAAGTCGCGATAATCGTATGTCAAACAGGCCAAGCCGCGTTCATTGGCCAGCCACCGCGCGAAATGCCGATAGAACCGCTGTGGTACGCCAGTTGCGCCATTCAGGACGACAACCGCAAACGCAGGGTGGGTTGGAAGATACAATTGCCCAATCAACTCTGCACCATCCATTGTTTTGAACAATACGGTCTGTTCAGCAGCGTTGCGTTGTTCATGTGTGTCGCGTGGCATGGGAGTTCTCCTGCTCTAGACTGATCGGTCTAGTATTCGAACTGGACCAATTGGTCTATTGATGTCAAGTTAAATCTATGACGACATCTTCGCGCCCTTTGCCAACAAAAGACCGATTGATCAGATCTGCGGCAAACTTGTTTCGCACGCGTGGGTATCACGGTGTTGGATTGAATGACCTTTTGGCCGATGCCAATGCGCCCAAGGGGTCTTTGTACCATCACTTTCCACGGGGGAAATCTGATCTGGCTTTGGCTGCTGCAACATGGGCGTCAGACGAAATGTTGCGATTGATTGCAGTCAGTTTCGACAACGCAACGACTTTTCAGGATGGGGCGACGACGCTGTGCTTTAAATTGGCGAAACTGTTTGATTTGACAGGGAAATGGGACGCTTGCCCTATTGGGTCAACCTTGTTCGAAGGGCCGGACAACGAAGGATTCCGGACCCATGCCATGCATCTTTATGATGGATGGATCGCCGAAGTTCATGATCATGCACTTCGGTTCGGAGTGTCTGAAAAAGAAGGACAATGCGCCGCTGAACATTTGTTTGTATTGGTGCAAGGGGGCTGGCTTTTAGCCCGTGCACGACGATCTTCGGATGTGATACGCGAATTGCCGGGAATGATTGCCGACTGATCGTGTTGGCATGTGGTGAAAAAGGGGCCGCGTTGATTAAACCGCGGCCCAAATCATCATTTCATCAAAGCGCGCGCTTGATCCGGGGTGAGCGGATCAGGGCGGGTGCATGTACTGTCCAACGTCACAAATGCACCTGTTTCGCCTGACTTCAACGTGGCCGTCATTACGTCTATGACGTGACTTGCCAATTCCAGCGAACACCTGTGTGGACGGTTTTCGCGAATGGCTGCAGCCATGTCTGCCAAGCCAGCCGTGCGGTAATTGGCCTGTGGTTCACCCGCACCGTTGGTTTCGTTTGCTTTGCCAAACGGGTGATCCCATTCCGGCAAGGTTTCCATGTCCGTGTTATCACCACCCCCAGCGATTACAGGTCCGCCAAAGAAGTTTGGGTCAGGAATATAAAGAGAGCCTTCAGTGCCATAAAGCTCAAGGTTCTCATGACGATGCGCCCATACATCCCAACTGGTGATGATGCTAACTGTCGCGCCATTTTCGAAATGAAACATCGCTTGAATGTTGGTTGGCGTATTCACCTGCAAGGTTTCACCTTTACGCGGTTCGGACTTGATAACGCGGGTGTCAGACGCCGAAGTCGTTAAGGCCGCGACGCGTTTGACTGGGCCAAGGATGTTGACCAAAGCCGTCACATAGTAAGGGCCGATATCCAACATTGGACCCGCGCCAGGTTGGAAGAAGAAATCAGGGTTTGGGTGCCAATGCTCCATGCCGTGGTTCATGACCATCGCAGACCCAGACGTGATTTTCCCGATGGCCCCACTGTCAACATGAGCGCGCGCCTGTTGATGCGCGCCCCCCAAAAACGTGTCAGGCGCCGACCCAATCCGCAAACCATTCTTTTTCGCCAACTTTGCCAATTCTGTTGCTTCTGACATGGCCAGCACAAACGGCTTTTCTGAATAGGCGTGTTTGCCGGATTCCAGAATACGCTTCATGACGGGGTAATGCGCTTCTGGGATTGTGAGGTTCACGACGATGTCGATGTCGTCAGACGCCAACAAGTCATCAACGCTGAGTGCGCGCAGGCCAAATTCGTCGGCGCGTGCTTGGGCCGCGTCCATCGAAACGTCGGCGCAAGCCACCACATCTATGTCGCGGTACAGGGGGGCCAGACGCATATACGCGCCCGAAATATTACCACAGCCGATAATTCCAACTTTCATTGGGCCAACTTTCATTGGGGTCGTCATGCGTTAGCCTTCCATAGCTTTCATTGCCGCAATCGAGCGTTCGGCAAAGCGTTTGTGATCATTTGGGTTATCGTGTTCTGCAATGAAGTGTTTGCAACCTGTGGCGCGTGCTGCCTTGAACACGGCTGGCCAATCAACGGTTCCATGGCCAACATCTGCCCAGCCATCTTCGTCTTCGCATTTGCCGCTGGCGGCAATGTCTTTAACGTGCGTACATATGATCCGATCGCTGTAGCGTTCGATCCATTCCAACGGATCACTGCCGCCGCGAACGACCCAAGCCACGTCCAGTTCCAGACCGACATTGGGTGCGGATTCCATAATCAAATCCATAGGAATTTCACCGGTTGGCAGGGCGGCAAACTCGAAATCGTGATTGTGATATCCAAATTGGAATCCGGCCGCAGTGATCGCGTCACCCACCTTGGCAAGGCTTTGACCATAGGCTGTCCACCCTGCGGCATCAGTGGGGCGGTCTTCTGGCATGATGAATGGGACAATGATGATTTCGATGCCCAAATCACGCGCTGTTTTCATTGCACCTTCTAGGTCGGTTTCAAGCCACCCAAGCCCAAAATGCCCGGTTGGCATTTTTAGGCCCGCTGCATCCAATTCCCGTCTAAGTGCCGTAACGTTGGGAAGGCCTTCATACATGGCCCCAAATCCTTCGACGGCGGAATATCCTGCCGCACTGATCATTTTCAGCGTGTCGGATAAGGGAGGGTAATTGCGTGAGGAGTAAAGCTGATAGGAATATTGGGTCATGATGCCCCCCTTAGAGTTGATGCCTCTGCGCCTTGAGGAACGGCGCAAGTGGCTGAGTATAGATCACGCACAGTGATCTGCGGCGTTTGTTCCGGCGATGTTGGCGTGAATTGGATCGATTGCGGTGAGTTTGGTAAAAGCGTGATGGCGTTTTCAGAAAACCGTCCGGGTATGTCGGCCTCAAGAGACACAAACAGGCCCAAGGATTGCGCGCGAAGGTCGATGTTCCAACTCCCGTCCTTTTGGTGCGGGGTTGCGGTGATTTCGGGGTCGAGCAAGTCCAGTGACTTATAACGTTGCAATGAAATGTGGTCAGACCCGTGCACAGTATCCGATTGCCATTTGAACCAAAGTAATGGCGTGTCTGGTTTTGAAATTTCCAAAATCGTTTTTGATTTCGCCGCCGGGACGCGCTGCGTTCCCGTCTTAATCGGGTGAACAATGCCGTCTTCAGCTAGACTAAAGACTTCAACACTGACGTCCGTTTCATTGCGGGTGTCGTTCACGGCGACAAAGCGAATGCAATCGTTGTCGGGAATCGCGAAAACAGAAGTTGGTTTGTAAAAACGACGCGCCATGTAGTGCAGCAATTTCCAATCGCCACCATGGTTCAGGCTGGACCAACTGGCGACCGGCCACGTGTCGTTTAACTGCCAATACAACGTGCCCATGCAATGCGGTTGCAGAGAACGCCAATATTCAACGGCCATGCGCATTGCGAGCCCTTGTTGCACCTGACTTAGATACACGAAATCGTCGAAACTGTTCGGAAATCGAAAATATCGGAACATCGTTTCCGCAATGCGCGCATTGCCGCCCGCGTTCTTTTGGTGGGCTTCCATGACGGGGCTGGCAATATTCATGTCGGACGGGCTGGCAAATGTTCGGATCACATGGGCCGAGGGGAACGATTGAAATCCAAATTCCGAACAAAACCGCGGCTTCACATCGCGGTAATGTTCAAAATCGCGACCTTCATGCCAAACTGACCAAAAATGCATGTCCCCTTTGCTGTCGTCGTGCCATGCGTCGCCAAAATCTTGTGGTCCCGAGGCCGGGCTTGAGGGCCACCAATTGGCCTGCGGGACCACCTCCGCGAGTGTTGCTTCGATCGTTCGATTTAATCTGTCATAGGCGACCAGATAACGGTCGCGGTTTTCCCGTGCTTCGGGATACCAAGTCAAAGCACCGACCAGTTCGTTATCGCCACACCAAAGGGCGATGCAGGCATGGTGATTAAGGCGGGTGACTTGATCGCGCACTTCGTGAGCGACCTCATCAAGGAACTCTTGGTCAGAAGGGTAGAGGCTGCAAGAAAACATAAAATCCTGCCAGACCATCAAGCCCAGCTCGTCGCAGAGATCATAAAACCAATCCGGCTCATAGCGCCCACCACCCCAGATGCGGATCATGTTCATGTTGGCATCGATGGCCGATTGCAAAAGGTCGCGCACGCCGTCCTGAGTGATCCGGGAAAACAATGCGTCCGCAGGGATCCAGTTCGCGCCACGCATAAATGTGTCGTGACCATTCACTCGGAATTTGAACGCAGCACCTTTTGCGTCGGGCATGTTGATGTGTTCAACATCGCGTAAACCAATTTGCCGTGTTGCTTTGGTGTCGTCTGCTGTGACCGTCAATTGATGAAGCGTTTGATCACCTAAACCAACAGGCCACCACAGATCCGGATCAGGAATGGACAGAACGGCTGTGCCCGTCCCGTTTTCCAAGAGAACGGTTTTTGTGACACCACAAATAGACACTTCGGTGGATTTGGCACGTTCCGCAGTCACGCGAACGGACAGCTTGGCCATGTCTTTGCTGTGGGTCTGCGTTACGACTATCTCAGTGATCCGTGCGTTGGTCCGCGAAGACAAGCCAATGCAACCCGTAATTCCAAACGGCGCAAGCGCAATGTTCCAGTCCCAGCCAAAATCACATTGCACTTTGCGCAACATATTTCCGTTTGGAATGGGACTATTGCCCTCACTATATGGCACATAATAGGGCTGTGCCGCTTGGCGTTCTGCGGCCTCTTGAACGCTGGATCGGAAGGTGATCCGTATTTCATTTCCGCCAATCTTCAACGCACTGGATGCATCAACAACATAGCGTCGAAAACTGTTCTGTCCGTTCAGGACAACCTGACCATTGATTGAGACTTCTGCGACGGTGTCTAATCCATACAAAACAAGGTCGTATTCCGTATCCTGACAAGTGAATTCGCGGCTCAAGACCCAGTCTCGTTCTGCGACCCAGCGGCAATCCAATTCGTTGCGGCCCACATATGGGTCGGGCAGGTGCCCGGCAGCAACCAACGCAGAAACGCCATCGCCCGGCACGGCCATGTCGCACTGGAAGTCGCCCATCATGTCCCGCAAGGACCATGTGCCGGAGAGGGTCGCGTCAATCATTGGATCAAAGACGTTCGCCAGTTGCGGCATCAAATAGCGATGCTTTGGTGATGTCACAATTCAAATGAGTGTGCTCGCCCGGCGTCGACTTATGTTCGGCCGCAACCCGCACTGATACTTGCTGTCCTTCAACAGACAACCAAAGAAGGCTGTCCGACCCCATCGGTTCATCAATATCCACAGTCGCGGGCAGGGTGCCCGGTTGTGGGGAACCGAAAGTCGTGACGTGTTCAGGGCGCAGACCAAGAATAGCCTTGTCCAGAGACTGAAGGGGCCCGCCATCATAACCGTCAAGATTGATGCTGTGATTTCCAATTTTGAATTGGGCCACGCCATTTTCGACCTCAAGCCTCCCGTCCAGAAAGCTCATCGTTGGCGATCCGATAAACCCAGCCACAAACAGGTTCGACGGTTTGTTATAGATCGTCTGCGGGTCAGCCAGTTGCTGGATGACGCCACCTTTCATGACCGCGATCCGATCCGCCAATGTCAGCGCTTCGATCTGGTCATGGGTGACATACACCATCGTATTGTCGAGCCGTTGGTGCAGGCGTTTGATTTCGACACGCAATTCTGACCTGAGTTTCGCATCGAGGTTCGACAAAGGTTCGTCGAACAAGAAAACGTCGACGTCGCGAACAAGGGCGCGGCCAATTGCTACGCGCTGTCGTTGCCCCCCAGACAATGCGCCGGGTTTTCTGTCCAGAAGGCTTTCGATCTGCAAAATGCCCGCCGCCCGGTCAACGCGTTCGTTCACTTCGGCCTTTGGCATCCGCTGGTTGCGCAGACCAAATGATAAATTCCCGCGCACGGTCATCTGCGGATAAAGCGCGTAAGACTGGAAAACCATTCCAATCCCTCGGTCTTTTGGCTCTTCCCAAGTGACGTTTTTCCCGCCGATATGGATTTGACCGTCGGTGACATCCAGAAGGCCTGCAATACAATTCAACAATGTCGACTTGCCGCACCCCGATGGCCCCAACAGGACAAGGAATTCGCCTTGTCCGATATTCAGATTGAGATCTTTCAGAACTTCGACGGCGCCGAAATTCAGCTTGAGCTCTTTAATCGAAATGCTCGGTTCCATGTTCACTCCCTTTTGCGCGTCTTCCGCGCGCATTCCTTGTGTTACGTTAGCGCCATGCGCTGCCTGAGACATTGCCCCAGCACGATTCAGCCTTTGACCGCGCCCGCCGCGATACCGCGGACAAACAGCTTTCCAGACACAAAATAGATGGTCAGTGGCACCAGCCCGGTTAGCAACGTGGCGGCCATGTTGACGTTGTATTCCTTGATGCCCTGCACTGAATTCACGATGTTATTCAGCTGCACGGTCATCGGATAATGTTCAGGTTTCGTATAGATCACTCCAAACAGGAAATCGTTCCAGATGCCTGTCACCTGAATGATCATACCGACAACAAAGATCGGCAAAGACATTGGCAACATGATCTGAAAGTAAATCCGCCAAAACCCTGCTCCATCGACCCGCGCCGCTTTGAACAGCTCTTCGGGAATCGATGTGAAGTAGTTTCTGAACAGCAGCGTCAGAATGGGCATACCAAAGATTGTATGCACCAGAACCAAGCCCCAGACAGATCCGTAAAGACCCATTTCACGCAGGATGATCACAAGCGGGTACAGCATGACTTGAAACGGAATGAACGCACCAATGATCAGAATGGTGAAAAAGACCTCTGATCCCTTGAAACGCCAGTTCGCCAAGGCGTATCCGTTCACCGAAGCGACGGCGATTGACAGGATCACGGACGGGATCAAGATTTTGACCGAGTTCGAAAAGCCGCGGCTTAGGCCATCACAATTGATACCCGTACAGGCCTCGGACCATGCTTTGACCCAAGGTTGGAATGTGATCTCCACAGGGGGTGCAAAGACGTTTCCGATGCGAATTTCTGGCATGCCTTTCAGCGACGTGACGATCATCACGTAAAGAGGCAAGGCGTAGTACATCGCGATAACGATCAGCGTGCCGTACAGCATGATATTTGTGCGCGAAAAGCGGCGGCGTGGACGTGGTCCGCGCGGCTCGGATTGTGCGTTCAGTGTTGCATCAGTCACGTTTCTTGCCTCCGAATTCGAGGTAGGCCCAAGGGATCAGAATGATAACCACGCTGAGCAACATCATCGTTGAGGCCGCGAAGCCCTGACCAAGGTTTTGCGCTTGGAACATTTTGTCATAGACGTATTTGGCAGGGACTTCAGATGCGATGCCCGGCCCGCCGGATGTTTGCGCCACGACAAGGTCGTAGACTTTCACAATACCGCTGGTGATCAGAACCAAAGCGGTGACAAAAACCGGTCGCATCATTGGAATGACGATAAAGATATAGGTCTTCCACGTTGGAATTCCGTCGACCTTGGATGCTTTCCAGATTTCTTCGTCAATCCCGCGCAATCCGGCAAGCATGATCACCATGATCAACCCGGTGCCTTGCCACAGACCAGCAATCAGAATGCCGTAAATCACGATATCTGCCGTATAAAGCGGATCAAACGAAAAGCTTTCCCAGCCCATTGAACGCACAATCTTTTGAATGCCGAATTCAGGGTTCAAAATCCATTGCCACACCAGTCCAGTGACGATGAAGCTAAGGGCGAAGGGGTACAAGAAGATCGTGCGAAAAATGTTTTCGCCTCGGATTTTCCGATCAAGCAATGCGGCCAGCGTGAACCCAATCAGAAGGCTTAAGATCAGCGAGCAAATGCCATAGACGGCCAAATTTTCGATCGACACCAACCAGCGCCGCGTGCCCCAAAGGCGTTCGTATTGCGCCAGGCCAACGAAATCCAATTTCGGCAAGAGGCGCGAGGACGTGAAAGAGTAAACTACGGTCCAAACCGTGCCGCCGACAAAGACGACCAAGGCCGTCAAGATCATCGGGATCGATGCAATCTTGGCGCTGAGATTGCGCAGAAGACTACTGGGGCGCTGCGACGAAGACGCTTGGGTGTCGGCCATTTCGGACCTCCAAAAGTGTAGGAAAGCTGCAAATGCACCCGCCGCGTGATATGCGGCGGGTGCTGTGTGGTTTAGTCCGCGTTGGCAATGATATCCGCGTATGCGGCCTGTGCATCAGATGTTGCATAGGACGTGTCATTCCAGAACTCGACCATCAGATCTTCGATCTGACTTGTTGTGTCCGGGCTCAGAACTTGGTTGCCATCAGGAAGGATTGACCCTGCAGCCAGAATATCCAAACCTTTTTTCATGCAGTCATTCGCCGCTTCAAGATCGATATCGCCGCGAACCGGCAGCGACCCTTTCTTAAGGTTGAACGCGACCTGAACTTCTTTCGAAATCATCAGCGTCGCCAGTTCTTTTTGCGCCGCTTCAATCACCGGGTCATCTTGCTTGGGGAAATAAAATGCGTCCCCACCCGTCGAAATGATTTCGTTCACGCCAAGACCAGGGAGGCACGAGTAATCTTGACCAGCGACCTGTTCTGCAATTTGGAATTCACCTTGCGCCCAATCGCCCATGATTTGACCGCCAGCTTTACCGGTGATCACAAGGTTTGTCGCTTGGTTCCAGTCCTGAACTGTCGATCCTTTAGACAACGAACGGGCTGCGCCAAACGCTTCCCAGACTTTTGTCATCTCTGCACCAGCTGCCGCTTCAGCATCTTTGTTGACATTGATTTTTGTCCACAGGTCTTGACCACCGATGGCAACGGCAAGAACACCAAATGCGCCATTTGACTGCCAAGGCTGCTGCCCCATTGCCAACGGAATTTTGCCTGCGTCTTCAAGCTTGGGCGCGGCGGCGACGAATTCCGCCCAATTCGAGGGCACATCTACACCTGCATCGGCATAGGCTTTGTGGCTTAGCCAAATCCACTGCCACGAGTGAATATTAACAGGAACGCAATAGATTTTGCCGTCAACTGTGCAGCTGTCCAGCAGTGAAACAGGATTAACAATGTCACGCCATCCGCCAGCTTCTGCGATGTCGGTCAGGTCTAGCATAAGACCGGCTTCCACCAGCTCTTCGGCTTGGCGACCGTGGTTCAACTGTGTGGCGTGCATTGGATCGCCACCAATAATGCGGCTTACAATGATTGGGCGTGCTGTGCCGCCGGAACCGGCAATCGCACCATCGACCCAGTTGTGGTCTGTTTTGCCATTAAAGGCGCTTGCAAATTCGGCAACTGCGGCGGCTTCACCACCTGATGTCCACCAATGCGTAACTTCTAAATCAGCGCTTTGCGCGACGTGTGGAAGCGCGACCGAAAGCGATAGAGCGGCTGCCCAAGACAGTGTTTTCATTGTTTCCTCCCAAAAACTGTATCGTTGCAGAAACAGCCTATATCGTTACAGTTGCAAAAATCAATCTTGTACTTATAAACCTTCGCTATGACGACGATGACCTTTAAAAACCTCAAGGAAATGGATGGAACCGATCCAATCCTCATGTCGAAACTTCGGCAACCTGCTCAAAATTTGCACAGGTGAACGGGATGGATGATTCGGTTAACAAGCGTCGCAATGGGACAGAACGCCCAACATTGCGCACCATCGCAAAGCTGACAGGTCTCGCGGTGACAACAGTATCGCGTGCCTTGAATGATGCGCCGGATATTGGCCAAGCGACAAAGGAAAAGGTCCGCAATGTCGCCAAGGATGTTGGCTATCGCCCCAACCGCGCAGGTGTCCGCCTTCGTACTGGCAAAACAAATGTGATTTCGCTGGTCGTTTCCAGCGAAGAACACATGGTTAATCATACGGCGCAATTGGTTTATTCAATTTCCGACACGTTGCGCGGAACGCCTTACCATATGATTGTTACCCCGTTTTCGTCAGAAGACGATCCAATGGAGGCGATCCGTTACATCGTGGAAACCGGCTCTGCGGATGGGGTGATTATCAATCAGATCAAACCGCAAGACGAACGCGTTAAATACATGTTGGATCACAATTTTCCATTCGCGACCCATGGTCGGACGGATGCGGGGTGGTCTCATCCTTACTTTGATTTCGACAACACGGCATTTGGTGAATTGGCTTTGCAAAAACTGGCCGCCAAAGGTCGCAAGAATATTGTGATGGTCGCGCCGCCCTTCGACCAGAACTATGCACGTCATATGATTGACGGTATGGAATCGGCTGCGATGGCTGCCAATGTGAAAGTTGAGTTGCTGCAAAACGTGTTCAACAATTCATCCTTTTCCTGTCTAGAAACAGAAATCAGACGCGTGATGTCGCAAAAATCTCCACCGGATGGGATAATCTCTTCTTCGACGGCGGCAACGATTGCGGCCGTTACGACCATAGAATCTTGCGGCATGACAATTGGCAAGGATGTGGACCTAGTTGGCAAGGAAGCCGTTCCGTTTCTAGGGTACTTTCGCAGGAACATTATTGTCGTGCGTGAAGATGTCCGACAGGCTGGATCATTTCTGGCCGAGGCGCTGATGCGTCGTATCCGTTCGCCCCAAGATCCACCGATGATGGATATTGAATATCCGAAAGTGGCCGAAGCGTTAGACTGAAATGCAAAAAGCGACGCAGGATATCCCGCGTCGCTTTAATTGGTTTAAGTGTGAATAGCTTAATTGACCGCAATCGCTGCGGGGTTGTGAACCCAGACTTCTACACGGCGGTTCACCTTACGACCGGGGCGTGTTTCGTTGCATGCCAGCGGTGAGAGTTCACCATATCCAACCGAGCGCGCTTTGATCCGGTCCGACAATTCAGGATAGCGAGACACGAGCGCCTGACGCACAATTTCTGCACGTTGCAGGGCAAGAAACTGGTTCAAATCTGCGCGACCCACTGAATCCGAAAATCCCATAAAGTAGACTTGGGTATTTTTGTATTCCGGGCTCATGGCCATTTTTGCCAAAGCTTCGAGTTCCGAATAATCAGTGGCATCCAGTTCGGTCGATCCATTGTCAAAGCGGATGGTTGTCGACAGACGTTTTGCATTGCTCATAAGTTTGAGCATCTTTTTCGTGCCATCCATGCTGACACCGTCTTCTTCGCGCATCACAGCGTGAGTGACCCGCAAACCTTGCGTGTTCAAAGCTTCTGATGTGATCGCGCGGTCGACAAAACCAGCCTGACGGATGATGCTTTGAGCATCGTCTGACGCCATGTAATCTTGGAAGTTTTGGATCGCTGTAGGTGTTTCAGCGCCGGTTTTATAAAGATAGACCGGACGTGACAGAGGGTATTCACCCGTTTTAATCGTGAAGTGCGTTGCAGGGACGCGAATGCCGCATACACCTTCGATTTCCAACGTTGTCACACCAGCGCGGTGCGCAAAGCTGGTCAACCCAATTCCGTTTGGATCGTTGCGAACGGCTTCGGCGATTTCTGCATCGCTTTCCATGATCTTGACGCGTGTCTTGATCTGTTGGCGGTTCGGTTTCATCAAGACTTCTTGCAGAAGCTCACGCGAACTGCTTTCTGCTTCGCGCAGATAGACTGTGATTGGACCAGAGTCGCGCCCAAGCTGTGACCAGTCGTTTATCTTGCCTGAAAAGATCTGGGCGACGTTGTTTTCGGACATGGCACGCACAGGGTTTTCCGGATGTGTCACCACGAGCAATCCGTCATACGCGATGACGTTTTCCTGTTGTTCAGACCGCAAGCGACCCAACCCGGCGCTCTCGGCTGTTGCTTGTTCCAGCTCGTTTGCAGTGCGCGTTGTTAACGCAGCTTGCACTGCATTTTCGTTCAGCTTGTTGATACCCATGGCTGAATTTGAATGCACGAATTCGACGCTAAGGTCTGTTCCATCCTGAACATTCATTAGATACATATTGTATTCGCTGTCTTCGGCCGTGGTTTCCAAAGTCGCGCCTAAATCGGCGGCATAAGCTTTGAAGAGTTTCGGCAAAAGTTGCGTGGTAACAGAGCGTGAACCTGCCACTTTGAATTCAATCAATTCAGGTTCAACTGCTGGACATGCTGCGCCTTCGCAGGTGACGGCGTTCGCGGCAAGAACCAAGTCGCCCAAAGCGGTGCGAACAGTATAGACGTAACCGTCAAAATCCAGAATTTTGCCTTCGATCGAAGTACTGCCGGTCTTTGCGTGCAATGTAATTGTGTCGGCCTGTGCCCAGCCCGCACAAAGCGCGAAAATTGATGCGCCAATTAGTTTTGTCATTTTTGACTTGAGTGGTGTCATGCGACATTCCTTTCACTCAGATCGTTAGATTTTCATTTGTGTTTAATATTCAAGATTGAGTTATTTAGTTAACAGGGCGGCTTTGCCGCAAACGTTCGGCGCGTGCTCGTGATTTTAAAGAATGTGCATATACCCGTACATTTGGAATTTCTGCGATTTCACTGGCCATAAACCAGTCAACGGCTGCAAGGGCTCCGTTGTTGCAATACGTGATGACGTCGTTGAATTCCCAATCCAAGTCGGCTTTCTTAATGCGCATGAAAATTGACTGGTCGCTTGCCGCAGTTGCACCATCTCCGGTGACAAGCTCTTCGGCATTCAGGGTAAACGATCCATCCAAAGACGCATCTTTCATGATCTGTTTGATTGGGCGTGCGTCCAACAATTGCGCTGTGCTCGTGCCATTCAGAACGGCATCAACGTCTTTATGTGTCGCTAGCCAGGATTGATCCAAGGTGACGACGACGTCCGATCGGACGATCTCGGTTGGCTGCTTGGATACAGTTTCTCCGATATCTTTCCAGCCTTGTATCCCGCCATTCAAAATCGCCATGTTTTTGAAACCGGCGCTCTTCAACGTCCAGTAAACGAAAGCTGCTGAACCAAAGTTACCTTTGGCAGCGCTGGAATGAACAATGACGATGGGTTGGTCGTATGTCAGGCCGGATGATTGGATCAATTCGGTCAATTGAGCATCGGAAGGGACGGATAGGGGGTCATTCCAAAGACTGCGCCAGCGTCCATAGGGAACGTTGACCGAATTCGGAATATGGCCTTTTTCATAGCTAAAGCGTGCGCGCAATGCGCTTTCGTTGCGAATGTCCAGCAAATAGGGTTGCGTGACAGTCATCAGGTTTTTCAAGTCAGTCGGGCCTAGCAACGGTGGTATGATAACCTGTTGCTGAACCGGCTCGGGTTTGATGACTTGAAAACTCGCTGCACCGCGGGTTTCTGCAAAGCTTGTTCCGACAGACCCAAACACAGTCAGGGCTGCGATGATCAAAGCCGTGCGAAATTTTAATATGTTTGTGGCCATCGATTTCATCCGAAAATTCAATACCGGTTAATTGATTGCAAATACGTTGGGCGAGAATGTGGCGCTGTGGTGGTCAAATCATGCGCACAGGCCCACATCGTTCTCAGATTGGATCCAATCGCGGACTGGGTGGGAACAGACTGTGCGAACGTTGACGGGCTTTCAGTCCTTGGCCACGTGCTTGAAAAGACAGCAGAAGACCGGTGACAACATCCGCGTCTAGGAACAATCCGTCAGTTCGCAATTGCGCGTGGCTTAGTCTGTTACGCCCACGCGGTGCGTAACAGCTTTTGGATGAAGGGGGCTCTGGTTTCGCGCACGCCACGTGCGATGGCGAGGCGGTCAAAGATCTGATCGTCCTTGGCAAGAACATCGCGCAATGCACTGCCATAAGCCTGCCTGATTTCAGTGCCTAAATTGATCTTGCACACTGCAAATTCGCGCGCTGCTCTGGCGCGGTTATCAGGTGGAACGCCAGAACCGCCGTGGATCACCAATGGAACTGGCGTTGCCGCGCGTATTTCCGCAAGGCGTTCCCAATTCAGTGGCGTTGAATGATCTGGGGTCAAATGCACGTTGCCAATGGAAATCGCAAGGCAGTCAACTTGGGTTTCGTTCGCAAAGCGTGCGGCGTCTTGGGTGGCGGTCATGTCAGACGCTGCTCCACCTGAATATCCAACAACCCCAACTTCGCCTTCGGTACTTGCACCATGCTGGCGTGCCAATGCCACAACCTTTTGGGTTATGGAAATATTCTCATCCAGCGGCAATTTCGATCCATCAAACATAACGCTTGAAAAACCAGCGTCCAAAGCGGTTTCGCAATCTTCAAATGAATGTCCATGATCAAGATGCGCAACAACTGGAATGCTGGCTTTGTCTGCCAGCGAGCGAAACATTTCGCCCCATATCCGCAATGGAATGGCTGCACGGGCGCCCGGACCAGCAGAAAGTATGATCGGAACACCTTCTGCTTCTCCAGCGGCTACAAACGCTTCTGCGTCTTCCCAACTTAGGCAAACCATACCTAAGGCAGCCCCACCACGGGAAAGGGCTGCGTCAAGGACGGGCGAGAGAGGTACAAGAGGCATTATTTAAACTTTGCAACCATATCCTTGATGCCAGGGATCGTTTCGACCTGATAGGCATGAGTTGGTTGGAAATACTGCACGAGTGACCGCTGCGAGTTTCCTGCAAGAATTGTAAAGTAATACATCTCGTATCCCGGGGCTGCTACACAAGGGTGATACCCCTTTTCGATCTTAATGGTCGATCCATCAACCAAATGATGGGCTTGGCCAACTTCTCCATCAATGTGTTGCAACAGTTGGACACCAAACCCATGATCCGGTTTGAACCGAAAGTTGTAAACTTCGTCGTGATGGGTTTCGTCGGGCAAGCGGTCCGTGTCGTGTTTATGCGGCGGAAAGCCTGACCAACCGCCAGCTCCGACCGTAAACAATTCTGACACAAGCAATCGCCCGACCTGACCCGGAGGGTTTTGGCCCAGAATATGCTTGATTTTCCGATGTGTTTTAGTGTCGTCGGACCCGTATTGCACGAGGTCGATGTTGTTCTGTCGAATTGCAAAAGGCTTGTAAACTTCGTCGAACTTGGCCCCGGCAATAAAGACTTCGGTTTTTGTTGTCGCCTTTATCTGTACCCGCGCACCGACAGGGGCATAAACACCAGAAGGTTCACCATCCCACACATCGCTGCCACGTTCGCCAACGCCGGTGGCGCTGAAATCCCCAATCTGGATGTCAACGCTGCCTGTTGCTGGAACGATGCAGGTTTCGTAACCCGCAACGTGACTTTCGAAGGTGTCACCTTCGTTCAACAGCACGCGGTTGAAATAGACCAGAGGAGTCATCGAGTCGTTGGTGTCAACGATCGGAGAGTTGGCGTTATCAAAAGGAGGAATATGCATCAGCTTGCTTCTTTCATTTGTCTAAATGCCTGCACTTCGCCTTGATCAGGCATCGCGCTGGCGCATCCGGGGCGTTGTACAACAAGAGCCGCTGCCGCTGCACCATTGCGCAAGGCGTCTTCTAAATCCAGACCCTGACTTAATCCGACAAGGGCGGTGCCAAGGAATGCATCCCCTGCGCCAAACGGTTTTAGCGCATCAACAGGGTAGGGTGGCACAAACAATGGCTCTGCGTCAGCGCGCAACGCGGTGCATCCCTTTGCGCCTTCTTTGAAGATGACGGTTTTGCCTGTTGCGGCCAATGCTGCGGCGGTTTCTCTGGGTTTGCCGTCCGGGGCAAACACCGCGAATTCTTCGTCATTGCCGACAATGATGGACGCCTCGTTCCCGGCTTCTTGATAAACGCGTGCCGCGGATTCTTGGCTGGTCCAAGAATAGGGCCGGTAATCCAAATCCAAAACGCCACATACACTGTTGGACAATGCCTTTTGACATGCCGTCCGTGATGGTTCGCGGGCCAAAGCCGTGCCTGTGACAAGGGTCAGGGGGGCGGCGTCAATCCACGCGTCGATGTCGTTTGACGCAAGCGAAAAATCAGCCGCGTTGTTTCTGTAGATGACGGTTTCTGACCCCTGATGAACCAGTTCAGCCAACGCTAGTGACGTGCGGGCCTGACTGTCGACCTGTTCGGCGTTGATGTGTTGGATGCCAAACGCCGCAAGCTTGTTGCGTACAAATTTGCCCACCGGGTCGTCTGACACTGGCGCAGCCAGTGCGACCTGAGCGCCTTGTCGAGCCATGGCCGCTGCAATGTTGCCAGCGGATCCGCCCATATCGGTCATGAAATTCTCTGCGTCACAGGTTTTGGTCCCTGCGGGTGTTGGATAAAGATCCAGTCCCGCACGTCCAATGATCAGCGCATCGACTTTGTGCGCATCTGTGCGGCTTGGGATTAATCTTGGCATTTCAAACTCCTGTCAGTCGCCATCAGTCTGCGCCTTGCTGAAGCGTGCGAATGCGACCATATTCCATGGCCAGTGCTTGGGCCGTGACCATGGATCCAACGACGCTGCGAAATCCGGTTTCGACGGGTTGATCCGCCAACAAAACGTGATCCGCCAATTGTGCAACCGGGCTTACCGGGCTGTCAGTCAATGCGATCAATTTGACGCCACGTGCGCGTGCGGTGGTCGTGATATCCATCGTTTCTGCCCGGTAATTGGGGAAGCTGATGCTTAACATTGCGTCTTCTGGTCCCAACGCTTGCATTGGGCCTTCTGACATTGCGCCCACGCCAGTCAATTGATGCACTGGAGCGCCAAATCCAGCCAGCAAATAACTTGCATATGCGCCAATTCCAAACGCCCGCCGCATGCCGACAACATAGATGATGCGCGCATTGGCTAGAATTTCAGCCGCGAATTGTATGTCTTGCGCGGCTGGTAACGCAGCAAGGCTGGCCTGCGCGAGGTCAGCCATGCGGGCAATCTGCGTGTCCGCTTCCCCCGCACCTTGTTCGTTGAGACGTTCATAGTAGGACGCGGGGATTAGGTCTGTCAGCTGATCCTTTAGAATCCGCTGAATCTCGCTAAAGCCAGAGAACCCAAGAGCTTTGGAAAACCGAATAGCTGCCGAAGGTTGCACACCAATTGCAGAACTCATTTCCGCAATGGTCATCAAGGCGACACGCTGCGGGTTGTCCAACACAAAGCGTGCAATCTTTTGCAACTGTGGCGGCAGGTCGTCGTATTGAGAGACGACCTGCGCTGAAAAATTTTCGTAACTCGTGGGAACTGGATTGGTCAAAGCGTTACCCAAGCCCTTTTTTCGCTCGCGTCTTGTATCGCTTGCAACGCGGCTTCAAAGTACAGCCCATCCGAGAAGTCTGGATAAGCTTTGGTATCCTCTAAAATCGCGCGAACAAAGGCTCCGGCTTCGATGACCTTCATTTCATTGAACCCAACATGGTGGCCGGGTGCAGGGCAGAAATTTCCGAATGGTGGATGCTGTGGACCAACCAGAATCCGCTTGTACCCATTGCGATCGGTGTCGTGGAAACCACCTTTCCGATCACCCATTTCATACAACCAGAATTCCCCCATGGCTTCTTGATCGTAACGAATGGATCCTTTGGTTCCGATCAATTCGAAGCCTAGGTTCATTTTGTGACCCATGCCAATCCAAGATGTATGCAATGTGAACATCGCACCGTTGGCAAATGTTCCGATTGCCGAATACTGGTCGTCTGTTTCGACCTCTTTCAACTCACCTGTTTCAGGATCGGGGCGTTGTTTGTGAACCGTTTGCAATCGCGCGGCGACATCGGACAACGGACCACACAGCCATATTGCCATGCTTACCTGATGGGATCCCATATCACCCAATGCGCCTTTGCCGCCACCGGCTTTGGTCAAACGCCATGAATGTGGCGCCGCTGGGTCGCACATAAAGTCTTCTTGATAGACACCGTTAAAGTGCACGACTTCACCAATTGCGCCTTCTTCGATCAATGATTTGATCGCAAGAATGGCCGGAGATTTCATGTAGTTATAACCAAGCATCGTTTTGACGCCGCTGGCTTTTGCTGCATCGACCATGGATTGGGCGTCATCCAAGTTTGTGGCCATTGGTTTTTCGCACCAGACGTGTTTGCCCGCAGCCATTGCGGCTTCGGCCATTTCGCGGTGTGCAAAGTTTGGTGTGCAAATCGACACCACATCAATATCGTCTGCTTCTACGACTTCGCGCCAATCATTTGTGGAGCGTTCGAACCCAAATCGGCCGCCGTTCAGTTCCAGCGATTCCGGAGATGTATCAAAAAGAGCCTTCAGTTCGATGTCGATGGGCCAGTTAAAAACGGATTTTCCGTTCTTCCACGCGAATGTATGCGTGCCTCCCATAAACCCCATGCCCAATACGCCGACGCGCAGACGCTCTAGTCCAACCTTGTTTTCGGGTTGGCCTGCAATTGAAATGTCTCTTTTCATACTTCTATCTCCAGACCGGCGGTCGCGCAGACTTGCCGGATGTGTTCATAACCCATTTGGGAATACTCGAAAGGGGGAGCTTTGGCCGGATCTTGTTCAGCTTCGACAACGATCCAACCATCGTAATTCATGGCAGCAAGTCGATTGGCGATGACTTGAAAGTCGATGCAGCCATCGCCCGGAACTGTAAATGCGCCTGCGACAACGGCATCAAGGAATGCTTTGTTTCCCGATTTAATGTCTGCCACGACATCAGGACGGATGTCTTTGAAATGGACATGCCGCACGCGATGCGCCCAGCGGTCAAGCGTGACCGCAACGTCGCCGCCCGCAAACTGCAAGTGGCCAGAGTCAAAGCACAGACCGACCGCATCAGGTGTGAATTCCATCAGCCAGTTAATGTCTTCTTCGTCTTCGACGATTGTGCCCATGTGGTGGTGATAGGCCATTGGCATGCCCTTATCCGCCATCCACTTGGCCAATTCACCGATGCGTGCACCATAATCGCGCATTTCATCTTTGCTTAGCTTTACGCGATCCGCGATCGGTACGCCTGGCAACGCCTGCACTGTGTTCGAACATTCAGCATAAACGATGCAAGGGGCATCCAATGCAATGAATTGATCAACTTGTTGTTCAACAGCAGCCTTTTCTTCGGCCAAATTATTGACCAACGACGCCCCTGAACACCAACCGCCACACAACCCAATGTCATAGCGATCCAGATAGGCGCGCAATTCTTCGGTTTCTTTGGGCATGCGCTGCCCGCGTTCAACGCCCGTGTATCCAATCTGGCGGCCTTCTTGCAAAGCCTGTTCCATCGTGAAAGCCGTTGTCAATTCTGGCAAATCGTCATTTTGCCAGCAAATAGGAGAGATCCCAACTTTTACCATCATACACCTACCCGTTGATTGTCGCGGCCTTTGCTGTGTTCAGCTTTGGCGTCTTGAACTTCTTTGCGGGGCGACACTTCTGGTACGCCCACATCCCACCAACTGCCACCATCGGTCCAGTTGTGACTTTGCACCTTGGTGCAAATGACGACGGTTCGATCCGCCTCGCGTGCACGTTTGAATGCGTCTTTCAGTTCGTCAATTGTGCTGACATCAATCGAAATCGCGCCCATTGACGCCGCATGTGCAGCAAAGTCAGGTGTAAATGGTTCAACACCTTCGCCCAATCGGCAATCCTGAATAAGGTTGTTAAAGCTTTTGCTACCCATATTGTTCTGCAAGCGGTTGATGACGGCATATCCACCATTGTCGCACACGACGACGATCATCTTGTGGCCAGACAGAACAGACGAATAGATGTCGGAATTCAACATCATGTAGCTGCCGTCCCCAACAAAGACGACCAATTCACCGCCATCATTGTCTTCGGCTTTGGCCATTGCTGCACCCCAGCCACCTGCGGTCTCGTAACCCATGCAGGAAAACCCGTATTCGCAATCATACGATCCATGCGATTTGGCCAACCATCCCATGTTCATTTCACCTGGCAATCCGCCAGCCGCAGTCAAAACGCGATCTTCGGGCTTTGCATCTTCCCAAATTGCGCCAACAACTTCGGAATAACGCGGAGTGTCATTTTGGGGCTGACGACGCGTCGTCAGATAGTCACGATAAGCGGACATTTCTGATTTGGCCTGTGCCATCCGATCCGCAGGGGCCAACCAATCGCCCAAAGCTGCACCAAGTTCGATCAAAGTCTCGCGGGCGTCGCCAACAACAGACACGCCACCACGTTTATGTGTGTCGAAGCTGGCTGTGTTGACATGGATGAACTTGACGTCTGGGTTTTGGAAACAAGTCCAAGACCCAGTTGCGAAATCCTGAAGGCGTGTGCCGACGCATAAGACAACATCTGCATCCGCTGCCAATTTGTTCGCAGCCGTGATCCCCGTTGGACCCGTCATGCCAACACCGTGGTCGTGACTGTCCAGAACGGAGGTTTTGCCCGAGGTCGTTTCCGCAACGGGTACACCATGCTTGGCCGCGAAGTCATTCAACACGTTTTCGGCGCGCGAATACAAAACACCGCCACCGGCCATGATCAACGGCTTTTTCGCCGTCTTAAGCATTTCCGCAGCATCTGCGACAGCAGCTACATCAGCACGCGGTCGTGGCAGGCGCCAAATCTTTTCAGCGAAAAAGCTTTCCGGATAGTCACATGCCGTCGCCTGAATATCTTGCGGCAACCCAATAAACGCAGGTCCACGTGTTGCCGGGTTCAGCATCGTTTCAACAGCATGCGGTAGCGACTGCATGATCTGTTCAGGATGCGAAATACGATCCCACCAACGCACGACTGGCTTGAACGAGTCGTTGACCGTGATGGTCGGGTCATTGTAATGCTCGACCTGTTGCAACACCGGATCCGGGCGACGGTTTTGAAACGTGTCACCCGACAAAATCAACAAAGGTAGACGATTGGCCATCGCAACCGCTGCAGCTGTGACCATGTTGGTCGCACCCGGACCAATCGATGATGTCGCCACCATGATTTGTTCGGCGCGCTTTGCTTTGGCATAGGCGACGCCGGCCAAGGCCATTGATTGTTCGTTCTGACCGCGCCATGTCGGCAGCTGATCTTGAACGCGTTCCAGTGCTTCGGCAAGACAAGTGACGTTGCCATGGCCAAAAATGCCGAACACGCCGGGAAATAGTGATTTCACACCATTTTCCGTTTCTACTTTTTGCGCGCACATCCAGCGCACAAGTGCCTGTGCCATTGTAAGGCGCAGGGTACCATTGAGCCCATTGGTCATCGGTTCTGTTCTCCCTCGAATTTCACTGCGACTCACGCGGCGAAATAAAAATTCTGAAAATACGTTTACGCAGAATGAAATGATTCAGCAAATACTTTGTGACCTCTGGACCTCATCTTTTCTGTGTCGCAAGGTGTGCATGTTAACTGTCAAAGGAATTATTCGTGTCTCAACCTTGCATTATTTGCGTCGCGATCACCGGATCGGTCCCCACGAAAGCGGATAACCCAGCCGTTCCGATCAGTGTGTCTGAGCAAATCGAAAGCACACATGAGGCTTTCGAATCAGGGGCATCCATATGTCATGCCCATGTGCGCAATGCAGATGAAACGCCAAGTTCGGACCCAGACAAGTTCGCGGCCCTAAAGGATGGCGTGGAAAAACACTGTCCCGGTATGGTCATTCAAATGTCGACGGGAGGCAGATCAGGGGCTGGTGTTGCAAGAGGCGGAATGTTGCCACTGCGACCTGATATGGCGTCGTTGTCTGTTGGATCAAACAACTTTCCGACGCGTGTCTATGAAAATCCACCGGATCTGGTCGCTTGGCTGGCTTCTGAAATGCGCACCTACGACATAAAGCCAGAAATCGAAGCTTTTGACCTGTCTCATATCTTTCAGGCAGCGGCGATGCATGCGCGCGGCGAAATAACCGGCACACCTTATATACAGTTTGTAATGGGCGTGAAAAATGCGATGCCAGTTGATCGGGCCGTTTTTGATTTTTACATCGAAACCGTCCAGCGGCTTTTCCCGGATGCGCCATGGTGTGCCGCAGGTATTGGTGCAAACCAGATTGTCATCAACGAATGGGCTATCGCAGCGGGCGGTCATGCGCGCACAGGTTTGGAAGATAACGTCAAACTGGATCGTAATACATTGGCACCGTCCAATGCCGCTTTGGTTAAACGAGCTGTTGAGGTCTGTGAAAAGAACAACCGACCCGTCGCCACACCGAATCAAACGCGCGCAATGTTGGGACTGCGTCCTGCCTGATTGAAATTATCACGCCATTAATCACTCTGTCTCTGGACATCGTTTGACCAGAACGCCACCGTGAGGTGAACCGAGGGAGGACATCATGGATTTTTCAATGCGGCCCGAAAACAGGGCATTGCTGGACCGGGTTTCAACCATGATCCGCGACGATGTTTTGCCGTTGGAAGACGAATACGCCGCTGAAATCTCCAAGGGGGATCGTTGGCAATTCACGAACCGACAGACCGAGATTTTGGAGGGGCTTAAATCCAAGGCCAAAGCTGAGGGGCTGTGGAATTTTTGGCTGACCGACAGCGCCCGAGGCTTCGGGTTGTCGACCGTCGAATATGCGCATTTTGCCGAAGAAATGGGCCGCACGCCTTTAGGGGCAGAAGTGTTCAACTGCTCTGCGCCCGACACTGGCAATATGGAAGTGTTCGAACGTTATGGCACGGAAAAGATGAAAGCCGATTGGCTTGCGCCGCTGTTGGACGGGAAAATTCGGTCTGCGTATCTGATGACGGAACCACAGGTGGCGTCGTCGGATGCGACAAACATTTCTCTGTCCTGTGTGCGAGATGGCGATGATTATGTGTTGAACGGCGAAAAGTGGTGGGCCAGCGGCGCAGGCGACCCGCGCTGCAAAGTGTACATCGTCATGGTTCGCACAGGTGATGCGGATGCCCCAAAACACCAACGTCATTCGATGATTGTGGTTCCCGCAGGAACTGAAGGGATCGAAGTTCTGCGTCCAATGCAGGTTTATGGCCACGACGACGCGCCTCACGGTCACATGCATATCCGTTTCACCAATGCCCGCGTACCGGCAGAAAATCTGTTGGTCGGGGAAGGGAAGGGCTTTGAAATCGCTCAAGGTCGTTTGGGGCCTGGGCGCATACACCACTGTATGCGCGCAATTGGCCAGGCCGAAGCTGCCCTTGAATTGATGTGTCGTCGTTCGATGGAACGCGAAGCCTTTGGGAAACCTCTGGCACAGCTTGGTGCGAATTTCGACATCATTGCCGAATGCAGGATGGAAATAGAAATGGCCCGGCTGCTGTGCCTAAAAGCGGCTTGGTACATGGATCAAGGGGATGCACGCGCTGCTGCTCCATGGATCAGTCAGGTGAAAGTCATCGCGCCGCGTGTTTCACTTAAGGTGATTGACGAAGCCGTCCAGATGCATGGTGCACAGGGCATTAGCCAAGACACCCCTCTTGCCATCGCCTGGACACATCAACGTACCTTGCGTTTGGCGGATGGTCCGGATGCGGTGCACCGGCGTCAGGTTGCGCGCGCAGAGCTCAGAAAATACACGCAACGGCCTGTGTAACGAACAATCCCAAGGTCACGCTGGATCGGCGTGGTCTTACTCAATGTTAAACAAACTATTTCCAATACTTCACAAGTCATACTTTACCCTTATTTCCAATCACCAGAATGGCACATCCCAAGGGTTGAACTTCTGATTTTTGTGTTCGTACTGTTTTGATAGTAAACACTAATATTCGGGTTCGAATGTTTGATCGTTAGACGCATTCAGCGTGAAAACTCACGCAAACAAGTCGCTTTCAATACGCCCCACCCAAAGCGAACATTTGTACGCCACAAAAAAATCACACGCCCTTACCAATTCGTACATTTTTTGAGTGCACAAGCTAGGTGTACCCGCGGATGGGTAAGGAATAGTGTCAATGCCGCTTAGCCGTGTTGACCAACGAGCTGAACGGGGTGAACTCTGTTTTTTGTTTTTTGTTAATGATTGCCCCCGTTCTGGCCGGCCTGACAGCGCGCTTTTGTGATGCTCAGGTCGGTCTCCTCCGCCCGCGGCCATAAATCCAGTCTTTAGCGACCCGCAGATAGGCTAACGCGCCGCGCTTTGGGTGTTTAAGAGCAGCTTGGCCTTATGTGATTAAACACAAAAGGTTCGGATGCGTTTGTTGCAGCTGACTTGCCCAAAGGGCTTTGCCATCTGAGATTTTCACCGACATGATTGTCGCCGCCTTAAACGGCCTTACACGACCTACTGGTTTAACCGATTCCTCAAGCGGCCGCTCCCCTGTGCTTAATACCGTTTGGAACGATATCGGGGGCTTGTCAGATATTGCCGTTGATTCTAAAGGACGGTTTTTTACCCGTTAGAAGGTCAGATGCTTGGCCTTGCTGAACGGAAAAGATCAACAGAGATTTTAAAGATGACCAATAACAGGGCGTATGTTTCCCAACCTCCAATGGAACCTGACACGTCTGATCAAAGTGAAAGATTGCAGGGCCAGCCCAAATTGCGAACTTCCCATTGGGAGATCAATCATCGGCTTAGAAAGCTCATCCGGTGTTGAGAAACCTGAATTGCTGTCAGATTCCGAGTATTCTTGCAGAAAATACACGCATTTGTGACGATTTATTAGCGCATTCCGGGCATCTGCATACTGTTCAACGCTTTCAGATTGGCGTGCAATACCCATATTCAAACGCATGCAATATTCAAATGTTCAAAAACAGCAGATTGATACACATGTTTCGCGCAAAGCTGGCGTCGTTCAGACTGATGCATTTCGGCCAGAGATCAGGGTCGTGGATGCGAATGGAACCGACGAAAAACATGTCGACACGCGCCCTCGGAAATTGGTGATGTCCGAAATCAAAACCAAGTCCACAATGCGCTCTTGGGCTGAAACCCAAACTTTGGCGGAACGCGCAGCGCGCGGGGCCGAAGTTCCTTTTGCGCAATCAGCATGGTTTGGTGCCGCCGCAGCGCGCCATTTAGCAGCTGATCGGAATGCAGATGAATTGTCGTTCGTTTTGTCAGCGCCAGACGCGTTGATCAAGCTGTCGGTTGCCATAGAGCGGGCAATTGAAAAGGCATCAATGGGTGTCGCTGAACATCACATACACGAAACACCGGTCGACTTGGTGTACAGTTATGTTGAATCGATGCCGTGCTCGGCGGATGTGAAACCGGATGCGTCGGGTTTGGTTGTTCGGATTGATCTGAGCGAGCCGACAAAACGTGACCGCCCCGCATGTGTATCCGTACCAGATACGTTGTGGGCGCGGATGGAACAATTGGCAAGGCTGTCACTGGTGCCAAACAGTGCCGCGTCACGCGACAAAGAAGCTGGCGCTGATCTTATGAAGTTTGATTGAACGGATCATCATCGTAAGCCACGCCCGCCAGATACAATCCGTGAGGGGGCGAAACCGGACCACACGCTGCGCGATCCTTGGCATTTAAGGCCTTGCGGACATCGTCAGGGGACCAAGAACCGGCCCCGACACGTTCCAAGGTTCCGACAAAGCTGCGAACTTGGTTGTGCAAAAATGATCGCGCGCGCACGTCAAATTGAATTTCCGATCCATGGGTTGTTTCCACACGATGCACGTCAAGCTGGGTCAATGTTTTGATTGGCGTTTGGGCCTGACAAATTGTCGACCGGAACGTGGTGAAATCATGCTGACCCAGCAGTTGATCCGCACCAGCCTGCATCGCGTCTTCATCCAAGGGATGTTTGACCTGCCAAACCAGCCCGTCCAGATGGGTCGCAGGGGCGCGGCGCATCAACAGGCGAAAAACGTAATGCCGTTCCCGTGCAGAGAACCGCGCATGCCAATCCTCAGTCACCTGCGCGCAATCCACAATCGCAATCGGGGCAGGGCGCAAATGGAAATTCAACGCCTCAGATAATCGAAATGGTTCCCAGTCATTGTCTAGGTCACAATGCGCAACCTGCGCCAATCCGTGAACACCTGCATCGGTGCGACCTGCTGCAGCGATGTTATGCGTGCGCGGTTCAAGCTTGGCCAAAGCCTGTTCAATCGTCCCTTGAACAGAGACGTGATCGACCTGCCGTTGCCAACCCCGAAAGGGCTTGCCGTGGTATTCAATTTTTAACGCATAACGTGGCATTTCGCGGACCTAACCTCTGTTTTCTGGCAACGCAACCGATGGGACATATCTGTCCCATTCCATTTACATTATTTGCAAGGGTGACACCGCGGCGAAAGCTCCCTCTGGCACTTATCCCGCTGACTTCCTATCTTGTCCTCGGACGAAGGAGGGTGGCCATTTGGTTATTGGAACGTTGGCCGACGGTGTGTTGCGCAGTGTCGAAGGTGTGCAAGACGCTGTATCCGGGGCCTTTTTCGAACCGGTGATCCGCTTGGGTGTCACGGGTTTGGCACGATCAGGCAAGACGGTTTTTATCACTTCACTGGTTGCCAATCTTTTGGACCGGGGGCGCATGACGCATTTGCTGGCGGCCCATGAAGGACGGATCGAAGCCGCCTTTTTGCAACCTCAGCCAGACGACACAATTCCACGTTTCGACTTTGAGGGTCATATGGCGTCGCTGACGGCGCAACCACCGCATTGGCCGGACAGCACTCGTGCCGTTTCAGAATTGCGGCTGTCCTTGCGCGTGCGGCCGTCCGGTTTGCTTGCTGGATTGCAGGGGCCGCGTACGATCCATTTGGATATTGTTGATTATCCGGGGGAATGGTTGCTGGACTTGGGGCTTTTGGATCTCAGTTTTGAAACTTGGTCTCAACAAACCCTCGACCGCCTTGCGTCCCGCGAAGAAGCGCGTGATTTCCTTGGATTGTTGCAAACGACAGACCCGTTGGCAAAGCTGAATGAACCTGTCGCCAAAGAGTTGGCCGCAAGTTTCGCGGGCTATCTGAATGATGCGAGGGACGCCGGGTATTATGACTGTACGCCGGGCCGGTTCTTGTTGCCGGGGGATTTGGCTGGATCGCCCGTGCTGACATTTGCACCGCTGCAGACAACCGAAACCCCGCGTGGATCAATGGCACGTGAAATGGCCCGCCGTTTTGAGGCGTATAAAACCCAAGTCGTGCGCCCATTCTTTCGCGACCATTTTGCGCGCATAGACCGGCAAGTCGTGTTGGTTGATGCGCTTGGGGCCATTCACAAAGGGCCAGCTGCAGTTGAGGATATGCGCCAAGGGTTGGGCCAAATATTGGGCGCGTTTCGACCGGGGCGGAATTCGTTTTTGACACAGTTGCTGGGGGGCAAACGGGTGGAACGTATCCTGTTTGCAGCCACTCAAGCGGATCATTTGCACCATGAACAGCATGGCGAATTGACGGAGATCATGCACGCCTTGGTGCGCGACGCACGCGAACGCGCCAAATTTGCCGGGGCTAAAACGCAGGCGATGTCGCTTGCTGCGCTGCGGGCAACCACCGAAGACCAGATGACCCATGAGGGGCGCGCACTTGGCGTGGTGCGGGGCACATTGTTGGATACGGGCAAACAGGCGGCATTCTATCCCGGTGATTTGCCGTCTGATCCGGCGCATCTTTTGGGACCGGCGCGCGACGGGGCCGCGTCTTGGTTGGAAGGTGATTACCAAGCTATGCGTTTTGCGCCTGCACCCCTTGATTTGCGACCCGGCGACGGGCCGCCCCATATCCGTCTGGATCGCGCCGCGGAATTCCTTTTGGGGGATCGATTGTGACTGATGTTGTCATACGGCCGGCGCGCACCACAGATGCTGGGAAAGTCGGGGCCATATTGTCCAACTTTATCGACACAACGCCTTGGATGCCTCGCATACATACACGCGCACAGGATATCGGATTTGCAGGTATGTTGATTGATCGTGGCTGGGTTCGGGTGGCTGAAACCCCTGCGGGTGTCGTTGGGTTTTTGGCGCGCGAGGGCGAGATGATCCAAGCCTTATACGTAACAGAAAATGCGCGCGGGCAGGGCGTGGGCCGAGCCCTTTTGCAGGACACGTGTGATCAGCAAAATCGGCTGACCTTATGGACATTTCAGGCCAACACACGCGCGCAGGATTTTTACACCAAACACGCCTTCCACGAAGTTGAACGCACCGATGGGTCTGGCAATGACGAAGGTCTGCCCGACATTCGGTATGAGTGGCACAAAAAGGACAAGACATGAGCAAAGGACCTGTCCTGATCGAACTGGACGACGACGCGCCGATGCAGTCCGTAGCAGAAGCCGCACCCGTGCCAGAACCCGAAGGCCTGCCCGAACCTCGGGCCATGCAAGCCGCAGCCGCGATTGCGGCGCGCAGGCCATCGCGCTTGGGGCGGTGGTTTTGGGGACTGACGCTCACGATATTGACCGCTATTTTAACCACAGCCGCCTGGAGCTTTGTCACCGGGTGGATCGCTGCCAATCCGATCTTGGGGTGGATGTTCGCGGCGTTGTTTGCTGCATTTGCGCTGGTTTTGCTGGTCATCGCCTTGGGTGAACTTGCCGCACTGTCCCGATTGCGTCGCATTGATCATGTACGCCACGCGGCACACGAGGCTTTGGAACAAAAGGATTTGGCGCAGGTGCGCGATGTCGTAGACAAAGTGCTTCGGCTTTATGACGCGCGCGAAGACACACGGTGGCAACGCGACCGGTTCGCTGAACTGCAAGGGGATCAACTGGATGCGCATGGGCTGTTGTCATTGGCAGATCGTGAATTGATGCCATCGCTGGACAAAGCCGCCATGCGCGAAGTCGAAGCCGCTGCACGGCAGGTTGCGACTGTAACCGCCTTGGTCCCGCTGGCTTTGGTGGATGTTCTGACCGCTTTGACCGCAAATTTGCGCATGATCCGCCGGATCGCAGAAATCTACGGAGGTCGGGCGGGCACGCTCGGGTCTTGGCGTCTGACGCGCGCAGTCATGGGGCATCTTGTGGCCACGGGCGCGGTTGCGGTTGGCGACGATATGCTTGAACCCATTTTGGGGGGCACACTTCTTGGGAAATTGTCCCGCAGATTTGGCGAAGGTTTGGTCAACGGTGCCCTCACGGCCCGCGTTGGGGCCGCCGCATTGGAAGTCTGTCGACCACTGCCATATGTGTCCGTGGATCGACCGCGTGCGCGCAGCTTGGTCAAAGGGGCCTTGGGGGGCCTTGTATCGCGAGGCGGGGACTAAGGTCAGATTGCCTTTAGCGGCGTAAACTGCCCAAAGGTGGGAGGATATCGCCTCTGACCAATCTGGTTAGAAGATATGGAGCAGGTGGTACCTGACTAAGTGGAAACAGCAGCCGATCACGAAGCCATGGTAAAACAGTGCTGTCCGATTGGTATTGCGGTGTAAACGACGCGCTTAACAGTTGGTAGAACCAGACATGCGCACGGCGTGCGCGGCGATAGTTCAGCAAGGCAACGTCGATATCTGGGTCTGTCAGCGCGCTGTTCAAGGCAGCCGCATCCAGCAAAGCCATGTTCGCACCTTGCCCCAGTTGCGGCGATGCACGGTGTGCCGCATCGCCAAGATGCACAACGCGCCCACGCACGGGGTTCAACAAGGTACCATGGCTGTAACGCGCCATCGTCATCTGATCGTGTGATGTAATTTGCGCCAGAAACGGGGCCATGTCCGGCCACAAGGCGCAGGCTTCGGCCTTCCACGCGTCCAAAGGTGCGCCGCGCCAGCTGTCATAACCATCTGCGGGCATCGACCAAAATACCGCCGCAAGGGATGTATCCCGATCAGGCAAAGACCCGATCGGAAGAAGACCAATCATATGGTTGGCTTTCTGATAGCGCTGCAGCAGTTCATTGGTTGGCATTTCAGTGTCTTTGGGCCAAGGCACCGTGCCCCAAATCGCACCGTAAGGCAGGGCGCGTGATCGCAGTGGGCTGAGATCGGAATTTGCGCCACTGGCATTGATAATCAGATCAAAGGGTCCGTGCCGCCCGGTCCGGGCGATGACATGTTGAGCGTCAAACCCGCTGACTTCTGCCTTGGTGTTCAGATGCGCCCCCGCAGATCGCGCCGCAGTCAACAACACTTCGAACAGGCTGGCGCGGTGGATGGCCAACCCAGACCCTTTGCCATAGCTTACGTTCAGAACTTGGCGGCCATGATCGACTTCGAAACCGGCCATCGACGTGATCTTGGCCCCCAGTTGCAACGCGTGATCCAAGGCGTCCAGATCATCAAGGACCGCTTGGCCAACCGGCTGAACGACAAGGCCAGATCCCACAGGGGACGGGGCGTCAAATTTGTCGAAAATTTCGACCTCATGACCCGCGCGCGCCAAATAGGCCGCAGCCGTCAATCCACCAATGCCAGCTCCGGCAATCGCAACCTTGAAACGCATTCAACTTCCTCTTCAGACCCTTCTTTATCTTTAAGCTCGTGATTGGCAATATCCTTGCGACGCAGGGTTGCAGCGTATGCGGCTGGCGCAAAACGGGATTGGTACCATGCACCCATCGCTTGGCTTTGGGCTTGTTCGTCCTGCGGCGCCTGCCTATAAGGCGCATCATGTTTAGTGGCCCCGCCATAATCATTCGAATTAGGGTCCCGGCGCTCTAGAACCTGAGCGGCCGGGCAAAGGCGTATGAGACCGCGCCGTTCTGACCCCTGAATTCCGTTTCCTAAAGGACTGCCCTGATGTGCGCTGATACGCCCAGCTACAAAGACACGCTGAACCTCCCCAAAACTGATTTCCCTATGCGCGCAGGCTTGCCCAAGCGCGAACCCGAATGGTTGGCCCATTGGGAAAAGATCGGGATTTACGACCAGCTTCGTGCACAAACGGGTCGCGAGGTGTTCTGCCTACATGATGGTCCGCCCTATGCGAACGGCAACCTGCATATCGGTCACGCGCTGAATAAAACGATCAAAGACATGATCGTGCGCAGTCATCAAATGATGGGCTTTGACAGCCGATATATCCCGGGCTGGGATTGTCACGGGCTTCCGATTGAATGGAAGATCGAAGAACAATACCGCAAGAAGGGCAAGAACAAGGACGAGGTTCCAATCAATGACTTCCGGGCCGAATGCCGGAAATTTGCCGAAGGTTGGGTCGACATTCAGCGCGATGAATTCAAACGTCTGGGGATCACTGGCAATTGGGCCAACCCTTACCTGACGATGGATTTCCATGCGGAACGGGTCATCGCCGAGGAATTCATGAAATTCCTGATGAACGGCACGTTGTATCAAGGGTCCAAACCCGTGATGTGGTCGCCCATCGAACAGACTGCATTGGCCGAAGCCGAAGTCGAATACCACGACAAAGACAGCTTTACGATTTGGGTAAAATTCAAGGTCGTCGAAACTGGCGACGCAACATTGGACAGTGCGCAAGTCGTGATCTGGACAACGACGCCTTGGACTATGCCGTCAAACAAGGCAGTCGTTTACGGCCCAAATGTTTCCTATGGCTTGTATGAAATCACAGGACGCCCCGAAGAATGCTGGGTCAACATTGGCGATCGCTATATCCTCGCTGATAAGATGGCCGCTGATGTGCTGGGCCGCGCGCGTCTGGATGACACGATGTATCGCCGCCTATGTGATGTCACACAGGATGATCTGTCCAAGATCAAGCTGGCGCACCCACTGCACGGTGTTGAAGGCGGTGAAGGCGAATGGGACGACTTGCGTGATTTCCGCGCCGCTGATTTTGTCAGCGACGAAGAAGGCACCGGTTTCGTGCATTGTGCGCCATCTCACGGGATGGAGGAATACGAGCTTTATCGTGACCTTGGTATGCTGCAACAGGTTATCACCTATAACGTGACCGATGACGGCAAATTCCGCGATAACCTTCCTTTGTTCGGCGGCAATTACATCCTGTCCCGTAAGGGCGGCGAAGGCACTGCTAACAAAGTGGTCATCGATAAACTGGCCGAAGTTGGCGGATTGCTTGCACGCGGCAAGATCAAACACTCTTATCCGCATTCATGGCGTTCCAAAGCGCCTGTGATCTATCGCAACACACCGCAATGGTTTGCTGCCATTGATAAGGACGTGAATGATGGACAGGACACCCATGGCAAAACCATCCGCGAACGTGCCCTGACCGAAATCGATAACGTCAATTGGACGCCTCAAGCCGGCCGCAACCGTTTGCATTCGATGATGGAAGCGCGCCCAGATTGGGTGTTGTCGCGCCAACGTGCGTGGGGTGTGCCGCTGACATGCTTTACCAAAAAGGGCCTGTTGCCGACGGACCCGGATTTCTTGCTGCGCAATCCGCAAGTCAATCGCCGGATCACATCCGCATTCGAGGCCGAAGGGGCCGATGCGTGGTATGAAGAGGGCGCTAAAAAACGGTTCTTGGAAGGGGTCGTGAACCCTGATGATTACGATCAGGTCTTTGACATCCTTGATGTCTGGTTTGATTCAGGATCGACGCACGCCTTTGTTCTGCGCGACCGCGAAGACGGAACCGAAGACGGCATTGCAGATGTTTACATGGAAGGGACAGACCAGCACCGCGGTTGGTTCCATTCTTCGTTGCTGCAATCGGTCGGAACCACTGGGCGCGCACCATATCGGAATGTCGTGACGCACGGGTTCACGCTGGATCAAAAGGGCATGAAGATGTCCAAGTCCATCGGCAACACCATCGTTCCGGCCGAGATCATCAAACAATACGGTGCGGACATCCTGCGTTTGTGGGTGGCCCAAACGGATTACACGGCGGATCAACGGATTGGGGCCGAAATCCTGAAAGGTGTCGCCGACAGTTATCGCCGTTTGCGCAATACGATGCGGTATATGCTTGGGTCCCTTGGTGACTTTACCGAAGACATGCGCGTCGATCCCGCTGACATGCCGGAACTGGAACGTTGGGTTTTGCACCGCACAGCGGAACTGGATCAAACAGTGCGCGAAGGCTATGCCAAGTTCGATTTTCAGGGCGTGTTTTCGGCGCTGTTCAACTTTGCGACCGTTGACTTGTCGGCCTTCTATTTCGATATCAGAAAAGACGCGTTGTATTGCGACGGGGATACCGTGCGTCGTCGCGCAGCTCTAAGCGTTTTGGATTTGTTGTTTGAACGCCTAACCACATGGCTTGCACCAATCTTGGTGTTCACAATGGAAGATGTCTGGCTTAGCCGTTTTCCCGGTGAAGACAGTTCCGTGCATTTGCGTGATTTCCCAGACACGCCAGCCGCATGGCGCGACGAAGCGTTGGCCGAAAAGTGGTCGGCGATCCGTCGGGCACGCCGCGTGGTCACAGGCGCATTGGAAGTGCAGCGCACAGACAAAGTGATCGGAGCCTCGCTTGAGGCCGCACCAGTGGTTCATGTGGATGCCGCCACGGCGGACATTCTCAAGACTGTGGATTTTGACGATCTTTGCATCACTTCCGCGATCAACGTGACAACGGACCCATCGACGGACAACGCGTTTCGGATGCCCGAAATTGCCGATATCGGCGTGGTGTTTGAAAAAGCCGAAGGTGAAAAATGCCAACGCTGCTGGAAGGTCCTGCCAGATGTCGGGCAATTCAGCCACGCTGGTGTGTGCGGGCGCTGTAACACGGCGCTGGGCGACTGATCTTAGATAAATAAACCAAATCTAACGCCGTCCTGCATCCGTCGGGGCGGCGTTTTTTTATCCAAAGATTTCCGTTGCAACTTTGACGGTACTCCTTTGAATGGCATCAATACCAATACGTCCAAAGGAAACGTCCCCATGAAAGTCTTTCTTCGACACTTGATCATCGCTTCAATCGCTTTGGTGGGATCGCCAGTTTTGGCCCAAGATGATTGCGTCCAGTTTCGCGACAAATGCGTGAAACAAAACCGTTCCATGCATTTCATCGATATTTCATCAGCGTCGGATGATTTGGCTGGGATTGAAAAATTGTCCCGGTTGAAGGCTGTTTCCTTAAGAGGCACAAGCGAAGAAAGCGCGCAAGTCGACATCTCTGCCCTGTCTCAGTTGCCTGAATTGGTGGACCTATCGCTTAAAAACGTGACGCTTTTGACGCCCGAAGACCTGTTTGACATTAATGTCAGTCGGCTGACCATCAACGGTGGCGCTACAGACTTGGCAGTGTTGGGACAGCTGTCTGGGCTCGAACGGTTGAATTTATTTGATGTGAACGAGAACAAGAAGGTCAATTTCGGTGAGTTGGCAAACTTGCAGAGTTTGACGCTGGTGGACACGCCAATTGCGACCCCCTCTGATCTGTCGAACTTGTCAAAGCTCCAGTCGCTGGTCTTGGCGAATACCGGAATAACCGATCTGTCTGTCATTGCTGATCTGGATTTGACACGACTGACTTTGCGCGGTGATGGATTGCGTGATCTGTCTCCATTGGGAAAAATGAAGACCTTAGAATTTCTGACCTTGGGCGGTTCCGAGATCACGTCTTTGGATGGCTTGGATTTGGGGGAAAATCTCCGAATGCTCTCCGCAGAAAACAGTGGTTTGCAAGATATCTCGGGGTTGGCCGGCGCGATAAATGTAAAAGACGTGAACCTAAAAGGCAGCCAGGTGGTCAAACTCGATGGTTTGGAAAACCTTGCTCAGCTTGAAACGCTGGATGCACGGGAAACACCTTTGAATGACATCTCCGGTTTAGGCGCGCACCCGAAACTTGAACAACTGTGGCTTAGTGACACGATGGTCGAAGACCTGTCGCCATTGTCTGGGCTTAGCAATCTAAAAATGCTGACTCTGTCAAGAATGCCAGCAAAGGATTTGTCCGTTTTGGCCGAACTCGACAATCTGGAAGTGCTTTTTCTGAACGAAACCAAGGCAACAGATTTGACGCCTTTGCTGGATATGGACGCGTTGGAAGGCATTGCATTCGATGGCGCGACGGTTTTTGGCAAAGAAAACTTGGCCAAGTTTGTTGAAGAATTCGGCAAGTAACGAGGGCCCAAAGGCACATTAACCCCGTGCCTGATGCGCATGGTTCGGGTTGCACCTTATGGGTCCTGCGCGCATCTTGGGTGAATGAAGCATCGAGATATTCAATCCCCGTTTGGGGACCTGTGCGTGACCGAAATTGACGGTGCGGTCACGGCCTTGCGGTGGAAGGCACGTGGGCAAGACCATTCGTCCGCCGTGCTGGATCAGGCCGAAGCCGAATTGACCGCGTATTTTGCGGGTGAAGAGGTCGAATTCAAAGTGCCCATGCACGTAGACGCGTCAGAGTTTCAGATCGCGGTCTGCGACGCGATGCGCGCCATCCCCTTTGGCGAAACATGCACCTATGGCGATATTGCAAAAGCGCTGGGCGTACCGGCGCAAGCGATTGGTCAGGCGTGCGGCGGTAATCCGATCCCGATCCTCATCCCATGTCATCGTGTTATGGGGGCGGGTGGTCGATTGACCGGGTTTTCCGGTCAGGGTGGCGTGGAAACAAAAGTCGCCTTGCTGCGCCATGAAGGGGCAGGTGGCTTTTTGTTGTGACGTATTGTCGGCTCTAGTCGCGCAACGGCATCATTTGCTGGGCCACGCCTGCAAACAGCAGATACAGAGACGTCAGGATCAATCCCCAATGCGCCCAGCTTTCGGGATGGAAATCGACCCATGCGGCCCAACCCGCAAAAAAGGTCCATGCTAAAGCGACCGGAAGGCTGACATTCCGCCACCGTTCGGTCCGCACAGGGTGGATGAATTTCAACGGTAAGAACATCCCGATAGCCAAGGTCGTGACAAGCGCGAGGGAAATCCAGAAATTTGGCTCTAATGCGAAAATGACCAAGACGACCATATTCCAGCACCCTGGAAAGCCAGAAAACGAATTATCCATTGTTTTCATGCGTGTATCGGCAAAGTACATGGCCGATGCAAAGGTGATGACGATAATGGCAAACCAACCTGTCCACCCGTCCATCAAACCAGACGAAAACAGCGCAAACGCCGGGATGAAGACGTAAGTCAGGTAATCGATGATCAAATCCAGCAAAACGCCATCAAATTCAGGTGCGTTTGTTTTGACATCAAATCTGCGCGCTAGTGGCCCATCTATGCCGTCGACAAAGAAGGCGACAACAAGCCAAACAAACATCAAATCCCATTTGCCTTCCACGGCTGCAAGCATGGCCAACATGGCAAAAACCGCTCCGGTCGCGGTAAAGAGGTGAACAAGCAAGGCGCGCATGTGGTGTGTCATCGGGCAATTGTTAACAGTCTTACGTGCAGGACAAAAGCATAGTTCAATCAGTTTTCGTTTGCCAATTGGCCAAAGAAAAACCTCGCCGCGATGAACGCAGCGAGGTCAAAGGATCTAACAGTTATTATTGGCTGACGCGGACTTCTTCCAATGGATAGGCCAGCATGTCGCTGTCTTCCCAACCAACATGGCAGTCATGGCAAAAGCTTTGTTTAACTTTCATGACTTTGCCGTTTGGCTGCAAACCGGCATAAAGCCAGTCACCTGTGTCAGGTGCGCCGCCGGCTTCCAGCTTTGTCATGATGAACAAAGGACCAGGGCGGGCTTTTTTCTTTTTGATTGAAATGCTGATGGATTCTTTTGCCAAAATCGAACCAACGGGCATTTGCACGTTTTCGTCTTCGAACTTCAGATACTGTTCTGCAGCAATGTCATTGGCGAATGTCAGCAACGCACGATTGCCGTGCGGACCTGCGATTGCGGCACTTGTCGCCGAAACGGTCCAATCGCGGAAGCTGCTGCCGATTTCGTCGCCTTCTTTGGCATAGCCTTCTGCCATTTTGTCACCCAAGCAGGTGTACAGCGCGTCTACATCCGACTGCTCAAGGTCAAAGGCATCATCAACGGAGATGTCTGCACAGTCGGCTGTGGCCATTCCTGCAGTCAAAACGAAAGCGGCGGCGGCAACATAGCTGGTGTATTTCATTCTTGGATTTCCTCAAATTCAAACTGGCTTGTGTCTGTAACAACAAAGGGCGATCGACGATCACTCTTGCACAAGAAGTGAAATAGGGGCAGTCAATTTGCCGCACGTTTACGTGAGTCAGTCCGTAAATTTTGAAACAATTTATTTACCCTTTTGGGTGCGCAGCTTTGTAAACATCCATCAGATGGCGGGCATCTATGGCTGTATAGGCCTGCGTCGTCGACAATGATGCGTGGCCTAAAAGTTCTTGGATGGATCGTAAATCGCCACCCGCCTCCAAAAGATGCGTTGCAAATGAATGCCTTAGCGCATGCGGCGTCGCTGTGGCCGGCAGGCCAAGTTGCGCGCGTACACGCGCCATCACGCCTTGGATGGTGCGTGGGTTCAAGGCACCGCCTCGAATCGCACGAAACAAGGGATCGGTTGGTTCCATCGGATGTGGACAAATGTCAGTATAGGCATCCACCGCTTCGCGCGCGGCGGCAATCACTGGAACGACTCGTTCTTTGCCGCCTTTACCCACGATGCGCATGACATTGGGCAACGGCGCGTCTTTGCCGCACAGGCTTAACGCCTCTGAGATACGTAAACCGCACCCCCATAAAAGCGTAAGCACAGCCAGATCACGGGCGCCAACCCATGGGCGCAAATCTTGATCGCTTGCCAAATCCAATACGTCTTTGGCTGCGGAAACCGGCAAAGGGCGGGGCAGCTTTTTGGTGAACTTTGGGGCCCGCGCGGCCAGAACGGCTGTTGGTTCGAAATCTTCGCGCTCTGCCAACCAACGATAAAAACTTTTGACCGCAGACAGCTTGCGGGCCATTGACCTTGGCCCAACATCCCCGGCCTGAGTACGCGCCATCCATGATCGCATATCGGGCGTGGTAATGCGTGCCAAAGCGCCCAAGCCTTGTGACTGTCCGGAATGGTCGGTCATGAAGGCCACAAAATCAGTAATGTCGCTGCCATAAGCAACGATTGTATTTTCAGAAGATCCCTTAAGTGCCCTTTGTTGCGCCAGAAATTGCTCTAGGGCATCTCTGGCAGCAGGGGAAATCATCCTAACCAGCGACGCATCTGCCGCTCGAATACACCTGAAAAGAAGGTCAACAAATCCGTACCCTGTTGCGGGCTAAATGTGTGTGGGTCTTCGGACCCTAAGGCCAACATCCCGGGCAGACGACCATCACCGAAATCGAGCTTCAGTAAGGCTTCGGACCGAATCCAGTCACTGCGGGTGCCGTAAACAGCTGGGTCGGACCCTTGGATTTGGCGCAAGGTGACTTGTCGAACTTGCATCGCGCGGCCCAAGGTCAGGTACGCATCCGTGTATCCCGGAGGTGCGATGCTGAGCACACCGTCAAATTTTGCAATCGTCGGATTACTGTCGCTTTGCGTTGATTCCAGAACCAACCGAATGGCATCCACCCGCAGAATTTCTGCAACGGGACCTTTCAAATCGTTCAGGAACGTTTCGAATTCATGGGCGTCGAGCAACCGTAAAACCGCGCGGTGCACCTGATTGGTTCCGGCAAGGTTTTCGTAGGCGGCTGCAATAACGGATCGATGGGTGTCTTCTAATCGATCCAACCGCGCCTCAAGACGCTCCATCGCGAGCCCGCGCATGTCGACAACATTCCCACCCAACGATCGTTCGTTTGCGGCGACCAATGCGTGCATCACATCCGTATCGTCCAAAATGACATCAGGTCGCAGAATAATAGCTTCGCGCAATGCGTCGTCAATTTTCGGTTGGCTGCTCATGCCTATCCCTTATTTTTTTATAAACATTAGCATGGGGAGAGACGCAAATCTCCCCCCTTCTTAGGATTTTTTTAGCATGTGAGCTTCGGTGGCAAAGACCAGCCAAGTTTGGTCTAAACGATTTTAATTCCAGCGCTTTTTGCGTCCTTCAGGAATTGATCCAAGCCTTTGTCCGTCAAAGGATGCGACGCGAGCTTTTTGATAACCTCTGGTGGAGCGGTGATAACGTCCGCCCCAATCCGCGCGCTTTCCATCACGTGATTCACGGATCGGATAGACGCGGCAAGGATTTCCGTTTTGAAGTTGAAATTGTCATAAATCGTACGGATGTCTTCGATCACTTCCATGCCATCCAAGGCAATGTCATCCAGACGCCCAATAAATGGCGAGATGAACGTCGCACCTGCTTTTGCAGCCAAAAGCGCTTGGTTTGCAGAAAAGCAAAGGGTTACGTTGACCATCTTGCCTTCGCCTGTCAGCACCTTACAGGCTTTCAGGCCGTCCCATGTCAGTGGCACTTTGACGGCGATGTTTGACGCGATGTCCGCCAGCTTGCGGCCTTCGGCGATCATCTTGTCGGCGTCTGTCGCGACAACTTCGGCGCTGACAGGACCGTCGACAAGGTCGCAAATCTCTTTTGTCACTTCCAGAATGTCACGTCCGGATTTCATGATCAGTGACGGGTTTGTTGTCACACCGTCGACCATGCCCAGTTCGTTCAATTCGGCAATTGCGTCAATTTCGGCAGTATCTACAAAAAATTTCATGGGTCTGTCCCTTGTGATGGCTTGGCCTTCGCTTGATGAGGCTTTACCTCAAGGGAGAGATGTCTGAAACCCTGTTTGATAGCGCAACCACAGAAATGCCCGACTTTTTCGAGGAAGGGGCGCGCGTAGGCGTGCTTACAACCCAACCTTTGGACAAAGTTCTGGATTACAAAGCACCCGAAGGCGGATGTTGGTTGGGCGCGTTTGTCGAGGTGCCTTTGGGCCCACGCAAAGTGTTGGGTGTTGTCTGGGGACCGGGGGCAGGTGATTTTGCCGCCAATAAGTTGCGATCCGTCATTCGCACGCTGGATGTCGCACCGATGCGTCAGGAAATGCGCAGCTTTTTGGAACGGGCAGGCGCGTATACTCTGACCCCGATGTCGGCGATGCTGCGTCTGGCAACGCGCGCGCCGGGGTTGGGTGATCCACCTTCGATGCGACGCGTGTATCGACGTGGGGCTGGCGAGCCCGACCGAATGACCGATGCCCGCGCTCGCGTGTTGGAGTTTTTAAAAGACTATGGGGATTTGTCATTTACCTTGAAAGAGCTCAGCGAGCTTTCCGGAGTGACGTCCTCGGTTGTCAAAGGATTGGTGAAACATGGCGCAGTTTCCGAAGAAGACAGCCCCCGCGACACGCCTTTTCCAAAGCTGGACCCAGACCGTCCGGGCAAAGATCTGACAGAGGATCAAAAGAACGGGGCGCAACAGATTGCGACCGCGGTGGCGTCAAAAGCGTTCGGGGCGACCTTGTTGCGGGGTGTGACAGGGTCTGGAAAGACCGAAGTGTATCTTGAGGCCGTCGCAGCCTGTGTTCGGGCCGGACGTCAGGCCTTGGTCTTGTTGCCTGAAATTGCGTTGACGGCGGAATTTCTGACCCGCGTCGAAGCCCGCTTTGGGGCGCGACCGGCGGAATGGCATTCAGGCGCGACGATGACAGAACGGCGCCGCATCTGGCGCATGGTGGGGCAAGGGCAAGCTGATCTGGTGATTGGTGCACGATCCGCGCTGTTTTTGCCGTACCGGGATTTGGGCTTGATCGTTGTCGATGAAGAACATGACACATCCTATAAACAGGAAGACGGCGCGCTTTATAATGCACGGGATATGTCGGTGTTGCGTGCGTCAGTCTGTGACGCTCAGGTCGTTCTGGCGTCAGCGACACCAAGTTTGGAAAGCTGGGCCAATGCGGAAAGTGGAAAATACAAACGCATTGATTTGACCGCCCGCTTTGGCGCGGCGGTTTTGCCGGACATGCGTACAATTGATATGCGGGCTGAAAAGCTGCCATCGGGCACATGGATATCGCCGACCCTCGCCCGAGAAGTAGAAACGCGCATCGCGGCAGGTGAGCAGTCATTGCTGTTTTTGAACCGACGCGGATATGCGCCCATTACATTGTGCCGGGCGTGTGGGCATCAGGTGGGGTGCGAACAATGTGATGCGCGGATGGTCGAGCATCGGTTTCTCAAGCGGTTGATGTGCCATCAATGTGGGGAAACGACCCCGATGCCGGAAACCTGCCCGTCTTGTGGGGCCGAAGGACGGCTTGCGCCAATTGGTCCGGGTGTCGAACGTTTGGCCGAAGAAGCCGCTGCGCGGTTTCCCGATGCGAAATTGGCTGTGTTGTCATCCGATCTATTTGGGTCTGCGCGGGCGCTGAAGGCGGCGATTGAGGAAATCGCAGAGGGGGACGCGGAGATCATCATTGGCACGCAACTTGTGGCCAAAGGGCATAATTTTCCCAATCTGACACTGGTTGGGGTGATTGATTCCGATCTTGGATTGCAAGGGTCTGATTTGCGGGCCGCGGAACGCACATTTCAATTGATGCGGCAGGTGGCAGGGCGCGCGGGGCGTGCGGAAAAGCCGGGGGCCGCCGTGATGCAGACGTTTCAGCCGGAACACCCTGTGATCCGGGCCATTCTGGCTGGGGACGAAGAAGGGTTTTGGTCCGCAGAAGCCGCGCAACGTGAAGCTGCAGGCGTTCCGCCCTATGGCAGAATGGCCGGGATCATATTGAGCGGCCCTGATGTGGGCGAGGTTTTTGACGCGGCCAATACGTTGGCGCGCAACACTGGGGCTTTGGCACGTATCGGTGCTCAGGTCTTTGGGCCGGCACCTGCGCCCATTGCGCGCGTGCGTGGGCGGCATCGAGTGCGGTTGTTGGTGAAAGCGGGCAAAGGGGTCGCGTTGCAAGGCGCTATTGCGCAGTGGATCGCCCCCTTACGGTTGCGCGGCGAGTTGCGATTGTCCGTCGATATAGACCCACAAAGTTTTTTGTAAGATCGGCGTGTGCGACTCTTCCGGCAGGGCCGGAATTCGCCCACCCACCGACCCAACGCTCTGGTTTCGGTCGCCAATGCGGTTCTTAAGAAATTAGGATGCACAAGGGGGTGTGCAAATTCGTATCTCGCCAAAGATGAAAGAGGGGCGTATTGCGGTAAACATGTTTCATTCAATGTCCCAAGAAGACGCGGCACATTTGCCGATGTGGCGCAGGCCGATCACATTGCTTTTTGTGATGTCGGCGGCGTTACCTATCGCGTTTTATACGTGGTACGCGTTGCTGAACAATTTTGTGGTGGAAGTGGCCCAGTTTGATGGGTTGGATATCGGGCGTCTACATACGGTGCGCGAAATTCCCGGGTTTTTGGCGATTGGTGTCATCCTGATCATCATGTTCATGCGAGAGCAGGTGTTGGGGATATTGTCGCTGATCATGCTTGGAGTTGCGACGGCCTTGACCGCGCAATTCCCGCAATTGACTGGGATTTTGATCCTGACCTTCATCAGTTCCGTTGGGTTTCATTATTTTGAAACGGTCAATCAATCGTTACAGCTGCAATGGCTGCCCAAGCAAGACGCGCCGCGCATTTTGGGGTGGTTGATGGCCACAGCGTCAGCGGCGACCTTCCTTGTTTTTTTCGTGATCATGGTTCTGTGGGAACCGTTGGGCCTGACGTATAACATCGTCTATATGGCCGGTGGGGGTACGACGGCTGTCATCGCTGTCTTTGTGCTGTTTGCCTATCCTCAGTTTGATGCGCACACGCCGCAACACAAGACTCTGGTGCTGCGCAAGCGGTATTGGTTGTACTATGCGTTGCAATTCATGTCCGGCGCGCGCCGTCAGATATTTATGATTTTTGCGGGCTTTATGATGGTCGAAAAATTCGGTGTCGAAGTGCATGAGCTGACGGCGCTGTATTTGATCAATCTGGTCATCAATATGGTGATCGCCCCGATGTTGGGGCACATTGTCGAACGCTTTGGTGAACGTCGTGCGTTGATTTTTGAATATGCTGGTTTGGTCATGATCTTCTTGTGTTATGGCGGTGTGTATTTTGCCGGTTGGGGGCTGATGATCGCGGCGATCTTGTATGTTCTGGATCATGTGTTTTTTGGATTGGCTTTGGCGTTGAAAACCTATTTCCAAAAAATTGCGGACCCGGCGGATGTCGCGCCAACAGCTGCTGTGGCCTTTACGATCAACCACATTGCAGCGGTTGCCTTGCCAGTTCCATTGGGATTGTTGTGGTTGGTGTCACCGGGGGCGGTCTTTGTGTTGGCCGCAGGTATGGCGGCAACCTCGTTGGGCTTGGCTTTGATGATCCCGCGCCACCCCGAACAAGGGTGCGAAACGGTGTTTGCCACCGGGCTGCAAGCGCCGGCCGAATAAATCGCCCAACGGAAATCTGACCGGATCGACGATGGGGCATGTGGTGCGCGTGGCCGTAACAGGGCCGTGGCTGGGCCTTGGATGCAGCGGATATTGTTTATGGGCAGGCGAGGGCCAGCGTTTTGGTCGGTGGACTTGCGGCGCTGTTGGCGTGGCGCTATGTGGCCAACCTTGGGCCAAGCAGTGCGGCAACACCCGCCCATATTCCAAACCCAAGCTGGGGCCGCCCTCGGAGACGCTAATGACCACCTGGACAGCATTGACAACATTGAACAGCAAATCGTCCGCCGAAGACCTAGGTCTTGCGATGGAGCGTTTGATACCGGAGCCCACCGGAATTGGTGTCTTTGAAGTCGAAGACGGGTCTGGCACATGGGAAGTTGGTGGATATTTTACGGATCGACCAGACGAAGCGGCCTTGATGCTGTTGACCAGCGCGTTTGCGGCGAATGACTTTGTGATATCCGAAGTGCCAGAAACCGATTGGGTGGCACATGTGCGGCGCGAGCTGGCTCCGGTCGAGGCGGGGCGGTTCTTTGTCTATGGCAGCCATGACGCGGATAAAGTCCCCGACGGTTCGCACCCGCTGCTGATCGAGGCGGCGATGGCATTCGGTACAGGCCACCATGGAACGACGCTTGGATGCTTGCGCGCTTTGGATGCGCTGATCGACGAAGGGTTCACCCCGCATGACGTGGTTGATGTTGGCTGTGGAACGGCAGTGTTGGCAATGGCCGCGGCGCGGATGTGGCCCGAAACCGTTCTGGCCTGCGACATAGACAGCCAAGCCGTAGACGTGGCGCAGGCCAATGTGCTTGCGAATTCGTTGACGGGTCGTGTTGATGTCGTCGAAGCCGCAGGATTTGATCATGCGCGTTTAACCGGCCCATTTGATTTGATCTTTGCCAACATCTTAAAAGGGCCGCTTTTGGCGTTGGCACCGGACCTGATGGGCCGACTCAAGCCTAATGGATTCGCGATTCTCTCTGGAATTTTGAATGAACAGGCCGACGAAGTGATCGACCATTATTGCGCTGCCGGAGCCAATCTTCACCAACGACAACAGATTGTTGACTGGACGACGCTAACGTTTACCACAGCAAGTTGAAATTAAGCCATAATTCACCAATTTCGTTGCGTCCGCCCACCTTTTGCCACATTTCAGCGCGAAAGTTGACATGAACCGAAGTGGGGGCTTTGGAAAGGCTGATTTGATGGTAGAATCTCGTTCTTCATTTGACTCGCGTTTGCGCACCCTTGGTCGCAAACATAAGGCGATGACACATGGATCCGTTGTGCAAATGCGCGGTGACGGACTTGTTCTACAAAAGCCCAAAAGCTACCGCGCACGGCGTGGGTTTCCATTGCGTGGCTTGGTTCTTTTAATGCTCGGCTTTTTCGCCTTCAAAGGGTACATGATTACCAATATCGGTGCCGAAGGGTACGACCAACGTATTCAGGCCTTGGCCGCAGGTACTCCCATTGAACAAGTGGGTGCCAAAGTGATGCAAGCAGATCCGGTGACGGCGATGCTAACAGATGCATTTGGCAAGGTCGTCGACCGCATCTAATTCCCGCCAACGGTTCTCAGTCTAAAAAGAAACCGCGCGCTCCTGCCTAGGAGACGCGCGGTTTTTTCGTTGTGAGTGATGATGTTTTAGTGACGGTTCGCTAAGGCTTCGATATCGCCACGGATCAACCCGATATCATCCAATTGACGATCAGTAAGGTTCGACAAGGTGTTGCGGGTCAAGCGCGCGTCATTCCAAGAGGTGACTTTGGTCATCAGCAAGACGATAAAGCTTGCGAATTGGCCTGCAACAGATGCAGATCCATATACAGGGCGGGTGGTGTCGAAAGCAGCCATTGCAGCAGTCCTTTTGTTTTGTGTTTTGCTGGAAACCAGCGTTTGATTTGCCGCAAATAAAAATTCGAACCGGTTCTGACAAGTCAGTGAAAACGCATAAGAGATATGTTGAAATCACATAGGTCAGAAGGCGGATAAACCACTGTAAAAAGTAGGTTAATTGGCTTTGAGATTGTGTCGCTTTTGACTGTTCCGATGACGGTTTTCGCCCATTGATTGGGTCGGATGCCGTCAACGGAAAAGCCGATGTCGAAAACAGACCTTTTGCGTTAAGGCTTGGCGGATGTTCGCCTTTCGTGCTACTGCGTCATAAAAAGCACGAAGAGGCGAAGCAGTTGCGTATTCTTGGAATTGATCCGGGGCTCCGCACCCTCGGTTGGGGGGTGATCGAGGCCAATGGGCCGCGACTCAGCCATGTGGCCAATGGCCTGTGCAAAAGTGGCGAAGGAGATTTGGCGACGCGCTTGCTGTGCCTTTACAAGCAATTGACTCAAGTCCTTGCAGAACACACCCCCGAAGCGGCAGCGGTGGAACAGACATTTGTCAACAAAGATGGGGCCGGGACGTTGAAGCTGGGGCAGGCGCGCGGTGTGGCCTTGCTGGCTTTGGCTGAATTTGGGCTAAGTGTGGGTGAATATGCACCCAACAAGGTAAAAAAGACCGTGGTCGGCGTCGGGCACGCGGATAAGGCACAAGTGGATCACATGGTGCGCATGCAATTACCGGGCACCAAGATCGCGGGCGCAGATGCCGCTGATGCATTGGCCGTCGCGATCTGCCATGCGTTTCATGGGGGCGGAAACAGAATGGAAGAGTTGTTAAAGCGGGAACGCGCATGATCGGGAAATTGTCGGGCCGTTTGGAATACCGTGCAACGGATCATGTTTTGCTGGATGTACGCGGTGTCGGATATTTGGTGTTTTGTTCAGAACGCACTTTGGCGGCATTGCCGGGTCCGGGCGAAGCCTGTGCGCTTTATACTGATCTGGTTGTGCGCGAAGACCTCATGCAGCTTTACGGATTTCTGTCTTTGACCGAAAAGGAATGGCATCGCTTGCTGATGTCGGTTCAGGGCATTGGGGCCAAGGCATCCTTGGCCATTCTTGGTGCGCTTGGTGCTGACGGTGTCAGCCGCGCCATCGCTTTGGGCGATTGGAACGCAGTCAAAGCCGCCAAAGGGGTTGGCCCCAAAACCGCCCAACGTGTGGTTCTGGACCTGAAGGACAAAGCCCCTCAGGTAATGGCAATGGGCAATCCCGTGGCGACCCATACCGCGTCACCAGACGCAGAGTCCGACGTTATCGAAGCCCCCGCCGCTGCTCCGGCAGTGGCGTCTGTGTCTTCTGGTCAAACTCAAGCCGATGCATTGTCGGCCTTGGGCAATCTGGGCTATGGCCCATCTGAAGCCGCCTCTGCTGTGGCTCAGGCCTCGGGGGATGCGCCAGATGCCGATTCATCTGAACTGATCCGTGCCGCGTTGAAACTTTTGGCGCCCAAGGGTTGAATCTGGGGCAAATCAGGATGCTCAGCATCCGTTTGAGGGTTGAATGACCGAAGCTGATCCTATCGTGCGCGCCGACCCCATGACCGGGGACAATGACCGGGCATTGCGGCCTCAGGTGCTGGACGACTTTATTGGTCAGGCCGAAGCGCGGGCCAATCTGCGCATTTTCATCCAAAGTGCGCGTCAACGTGGCGAAGCTATGGATCACACGTTGTTCCATGGTCCCCCCGGATTGGGTAAAACCACACTTGCCCAGATCATGGCGCGTGAATTGGGTGTGAACTTTCGCATGACGTCCGGGCCGGTTCTGGCCAAGGCGGGCGACCTTGCCGCGATCCTCACCAATCTCGAGGCGCGCGATGTCTTGTTCATCGATGAAATCCATCGTCTCAATCCGGTGGTCGAGGAAATCTTGTATCCGGCCCTCGAAGACTTTGAACTTGATCTGGTGATCGGTGAAGGTCCGGCCGCGCGGACAGTGCGGATTGAATTGCAACCCTTCACGCTGGTTGGGGCAACCACACGGATGGGGTTGTTGACGACGCCTTTGCGCGACCGCTTTGGCATTCCCACACGCCTGCAGTTTTATACCGAAGACGAATTGTTCGAAATCGTCAGCCGCAATGCTCGCAAACTGGGCGCACCCGCCGAAGACGGCGGCGCGCGCGAAATCGCGAAACGCGCACGTGGAACGCCGCGCATTGCTGGGCGATTGCTGCGACGCGTTGTGGATTTCGCCATTGTCGAAGGGGATGGCCGTGTCACACAGGCCTTGGCCGACAATGCATTGACCCGTCTGGGTGTGGATCATCTGGGGCTGGACGGTGCAGACCGGCGATATATGCGTCTTATGGCGGATCATTACGGCGGTGGGCCTGTGGGGATCGAAACCCTTAGCGCGGCCCTCAGCGAAAGCCGGGACGCGTTAGAAGAGGTGATCGAACCCTATCTGTTGCAGCAAGGATTGATCCAACGCACCCCGCGCGGGCGGATGCTGGGACAAAGCGGATGGCGCCATTTGGGCCTTGAAGCACCCAAGTCGCAAACCGACCTTTTTGAATGATACGTTTGAAATTCTGTTAACTCTGACCCTGCGCAGGGCTTGAGTCAGGCCCACAAAATTGGGTACTTGTGGTCAGAGTATTAATAAATCGTGAATCCAAGCCATGACACCCGAAGACATCCAAGCATTGTTCACGCGCAGTGACGACACGTTTCTGTTTGCGCGTTGGGGGCGGCCAATTGTGCCCATTGTGTTTGGGGTCGAAGACGAAACGCTGGGTGTCATCAAAGGCGCGATTGAAACGCTATGCCTGTTGACGGGTCACAAAATGGCCGAAACTGATCCGGAACTTGGCGCAAATTTCATGTGGTTCTTTTTTCGAGACTGGAGCGAATTGCCCGACGTTCCGGGGATGGACAAGCTTGTCGATAATCTAGGGCCTATCGTCAAACAGCTCGAAGCGGCAGGCGCAAACCAATACCGGGTGTTCCGATTTGACGACACCGGGGCCATCAAGGCCGCTTTTGTCTTTTTGCGCATGGACAGCGAATTGGAATCTGTAACGGCGGATACATTGGCGCTGGTGCAGGCCGTGCAATCCATCCTGCTGTGGTCGGACACCGCATTTCGGGATCAATCCGCCTTGGCCCGTGCAAAAGACACCACCGTATTGCGTCCAGACGTCGCCGCCTTGCTGTGTGCGGCGTATGATCCGGTCATGCCACATGCCGCCAATGACCCCAGCCACGCATTGCGTTTGGCCGCTCGGGTGACAACAAACAGAACACGCGCACTTCAATGATAGCAATCGACGCACAGCCGCAGGACGTACCCGGAGTATCTTGGCTTGATATGGTTTTCGAAATCACGTCTTTCGTCAACGCAGGTGACAAATCTACTGTGCAATTGGCCGCTCTGGATGGTGCGGCGCTTGTTGGTGTTGAATTTAGTGTGCCCAACCATTGGGCAACCATCTTTGACTCTGATGGCCAACCAACAAAACAACTGCGTCCCCAAGCCGTGACTATGGTTGCGACGAAAAACAGTCCCGCGCTTGCTCAATACTTGAGCCGCTGGAGCGATGTAGAAGCCAGCGAAGATGGCTTGGACTATGACGCCGAAAAATTGCCCGAACCGGACTATGCCAAGGGACAAATACCCTTGAACGCGGTTTACTTAGGCGAAGTGGACAAAACGATTGATCATGGACCGACGCGCCTGAAGCTGTTCCACGAGCATGAACCCTATTTTGAAGCGTTTTTGACACTGGATCCAGACCGAGGTTATGCGGCATTGAACGAGAAAGACCCCGACTATCGCAATGCCTTCAGGTCGGTTTTGATATCAAACTTTCAAAGCAGTGAATGATCTGATGACAAATGTGCATGCTCTGCCGATCACTGTTTATTACGAAGACACGGATATGGCGGGCATTGTTTATTACGCCAATTACCTGCGCTTTATTGAACGCGCGCGTTCTGAAATTGTCGAGGAAATGGGCGTCGATCAACGCGCCATGCGTGAGCAAGGCATCGTATTTGCCGTGACACGGGTTGTGGCGGATTACGTCGGTTCGGCGCGATTTGGCGATCGGTTGACCGTTGAAACGACACATCGGGCCGAAAGCCCTGTGCGTTGGGTCTTTGATCAAGTGGTGAAACGCGCGGATGATGTGATTTTCAAAGCCGAAGTGACCGCCGTTTGCATGACAACTGCCGGAAAACCGACGCGTTTGCCCGCGGAAATTCGCGCATCTTTAACAAAATAAGCGCGATCTGACGCCGAAGTGATAGCTTTCCCCTTTGTGTTGGGGTAGATTCACGGCACCAAGGCTAGAAAACATAGCCGTCAAAAGAGTGCAGGCAAATGGAAGAGCTGACAGTTCTGGGCATGTTCGCCCAGGCGACCCTTACTGTGAAAATCGTGATGTTCATTCTGATCGGTGCATCGATCTGGTCGTGGGCTATCATAATTCAGAAGCTAATTACCTATCGCGGTGCGCGGACCCAAGCCGAGCAATTTGACCGAGCCTTCTGGTCGGGCGAGCCGTTGGATGGGTTGTTTCAAGAAATCGGACCAACGCCAAAAGGATCATCGCAAAAGATCTTTGCGGCGGGGATGACCGAATGGCAGCGATCCCATCGCGACGATGGTGGATTGATTGCAAACGCAACCAGCCGCATCGACCGCAGCATGGACGTCGCCATCGCAAAAGAGGCCGAAACCCTTCAAAGCGGGCTGCCTGTACTGGCGACCGTTGGATCAACGGCTCCGTTTATTGGATTGTTCGGTACGGTTTGGGGGATTATGAATTCCTTTATCGAAATTGCCGAACAGCAAAACACCAACCTCGCCGTGGTCGCACCCGGCATCGCCGAAGCGTTGCTGGCGACCGGATTGGGCCTGATGGCCGCAATTCCAGCCGTTATTTTCTATAATAAACTGTCGGCTGACAGTGATCGGATCGTGTCCGGGTTTGAAGCCTTTGCAGATGAATTCGCGACAATCCTAAGTCGCCAGTTGGACAGCTAACATGGGCGCTGGGGTCATGAAAAAGGACGGGGGCGGATCACGCAGACGCCGTCGTGGCGGACGCGCCGTGCCAATGGCTGAAATCAATGTCACGCCGTTTGTGGATGTGATGCTGGTGCTGTTGATCATCTTTATGGTTGCCGCACCTCTGTTGACGGTGGGTGTTCCGGTCGAACTGCCTAAAACGGCGGCCAACCCGTTGCCCTCTGAGCAAGAAGAACCGTTGACCGTTACCATTACGGCGCAAGGCGATGTTCAGATTCAGACGACTCCGACACCTGTGGATGAGTTGTTGCCGAAACTGCGGGCCATTGCGGCCGAACGAGAAGGTGATCGGGTGTTCCTGCGCGCGGATGGTGCCGTGCCTTACGCAGAAGTCATGAAAATCATGGGTGCGTTAAATGCGGGTGGGTTTTCTAATATCGGTCTGGTTACGGACATTGGTGGTCCGACGCTAGACGGTGAGGATCAGTGACCGGTGCAAATAGGATATGCCATATCCAGCTCCGCACATGCAGTTCTGATTGGATTTGTTCTGTTCGGGGGCGTGTTCCGGTCTGAACCGGAGCCGTTTGAAATAACCGAAGTGTCGGTTATTTCATCCGCCGATTTTGATGCGTTGACCTCTGCCCCTCAAGCGGAAACAGAAGTTGCCTTGCCACCGGCCCTGGAACCTATTGATGATCCGGACGTGACGGAAACACCGGACGTCAGCCCGGCGCAAGACACGCCGCCACAGGCCAGCGCGCCTGATCAGGAAGACGTGCCAGAGACACCTACGCTGCAACCCGACGCAGAAGTGCAAGATGATGCGCCCCCGTCAATCACACCCCCCGAAGACGTCGTGGCTGCATTGCCAGAAGTGTCGGATCGCCCAAAGCCCAAGCCAGTTGATCACGTCGCCCCCGAAGCCGTTGAAACGCCAACCCCCGAGGCTAAGCCCGATGTGGTTCAACAAGACAGCGTGACGCCGGATGACGTGACCAACGAAACGCCAGAGGTTGAACAAGAAGAAACGGCCCCAGAAGAAGCCGCGAGCGAGATCGTGACCGAAGCCGAAGAACCGGCATCCTCTGTCATGACATCTTCTGTACGCCCTCCGTCACGACGCCCAAGCCCGCCCAAAGAGGTTGCAGAAACAAAGCCAGCCCCACAAGAAGACAAACCCGATGCGCCAGCCAAAGATGATGTGAACGACGCCTTGCAACAGGCATTGGGCGGCGCCAGTGAAGACATTCCCGTTGGACCACCCTTGTCAGCTGGTGAAAAAGACGGGTTGCGCGTTGCTGTTCAGAATTGCTGGAACGTCGGTTCGTTGTCGACGGATGCGTTGCGAACCACCGTGATCGTCGCTGTGTCTATGGCAAAAGACGCAAAACCAGTCGGTAGCTCTGTGCGAATGCTGTCTTATGAAGGCGGCAGCGCGGCTTCGGCCAAACAAGCGTTCGAGGCGGCCCGGCGCGCGATAATGCGCTGTGGTGCCAAGGGTTTTGATCTTCCAGTTGAAAAATACGGACAGTGGAAAGAAATAGAAATGACATTCAATCCAGAAAGGATGCGGATCCGATGATTTTGCGTGTCTTGATGTATGTGATGGCGCTGATGCTGTCGCTTCCTGCAATGGCCCAACAAGGTCCGTTGCGGATCGAACTGACCGAAGGTGTGATTGAACCGTTGCCGTTTGCAACGCCAGATTTCATCCCCGAAACCCCACAAAGCGCTGAGATCGGCCAACAGCTGTCCCGCGTGATAGCCGCAAACTTGGCGGGCACTGGTTTGTTCCGTGAAATCCCGGCTGCTGCGTATATCAGTCAAGTGACCGATTTTGCGGCCCCCGTGCAATATGCCGATTGGAAGGCCGTCAATGCTCAGGCGTTGGTCACCGGCAGCGTGCGCGTTCAGGGTGAACAGGTGACCGTCAAATTCCGTCTATACGATGTGTTCTCGGGTGCCGAGATGGGGCAGGGCCTGCAACTGGCAGGAACTGTATCGGGATGGCGCCGCATCGCACATAAAGTGTCGGATGCGGTCTATGCGCGGATCACCGGCGAAGGCGGGTATTTCGACAGCCGCGTGGTGTATGTCAGCGAAAGTGGCGCGAAAGATCAACGTCGCAGACGGCTGGCCATCATGGATTATGACGGCGCAAATGTTCAGTACCTGACTGACAGTGCGTCCATTGTCCTTGCCCCTCGGTTTTCTCCGACCGGAGACCGCGTGTTGTACACCAGCTATGAAACCGGGTTCCCGCGTATCTATTTGTTGGATGTCGGCAGCGTGCAACGCCGTGTGCTAGAAGAACAAGACGGCACCATGTCCTTTGCGCCGCGCTTTTCACCAGACGGGCAAACCGTGGTGTATTCAATAAGCGAAGGGTCCAACACTGACATCTATGCGATGTCTTTGGGAAATGGGCAAAGCCGACGCCTGACCAACACTCCAGCCATTGAAACAGCCCCTAGCTTTTCTCCGGATGGATCTCAAATCGTGTTTGAAAGCGACCGTTCAGGGTCACAGCAACTGTATATCATGCCAATTGGTGGCGGTGAACCGCGCCGGATCAGCTTTGATAAAGGGCGCTATGGCACACCGGTTTGGTCACCTCGCGGCGACCTAGTGGCCTTCACCAAGCAAACCAATGGCCGGTTTCATATCGGTGTGATGCGCACAGACGGATCAGAAGAACGCTTGTTAACGGCATCTTTCTTGGACGAAAGCCCAACATGGGCACCCAACGGTCGTGTGATTATGTTTAACCGCGAAACCCAAGGGGCGTCTGGACAGTCATCTTTGTATTCCGTTGATATTTCAGGGCGAAATCTGCGCCCGGTTCGCACACCAGAAGGCGCATCAGATGCATCATGGGGACCATTGCAGAACTGATGTGAAGTTCTTTGGAATGTGTTAAGAGAGATAACGAACCCGTAACGGGTCAATAAAAGAGGCGAAGCAGCATGAACACTATTTTAAAATTCTCGATTGTGGTGGTGGCCCTTGGGGTTTCCGCCTGTACAGACGCTGGCCGTTTTGGCAACAACGACGGTTCAGTTACGCAAGGGGCCAATGGTGCCTTTGCCAATGATGCCGCGTCGGACCCGACTTCGGTGGCGTATTTCCAGCAATCTGTGGGTGACCGGGTGTTGTTCTCAGTGGACCAAACGACGTTGACCCAAGAGGGTCAGTTCACCTTGCAAGGACAGGCTGCCTGGCTGAAAGCAAATCCCGATTATACGGCTGTGATCGAAGGTCATGCCGATGAACAGGGCACAACAGAATATAACCTTGCACTGGGTGCGAGACGCGCAGACGCTGCACGGTCTTATCTGGTCAGTCAGGGTATCCCTGCCGCACGTCTCAAGGTCGTCAGCTATGGCAAAGAACGCCCGCTTGAGATTTGCAGCCAAGAAGCCTGTTATGCCAAAAACCGCCGTGCTGTGACTGTACTGGCCACCGGATTGACGAGCTAACATTATGCGATTGCGGTATTGGTCCTTTGGTTTGATTTTGTCGTGCCTGCTTCCCGTTGCTGTCGGGGCGCAGGATCGCGAACAAACGCTGGCAGATATTCGTCAGGAACTCAGCGTTCTGTATGTCGAAATTCAAAAGTTGAAACGTGAATTCAACACAACGGGAAGCCCGAATGTCGCAACCGGAAGCGGGTCGACCTTGGATCGCATCAATACGATCGAAACTGAATTGCAACGCCTGACAGGTAAGACCGAACAGTTAGAGTTTCGGATTGGCCGCATCGTCGAAGACGGAACAAACCAGATCGGTGATCTGGAATTCCGCCTTGTTGAACTTGAAGGCGGCGATCTTAGTCAGCTAGGGGAAAACACGACGTTGGGCGGTGACGTAACCGTTCCGATCCCTGCGCCAGCCGCGACCCCAACCGACCTGGTTCAAACCCCATCTGGCAGCACGCAATTGGCAGAAAATGAAAAAGCCGACTTTGAACGTGCATCAGCGTCCCTAGCGGATGGCGACTTTACCAACGCGGCACAGCAGTTCCAAGACTTTAACCAGACCTATCCCGGTGGGCCATTGTCAGTGGCCGCGGAATTACGCCGTGGCGAAGCGTTGGACGGATTGGGCGATACCCGCGAAGCGGCACGTGCCTATCTGGAAGGCTTTCGGGCTGATCAGCAAGGTCCGTTGGCAGGCGAGGCGTTGTTTCGTTTGGGCCGAGCCCTTGGGCAATTGGGACAAAGCAACGAAGCATGCGTCACACTTGGTGAGGTTGGCATTCGCTTTCCCGGAGACGCCGCAGTATTGCAAGCACAAGATGAGATGCGGCGCATAGGTTGTAGCTAATAAATGGATGACAAGCTTTTCCAAGCTTTGCATGATGTTCTAAAGTCCCGCCCCTCAAAGCGCTTGGGAATTGCTGTTTCTGGGGGGGGCGACTCTGTTGCATTGCTGTGTTTGGTCACTGAATACGCCAAATCCCACCCTATCGAAATTCACGCCGTTACGGTTGATCATGGGTTGCGTCCTGCCGCCAAGGACGAGGTGCGCGCAGTGACCAAACTGTGTGGCCAACTTGGCGTGCCTCATCACGTGGAATTCTGGCAAAATTGGTCGGGCCAAGGCAACCTGATGGCACAGGCCCGCGACGCGCGGTATGACCTGATGTCCAATTGGGCTTTGGCCAATGATATCGACACGGTTGCCATTGCGCACACAGCCAATGATCAAGCTGAAACAATGCTGATGCGACTTGCACGCGGGTCTGGCGTCGATGGGTTGACGGGCATGTTGCCGCGCCGGATTTGGCAAGGGGTCACTTGGTTGCGTCCTTTGCTTCGGATTCATCGCCGGGACTTGCGCCAATATTTGCAGGACCAAAATATTCCGTGGATCGAAGACCCAACCAACGAGGATCGCGACTTTGAACGTATCCGCATGCGCGATGCGCTGAATGTGCTGGAACCGCTTGGGCTAACGACGGACAAACTGGTCGATGTTGCTTATAATATGTCCAAGGCCCGCGAAGCGCTGGATTGGCAAACCTTTCTGGCCACACGTGACCTTGCCAAAGTCAGCCACGGGGCAATCGCCATTGACGTGCGCCGCTATCGAACGCAGCCAGAGGAAATCGCCAGACGTCTGCTGGTGCGCGCGTTGGCATGGATATCGGGCAACACCTATGCGCCACGACGGTCTGCCGTGTTAACCGCCATCGAGTCGATCCGCGAAGGACGAAACGTCACTTTGGATGGGTGTCATGTCGTACATGCAACCGATTTGATTTGGATTTTTCGGGAATTCAATGCCGTGCGCGATGTCACATCATTGGTCGGTGACAGCTGGGATGATCGTTGGACATTGGAAGGCCCCGAAGACGACGACCGTTTGGTGGTGCGCGCATTGGGCGATGACGGCCTGAAACAGCTTGAAAACTGGCGAAAAAACAACTTACCACGCGAAGCACTGGCGTCTTCGCCTTCGGTGTGGGATGAGGATATTCTGATCGCAGCACCCGTCGCTGGATTCGGAGAGGGATGGACAGCAGAACTAGAAGGGGGCAATGACTCTTTCTTTGCAGCCATTTTATCTCATTGAACCGCGGCGCATGATGTCTATCTTAGCTACAAAGCCCAAGCAGCCCTGTTTGGGAGTTACGCATTTAGGAGAGTTTCCTTGGGCAACGCACGTACCATAGCCTTCTGGGTCGTCCTGTTTTTGTTAATTCTGGCCCTGTTCAATCTGTTCAGCGGTTCCAACAACGCGCTGCAAAGCCGTGAAATCAGCTATTCGGAATTTGTGACCGATGTTGAAAACGGATCCGTCAGCACGGTTGTGCTGGATGGGGAACATATTCGTTTCCGCCGCGGCACAGAAGAACTTGTGACCATTCGTCCCGAAGACGCTGAAGTTACTCAACTTTTGTTGGACAACGACATTCCGGTTAGGGTCGAACAGCAACAACAATCCGGCTTTCAGACGTTCCTTTTGAACCTCTTGCCCTTCTTGTTGCTGATCGGTGTCTGGGTCTACTTTATGAACCGCATGCAAGGCGGTGGCAAAGGTGGCGCCATGGGCTTTGGCAAATCCAAAGCCAAGATGCTGACGGAAAAGCATGGGCGCGTTACTTTTGACGACGTGGCCGGCATCGATGAGGCCAAGGAAGAGCTTGAAGAGATCGTTGAATTCTTGCGTAACCCGCAAAAATTCTCACGGCTCGGCGGGAAAATTCCAAAAGGCGCATTGCTTGAAGGCCCTCCGGGAACCGGTAAAACGCTACTTGCGCGTGCAATCGCAGGCGAAGCAGGCGTGCCGTTCTTCACAATTTCGGGATCGGATTTCGTTGAAATGTTCGTCGGTGTTGGTGCATCTCGTGTGCGCGACATGTTCGAACAGGCTAAGAAAAACGCACCGTGCATCGTGTTCATCGACGAAATCGACGCAGTTGGTCGCCATCGTGGCGCCGGTTACGGTGGCGGTAACGACGAACGCGAACAAACGCTCAACCAGTTGCTTGTCGAAATGGACGGCTTTGAAGCGAACGAAGGTGTTATCATCATCGCCGCCACAAACCGCAAAGACGTTCTTGATCCGGCACTGTTGCGTCCGGGTCGTTTTGACCGTCAGGTCACAGTCGGCAACCCCGACATCAAAGGCCGCGAGAAAATCTTGGGCGTGCATGCGCGCAAAACACCTCTGGGTCCAGATGTCGATCTGCGCGTGATTGCGCGCGGGACACCGGGGTTCTCGGGTGCTGACTTGGCCAACCTTGTGAACGAAGCAGCGTTGACCGCTGCGCGCATCGGACGTCGCTTTGTTGCGATGATCGATTTCGAAGCGGCCAAAGACAAGATCATGATGGGCGCAGAACGTCGGTCTATGGTTCTGACGCAAGAGCAAAAAGAAAAGACAGCCTACCACGAAGCGGGCCACGCGATTGTCGGTATTCACATGCCTAAATGTGACCCGGTCTATAAGGCCACGATCATTCCGCGCGGTGGTGCCTTAGGCATGGTGATGAGCTTGCCTGAAATGGACAAGCTGCAAATGTTCAAGGACGAAGCGGAACAAAAGATCGCCATGACCATGGCGGGTAAAGCAGCCGAAATCGCGAAATACGGCCCCGACGAAGTGTCGTCCGGTCCGGTGGGTGACATCATGCAGGCCAGCCAATTGGCTCGTGCGATGGTCATGCGCTATGGCATGTCGGAAAAGGTCGGCAACATCGATTACCAAGAAGCCGCAGCCGGGTATTCCCCAAATGGCGGCGCAGGCGGGTTTTCAATTTCGGCCGAAACCAAGGCCCTGATCGAAAGCGAAGTCAAACGCATCATCGATGAAGGTTATGACATAGCGACCAAGGTTTTGGCGGACAATAACGAGGAATTCGAACGCCTTGCGCAGGGTCTGCTGGAATACGAAACGCTGACCGGCGAAGAAATCCAACGCGTGATCCGCGGCGAACCTCCGCAAGCGGATGACGACGATGATGGTGGCACAGCCGTTAAGGAAGAGGAAAAGCCCAGCCTGACCGCAATCCCCAAAGCGCGCAAACGCAAACGGGACGAAGGCGACGGTGGTCTGGAGCCAGAACCAGAACCAACAGCCTGATCCAACACCTTGACCCACGGGTCGCTCACGGGTCGCTGCACAATCAAGACCCCTCGGACCTGAAATCCGGGGGGTCTTTTTGTCTTTGCCGTGCCCGTTGAAAAGCCCGGCATGTGTTGCGAACGGAGTGGTGAAATTGGCTGTCACCTCATCTGCGCGGCACTGAACCTCAACGCCAATTGTCGAACGTGATCACGAGATTGGTCGCAAATTGCGGATTTTTTGCAAAATGTAGTCGTTGTTTGGCACATCATTGATGCAATAATTTGTTTGACTGCTCTTGTTTGCATCTTGATCCGGTGAGTATCGACAATGAACACTCTTGAAAAAAGGCTGACGGATTTACGGCGCGCGTTTCACCGCGATCCCGAAGTCGGTTTCAACGAAGTTCGAACAAAGGCCAAAGTGGCACAGCGACTGCGCGATCTGGGCTTGGATGTGCACGAGGGTATTGGCGTCGTTGGAATTTTGCGGGCAGGTGGCGGAAACCGCTGCATCGGTCTGCGTGCGGACATGGATGCGCTGGCGATCCACGAAACAAGCAGTCACGATTATGCCTCGCAAAACGATGGGGTGATGCATGCATGTGGCCATGACGGACACATGACCATGCTATTGGGCGCGGCAGAAATGCTGTCCAATGATCCCAGTTTTGAAGGGACGGTCGCATTCATCTTCCAACCCAATGAGGAACACGGGTTGGGTTCGCTGGCGATGCTAGACGAGGGCATATTGAACTTGGTGCCCTTGGACGAAATCTATGCGATCCACAATCTTCCCGGCGCGCCACTTGGTCAGGTTTCAACCCGCGTCGGCCAGATCTGCGCAAGCGAAAGCCTGTTTGACATTCAGATCAACGGTCAGGGTGGCCACGCGTCGATGCCGCATGTGGGCGTGGATGCAATCACTGTCGGATCTGAACTGGTGTTGGCGTTGCAGACAATCGTCGCGCGTAAACTGGCACCGGGGGCTGGCGCGGTGGTTTCTGTCACCGAATTTCTGACGGATGGGCAACGCAATGTCTTGCCCGGCCATGCGACACTCAAGGGGGATGTCCGGGCGCGATTGCCTCAGGACAGGCAGGATGTGGAACGGTTCATGCGACAGATCGTGGACGGTGTGGCCGCCGCCCATGGTGTGACGGCGACGATGACGTTCAACGCGGAATTTGTCGAAACCATCAATGCAGAAGACCCAACCCAAGCGGTCGTACGGGCGGCAATCGCAGCAGGGCTTGAGGTCGACGGCGACCGCCAACCCATGAGCTTTTCAGAGGACTTTGCCCAATTCTGCAATGTGGTTCCGGGCTGTTTTCTCTTGCTTGGAAACGGCACGGCGCCGCCTCATAGCCAACCGTTACATGCGTCGGATTACGACTTTAATGACGCGCTTTTGCCCATCGGTGCAGCCTTTTGGGCGCAACTGGTTCAAGATCGTTTGCCAATTAGAAAGGCCACTTAATGCGGCATCAACGCTCCAACGCACAAACAGATCACCCATCCGCCCTGCTTGCGAAGTTCTGTACATGTTTGGATTATGATGCAGCCTGAAACGCCCCCCCAAACACTCCCGACACGCGGGTTTTCCATCGACGAATTTGAAGGCCGCACGCAAAAGGCACAGCGCGGTATGGCGGCACAAGACCTTGCCGGACTGTTGTTAATGACCGAACCGGATGTGCGGTATTTCAGCGGTTTTCACACTCAGTTCTGGCAAAGCCCGACGCGCCCTTGGTTCCTGTTTGTGCCCGCCGAGGGAAAACCAATTGCCATCATCCCCGAGATCGGGGCCGCCTTGATGCGGCAATCGTGGCTTGATGACATTCGCACATGGAGCGCCCCTGCGCCGACGGATGATGGGATCAGCCTGCTGACCGAACTATTGGCACCGCTCGCGGCTTCTGGTGCGCGCATCGGAGTGATGAAAGGGCACGAAACATCCCTGCGCATGCCCTTGGCGGATTGGGAACGGTTGACGGCAGAATTGCCCGGTTTGCAATTTGCGGATGTCACCGGCTTGATCCAAGGGATGCGCATGGTCAAATCTGCGGCGGAAATCGAAAAACTGGCACATGTCTGTGCCATTGGATCCGCCACATTTGACCGTGTTCCCGAATTCATTTCCCAAGGCGACCCGCTTGAAGATGTCTTTCGCATGTTTCGCGGCGAGGCACTGACGCAAGGCGCTGACGACGCGCCCTATGTTGTGGGCGGTGCTGATAAAGGCGGTTATGCCGACGTCATTTCCCCCCCATCGCGCCGGCCGCTGCAACAGGGCGATGTTTTGATGCTGGACACAGGGCTGACTTGGGATGGGTATTTCTGCGACTTTGATCGCAACTGGGCGATCGGCACAGCAGATGCCACAGCCCATCGTGCCTACGACGTTTTGTGGCGCGCAACCGAAGCGGGGATTGCCGCTGCGCGTCCCGGTAATACCTGCCGGGATGTGTTCCACGCGATGATGACTGTCATTGCCCAGATGGACGACACCGGCGGTGACATTGGACGTTTGGGTCATGGGCTGGGCATGCAATTGACGGAACAACCTTCGCTTGCCGCCTTTGATGCGACTGTGTTGTCAGAAAACATGGTCCTCACGCTTGAGCCTTCGCTGTCATACGGAAACGGGCTTATGATGGTGCATGAGGAAAATATCGTCATTGGTGCCAACGGCGCGCGATTGTTGACAAGCCGCGCAGCGCCCGAACTGCCTGTCATCTAACGGCAAAAGTGCCCGCAGCCGACATGGGACACGTCCGGCGAATGTGGTCTGTTCGGCTTTTGGACACTTAATCCAGCGCAACCGCATTTGGGTGATCCCCCGTTATCCACGTGTTCCACCAATTCATCAACGCGATTGGGCATCACGATTTTTGATGACCAAATGCAGCCCTTACCCATTGCTGCTCAGCACACTCAAACCGGCGCCAATGCCCCAACCAAATGGTTTAATTGCATCATGCGAGGGGTGCGATTATTAAGGTTTGTGAAAGTTGGCGCGGCCTAATTCAAGGATTCTGAAATTGGCAATCAAGATAGACATGCTCAAATGCTTCACAATGGTCGCCACGCATGGCTCTTTGTCCGAGGCCGCAGACGCATTGGGTCGTACGCCATCTGCTGTTTCTATGATGCTGAAACAGTTTGAGGATCACATAGGATCTGCCCTATTCGAGACTGCGCGCAAATCCCGCCTGACGTCACTTGGCGAACTGATCCTTGTTGAGGCCCGACGCGAAGTCGCGCATTTTGAAAAAACGGTATCAGTGATCGAAGCGTTGTCACGCTCTGGGCTTGGATATCTGCGCCTTGCCGCAACGCCGTCCATCGCGTCGACGATATTGCCCGCAGCGATTTACAAATTCACCGAAACCCATCCCAACATCCAAATCGATCTGCGCGACATGGATTCAGCCTCAATTGCCAAAGAATTGGACCGCGAGCGGGCCGATATCGGAATAGGCTCTTTCGCAGAGGTTGAAGGGATGCAGCGGACCGAATTGTTCAGTGATGATTTTGGCGTTGTGTGCAGAAAAGATCATCCACTTGCGGATAATTGGGATCAATCCAATTGGCAAATTATTGGCGATCAAACGCTTATTGCAAACGGTCTGTGCCGCCAGATTACAGAGCCTGACTTTGTTAAGATTCTTGCCAAGTCTCGGTTGATGGTTCCAAATACAGCGTCGCTTTTGGGATTGGTACGCCAAGGCGTTGGGGTCACGGTGTTACCGCGTTTGGCTACGGCTAATTTTCACGATGAACTCGCCTTTCTTCCTTTGACAGACATCGCAACGCGCCGCACCGTCCACGTCATGTCCAAACCCGTACAGTATTTGTTACCTGCGGGCCGTGAATTCTTGAACTTGATTGCTGTGATGAAACAGGAAGGTGGGTTGTTTGATGCCAGATTTATTCAGAAAAATTGAAGTAAACTACAATTTATTGCAAATGCTTGAATTGCAAAATTGGGCTATCCTGCCCCAATACGCCCGTACGTCAGATCAAAGAGATATCTTAAGAAACACATCACGCCGAACAACATCGTTGTAAGCAGGCCCACAGAAAGGTCGTCAAAGTGGCCCGTAAAGTGGGCTGCGGCAAAGGGAAAACGCGGACGATAACGGGCACGAAAGTAATTAACCGCTGGTGTCACGCCAACCAGTGGAAAAAAGCAAAATACGGCGAAATGCAACTAGGGGGGACACATATGTCCATTAACGCACCGTTTACCGAATTGGAGATCGAAAAAGCTCCATCCGGATTCTATGAAGGTTACAGCCTTCCCATTGCGCTTATCAGTAAAACGATCATGGTCGCGCTTGTCATCTGGGCCCTTGTCTGGCCGGGCAATGCAAGCAGCGTTCTATCCGCAGTGAACAGCACATTGTTGAATGCTTTTAATAGTTTCTATGTGATCTCGGTTGGCATATTTGCATTCTTCCTTTTCATTTTGGCGATCTTGCCAGCAACAGGAAGCAAAAAACTCGGAACCGCAGACACGGTACCAGAATTCTCGAACTTTTCATGGTTCTCGATGATGTTTGGTGCTGGTCTGGGTGTCGGACTGATGGTTTTTGCAACCGCAGAGCCATTGGGCCTGTGGGGATCAAACCCGGTTGTTTTGTCTGGTGACGTCGCGGCGAATTCGCCCGAAGCTGTTCAATCGGCTTACCGTTACACATTCCTGCATTACGGATTTCACGCCTGGGCGATTTATGTCCTGACTGGACTGTCACTGGCGTATTACGCTTACACGCGTGAGATGCCGCTCACGATCCGCTCGGCTTTGACGCCTTTGCTGGGCAAGGCTGCGAACGGATTTTTGGGTCATCTGGTTGACGTCTTGGGCGTTGTCGCAACGATCCTCGGCGTTTCAGTGACCATCGGTTTTGGTGTCAGCCAGTTTGTCGATGGGGTCTATGCCGTGTCTGGAATGGAATGGCTGATGAACGGCGATGCCGACGCGCCCAAACCCAGCACGGTGGGTCTGATTGCCGCTTTGTTGGTGATCATGGGCCTGTCCATTCTATCCGCTGTGTCCGGTGTCGGACGCGGGATCAAATATCTGTCGAACCTCAATCTGGTTTTGTCTGTGATCTTGCTTTTGACCTTTGTGTTCTTCGGCTCCTTCGTCTTTGCAATGACAAAATTCGGAACAGGATTGGTCGACTACATCCTGCACTTTGTTCAAATGTCATTTGGCGCCTATGGGCCGCAATCAGCGGACGCATTTGCAGCAGCGATCCCCGAAGCGGCACAAGCATTGTCAGCCGAAGACGCGGCAGCGATCTATGGGTCTGCCACGTCGCCTTGGGGCTCGCAATCCGGGTTCCTTGAGGGGCTGCCAGCCTCTGCCGCCAGCTTGGACGGCGCTGCGATTTATGCCGCAGGCGAACAAGGTCGCCAGTTCGGATGGCAAGCAGGTTGGACGACGTTCTATTGGGCATGGTGGATCGCGTTTTCGCCTTTCGTTGGCTTGTTCTTGGCACGGATTTCCAAAGGACGTACCGTGCGCGAGTTCATCTTGGGCTGCGTCATTGCACCTGCCATCGTATGTTTCTTGTGGATGACGATCCTTGGCGGCACAGCGATTGATCTGGAACTGAATGGTGCCGCCAATGGCGCTTTGATTGGTGCATCAAACACCTCCAAGTTGTTCGTCACGCTTGAACAGATGATCTCTGGTGGGTTCCTCTCAGCCATCACCGTGATGTGCGTGGTTTTGATCATGACCTTTCTGGTGACATCCGCAGATTCCGGCATCCTTGTGATGAACACAATCATGTCCGGCGGCGAACAGGAAACTGGTATCAAACACCGTATCATTTGGGGTCTGATCCTGACGGCGGTCATTGGTGCTTTGATCATCGCAGGGAACAGTGGAACCGCGTCAAACCCATTCGGTGCATTGCAAAACGCAATGATTATCGGTGCGTTGCCCTTTACCATTGTCATGGTGTTCATGCTGATTTCGCTCACCAAAGCGCTGTATCGCGATAGCATTCGCGCAAAACAAGCGTAAAGACACAGATTGCATTCGGCCCCGCCACGCGCGGGGCCGTTTTAAACCAAAGCTTCGAACACATTCCGATCCGGCCAACGTTGCGGGTCCCAACCTTGGGAACACACGCGTCAACCAATGCTGCATCTCGACCCCTTCCATCCGAACGCCGAACGATTACGCCGCGTGATCTAGGCGCATCCTATTGATTTTTCTTGCTAAGTATGGGCTTCCGGTACTGTTTTTGCGTACAGCGATGTCCGCAGCATTTTTGGCAAACATCATTAAACAGTCGCAAACGTTCGCAACGCCTCGTGCGGATTTGTCATCCTTCGTAAGCCCTGAAGCAACGCCTCTTGAACCAACCTCTGCCTAAGCCTGAGCTTTGGCCCATTCATCAATCACAGCGCGACACTCGTTCTCGTTCCGGCATCGCCATTTTCGAACCGCATCTGCATCGTAGAATACTTCTGAGATATGTTTGCGAAACATTGAACTTTTCTTGAGGCTTGCAAGGGCGAATTTATACTGCTGCCAAGGCCAATCCACGTTTCCCGGGGGCAGCTCTGGTCTGGTTTTGCCAAAGGACTGCCACGGACGCTTTGCAAGGTGCCATGCCCGGACATGTTCGGGTGGGTCCAACCAAACCATCGCGTCTGCATGGCCAATAGCGTGATGCAAAAGGCTTGGCCCCCCTTCAAGTATCCACGCGTCTTTTTCGACCTCTTTCATCAAGTCGGCATCAATCTCAGAGCGTGGTCTGCGCTGCCAACCAGTCTCAAGCTTGAGGGCATCAAAAGAGACCAGCTCAACATCAGGCCGGGCGCGCGACAACTTGGCGGCAAAGTGACTTTTCCCAACGCCGTTGGCCCCAGTGATGATGATCTTTTTCAATTACGGCTCGCAGTTACGCAGTTTCAACAAGGAAGGTAATCCGGTTTGAACTGACAATCCAATGGCTCCTTTGCACCTGGTAATCTCTGCTAAGCAGTTTCAGTCCAGAAAAGGCACCAAACATCCCGGCAAAGGATTGCCCTCGCGAAGGTGGGATCGGCGGGACAGGGGAATGTACAAACGAACAGGGCATTTCCTGATGTGATGCTGCGTAAACGGGCGCGCAACCAATTGCGGTGAACTGAGGTTTGATCAAAGGCGGGGCGCGTTGTTTTACCGGTGGCAAATCCGGTGTGTCTCGGGATAGGATCGGGCAGATTTCAGGAGACGCCCATGCCCGCCCTAAAACCCACATCTTTCGAAGCTCAAATAACGTGGTTGGGCAGTCTAAACACAACGGACCGCACCGAATTGTGCAGTGAGACCGCGCAATCGCTGGATCTCACCTTTGAAGGGGTCGCAGGGTCCGTGCATGGCGGGCATACGCGCGCCTCTTGTCTGCGGGTCAGATCGCAATATCCCGAAGGCACGGCCATTCGCAATGAACGGCAATTGTCGATCATCAGCGACGAAGAACTGCAACAGATTGCCGCCACCATCGGCGTGGACCAAATTGACCCGGCGCGTTTGGGCGCATCTATCGTGCTGCGCGGTATCCCGAACTTTACACATGTGCCGCCCTCATCGCGTCTGCAAGCGTCCTCTGGGGCGACGATTTGCATTGATATGGAAAACCGACCTTGCCAATTCCCGGCCCGTAGCATCGAAGCGGCGGACCCCGGACATGGCAAAGCGTTTAAATCCGCGGCCAAGAACATCCGTGGCGTGACCGCGTGGGTGGCCGCAGAAGGTCGTATTGCGATCGGGGACACGATGCGCCTGCACATACCGGATCAACCCGTGTGGGCCCATCTGGATGCAGCGCGCGCTTAGGCCCTCCAACAGACCGCAAGTTTGTTTTCCATAGACGCACCGCGTTTCCAAAGCGAAACGAATACGTCCGAAGTCGCCGCAACTACGTGCATTTATGTCGGAATTGCATCTCACGCTTGGGCGATGGCACGCGTATGCAAGTGGAAATACGGACGCCCATCTGCCAACGGAGAGTATAATGGCCTATAAGAGCGACATTCAGATTGCCCGCGAAGCCTCGAAAAAGCCCATTCAAGAGATTGGCGACAAACTGGGCATCCCCACCGAACATTTGCTGCCCTATGGCCATGACAAAGCAAAAGTCGGTCAGGATTTTATCAATTCGGTTCAGGATCGCAAAGACGGCAAGCTGGTCTTGGTCACTGCGATCAACCCGACACCGGCTGGCGAAGGCAAGACAACAACAACTGTTGGTCTGGGCGATGGCCTGAACCATATCGGCAAAAAGGCGATGATCTGCATCCGCGAAGCCTCGCTTGGGCCGAACTTTGGCATGAAAGGCGGGGCTGCAGGGGGCGGTTACGCGCAAGTCATTCCGATGGAAGAAATGAACCTGCATTTCACCGGTGACTTTCACGCGATCACATCGGCCCATTCGCTGTTGTCGGCCATGATCGACAACCACATCTATTGGGGCAATGAACAGGAAATCGACGTGCGCCGTGTTCAATGGCGCCGCGTGGTTGATATGAACGACCGCGCCCTGCGTCAGATCACCTGTTCCTTGGGCGGCGTGGCAAATGGTTTTCCGCGTGAAGGCGGGTTTGATATTACGGTCGCTTCCGAGGTCATGGCGATCTTGTGTTTGGCCAACAACCTTGAAGACCTGCAAAAACGTCTGGGGGATATGATCGTCGCCTATCGCCGTGATCGCACACCGGTCTTTTGCCGCGATATCAAAGCCGACGGCGCAATGACTGTGTTGCTCAAGGACGCGATGCAACCCAACCTCGTGCAAACGCTTGAAAACAATCCAGCCTTTGTGCATGGCGGCCCCTTTGCCAATATCGCGCATGGCTGTAATTCGGTGATCGCGACGTCGACCGCATTGAAACTGGCGGATTACGTTGTCACCGAAGCAGGCTTTGGTGCTGATCTCGGCGCTGAAAAATTCATGAACATTAAATGCCGCAAGGCCGGTCTTGCGCCTTCTGTCGTGGTAGTTGTGGCCACTGTGCGCGCGATGAAAATGAACGGCGGCGTGGCCAAAGCCGATCTTGGTGCGGAAAACGTGGATGCTGTGAAAGCCGGTTGCCCCAATCTGGGACGCCATATCGAAAACGTGAAGTCCTTTGGCGTGCCCGTTGTTGTTGCGATCAACCACTTTGTGACCGACACGGATGCCGAAGTGCAGGCCGTCAAAGATTTCGTTGCCGAACAAGGGGCCGAAGCCATCTTGTCACGTCATTGGGAACTGGGCTCCGAAGGCTCGGCCGACCTTGCAACACGTGTCGCAGAACTGGCGGATGCGGATGTGGCAAACTTTGCTCCGATCTATCAAGATGACATGTTACTCTTTGAAAAGATTGAAACAATTGCCAAGAAAATCTACCGCGCTGACGAAGTATTGGCAGACAAAAAGATCCGCGATCAGCTGAAGCTGTGGGAAGACCAAGGATACGGTCATTTGCCGGTCTGCATGGCGAAAACCCAATACAGTTTCACAACCGATCCAAACGTACGCGGCGCCCCCACAGGCCATTCTATCCCCGTGCGCGAGGTCCGATTGTCCGCCGGGGCTGGTTTTGTCGTCGTCGTGTGTGGGGAAATAATGACCATGCCGGGCTTGCCACGAGTGCCTTCTGCTGAAAACATCCACCTCAACGAAGCGGGCCAAATAGAAGGCCTGTTTTAAAAAAACAGGCGGAGGATACCCCTCCGCAGTGACAGGGGATCATTGAATGTTCAGACTTTTGGCAATCGCATTGTGCTTTGTGGCGACATCCGTCGCAGCACAAGACAAATACGTTGGGTACTATTATCCGCAAGTCAACTCGAGCGAGGTGTTCGACCGCCAAATTCGGGATGCGGGTGCCGCCAACAAACGGGTGCGTGTGGACTTTCTGACAAACTTGACCAAAGCGCAGCTTGCCGCACCAGAAAGCCCGCGCTTTGTGTTCTTTGCCAAAGGCGAAGCGTCAAGCGAACTGATCCTTGTCGGGTTGGATGACGACGTGTTCAGCTCGATTTACCGCGCCCGCGCTGTGATGGCCCAAATGACATCGAACATTCGCCAAAGCCCGATTTTTGTGGACCAAGGTTTGCAGTTCGTCGCGACATTCTATGACCTGCTGCAAATGTTGGAATTTGACACTCTGGTCATCACCGACGGTGAATCTTGGGCGCACAAAGTCGAATTCAAACGCAACTGAACGCACCTGACGGAGACATCATAACGGCCCACTTCTTTGACGACTATCGCAATGCGACACTGATGTGGGCCAAGACCGGGGGCAAAAGCGCTCGTGCTGGCTGCATTTCCAATGCAAGCCAGCTTTTTTGTGGTTCCCTTTCGCCCAAAATTGCCTGAAGGAACGCTGGAACAGCGTCACAAGCCCAACCACAACGAATGACGGAGACGATTGTATGACAGCCAAACGGATCGACGGAAAAGCTTTTGCCGCCAATGTGCGTGACCAGATCGCCGCACATGTCACGCGCCTAAAGGAACAGCACGGCGTCACACCCGGGCTTGCCGTCGTGCTGGTTGGGGAAGACCCAGCAAGCGAAGTCTACGTCGCCGCCAAGCACAAACAAACGGTCGAAGTTGGCATGGCGTCCTTCGAACATAGATTGCCCGCAGACGTCTCCGAAGCGGATCTGTTCGCACTGATCGACACGCTGAACGCTGATCCAAACGTCCACGGCATCTTGTGCCAGTTCCCGGTGCCTGATCACCTGAATGAACGTGCCGTCGTCGCGCGGATTGATCCTGCCAAAGACGTTGATGGCCTCAGCGTGGTCAATGCGGGTCTGCTGGCCAGCGGCGAACAAGGGCTGGTGTCGTGCACGCCTTTGGGCTGCCTCATGCTGTTGCGCGCTGAATTGGGTGACCTGACGGGCTTGAACGCTGTGGTGATTGGCCGCTCGAACCTGTTTGGCAAACCAATGGGTCAATTGCTGTTGCGTGACAATTGTACAGTCACGATTGCCCATTCGCGCACCAAAGATTTGGCCGATGTGTGCAGCCGCGCCGACATCCTTGTCGCTGCCGTCGGGCGCGCCGAAATGGTCAAAGCCGATTGGGTCAAACCCGGCGCAACCGTGATCGACGTTGGCATCACCCGCATCCCGCATCCTGACAAACCCGGCAAAACCAAACTGCTGGGCGATGTGGATTTTGCAGCCGCCTCAACCAAGGCCAATGCAATCACACCGGTGCCAGGCGGCGTCGGGCCGATGACCATCGCTTGCCTTCTGGCCAACACGCTCACCGCCTGTTGCCGCGCCAAAGGCTTGGACGAACCCACAGACCTGACCGCCTAACGCGTTTCGTCTTTTATCTGAGACGCCGTGCATCACCTGACGCGTTGAAATCTTTGATTTCAGGCAGCGTCAGGTGATTCAATTCAAAGGCGAAACGCTTTAACGCGGCATTGCCACCATGACCGGATGCGCGCCCGTCACAATCGCGCGCGCCTCTGGCCCCATCAACCCGGCCAAGACCGGATCATCACTGCGCAGCCCTCCGGTATAGGTGCCATAGGCTGGCAAAATGATACGGTCGTCATCCACCAACACCGCAGGGCGCGAGATCACACGCGCCCGCGTCGGCACTTGCACTTTGGGATGATAATGCCCCGACACTTCGCCCCGCGCACCGGCTTGCGCAATATGGCGAAAGATCAGCGGCCCAAGCTCCATCTCAGCCAGATGCGCGCCGCCCAAATCAATTGGCCCCGGATCGTGATTGCCCTCGATCCAAACCCACCGCCGCCCAGCCTGCAACCGCGTAATCCACAACCGCGCCTCTTCGGGCAGCGCCGCCGCTGCGGCCAAATCATCAAAACTGTCGCCCAGACACACCACCACCCGCGCTTGCGTCGCCGCGATATCATCCTCAAGCCGCGATAAGGTGTCGTGAACCTCATAAGGCGGTGCCGGAATCCCACTGCGCCGCGACATCCGCTCGGATTTGCCCAAATGCAGATCCGACACACACAACATCGACTGCTCGGCCCACCACACCGCCCCCGAGCCCAAGGCCTGCAAGGGGACCCCCTGAAACTGAAACGCACACGAGTTCATGCTTTGTTCATGCCCGCCTTTGGGGCGACTGACAACTGGAATTTCGGATGCGCACGGATCGGCTTTTGGATCGCTAGTCAAAGCAGCTCCGTGCAATCAAAGCTTCGGCCATAAAGCGCAATCGATCTGGATGTCTGCTCATCGTTAAATTCGTGAGCCCATCGATCAGCACGTCAGTCGGTTCCTGTCGTTCTTGTGGAACGTCGCGCACCTTTGACTCGATGCTGCGCATTTTCTGAATCCTATCAACGAACCACGTCATGCAATATTAGCCCAAACGTCAAGCATATCTGACCCAAACCAGACCTTCACCGCGAACTATTCCAAGGTCGGCAACGCGGACAAAGCCGTCGTCGGAATGGCCGTTTCGAAAGTCCGTTTTGCTTAGTCAGCGCAACTCGATTTGTCGAAGTCAGCTGACGCAGTCCGCATCAAAGATCGACAAGTTCTGCGGTTTTGTGTTTCTCCGCAACGAATAGCTGAGAGATATCTCGCCGCCTTCGTCGAGAAAGGTTCGGAAACGTCTCGAAGCGCATATGTTTTGAGTCTGTTTGGACGCATCAATGGGCGCGGTGCGCCGAGAGAACCCTGATGTTTTGACAGCGCATTGGACAAGAAGCGCTTGGTCTTTGGCATCGACCTTGATGACTTTCATGCCCGTTGGGCAAGGCGACCTTGCGTTCTGCTTGATCCCCAGGGCCATTAAAAAAGCCTTGTCTTCAACAGCTTGGGCATTCTCTTCAAATGCATTTAACGCAGCCTGCGACCACGGACGTTCACCCAACTCCGACAAGAGTTCCGAGGCCAATACACCTGGGATTAATGCAGCAGCGACAATAAACGCGTCTTTTATTCCATGCTCATACCAATACCAGTACGGGTTCGTTTCGCCCGACTTGAATACCAGCCAAAGATTCGCCAACGGGACAAATGCAATCCAAGCGAACGTCGCCTCACCGCTCATATGGTTGGAACGCGCCGCCGACCCAAAGTAGATTCCCGCACCTAACAAAAGATAGGTTGACGCGATCAATAGGCAGAACGGAACAAAAAGCCCGTAATGGACGGCTTGCGTTACGAAGACAGTGGCAATTTGCAGAACCGCAAACGCAAAGATCAGAAGTTGCATGGACCAAAAATAGGTCACGCGACGAAACTTGAAGTCAACGGTCAACAAACGACTGGCAAGCACCGCGCCGGTTACCATGGTCGCCAAAAGAACAAGGAACTTAAGCGGTCCTGAACTCAGCACACCGAGGATTACACGGTCCATGGTTTATCCTTGTGATCTTTTGAGCGACGGCACGCCAATGGTTCTGATCTATAGATGACACTCAAAATTCGGTCATTTTGGGACACTCACATGGCAAATTTCATCGCAGAGCAGACCTTTGTGCCTTCTGCAGCATCCGGTAGATTGGGCTCAGAGCGGACCTTCGCTGCATTTTGCACGAACGTCAGCTTGGCCTATTTTCTGATTTTGGTCCAACTGTGACGGTTGGGTCAGGTTCGTGTGACGGTCAATAATGAGTGACTGTGGAATGGGCCAGTTTGATGCGGGAGAACCTTAAGCATAATCAAATGCGGCTTCCTCTGCCAATAACGTCAACGGCCATTCGTTTGAGCTTTAGCAGCAATTAAAGAACAGCTCACGACCGACACCTAACCCATGTGCGTTCTTGCCCGCAGTGTGGCAGCTCACAACAGGAATTTCGGGCGTGTGAAGGCCGCACGTGTCGGATTTGTAGACACTTCAGACTTTGCGAAATATGTTGTGACCCTATGCGGTCAGGATATTGTTTATCACAATGAAATTGATTTTAACTTCTCCAAGTTTTGCAGTCGAATGGCAAGCAAAGCTTGTTTCATGGAACGCTCTTATTGGCGCGGCATACTTGTTGTTTTCGACAATCGTAATTGTTTTTTGGCTACCGGTTCAACTCTACAATACGATCCGTTTGCCGCTCCATATTTCAATAGCGGCTTTGTATATCGTTCAATGCCTCAACCTTATCGCTATCATTAAAAAAGTCGATTTTGATAGATAGTTTACAACCAACCCCAAGATGGATTTTGCCGGTGCTCGATAAAGACAGGCAACAGATTTCGACGCTTTATGCGCTATGTGTTCGAGTTGAAGGGTAAAGTTCACAATTCCGGTGTCGCCAAAACGGGTGTATCTAACATCCGGGTGACTGCAAAGGATCCGGTGCCAAATGACTTACGATGAATGCACCCGTTCTGTTTTCTTTGAATTAGAAAGTTGGGCAATTGCCCTCGTTTTCATAGCAATCTCTTTTGTACTCTGGAAAATGAGCAGGAGAGGACTCGCTTTGACCTGCCTCTGCCTTGGCTTAGCATTGGCGGCTTCTTGGTCTTTCGTTTATTACGAGATGAATTGTGTCGAGCTCCGTGGTTAGGTCTGACCTAAGAGGCTGAACTGACCTGTGGGTCTGCATCAGACAAGGGGCGTGCAGCGTCCATTTTCACATGCTCATCGTCCAACGCGACCTTCAAATCGCGCAATCTGGGCACAAGGTTTGGCGATACCAAAAGCGTTTCAACCTGGCTGCCATTGGCAAAGATGATCTCATGTCGGTCCATCAACAGGTTGTAGTATTTGATCTGCTTCACGCCCTTCATGCGCCGGACGCCCTTGCGGCCAGTCAGCTTGATGGCGGGCAACAGCACCATCTGATCCGTACGTTGATCATGTACCAAAAATCGATGTTGTGGTGATGACACCGTATCCATGTTCGGGCCCTCAGCACCCAAAGCACCTTTGGGGATCAAGATGGGTTTGCGCCTGTCATCGTGACCCCTGAACTGCACCGTTTCAACAACCACATCGACAATGCTTTGCGGTCCATGATCCAGCGTCGTCACCAGATCGTTCTTCTTCAGCTCTTCGATTGGGCGCGCCCCGTTTGGCGTGTCGATCATCGTCCCTTCGCCCAAACACACAGGCCCCGCGCCAAACTCGAAATTCGTCGCAGTCAGGTCCGCCGGATCGGTATTCTGAAGACGCAGCGTCGACCCGTTATCATAGGTGATGACCGTGTCCGGCCCATCCGTCGTGATCCGATCCAGCACATCCTGAAAGGTCGACATTTCATCCATGTCAAACCTGACAATATCAGGCTCTGGCGGATCAAAGTCGGTGATCGTATCGTTGCCATCCCCATCCCGAATGACAAATGTGTCTGTCGTGGAAAAGTCGCCCGCTGACAACACATCGTCACCACGTCCGCCAACGATGATATCATCGCCCGAACCGCCGGTGATCGTATCATCACCGTCACCGCCAAAAATCGTATCGTTGTTGCCACCACCGTCGATGGAGTCATTGCCGGACTCACCGGAGATCGTATCATCCCCGCTGTTGCCATCCAGTGTATCCTGGCCGCCTTTGCCTTTTATGTTATCGTCAGAGGACGTCCCGTTGATCGAGTTGTCGCCTGCGTCGCCGTCAATATCTGCCATATGCGCCTCTTGGGTCGGGCGGATGATAAGCAAGCATTCACAAAGAAAATCTTAAACGCGGGATTTGACTAAAACCGTAACATTTCAGGCCATTCTGGCACGTCCATGCGCCGTTTTGGGCGCGCCGCAATCCCATCAATTCACGTGACAAATGAAACAACTCCCGTTTATCGTGCGTCGGGTATTGGGAGTACGGTATGGATTTTTTACGAGCTTGTTTTCAGAATGCCGACGGCTCTTGGTACTTAGCCGATGTGTGCGGGCTCGGATTATCACTGTTAGAACTGCTTTCAGTGATTGCACTTTTGTTAAGCGTTATCATTTGGATTTGGTACCGCACACGTAAGGCGGGGCAAATCGTTAGCAAAAAATGGTCCACCCTGACCGAACACAAGGATTGGCCAAAACACAGCAATCTGGCCCACCAACCTGCGCCAAAACGATTTGTTGGCCGCTCGGATAAAATCTCCGACATCCAACGCTTGCTTGATGAACGCAAGGCGACCGTGGTGCAGGCCACGATCACCGGCGCAGGTGGGTTTGGCAAAACCACCCTCGCGATTGAGGTCGCGCGTCAATCCCAAAGCCGCTTCGAAGGGGTTTGGGTCATCGCTGCCGCCAGCGCGGACGCCTTGCAAAAAAGCTTTCTGGAATTGGCCCGCAAACTGGGCGTCGAAAACGTCGAAACCCGTCCCCGCGCAAATGTGGTGCGCGACACGTTTGACCATATTACGGCCAGCGGTCATCCGTGGCTATTGGTCTATGACAACGCGGATCAACCCGAAGTGCTGAACGATTATCAAATCGCAGGCGATCACAAGATACGCACCCTGATTACATCGCGATCCACCAATTGGGACGGCGAAACCCGCATCACCATCGATAAAATGACCGCGCCCGAAGCGCTGGAATTGCTGCAATCCCTGCTGCCAAACCGCGCCGCCAACGACCTGAAAAACTTGGCGGATCGCGTCGGGTTTTGGCCCCTTGGTCTGGTCGGTGCGGCGGGGTTTCTAAAGGGCCACCGCAACACCAGCATTGCCGATTACATCGCCGATTTTGACATAACCAAAGCCCGACTGGAAACCAGCGATTACGCCAAGGGCCATCCGGAAAAGCTCAGCTTTGCCGCGGTTCTGGAAATGACTACGGATCAATTGGACAAAGATGACAAAGACCTGCTGTCGGTGCTGGCCTTTCTAAACCCCGATGATCTGTGGCCGGATGGATTGCAAGAAGGTGCCACGCATCAATTGACAAGCACGGCATGGGATGAAGGCTTACCCGATTTCTGGCAACGCGCCGGGGAAACACCTGCGTTGATCACTCAAGGGTTTGATCACCTGTCCGGGGTGTCATTGATCGAACAAGATGATGATGGGTGGACGATGCACCGCATGACCGGCGAAATCTGGCGTGACGTGCTGGGCGAACAGGCAATTACGTCTGGTGACACAGCCGCGCGGCTGATAAATGCGCTTGCCCCATATCAAGCCGACGATCCCAACACATGGGGACACTTTCAACGACTGTTGGATCAGGGGCGCGCAATGATGCAAGTCGGGGTTCAAAACGCGGCCGCAGCCAGATTTTTCCATCAACTGTCTACCTTTGCGATGAATCGGTGGGCGCAGGCCAGTGATCAGGACTTCGCCGACGCATCTGTCGAAATTAACGAAGTCCTTGCCCCAAACAGTGAAAGCCTCGCTGCATCGCTGAACAATCAAGCGGGGTTTCTCCAAGACCTCGATAATCTTGACGCCGCATTGGCGGTTTACGAACGCGTTCTGGAAATGAGAGGTGGGTTAGAAGATATCGGGCCAAACCATCCAAGCTATGCCGTAACGCTCAACAACATCGCGGGTGTGTTTCGGGCCAAAAAACAATTCTCGAAAGCCGTGGAATTGATGTTGCAAGCCAAATCGATTGACGAGGCCAGCCTTGGCCCAACACATCCAGATACAATAACGGATTTTCGTAATCTCGGCGTATACTACGGCGCATGGGCACAGGCTGATCCGGATCATGCGAATATCGATGACCTGCGCATGAAAGAGGCAGAGGCGAAGCAAACCGCCCTTGACCGCAGTCTTGCCAGTTTGGGAATTTTCCATCCATACACCGCACTAGATTTTCACAATTCCGCTGTGCGTTGGATATCATCCGACACCGAAGAAGCGTTTGATCTGATGTCGCGGGGGGCAATTGCGCGTGTGGATATTTTGGGGCCCGACCAACCGACGACCATTCGAAGCGTTCAAGCAGCTTTCGACTTGGGGCAGGCGAATGACATGTCGGCCCAAGCGGTTTACGAGGCGCTGTTCAAAACCTATGCGCAAATGGCGGACGAACATCAACACTGGGGTGTAACCAAGATCAGATCGATGATGGCGGCTACCGGTATCGATGGCGACATATCGCAACAAACATTGGATGCGCTGTCTAACAGTCTAAGGCAGAAAGTGACGCAAATGCGCGACGATGGAAAACCGATTGAAGCGTGGAATTGGGTCACCCAAGAAGCCAGCTATGCATTCAACGCCAGGCAGTTTGAACCAGACCCGCAGGCATTCCATGAAAAACTGGTTGCAGCGATTGAAAACGTAAAGGCGCAGTTAACAGCGGCCCCAACAGGTTAACGCAAATAAATATGCGCAACGCTTTGGGCGAGCCCGCATTTTGTGAAAGCTGGCTTTGGGCGCTGAAAGCAGGCTTTCAGGTCATGCCCCCCGAAACAGGTTGATTTGGACGCACGTGAAAGACGGCTTTCGGGCTTGAACGCTGTCTTTGGCTGCAATATGCCACCGTACGCTGCGTTCATAAATGTGGCGCCAGTCGTAGTCAGGTCGCGGTTTTCAGCGTCTCAGCCATCAGTCGCGCGGCTTCTTCGGCCAGCAATCGTTCCTCGGCCATACCCTTGATCGGCACACGCCCCATTTCCAAAAATAACGGTGCCGCCAGCGGCGTGATCCGGTCAAGGATCATGTGGTCGATACGTCCACCCACACGCGTCATCATCTCTTCTATGCGGCCAAAATCCACCAATCCGCGCAGGGCTTCTTCGCGGGTGATTTGCAGCATCAGATGGTCCGGATCGTACTTGGCCAGCGTGTCATACAAGATGTCGGACGAGAACGTCGTTTGCCGCCCGGTTTTACGCGCTTGAGGCAGGTTGCGTTCGATCAAACCCGCAATGGTGGCCGAGGCACGAAAGGTGCGTTTCATCACCGCATTTCCGGCCAGCCAAGTGTCTAATTCGTCGCGTAACGCATTGATATCAAACAAAGGGGCAGGGTCGGTGATGCTGTCCAACCCCCAGATCAGCGTGGCATAATCGGTGGCCACAAACGCCAAAGGGTTCAGGCCCAGTTCTTCCAACCGTTTGGTCAGCAACAGGCCCAGCGTTTGCTGCGCGTTGCGTCCCGCAAAGCCATACACAACGGTATGGTGGCGCGCATCGTGGGGAAAGCTTTCGATCAACAAACGACCCGGTTCGGGCAGTTTGGATCGGCTGCGTTGCAGGGCCAGCCATTCTGCGGTGTGGTCAGGCAACTCGGGCCAGTTATCCTTTTGAAACATCTGAACAATGCGTGCCGAAAGCTGCGTGGACGTTGCGAATTTTGTGCCCGAAAACGTCGCGATCTTGGGTTTCTTGTCCGCACGTCTTGAGACTTCGACCGTCATTTCGCGCAGACCTTCATAACGCACGATTTGCCCCCCAATCAGGAACGTATCACCCACGGAAAGAGACGCCGCAAACCCTTCCTCCACTTCGCCTAACGGCTTACCGCCACGCCGGTTTTTTAGCCTGACTTTCAACGTGTCGGTGTCTTGGATCGTGCCGATATTCATGCGGATTCGTTGCGCACGCCGCGGGTCGCGCAATTGCCAAAACCCGTCGGGGCGCTGCAACAATCGCTGCCACTGATCATAGGCCCGCAAGGCATATCCACCTGTCGCGCAGAACGTCAAACACGCATCGAATTCTTGCCGGGTTAGGGCCGCATACGCGCCAACGCTGGTGACCTCGTCAAACAACACATCGGCGTCAAACGGCTCCGCACAGGCGGTCAATAGAATGTGTTGGCACAGCACATCCCGTGGTCCGCGCCCACGTGGGTCACCGTCAAGCGCGCCTTCGCGCACAGCGTCTAATGCGGCGACGCATTCCACCACTTCAAACCGATTAGCCGGTACTAACAATGCCTTAGAGGGTGCGTTGTATCGATGATTGGCGCGCCCAATGCGTTGAACCAAACGTTTGACGTTCTTGGGGGCACCGATCTGGATGACCAAGTCGACGTCGCCCCAATCGATGCCCAGATCAAGCGAACCGGTGCACACGATGGCACGCAACTGCCCAAGCACCATGGCATTTTCGACCTTTTCACGTTGCTGGCGATCCAGTGAACCGTGATGAATCCCGATCGGCAAGGCGTCGTCATTGGCCAGCCAAATGTTGTGAAAAAACAGCTCAGCTTGCGCGCGGGTATTGTGAAAGATCAGCGTGGTTTTGTGTTGGCGGACCCGATCCAAAACCGCAGAGATGGCGTATTTTGCACCCCCGCCAGACCATGGTGGCGGTTCGTCGGTCACGAGCATCGAGATATCAGGCGCGGGGCCAGGATCAGCATGCAGAATTGCGCAGGGATCAGGATGCCGGGCCAGAGTGTTTGCAATGGCGGCAGGATCTTCGACAGTTGCAGACAACCCGACACGCTTTAAATCCGGACAGATGTTTTGAAGTCGACCAAGGGCAAGCATTAACTGATCGCCGCGTTTGGATTCCGCCAAGGCATGGATTTCATCAACGATCACCCGCTTCAGGCCAGAAAACATTCGAGGGGCGTCATCGTAACTTGTTAATAACGCGAGGCTTTCTGGTGTCGTCAGCAAGATGTGTGGTGGGTCAGCACGTTGGCGTTTCTTTTGCGTCGCAGAAGTATCTCCGGTTCGATCCTCGATCCGAATATCAAGCTGCATGTCGTCCACAGGTGTGCGCAGGTTGCGTTTGATATCTGCGGCCAGCGCCTTGAGCGGAGACACATAAAGCGTGTGTAGCCCTTTGTGCGGGACCATAGACAAATCGACCAAAGTAGGCAGAAAGCCCGCGAGAGTCTTACCACCACCCGTAGGGGCAATCAAAAGCAACGCGGGTTCGTTGGCGCGGTCAAGCATGTCTTGCTGATGCGGATGTATGTGCCATCCCCGATCGGCAAACCATTTTTCAAAAAGTGAGGGAAGCGTCTGCATAAGCCTGTGGTATCGCAGGAAACGACCGCGTCAAACACTCAAGATTGTGGTTTGAGATTTCGTAGGTAATTCAAAACCGATTGAGGAATGGCAACATCACCCGGTTTAGGTGCGTTTTCGATTGCAGCGGCAAGGTTTCTGACTTGCATTCCGATTTGGTTGTCTTGCGTATATCCTTCTCGGATATTTACGATAATATCTTGGGTCAAAGGGTTCGAATTGTTTACCAAAATATCGAGCAATTGAGTGTCCTGTAGGCCAGCAGTTCTGCCCCAATCCAATGCCAGATGAGTCATGGCAGTTTGGCAGGCGGACATCATCGCACTGTATCCATTTACCTGCATGCCCATGCCCAAATCGCCAACTCGGTAAAAAGATTTCCCAATCATGGAAAGTAACGGGATGACCTCGTCAATGTCGTCGTCCGAACCGCCCAACAGAAAGGTTAGCATGCGGTTTTCTGCATCGCGCACGGACCCGACAATTGCGGCATCCACAAGTTGGACGTCATTGGAAATGCGGTCGCGAACTGAATGAACATACCCTTGTGACACTGACGTACATAGGATGATTTGTTGTAACTCTGATGCATGTCGCAACAAGGCTTGGGTGTCAAAAAGCAAGGCTTCGACATCTGACGCATCACCAACAACGATGAAAAGCGTGCGCAAAGAGGACGCAAATTGTTCGATGTCAGTTGTGATAACTGCATGGGATTGCGTCAGAATATCGAAGCCGGCTGCATGTGCACCGGCTTCCAATAAAGCCTCAAGCAGGGACGTTCCTATTCGTCCACATCCCGCAACGCCTATCATTTCACGATATGTTCGTCCTTCACGAACATGTTCGCCCACGCTCGATCAACCAGTTCAGGGGACATCTGGTTCGGGATTCCTTCAAATTCGCAAATAGCAATCATCTGATCAATCAAGAATATAGGCTGATAGTTCGCATAGACGTTGTCGATTGTTGGATATTTAACCTTTAATAGATGGACCAGAGCAGCTTCGTCCAGCGGCATTCCACGTTTCTTGGCAACCATGGCGAAAATCTTTAGATAGTTTTCCTGGTTCGGGCCATCAATTTTGATTTTGAAGAAAATCCGACGCAAAGCAGCAGTATCGAAGATTTCGTTCGGGTGGAAGTTGGTCGAAAAGATCACGAGTGTATCGAAAGGAACTTCGAATTTTTCACCCGATTGCAGGGCCAGAATATCCTTGGATTCTTCAAGCGGAACAATCCAACGGTTGACCAGTTTCTGCGGCGGTTCTGCCTGACGTCCAAGGTCATCAACGATGAAGATGCCACCAGTTGATTTCAACTGCAAAGGGGCCTGATACGTCCGGGCCGTGGGGTTATAAACAAGATCGAGCATGTCCAAAGAAAGTTCACCACCGGTGATCACCGTGGGGCGTTCGCATTTTTCGTACCGTTGATCATGGGGAACGACACGACGCAACGAATTTGGATCCTGTTCTTCGGCTTCTGCGGTGTTGTGCACAATCGGGTCAAAGACCGTGATCACCTGTCCCGAATATTCAATGGCGTGCGGCACATAGACAAAATCACCCAATGCATCGCGAATACCGTTTGAAATAGACGACTTACCGTTTCCGGGAGGCCCGTACATCAGAACAGATCGACCGGCGCTGACCGCTGGCCCAAGGTGGCCCAAAAGGCTGTCTGGCAGAATGAGGTGACCCATCGCCGAAACCAATTGCGCGCGGGTGACCTGAATGTTTCGAATAGACTGGCGTTTTACCTGTTCGGCATAGACGGGCAGGGGGACCGGCATCGGTCCAAAATATTCGGATTGGGCCAAAGCATCCAACGCCCGAGATTTCCCGGCATCTGTTAGCTGATATCCCATTTCGTTGCCATTATTGGCATTCAACGTACCTGTCGCTTCCATAAGGCGCTGATCACGGCACATATCAACCAATTCCTGAACAACCGGAATTGGGATGCACATGGCATGGGACAAGTCAGAAACCATTTCGAGACTTTTGCGAAACATCGTCTTTAGGAGAATGTCGCGCATCATCACGGTGGGAAGTTGCATCTCTTCAAGACGCTTAGGGGCCTTGGGTGCAACGATGGTCGTAGTTTGCATATTCATTGTTTTTTGCCTCGGTCTGCTCTGCTCGTACGCGCGCGACAGCTACCAAGATTTCTAGGCATCAATATGGCTGTAAAGTGACCCCGAACGTTTCATTCGCCGGATGCAAATGCGTTTCCATTCAGGAAGCGGCACCAAAGAACAGCCCCAAACCCAGATAAAGCGACAAACTGAATCCCAGTGCCAACCCCATCGGGAATTTTGATCGTTCCCAGCTGATCCAATGAGGGGCAACATTTCTGAGAGGGGTACGTTTGATGCCTTGATGTGTAAAGAACGCGCCAAGCAATGCAGCAGAGAATAATCCCATCAACAGACGCAGATCGCCCAATGCGACATAGGGGGCTGCCGCTGCGATGAATTTGGAATCTCCGGCCCCCATCGCGCCTGCGGCATTCAGAATGATACCGGCGATCAGGACGATGAACATGTTTAACAGCCGCCACAGATATACGTCAAAGGGCAGAGCAAACGGCCCAATTACGACAAACACCAGTGCAAGAAGGATCACCGCCTGATTGGTGATGCGCATCTCACGCATGTCTGTGAAGATCACATAAAAGCAAATTGGCAGCACAAATGGAATAAACCAAAGCGCTGCCATATAGGTCAAAGACATGAAGAATTAACCGTTTGTCACGTTGGCTTCAAGCGCGCCAAGTGCGGTTACCGCAGCTTCGAAATGTTGAGGATGCGTTTCGATTGCATCGCGCAACAGGCCTTTTCCGGTTTCGACATCGCCTTTTTTGATTGCTGATAAGGCCAGCGTGTGAAGCAATTGCGCGCGTTCTGCTTGATCCATCGGAATGACGGGCAATGTGTAGTCACGGCGTGCACCACGGGCGAGGACCAAATTATTCTTTGCGGTGAACAGCTTAGGGTCTTGGCGAACCGCATCGGCCAGCAAGACTTCTGCTTCTTTATATTGTCCGCGCGACATTTTCGAATAGCCCCAGTTGTTCAAAACGCCAGCCGGGCGCGTGGTCAAACCAACAGCAGTTTCATAGAAACTATCTGCCTTTTTCCACTCTTTGTTGCTGTCCGCGATCATTGCTTCCAAACGGTAGCGTTTGAATGTTTCGTGGGTCGGTGGAACACTGTCCAAAGTCTGTTCAGCCAAGGCCCAATCACCCGAGCGGATCAATGCATCAGCATAATCCACATCGTCATCCTTGGTCGCGCCTTCCATTTCGACAACCTTGCCGTAAACGGATACAGCTTCGGTATACCGTTTCGCGCGCACTAAGCTTTGTGCCAACCCGCGCTGCACATCAACCCGATCAGGGCTTTCTCGTGATGTGCGCTGAAAATACGCAACGGCCTCATTTGGATCTGCGACCGTAAGCATTACATCGTTCAGATTGCTCTCATCGATGACATTTACATCCTGAAACGCACGTTCAACTGTCGCCTCTGCGGACTCTTGTCCACATGCCGAAAGAAAAAACATCCCCGCGATACAGGTTCCTGTAAGAAACGAATGGCGCATTTTTGCGTCCTTCTACTGCCTTGCCTCATTAGGTCGCTGGTCGCAGTAAAAAGTCGCTCGAACCGCGCCGGACCAATTTATATGCATTATTATTAGGTACGACGATATCAGAGTTTTCTGATTTTGCGAGTGCCAGTCGCAAATTATCCCGGATAAGTGTGCTTTCTCCGTCATCAAGTGCGAATGCACGACGGAAAGTTTGAATGGCTTCGCTTGTTTTTCCACGTTCCATTAGAACAACACCAAGGTTGTTCCAGATTTCTGGCCAAGCTTCGAAATCTTCAGTTGCACGGCGCAAAATCTTTTCGGCTTGGTTCAAGCGACCCAATCCCAAGTTCGCAGACCCAATGCCTGACAAGATTTCTGCGTCAACTGTATTGCGTTCTATTGCGGCGCGGTTAAATGCGCGAATTGCCAACTCGTATTCACCCGATGCCAGAAGGCGATGGCCGACTTCGATACTTTCGACCCCCTTTGCATCCAGATCGACCCCAGGCGCAAATGGACCAGTCGGACCCGTATCGATCCGATTTGTGTCACAAGCAATCAGTGTTGCAGAAAGGAAAAGGGCGGTCATGAACCGCCCAATCTGTATTAACATATCCACCCATTCGTCATCGAGCACCCATTTCTGTGATACCGTGTACCGATGGACCCACAAGGATGATCAGCAACGGCGGCACCGTTAGCATCATTGTGGCAAGCGTCATCTTTGTTGGCAACTTGTTTGCGGCCTCTTCTGCCCGCATAACTCGTTTATCTCGCATTTCACTGGCATAAACACGCAAAGCTTCCGCGATAGAGGTACCAAAAGCTGTCGATTGAACAAGAACCGTGACAAAACTGGCGACATCCTGAACGCCACATCTTGCGCCCATGTCGTTGAGAACCGAGATCTTGTCCTTACCGGCCTTCATCTCAAAGCTCACGACTTGGAACTCTTCAGCCAGCGATGGGTAAGACGCGTGAAGTTCGTTTGCAACCCGGGTGATCGCCTGATCAAGTGATTGCCCCGCTTCAACACAGACCAGCAACATATCAAGAGAATCCGGGAAACCTTGCGTGATTTGCTCTTTGCGTTCTTCTACGCGACGTGTGACCCAATATTGGGGCAAGTAATAGCCAATGCCGCCGGGCAAAATTGTATAGATGATCTGTTTTTGGGTACCCAGACCTTCGCCACCGCCAAGGAAGTTGATATAAACAACGCCGCCAATAAGACCAATAAGACCCAATCCGAATTGTGCTGCGTGAAAGATCCGCACAGCGTCTTTGGATTGGTATCCGGCTTGGCGCAAAGTTAATTGGCGTTTCGAAAGTTCTGCGACGTCCTTGGGTTCAAGGAACTCTGAGAATTTTTCCAATTGTTGGTTGCGGCCACTAGAACGCAGCTTTTCGCGTCGTTCAACACCTACGGGGCTGTCTTGTGCGGCACGTTTTAGTTTTGACAACGGGTCCTCGGGCTGTCGCAACATCAAGATGAGAACCAGCACGATCATCATGACACCAAGAACACCAGCCAGTACAATAGGACCGAGTGGGCCGAGCGTGTCTTCGATGAGGGCAATATATTCCATGTCTCGGCTCCTTAAACTTTAATGTTGGTCAAAACGCGCATGACGAACAAGTTGATGGCAAGCATGATGCCAACGACAAAGCAGGCCGGGATGAAAAGTTCATGGTCGCGCACTTCGTCATAATAATTGGGGTCACCCACGTTGATGACGATCAATGCAACCAAAGGGAATGCTGAAAGAAACTTGCCTGACCACTGCGCCTCGGCGGTGATGGCCTTAACCCGGCGAAACAGTCGGAACCGGGCGCGGATCACTTTGGCCAGTCCGGCAAGGATTTCGGCAAGGTTACCACCAGATTGCTGCTGAATTGTCACAGCGACGGCAAGAAAGCGTAAATCCTGCATATCCAAGCGTTCAGCCATGTCTTTTAGCGCTTCTCCGACTTCGCGGCCATACGCGCTTTCGTCTGCAATCACACCGAATTCAGACGCCAGAGGGTCGGGCACTTCTTTGGCAACGATGGAAATCGCAGATGAAAAAGGGTGACCAACACGCAGGCTTCGAACCATAAGTTCAACAGCATCAGGCAACTGTTCTTCGATCATACCCAAACGCTTCTTAGCCTTTGAATTAACCCAGAAAAACACAGCGCCAACGCCGATCACAACAGACAACAACGCCCGAACGGCTACGTCTGTTTCGGTGCCAATTGTTAGACCCAGAAATGCCACGCCGGCCAAGCCGACCATCAACAAGATGAGTTGTTGAGGCGTAAAGGCGATGGCCGCCTTTTGTGCCTTGTCGGCCAGAATTGAATAGACTGGGATACCACGCACATTCATGTGCTGGTTCATCTCCTTGCGGAGACGGTCCAAGACTTCTTCGCGACGTTCGCCTTTATTCAGCATATCAAGGCGTCGATTGACGCGACTGTTCAGGCTAATCGATTTGCCGAAAGCAACAAGGTAAATACCTTCGACAAGGACGAGGACCCCAATAAAGATAAGGCCATAGATAATCGGTTCAGCGGACATGGGTTGGCTCCTTATTCCGCAGCAAACGGTTCATAGATGGAAGCGGGCAGGTCATAACCCCACAAACGGAAGCGTTCGGAAAAGTTAGAACGCACACCAGTTGCAGTGAAGTGACCAATGATTTTATTGTCGGCAGTCAGGCCAACACGTTGAAACCGAAAGATTTCTTGCATCGAGATAACATCGCCTTCCATCCCGGTGATTTCAGTGATCGATGTCATGCGACGCGAACCATCCTGCAAACGAGATGCCTGCACGATAAGGTTCACCGCTGACGAAACCTGAGACCGAACCGCTTTGATTGGCATCTCGATACCAGCCATCGCGATCATGTTTTCAAGGCGCGAAATACCATCACGGGCCGAGTTGGCGTGAATTGTTGTCATTGATCCATCGTGACCAGTGTTCATGGCCTGCAACATATCGATAACTTCTTCGCCACGGGTCTCACCCACGATAATGCGATCTGGTCGCATCCGCAGGGCGTTTTTCAGACAATCGCGCGGGCTGACTTCGCCTTTGCCTTCCACGTTTGGTGGTCGGCTTTCCATCCGGCCCACGTGGATCTGTTGCAGTTGAAGTTCGGCCGTATCCTCAATGGTCAGGATGCGTTCATCATTGTCGATAAAGGAAGACAACGCGTTGAGCGTGGTCGTTTTACCAGAACCAGTACCACCCGACACGATGACATTCAGACGTGTGGCAACGGCCGCTTGCAAATAGGCGGCCATTTCTTCGGTGAAGGCACCGAAACGAACAAGATCGTCGATGCCAAGCTTGTCCTTTTTAAATTTCCGAATGGAAACCAACGATCCGTCAACAGCAACTGGGGGAACCATCGCGTTAAAACGTGAACCGTCTTTCAAACGAGCATCAACATAAGGGTTGGATTCATCAACGCGACGACCAACAGCAGACACAATTTTGTCAATGATCCGCAACAGATGGCGTTCGTCTTTAAAGGTAACGTCGGTAAGTTCCAATTGACCCGCACGTTCAACAAAAATCTGTTGGGGGCCGTTAACCAGAATATCGTTGACGGTTTCGTCCTTTAGAAGGGTTTCCAACGGACCAAGGCCAGTGACTTCGTCGTACAATTCCTGATTTAGATTCAGGCGTTCTTCGCGGGGAAGCACAATCGCTTTGTCTTGAAGGTATTCAGACGCGATTGAATTGATTTCTTGACGTAAATCCTGTTCGGATGCGTGCTCAAGTGCTGCCAAATTGAGGTTGTCGAGCAGGGTGCGGTGCAGCTCGAGTTTGATCTCTTGCATCCGCTGTTTCTTTTTCCGCTCTTTGTCCATCGGTGTGACCTGAGCGGCTTGAACCGGAGCAGATTTGCGCGCAGCTTTTGCCGGCGCGTTTGACAATTCCTTTATCTCGGCTGTCGGCTTGGCTTTCGCTTTTTCAACCGCAGCGCCCTTAGGCTCGGCACCTGGCTTTTTATATTTGGAAAACATTGGAACCCCCTAATGTGGTCAAGCGGCTTGCGCCTGCCCTTTGGCAAGGTCGTGAATGGACGCCGCGAGCTTGGCAATTTCGCGTCGTAATGGATTTTTGGGCGCGCTGGTCGCTAGGGGAAGCCCGTGATCACCAGCTTGCATAATCTGTTTGCCACCATCGGGCATCTGAACATCAATCGAGATGTCGAGGCTTTCAGCCAAACGTTTGACGCGGCTTTTGCCATTCAGATCCGTGAATTTCGGCGCTCTGTTCAACACAAAGCGCAATTTTTCCACGGGCAATTCTTCTGCTTGCAAGGCGCGTTTAAAACGCAAAGCGTTTTGGGCGGATCGCATGTCGAGTTCGAGAGGGCAGAAATAGATGTGCGCTTCGTTCAAAATCGTTTCGGTCCAAGCGACCAAAGTCGACGGCATGTCGATGACAACATATTCGAAATGTGCCCGAGCCATTGAAATCACACGAGAAATATCCTCAGGGGACACGAGATCCAAGGGAATCATATCTGTCGGAGCAGTCAGAACTTGCAGGGTTTCCTGACAATCCACCAAGGATTGACCGAACACTTCTTCATCCATGTTCTCAGTGTCTGACAACATTTCAAATACAGCTTCGCGCCGTACAAGATCAAGGAAAGTCGCGACAGTTCCAAACTGCATGTCGAAATCAAGAAGACAAACGGATGGGCTGTCGGTTTTGTCCACCGTTGCCAATTCCCATGCCAGATTTACTGCAAGTGTGGTTGCTCCAGTGCCACCGGCCATTCCGTGACACACAAGAACTGCACCTTGTTTGTTTTCACCTGTTTTTAACTGTGATTTCGAGTCTTCGGAAACTTGTACCTGCGGTGCAGGTGCTTTCTTCAGACGTTCGACCGCCGCCATCAATTCACCCTCGGGAAGAGGGTAGGGGACAAATTCATCTGCCCCTTGGCGTAGAAGTTGGTGTAATGCGGTCGGCGTAACGTCTTCGGCAATCAAAATGACTTTGACGTTTCGCGATTTTGCTAGGGTGGTGATCTCGCCCATAAGAACAAGATCATCTTCGTCTTCGCTGTTGATCGCCAACGCGATGAATTCTAGTGATTCCGCTTCCGGCTGATCCAGAAAAGCCAACGCTTCGGCAAAACCAAGGTCCCCCCAGCTTTCTCCTAAAGCGTTTTCCATATCTTCAATCAGAAGATCGAACACCTGCACATCGCGACTGACCGTACATGCAACGATCGGAGCGACTTCGGGTTGTGGCAATGCACTGCTCATAGCCAATTCTCGTCCTTTTTTCTGACCGTCCCATTAATGCCGGGCGCGGCGGTGCCGATGGTCCGGGCACATTTATCCTTGTGTCGACCATCGCAGTGAAATCGGGCGAGATTTGGGCCAAAAAGTTCCAATTGTTTGGTAATGTGGAACGATGCGCCTTGACCGGGGCGATTGTTCGACGCGCGAAGGGGCGCGTCGAACCTTATTGTGTCATTGTCTTACTGGGTTGTTGCCAATTCGGCACCAGTGATGCTGTCCAGACCACTACGTGGTTCCGCGCTGCGGATGTAGTCACGATAGATAATCTGAGCATACTTGCCGTCCAGCACACTTTGGTGCGACTGGATAAAGCCGGAAACTTCGGTCACCGTACGGCGATTGCGACGTTCGCGGTTCTGCGTAGCAATCAGCGGCTGTGTTTCACCAAACGAGGCGACCGCCTCTAGGCGACCACGGTTGATGCCTTGACTTACCAAGTAATGAACAACTGCGTCAGCACGACGTTTGCCCAGACGACGGTTGTAACCTGATGAACCCACAAGGTCAGTATGCCCATAGACGCGGAAGCGTACTTCTGGGAACTGTTTGATCCATGCAGCTTGTTCGCGCAGAGTGTCACGAGAACTGTCGTCTAATTGAGCACTGTTGAAAGCAAAGTTGACATTTGTCGCAACTTCGCCCGCAAACCGGGTTGCCAAATCATGGACGAACTGACGTTCGCCTGATTGCACCAATGCATTGTTCAGTGTCGAATTTCCAAAGCCACCAATATCAACCAGCGAACCGGCTTCACGATGGAATTGGGTCAGTACCAAGTCGTCAGATTGGGTGCAGGCCGTGAGGCCTAAAGCACCTATGAGACTTGTGATCAGGATCTTTTTCATAATAGCTCCCGCCTCTTTTAGTCCAGCACGTAGCCGTAAGAGCCGCTGAAATCTTGCTTGGCGACTTCACTCGCTGCACCCGAACGATGTTTGTATGGGGTGTTGGACGATACACGTCCGTAGAGGAAGAAGTCTTTTTCAGACGGCGGTTTGACGCGATCGGTAGGCAAGGCAAGAAGTTCGCCCCGTGTAGGTGTTACCAAATGCGTTGTGATGATGATAACCAGTTCAGTTTGGCTGCGTTGATAGCTGGCTGACCGGAAGAGGGCACCAAGAACGGGTACATCTCCTAGCCAAGGCAGTTGACTGTTGTCGTCGACAAAGTCATCACGCAACAAACCTGCGATCGCAAAACTCTCACCATCGCGAAGTTCGACGGTTGTCGATGTTTCGCGGCGGGTAAAGGCGTCGATTTCGAAACCGTTGACCTGAAAGCCTTCAGTTGGGTCGATTTCCGACACAGCCGCTTCCAGTTCTAGGTTAATCAAGTCACCGTCAACAACCCTTGGAATAAAGCTAAGCTCGACGCCAAATGGTTTAAATTGAACGGTAATTTCATTGTCGTCCTGGCTGATTGGCACAGGATATTCCCCACCGGCCAAGAAACGCGCCTCTTGTCCTGATAGAGCGACAAGATTTGGTTCCGCCAATGTGCGAACAACACCTTTGGCTTCCAACGCTTCCAGAAGGATACCAACTTGTGTGTTGCCAGCGTTGAAACCGAACAAAATCGCACCATTGTTGGTGTTTGTACCTGGAATGTTGCCACCAAGCGAATTGGTCAAAGCGCCACTGGTACTGTTGGCACCGTTACCACCGCTGACGCCCACATCTCCTGAAAACAGGGATCCGTTAAGGGCCAAGGAAGAACTTAGCGCTTTTGATACAGTCCGCTGCATTTCAGCAAACCGTACTTTCAGCATCACTTGTTGGATGCCACCGACGCTCATTAGGTTTGAAACGCGGCCTTCTGCGTAACGTTCTGCCAAATCAAGCGCGCGTTGTAAGCGTGCAGTTGACGAAACAACGCCTGACAGCACGATACCATCGTTTGCGGTGCGAACTTCGATCTTTTCTCCGGGGAGAATTTGACGAAGACGCTCTTTAAACTCGGTTACGTCAGCCGCCACACGTACATCGACGTTCGTGATCAGGCCTCCTGCTGCATCCAGAATGGTTAATGTTGTAAGACCGGGCGATTTACCCAGTACATAAATCGTGCGATCGCTTAATGACGAGATGTCAGCGATTGCTGGATTCGCGATGGAGAGTTCAGCGAATGGTGTTTCGCTTTCCACAACGACTGCTCGGTTCATTGGAACCGACAGGATCGTGGAGGCGCCTCGCTTCACTACTGTAAGTGTTTCGGCTTGCGCGCTAGATAGAAACGCAAGCGGGCTCATAGCCAATGTTGCGCCCAGAAGGGCGGCTTTCATAAAGTGTTTCATGCTCGTGTGACCTGCCTTTTTGGATCACGTTATAAGGTCGGGTCTTAGTGCCCGTGATTGCCAGAACAATGTGACGGCCTAATTATTATTGCAAGAATCAATGGCTTCAGAGACGTTTTTTACGTGGATAAGTTGCAGGTGCGGCCCAAACGCAACGATACCGCACCCGAGGCGCGGTATCTGACATTCAGTTTAGGCTGGAAATTTAGTCGCTGCAGGGAATGTCCTCTATGACCACTTCTGCACCGACACGTTTGCGCACAGAACAGGTTTTGGCTACTTCTTCGACGGCCGCCACTTTTTCTTCTGGCAATCCAAGAAGCGATTTTTGATTAACTTCGACGGAACTCGCAATTGTGTCGTCATCAGCCCCAACAAGTGAAAGCGACAAACGACCCGTTGCTTGTGCCTGAGCAAGAGCCCCAACACGATCTGGACGCGCACTGACTGTAACCGTCCGTGCAACTGTCGCTCCGTATAGATCGCCCGTCGCAGTTTGGTCGATTGCGATCAATTGGACGCCAGCTTCGATCAGTTTGGTGACTTCAGAATTATCTTGGTTGCGATTGCCCTGGATCCGTCCTGTCCAGTACACATCAACCCTGTCGCCCGGACGCAAGAAGCCTGACACACCAGAAGCAACGTCAACTTCGATTGCAAAGGCCCGCATACCGCGTTCAATGCGTGACGTCAGACCGGCCTCTTCGCCCGGTTCGGTCACTTTGACTGCAAGCACGGCCTCGTCTTTTTCCATAGCACGCAGCACATAACGAGGGCGCGTTTCGCCTTCTTGGAAAAGAATGTTGTCAGCTGTGTATGCCCCTTCTGGGATGGCGTCTTCTGGCCACGACACTTGTCGTACATCTTCTGCTGTCATTGACTCACCGTATTTGAATGAACGATCGACAACAAAGACGGGAATAGTTTTTACCATTTTCTGGCGTTCAGCTCGTTCTTTGGCAAGTGCAGCTTGGTATTGACCGATGTAGTTTTTGGCCATGTAGACCGCACCACCAGCCAACCCCAGACCGGCAAGGAGTACCAATCCAAAAATCATGCGCATGACGAAAACCTCAATTTGTTATTTTTTGCCCCGAAAAATCAGGCCCATACCCGCTCAGTGACAGGCAAATGTGGCGAATTGTAGGTGGAAGATTGGAATGGTTGCGACAGCGGGTGTTGCTCCGGTCCATTTAAATAAAAGTTTCATTAACAATGAAAACGCATGGACCAGCCACACGCAGATTAAATAGCCCAAGATTGTCTTGGGACATGCAATTTGAATATATTAGTTGGGGTCTCTGCTTTGAAAGAATGTGTCGACGTCAGTCGTCAAAGCTAAAGTACCGTCTTCCATTGCAAGAGCGATGGCCGCTGCCATTGCAACAAGACCTGCACAGAGTACGACCCAATCTACGGTCACTGCTCCATCTTCGTCTTGGAAGAATGTGATTATTCGCTGAAACATGGCGCTACCTATCAAACTGGTAATGAGAACAGGTCACAAAAAAGGCCGCGTCCGCATTCGGACGCGGCCTTCTAAGACGTCTGAGAATACTCAGAACCAAAACTTAGTTAGGGTTTTGTGTGCCCAAGAAAGTTTCAGTGTCTTCAGTCAGCGTTTCAGCACCATCTTGGATTGCTGAGTAAGCAGCAACGGCCAGGCCAACAACTGCAGCTGTAAGTACAACCCAGTCAACAGTTACGGCGCCGTCTTCGTCTTTGCGGAATTTGTTCAAGAATTTGTTCATTTGTAGTCCCTCCAGAGGATTTTTAACAGTTACAGACAACCTTGCCGGGGTGAGTGGGCCGCTCTCTCAATGGCCCGTCCGACTTGGTATGCAGCTAATAAGCCTTAGGATTTGGGCCTAAGTTTGACAGCAAATGTGGTATTTCACTTTAATGAATGTGAACGACAAATTAAATTTTTAAGAGTTTGATTTGTAACGATAAAAAACAAAAGTTTATGACTTTCATGACGGTTTTCGGTGCTCAGATGCATCAATTATGGCAAAATCGCCACGTTCTTTGCTCAAATTTCTGGCGCTGGTTGCAGTGATCTGCAAGGTTTCAGGGCAATAACGGTCAAAAGGCCGGAGAGCAGGTCATGAAAAAAATTATACTAACGCTAATCTGTAGTGTCGCATTGGGTGTTGCTGGCGTCGAGGCGAAGGATCCTCCACCGTTCAAGGACTTTTCAGCAAAGCGCGTTAAGCCACCGAAGTCTGGATCGACAAATCGCATAACGATTCAAATCGAACCAAAACCCGAACCGGCACCGGATCTAAAGCGGACAAGCCGCACAGAACCCGAAGCGTCAAAGCCCAAGCCACCGACCGGTGCGCGCTATGATTGGTTCTGGGAGGCGATTTCCCCGGCCATGATTGACAGTGGACCGGGACGCCTTGATCCGGCTTTGCGCGCGCTTGCCGTTGCTGAGGTGCCGGTTCCGGCCCCAAGGCTGGCTGATATGCAAAAAGTCGCCAAGGCGCGTGGTGTGGACATTTTACGGGCAACTGTAGGCACCAGAGTGTCGCCAGCATTGGCGCTTGCGGTCATGTGGGCCGAAAGCAACGGGCGCCCTGACGTGGTCAGCGGGGCAGGGGCGCAAGGTTTAATGCAACTGATGCCCGCGACAGCCGAACGGTTTGGTGTGCAGGACGCATTTGAACCGGGCCAGAACATTCGCGGGGGGGTAAAGTACCTAGATTGGCTCATGCGCGAATTCGACGGCGACCCAATGATGGTCATTGCTGGTTACAATGCTGGTGAAGGGGCCGTGAAAAAACACCAAGGTGTGCCGCCATACAATGAAACACGTGACTATGTACCAAAAGTGCTGGCTGCGTTTCGCATCGCGCGCGGGCTATGTTTGACACCGCCCGAGCTGCTCACGGATGGATGTGTGTTTGCTGCGATGAATTAGCCGCAAATCTATGTGCTATATAAAAAAGCGAACGCGCGGTGCTTAGGCTGTGCGCGTTCGCAAGAACTGGGCACAGTTTACGCGACGATATTCGCTTCTGTTGCCGCACGTAATTCGTCTTGGGTGACACCGTCAGCGGTTTCCACGATTTTCAGGCCGCCCTCAACAATATCCAGAACCCCAAGGTTGGTAATGACGCGATCTACGACGCTTTTGCCAGTCAAAGGCAGGGTACATTCTTTTAACAGCTTGCTGTCCCCATGCTTGCTTGTGTGATCCATCACGACAACAACGCGTCCGACGCCCGCAACCAGATCCATCGCACCGCCCATACCTTTTACAAGTTTGCCAGGGATCATCCAGTTTGCCAGATCGCCATTTTCTGCAACTTCCATCGCGCCCAAAATGGCCATCGCGATTTTGCCGCCACGAATCATGCCAAAGCTTTGTGCGCTGTCAAAGAACGCTGTTTGGGGCAGTTCGGTGATGGTCTGCTTACCCGCGTTGATCAGGTCTGCATCTTCTTCACCTTCAATCGGGAAGGGGCCCATACCAAGCATTCCGTTTTCGGACTGAAGCGTAACTTCGACGCCCTCTGGTATATAGTTCGAAACCAGTGTCGGTATCCCGATACCAAGGTTTACGTACCATCCGTCCTGTAATTCCTGTCCAGCCCGTGCGGCCATCTGGTTGCGATCCCAAGGCATATGCGTGTGTTCCTGTGATTAGTCGAAAACCAAAGCGCCGGTTGGCACTATGGCACTTATAGTGCGTCTTGCAGTGCTGTGCGAGAGGCGAAGTGCATCAAGAATGGCTTTCAAGCGATACTTTGATGATCCACTCACTTTAAGAGTAACAGACAGGGTTCCGTTTACAGATCGCCGCAACAGCGCGCGGGTCCTTTTTGCAATGATGCTTATGCAAGACTTAGCTGCCAATCGTTGGTATCTTTGAACAACAATGACGGGCGATATTGTAATTGTTGATAACTGAAAATCGCAAATAGAAAGACTAGAACGGATTGATGCGGAGCATATTGTTAGGATTGGCATGTATCGCCGGGCTTCTCGCAATCATCGGGTTTCTGGGCCATTTGCACAGAAGCTTTGATACGGTTTCAATGGGGCGGCCCGTCTTTGGATTGTTATGTATCGTTGGCATTGTTGTCGCCAAACCGATCTGGTTCAAGCTGGTGTTTTCGACAGTGGCGGTCGTATCACTTCTATCCGTGGCGCACCCTTTCCTGCCACAAGATCCGGGCAATGATCTTCGCGTGTATTCCAAAAATCTGTGGTTCGCGAACTCTGAAATTCCAGCCTTGGTCTCAGACATAGAGGCTTCGCGTGTCGACGCCGTGATGCTACAAGAGGTTTCTGACCAGAACAGGGTCATCCTTGATTTGCTCAAACAGAGCTTTCCACATCAACAATTTTGCAGATTTTCGAACTGGAGCGGGATCGCCCTGTTATCGCGTCACCCCTTTGAAAGTGCTCCGTATTGTTCAAATTGGCGTGCAGTGGCCGTCGCCCCCGTTCGAGTCAAAAATGAACGGGTTTGGTTGGTTTCAGCACATATTCCTTGGCCATGGCCGCATGACAGTTCAAACAACGAAACCGAAGTTGAAAGAGTGCTCGCGGAATTAGACGGCCCTGTGGTCATAGCCGGTGATTTCAACATTATGCCTTGGTCAGGACGCGTTGGTAGAATTGCGTCGATCACGAATACGCAACTTGCTGGCCCCGTTCGGCCAACATTGAACCTTCGACATTTGCCGTTACCGCTTGATTTTGTTTTGGCCCCAGAAGGGGGGTCAACGGAACTGCGCCCTTTGTTTGGTTCTGATCATGCTGGAATTCTTGCAAAACTGACGCTTTGGCCCCCTAAGGGCAGCCAATAGGCGCAAATCGAAGAATGAAGGGGCGGGGACCGTCTTGTCAGGCCATTTGGCGACGTATGTTCGTCAGAGTTTGGCGAAATCATCCATGAGCGCCTGCAATTCACCAACGGATGTTGGGACTTGAGGGAAACTGTGTGTGGCCGGAACATTGGCCCACGGTAATTTCTTACCGGTCATCAACTCAACGAAGGGCTCGAACGATGCGGCGTCGTTCAGCATGGATGTGCGCAGGTTCATGCGTTCCTCTGCTCCGTCAATTTGAGAATAGACGAAGTTCAGGCAGGACTTGCAAAAGTAATGTGTTCGCCCGTTTGAACCAAGGCCGCCCGTGACCAACTCGCCAGAGCAATGAACGCCGTCGCTTGGGAACATCACAGACAGGGAATACGCGCTTGCGCTAAATTTCTGACAGTCGCGGCAATGGCACGCGAAGGTCAAAAGAGGCGCTGCTGTTACTGTGACTTGTACTGAGCCACACAGACAAGCGCCCGTAAAGGGTGGTTGGGGGCGTATCGTCATTGCGAGTTCCTTTCTTTCGGCGTTTACGGGTGGACCGTGTACACAACAGTTCAGTCGGCTTTGGCCGCATCTGTGGATAGGGGCTGTGAAAGACTGCCTGCGATTCAATTTTGGTTGGAATCGAGGTCTTTGAACACTGGCTTAACTGCCAACGTACCTCACCATACCACATACCGGCGAAGCGTGGAGGAGGATATTATCCGGCCGACGAAGCGCCGTGCGTGGCTGTCGTTGTCGAGAGGAATGTGACGCAGGCCAATCAATACGCGTTGGACACTGCGTCTGGCCAAGAATGCCCAAACTGATTGGGCATTCTTAGATGTGTCTTTACGCTGCGCGTGTTGTGCGTTGTTCGATGCGTTTTTCGTGTTCGCCTTGAATCAGGCGATGCACGTAAATACCCGGCAAGTGGATCGCGTCGGGATCCAATGTGCCCGGCTCAACGATTTCTTCGACTTCCATGACGCAGTATTTGCCACACATAGCGGCGGGCGGATTAAAGTTGCGCGCCGTTTTGCGGAAAATTGCGTTGCCCGTGGTGTCGGCCTTCCAAGCCTTCACAATGGCCAGATCCGCGAATATTCCTTCTTCGAGAATGAAGGTTTCGCCATTAAAGTCTTTGTGCTCTTTGCCCTCGGCTATGACAGTGCCAACACCCGTTTTGGTATAGAACCCCGGAATTCCACATCCACCGGCGCGCATCCGCTCGGCCAAAGTGCCTTGAGGGTTGAATTCCAGTTCAAGCTCACCTGACAGATATTGGCGCATGAATTCAGCGTTTTCACCCACGTATGACGAGATCATCTTTTTGACCTGTCGAGACTGTAGCAAAATGCCGATCCCAAAATCATCTACTCCGGCATTGTTTGATGCAAAAGTCAGATCTTTGGTACCTTCTTCCAAAATTGCATTTAACAGCACCTCAGGGATGCCACAAAGACCAAATCCGCCCGCTGCGATGAGCATGCCATCAAACAGCAGACCATCCAGTGCTTCATTTGCCGATTCATAGACTTTTTTCATAAATTGAGCCTCTTGCCAAAGGGTGTAAGTCTTAGTGCCTTGGCGCTTTCCAAGTGTCAACGACAGGTCGATGATGACCCATCAATCAAACAGATTAAGCGCGCGCGATTCAAACGTCCGTATGGAATACTGGCGCTATTCTTTTTTCTTGGCCGCTGTCTTCTTCTTTTTGGCCGTGCTCTTTTTGGCAGGCGCTTTTTTGCGACCGCCCTTCTTCCCGGCCTTTTCAGCAACCAGTTCGAGCGCGTATTCCAAAGTGACGTTTTCCGGGTCAACCGTTTCAGGCAGCGTCGCGTTGACCTTTTCCCATTTCACGTAAGGCCCATATCGACCCTTCATGACATTAACTGGCCCACCATCGGGGTGTTCGCCAAGTTCTTTCAAAGGTGTGGCAGGCGCCGCTTTGCCGCGTTTTGGTTTTGAGGCCAGAACTTCGACCGCACGGTTCATTCCAATTTCGAAAACGTCTTCGATGGATTCAAGGTTGGCGTTAGTACCGCCGCGGTTTGAAATGCTGTCCGCGTGTTTCAAGTATGGACCATACCGCCCAATATTGGACCAGATCATCACGCCATCTTCGGGATGGGCGCCAATCTCACGCGGCAAGCTCAAAAGAAGCAAGCCTTGTTCCAAGGTGATGTCTTCGGGCACCCATGCCTTTGGAATGGATTGGCGAGGTGGTTTGGGTTGTTCTTCGGTCACGGGGCCACGTTGGACATAGGGTCCAAATCGACCTTTGAACACGCGAATTTCTTCGCCGCTGTCTTCGCCCAACAGCTTTCCATCAGGTGGAATTGCGGTGTCTGCACCGTCTGCGGATGGCGGGCCGAACGCCCGCGTAAAGCGACATTCGGGATAGTTGGAGCACCCGATGAATGCACCACCCGATCGCGCGGTGCGCATGCTCAGGCGGCCGATACTGCAATTGGGGCAAAGCCTTGGATCGGTGCCTTCTTCATTTGCTGGGAACAAATGAGGTTCCAGCACCTCATTGATCTTTTCCAGAACGTCTGTGATCCGAAGTTCGGATGTCTCGCCCAATGCAGCAGAGAAATCGCGCCAGAATCGTCCCAACACATCTTTGTAATCACGCGTGCCAGCGCTGACATCGTCCAGTTCTTCTTCTAACTGAGCCGTAAAGTTGTAACCCACATATTGTCGGAAGTAGTTTTCCAAAAACACAATGACCAGACGACCTTTGTCTTCTGGACGCAAACGGCCCCGTTCTTTGACAACGTATCCACGGTCCTGAATAGTTGTCACAACTGACGCATATGTGGACGGTCGACCGATCCCTAATTCTTCCATGCGCTTGACCAAAGTGGCCTCGGTATAGCGAGGAGGGGGCTGTGTGAAGCTTTGAGTTCCAAGAACGGACTCATTGGCAGACAATACAGCCGCGCCGTTCTTTGTCATTTGGCCTGTATCGCCTGCATCGATGACGTCATCCGATTTTTCACCTGCTTTGGCAAAATCCGCCCGCAATGAATCGCGCCCAAAGGCGGCTGGTTCGCCCTGCATGATCTGAGGAAGCCGCTTGGCGTCCTCGTCATCGACATCATCGCGGCCTTCTTCATAGACCTTCATGAACCCGTCAAACAGAACGACCTGTCCTGTGGCGCGCAAAACGACCTGTTCGTCAGTGCTGCCAATATCAACTGTTGTGCGTTCAAGGCGCGCACCAGCCATTTGACATGCCAATGTCCGTTTCCAGATCAGATCATAAAGCTTGCGTTGATCGTCATCGATAATCTTCGCGGCCGTTGCATCGCGCGACATTTCAGTCGGGCGGATACATTCGTGCGCCTCTTGCGCGTTCTTGGCTTTGTTTTTGTAAACACGCGGCTTTTCGGGAACGTATTCCGCGCCATAGCGATCTTTGATTGCAGCACGCGCGTTTTCAACGGCCTCCGGCGCCATGTCGATCCCGTCGGTTCGCATGTATGTAATGTGGCCCGCTTCATATAGACGCTGCGCACAGCTCATTGTTTGGCGCGCACCCATTCCGAATTTCCGGCTGGCCTCTTGCTGCAATGTCGACGTCATAAAGGGGGGCGAAGGATTGCGCGAGCCGGGCTTTGCCTCAACGGAAAGAACACTGAGGTCGCGGCTGGAAACCGCCTGTACGGCTATTTCGGCCTGTGTTTCGTTTTCGAGATCATAACGTTCAAGCTTTTTGCCAGCCAGAACCGTTAGACGCGCTTCGAAGGTTTGACCGCGTGGCGTGTCGAACAAAGCTTTGACTTGCCAAAATTCGCGTGGGCGAAAGGCTTCGATCTCCATTTCGCGTTCAACGATCAATCGCAAACAGACGGATTGCACGCGCCCTGCGGATTTTGCGCCGGGCAATTTACGCCACAACACAGGGGACAGATTAAACCCAACAAGATAATCAAGCGCGCGACGGGCCAAATAGGCTTCTACAAGCGGCATATCCACTTGGCGTGGATTCTTCATGGCTTCGTCAACGGCGGCCTTGGTAATTGCGTTGAAGGTCACACGCTTAACGTCTGTATCTTTCTTGATCGATTTTCGCTTGGTCAACGCTTCTTGAAGATGCCAGCTGATGGCTTCGCCTTCGCGATCCGGGTCAGTTGCGAGGATCAATGCGTTGTCGTCTTTTAACGCGTCAGCAATCGCTTTGACGTGCTTTTTCGAATCGCTTGATATCTCCCAGAGCATTTCAAACTCTTGTTCAGGATCTACCGAACCGTCCTTTGGGGGCAGGTCACGCACGTGCCCATAACTGGCTAAAACGGTGTAATCACTACCTAGATATTTGTTTATTGTCTTAGCTTTAGCTGGGGATTCTACAACGACGACTGGCATTGATAATCAGTACCTCAAAAAGAAGGATCAGAAGGGTCCTCATGGCGGCGCAACATGTGGTGCGCAATTGGTAATTGTCAACTGACCCTGTTTGTCGCGCCTCAAGTGATGCGACTAAGCAGTCCGCCGGCCTGCCGATCGATCTGGCCATCCAGTTCCAATTCGACCAAAACAGGCGTCACCGTGGACGAGTGCGCGTTGAGGTCGCGGATCAGCTGATCCTCGGCCATTGGGGTTGGCCCTAGGCGTTGTAATATTTCGGTGTGCAATGCGAATGTCTGATCTTTTGAGCGTTTGTCCGGCGTTTTGGGTTTCGGCGTTGTTTCAGCTTGTTCTTGATGCGTCTGGGTGAAGGGTGTGATGGCTTCCAACACATCTTCAGCGGACCGGATTAGTAAGGCACCATCCCGGATCAACATATTGCAACCGGATGCGCGGGCATCAAACGGATGTCCGGGGACTGCAAACACATCACGCCCCAGATCAAGCGCGTCGCGCGCCGTTATCAGGCTGCCGGACTTTGCTGCGGCTTCAACAACAACCGTGGCCATCGACAGGCCTGAAATGATCCTGTTGCGCGCCGGAAAGTGGCGTGCCATCGGTTGTAAGCCCATTGGTTGTTCAGATATTCGAAGGCCGTCGCAAGCGATCCCACCGGCCAATTCCGCATTTTCGGCCGGGTAAATCACATCAACACCGCCGCCTAAAACTGCGATTGTGCCGGTCTTAAGCGTCGCCAAGTGAGCAGCCGTATCAATTCCACGCGCCATGCCGGACACAACAACATATCCAGCTTCGCCCAATTCACCGGCCAATTTTTTCGCCATGCGCGATCCAAGGGACGACGCATTTCGTGCCCCTACAATCGCAATCCTCGGTTTTTGCAAACACTCCGTACGCCCCATCGCCCACAGGAAAGGAGGGGCATCACGCAAATCTTCCAGCGCTTCGGGGTAATGCGCGCTTCCACGGGAAATAAGAAATGCGCCCATCGTGCGGGCCGCGCGAAGCTCTGCTTCTATGACCGGGACAGGGCAAATTTCGTAATTCTTCACACCCGCAGTCCGAGCCACCTCTGGCAATGCGGCCAGTGCGTTCTGTGCGGTGCCGTGTTCTGTAAGCATCCGGTAAAAGGTGGAAATGCCTACCCGGCGAGAGCGCAACAGACGGAGCCGATGAAACTGTTCATCTTCCGAGGTGGGTGGGAGTGGGGGGTGAGTGGAAGAAGGACTTTCATCCCTATCAGTCATCCGCCGCTCCGTCCGTTGCTTAGATTTTTATAGAATCGATTAGGTTAACAAATGTTGAACAAACGCGGGAAGTGTTCCAAATTTACTCTCCCAAAAGTTGTTTCGACCTTGGATTCTGGCATCTTAAATCGCACTGCCTCCGACGGTTAGCTTTCCGATCTTCAAAGTCGGTTGCCCCACACCAACAGGGACCCACTGACCCGCCTTACCGCAATTGCCAATTCCCGGATCAAGAGCCATGTCATTGCCGATTGCATGAATGTGTTTCAACGCCGTCGCACCGTCACCGATCAGAGTAGCCCCTTTGACCGGAGCCCCTATTTTACCATTCTTGACGCGGTATGCTTCGGTACAGCTAAACACGAACTTGCCGTTGGTAATATCCACTTGGCCCCCGCCAAACCCAACTGCGTAAATACCGTCTTTCAGGTCTGCGACAATATCATCCGGAGCAGCATCCCCCCCCAGCATATACGTATTCGTCATGCGTGGCATCGGCGCATGTGCATAGCTTTCTCGTCGCCCGTTACCAGTTGCAGGTACGCCCATAAGGCGCGCGTTTTGGCGATCTTGCATGAAGCCGACCAAAACGCCGTCATCGATCAAAACATTCTTGCCAGACGGAGTGCCTTCGTCATCTACACTGATCGAACCGCGCCTGTCTGGGATTGTTCCGTCATCCAAAACGGTGACGCCTTTGGCGGCTATCCGTTTGTTCAAAAGGCCCGCAAAGGCCGAACTGCCTTTGCGGTTAAAGTCGCCCTCTAGGCCATGCCCAATCGCTTCATGCAAAAGGATTCCCGGCCACCCAGGACCAAGCACAACGTCCATAACACCGGCCGGGGCTGGTTCAGCTTCGAGGTTCACAAGCGCGATGCGTAAGGCTTCTCGCGCTTTGGCTTCCCAATCCTTGCGATCAATTAATCCGTCCAATCCGATGCGACCACCGCCACCTGTATTGCCGGATTCGCGCCGTCCGTTGCTTTCCACTATGACGGAAATGCCCACACGGGTCATCGGACGGATATCTTGGACCGAGTTGCCTTCGGGCCGCAGGATTTCGATTTCTTGTAGGGACGCTGCAAGTGACGCGGACACTTGAACCACGCGTTTATCCAACCCACGCAAAAAGGCGTCGATTTCCTTGAGGGTGTCCAATTTAACCGGAAAAGTTGCCCCCTCCATCGGGTCCTCATCCGTATAAAGCTTTGTATTCGTTGCCATTGGAGCATCCGCCATTGTGCCTCCACCAACGCCAACAGCCAACCGCGCCGTTTCGCTTGCGCGGCGCAAAGCAGCCACAGACATTTCCGTGGAATGGGCGTATCCAGCGACCTCGCCACGGACCGCGCGCAGGCCGAAACCCTCGGCTGCATCGTAGCTGGCGTTTTTCAAATGACCGTCGTCAAAGACCAATGCTTCGCTACGGCGACGCTCAAGAAACAATTCTCCATCATCTGCGCCAGCTGTGGCTTGACGCAGTACATCAAGGGCCTCAGAGCGGTCAAAGTACTGTTCAAAAGGGGAAAATCTATCCTGAGACATGTCGTATCCTTACAAGTGCGCCTGTTGTTTTGTCACGAGAAGCGTCCGTTTGACGCGCCCAAGACATCTTTATCTTGAGTAAAAGATATGATTGTAACCACGGCCAATACAACGGGGTGTTTGGTCCTTTGGGCCAATCGCTTCTTAGAAAGCCAAATGCGATCACGAACGATCAGGACAAAAGATGAAAAAGTTTTTCGCCGCATCCAGCCTACTCGGCGCAATGACTGCGTTACCGGCTCAGGCCCAAGAAGGTCTGGAAATAATCGGTAAACCGATTGATGGGGCAGTTGGTTTCCAACCGGCTGCAACGGAAGTCGCTCGGCGGTTGCAGGGCTTGGATGATCTGCTTCTTGTGATCATTACGCTTATCGTCATTTTCGTGACTGGGCTGATGGTTTGGGTGACGATTCGCTATAATCGTACCCGCAACCCAGAGCCGGCGTCGTTCACGCACCACACTCCGGTCGAAATAATGTGGACAATTGTTCCGATTGTTATTCTGGTCGGAATTGGCGCTTATTCATTGCCGGTGTTGTTTCATCAGCAGGAAATTCCAAAAGCCGACATCACGATCAAAGCAACCGGATACCAGTGGTATTGGGGCTACGAATACGTTGATGAAGGTTTTGGCTTTGACAGCTATCTGCTGGGTTCGCCAGCAACGCTTGACGATGATGCGCGTCCAGATGATGCAAACGTCACGCCGTTTGTTCTGGATGAACACATGGAAGCAAAGTTGGTTGATGCTGGCTATTCACGGAATGAATTTTTGCTGGCCACGGACACGGCTATTGTCATTCCAGTTGGTAAAACTGTTGTGGTTCAGGTCACCGGCGCGGATGTCATCCACGCATGGACTGTTCCAGCCTTTGGGGTAAAGCAGGACGCCGTTCCGGGACGTTTGGCACAGTTGTGGTTCGCTCCTGAAAAGGAAGGCATCTATTTTGGCCAGTGTTCTGAGCTTTGCGGAAAAGATCACGCCTACATGCCCATCACTGTAAAAGTGGTAAGCGAAGAAGCGTATGCGGAATGGTTGCAGGGCGCACGAGAAGAATTCGCGGGTATTGCGCCAGACTACCGTTTGGCATCAAACTGATCGATGAACCGCCTGACTGAATTGCTGGGGCATGTGAGCCCCACGAGAGGACACGCATGAGCGACACCAGTATCCAGATGGGAACACAAGACGCTGAGCTGGGCGATTATTTTGCCCTGCTCAAGCCGCGCGTCATGTCCTTGGTTGTCTTTACTGCGCTTGTCGGTTTGTTGGCAGCGCCAGGTGCGTTGCATCCGGTTGAGGCATTCAGCGCAGTTTTGTTCATCGCAATTGGGGCAGGGGCGTCTGGTGCTCTGAATATGTGGTGGGACGCTGATATCGATCACATCATGAAGCGCACCCAAAAGCGACCTATCCCTGCTGGAAAGGTTCAGCCCGGCGAAGCGCTTGGGCTGGGTGTTGCCTTGTCCGGCTTGTCGGTCATCATGTTGGGGCTGGCGACAAATCTTTTGGCAGCCGGGCTTCTGGCCTTCACGATTTTCTTTTATGTCGTCATCTACTCGATGTGGCTCAAGCGGGCGACGCCGCAAAACATCGTCATTGGTGGTGCGGCTGGTGCGTTTCCTCCAATGGTCGGCTGGGTCGCCGTGACGGGCAGTGTGTCGATCGAAGCATGGATGATGTTTGCCCTGATCTTTATATGGACGCCGCCCCATTTCTGGGCGTTGGCGCTGTTCATGAAGTCTGATTACGATGATGCAGGCGTTCCAATGTTGACGGTTACGCATGGCCGAAAAACCACGCGTTTGCATATCCTCGTTTACACGGTTTTGTTGGCCGGGCTCGCTGTGGCCGCTGCCTTTACGGCTATTGGTGGTCCGATCTACCTGTCTGCAGCCGTCGTCTTGAATGTGTTGTTTGTTAAAGGCGCTATAGATATTTGGCGTCGAGACGAAGTTCAGGCCGAAGCAGATTCCTATGCAACAGAAAGAAGTTTCTTCAAACTGTCGCTGCTGTACCTCTTTTTGCATTTCGGCGCGATTGCCGCAGAAGCGCTGCTAAGGCCTTGGGGTCTGGGCGGGTGGTCATGAGCATTCGCACCGAACACGAATTGCACCAACGGCGCAGAGGCCGCAACATTGGCGTTGGCCTCTTGTTGGCCAGCTTTGTTGTTTTGATACTGGCATTGACCTTTGTTAAAGTGACACGTGGCGATTTCGAATTGCCCAAGATCGAAGAGGCCGGGTAATGGCGCTTTCAGGACCACAAAAAACAGTCTCCCAAACCGTTGGGCTGGTTGTGGTAATGGGTGGATTGGCCTGGGCCTCGGTTCCATTTTATGACTGGTTCTGCCGTGTCACCGGTTTTGGTGGGACACCGGGTATCAGCGAAACGGCCGACACCGACATTCTTGACCAGACAATAACCGTTCGGTTTGATGCTTCTCTCGACAGTAAAATGCCTTGGGAGTTCAAACCGGTGGAACGCGAGATGACGTTGCGCATCGGTGAAACCGGATTGGCGTTTTACGAGGCCTATAACCCATCGGGCCGCCCTGTGGCTGGATCTGCCAGCTACAATGTGGCGCCCTATGCGGCGGGTGGGTTTTTCTCAAAAATCCAATGTTTTTGTTTTGAAGAGCAAGTTTTGCAGCCCGGTGAACGTGTGATGATGCCGGTTACGTTTTACGTTGACCCAGAGATCGTCACAGACCGCGATGCGAAATATGTTCACACCATCACCTTAAGCTATACTTTCTATGAAATTGACCTGCCTGAGGGCTATGCAGCCGTTAAGCAGGACAGCGCGACCAACCTGAACTGAGGGACCCCAAGACATGGCCCACGCAAAAAACCACGACTATCATATTCTTAACCCTTCTATTTGGCCCCTGATAGGTGCCTTGGGTGCGTTCGCCATGCTAACAGGCGCCGTCCTTTGGATGCATGCAGTGACACCTTGGTTATTCTGGATCGGCCTTGCGTCTGTCCTTTACACCATGTTCGCTTGGTGGTCCGAAGTGGTGACTGAAAGCCATGTGGGTGATCACACGAAGGTTGTAAGCATCGGCCTGCGCTATGGGTTCATTCTGTTCATCATGTCCGAGGTTATGTTTTTCTCGGCGTGGTTCTGGTCATTCTTCAAACACGCCATCTATCCGATGGAAGAGTATTTTGGGACGACCTATGTCGCGCCAGAAATTTACCCGGTTGATGCATTGCATTTGCCACTGATCAACACGTTGATTTTGTTGTTGTCCGGCTGCGCCGTCACTTGGGCGCACCATGCGCTTGTGCACAACAATGACCGCAAGGCGTTGATTACCGGTTTGGCCATCTCGATCGTTTTGGGTGTCGCATTCACTGGACTTCAGGCGTACGAATACGCGCATCTTTTGCACGAAGGCTGGGTTTTTGGCGAAGACGAATTTTATTCGAACTTCTTCATGGCAACCGGATTTCACGGCTTTCATGTTGTGATCGGAACGTTGTTCCTGACAGTGTGTTTGTTCCGAGCGATGAAAGGGCATTTCACACCCGAAAGACATATCGGTTTCGAAGCTGCGGCTTGGTACTGGCACTTTGTTGATGTCGTCTGGCTGTTCCTTTTCTTTGCTGTCTACCTCTGGGGCATCTGATCTCAGCTTGCAGATTGCAGAAAGAAGCTTAAAACCCAACGGCGCACGGAAATTCCCGGGCGCCGTTTCTTGTTAGGGGCCAACGCGGAATGGGGCGTTTTCTGTTTCTGATCATTGTGGGAATTGGCGGTGCCGGAATACTGATGTCGTTGGGCGTTTGGCAAAACCAACGTTTGGCATGGAAGACTGACCTGATTGCCAGCATTGAACAGCGCATTGCGGCGACGCCTATTTCGCTGCCCATAGATCTTGATCCCGTGGCTGACAAATACACACCCGTTACCCTTACCGGACAGTTCAAAGAGGGTGCATTGCGTGTACTTGCTTCACGCAGGCAAACTGGCGCTGTGTACCGCATCGTGCGCCCGTTTGTTTTGACGGATGGTCGCACTGTCTTGGTCGACACTGGCTGGATCCCTGATAACGCCCAAATTTCCACCCTTGTCGCGGATGAAATTCGCCTGATCGGCAACCTGCATTGGCCTAATGAGATCGATGGGTTCACTCCGGAACCGGATGTGAAAGCCAACATTTGGTTCGCGCGAGACGTTCCCGCAATGGCAGACGCCTTGGGCACGCTGCCGATATTGGCAGTTTTGCGCGACGCACCTGAAACGGATATTGGTGTGACGCCTTGGCCAATCGACACGGGCGATATACCAAACGACCACCTGCAATATGTCATTACCTGGTTCTCGCTGGCTGCGATCTGGGCCGGGATGAGCGCCTTTTTTCTGCTGCGGCACAACCGCAACCCGAACGTGACTGGTTAAACACATGCAATATATCTCGACCCGCGGAACCGCTCCGCACCTGACTTTCGAAGACACTATGCTGACCGGGCTGGCGCGTGATGGCGGGCTTTATGTGCCGGAAACCATTCCTGCGATGTCACATGCTGAGATCTCGGGGCTGGAAGGTTTGCCTTATGAAGACATCGCCTTTCGGGTGATGTGGCCGTTTGTGCAGGGCACGTTCAGCGAAACGGAATTTCGCGACTGCATTGAACGGGCTTATGCCGGGTTTGGTCACGCAGCACGCGCACCTTTGAAGCAATTGGATCAAGGGCATTTCTTGCTTGAATTGTTCCACGGCCCAACTTTGGCGTTCAAAGATTTCGCGATGCAATTGATCGGACAGTTGTTTCAGACCGCATTGGCGCGTTCGGGCCGACGGGTGACGATTGTAGGTGCCACGTCAGGGGACACAGGTAGCGCGGCCATCGATGCGTTCAAGGGGCTTGAGAACGTGGATGTGTTTATTCTGTATCCGCATGGTCGTGTCAGCGAAGTACAGCGACGGCAAATGACGACCCCGTCGGAATCCAATGTGCACGCCTTGGCCCTTGAAGGTGACTTTGACGATTGTCAGGCGCGCTTGAAAGACATGTTCAATGACTTCGCGTTCCGGGATGAAGTCGGGCTGGCCGGGGTCAATTCGATCAACTTTGCCCGTGTTCTGGCGCAGATTGTCTATTACTTTTCATCAGCAGTTGCTGTGGGTGCGCCACATCGTTCGGTCGACTTCACAGTGCCCACTGGAAATTTTGGGGACATCTTTGCAGGCTATCTGGCCAAGCGTATGGGTTTACCAATCCGCCAACTTGTCGTGGCCACAAACCAGAATGATATTCTGCATCGCTGCTTGTCAGGGCAGGGATATCACAAAGGCGCAACGATCCCGTCGATCAGCCCATCAATGGACATTCAGGTCAGTTCGAATTTTGAACGTGCCTTGTTTGATGCTTATGGGCGCGATGGAGGTGCGGTGGCGCAATTGATGGAAGAATTGAATGCTGGCGGGTTTGACGTCAGTCAGGGTGCGATGGAAACATTGCAGGATCATTACGTTTCTGGGCGCGCTAACGAAGACGAGACGCGCGCAGAAATAGCGCGATGCCTTGCCGCGAGTGGGGAATTGTTATGCCCGCATTCCGCAGTCGGCGTGAAAGTCGCGGATGAACATCGCAAGGCCGGCATTCCAATGATCACGCTGGCCACTGCGCATCCCGCAAAATTCCCGGCAGCGGTCGAAGCAGCGACAGGTGTGCATCCGCCCCTTCCAACACGGATGGCTGACCTGTATGAACGCTCGGAACGGGTAACGCGGATCAGTAATGATCTGGCAGCGCTTGAAGCTCATATCAAGGAAAACAGACGCACGTGACAACGCAACAACACACGCTTCAGAACGGCTTTCGCATTGTGACGGAACACATGCCAAGCCTGTCCTCTGCAGCCATTGGTATTTGGGTCGGCGCAGGTGCGCGCCATGAACGTCCAGAAGAAAACGGAATCGCGCATTTCCTTGAACATATGGCGTTCAAGGGAACCAAACGGCGTTCTGCTTTGCAAATTGCGGAAGCAATTGAAGACGTTGGGGGATACATCAACGCCTATACCAGCCGCGAAGTCACGGCCTATTACGCACGTGTATTACAAGATGACGTGGCTTTGGCATTGGACGTGGTTGCAGACATTCTGTTGAACCCCGTGTTTGATTCCAATGAGATCGAGATCGAGCGCGGTGTGATTTTGCAAGAGATCGGCCAAGCGCTTGATACCCCTGATGACGTTATCTTTGACTGGTTGCAGGAACGCGCCTTTCCAGAACAGCCATTGGGGCGCACTATATTGGGCCCGTCTGAACGCGTTGCGCAGTTTAAACGCCAAGATTTGTCTTCCTTTGTGAATAATCACTATGGCCCGGACCAAATGATCTTGTCGGCTGCGGGTGCCATTGATCACGACGAAATCTGCCGGACGGCGGAAAAATTGTTTGGCGAAATGGTGCCGCGCACGTCGCCCTCTATTGTTCCGGCGCGCTTTGGTGGCGGTGAAATCCGCGAACATAAATCCCTAGAGCAGGCCCATTTTGCGTTGGCGTTTGAAAGTCCCGGGTATCGCGACGAACGGATTTACACATCGCAAATTTACGCAAGCGTTTTGGGCGGTGGCATGTCCAGTCGGTTGTTCCAAGAAATCCGTGAAAACCGCGGGCTGTGTTATTCGATCTTTGCCCAAGCGGGGGCGTATGCCGATACTGGGCTAACGACCATTTATGCGGGGACATCGGCGGATCAGCTGCATGATCTGGCAACGCTGACCATAGACGAGATGAAGCGAACAGTCGGGACGCTGACAATTGAAGAGGTCGCACGTGCCCGCACTCAGATGAAAGCAGGTCTTTTGATGGGGCTGGAAAGCCCGTCCAGCCGGGCAGAACGTTTGGCGCGGCTTGTTCAGATTTGGGACCGGGTGCCGACATTGGACGAAACGGTTGAACGGATCGATGCCGTCAATCTCGGGATGGTGCGGGACTTTGCAGAACATATCGCAACGCAGGCCCCAGCGGCGCTAGCGCTTTATGGTCCGGTTGATGGGGCGCCTGCTCTTGAAACTCTACAGGAGAGGCGCGCCGCCTGATGTTGCTGGCCCGTCGCAAACTGCGCATAGAAACCGAGCGCATGACATTGCGCCCACCTGTGCATTCCGATTTTCGAACTTGGACATCCTTGCGCCAAAGCTCTTTTGAGCATCTGACCCCTTGGGAGCCAAGCTGGGCCGCCGATCATCTCAGCCGTAAGGCGTTTACGAACCGGGTGTATTGGGCGCAACGATCGATCTCTAATGGCACGGCGATGCCGTTGTTTCTGATACGTCGCAATGATCAGGCGCTGCTTGGGGCCATAACGCTCGACAATATTCGGCGCGGTCCTGCGCAATCAGGCACGTTAGGATATTGGACAGGCGCTGCTTTTTCTCGGCAAGGTTTCATGCGCGAAGCCATTCATGCCGTGGTTCATCATGCCTTCACGCGGCTTGATCTCAGCCGGATCGAAGCGGCGTGCCTTCCTGAAAATACGCCGTCTCGTGGATTGTTGGAAAAGAGCACTTTCAAGTATGAAGGTGTCGCGCAAAGCTATCTACAGATTGATGGGCGTTGGCGGACACATGTGCTTTATGCCTCACTCAGATCTGACCGGCGTGGGAAAACTGAAGCAGGTTAGGACTAGTCAAGTCGCGCTAAAGGTCTAATTATGATCTCATGCGCATGATCATTACAGTCCTTTTCGTTTTGCTTTTGCCCGTCGCAGTTGCCGCGCAAGAGCGTACTCCAAGCCATTGTCTTGCACTTGCGGATGCTGTCCCGAAGGCCGAATTCGTTCACAAAGCCAGTTGGGATACATCTGTCGCAGATGAAACGGTGCGCATTCACTATATCACCCATTCCGCATTTCTGATCCGAACGGCCGGCGGTTTGAATATGGTCACGGATTTCCCAGGCTTTCTTGGCACGGCTCCAATGATCGCGGATGTTGTCACGATGAACCATGCCCATGGTACACATTGGACCCCAAATCCCGATCCTGCCATATCCCATGTTTTACCCGGTTGGGGACCTTTCGGGCAGGGGATCAAACATAATCTTGACCTGGGCGAAGTGCTTATTCGCAACGTGTCCACTGACATACGATCCCAATTTTCAGAGTCTGAATCCAAAGGCAATTCGATCTTTGTTTTCGAAGTGGCGGGCCTGTGTATTGGTCACTTGGGCCATTTGCATCACGAACCCTCGGATGAACAATACGCCGCCTTGGGCCGGTTGGATGTTGTCATGGCCGCTGTTGACGGTGGGTCCAGTTTGGATTTGCCGACGATGATGCGTGTGATTGGACGTTTGCGATCATCTATTGTGATCCCAATGCATTGGTTTGGGGAAGGTACGCTTGGTGCGTTCCTGCGTGGGATGTCAGATGACTTTTCGGTGGTTCAGGTCGGTGGTCCAGTATTGGATGTATCGCGCGCGCGTCTGCCGTCGCGACCAACGATAATGGTTTTGCAACCGGCGTGGTTGTCAGAGTGACCTTGTCCTTTTGGCAGGTATCTGGTTCACCAGAAAAATGACATGTGTTTCCCTTACTGCTGAGCTAGCAGACCGTTTTCGCCAAATTCTGCCTGCGGATCGTTTTGATGTACCGGATGCAAAATATCTGGAAGAACCTCGTGGACGCTGGGCCGGGCAAGGGGGGCTGCTTGCGCGCCCGCGCAATACCCAAGAGGTCGCAACGATTGTAAGGCTGGCCCATGAGCTGAATGTCGCGGTGGTGCCTTATGCCGGCGGTACGGGCCTAGTCGGTGGTCAGATATTGGCGGACGGTGCTGTCCCGTTGATCTTGTCCGTTGAGCGGCTGAACCAGATCAGCGCCGTTTATCCAGAGGAAAACGTATTGCTGGCAGGTGCCGGTGTGATTTTGGCGGATGTACAACAAGCAGCTGAATCGGCGGGCCGGTTGTTCCCATTATCCTTGGCATCTGAAGGATCTGCACGGGTTGGCGGATTGCTGGCCACCAATGCGGGTGGAACAGGTGTGTTGCGCTATGGCAATGCACGGGACTTGTGCCTTGGGATCGAAGCGGTATTGCCAAACGGCGATATCTATCATGGGCTTAGCCGTTTGCGCAAAGACAACACAGGCTATGATTTGCGCAATTTGTTGATCGGAGCCGAAGGCACTTTGGGCGTCATCACAGCCGCCGCTCTCAAGCTTTATGCGCGACCTGTGGGTCAAGGCACCGCAATGATGGCGGTGAAAGACCCCAAAGCGGCTTTGTCATTGTTAAGTATGGCTCGCGATCAGATGGGAGAAGGGATTTCGGCATTTGAACTGATGCATCGCCAGGGTTTGGATTTTCTGAAAGAAACAAAGGTCGATATTCGAAATCCTTGGGACGAAACGCCCGAATGGAGCGTGTTGATCGACGTGGGCTTGCCTGCAGGTTTGGATCCGGCGGATCAATTGGAAAACCTGTTCACGCGTGCGGTTGCCGAGGGTCTTGTAAGTGACGGCTTGATCGCACAAAGCGAACAGCAGCGCGCGGATTTCTGGTCGGTGAGGGAACATATTCCGGAAGGAAACAGGCGGGTTGGATCCATTTCCAGCCACGATATCTCGGTTCCATTAAGTGCAATCCCGGATTTTATCACCAAAGGCGGTGAAGCCCTCGCGAAACTGGGGTCGTTTCGTATCAATTGTTTTGGGCATGTGGGGGACGGGAACCTGCATTACAACGTGTTTCCAGTGATCGGGAAATCGCGGGCTGATCACGTGGCCGAACGGGATGAGGTCAAGCGTATTGTACATGATTTGGCTCATGAATTTGGCGGCTCGATCAGCGCTGAGCATGGTGTCGGGCGTCTGAAGGTGGATGATCTGGAACGATACGCAGATCCGACCAAATTGACGGTTATGCGTGCGTTAAAAGAAGCCCTAGACCCCAAAGGCATCATGAATCCCGGCGCTGTTCTTCGATCCAGCTAAAGGTGGCGCGGGGCAATACCCGCGGCCACCGAGAACATTCAATTTGACTGCCAGCGTCCTTCAAAATCTTCGGGGACCAACAGGTTTTGACGCCCTAAATCCGACGCTTTGGTTTCACCGCACAAGGCCATCGTAGTGTCGAGCTCTTTGTGGATGACTTCCAGCGCTTTGGTGACGCCTTTTTGTCCCATCGCACCTAATCCATAGATAAATGCGCGACCGATATGCGTACCTGTTGCGCCCAATGCCAGTGCTTTCAACACGTCCTGACCGGACCGAATGCCGCCATCAAGGTGAACTTCAACCTTGTCACCGACGGCGTCCATTATTGATGGCAATACTCGGATCGAACTCAGCGCGCCGTCCAACTGCCGACCGCCGTGATTGGATACGATGATGGCATCAGCCCCCAGCTTGGCTGCCATCTTGGCGTCTTCGGCATCAAGGATACCTTTCAGGATCACTTTTCCACCCCATTCATTCATGAGGTTTTCGACCTTTTTCCAATCCAAAGCCGGGTCAAATTGTTCTGCCGTCCATGAATGCAATTGCGAGGTGTCTGTGACCCCTTTGGCATGGCCGACGATGTTCCCGAATGTACGGCGTTTAGCCGATAGCATCTCAAGGCCCCAGCTCCATTTCGTGGCCAGATTGGCAATCGTACGTGGCGTCAGTTTGGGTGGGGCGGATAGACCGTTTTTGAGATCTTTGTGGCGTTGTCCCAAAATTTGAAGATCAAGCGTGATGACCAAAGCAGCGCATTTTGCGTCTTTGGCCCTTTGGATCAAGCGCGACGTGAAATCGGTATCGCGCATTGCGTATAGTTGAAACCAAAAGGGCGCAGACGTGTACGAAGCGACGTCCTCGATCGAATTAATCGACATCGTGGACAGCGTGAAAGGCACGCCAAATTGTTCCGCCGCACGCGCTGTCTTCATCTCGCCATCAGCGTGTTGCATGCCGGTGATGCCAACAGGGGCCAAGGCAACGGGCATGGCGACGTCTTGCCCAATCATTTGTCCAGCAGTCGAGCGGCCCGACATATCCACGGCCACCCGTTGGCGCAGCCTGATCTTGTCGAAATCCGAGGAATTTTCGCGAAACGTTTGTTCGGTCCAGCTGCCTGATTCAGCATAATCGTAGAACATCCGTGGCACACGACGTTCGTAAATGCGGCGTAAGTCCTCGATTTCAGTAATGGTGGGCACTGCAATATCCTCATTTTGGTAAGGAATGATTACCAATTTGGCAAAGTGGGCGCAATGGGCATTCGATATTGGTGAGAAAAAACTTGTTTAGTACGAAATCGTTCTATATTGAGAAGTATAGTTCGAATTCGCACTAAGGAGTGAAGCAATGAAATTGACACGACGCAAGACGCTTGGGATTTTGGGGGGCGGTGTAATTCTTGCTGCAGGTGGAACCAGCTACGCCGTTGTGCAAAAGCCGCGTACCGCTCTTCAGCCTTGGGCCAAGGCGGGGCAGTATGATGATCCACGGATGGTGGCCTTAAGTTACGCAATTCTTGCGCCGAACCCGCATAATCGTCAGCCTTGGATTGTGGACTTGAGTACGCCCGGTCAGGTCGAGCTATACGTCGACCCGGATCGGTTATTGCCACACACTGACCCGTTCAGTCGACAGATCGTTGTGGGATTGGGGTGTTTCCTTGAATTGATGACAATGGCCGCTGCGAACGAAGGATATCACGTGTCCCTGTCGTTGTTCCCTGATGGCGATGATCAAACCAAGCTTGATCAACGTTGTGTGGCGGTCGCGCGATTTGAACCGTCAGATGAACAAGCAGAGCCAGCGTTGTTTGATCATGTTCTGGCGCGTCGTTCGTTAAAGGAACCTTACGATCTACAACAACACGTCAACCAAGATGCCTTGGACGCGTTGATTGCGTCCGTGATCCGCGGCAGCTCTGTCGCAGTTTCGAATGAGGAAAAGTTTGTTCAGGAATTGCGTGACATCACGACAGATGCGTTTGAAATCGAATTCAAAACGCCGCGAACGTATAAGGAAAGCGTAGACCTCTTTCGGATAGGGCATCGTGAAGTTGACGCGAATCCTGACGGCCTTGATTTCACCGGAGCAAAATTCGAAGCGCTGCGCCTGACCGGGCTGTTTTCACGAGAAGACGCAATAGATGTAAATTCCATCACCTACAAATCTGGCTTGGACATGGTGCGCAAGATCGCTCAGTCGGGCATGGCTTACGTGTGGTTGAACACACCTGGCAACTCTCGGGCCGAACAAATAATGGCAGGGCGCGACTGGGTTCGTTTGAACCTTGCCGCCACCTCAATCGGTCTTGGGGTTCAACCAATGAGCCAAGCATTGCAGGAATTTCCGGAAATGAACGCGCTTTATGACAAGACGCATCAGATACTAGCGTCGGGTGGGGGTGTTGTGCAAATGTTGGGTCGGTTGGGATATGGACCGCAAGTGGCCCAAAGCCCACGATGGTTGTTAGAAAAGAAGGTCAGGTCAGGGTGACAGAAGAAAATACGGCTGGTGTTGTTTTTGCGGTAATGACTGAAATTGGGATCATTGCACAGCTCAGTCGTACCGCCCTAGAGGCCCGTCTACCTGATGAATTAATCGCCCCCCATTTTACAGTGCTTAACCATCTTGTGCGCGTGCGAGACGGGCAAACCCCGATGGCGATGGCCAACGCCTTTCAGACTCCCAAGACATCCATGGCGTATACGTTAAAAATTCTGGAAAAGAGGGGGCTGATTGAAATGCGCCCGAACCCGGAGGATGGTCGTTCGAAATGCGTTTGGTTGACGGACGCTGGTCGTGCGCTTCGTGAAGATACGATTGCGAAAGTAGGTCCAGATTTTGCGGCTGTCGTTCAGTCTTTTGGTCTCGACAGATTTGTCGAGATGTTGCCGCATCTTCGGGCCTTTCGGATCCTGCTAGACGAAAACCGCGATGAAACGGGCATTTCGAACAGAGGCGAAATGCCCTAGTTTCAAAGCCCCTCGAATGCGCAGAGGGCGTGAACGTCCATTCCCATATCTTCCAGTTTCTTGCGACCACCAAGTTCGGGTAGGTCGATGATAAAGGCACAAGAGATGATTTCGCCACCCAACCGCTCAATCAATTTAATCCCAGCTTCGGCTGTTCCGCCGGTGGCCAGCAGATCATCGACAACCAGTATCTTTTCGCCGGCTTGGATTGCGTCATCATGCACTTCGACGACCGCTTCGCCATATTCGAGAGTGTAGGCTTGGGACAGCGTGGCACCGGGCAGTTTGCCCTTTTTGCGGATCGGAACGAACCCAACAGACAATTGGTGTGCAATTGCCCCTCCTAAAATAAAGCCACGCGCCTCAAGCCCGACAACTTTGTCGATGGCAAGGCCCGCATAGGGGTGCAGCATTTGATCAACGGCAATGCGAAAGCCGCGCGGGTCGGCAAATAGGGTCGTGACATCGCGAAACATGATACCTTCGTGTGGGAAATCCACGATGGTGCGAATGTAGTCTTTGACTGAATTTGTCTGCTTTGGCACAAAATAGCCCCTTGCTTAAGATCGACCTGCGGCTTCTGGCCCGGTGGAGGGGCAAAAAGCAAGAAAAATGAGCGTCTATCGTAGAATTGAAGCGTTGGCGGCTTCGTTTGAGAAATATTCGGGTTCAGAGCGATGCGCAAATTGGCGAAACGGTCATGTCGACCGGCGCAACGTCATTGTCAGAAAGCCCATTCCAATCAATGTCAGCCCTCCGCATTTAGTTAACCAATTCTGGACGGATGGTCGTGTTATTCGGCTGCGCATCGCATTTGCACTTAAGGCAAAGATCAACGCATTGACGGCTGCGATTACGACAAAGGTGCCAACAAGAATTGCGGCTTGGGGCGCAAAAGGGGCCTCTGGGGAAATGAACTGAGGAACGAATGCGATAAAGAACGTGTTCGACTTTGGGTTAAAGGCCGTTACCGCCGTAAGATCGCGGAACACTTTTTTCGCTGTGGTGTTGGATGGTTTGTCCATCAGAACAGATTGATCCCTGGGCGTGCGCAGCATGCGTATGCCAAGATAGATCAAGTAAATCGCACCGGCCCATTTCAAAATGTTGAAAGCAGTAGCCGAGGCAAGGAACAACCCGCCCAAGCCAATGACGGACAAGCTCATTGCGATGAAGTCGCCAGCGGCAACACCCAAGGCGGATGCGATTGCGACCCGACGCCCTTGTGTCACTGCATAGCTAAGGACCATCAACAAGGTCGGGCCCGGAATAACCAAAAGAGCGAGCGACGCGGCGGCGAAGGTCAACCAAAGATCAAATGGCATAAGTTTTAGCTTTCACTGGGAATTCAGTTTGATCACTAGCGGCCACGGATTTTTACGCGCCCGCCACGATGACATCTTTCGTTACAAAACGCGTCCGGCGATTGCATCCAGTTTTGCCAGTACTGCTGGATCGCGTTTATCTGGGGCTGTCAAAATCGCATAATCCAATGCTCTGTCACAGCCATGTGGACACGGCGCGCGGTCAGGGCCAAGCAATGCCGGTAACCTGCGCACGGTGTTGCGCCCCTTGTCGGCATTTCCGGTCAGGGTTTCAATGATTTGCGTGACATCCACCGCACCATGATCGGGATGCCAGCTGTCGTAATCCGTGATCATCGCAACAGATGCATAGCAAAGCTCGGCTTCTCGGGCGAGCTTTGCTTCGGGCATGTTTGTCATTCCAATCACATCGCACCCCCAGCTGTTGCGGTACATTTTCGATTCCGCGAGGCTGGAAAATTGTGGGCCTTCCATCGCAAGGTATGTCCCGCCGCGATGAACCGTCACGCCTGCGTCTTTGGCTGCGGTTTCGCAGGCGTCAGACAGGCGTTCACAGGTCGGATGTGCGACGGATACATGCGCCACGCATCCGCTTCCGAAAAAGGATTTTTCACGGGCAAAGGTTCGATCGATGAACTGGTCGACAATCACAAAGTGACCCGGTTCCATTTCTTCGCGAAACGACCCGCAAGCGGACATCGAAATAACGTCAGTGACGCCAATCCGTTTCAGTGCATCGATATTGGCCCGGTAAGGAACCGTCGAAGGGGAATGCACATGACCACGTCCATGCCGTGGCAGAAAAACCATAGGAATACCGTCAAGCGTCCCTGTCAGCAGCTGATCCGAAGGTGTGCCCCATGGGGTTTCGACGCTGATCCATTCTTGGTTTTCGAGGCCGTCGATATCATAAAGCCCAGACCCACCAATTACTCCGATTTTCGTTTGCACCATGATCGTTTCCTGTGTGGTTGCCCGTACGATGATATCCTGCACGGTGATACTGGGGCAGTGATACAGTTGTGGCTGCCTCGGTAAAAGGGGATCAGGCTTGTTTTTCTAACAAGATTGGCTTTTTGTACGTCGCAATCGAAAACTGGCGCAAAAGCCGAAATAAAGGGCAGGGCATGGACGAAAAGTCAGCACAGGCAATGCGCAAGGCTTTCTTGAAAGGCGATAAGGCAACCCGTCAGTTGCTACGCCCCATGTTGCCATCCGGAGAAGTCAGCTTTGCGGATGTGCGTATGGCAGTGAACCCGCGCGACAATTGGACTGAGTTGCAGCTCTGGTTAAAAGGCGTGCCCCCAGAGGTGCAGAGCTTGGGTCAATTGTTGGATGCTGTGGAAAACCGAAAAGCGTTGGTATTGGATATTGGCGCAAATTGCGGCGCTTATTCCATTCCATTGGCCAAGGCGGCAGGGGCCGGCGCGCGAGTTTTGGCGTTTGAACCCAATCCGATTATGATCGGCCGTCTTGGGCAAAATGTCTTGTTGAATGCGCTAGGCCAGACCATTCGCATTGAAACATGCGCTTTGGGTGCGACTCAAGGCGAAGCTGAATTGCGCATGCGTCCCGGCAATTTTGGTCAGGGTTCATTGAACCCAGACAGCGTTGCGAAAAAGCAGGGGTTTGTTGTGCCCGTACGTCCCTTGCGACCCTATCTGAGCAACCTCAATGACTACGATCTGAGTGTCATGAAGATCGATATCGAAGGCGGAGAAGAAGCCGCACTTAATCCGTGGCTGGATGCGGGGATCAAATCCGAACGTCCCGACTTGGTATTGATGGAAACGCGCCATTCTGGCCTATGGGAAGACAACCTTCCCGCGCGTGTGCGTGCGTTTGGCTATGAAAATATCTTTGAAGGCGAAGGGAATACGTTATTCAAACGCCTGTAAGGTGATGCACCATTTCTCTCAAAGAAAAATGAGATCATCGCACGTGTTCTTAGTTAAACTGATTGATTAACTTATGGTTGTATTAATCGGTAATAGAACGATATTAATCGTCAGGACGGGTAAGCTCGAACACATCGGTCACACGCGAATAATCGCGATACCCCAGTCGCGCGAGCGGTTCAAACGTGGTGATATCAAAGCGACCATCGCGCAAACATTCATCACGCATGTGTACACCCGTGACTTCGCCAAGGACCAATCGGTTTGACGCGCCCGGCAGGTCCACGACTTGGGTCAATTTACATTCCAATGCCGCCGGAGCCATAGCCACGCGATCACACGCAATCGTTTCACATGGCGCTTTTTCCAGCCCTGCGTTGACGAATTCGTCGACCGCCCGATCCAAACCGGCAGAGGACGCGTTCATGGCGTCGCGCAATTCATAAGAAACGATGTTCACACAAAAGACGCCGGTTTCGAGGATGTTGGCAACGCTGTCCTTGGTGTTGTCTTGATCCGCCTTTGTACCCGTCGAGGAAAACATGACCTGCGGTGGGACATATGCAATCGCGTTGAAAAAGGAATAGGGCGCGAGGTTCGCGTTACCTTCACCGTCGCGGGACGAAATCCACCCAATTGGGCGCGGTGTTACGATAGCATTGAAAGGATTGTGCGGCAGGTCGTGACCGTCTTCGGGGCGATAAAACATGCAGGGCGTTCCTTTGGTTTGCAGGGGACTTAACGTCATGCTAGGCCAAGCGCCAGTCTTGCGGTGAGAGTGGCACCCAAATGTATGAACTCAGGTCGGAAAAGCCCTCAGATTGGTGGGAAGTCGAGGCTCTTTACGACCTTTGCTTTGCACCGGGTCGTGAGGCGTTGTCGTCTTATCGATTGCGGGATGGCGTGTCGCCGGTTGAGCAACTCTGCTTAGTTGCGCGGGATGTAGACGGCATTCTGGGCGGTGCTATTCGATTTTGGCCGGTTAATGTTGGGTCGGCCAATGTTGGGCCAGTCAATGTTGGACCGGTAAAAGCACTGCTTTTGGGCCCCGTCGCCGTTCACCCAACACGCCAAGGTGAAGGTTTGGGTGGTTTCTTGATCGAAGGGTCGTTGGATATTGCCCAAGATTTGGGGTGGGAGCGTGTCATTCTTGTAGGGGACGCGCCGTATTACGGTCGATTTGGGTTCCATAGATTGCACGACGTGACAATGCCGCCTCCGACCAATCCGGACCGTGTGCTAGGGCGGGCATTGCGCCCGAACGCGTGGGACAATGTGCATGGAAAAGTCGTTTCAACGTTGAAATAAGCCCCGACAAACCCGACATTCATGTGATGGATGATCTGGTTATTGTACCTCCATTCGATCTGGAGCGAGAAATTGAACGCCTTGCTAAGCGACATGCGGATGCAGGCGGATTGGGAATTGACCTGCTGAATTCGCTGGGTGCGCAAGCGGATAATTTGGTGGATCGGCTTCCCGCACCTGTGAAAGATCGACTGACAGACGCGACAATCGATGCGTTGTCTCAAGCCATGCGCCTTGCACATCGATCACGCAGTGTCTTGCCGGATCAGGCGAATTGGCTGAACCAGTCGATCAGTGCCGCGATGGGGGCCGCAGGCGGTCTTGGTGGATTGCCGACCGCTTTGGCAGAAGTACCGGTGACCACAACGCTGTTGTTGCGCGTCATACAAGGTGTCGCGGTTGAGCACGGGTTTGACCCCAATTCGGAAAACGTTCGGTTTGATTGTGTTCAGGTCTTTGCCAGTGCGGGTCCATTGGAACACGACGATGGCGCTGATATTGCGTTCTTGTCGGCGCGAATGGCGTTGTCCGGGGCAGGTCTTCAAGCGCTGATTGCGCGTGTTGCCCCAAAACTGGCGACCGTTTTGGGTCAGAAGCTAGCGGCGCAAGCTGTGCCCGTTCTGGGTGCGGTTGCAGGTGCTGCTACCAATTATGCATACACGCGATATTACACTGATATGGCGCATGTGCATTTCGGGCTGCGCCGGTTGTCCATCGACGCTGATCTGCCTCACGATCAGTTAGTTTCGCGATTGCGCACGGCTTTGCCAAACGTAACTTAACCATGACCGATCGCCTCGGGGGCGACGGCCATCGCTTTGACGATGGCGTAACAGGTCATTTGCGGCTTGAGCCCCATGCGCTCAACCGAACGGGATGTGACGCGCGCCAAAAGGTGTTCTCCGCCAGCGTTCAATTGGATCGCAGCGCCGGGACCAGACCCGTCTTGGATTGATGTGATGGTGACGGGCAAGACATTCATCGCCGACAGCCCAGTGGGCGCGTCCAATGCCAATATGATATCCTGCGCCAAGATCCGAAGGCGTACAATGGAACCAACAGTCGCATCGACACCCGGCAGATCAAGCGTTTCAGCGCCAATGGACAGCGTACTGATGCCATCGGCGCCGTGCGAGATGACCTTGGCACGAACCAGCGCGCCCGCCTCGCGAACGCCTAACATTGGTATATTTTTGGGATCGGACAGAACATCAAAAATCGGGCCCTGCGTTGTGGCCCGGCCATCCCTTAAAATCACGATATTGTCGGCAAGACGCGCGATTTCATCCATCGAATGACTGACATAGATAATCGGTAATCCGGTGTCCGTTTTCAGGCGCTCGAGATAGGGTAAGATCTCTGCCTTTCGGGGGGCATCCAGTGCGGCCAGCGGTTCGTCCATCAACAACATTCGAGGCGCGGACAGCAGCGCCCGCCCAATCGCGACGCGTTGCTTTTCCCCGCCCGACAGGGTGGAGGGGCGACGGTTCAAAAGTGCGTTCAGGCCAAGTAGTTCGATGACTTGGGCGCGTGAAATGTCCGAGTTTTGCTTGGCGAAGCGCGTACCGTAATCAAGATTTTGCGCGACATTCAGATGTGGGAATAATCTGGCGTCCTGAAAGACGCATCCCATCCGGCGTTTGTGCGGGGGAACATTGATTTGATCATTCAGCAACGTGACACCGTCAAGAGTTACGGTGCCGTGATCAGGTCGAAGTAATCCATTTAAAACATTGATAACAGTCGACTTACCTGACCCGGATCGACCAAATAACGCGGTGACTCCGGCACTGGGTTCGAGGTTGAGATCAAGGCTGAAATCACCAAAGCGGTGCTGTATGTTGGCTTCTAAACTCATGCGCCGCTAATCCGTTGGGCGATCCGGCGGGCCAGCCATTCGGACAAAAACACTGCTGCGATGGCTAAAAGAGCGGCGCACAGGACCAAACGCGCAGCGGCGCTTTCTTGACCGGGAACTTGCAGCAGGCTGTAGATTGCAGAAGGGATCGTTTGAGTTTCTCCGGGGATCGACGCGACAAAAGTGATGGTCGCGCCAAATTCACCCAGTGCTTTTGCAAATCCCATGACAACGCCCGCCAAAATCCCCGGTAGGATCAGCGGCAATGTTATGGTCGTAAATACGGATGCCTTTGGCGCGCCAAGTGTGGCGGCGGCGGCTTCCAATTTGGGATCAACAGCTTCGATGGCCAGGCGGATTGCCCGCACCATCAAAGGCAAGGCCATGACCGCTGCGGCCAGCGCCGCGCCAGTCCAGCGAAACGCAAATTCCAATCCAAAGACTGTATCAAAAAATTGGCCAAGCGGGCCTGATCGACCAAACAACACAAGCAACGCGTAACCAGTCACAACGGGTGGAAGAACCAAGGGCAAATGCACCAAGGCATTCAGCGCGGATTTCCCAAAGAATGACCGCCGCGCCAAGAGCCATGCCAGCCATAGCGCGACGGGCAAAGTGGCAACTGTCGCAACAAGCGCAACTTTCAAAGAAAGCTGAACAGCGTCCCAGCCCGTTGCATCAAGTCCCCACATCAGTTGGTTGCACTTTGTTCGGGCAAAAAGCCGTGATTGGCAAATACAGCCTTGGCAGACGGCGTGCGGAGATAATCCAGAAACTCGCCCCCTGCCGGGGTCATGGCACGTGCAGGATAGCGAATTGAAGGGTGGGTCGCAGGATCGATATGCCACAGAACGTGAACAGCGTCGCTTGCATATGTATCGGACAAATACACGATCCCCATCGGTGCTTCGCCGCGATGAACAAGCGTCAAAGCCATCCGAACGTTCTGCGTTTCTGCGATATGTGGCGATACCTCGGCCCACATCTTATGCGTTTCTAACCATGCCCGCGCATATTGCCCGGCTGGGACGCTGTCGCGTTGCCCCATTGCGATGCGCCCACCGTTTAGTCGGGTAAGCAAAGCATTGGCGTTTGGTCTCGCCTCAAAAGGGGTTTCATCTTTTCCACCGATCAGAACCAATCCGTTCGTTGCCAAGGACGGTTCGCGATCTATCGCCGGGGGGGAGTTTTTGGACAGCCATAAATCCCACATCGGGTTGGCCAAAATTACTAGATCAGCAGGCGCGCCTTGGGCCACTTGCCGCGCCATCGTGCCTGAACCGCCGTAAGAAACCGCAACCGGTTTTCCAAAATCGTTGATTAAAACGTCAAGCACACCACGCAAACTGGCGGCCGCAAAAACCTTCAGGCGCGTATCTGCGAATGACGGATTGGCGACTGTGATCAGTCCAAGCCAAAGCAGTGCAAAAAAGATCGACGGTTTTTTCATCACTGTGCAATCTTTCTGAACCTGGCACATGACACAAGTGGATGTATTACCAATTGTTAACGTGTTGCCGTCCAAGCTACTGGTGATTTTTCCATGAAGATACTATATAAGTTCACGAAAAACAGAGGTTTGCAGTATGTCAGCGCAGCAGTTCAATCAACTGCCTTTATCATTTTCTGAGGTCGGAAAACGCGATGTGAGAACGCAATTTGCTGCGTTGTGCTATCGCGTGGTCAAAGGAAAAACAAAAGTTCTGCTGATAACTTCTCGAGGAACCGGACGTTGGATCATTCCCAAAGGCTGGCCTCAGGCGGGGGAAGCGCCTCATCAAGTTGTATTGACGGAAGCTTGGGAAGAAGCTGGCGTAAAAGGCGCGGTCAAGTCGCGCCCTGTAGGTATCTTTTCCTATATCAAAGATATGGATGAAGACGAAAATTTGCCATGCGTTGCAATGGTTTATGCGGTTGAAGTCAGCGATGTTCTGGACGAGTTTCCCGAGCAAGGACAACGCGAGAGAAAATGGTTGTCACCCAAGAAGGCAGCAGGTCGCGTGGATGCTCCTGAATTGGCTCAGATTTTATTGCATCTTGATTTTGATAGCATCGCTTGAGCGTCTTTTGCTAGAAACAAGGCATTGACCAGCGCGCGCTAATGCTTAATTCATTCTGTGGCATTACGTGAGTGTACGATGATCCGTTATAATCTAAAATGTGAACAGGAACACAGCTTTGATAGCTGGTTCAAATCGGCTGAGGCGTTTGAAACGTTGCAAGCTGCGGGGCATATTTCTTGTGCGATGTGCGGATCAACCTCAGTCACAAAAGCGTTAATGGCGCCGCCTGTTGCGAAAAAGGCATCAACCAAGGTGGATCTGACAACACCCGAAGGTGAAGTGGCGGAAAACCTATCCAAGATGCGCAAGCATGTTGAAGAAAACAGCACCTATGTCGGCGGGAAATTCGCCGAAGTCGCGCGTGATATGCACGAAGGTGTAGCACCTGAAAAGTCGATTTGGGGCGAAGCGAAACCAGAAGAAGCGAAGGCCCTTATTGAAGAGGGCATTCCCGTCGCACCGCTTCCGTTCTTACCCAAACGACAGGCAAATTGATCTGATGCATGTTTTGATTACTGGGGCCAACCGCGGCATCGGCGCTGCCTTGGCTCAGAGTTACGTGGCGCGTGGTGATACAGTCAGTGCGGTGTCTCGAGATGCAAATCCGGAACTGCGTTTGGATGTTACGTCAGGGGCGGATCAGGTGGCTTTGGCGAACGCTTTACAAGGTCGCGCAATTGATGTGTTGGTGTGTAATGCGGGCGTTTATTTGGACAAAGGCCATTCCATTGGAAACGGCTATGACGAAGACGTTTGGGCCCAGTCATTTGCGGTCAACGTAACGGGCGTATTCAAAACAATCGAAAACCTGTTGCCGAATTTACGCGCTGCAAAAACGCCGAAAATCGCGATTATTTCCAGCCGGATGGCCAGTCAAGATCAGGCTCCCGGCGGAAGTTACGTGTACCGTGCGTCCAAGGCGGCCGTTTTAAATCTTGGGCGAAACCTGTCAGTGGATTTAAAGCCGCAAGGTATTGCCGTTGGGATTTATCATCCGGGGTGGGTTCAAACTGACATGGGTGGCACGGCAGCCGACATTGCGGCAGATACCGCCGCCACCGGATTGGTTCAACGATTTGACGCCTTAAGTCTGGACACGACGGGGTGTTTTCAAAACTGGGACGGGCAAACACTTCCTTATTAGATGTCAGCGGACCGCTTGAACCTTTCGGCCATCGCGCGTAAATGGCGCGAGGGTTTTAAGAGAGGGCGCAATGCCTGTTCTGGTGATGAAATTTGGTGGCACGTCAGTGGCCACATTGGACCGTATTCGGCGCGCAGCAAAACGCGTGGGTCGCGAAGTCGCGCGCGGATACGATGTTATCGTCATTGTCAGCGCGATGTCCGGTAAAACGAACGAACTGGTTGGCTGGGTAAACGAGACATCTCCGCTGTATGATGCGCGTGAATATGATGCTGTTGTGTCGTCAGGCGAAAATGTAACGGCGGGCCTGATGGCGATGACGTTGCAGGAAATGGATGTGCCGGCGCGCAGTTGGCAAGGGTGGCAAGTACCGTTGCGCACGACGTCCGCACATGGCGCGGCCCGCATTGAAGAAATTCCGCCCGAGAACATCATGGCGAAATTCGCAGAAGGTATGCGGGTTGCTGTGGTTGCAGGGTTTCAGGGCATTAGCCCTGAGGGTCGGATAACGACACTGGGGCGTGGTGGTTCGGACACGACTGCGGTGGCGTTTGCAGCTGCATTTGATGCGGAACGCTGTGATATCTACACGGATGTGGATGGTGTTTACACAACTGACCCTCGCGTGTGCGAGAAAGCCCGCAAGCTGGACAAGATCGCATTTGAAGAGATGTTAGAGCTTGCATCCCTTGGTGCAAAGGTCCTGCAGACGCGTTCTGTGGAACTTGCGATGCGGTACAATGTGCGCTTGCGCGTACTTTCAAGTTTTGAGGACACCGGTGATAACGCTGGAACGCTGGTCTGTTCGGAGGATGAAATCATGGAAAACAACATCGTATCGGGAGTGGCCTACAGCCGCGACGAAGCCAAAATGACGCTGGTCAGTGTGGCGGATCGGCCCGGGATTGCGGCGACCATATTTTCAACGCTCAGCAACGGGGGCGTTCTGGTCGACATGATCGTGCAGAACATTTCTGAAGAGGGGCGGACAGATATGACCTTTTCGTGCCCGACGGATCAAGTCGCGCGTGCGCAAAAGGCAATGGATGATGCCAAACAGGAAGGCCTGTTGAACTTCCATGACATGATCGCGGACATAGATGTTGCTAAGATCAGCGTTGTTGGAATTGGGATGCGCAGCCACACTGGTGTTGCGGCCAAGATGTTCAAATGCCTAAGCGATGAAGGGATCAACATTAAGGTGATCACGACGTCCGAGATCAAAATCAGCGTGCTTATTGATCGTAAATACATGGAGCTTGCCGTGCAGGCGCTGCATGACGCGTTCGAAATGGAAAGAGCGTCTTAATTCTTATCTAGGAGTTTGGCAGATACATCGACACTTTTGTCCCGCTTGGTGATGTGTCGAAGGCCAGACCTCCTCCGGATTCGCGTGCGAATGTTGCGACCATCGGCAAACCTAAGCCCGACCCAAGCCCTATTGGCTTTGTTGTGAAAAACGGTTCCAAAACGCGTGTTAAGACATCGGGCTGCATGCCGGGGCCGTCATCCACCACATCAATTCGAACATAGTTTCCCGGCAAGATGGGCATGCCGTCTTGCATCACCTTTGGCGAAGACAGATGTTGTCGGTCTGCCGAAAGAGTAATTGTACCGGTCTCTGAAATCGCGTCGCGCGCATTCACGACCAGATTCAACAGAGCTGTGGTGATATTTTCTTCGTCAACCATGACGATCATATTTTCAGGCAATTCTTCCACCTTGATCGCAATAGTTGCGGGAATAAGGGGTCGGCACAGACGTTCGAGGTTATCAAAGATACTGACAAGCATGTGCCGTTCGGTTGCTTTGTTTTTCCGACCCGCGAAGGCAAGCAATCGCTGCACCAATGCTTCACCTCGTACTGCCGCGCTGCGTGCCTGTTCGATGCAATCGTTTCGTTCAGATTCTGTCGGAACCTCGTAGTACAAATCGAGATTACCTAAAGTTGCCGTTAAGATGTTGTTAAAATCATGCGCTACGCCGCCTGCCAAACGTCCGATAGCTTCCATCTTTTGTGCCTCAATAGAGCGATAGGCGCTTTCTTCGGCCTCAATTCTTTGACGCCGACTGATCAGGACTGCCCCGGCGTAATAAGCCACAGCACCGATTGAACAGAGAACCATTGCAATCTTGGCAAGGAAAAAATCGACGCGAGATAGGGTGATAACCAACATGCTGGCAACGGACACGGCAATGATAACCATATTGCCAAAGACAATCATTGGTAACACATCTGCGCGACGGATCAGCCAAACCAGAAGGCAGGCAATTGCAGCAGTACCGCAGAAATTCATCGCGATGTCTGGTTGCAGCATTAAATATGTCGGCAAGGCGATAAAAAACGCGTGGATTGCCAAAAACACGACAGATGCATGAACCGTATGTTGCGAGGTCGTCACCTCGCGACTGCGTGTCAGGTAATAGTGATAATAAACGTGCAGCCCAAAATATCCCATCAGCCAGAAAATCGAAATTGACCAACCTGTATAGCTGAACAAAATGACGCCACCGGTTGCGATGCTGACAAACCGAAAGATCAGTTCATTCGGCTCGCTATATTCAAGATTATAGAGACGCGTGAATTCTCGAGCGTGGTCCATGTGTCCTCGACTTTGAACCGGGCCAGCCATTGGCCGCACGTTTTGATTATTAACTACATTTTTGAAATGCCAGTCGCCAAATAACTGGCAATCAATACGACAACTTGATCTAAGCATAAGAATAGCATGCATTTCTTTTGGCGCTAGACACGTATTTCGAGAGTGGACATTGCAATGACCTCAGAGGAGATGCGTTGCCGAGGCCTAAAATTGATGCAGTGAACAAACGGGTGTCGGTTAGAATCCGCATTTTTTTGACATCGGATGTTTCTCTCGTTTCGCTTGTGTTTGTTTCATGATCTAAAGGCGCGTGACCAAAGGCGGTCCGGCAGTGGAAAACGGGGAGACCATGGCCAATACCGTAGAAAGCGAAAGCCGCAAGTTACTTGGGCGTTTGCGTGATGCAATGGCTGGTGATGATGCAGGACAGGCGCGTCTTGATAAGATCACGCGGTTGATCGCGGATTCAATGGGGACAGAAGTTTGTTCGATCTATCTGTTTAGGGACGAAGACACGCTTGAGCTTTGTGCCACAGAAGGTTTGAACCCGGATTCTGTTCACCAAACGCGCATGCGCTTGGGTGAAGGTTTGGTTGGGCGTGCAGCACGTCGACGCGAGATTGTGAATACTGCTGACGCTCCGAATGCGCGTGGTTTTCGATATATGCCGGAAACCGGAGAAGAAGTGTTTTCCAGTTTTTGCGGTGTGCCTGTCCAACGGTTGGGCGAAGCTTTGGGTGTGCTGGTTGTGCAGTCCAAAGAAGGGCGCGAATTTTCAGCTGACGAAGTTTATGCACTAGAAGTCGTCGCTATGGTGCTGGCCGAGATGACGGAATTGGGCGCTTTTGTTGGCGAAGGCGCCGCAATGGAAGCGCTGCATTCTCAGCCAAAAATGTTGAAAGGTGGCGTCGCTCAGGAAGGTGTCGCCGAGGGGCATATATGGCTGCATGAACCGCGCGTGGTTGTTTCAAACCCGATTGCGGATGATCCACAAAGGGAACTGGAACGACTTACCACTGCTGTCGAAGAACTGCGTGTGGGTGTCGACAAGATGTTGGCCATGGCTGCGGGTGACACTGAGCAAAAGCAGGTCTTAGAAGCCTATCGGATGTTTGCGAATTCGAAAGGTTGGATGCGCCGTATGGAATCCGACATTGGGGGCGGGCTTAGTGCGGAAGCAGCCGTTGAAAAGGAACAATCGCTTGCGCGGGCGCGGATGTCTCAGTCCGGGGACAGTTACCTGCGCGAACGCCTAAGTGATTTGGATGATTTGTCGAACCGTCTGCTGCGCATCCTTACAGGGCAGGGGCAAGACACCGGTGCAGAGATGCCCGCCAATCCCATTTTGGTTGCCCGAAATATCGGCCCGGCTGAATTGTTGGATTACGGACGCAACTTGAAGGGCATTATCCTTGAGGCAGGGTCAGTGGGCAGTCACGCCGCGATTGTGGCCCGCGCTTTGGCGATCCCTCTGATCATCAATGTGAACCGCATCACCACTGAGGCTTTGAATGGCGACCATGTCATGGTTGATGGCGAACAAGGTATTGTTCACTTGCGACCAGATGATACCGTCGTTTCGGCTTTTCGTGACAAAATGGCGATGCAAGCTGCTGCACTTGAACGCTATGCGTCGATCCGTGAAAAACCGGCTGAAACAAAGTGTGGCGCAGTCGTCGGTATGCATATGAACGCAGGCCTTATGGCGGACCTGCCTTCTTTGCAGGGGTCTGGCGCAGAAGGCGTTGGATTGTTCCGAACAGAACTACAGTTTTTGGTCCGTAACCAGATGCCCAAGCGCTCCGAGTTGTCAGCGCTTTATTCACGGGTTTTGGATTCTGCGAGTGGCAAGAGAGTCGTGTTTCGGACACTGGATATCGGGTCAGATAAAGTCTTGTCTTACATGCGCCCGACAGATGAACCAAACCCAGCGTTGGGATGGCGCGCAATTCGGGTTGGTTTGGACAAACCTGGTGTGTTGCGCATGCAGTTACAGGCGCTTTTGCGCGCCGCGAATGGGCGACCGTTGACGGTGATGTTTCCCTTCGTTGCGCAATACGAAGAATATACAAGTGCCCGCGATGAAATGACAAAGGCGATCGAGCGTGAGACCAAGCTGGGGCACGTATTGCCATCCGAAATTGACGTCGGAGCCATGTTGGAAACGCCCAGTCTGGCGTTTGCACCCCGGAAGTTCTTTGAAGAGGTCGGGTTTTTGTCCATCGGCGGCAACGATTTGAAACAGTTCTTTTTCGCGGCTGATCGGGAAAATGAACGGGTGCGGCGGCGATATGACACTTTGAATGTGTCATTCCTGAGCTTTCTAGAGCGGATCGTAGAACGCTGCGAAGATACGGACACTCCGCTGAGTTTTTGTGGCGAGGATGCTGGACGACCGGTCGAAGCATTGTGTCTGGCAGCCGTGGGTTTGCGGTCACTGTCGATGCGCCCAGCCTCTATTGGCCCCGTCAAAAGCTTGTTGCGGCGTTCAAACCTCGAAGAGGTCCGCAAAGTCATCGCAGACGCGCGACATCGTGGTGAAATGTCAGTGCGCCCTGCGATCATGGAATACCTTCGCAAGAATGCTTGATGAAAATGGGAGCAAATGTCCCGCAACATTTGCCCCCGACCTGACGTAATAAATCACGTCAGAATTGACCATTCTCGTCGACGAACCCATAGATCTTTGCGAGGCGTCGTCGGAGAACAGGTCAAGATCATTCAATATATAGTTGTTGCGCAACGTACTTTGATCTAGCGCAAACTGGCTGGGACATGGTTTTAACGCAGTCGGTTTTCAGACTTTGCATCGAAAAAGTACGCTGCAGCCGGGTCGAATTCGACGCTTATTGTCGTGCCTTCGGGCAATGCCTCGTCGTTTCGGCTTTCGACAATCAAACGCTCACCTGTTGCACAGCGCAGGTAATCATATGCGACGCCGCCCAACCGTTCACGCAATTCCAGTTTGATATCTCCTGATCCGGGATTCAGTAACAGCGCCTGAGGTCGTAGACCGACAATGACGTTGGACCCCATAGCAGGAAGCGCGACCTCAGTTGGAATGATGGCGCCGCCCAAAGCAGGAACCAAAACGCCCCCGTCCGTAACTTCGCCATTCACGAAGTTCATGGAAGGGGATCCAATAAAGCCAGCGACAAATTTGTTGTCCGGGTCTTTGTATAGATGCATCGGCGCACCGACCTGTTCGACGCGACCTGCTCGCAAAACAACGATCTTGTCCGCCAAGGTCATGGCTTCGACCTGATCGTGGGTCACATAAACCATTGTCGTGCCAAGTTCTTTGTGAAGGCGCGCGATTTCAACCCGCATGTCGACGCGCAACTCGGCATCTAGATTGGACAAGGGTTCGTCGAACAAAAACACTTCTGGACCACGCACAATGGATCGGCCAATCGCAACGCGTTGACGTTGTCCGCCTGACAGCGCTTTTGGTTTGCGTTTTAGGTAGTCGTCCAACTTTAGAATACGTGAGGCTTCGCTGACTTTGCGGTTGATTTCGTCCTTTGGGACACCATTCATTTTCAGCCCGAAGCCCATGTTTTCTTCGACTGTCATGTGCGGATACAAGGCGTATGTCTGGAAAACCATGGCGATGCCGCGGTTTGCCGGATCGGCATGGGTCACATCGCGCCCACCAATTTTGATAACGCCGTCAGACGTGTCTTCCAGACCGGCAATCATGCGCAACAATGTGGATTTTCCGCACCCTGAGGGACCCACAAACACGCAGAATTCGCCATCATCAATTTGTAGATCTACGCCATGGATGACTTGTGTGGACCCGTACCGTTTGATTGCCTGTTCAAGTTGAACGCCGGACATAAATTATCCTTTCTCGGGTTCGGGGAATTGCCATGTGGTGGCCGCTTCTGCGATTCGCTGCGCCGTCTCGAATAGGTCCGGCTTTAGCTTTTTCAGCTCTTTTAACGAACTGCGCTGAACCGAGGTCGTGACGCTTAAGGCGCCAATGACACGTGTGCCATTGGACAGAATAGGAGCAGCGATGCAGATAATTCCGGGTTCGTGTTCTTCGCGGTCATAGGCGAACCCTTCTGCGCGAATGTCCACAAGTTCTGCTTCCAAGGTTTCGGGCGACGTTAGGGTGTTTGCAGTATAGGCGTAATACGATTGCCTCGCGATGGCCTGCGATTGCGGTTCTTGCGCCATAAAGGCCAACATGGCTTTGCCGACACCTGTGCAATATCCCGGTCCGACCTTTCCGGCTTGGCTGAACATCTCGATTGGGCTGGATGCATTGCGCTTGTCGACATAAAGAACCTGACCGTTGTCCATTTGCGCTAAGTGTATTGTTTCCCCAGCTTTTTCAGCCAAATTGTCGATGAAAGGCCGCGCGATTGGGGCCAGTGAACTTTGACGCCATGCAGAATGTGCCAATCGAACAAGGCGCAAGCCAGGTGCGTATGTTTGACGGTCGACATCATATTGCAACATGCCTTGTGCAGTCAGAGTTTGGAAAAGCCGATAGAGCGTTGCTTTTGGTATGCTGACTTGCGCCAATATTTCGGCAAACCGAACGGGGCGCTGCATTTCAGCGACCAGATCCAGCACATCCAATGCTTTGGCAATCGTTCCATCGCCGCTGGGGCGTTGTGATGTCATCTTGCGGGCCCTCCTTTGATCGGCTTGCAAATTGATGTTGACGTGCAAGCGACCTCGCCGCATAGTTCCATTAGTTGGAAATAGGTTTCACTATGTGGAACCGAATGTCAAAAGGATTTTTTGGGCAAGCGAGCGCTTAGACCTTTTTGACAGCAGCGAACCGGTCAGGCGCACGTCTGGCTACCTTGAGGGAACCAATTGTTGGGAGGACACCTATGTTCCTTAAATTGAAAACGGCTGCGGCCGCGTTGGCGCTTACGGCGACCGGTGCACTTGCGGGTGATCTGGTCATCAACTTTGATGATTTGAATCCTGGCCCAAAAAAGGGCTTTGACGACGCAGTAGCGCAGTTCCAAAAGGAAAACCCGGACATCAATGTGATTGTTAACAACAACGATCGCGAAGCGCATAAAACAGCGATCCGGAACTTTCTGACAGCCGACGCGCCAGACGTGACGTCGTGGTACCCGGGCAACCGCATGGCGCCTTTCGTCGATGCGGGTCTGTTTGAATCGGTTGATGACGTTTGGGAAGAGAACGGATTCAACGAAGACCTTGCAGCGATCAAAGCGACCATGTCGCGAGACGGTAAGATCTGGGGTGTGCCGTACAGCTATTACCAGTGGGGCATTTACTATCGTAAAGATGTCTTTGAACTGTTGAAGCTGGAAGAACCCAAAACATGGGACGAACTGCTGGCAGCATGTGGCACAATGAAATCAAACGGTGTGACGCCTTTCACCATTGGAACAAAGTTCCTTTGGACGGCAGCGGGCGTGTTTGATTATTTGAACCTGCGCACAAACGGTTACGATGTTCACAACGATCTAACCGCAGGCAAGATCAAATACACTGATCCACGCATCGTGCAGACGTTTGAGAACTGGAAGACGTTGATCGACGAATGCGGTTTTGTGGACAACCACGCCTCGATGGCCTGGCAGGACGCAATTGCGCCTTTCGCCAATGGCGACGCGGCCATGTATGTCATGGGCAACTTCTCGGTTGATGGCTTTAAAAACGCAGAGCTGACCGAAGATCAGATCGACTTTATGCCGTTCCCAACCATCGACCCTGACGTACCGTTGGCTGAAGAAGCACCAGCAGACGCGTTCTTTATTCCGACGAACGCGAAGAACAAAGAAGACGCCAAGAAGTTCTTGGCCTTTGTTGCGCGCGCTGATGTGCAGACTCAGTGGAACAAAACCATCGGTCAGCTGCCGATTAACGCCAAGGCTGAAATCTCGGAAGACAAATTCATCCAAGAAGGCTTTGCATTGCTGAACTCGGCAACGGGGATTGCGCAGTTCTATGACCGCGACGCCCCGGCGGCGATGGCCAAGGCTGGCATGGAAGGCTTCCAAGAGTTTATGCTGGATACGTCCAAAATGATGGCTATCCTTGAACGTCTCGATGAAGTTCAAACTGAGGTTTACAAGTAAAACTTTGAACAGGGGCCGCGGATCACTTCGTGGCCCAAATCTTACAACGGTTTGGGGTTTGCCTGAACACGTCTCGCCGGCGAAATGCCGACTTCAAATAGCGAGGGTAAGCCCATGACAGATGCGACATTGAAAAGATCAACCGGGTCAGATCGCGCGTCTTGGATGGCACGCAACAAGCTGTCTATTGCACCATGGATATTTCTGGTGCCGGCTTTGATCTTCTTTACGATCTACGTGATTATTCCGATCTTCAAAAGCCTCGGTCTGAGCCTTTATGAATGGAACGGATTGTACACCGCTGATGGGCAATCGACTGCCGTTTGGGTTGGCTTTGAAAACTATGTAAAATTATGGGGCGATCCGAATTTTTGGACCTCTTTCAAGAACAATATTCTGTGGCTCGTTTTATATATGCTGGCCGTTCCTGCGGGCCTTGGGATCGCGTTGTTTTTGAACCAAACCGTGCCGGGGATGCGGTTTTACAAATCGTTGTTCTTCTTCCCATTTGTGATCTCGCAAGTCGTTGTCGGCCTGATTTTTGGCTGGTTCTACAATGCAGATTTCGGAGTGATCGGGTCGATTTGGAAAGCGCTTTATTGCGAAGAAACCGTCAACATCCTTGGCAATGCGACCTTCAAATGCTCGGCCCCTGCGCCGGATATTCTATCAAGCCCGGAATGGGCGACCTATGGGATTATCTTTGCAGGCCTTTGGCCGCAAATTGCGTACTGCATGATTTTGTACCTCACGGGTCTAAACAATGTGGCCGCCGATCAGATCGAAGCGGCACGCCTTGATGGGGCTAAGGGATGGAAGATGCTGTGGTATGTCGTCATTCCACAGCTGCGGCCAGCAACGTTTATTGCTGTGGTTGTGACTGTCATCGGAGCGCTTCGATCTTTTGATATGATCGCGATCATGACACAAGGTGGACCGTTCGGATCAACCAATGTTTTGTCACATTACATGTACGAAGTCGCGATCAGCGAATACGGTGAACGATACGGATATGGGTCTGCCATTGCGACGGTTCTGTTCCTGATCATGCTGATTTTTATCAGCTATTTCCTGTGGGACATGTACAAGAACGAAAAGGAGGGCCGCTGATGTTTCCGCGCCCTGTCGAAAAAGCAGGCAAAGGGGCTGTTGTTGCTTATCAGGCATTCCTTCCCGTTGCTCTGTTCATATGGCTTTTGCCTTTGCTTGCGATCTTTGTCACGTCGATCCGAGGGGCGGGGGACATCAACACGGGAAACATCTTTGGATGGCCAACAGAATTCCGCTTGTTTGAAAACTATTCAGCTGTTTTCACGCAATCCGAAGCTGCCACTTACATGCTGAATTCGGTCTTGATCACCTTTCCTACGGTCATCATCTCCGTTTCCTTGGCTTGCTTGGCGGGCTATGCGTTGGCGATCTATCGGTTCCGCGTGGCCTTGCCGCTGTTCTTCTTGTTTGTGGCGGGGAACTTCATCCCGTTTCAAATTCTGATGGTTCCTGTCCGCGATATGTCTGTCCAAACGGGCCTTTATGACACGATTGCTGGGCAGTTTCTGTTCCACGCCGCGTTTCAAACCGGATTTTGCACGTTGTTCATGCGCAACTTTATCAAGGCTTTGCCGTTCGATCTGATCGAAAGCGCACGGATCGAGGGCGTCAATGAATGGAAGATCTTCTGGTTCGTCGTGTTGCCATTGGTGCGTCCAGCAATTGCGGCATTGTCAGTGCTAATTTTTACATTTGTCTGGAACGACTTCTTTTGGGCCAATGTCCTGACGACCGGCGAAAGCGCGAAACCGATCACCGCAGGTGTTCGCGCGCTAAACGGGCAGTTCGTAAACAACTGGCATTTGGTTTCGGCGGCGTCTTTGATGGCTGCAATTCCCCCAGTTATTTGTTTCTTTATGATGCAGAAACACTTCATTACAGGTCTGACTTTGGGAGCGGTTAAGTGATTAATAGTTGGCGTCTTGATGACGGGCGTCAGACTTTGGTGCTTGGGTCCAATCGGGGCCGTATGGCGGAGGTTGTCTATTGGGGACCACGCCTGCCTGACGACGAAGATCTGACAAGCCTGTTTGAAGCTTCTGCGATTGATGTGACCGGGGGGATGTTGGATGCAATCCCTGAACTGTCAATCTGTCCCGAGGCGTCACGATCATTTCCGGGTCAGCCCGGTCTTGTCATCCGACAACAGGATGGCTCGCAAATTTCACCAAAATTCTCTTTTGAAAATGCGGAAACTGACGACAATTTCTTGATGCTGACTTATGTCGATGAAACGCACAAGCTGACCTATCAAGCGCGCTTTGCCATTGATCCTGTCACACATATCATTGAAGCAAGCGCGACGTTGGAGAGCGAAGACCCGATACAGTTACATTGGCTTTCAGCACCCGTTTTCCCAGCACCACAATTGTCGGATGAAATGATCGATTTCGCGGGTCGTTGGTGCTGCGAATTTCAAATGAACACAACGCCTTGGTCCACGGGTATGCGATGCCGGGAAAACCGCACGGGGCGCACGGGGCACGAGCATTTTCCGGGTCTGATCATCCCATGTCGCGGGGCGACCAATACATCCGGACAAGCCTATGCACTTCATTATGGGTGGTCTGGCGGGCATCGTATGGTTGCCGAAGAGCTTCCGGATGGACGACGCCAGGTTCAGTTTGGCCATGCAACAGGAACGGAACCCGAAACGTCGACGCGGTTTCAAACGGCCAAGGTATACGCCGTCTTTTCCGATGATGGGTTAAATGGCTGTGCTGTCGCTTTTCAAAGGCATTTGCGCGACAGGATCGTAACGTTTCCTGACCCAAACCGACCGCGCCCTGTGCATTACAATTGCTGGGAAGCTGTCTATTTTGATCATGATCTGGATGTTCTGAAGGACATTGCCAAACGTGTGGCATCCCTTGGTGCAGAACGGTTTGTTCTGGATGATGGCTGGTTTGGCAAACGCGATGATGACACCAGTTCATTAGGGGATTGGCTGGTTGATCCTAGCAAATATCCCGATGGGTTGGCGCCGTTGATTGACCATGTGGCGTCCTTGGGGATGACCTTTGGTTTGTGGTTCGAGCCCGAGATGATCAATCAAGACAGCGATGTTTTCCGCGCGCATCCTGATTGGATTTTGGGGGACGAAGATCAGATATTGGGGCGTCAGCAAATGGCGTTTGATATGTCGTTGCCCGCGGTGCAATCGTTCCTGTTCGAACGCCTAAGTGCGATTTTGGCGGACCATGACATCGACTATGTGAAATGGGACCATAATCGTGTGCTGCCGATGCCGGATGCAGCGCAAACCCGTGGGACATATGCGCTGCTGGATCGATTGCGTCGCGAATTTCCGCAAGTGGAAATTGAAAGCTGCGCGTCGGGCGGGGGGCGCATCGATTTTGGAATTATGGAACGCACGCAACGTGTGTGGCTAAGTGACAGCAATGACGCGGTTGAACGTTTGAAAATTCAGCACATTGCGTCGTTGTTTTTACCAATGGCCGTGACCGGCAGCCACGTCGGCCCGCGTGAATGCCACACGTCGGGGCGAAGTTTGAACATTCGGTTCCGGGCTTGGGTCGCGGCACAAAGGCATATGGGTTTTGAGATGGACCCGCGCGAATTGACAGAAGACGAAACGCAGGTTCTGCGCGATGTGACAGCGTGGTGGAAACGCAATCGCGATTGGATGCGGAACGCCGATATCTTGCGATTAGATAGCGCCGATCCGGCTGTACTGGCCGAACAACAGCTGTCCCACGACCGTGCGCAATTTGTCGTCTTTGCAGGTAAAGCCACGACATCAGACCAGATCAGCCCACGCCCATTGCGTTTGACCCAACTTGTTCCAGATGCAAAATATCGGGTTGAATTGGTCAACAAAGACGACGTAACACATCTGTCACGCGGCACCATTGCGTTGAAAAATGACCCAATAGTCGTGAGCGGCAGCTATTTGATGAACAACGGTCTTACTCTGCCGTGGAGCTTCCCTGAAACCATGTGGGTCCTGCAAGGGAACCTCGTTTAATACCGCACTCAGTGCTCAGCCAGGAATATGAATATGACTAAAATCGCCACGTTTCACGACCTTGAAGGGGCCTCTGTGTTCATCACCGGTGGCGGTTCAGGCATTGGTGCCGCCCTGACGGAAGGATTTCTTGAACAAGGTGCAAAGGTCGCCTTTGTTCAGCGTTCGGATGCAGCGGCGTTTTGCGATGAGATGGAAACCAAATTTGGAACACGCCCGCTGTTCATTCCGTGTGATGTTACAGATGTCGCGGCGCTGCGCGGTGCGTTGGATCAGGCTGCGGTGGCTCATGGTCCTGTCACGTGTTTGGTGAACAATGCAGCCAATGACAAACGGCATGATTTTCTCAAAATGGATGAAGAGTTCTTTGACTGGATGCTGGCGATTAACCTCAAAGCGTATGCGTTTGCTTGCCAAGCCGTCATTGAGGGTATGCGCCAAGCGGGCGGGGGGGCGATTATCAACTTTTCCTCGATCAGTTACATGATGGGGGCTGCAGGATATCCTTTATATACAGCGGCCAATGCAGGAATTAATGGTATGACCCGCAGCCTAGCGCGTGAATACGGACCTGACAAAATTCGGGTAAATGCAATCGCTCCGGGTTGGGTGTTGACGCAAAAGCAACTGGATCAATGGGCCACGCCGGATGGCCTTGCCGCGCATCTGGATCGCCAATGTTTGAAAGACCATTTAAAACCCCGTGATGTGGTCGGCGCGGTTTTGTTTATGGCTTCGGACATAAGTCGGATGATGACCGGGCAAGCCGTTGTTGTCGACGGCGGCGTAGCGGTGACAGGATGAACGAAACAGCTTGGATCGCAGTGGATTGGGGAACGTCACATCTGCGCGCTTGGCGCATGAGTGCGGATAATCGCGCGATTGAAAAGCGGCATTCAGACGCGGGTATGGTCGGTCTTGAACGGGATCAATTTGAACCAGCTCTCGAAGCTTTGATTGGTTCGGTGACCGTGCCCGTGATCGCATGCGGAATGGTTGGATCACGACAAGGGTGGGCGGAAGCGCCGTATGAAACTGTGCCTTGTCGCCCGCCTGATGCATCACGTGCGACTGTTGTCGGGAATGTTAGAATTTTGCCCGGTATTCGCCAGCTTAATCCAGAGGATGTCATGCGCGGCGAAGAAACCCAGATTGCTGGGTTTCTAGCTACCCATCCCGACTTTGATGGTGTGGTTTGTCTGCCGGGAACGCACACAAAATGGGTGCATGTCAGCGCCGGGGAAATCGTCAGCTTTCGCACGGCCATGACGGGCGAATTATTTGGACTTTTGTCGACGGCGTCCGTTTTGCGACATTCCCTTGATGCATCATGGTCAGAGGATGCGTTTTGTGCGGCAGTCAATGATGCGATGTCAAAGCCTGAAATGTTGGCAGTGCGGTTGTTCAACATTCGCGCGCATGGCCTGTTGAACAACGCTCAAGTTGGTGAAGCGCGCGCACGATTGTCAGGCGCGCTGATTGGCGCAGAACTGGCGGCAACGCGGGTCTATTGGTTGGGGCAGGCGGTTGCGATTGTCGGCGAAGCTGACCTGACAAAGATTTACGCCACTGCATTGGGCGCACAACATATCCAAGTCTTGCAAGCCGATGGCGACGAAATGACTTTGCGCGGATTGATTGCCGCGAAATCTGCGATGGAGTTGATATGAGCCGTGAAATAATTGCGATTTTGCGTGGAATAACACCGCCCGAAGCGGTCGACGCAACGCGGGTGTTGATCGACGCAGGGATCGATTACATTGAGGTCCCTTTAAACTCGCCGGATCCGTTCGACAGTATATCCGCAATGTTAGAGGCATTTGGCGATCGCGCCACGATCGGTGCTGGAACAGTTTTGCACACCAGTGATGTGGAACGGTTGGCTGAAATTGGCGCTCGAATGGTGGTGTCGCCTAACTGTAATCTGAATGTGATTGCCGCAACGAAAGATGCCGGGATGGAAAGCTATCCGGGGATTTTCACACCGACCGAAGCGTTTTCGGCGCTTCATTCCGGGGCTGACGCGCTCAAGATGTTTCCGGCGGAAATGGCCGGGCCTATTGGGATGAAAGCGCTGCGCGCAGTGTTGCCGCCGGATGCTAAAGTATATGCTGTCGGTGGCGCGGGTCCGCATAATTTCGGGGACTGGTTTGCGGCCGGTGCGACTGGGTTTGGGATCGGCTCGGCCATCTATAAACCGGGGATGAGCATCGCGGATATTTCGCAAAAGGCATCGCAGATTGTCGCCGCTTTTGACCAGGCTAAAGGATCGAAATGAACATTTTTGATGACCGCGCATGTGCGTTGGGGGAAGGGCCGCTTTGGCACCCTGAACGACAGTCCTTGTTCTGGTTTGACATTTTGAACCATCAACTGATGTCCAAAGACAAGATGTGGCAATTCGACGAACATGTCAGCGCTGCGGGCTGGTTGGATCAAGATCATTTGTTGATTGCATCCGAAACGGCGCTTTTTCAGTTCAATCTGGAAACCGAGGCCAAAACCCATGTGGCGGCTTTGGAAGCGGATATGCCAATCACGCGGTCCAATGATGGTCGCGCTGATCCTTACGGCGGGTTTTGGATCGGGACAATGGGCAAATCGGCTGAACCACGCGCCGGGGCGATCTATCGCTATTACCGGGGTGAGGTACGAAGGTTGTTTACTGGTATCACTGTAAGCAATGCCATTTGTTTTAGTCCCGATGGGTTGTGGGCCTATTTCTGCGACACGTTTGATCGTCAAATCAAAAGACAGGCGTTGGCCACGGCAGATGGATGGCCTCAAGGTGATCCCGAGGTTTACATCGATCTTAGGGCGGACGAACTGAATCCTGACGGGGCAGTTGTTGACAGCCATGGACGGCTTTGGAATGCGCACTGGGGGGCAGGGCGTTTGGCGTGTTATGAGGCGGGAAAACGTGTGCAAACGATTGACCTACCCGCAAGCCAAACAACATGCCCGGCCTTTGGTGGAGCTGATTTAAAGACTTTGTATTGCACATCGGCGGCGGTCGGAGTTGACGAACGCGACGCCGGAAAAACGTTTTCAATAGATGTCGATATTCCGGGGCAAACAGAACATCGGGTGATCTTGTGAAACGCACACTTGGGGTTTGTTACTATCCTGAGCATTGGCCAGAAGACGTCTGGGCCGATGACGCGCGCCGCATGGCAGAAATGGGACTAACCTGGGTCCGGATCGGAGAATTCGCCTGGTCTCGATTGGAAAGAACCTCAGGCAATTTTGACTGGGGATGGTTAGATCGGGCCATATCAACGCTGGGTGAAGCAGGGTTAAAGGTTGTTTTGGGCACGCCAACAGCAACGCCACCTCGTTGGGTCGTTGATGCCCATCCTGATATGTTGGCTGTGAATGCCGAAGGCAAAACGCGTGGATTTGGGTCACGGCGACATTACTGTTTCAGCCATTCCGGTTATCTGGACGCATCATGCCAAATTGTAAGGGAAATGGCCGTGCGGTATGGCGACAACCCCTATATCGCGGCGTGGCAGACGGACAATGAATACGGATGTCACGATACGGTCCTAAGCTATTCTGACGCTGCGCGTTCTGCCTTCCAAAATTGGCTTCAGGAACGATATGGGCAAATTGATACATTGAACCGCGCATGGGGCAATGTCTTTTGGTCGATGGAATATCATCGCTTTGATCAGATTGCTTTGCCCAATTTGACCGTCACCGAAGTGAACCCAGCACACGCATTGGCGTTTCGGCGGTTTTCCTCGGATCAAGTTGTTGCGTTCAACAAGGCCCAAGTGGATATCATCCGCGCCCATTCCCAAGCGCCAATCACGCATAACTACATGGGTCGAGTGACGGAATTCGATCATTTTGATGTTGGCGATGATTTAGATATCGCGTCTTGGGACAGTTATCCGCTTGGGTTTCTGGAAGATCGCATTGCAGCTGATGACACGCACAAAGCGGCATTTGCCCGTCAAGGTGATCCGGATTTCCAAGCGTTTCACCACGACCTTTACCGTTCAGTCGGGCGTGATCGCTGGTGGGTTATGGAACAACAACCCGGTCCGGTGAATTGGGCGCCTTACAACCCCGCGCCATTGCCGGGAATGGTGCGGCTTTGGACATGGGAAGCGTTTGCACATGGGGCTGAAGCTGTGTGCTATTTCCGTTGGCGCCAAGCCCCGTTTGCACAGGAACAGATGCATGCAGGTCTGTTGCGCCCAGACAGTATAGACGCGCCCGCCATGGAAGAGGCCAAACAAGTATCAAAGGAATTGCAATCGGCACCCGACGTGCAACACGCTCAGGCCCCTGTTGCCTTGATATTTGATTACGATGCGGATTGGGCGTGGACCATTCAACCGCATGGTGCTGGGCTTAGCTACTTTGATCTGGTTTTTGATCATTACAAAGCGTTGCGCGCATTGGGGTTTTCCGTTGATATTTTTTCAAGCCGCACGCGGGACTTCGACGGCTATGGGTTGATTTGTGCGCCGGGTTTGATGCACATGGATGACCCTTTGAAACAGGCCTTAATGGACGCGCCGGGCCAAACCATCCTTGGTCCGCGCAGTGGTGCGCGCAATTTAGATTTTGAAATACCGTCTGCTTTGCCCCCAGACCTGACCGGCAGCGATCTGAAAGTGACGCATGTCGAAAGCTTGCGCCCGGACACTCCTGTAAAGTTGGCCGGCGGCGGTATGATCCAGGGGTACTTGGAAGTGATCGAAGGCGGCACGGACGACATTCTTTCATCTGCTGATGGCGTGCCAGTTGCTGTTCGTGTGACCGACACGGTCAGTTACATGGCGGGTTGGGGGGATCAAATTGCCCTTAAGCGGGTGATAAAAATCTGTGCGGAAAAAGCAGGTTTGACCCCGTTGGATTTACCTCAGCACTTGCGGGTCCGTGAGACCGCTGGCGAACGGTTTTGGTTCAATTATTCCGCAGAACCGATTGTATATGAGGGACGTTCCATACCTGCCACAGACTTCCTTTTCGAGCAATTGACCTGACATATTGTTGTCTGTGTATTCGAGAAATGGATAGGCGCATGTCCAATCTTCGGGTTGGGCATAGGGATCTTGACGTATGCCATGGCTCTTTCAGTGGTGGGTAAACTATCGTGCTGCGCCCGCCAGATTTTCGCCCCAGCCATAACGACCGGGGCGAAGGGAGTCGGTACGTCAGTGCGTTTGAAGATTACTGAGTAGGCGGAACAAAACCAGGCGCGATAACCAAATTATTGACCGATGTTGTTGCGAAACGCAGTTCACGGACGTCAGCGTAGGCATCAGAATTATACCAATCGTCCAACGCGGCTTCTTCGGACGGGAATTCGATAACCACAGTCCAGTTGCCTGCCCATTCCCCCTCAAGCTCATTGACCGCAGGTGCCGCGACCAAAACCTTAGCCCCAGTGCCCATCACGATTGGGAAAACGGCGGTGCCATATTCGTTAAAGTATTTTTCCTGATCCTCGATTTGGATTTGTGCGATCATGTAAACTGGGTCGGCGGCTGCTGCAGTTGCGAATGTGGTGGCTGCAAACGTCAGTGATGTGAGTAACTTTCGCATGGTGTTTTACCTTTGCTGACTGTGGAATTTTCGATAAAGCCAGCCTAAATACTGCAAAAATGCCAAACAACGCGAGATACTGCACGGCTATGGGCGAAAATGCACAATCAGAGTTGCCATGGGCCGATATCCCAATCTTGCTCGCGTTGATGAGACGCAAGTCGCTCGCGGCTGCCGCAGAAGCATTAGGAGTGGATCGAACCACCGTCGCGCGACGTTTGGAGAGGCTTGAGGCGCAACTTGAGACCCAATTGTTTGAACGCATTTCTGGCAAGCTTGTGGCAACTGACGCAGGGCGACGTATTCTGTCGGCAGCAGAGCGAGCAGAGCAAGAACTTAGTCATCTCAATCCGAATGAGAGCGAACAACGATTTAAACACGGCAAAGTACGAATTGCGCTTTCTGAACACGTGCTCGTCGGTTTTGCCCCGCAGCTTTGTGATTTTGTCTATGATCACCCTGAAGTATTTTTGGAATTTGCAACGTCGAACAGATTTGTTGATTTGTCTAAATATGAGGCCGACGTCGTTATTAGGATCGGACGTATCCCGCCTGAAAAAATGTACACAAGGGATCTTGGTCAAGTCCGTTTTGCACTGTACCGGCGCGCGGATGAAACTGGTCCACTGCGTATCTTTTGGCCACGAGCCGGAGAAACCGACATGCCGCAGTTTTTAAGGCGCGATCACCCAGACACCGTCAGTATTGCAGCTATCGACGGTGTTTTGCCAACACGTGAAATCATCTTAGCCGGAGGCGGTGCAGGTATTCTTCCTAGATTTCTGGGGGACGGTGATTGCCGTCTGACCTCCTGTTCGGATGACATTTCAGAAAATCCCTACCGCTTGTTTATCGGGTGTCTACACGAACAACGAAACCTACATAGAATTCGTCTTGTCATGCGGTATTTAACCAAGCAGCTGACCGACGCTTTGACCGATTGAACAAATGCCCGATGCTTTATTGAAGTGACGTCACAGGTGCATTTTCGAAAATGATTGTTCTGTCATCTCTAAGACAGCATCAGAGTTAGATATCGACCAGTCCAGACCAATTGAGAAGCAGGCCTTTGCAGGATCCACATGAAGGTCGGTTTCGTCCGCCAAACGGACATAAAATCTATTTGCTGCGAATGTCTACTTTGTGACTTTGGTATTTGAATACCGCGATCAGCCAGAATGGAGGCTGTGAAGAAATGCCGGCATTATGCATCTAACACTAACCTTGCTGGAACGATTTACTGACACCCCCGAACGAGGCGGCTCATTTGTTCCGGACCATAGCGTCATCCGTTTGCACCCTTCAGGCAGTGGAAGCTGAAGGGCGCATGTTTTTTACTGTGTGCCGCTTAAACGGCGGCGACCCAAAAACCCAAAGCCAAGTAATCCGCTCAACAGCATCACGCCACCTGCGGGAAGCGGGACGCTTGATGGTATATCGGTGGTTACTCTAAGCAGCGGAACTGCTTCGACTTGTACAGAAAAACTCTCGCCCGGGTCCAACTCGAAGAACCCAAAAAAACTGAAATGCGATATTTGGGTGTCATCAAATCCGTCACAAGAAATGGTTGGGTCGGCCAAATCAGCTGCGGAGCAAGCATAATTACCTCTAACAGATGCGAACGCCCCACGCATTATGTCACCTGTCACTCCGCCAAAGGATGTCAAGTCAAAGACAGTTGGGTCAACAACGGTGTCAGGCTGAATGTACCCGCTTATTTCGGCAAAGCCGTCCACTATCCAATCAACTTGAACGCGATCGGTTGTGGAGGTATTTGTAAGCGTCAAGTCGCCAGTATTTGCTATAGACTCAAATGTATTGAGCACATCGAAGCGCCCGTCAACCGCGCCCCTAATAAGTCTTCCGGTCTCGGCAAAGCTTGGTGCGACACGTGCACCCGTTTGATCAATTGCGATCGCATCGTACGAAAAACCGGCATTCACATTAAAATCGATATTGATTGCATAAACCGGCGTAACGCATAGGCAAAAAAACGCAGTAGTCAGAAAATTTTTCATGTCAAAACCTATAAAATAAAAAACCTTAATACAATAATTTCGCCGTTTTGTAAATTCATGGTAATTCGCCGTTACCGCTTGGATTGCTCCGGAGCCTTTCATTCCAGCGTCCGTTCCGACACGATTGTTGATTGTGCGAGGTATGCATTAGACACCAGATAGCGGCGCGTGCGTAGCACTTGCACCAGTTCCAACAGGCGTTGAGATCGAACCATCGCGGTTCCACACCAAATAGTGCCTGACGCAGCAGGTTACTGCCAAAACCTGTCAGCCGCTTACAGCAAACAAGGCAGGACAGAAACCGACAGACGGACCCAACATGACGAAAATTGCCCTTCTTCTCGCGCCCGGGTTTGCGGATTGGGAATACGCATTTATTGCCGGGACCGGAGGGTCATACTACGGATTAGACATCGAATTTTTCTCAACCCATTCAGATCAACTAACATCGCAAGGTGGATTAAATTGCAGTGTTCGTAATGGGTTGGGTGACCTTGTAGGTTGGTCTCCAACCGTGATCGCAGTAATCGGTGGCTTGGCTTGGGAACAGCCTGACGCACCTGACATCCAGTCCGTGCTCCAAGATCAACTTGCAAGTGGTGGCAGCGTTGCTGGGATTTGTGGTGGAACGCTGGCCCTGGCAAGAGCAGGTTTGCTTAACAACAGTCCACATACTTCAAACAGTTTAGAATTTTTGGCAAATGCACAAAACTATGCAGGAGCAACGTATTACAGCAAACGTGCTCGCGCATTTGCAGTGGATCGAATAATCACCTCACCGGGCACCGCGCATATTTCATTCACGGCCGAAGTTTTCAAAGCAGCCGGATTGCACCACGATACAGTGGCTCAATTCAAAACGATGATGAAGCAAGAGCATTGAGTCCCCTTTTCAAAAGGTAGAAGTTTGTTTTCCCAAAAACCACCGTTTTGGGCAAGGTGTTGAATGCCGGATGAACGGAACTTGCTGCTATTCGCTGCAATAGCGTCAGTGTCCGGATTGACGAACCGTTCCCAAAACGGTCCTTTTTGGAAGCATGCAGTGAAGGTTTTCACGCGCCTAACTTGACAGCTTCCAATGGATACCTAGGGTCTTTTCAGCATGAGAGGTGGAGCAATGCAAGATGTTGGAAAAGCAAGGATAAGCCAGATAACCGGCTTTATTGATCTGCTGGAGAATGCTGGAGTAGATACTAGTCTTGCAAGACGTTTTGCCAAATCAGGACAATGGGCATTGGCGTTTGGTCAAGTTTATCATGCGGCTGTTTCAGACGGTGATTTTTATCGTTCGTTAGAAGTGGAGCTAGAACAATTGAATAATTTTTTTGCCATGGATGACTACATGGCAAAACACTTCGGGTTTCCGCTCTAGCCTGTTTGTCTCTGCCAAAAACCCTCCTTTTTGGCACTATAGCAAGCGTCCTCGTTTCATTCTCCCCCAAACCCCGTTCAGAATCCAAGCGGTTGTTGAACGATTTTACTTCTGCCGTGATAGCAGACCTTCGTGCGCCGCGCAGCATCGTTCACTTTGGGCTCGGAGAAGACATTGGCTGCACTTGCACGGCCTTCCCAAAAGGGACCGTTTTTAGAAATGCGCCTTACCGGACTTTGGCGCATTTCCAGCGGAGGTTTGAAAGGTCCGCGTTTTAGCCATTTGTCCCCTTGAAATACCGTAAGATGGTTAGATGTTCGGTTTTGGAAAGCTGCGGTGCAACGGCGCGAGGACCGACCATACGTTGTGGTGATGCCATGTCGTTTTCCTTTTGTGGATAAATTTCAAAACCATGGGAGTGGGACAAATCCGCGAAAGATCCAGATTATGTGGAAGTCGTGTGGAGATTGAGATGCAGGTTGAGCCGCTAATGGACTTTGCAATTTGGTAACCGAGCCTTGAGTCTAACTCTTCGGGTCTGCGTTCTAATTCAACGCGGATGTTGGGTGATCTAGCAAAAGTTGAAAAGCTCAGATGGCCGTAGTCGCGCGTACTGAACCTCGAGAGTTTTCAAGGTTATCGAAATTCGCTGCGCCCTCAATTCTCGATGCTGCATTCACAAACTGTTTGAAAAATGCCTGAAAACCGGCAACATCGCGGTGTGGAATATAAATTTGATAAGTACGTATTGAACATAAACCGCCTACAATTGTTGCAGGACGGCAAACCCGTGCCGACGGAACCACAGGTGTTCTCATTGCTTCGGCACCTCATCGAAAACCGCGATCGGGTCGTTTCAAAGGACGAGATATTCGAGGTCATTTGGAAAAATCGCATTGTATCAGATGCGGCACTTAGCAGCCGGATCAAAGCAGCCCGTGCCGCCATCGGAGATAACGGAACACGTCAAGCTCTTGTGCGCACAATTCACGGACATGGGTTTCAATTCATTGGCGACGTTGAGGACCGGAGTGACCGGCCAGTGTCCTCGCCAGCGTTGGCGCAACCCTCCATTGCCATCATGCCAACAATGATGGTGTGCCCATCGGATGTCCAACGCGCCTTTGGCGAAGGATTGGAAGATGATGTCAGCACCGCGGTTGGGAAAGTTGGGACGATTTATGTCGCACGTCACACCGGGGATTTGGACGCGCGGCAAGCCGCAAGAGATCTGAGTGTGCGCTATGTACTTGTGTTAAAGCTGCGGTTTTCCGGGGACGCGTTTCGCTTGAATGCCTCCTTGCTTAAGGCAGGTCGTCAGGCTGAAGTCTGGGCCGATCGTTTTGATGGGAAGCTCGACGATCCGTTTGCTGCGCAGGATCAGGTCGTGTCTGCCATCTTGGGGCGTCTGGTTCCCAATATCATGATGGTTGAAGTGCAACGTGCGATTTCCGAGGCAAGCGCAACAGACGCCTATCATGAGCTTTTGCGGGCAACACCGCTGTGCATGAGCATGGATGCGGATGACAACCGACAATCTGTTGTGCATCTGGAGCGAGCCTTGGCGGCTGATCCCATCCATGCGCTGTCCCATGCCATGATGGCCTGGTCTTTGGGGCAACAAGCGTTGTCTGAATGGGCGCCGGACAAAGCGGCAGCATATGCAAGGGCCAAGGAACACGGCAAGCGTGCCCTGAACTTGGCACCGCAGGATGCGTTGGTTCTTACCTTTGTGGCTAGTTCTGAGGTTGCCTCTGGCCAGCACGTTGCGGCCCGGCATCATCTGGAATCCGCCTTGGAATTGGATCCAAGCCTCGCGTGGGCATGGGCCATGTTGGGCGCTCAGGAAACATATTCAGGCCGTTTGAACGAAGCTGTCGAAAACTATCAACGCGCCTTGCGTCTGAGCCCACATGACCCGATGCGGTTCAGCTATTACTTTGGCATTGGCGCTGCACGTTATGGACTGGGACAATACGAAGATGCGCTGCCCATGCTGGAACAAGGATACATTGAAGCACCTGGGTCAACATGGGCACCGCGATTGATCATGGCATGTGCCGCCGAACTTGGAATGAACAGCCGCACACAGGAAACCGCCGCTATCGTACGTGCCCTGAAACCAAAGGCATCTGCGGAAGAGCTTGTCGATTCAGCACCGATCCGAGACCAAGACTATCGCGACAGATTGACGGCATCCTTTAAGAAGGCAGGTTTCTAAGCCACGCGTTGGTGTGCCAGATGCTCTGACAACCGGGCGATGTCTGTGTCACCAAACCCTCGCAATGAAACATTTCGCTTTGGACTGATCGCGAATTCATCCAAGAGACTGTCGCGCATAGTCTCGCAAACGGTAATCTCCATTGGCTCAGACTGTGCTTGCAAACGGGCGGCCATATTCACGGCAGGACCAAAGACGTCATAAACGTATTTCTGAACCCCTACGACAGACCCAACAACCGAACCCGTTGCGATCCCTATGCGAGCGCGCCATTTGTGTTCGTGTGTCTGATTGCGCCGTTCCAAGAACCGTATCATCTTGACGGCAGCCCGCGCGGCTGAAACCGCGTGATCCGACGCCGGATGCGGCAATCCCGTCACGGCCATGTAGCAATCTCCGATGGTTTTGATCCGTTCGCAGCCATGCAATTCGCTAATGTGGTCAAAGGCGGTGAAGATCTCGTTCAATTCAGACACCGTCACATTCGGGTCGCCCGCTGCTGCCATTTTTGTGAACCCGACAAAGTCGAGCATAAGCACGGTGACCGGTTCAAACAGCTGCGGGGCGACGGAACCAAAGGTTACGTATTCTTCGTATACTGACCGTGGCATGACGTTCAAAAGCAGCTTTTCAACTTGTGTCTTTTCACGTTCCAGCTCGCGAGTGCGACGGTCAACCATGTCGGCATAGCTGTCGATCATGGCCTCTGTCTCGCGCAGGCGCGAAATATTCTGGACTTCGACCACAATAAGTTGCGTGCCATTGTGTTCGGCCTTGTGCGCGCTGAGCTCTAGGATCAATGTGCGCCGCTTGACTTTGGCTCGTACTTCAATTGGTTGTCGGCTGGGCAAATCAGACAATGCGTTCGGCAGGTCTATGTCCCAAACCTGACCGACAACTGAATTTGCAAACCATGTGCCAAAGGTTTCATTCTGGGAAATGACCACGCCTGTATCGGCCTCGACAAGACAAATGCCGACGCTGATGGATTGAATAAGCCTTGCGCTAATGTCTTGCAGTTGCATGGTGTTACCTCACAATAAGGGATCGGCGTGCTTCGACAGCCGAAAGCGTTAAATTCAGATCGTTCTGGACAAAGCCGGCATCAGCCAACGTGTCCTTCAAAATACGGGTGACTTCGTCAAAATGAATATGGGACACGTCTAAGTGCCGATGCGCGTTCGCCAACCTTTGGTCGGCGAATTCGGCTGGGCCACCAAGAATTGCTGCAAAGAACTTGGTCTGATGGTCGATCAGCTTCGCGATGTCCACATCTTCGAAAAAGTGGCCCACCACATCACTATCGAGCACACGGTCGTAAAAGTCGATGATGACAGATCTCAGTCCGCGCAATCCGCCGTATTTGTCGAACAGGGGAATAGAGCCTGTTGTTTCCATGTGAGCAAGCATAATTTTTCTCCGTAATAAAAGCGGCCCGGCACCAAATACACCGGGCCGCAGGGTAATTTATGCGCGATGAATAATGACTTCTGCGTACTCGGCAGGAACAACCATCGCCTGCGCGTCAATAGAATGATCACGCGCAACTGCGATCAAGTCTGCTGCAAGTTCGGGCGCACGATCACCCACAGCGGCAAAGGCCTTGTGCATCGGCCCGTAAACCTCGCGCCAGTGCTCCACCCAGTATTGCGGAGACCGGACCCGGAACGTGAAATGACGCTTAACGATTTCAATCCGCGTTGCCTGAGCACCAAACAATTCCTGCAGACGCGCTTCTGTTCCCCATTCCAGCGGAGAATGAACACCAGCAGGTGGTGGGACATGACGGCCAATCGTGCGGAACACCTGACCGATGAAGCTTTCGGGTGTCCAGTTGGCCAACCCTATGGTCCCACCGCTGCGGCATACCCTTAGCATTTCGTCCGCTGCGGCATCCTGATTGGCAGTAAACATCACTCCAAACGTCGACATGACATGATCGAACGAGTTTGCATCAAATGGCAGGTCTTCTGCATCGGCCTCGCGAAATGCAACTGTCAATTGCTCAGCTTCCGCACGCGCGGCACCACCGCGCAAAAGGCTTGGCACATAGTCGGTCGACACGACCTCGCAGGACCGACGGGCCGCCGCCAGTGTCGCATTTCCATTGCCAGCGGCGACGTCAAGCACGCGGGCATCAGGGCGCAGATCCATGGCTTCAGCCAGGTTTTCCCCAACGATCTGGATGGTTGTTCCGACGGCAGCATAATTGCCGGATGACCATGTCGCCTGTTGTTTTGACTTCACGGCCACCAAGTCGGGCACATGGGTTTCGGGAGTTGCAATGTTCATAAGTCTCTCCTGGGATTACTTTCTCAATGGAGACCTGGATGCAGCATGTCGTTCTATGAAGCTTGGAGAGGATCTGAAGAAAGTCTGAATTTATCTGCAGATATGTCCGAATTAACCTTCATTCCGCCAAATACCATGGAAAAACGGGCGCAATTTGAGGAGGCAACGACATGCGATAGTTTGGAAAATTTCCGATGCGCCCTCGGGCAACGACGTCGTCCTAAAAAGGAAGGGCATAGGGGAAGTTTGGGCTTTGATTAGTGATATGTCCGCCCATGAAAAAATGTTCTGAAAAACTTTGAGTTGTCATTCGTCCATTGATGCAAGTCTTTGGAGTGTTTAAATCCAGTGCCTTACTTAGCTTAATCAACCCAACAGCATCAATGCGGCGCTCGCCCGGTCAAGTCTTGCGATGTAGGATGGGTAGATCTTAATACGCTCAATGTTTGAGGTTCACCAGCGCTTGCAATGTCGTGTCCTTTGCGATCACTTGCGACCCATTGCGAACATTCCCGTACTATCGATCGCCACAGCGCAGCTTCTCCAAAGCGGACCTTCGTCGATCATGCAGCATTTGAGCTAGTCGGTTGGCCGCATCGAGGGACGAAACCTACTTTCGCTGCTAGAATCGCCCTGAAGCACCGCCTCCACCAGAGCTGCCACCACCGAAACCGCCTGAGTTTTCGCTTTTTTGCGGGATGGTATAGTAGTACGTGTCAACATTGTCGCAATGGATGCAACGCCTTGTCCGCACGCCGGCGCCGGACATCAATCGGCTAGCTGGAGTCGTTGTCTGACGCGTTTGCCTTAAACCGCGCCGACCACAGTTGGGGCATTTTCGCGCTCGGGCCAGCTGATCCCCGATCATGCCGCGCCCAAAACTTAGCGCCGCAAAAACACCGAAGAAAGCGAATAACCAATTGTTGGATCCGCCAGATCCGCTACGCGGCTCTTGCCCAGCAAGGAAGGGCATGACTATTTTGTCGATTGTGGCCGTTGTGCCGTCTTGTAGTCCTCGCTCGTAATCGTCGTTCGAAAGGGCGGGGACGAACCGATTATCCACCACCCATTTAGCATCATTGTCCCAGTCGCGCGCGTAGGCCGCACCAAGTTCGATGCGTATTTCGCGGTCCTTGGTGAGAATGAGGATAAGAACACCATCGTTGGTGTTGCGATCGCCGATGCCCCAATTGTCAAACAGTCCGGTCGAGAAGTCTTCGAGCGATTGTGTGGGAGCATAGGGGCTTTTGCTTTCGAGGGTTAGCAGCGTCATTTCGACCCCGGTCTCGGCCTTTAGGGCGTTAAGTTGGGTCGCAATTTTCGCCTCGATGTCAGCAGGAAGAACTTGCGCGTAGTCATTGACGGTTGTGCTTTGGAAGATTGGATAGGACTGACCTAAGGCGGTGTTCGCCCAAAAACTAAAGATCAGAATAAAACTGCGCAATTACTTACCTTTCATAATTTCAACTGAATAGTATCTATGTACTAATCAGATAAATTCTAGATTTTATAGTGGGTAATCGAAATACAAAATTCCCCTAAGGCAATTATTTCTTCTGTTCTCTGCATCGCGGCATATGCCGTTTCAACAGTTCGAACGATGCAGTCCCGGCCCATTCCGGACCTTCGCCCCTCGTACAAGACGCTGCAGTTGCACCCGCTTAGCAGTCATTCGCCGCGGCTGCGAAATCAATGGGTGGCTCGATGACTGGAGAGCGGACGTTTTCGGACCTTGGACTGAATTTGACCAAAGGCTGCATTTTTTGACTCTCCTGCCGCATGAAATGAAAGGGTATCAATCGATATCACCTGTCCAAAATTGAGTATTCATACTCATGACTTGATCAACTCAATGCACCATCCTTCTTCGCATCGTTTTTTGTAACCAATGAATCGCTTCTCTTTTTTGGGAATGTATATGCGAAAGGAAACACTATGACCAAGATTGCAACTGTTTTGACCTTCTTTCTTATGAGCTTATCGACGCCTATATCCGCTGCCTCGATCACGGGTTTTTTTGACGAAATGGGCTACGCGGGGTTTCTCGGCGCTGAAACAACTTTTATCGATTTTTCAGGTCCAGTTGGCGCATCTGATGGTGTTTTCGCTGACGTAGATTTCAATACCATCGGGGTGGTCGGCTCAGATCTGGTCTCGTCCTCAGGCGCAGGAACTATCACAGATGCGGGAGACCCGTTTTCTGGGAATGGTGTAGGCCGTATCGAAGGCGAATTTTCGTCTGACGTGTTCGCGATCGGGCTCCATTTACTAGGTGTCAACGGCTCTGGTGAGATAGCCATATTTGACAGCTCCGATACCTATGTTGGAGTTGTTGGTTTTCACGGAAATGGCTTTTTCGGAATAAGTTCCGACATGGCATTTAGGCGGTTTGAGATCCGAACGCATGATTTCGAAAATGCGGCGACCGTCGGGACTGATTTTGATCGGGTCTCGGTCGATACATTTCGGATTAACGATCTAACACCAGTGCCTTCGGCGGTGCCATTGCCTGCCTCTGGAGCGATGCTCATTGCAAGCTTAGCCGTGTTGATGTCGCGTCGCCGTAAAACAAAAGTTCATTTGGGTGCGAACTGAACTTCCGCAGTGCCGATCGCAGCGTGTTTTTTCATCCAATTTGCCGAAAATTGCTTTTAAGGTTTACAAGCGGCCCATTCCGGACTTTGACCAGTGAGCTAAATGCTGCAAGATCGCTTTACTAAAGCAGACATTGGCGAACGTGAGGCCCTTGTGATTGGATCAATCAATGCCATGCGGATGTACGCGTGGACGTTGGGTGCCCTTCCTGCTGAACAAGGGGAATATCAAAGATCGCGTGTGGATGGGGTCCTTGATGCCTTCAGCGTTCCACAAACTTTGCAACATTAACCATTGAGCGCGTTGAGTGGTGCACGGCAGCGTTTTATATACATGTTATCAACAATTTCTTAGGTCTTAGACCCTAGCTCTCTATCCTGATCGGGTAGGGAGACATGCCGATGTTTATACAAAGATATCTCATCAGTTTCGCTTTTTTAGGGGCTATGGGGGGCACGGCAGTCACGGCGGAAACGACACCCAATGAGGTTTTTCAGCGGACCGAGACAGTTCTCGCCATGTTGGGTAAGATGAACGAATCTAATTTCACCACGGTGCCGATTCAAAGCGGTACGGGTGAGCCTGCTTTGCCGCGCCACGTTCTACAAACAGGGCGTGATGTCTGGCGCAAAATGCAGCTTTTGCGGTTTATGAATGGCCTGCCCACAAAATCTATGCCTGAGCTTGAGGTAAAGACGATATCTCCTGGGGTCGTCAAATCCTTTGTGGATGCTCTTTATGTTGAAGCAGAAGCCCTTCTGCCAGCCTATGGCATCATGGACGCGCAACAAGATACCAGCCTGCCATCCGGAAAGACGCCATCAGATGTGTTGAATAGTCTGAAGCAAGTTTCTGCCAGTCTGGATTCCTTGGGGATCCCTGCAACGGTGCCTAATGATGTCTTCCAACTGGCCGAAACCGTTCGAAATGACATGGTCTCGCTGGCCGAAGGAATAGGGCTCTCCAATGTGGAGAATGTGATGTCTCAGGTGCCTCTGTCGGAAGGGCGAAGTCCGGCTGATGCTTATGATGCATCTATTGATCTGCTGCAAGACATTAAGGCCCTAAGCGAAATGTCTGCGCAATATGCGGCCAAGGGGGGCATTGATGTGCCTCAAAAGAGGCCGCAATCGATTACACCAACAGACGTCATACGTGTCTTGGGTCGCGCACGCGCGGACATAAACGCAGTGAAGGTCAAAGCAGGTGCAAGAAAGGCAGGCCGTTCTGCTCCTTATACAGGGGGGCGTACGCCATCAGATGTCCACCGTTCAATTGAACAAGCGCGCGCAGTGGTTTCCTTGATCATCACTCAGCATAAATCCTGATCCGTAAAAGAGTGTGATTTATTATGGATAGTGCAAAAAAGCAGTTCTTCCTTCCAAAGATCAAGCTAGATCTTAAGATCAGTAATCTGATTTTGACGTGGGTTTTAGCACCTATTCTACTGTTGGCACTTGTAACGGCAGTGGCGTTGCAGATGGCCTCATCCAGGACGCAGTCAGGCTTGGATATGGCCTCTCAGAGCTTTAAGTCGGCGAATAGAATTGCGCAGGTTAGCAATGCGATGAGTGTCGATATCATCAACGTATTTCAACTACAGGCTGCGCTTTTAAAAACCCGGCGTTCAAACCTATCTGCGAAGAGCTTTGAGCCGGTTAAAGAAGTTGAATTGCGCGCCTCGTTGCGTCGAACCATTCGTGCGTACCAAAGTAAGGTCATTCAATTTCAAGCCATAGCTAAACAGGGGGGCGTAGAAGATCCCACCTTGGCATTACACATTTTGACCACCTCGCGGGCAGCGTTGAACATTGATCGCCTGATGTCGTTGTATACCGTGTCAAACAGCAGGACTTTACGGCTTGCCAAGGCCGGAGATTTCGACGCAGCACAGGCAAATTTTAAGTACGAAGAACAACCTTTGTTGGGTAAAATTAGCGAACAGATCAGGCATGTCAGCTCCAGCTTTTCACTAAGCAGCCAGGAACTTCTGACCCATATAGCAGAGACAGAAGAAAAAAATGCCACGCAAATTATTGAACAAGATAAGGGCGCATTCTTTTTGACGTGTGCGGCTGTGCTAGGATTGGCCTTTCTTGTGGGTGTTGGGGCATTCTTTTCAGTTCGCAAAAAGATCATTCGCCCGGTTAAGGCCATTCCAAATTTAATTGATAACATTGATCAAGAAGAAGCCGATGGCACGCAGCAGGTAGACAGCTCCATCGTCAATCGGCGCGATGAACTTGGTGATGTGATCCGTTCAGTCATGGCCTTTGGGACGCGGATTCAAGAGCGTCGGCAGGCAGAAGAAGAACAGCGCAAAATGGATGAAGATCGGCAACGACAAGAACAGCGCAAAGTGCGCTTGGAGAGCGAAGCGAGAGAAAAGGAAGCGGCAGATCGCGATGCGGCAACAAAAGCCGCGGCAGAGGTCGCTGAGCAGAAGCAGCAACAGCAACAACAGAAAGCTGTACAAGAGCAACTGCAGCAACAAGAGAGCGTTGTAAAAGAACTGAGTCTAGGTTTGCAGGCTTTGGCGAATAGCGATCTATCACGGCTTATTACGGCTGAACTGCCAGAAGGATATGATGAGCTTCGCCAGCTTTTTAATTCGGCGATTTCGGACCTATCCAGTATATTGGATAGCATTCGGAGCACGACGGAACAAATCAGATCAGAGTTCGCACAAGTCACCAACGCCTCAAACAATCTTTCGAAAAGTGCGCAGGAACAAGCGGCGGCGCTTGAAGAATCCTCGGCAGCGCTTGAGGAACTTTCAGTGTCGATTGAATCTGTTGCAGGAAGTGCAAACAACATCGAAAAAAATGTGGAAGGCACCACTCACAAAGCCAAGCAAGGGTATGAGAACGCTCAAAAAACCGTCGAGGCAATGCAAGATATTAGAGAATCGTCTCAAGATATCTCAAAAATCACAAGTTTGATAAGTGATATCGCATTCCAAACAAATCTGCTTGCTCTGAATGCGGGCGTCGAAGCTGCGCGGGCTGGTGAAGAAGGACGGGGTTTTGCTGTTGTTGCTTCTGAAGTTCGCGCGCTTGCACAACGCGCATCAACGGCTGCTGAAGACATCTCGGCGTTGATCTTGAAAAGCGTCGAGAATGTGCAGACCGGGGACGAATTGGTTGGAGCTGTGGCAACTGATTTTGAGGCGATCAGCACGTCGATCTTGCAAATATCAACGGACACAAAAAATATGGCTTTGGCGGCATCAGAGCAGGCCCATGGTGTCGGCGAGATTAACAAAACAGTAGTTGAAATCGAAAGGATTACACAGGGGAATGCTGCGATGTCAGAAGAATTGGCAGCTGCTGCTGAAAACGTGAGCGCCGATTGTGACGTGCTGTTGAATGATATCCAAAAATTCTCTGTCCTTTCTCTGGAGAATACAGAAGCCGCCGTGCAGGTGAAAGTCGCATAATCAGTTCTCGAATGAACGCTATCGCTAGCATGGCGTTACAAATACGCAACTGCATCGAATGTCTGCAATCCGCCCTTGGTGCATATATCATGATATTTCGAACGACTTTGATGTCACGGCTATTCCTTTCGATGTTGAAGGTCCTGGCTTGACGGCAATACTAGGCGGTGAAGCTGACTTTATGCCATCGGGCGTTTCTGCGGCCGCGAGACAGATTAAGACGGGCAACATGCAGGGGTTCGCGATTGTGAATGCCGAAGAAGCGGATATCCCTTCAGGCGGTCCGGCGATCACCAATGACATCCCTGAAATGGAAAAATTTCTCCCTTGGGGCCCATTCTATGGTGTTTTTGTTCGTCGGGATGTTTCCGAGGATGTCATCGCCACTTTGGTATCCGCCTACTCTGAGACTGCACAAAATCCTGATTTCAACACTCGCATGGCAGGGCGTGAAAATATTGTCGTGAACTTCACAGGTGAAGAAGCTGATAATTTCCTTACGAAATGGCAACAAGTCACGACTTGGGTCCTGCAAGTCACTGGTGCAGCAAAAGTCAGACCAGAAGATCTGGGTATTGCTCGCCCTTATACGGCCTGCTGATTGGTCCGCCTAAGGATGCAGTTGTTTTATGATTTTCTCAATTGCGTCATTGGTTAAGGTGTCTTCGCCGTCGACAGTGATAACTTCGCCCAATCCTAAGGGTTGGGCGTTTCCTGCCAATGTAAAAAGCTCATCCGCGTAGGATGCAGGGAGATGTCCCGCGTGGCGTTCTTGTGATCGCGCTTTATAACGAGCAGCGGCAGTGGCGGGGCGAATGGCAACCCAAATCTCGATGACTTGGTCAATTGCTGCGCGTTCCAAGTGATCCTTGACAACGTCTTTGGGCTGAAAACCGTGCCATGCATCTATGACCGCCAGAAGCCGATCTGGAAAAGCCGCAATCGTATTGAATATTGCATGATAACTGGCGCGACCAAGCATGCGGTTGTATTCGCGGTCTCCTGTCCCAATTTGAGCGAACAGCCCTTCTTTGACGGTATCGAGGGCGAACGGGACGGGGTTAAAGCCCGCAGACGTTAGGTGTGGCGTCAAAGTGTTTGCAATTGTGGATTTGCCGCTCGCAGGAACGCCATTGACCAAGAGTGCACGTTTCATTGCAATGATCCCTTACAAAAATCCGGCAAGGCCCGCGCCAATCACACCGGCATTATCCCCCCAACGTGCTGGGACAATTGGGCGATTGAACCAAGCGCTGCGCTTGTTTCTTGCGGTGATAATACGGGCCATATCAATGCCAAGGCCACCGCCAAAAATAATGCGCGTCGGATCTACGACAGCGATTAGGGTTTGAAGGGCGCGTTCCATCGGTGCAGCCCATGCTTCCATTACGTCGTTCGCTTTATCGTCACCATTTGCCGCGGCTTCAATTATTCCAGCGGCTGTCGTGCTCTGTGGAAAATCTGCCTTGGCGATTAACGCGCCAAGAGCCGGGCCCGCGCTAAAGGTCTCAACACAACCTCGGCGTCCACAGTTACACATTGGGCCGTCAGCCGCGACGACTATGTGTCCGAATTGACCTGCAAAATCGCCACCGTGATAGGGAATACCGTCCAGCAAAAGCGCGCCTCCTACGCCAGTGCCAACTGTGATCATCGCGACGAGGCCGCTGGACCCTCGACCTTCAGCGATCAAGGCCATCGCTGCATCGTTCAGGGTCTGACAGGGCAGTTGGGTCTTGGTCCGGACGAGATCGGGCAGTTCCAGACCATCGATGTCTAAGTAACCTGCCGTTACGATCTGTCCTGTTCCGCCCATAACGCGGCCAGGGATGCCGATGCCAACACCGCAGGTCGTTTCGTCACGCACTGTGTTGATCAGGCGGAGAACCTGATTAACAAAGCCAGTTCTGTCTGAGACGACCGGCTCGACGAGATGATGCAACATCTCGCCGTCCTGTGTGACGCGGGCTGCACGTATGCGTGTTCCACCAACATCGAGGCCAATGGTCGACTTAAGCCTGGCTGACATGATCGTTAAGGATCGACTGGAGTTCACGAAGACGAACGCTGGCGATGTTTTCAAGACGATCTTCTGAGACCGAACGATCCAACGAGATACAATCTTTCCAAAGTGCACGGCCAGCGATGACACCAGAGGCCCCGTTTTCCATTGCAGTTGCGACCTGACCAACAAAAGTCTCGTGATCAACGCCAGCTGACAAGACGGCCCAAGGCACGCCATCACAGGCTTGCGTGATTTCGGCACAGGCTTTGGCCGTGCCTGGGTATGGCATTTTCAAAACTTTGGACCCAAGCGCGAGCGCCATCTTTGTGCATTCAACGATAAGACTAGGGAAGGCTGCCTTGTAATCCGCGTCGGATTCACCATCGACCTGATAGGTCAGGATTTCTACAACAAGCAGCAAATCTTCGGCGGCGAAATCGGCAACGATGTCGCGGATAATCTGGAGGTTGTATTCGTTTGCGTCCTTGTGATCGGGGCGCAGATAGACCATTAATTTGGCCCCCGTGCCGCCCAATTCACGTACGCGGCGTGCTGTAACGCCGGGGATCATGATCGACTTTCGATAGCCATTTTCGTCGATATCCCAGCCTGAATCGTCTAATCCGACAAGCAATCCAGTGTCTCGCGTCAACACACCATCATCGACAACACCGGGAACAGCGCAAGTGGCATCCAGCAGAACACATGTAGCCTTGTTAGCCAGAAACCGTGTAATGTCCGCCTTGGTTTCACCCAGAATATCGATGCCAATTGCTTTTTGGGCCTCTGGTGTGTCCGCGAGAATTTTGCGCATTCCGCCACGTTGATCGCAGGCAATGACCATCATCAATCCGTTGTCACCACAGATTTGCTGGTATCCGCGTGTCTCTGCGGTTGTCATCGGTGTACTCATCGAACCCTGCTTTCTCAAGTTTAATAGGACGGGCCAAGATTGGACCACCCATCTTGTAACAATCGCTGATCCGCGCTGCAACAATTAATTGCTGAAATATATTTCAGAGCTCAGCCAAACACCCACCTTCAAGTTTCTCGATGCGCACCCGTATAGCCGATGCGATCAAGAACCTGCTGTCCAGTCCGTATGTCAGTTACGAGGGTGTTGATCATTCCAGACCGAGCCGCGCCGATAATTGCGTCAACTTTATCTTTGCCAATACTAACGCCAATCGCGAGCGGAACCCGTGAGAGTTGTTTGCGATGAATGCCGATTTGAGTCTCCTGACCGGGCCACGCAATTGCAGCGCCATCGCCGTCAAAATATTGTCTGACAATATCGCCTTTGACGTTCGCCGCTTCGTCGGCCGTGAAGCCGAGTGAGCTTTCTGCGGATGTTTCGGGAAAGTTCCCAATTCCGGTAACTGAAACATCAACGCGGTTCCAAAGATCCATGATAGCAGCAATCTGGGGGTCGCGGATGAGTTGCGCGTATAGGTCAGGACCGGGTTGGGCGGGCGCGTACAATAACTTGGCGGTACCGCCTATCTGTTCGGCTGCGGTGCGTGCAAACTCGTTGATCTGAAAGTGTGCCTGAGATTGGTTCATGCCTCCGGTTGTGGGGACAACTATCGCATCGGGGATCTTTGGTAGACCATGGCTCACAACATTTTGGATCGCACGGCCCCAGCCGATCGTGATAACCGGGTTCTTTGGCAACTTGGCCTCTTTGATAAGGCTTCCGACGGCAGCTGAAAGGGCAGGTTGGCGCACAGTATCGATGGCCCGCGCAGTTTTCAGCCCCAATGCTTCGGCTAGCTTTTGGTCGTCGTCAGCAGCCGCATCGAGGGGCGCGACCTCAAAACGAACAACGCCATCTTCGCGGGCTTTTGCAAGCAATCGCGACACACTGGCCGTGGACATTTGCATGCGCCGCGCCACTTCGACTTGGGATAGGCCTTCCAGATAATGCAATGTCGCGGCGATATGTATTAAAGTGCGGTTCATCAGGCCTGCACCGTTTTCGCTTTTTGCCATTCGAGTCTCTTGAAATATATTTCTGATATTTTATTCTTGCTTCATCAAGGGGGGATGCGCAATCATTAAATGCGGACTTCGAATCTGCAATGCCAACTGATGTCGATCGGTTCGGCTGTTCATATGGCCCTGAGGAGGAGCCATTCTAAAATAGGGAGGAATTTTGTTTTGCAAAACCTAATCAAATCTACAATCGTCGCAACAGCCTTGGGGCTGGCTAGTCTCGCTGGACCTGTATTGGCAGAAAACCGCGAGGATATCTCAATCACGTTGGTGCCTGGCCTGACAACTGATGCCTTTTACATCACGATGAACCGTGGCGCTCAAGCTGCTGCCAAGGCACTCGGGATTACTGTTGATTTCCAAGGTGCTGAAGAATTCGATCCGGTTTTGCAAACGCCGGTATTGGACGCGGTGATTGCACGTGGTCCAAGTGCGATTTTGATCGCACCGACGGATACCACCCAAATGATCGAGCCACTTCGCCGCGCGAACGAACAAGGCATCCCAGTTATCACAGTGGATACGTTTATCGATGACGGTAACTATCAAACCGGTTCTGGCGATGGTGACTTCCCGATGGCCTATGTCGCGTCAGACAACATCGGCGGCGGCAGGATGGCTGCACGCTTTATGGCTGAGGCAATTGATGGCGAAGGGCAGGTCTATGTGTCCAACGTGCGTCCCGGCATTTCGACAACAGACCAACGCGAAGCCGGTTTCATGGCTGAAATGGCTGAGAACTATCCGAACGTCGAGGTCCTTGCCACGCAGTACAATGAAAACGACGCATCCCTTGCGGCATCCCAGTTTAACGCTGTAATGGCGCGTAACCCTGACATCAAAGGCGTCTTCGGAGCGAACCTGTTTTCCGCTCTTGGGGCAGGCAATGGTGTAGAAAGTGCTGGCAAAGCTGACAGTGTGACGGTCATCGCATTCGACGCACCACAGAGTATTGTAGACAATATCTCAACCGGACTTGTTGATGCGGCGATTGCACAACATCCTGCTGAGATTGGTTACTTCGGCGTGATGGCGGCTTATGCAGTCCTGACAGGTGAATCCGTGCCAACACTTATCGGCACAGGCTTTACTGTCATCACTGCGGACAACGTCGACGATCCAGACGTTGCTAAGTTCATCTATTCTGAGTGAGTTTGAACTTTGACACACCAAAAAACTGGGACCTCATTTATGAGGTCCCTACTTAACGCCTGGTCGTGGTTGTTCCTTGCCATTATTCTGGGATTCTTCGAGATTTATGCCCAGATCGAGACTGGGAACACGTTCCTCTTCCGAGTCTATAACGTTCAATCGATTGCTATCGCAGCATCCCAAATTTTGTTGCTCGCCCTCGGCCTGACCCTCATAATCGTTGCCGGGCACATCGACTTATCCATCGGCTTCACGACGGGTCTTTCGGCGGTCGGAATGGCACTTATTATTCGCTGGCTTGGACCTGATGCAGGCTGGTTCGCAGTCTTTGCAGGTATGGCCGTCGGGATTTTCGCAGCCGTCGTCGTGGGGTTGATTAATGGATGGCTGGTGGCCTACCTGAACGTGCCCAGCTTTATCGGAACATTAGGGACATATGGCGTCGCGCGCGGTGCTGCGTTGATTATCGCCGGAGGCGCAACAGTATCAATCCGTAGCCCTGAAGCACGTACTATCGGCAATGGTGATGTCCTCGGCTTTCCAATTCCAGTCGTCATAGCAGTCGTTCTGGCGATCATGTGCCACTATCTTTTGACATATACGAAATTCGGTGTTCACACCTATGCCCTCGGCGCGAGCCGTGCCTCAGTTGAGCGAGCAGGCGTTGATGTCAACAAACTGCTGATTGCGCTTTTCGTCATCTCCGCCGTATCGGCCGGAATTGGCGGGCTGGTTTACACTGGACGCTTTTCTGCTGGTGCTGCAAACGCTGGTGAGCCGATTTTGCTCTATGCAGTTGCCGCTGTCTTTATCGGTGGCGCTTCGTTGACGGGCGGGCAGGGAACCGTCACCGGCACTGTCATTGGTGCCATTATCATCGCAGTCATCCAATTCGGGCTCGTGTTTTCCGGGTTGCCGCCCTACTGGCAATTCGTCGCTGTTGGCCTTGTGATCATCGTGGCAGTTCTGGTGGATCAGTCGAAGAATAAACTAACCGGGGGCCGATCATGACTGCACTACTTGAAGTAAAGGGCCTAAAAAAACGGTTCGGCGGAAACGAGGCTGTAAGTGACGTCAACTTTGTCGTTAACGCTGGTGAATGCGTTGTCCTCGCCGGGGACAATGGGGCGGGCAAATCAACCGTGATCAAGATGATTTCTGGTGTGCACGTCCCCACCGCAGGTGAGGTCCATTTCAACGGCGAGCTCTTAACAGGGCGGACCCCAGAAGGGGTTCGCAACGCAGGGATCGAGACGATATATCAGGATCTATCTCTGGCGGACAATCTTGATCCAGGCTTGAACCTTTATCTCGGGCGCGAGAAGGTGAAACGGATCTTCGGTTTGCCATTCCTTGACCGCGCGACGATGCGAGCAGACGCAGCGAACGTGATGAAAGGTCTCGGTATTGAGGTGCCCGATCCGTCGGCACCTGTGCGTGACCTTTCAGGCGGGCAGCGCCAAGCGATCGCCATTGCCCGCGCTGTTCATTGGCAAGCAAAGCTTGTGATCATGGACGAACCAACCGCAGCCCTTGGTGTGCCTGAACAACGCGAGGTTATGGCGTTGATTGAACGGCTCAAAGAAAAAGGAGTGGGCATCATCCTGATTTCACACAACCTGCCTGACATCTTTGCGGCGGCCGACCGGATCATCGTTCTTGCACGCGGTGTCGTTGGCGGAGAACGCAAGCCCACTGAGACCAACGACGAAGAAATCGTACGTTTGATGATGGGGGCTAGCGCATAAGATTTTGCGTTTGCCCCTTATGAAGTGATTTGAATTCTGTCATCATCCCGAAAGACGAAAAGAGGGCAGGGCGTCTCAGGAGGCGATAGCCTCTTGATAGGGAGCTCGCAGACCTGCTGCAGGACCTCCGCTGGCGGGAATTGGTGGAGCGGATCGAGGCGGTGCTCTTTGCCAGTGCGTCACGTTCTCTATCGCGGCACGCTTCCAGATGCCGATCTGGGTAAGGTGGACAACGTACTTCTTGGACAGCTCCGACAGCGTCACATCTTTGCGGAACACTCCTCGCGTCATATAATCGGGAAGATTGCTTTCCAAAAAGCAGTCAAAACCAAGACTGCGCGGGCGAGTTCTGAACACAGTCCTATTAGTCGATTTCAAAGTGGACGGCCTTACAAGGCTGCCGTAGGCATAAGTTCCCATCCACTTGCTCACCCTTTTCTTCGAACACAGATTTCATCCTGTCACGCACAAAAGGCAATGCGGCTCGACGTTCAGGGGCCACCATGACGATGCGGTTTATGAAATCATCAAACCGTTGAAAATGTCGCTCTACTTCATAATCGTGTTGATGCAGGCGTTTCACACCTGCCTCTTGCGCAAAGCCTGCCACATGAGCTGCGGTTTGGGTGCGGACGTGGGTTTCATCCTCGACGCATTTTAGGACCTCGGTCATAGAACCGAATGTTAGCGGCTCAATGATATGTAGTCTGCCTTTTGGCCGCAGCACGCGGCGCGCTTCGGCAAAGGCCCGCGGGTGCAAGTCAAGCGGCACATGATGGAGTGAGAAGACAAAGCAGACAAGATCGGCCGAAGCATCCGCTTGGCGCAAAGCTTCGGCCGTGGCGTTGTGCCATACGACACCTTGGGGCAGTTGCGGCGGTGGGACGTTCGGCTCCACAGCTGCGACCTGCGCGCCGACGCCAGCAAGGGCCACAGAAAATGCACCGCCGCCCGCGCCGACATCAACGACCTGCCGTCCAGAAAGGTCGAACAGGCCATTGAGATATTCAAGATGCGGATTGTTCACGAATGCCACCATTCCTCCGGTATCCATGCAAAGGCATGGTCTTTCGCTTCAACATACCCAAAGCATGGGAACAGTAGGTGCGTGCCCGCGACCAAGATGCAATCCTTTGCCACCATGTCGAGCATCTTGCGACGCGTCGCAAAAGTCGAAATCCGTCGCGCTGATCTTAACTTGGGCTTTGCTGAACACAGGGCCTGCGTCGCTCATTTTGTCGCCGATGTGATCGGGATGCATGCGGGTGATCTTTGGACTTGTCATGTTTGATACTCATTTTGGGCAGTTTTAGGGATTGGGTAAAAACGGGTCATTTGGCGGTGTCAGGGATGAAAAGCGAGATTTCGGGGATCAGCAAGATCGCAAGGAGTACGACCAGATCAAGGATCAGGAACCATGCGACACCTTTGAATATCTGCTCCAACCCGACGGTTTTAGGGGCGACCGATTTGATGACAAAGACGTTTAACCCCACGGGCGGTGTGATCAGGCCGATCTCAAGCAGCTTGATCACGACTACGCCAAACCAGATTAGATCGAGGCCGTAGCCTTCGACAAGCGGGATGGTGAAGGGCAGCGTCAGAACAAGGATGCCGATGGAATCGAGGAACATGCCTAGGAACAAGTAGAACAACACCACGCAGGCCATCACCACAAAGACTGGCGCGCCGGTGCCTTGGATCCAGTCAAGCAGGTTTGGCGCAATGCGGGTGAGCGAGACGAAAGAGACAAATATCTTGGCCCCCATCGCGATCAGGAAGATCGTCGAGGTCTGGATCGCCGTCTCGCGGAAGGCGGCAAAGAGGTTGTGACGGTTCAACCGCCGTCGCGCCGCACCGATAAGCAGGGCCAACGTCATGCTGATGGCTGCGGCCTCGGTTGGGGTGAAAAAGCCCCAGTAGATGCCGATTATGATCACACACAGCAACACTCCCGCAGGCCATATTCCCGCCAAGGCACGCAGCTTTTCGGTGAAGGGAAGCTCTTGCTCTGTCGGCACGGGGGCTGCTGCGGGGTTCAGCTTGGCCCAGATGAAGATCGTGATCAGAAAACCCAGCAGGGACAAAAGCCCCGGGCCAATACCCGCAAGGAACAGCGTGCGCACGGATTCTTCGGTGAAGATCGAATAGATAACAAACAAAAGGCTTGGCGGGATGAGCGAGCCGAGCGTGCCGCCTGCGGCCACGGCCCCCGTTGAAAGTTCTTTCGAATAGCCCGCGCGGAGCATTTCCGGCACCGTGATCCGTCCCATCGCCGAGGCGCAAGCTACGCTGGAGCCTGTGATCGCTGAAAATCCGCCACACCCAACCACCGAAGCCATCGCCAAGCCGCCCGGCAGACGCGCCAGCCAGACCCGCATCGCGTCATAAAGGTCCGTTGTGATGCCCGCGTGATAAGCGATATGCCCCAACCCGATGAACAGCGGAATCATGCTGAGCGGGTAGTTATGGACAAACTCAAATGAGGTATTCCCGATCAGTGACATGGTCGGGCGAATGGCGCGCATGGCTTCGAATTCGCCACCCGGTCGCCATGCAAAGAAGACAAACAGCCCAAGGCAGGCCACACCGCCAAGGGCAAAGGCAATCGGCACCCGTAGTGCGAGCAACACCAGCACAAGGCTCAAAGCGGCTGTGGCAAGTGTGACGGGTTCCATATCTCAGATTAACTCGGTGCGTGCGGTGTACCGCGCAGCTCGCGGATGTCGGCCCACAGCATGGCCAAGAGACGCAGCACAAACAGCAACATCGCCAGCATAAAGGTCGCATAGCCGATCCATGACGGCAGGTAGATGTCACCGTCAAAATACTCGCCGGCAAGCCACGCGTCCTTGAGCAAACGCCATCCGGCAAACATCAACAGCCCGGCAAAAGCCGTACCAACCAGATGCCCAAGCAGGCTAAGCCAGACTTTGGTCCGCGTGCTTGTCCAGTTGGTGAATATCGTCACGGAGATGTGCGTCCGCCCCGCCGTCACAACGGCCAACGGCAACAGGATCGCGGCCACCATGACTTCGCGTACCAACAGCACGTCATCGGGAATGATCGGGCGATAGATCGTGCGCGACACCACGGTTATCGTGACAATCGCACATAACAACGCAATCCCGACCATGGCCAGAAAAAGCGATGCTCTCTCTGGCCATGTGCCGTGGGTGTTGTCACCTTCGTCTGAGATTAGCGGGTCCACGGGTATCCTTTAGAAGCTTTCTCGGCCGCGAATTTGTCAACCAGACCTTGATAGGCAGAAAGCAGACCCGCACCATCATAGCCTTGCGCGCTGGCCTCGCTGACCCATGCCTCGACGTACTTTGTGCCACCTTCCAGCAGTTTGGAGCGATCCGCCTCTGGCAGGGACACCACGGAAATCTTGGCGCCATCAATGCCATCAACCATCGATTGCTTGTTTGTCGACTTCCCGTCGATCATCAGTTGCGCCATCTTGTCCACAAATTCCGATCCAAGCTGCGTGATCAATGCCTGTTGATCCGCGTTCAACGCGTCAAACGAGGCCGAATTCATCATGATGCCAAAGGCCATGTTCTGACCCCACTCAAGCTCGACCACATGTGGGGCGACTTCGTATTGTTTGTAGGCCTTCATGGAGTAGTAATAGTTCTGGTTGCATTCAACGAGCCCGGATTCGAGCGCCTGATACACCTTGCCTTGACCCATGCCCTGAACTGCTGCGCCAAAGTCACCTAGTGTTTTACCATAAGGGCCAGAGCCGCGCACCTTTAAGCCATCCATGTCAGCCAGCGATGTCACCTCTTTTGTGCAGATCAACTGGATTGGGCCGGTCGTGTAGTTGGACACATATTTGACCCCCAGATCCGCAAATTCCTTTTGCATGGCTGGGTTGTCAGAGGAAAACTCGTACAATGCCCGCATGCCAACCCATTCATCGGCATTCTCAACAGGCAAGTCGCCAATGTTGTAGCCGCGCAGTTTGGCAGGCGTAAAGAACCCGATAACAGAGCCCATGTCGGCAACGCCGTCGCCCAAACCTTGCAGCACAGCCTTGGTGCCCAAAAGCGATTTGCCCCAGTGGAATTCAATCTCCATATCGCCGCCAGAGCGTTCTTTCAGCTCATCCGCGAACCAGTTCAATGCTTGCGCACGTGTGCCGCGATCAGGCCCGAATTCTGCATAGCGCAGAACCGTCTGGGCCTCGGCGATCGTGCCGGCCATCAAACCGGAGATGGCAAAAGCGCCAACAGTCAGTAATTTGGTCATTTTCATTGTCTTCTCTCCCTAGTGGTTTGTGGCGGCAGGTCCGTGCCCGCCGCTCTTTCTTTGCATCAATCGTGATCGTGTCCGCAGCAGTTTCCGCCCAGTACAGGTGCGGTGACGCCGCTGTGGTTGCAGCATCCGCCCTTCCACCAGTCGGCTCCTGCGCCGTGGCAGTATTTGTCATCAGCCCCGACCATTTTCATAAACATCGGGTGATAGTTGCGGCAAATCTCCAGCTCGGAGCGCACCCAATGCAGCGGGTCCTGCGCGTAGTGGTCCCAATAGTCGCCGTCCATGTTGATGCCCGGAACGGCAGGGTTCCAGCTTTCGTCCAGCCACATGTCAGGGTCGCCGTATTTGGCGCAAATCTTGCGGATTTCTGGCGCATCAAGCGCGGCAAGGCGGCCATTCTCGATGATGTTCTCGTTGTCGCCGCTGTTTTGAGTCTCATAAGTTGGGAAATAGAGGTGCAGGTGCCAATGCCCCACAAGATGCCCTGCGCGCGCGGCTTCACGTTCGGCCATCGACGAGATGATCGTGCCAAAACCCATGTGGATCACGCCCGAGCGCACACGTTCATACAAGCAATTCACAAAACCCGAAGGGAAGTCCTTGCGCGGGCGGTGGATGTGGGGGTTGGTGCCGATAGAAGCCTCCCACCAGTGCATGATACCCTTGTCGGGGAAGGTCGGGTATTGAATATCCTTCGTGCGTTCCATCACATCGCGCAGCTTTTCACCGAATTCACCACCCTCGTTGATCTTGGTGATCTTGGAACGCTCAACCTCAAGCTGGGTCCAGTCACAGGCGGCGATATGGTTTGTCGTACCGGCAATCACGCCTTCCCCATCTTCCTTGGTCGGATGGAACATCCACGGCCGCCCCGTTAGGTGACCGGGCAAGTAGGTCTTGCCGAAATGTTCGTTCCCGCGCCAAGTCGCGGTGGTCAACTCGGGGTTATAGAATTCGTGGTTGCTGTCCCAATATTCGTCATGGTTGGTAAAGCTGAGGTCGGTGCCTTCGGGATCGGTGATCCGGCAGCGCTTGGCTGACCGAATGCGCTTCCATGTCCATTCGTCAATGGCATTGATCACCTCAATCGGCATGGCATGGGCGGGAGAGGCCAAAATTTCGGGCGTGATAAACGGCATCCGTTGGATTTTGATAAACCGTTCGGCCAACACAGGACCGCCATAGCCCATCAGGATCTTGTCGTATTGCTGCTTTTTCTCCTCTTCTTCCCACATGTCCATCCACTCGGCCAGCTCTTTGGTGCGGAAGAGGTAATAAGCGACCTCATCCGCGCCGACCCACTGGGGGATGGGGCCACGATCAATCATTTTGATCTCGTATTTGACACCGTATTTTTCGAGGATCTTCTGGCAGGCTTGTATCGTCAGCTCACTGTGCCAATTGTCGACACGCAGCAGGACACGTTCGCCTTTTTGTAAATCCCAACAGGCGTTTAGCCCGTGATTATAGGGACGCTGCGCCACATGTTCGAGGTAAGGTAGCAGTTGATCCGAATTCGTCACCTCGACAAACGGCGGGCAACGCGGCGGGCGCGTGCCTTGCAATGGGGGTGCTTTGAAGCGCGGGATCGCCTCTGGTCTTGGGCCTGCGGCCCGTGCAGGCATCGAAAAGCCTGACTTGCCGATGCTTTCATCAAGCGCGTTGGCCGGTTTTGATTTATCTGCCATGAACGATCCTCCGACATGAAGATTGCATGCAATATTGGATTCTGGGAAGTAATTTCTGAATTTAGTATGGCAACTTCTCAAAAAATGCACACAATACTAGGCCATGAGCACCCAACTTGACAGCACCGCCCAAGCGATCCGCGAACACCTTCTTGCAGGGGAGCTCGGCTCCTCAGGCAAGCTGCGTGAGCAAAATCTTTCACAAGACTTTGGCGTGTCGCGGACGGTGATCCGGCTGGCGCTTGGGCAGTTGGAGCTGGAAGGGTTGGTCACCCGTGAACCTAACAAGGGTTTTCGCATCCGGTCATTCACGTTGGACGAAGTGACTGATGCCATTCTGGTGAGGGGCGAGCTGGAGGGCATGGCAGCACGGCTATGCGCGCAACACGGACTGAGTGAGGTAGAGCAAGAAGGCCTGCGCGATATTCTTCGAAAGCTTGATACCTTATTGGCGCACGGTATCCAAAGCCTTGCCAGCCGAATGGCGTGGATTGATCTGAACGACGCCTTTCATGCCAGATTGATCGATTTCAGCCGCAACGCCAGCCTGTCGGAGACAATCGCTTCGCTGTCGGGAATGCCTTTGGTCGCGGCAAGCGCAACTGTTTTTGACCCGAAAGGACTGGGACCGACCTTGGCACGACTGATTGCAGCACAGCAGGATCATCATCTGGTGCTTGAGGCGATTTGTGCCCGTGAAAGCGATCGTGCTGGGTACATAATGCGCGAACATGCCCGCAAGAGCGCCGAGAATAAGAAACTTGGGTTTGATGCCATGCAGCGCACACAGCATGTTCCCGCGCTTCCTGGTTTGGCTTTGGTGACGGGTTAAAATGGCGAGTTCGTAACATTGGCAAAAGGATCGGCAGATTTGGAAATTCCGTGCATCAGCAAAGTGCTGTGCTTCTTCTTGCTGTTGAGCAAATGTTTCGGAGATCACTTGCTCCTCCTAAGCGATTGGGAATTGCCAGTGATAGCGCAAAGCAGTACCATTACAGCGCTACCGTGGTCCGCCTGGTTTTGAACTGGTCTGTCGATAACGGGTTTTTGGAGTCGAATGCGTGCCAGAATTCCGAACAATTTTATGAGGTCGATCGTTCCGGGATTATTTGGTCGCCTAACCAGATCGAACGGGTCGTCACAATGTGCCCGGAGTGGGTAGCGAGAATCTTAATCACGGCTACCGAAACTGGCCTTCGAATTGGTGACTTCACGAAGCTGAGTTGGAACCAGATCGAAACGACGCCAGAAGGGCGACGTATTCGCCTAAAAACCAATAAGCGAGGCATACCGGCATATATTCCGGTCGCACCGAAGATGGCGAAGGTGCTTGAGGAGACGCCAAATGACCGACTACTATTTCTGACAAATGCCACCGACAGTCGTTTTGCTGGACACCGCGCTTCAGAAGGCGTGCGTTAATGGCGTGACAAGGCAGGGCTTACGCTAGACGTTGTGGGCGAAGAATTGCGCCTTAACGATGCTCGAGGCACGGCCGCAAATTGGTTGCTTCGCGCGGGGCTTTCACTAGCTCAGATCGCAGAACACATGGACTGGTCTTTGAGAACGGCTGCGGACATGATTGAGCGATATCCGCCCGACCAATTGCGCGGCAAAGCATCCTGCCTTCCCCAAATCGAAGAGGCCATGAAGGAAGGGATTAGGCCGGAGGACCTGCTTCGGGCCGTCCAAGCCTACGCAAACGATAGCGCAGGGTTCACGCGCGAACCCTTGCCCGAGGTCCTGCGCGGCAACCCCGACCGCACCGAAGCCCTGATTGATGCCAGCCGCCACCAGTGGACCTACCGCGCAGACGTGATCAGTTTTGCCGCCACCGATGCCCCGACCGAGGAGCAGCAAGGCGAGGTTATGGATCACTTCGAGCGTCTGGCCTTCGCGGGGCTGGACCCGACGCAATATGAGGTGCTTTGGGTCCGACATACCCACGAAGACCGTGTCGAGCTTCACTTCTGCACACCGCGCTTGGAGCTGACCTCGGGCCGAAGCCTGAACATCGCACCGCCCGGCTATGAGAACGCCTTCGACAGCTTGCGCGATGGGATGAACCAGCGTCACGGGTGGGCCGACCCGATGGAGTTGGAGCGCACCCAAGAGGTCCGCGACACCATCGAGACCCCAACGCGCGCGCAGGGTCGTGACGAGCTGCATGCGTGGGTTCTGGATCAAGTCAGCGTGGGCCTAATCACTGACCGTGGGAGCATGCTCGACGCCCTTACCGATGCGGGCTTTGACATCCCACGCGCGGGCAAAGCCTACCTGACCGCCCAAGACCCCGACACCGGCGAGCGCTGGCGTTTGAAGGGAGATATCTTCCATGAAAACTGGCAATCCAACCCGGTTGAGCGAGAAGCTGAACGCGGAGCTCGACACCATCAGGGCCGAACACGTCGCCTCGATCTCGTCTCAGCTCAAGAGCTTCAGGATCGATTTGAAGAACATTGTGGGCGCCGCGCAGCATACCATCGCGAGCGATACGCGCCGCTTTCAGACCGAGACAGCGAGCCTGTTCGAGACACGGCTGAAATCGATCCGCCTTTGGCTGACGATCTCACCCTGGCTGATCGCGGGGATGGTGTTGACGGGGATCGTCTCGATGATGGCCGCGAGCTTTTTCTGGACGGTGCATCTGACACGTTCGGAGCTGACCGAGATGGGCCTGACACGGATCGAACGGCCCGAGGGGACCTGGCTGATCCTGGACCCATCGAAGACAAGGCTACGCACCTGCACGATGGGCAGGCAACACGTGACCTGCATTCGAATCGAGGAGGATTAGATGACCCAACTGACAGCCTTGGAACGCAACTTACTCGCCTGCGTCGAGCGGTTGGTGACGGCCTCAGAGGCCTCCGCGCAGGACTTGACCGCCTTGGAGAGACGCTCGACCGGCAGGATCGAGAGGGAGCTGACTGGCTTGAAAGACTGCGTGACCTTGCTCATTCGTTCGCAGGCCGCATCCATGAAGGCCTTGAGTGGATTGCTGAACGACGAGGCGAGCTACAAAACGCTGGACGAGAACTTGCAGCAGAGCTTGACCTTAACGAAAGCCGCCGCCGAGAGATTGAGGGACAGCTAGACAGCCAGGAGGCGCATGCGGAGCGGGGGTTGCGGCATTGAGAGGCTGATGGTTTAGGCAAAATTCGAACTCTACGGCGGATTATGTTTCAACGGTCGACGGTAGGCAACATATTGAATTTAGTATATAGTTCAACTCAGCGCGAGAAAAGATAATGCTGCAGATTTTCAACAAGGAGGCGCTGGGAATTGCTTTATTCTATTGAGCAAGCAAATCTCAGATATATCTGATAGACCAGTGAAATACGTAGACCATACCTATTTGAGCTAATGCATCGCAAGAGACTTAATTTACGCCGTTCAAGGCAGTCAAAGAAGCCGAGCCCAGTTGCGCGGCAGATTTCACGCATCGATACTCTTTCGGTGACCGCCCGCTCGACGTGGTTTGCACTTCTTGGTTACCTTGCATTTGTGGTGATTACCTTACTGGGCGTCGAGGACGCGGACTTCTTCATCGATACCCGCCAAACCCAGTTACCTCTCGTGGGTGTGTCAATCCCGACCGCGAGCTTCTTCATTTTTGCACCAACAATTGGAGCCGCTCTCTACATTTACTTTCATCTTCACTTGCGAAAGCTTTGGGAGGCACTCTATGAACCGCCACCTATTCATGCTGATTGCCCCCTCGATGAGCAGATTTACCCTTGGCTCGTCAACGACCTTGTGCTTCGAATTCGAAATGACGGAGCTGCCTCAAAGCGACCGCTAGACTTTCTTGCGGGTTTGGTGACAGGCTTTCTTGTATGGGCGGCAGGGCCTTTTGTACTGATGCTCTTTTGGTGGCGGTCAATGCCCGCCCATGCTGAAGGAATGACCCTCTTAATCGCATTTACCCTAATTCTCAGTATGTATGCCGGGTTAACAAGCTGGTGGTTCTTGGGCACCTGCAGCTTGCCTAGAGATCAAAGAGTTCCAATCTGGTCTGGATTGTGGAAACGTTCACTGGGCGTACCGGTCACTACCTTTATTGTTTGTGTTAGCTGGCTACGGACCGAAGCTGGCTTTGAGCAATATGCGATGATGGCGGTAGATTTCTATGAGGATGTAGTTAACGAAGGGGAGCCGCTACCTCGCTTTACCGGGCGCACTTACCCAGATGGTGGTGAAATGTTTGCTCGAACAGCACAAGAGATTGATGTCCGAAAATGGGTTTGGACCGTAGACGATCTGACGTTGGACCCCAATAAACCCAACCCTCTACTAACAGCGACTATTCGACTTTTAGCTGCTTTCGATGGGCGATTTTCGATTAGGCCATTCGATACAACATTGGCTGTTGCCGACTTGCGTGGAATTGAAAACACTCTTGGTGAAGCAGAGATCACTGGCCGCGAGATTTCGCAGCGCAAGTTTCGCGCTGAATGGTGCCGGCGAAAAGGTCTGGAACCGAATGTCTGCGGGAACCTCTACACTGAGGCTCAGCCTGCACCGCCTCACATACGACCTAATCGCAACAAATGGTGCGTTGCAAACAACTTCCAAAACCTTGAACCTGGCAAACCTGATTCAGACAGCCTTGACAGTGAACCAACTCGGCCGGGTTTGACGCCAGCCACAGAACTTGCTTGTTTCTCTCACTTTTCGAGATTGGACGCAGAGTTTCGCAGCGAATGGCGTGAAGAACGCATTGCTTCCGCCACACGTTCGGCACTTAAGGACCTTCGGGGGCGCGACCTTCGCGATGCAAATATGGAATTCTCAAATCTCAGTTTTGCACAACTCCAAGGTGCAAGGCTTGAAAATGCCTCGCTCTATAGAGCCCGGTTGCAACGGGCCGATCTTAGCTGGGCGCGCTTAGATTGGGCAAAGTTGAATGAAGCCCAATTGGAAGGAGCAGTCTTTTGGCAAGCCCAAATGCAAGGGGTTGACCTGAGGCTGGCGTTTTTGGAGGGCGCGAACTTCGGCTCTGCTTTCTTGAACGAAGCGCGGTTCAACGTGGCGCGATTGGAAGAAGCAGATTTGGGCGGTGCTAGACTAAAGAAAGCGGGCTTCTTTTCAGCCTATTTGAGCAGAGCAAATCTTAGCTACGCGAAGATGGATGGAGCGAGTTTCAATGGAGCACAATTAGATGGTGCGAACTTTAAGAAAGCGCAAATGGATGGCGCAGATCTAAGTGACGCCAATCTGAACGGCACCATTCTAATCGAGGCCGTTGCAACTAACATCAATTGGGAAGATGCACATTTGTCATTGGCGGCTCACGCGGCGGATTTGCGTGGTGCAAAGGGGCTCACACAATGGCAGCTTCGCAACGTTATTGGCGATAGCAAAACCTTGGTCCCACCTCATTTGCGCGTGTGGAGTTGCTGGATTTCTCCTCCAGACAACATAGATCAGATCGCTAAGGCTGCAGCAAAGTTCAATCCTCAGACTGACGAGCAAATAAAGAGTGACTGGATTTGTCCTCCTGGAATAATGCCTCAGCCAACAGGAACTCAGCTGGAATTGGATGAAAGATCTCCTTTTGAGGACTAAGCCCGGCATATCGAGCGCAATTTCTATTTGCATGCCTCACGTCGAAGTTTCGAGTTTTGCGCAATACTTGGTTCGCGGCTATCCCACTACGCAGCGACCAACGGTTCTATATCTGAGAGATCGATCTCTTTGGCCGCCCGCGCCATGTCATAGTTCGTCTGCAGGTTTACCCAGTAGGCCGGGGTCGTGTTGAACACGCGAGCAAGGCGCAGCGCAGTGTCAGGCGTGATACCTGTCGAACCTTTAATCAACCGCTCGATCCGCGTTCGAGGCACGCCCAAACGCCGCGCAAACGCGATGGCCCCCATCTCCAGGGGATCAAGATAAAGCTCTTTCAGGACTTCACCGGGGTGCATGGGGTCTTCAAGCAAGCTCATCAGCGTATCCTCTCAATGGTAGTCCACAATTTCGACTTCGGCGGGGCCGTTCGGCGTCCAGACAAAGCAGATGCGCCATTGCCCGTTGATTCGAACGGAGTGTTGCCCGGCCCGATCCCCTTTCAGTTCTTCCAGGTGGTTGCCGGGCGGAAACCGCAAATCCTCGACAACAACCGCAGCATCCAGCGCCGAGAGCATCGCCCTCGCGCGCTTCACCAAGTCACCCGGGAAGCCTTTGCCGTACTTGCCTTTTGCGGCACTGGCAGCGAGTTTGCCCTTGGTACTTTGGATCATGAAGATGATGTATCACGTAAGGATACATGTGTCAAGAATTGATACATATTCAAGGCGTCGCAGCTAACTTGCTCGGGTCCACTACCGCTTGGTATCATTGTTCCAGCCAACCTGTCGCCATTCATTGCCATCGAGCCAAATAGCGCCTTCAGACCTTCGCCAACAGGACTCATCGTTTACCCCCTTTGGCCATGTGTTGCGCTCTGCAATCATTATCCAGACGGGTTCAACTTGGTTCTCTTCTGCATGCCGACGAAGTGTAGACTCATCTATGACCACCGCTGTCTGATGACTCACGGGCCGTTGGGATTGAACAACCGTGTTTCCAGTATTGTCGATCCAGGACTGAGGTCCCTCGGAAGACATGGTCAGACCTAGTTCTTCCGCGAACCATTTTTGCGGCATATAGTTTGTAAAACCTTCAGGTAGGGTTTTGTCGAGGTGGCTTTCCCAATGATAGTGAGCGACCGGGATGGCAAAGTCACAGCCGGGTGGTGCCCTCCAAATGTGCTGGTCAAACTTCGCTGATTTCCAGGTGTCGCGCCAGAATGCTTCGCGTAAAAAGGGGCCATCAGTGAATTCGCGGGGTTGAAAGTCGTTAACACTCAGGCTCGCTTCCGCAGCAAGATATTTCGTGAAATCAGTGGCTTTCCCTTTTTTTACAAATACACAGTAGAAGAATCTGAACTCTTCATATCGTTTGCCGTGGTCTCCAGGCCGCGGTTTTGTGTAGTTCGCTTCTGCCAGATTAAATTCGTAGAGGACCAACCATCGTCTTTTGTTCTCATCCACTCGAACCAGTTTGGACCTGTCGCGGTTTGATACCGCTCCTTTGAGAGCATTTACTGCAACAAAGGAGACTGACTATGGGACTGAAACGGACGGACGAATTTCGCCAGGATGCGGTGCGTATCGCGCTGACCAGTGGGCTTACGCGCAAGCAG